>NZ_BRVS01000007.1 GCF_026011795.1 Arthrobacter mangrovi | reverse complement strand
TCGGTGTGGCAGACGCCGCATGTGAGGATGTCGACCAGGGCCTCGCCCGGGCCCGGGTCCGGCACGAGGATGGTCTCGATGCTGACCGGGGCGTTCTTCTCTTTGGCCACAACGGCCTTGACCTTATGAACCATGCTGGGGGCAGTTCCTTTCCGCACGAACCTGGGCGCCTCTGTCCGGGCGCCCCTGTCCTCATCTTAGGAACAGATGTGTCGAACCCCGCAAAGTCCGTCCGAATGGCGGCCATTGCCGCCTTTTTGCAGGGCGGCCCAAGGTCCCGGATGCCTGGTTCCGGGATGCAAAAACCCCCGAACCGGGCCGGTACGGGGGTCAGATGCGTCCTGCCGGTCAGACACCGAGGCGTTCTTTAACCTGCGACAGCGAGGGATTGGTGGCGTTGCTGCCGTCAGGGAAGAGCACGGTGGGAACCGTCTGGTTGCCGTTGTTGATCTGTTCGACCAATTCCGCGGTGCCGGGCACGTCTTCGATGTTGATCTCGGTGTAGCCGATGCCCTGGGAGTCCAGCTGGGACTTCAGGCGGCGGCAATAGCCGCACCAGGTGGTCGAGAACATGGTGATAGTGCCGGGGGCGGGGACGAATTCCAATGCAGCTCCTTCGACTGGGATCTTTGCGTAGGTCAACCGTTCGGGCGCGCGAAACATTCCCGTCCCGCGGCCGGCAGGCGGAGCCGGGCACATAATGGAGGCATGTGCGGCAGATACGTGATGGCCAGGAGCACGGGCGACCTGGTGGCTTCCTTCGATGTTGACGAATCGTATGCCGAGGAGATCCAGCCCTCCTACAACGTTGCTCCGACGGACGAGGTCCCGCTGATCATCGACCGCCGGCACCCGGAGCCGGAACAGGTATCCCGGAAACTCGTGATGGCGCGCTGGGGCCTGGTCCCGCCATGGTCGAAGGACCCGAAGTCCGGTGCGCGGCTGATCAATGCCCGCATGGAGACCGTGACGGAGAAACCTTCCTTCCGCAAGGCCGCCTCGCGCAAGCGGGCGCTGGTGGCTGCCGACGGGTACTTCGAGTGGCAGAAAACGGCGGGCGGGAAGATTCCGACCTACCTGCACGGCGCCGAGGGCGAACTTCTGGCGTTTGCCGGATTGTTCGAGAACTGGCCGGACCCATCGCTGCCTGAGGACCATCCGGACAAGTGGCTGAGGACTTTTACGATCATCACGACCGAGGCCGCGGACAGCCTGGGCCACATCCACGACCGCACACCCCTGATCGTCCCGCCGGACCTCTACGCCGACTGGCTGGACCCTGGGACGACGTCGGAAGCGGACGTGCGGGCGTTGCTGGATGCCATGCCGGAACCGCACCTGATTCCCCGAACGGTCAGCGACAAGGTCAATAACGTGCGCAACAACGGCCCGGAGCTGATCGACGAGGCGGCCTGACGCCGAGCACGATCGCCTGACAGCGCGCCGGTGACAACGCCCCGCCAAAGCGCGCCGCCCGAAGGTCGACGCACCCTGGTCAGGGCATTCCCATACTGACGTTGCCGCCGTCGTCCACGGAAAAGGCCGGATTGAACACGATGTCCCAGCGGAAGCCGTCCGGGTCGGCGAAACAGCCGCTGTAGCCGCCCCAGGACTGCTGCCGGCCGGCCGACACGAGTTCCGCCCCGGCCGCGACGCCTTCGGCGAGCAACTGGTCCACTTCTTCGGGGCTGCCCACGTTGCGGCCCAGCGAGACCGGAACCCCCGGGCCCTGCTCGTGGTGCCCGACGTCGCCGTATTCGCCGCGCATGCTTACCACGTCCCACAGCGCGAGGATCTGCCCGTGAGCGCTCTGGATGAAGAGGATTTCGCCTTCCTGCTCGGCCAGTGGCCGCCAGCCGAGGCCGTCGACGTAGAAACGGCGCGACCTCGCCATGTCGCGCACTCCGAGGGTGATGGCAGAAACGATAGGTTCCATGGGTCCATGGTTCCGCTGATGTCAAAGGGCAGCAAGGAACCCGGCCGGTTCCGGCGCTGCTGGACAGCGGGGAAACCGGCCGGGTTCCTTGGCAGCCGTTGGCTAGGGCGCGATCATCATCGTGCTCCAGCCGCTGGCCCCGATCTGGACGCGGGTTCCGAGACCGCCGCTGCCGTTGCCCGGGTAGAGCCACAGCGTGCCCTTGGAATCGCGGGCCATCAGGTCCATGGAGGCACCGGCATCGAAGGCTCCGGGTCCGTTGAGACCGCTCATCGCGTTCCAGCCGCTGGAACCAATGAGCTTGCGGGTGCCGAACTTGCCGGTGCCCGTGCCGGGGTAGAGCCACAGCCGTCCGGTCGAGTCGCGGGCGACCATGTCGGCGGTGCCGCCGGTATCGAAGGTGCCGACGCCCGCGAGCTGGCTCATGGCGTTCCAGCCGCTGGCTCCCGCAATGCCCCTCGTTCCGAACCGGCCGGAGCCGTTGCCCGGGTACAGCCAGAGGGTGCCGGCGCTGTCGCGGGCGAGCAGGTCGACCCTGTTGTCGCCGTTGAAATCGCCGGGCGCGACGAGGGCGCTCATGGAGTTCCAGCCGGTGCCGATCTGCTTACGCGCCAGCAGTCCGCCGCTGCCGCCGGCACCCGGGTACAGCCAAAGGACACCGTCGGTGGCCCGGGCGATGAGGTCGGAGTTGCCGTCGCCGTCGAAGTCGCCCGGCATCATGAGGGCGCTCATGGAGTTCCAGCCGCCGCTGCCGATGTTGAACCGGGTACCGAGCCGCCCGGCGGAGGTTCCCGGGTAGAGCCACAGCTTGCCGTCGCTGCTGCGGCTGACCAGGTCCGGGTTGCCGTCGCCGGTCATGTCCTTCTGCTCGGCGGCCGTTGCGGATGCGGGGGTGCCTTGGCCGATCCGCCAGACATACGAGGTCGGCGTGCTGACGTTGCCCGCCGTGTCGACGGAACGGACGTTGAAGGTGTAGATGCCGTCCTGCTGGGCGTCATACGTCTTGCCCGTCAAGCAGCCGGTTTCCCAGAGGTTGTTGGTGGGCAGCAACTGGCAGTCGAAACTGGTGCCGGACTCCGTGCTCGAGAAGTTGAAGGTCGGCGTAGTGTCGAGCGTCGGGTTCGACGGGCCGGTGCCCATAGTGATGGGCGCTGCGGTCGTGTCCACCGTGATGGCCAGTCCACCGGATGCCAAGAACTGTGGAGCAGCAGGATCCGCGGGGAACGCCGGGTTTGCGATACGTGCGGTAATGGTCCGCCTGCCTTGGGCAAGTGCGGTGGTGGGGACGATGCTGTAGGTTCCACCGGCAGCCACGGCGGAACCGGCAGGCACGCCGTCGACCAGCAGTTCGACGGTGCTGCCGTCGGTTGCCGAGCCGGTGAAGGTCGGGGTCGTGGCGCTGGTGATGTTGTCCGTGGTGGAGCGGCCGGTATCGTTCGCCGCGGCCATGTCCGGCATCGCCGGAGCGCCGTCGGTGGTATCAGAGATGACGCCTTGGACGGCGAAGGTGCTGACCGTCAGGGTGTTGACTCCGGTGCCGCCGGCGTTGGGTCCGTCGACCCGCACGAAGTTGTTGCCGGACGGGGCCCCGGTGACTGCGGAGGCCACATTCGGGTTGCCCAGCGTGCCGACGGGCGGATTGACCTGGCGCAGGAACGTAGCCGTCGTGCCGACGCCGTAGGAGCCGAGGAAGGCACGGCCGACGCCGTCCCAGTCGCAGGCGACGGTGGCGGTGGGGGTGCAGAGGCCGCTGTCGACCGTCTGGCTGATTTCGCCGGCGCCCCTCCCATCGTCCACTGCCGTGTAGGTGTTGACCCCATACGGGTGCGTGATGGTGTACTGCGAGCCGATCACCAGGTTCTCGACCCGGAACCTCAGGCGGGCAAAGCCCATCTGTTCACCCGGAACGACGGCGCCGTTTACGTGTGCGCCTTCGAGTGCGGCTTCGTAGAGGCGAAGGTTTCCGCCGCTGGCTTCCGCAGCGAACCAGAAGGCTTCTTCGGGAAAGTTGTCGGGATAGGAAGCAGGCCCGGGATTGGGCTGCGTGGAGAGGCAGCCGAGTTCCGCGGTATAGCAGAACTGGAGCCTGACGGTGCCATCGGAGTACCACAGAGGGTAGCCGTTGGCAGGATCGACGGGGCCGGCCGGGGGAAGTTCGGCGTGCGCCGGCGCGATGGAAAGCGGGGCGAACGCAGCGGCCAGGAGGGACGCTGCGGCGACGGTGGTAACGACTTTCTTTTTGGCTGGATGCTTTTTGGCTGGATGCCGGTGTGGTGCTGACCTGTGTGCGAGTGGCATGGTCTTGCTCCTTCGAAACGGTGTCCTCGGGCACCAAGTGGCTGGTGGAGCCAGTTGCGCAGGATGCGCTGCTGCAACTGTGGGCTTCGGTTATTGGATAAACGTTGGGACGGGGGAGCGGCCGGCGATTTTGTCAGAGCGGGAGCCTAGGCTGGCTCTTGGATTCGAATACATATTCGATTAGAATGAAGGGGTCAAGCTTTTCGACCGGCGTGTTGGCAGGAGCGCGCCGCCGAAGGCTCAGACCCGTAATTCCAGAGGAAGGTGACTGGAACATGGGTGTTTTCAGCGAATCGATCGAAGTTGTTTGTTCTCCTGCCGGCCAGCCGATCAGGCTGGTGTGGCAGCACAGGACCTGGCATGTGGCAGCGGACCCGGTGCGCTGGTACGAACGCCGCAAATGGTGGGCCGAGGAACTGCGTGCGGAGCGGGGCAGGGGAGCCGGGCTGGTGGACTACGAGATCTGGCGGGTCCAGGCCAGGCTGAACAGCCGCTCGGCATTGCGCACTTTCGATCTGTCGCACCAGGCCGACAGTGCGCGATGGCGCATGATCCGCGTCCACGATGCCGCCCAGCGCCTGAGCGCCTAGCCATAGGCGCGGCAGGTTCCTTAGCCCGGATAGAAAATGAGCTTTACCCATTTGCATGTCTCATCCGCTTTCAGCGCCCACTACGGGGTGTCCTGGCCGGATGAACTTGTCGCCGCTGCGGCCGGGGACGGGGCCGATGCCTTGGCCTGCACTGACCGGGACGGCCTGTACGGCACGGTCAAGCATGTCAGGGCCTGCCTCGCCGCCGGCCTGGATCCGATTGTGGGTGCCGACCTTGCCATCAGCGATGGCAAAGGCGGCAGCTCCGGGCGGGTGGTGGTCCTGGCCCATGGCAGGAACGGCGGCGCGGGCTACCACGCGTTGTGCCGCGTGGTTTCAGACGCCCATGAAGGGACGCCTGCCGGCAGGGGAAGCAAGCGGGGCCACGGGCCGGCGGTGGAGATCGGGCAGCTGGCCCGCCGCGCCGCCGGACCCGATGGCCGGGCAAGCGGCTCCGGTCCGGTCCTGACCGTATTGCTGGGCCCCTATTCCGATGTAGGACAGGCCCTAAGGAACCGCAGCTACGCACAGGCCCGGGCGCTCGCAGAGCGCTGGCGAAGCCGGATGCCTGCGGGGGCGCTTGTCGTGGAAGTGGCCAGCCATTTAAGCACTCCCGGGGGCAACCTCAGTACGGCCCACGCGGTGCGGCTGTTCAAGCTCGCGGAAGAACTGAAACTCCCCGCCGTGCTCACCAACGCCGTGCGGTATTGCCGGGAGGACGATGCTGCGACCGCGGATGTGCTGGATGCCGTCCGCGCCTTGACTGCGTTGTCCAAGCTGCCGGACCTGCAGCCCAATGGGCAGGGCTGGCTTAAAAGCGGGAAGCAGATGAAGGCCTTGGCCCGGGAGATAGCGCGGGAAGCCGATGCCGGGGCGGCAGGTGCCCGCAGCCTGCTGGCCACGACCGCCGCGGTAACGGACAGGTGCCGGATGGATCCGGTCGGGGACATGGGGTACAAGCGGCCCGTCGTTCCGGAAGCTTCCGTCATCGGCATTGACCGGGAGCCGGCGGCAGAACTGGTCCAGCGTTGCGAGGACGGCATTGGCCGGCGCTTCCCCGGAATCGGCGGCACGGCCGAGCTCAGGCTCAGGGACCGGCTCAGCCACGAGCTAAGCATCATCACCAGGCTCGGGTTCGCCCCGTACTTCCTGACGGTGGCCGAGGTGTCGAAAATGATCACCGGCATGGGCGTGCGGGCCGCGGCCCGCGGATCCGGCGCTTCGAGCCTGGTGAATTACCTGCTCAACATCAGCCACGTCAACCCGCTGGACCATGGGTTGATCTTCGAACGGTTCCTTTCCCGGGACCGGTCCACGCTGCCGGACATCGACATCGACGTCGAGAGCGCCGAGCGGCACAGGGTCTACCAGCAGATCTTCGACCGTTTCGGCGCGAAACGGGTCACTCTGATGAGCATGCAGAACGGTTATCGGGCACGCGGAGCCGTCCGGGACGCCGGTCTTGCCCTGGGCATGGAGGAAGGGGACATCGACGGGATCGCCAAACAGCTGTGGCGCTTCTCAGCGCGGAATTTCCGTGAGGCTATGGAAGAGAAGCCCGAGCTGCGGGGGTTCTCCGCACAGGTGGAGCAGAACCGGCAGCTGGATTTGCTGGTGGACGTGACCGAACGGCTGGACCGGTTGCCGAGGCATATTTCGATGCATCCGTGCGGCGTGATCCTCGGTGACGAAACCCTGCTGGACCGTACCCCGGTCCAGCCCAGCGGGCTGGGGCTGCCCATGAGCCAGTTCGATAAACATGACATGGATCCGATGGGAATGCTGAAGCTGGATGTGCTGGGGGTGAGGATGCAGTCCTCCATGGCCTACGCCCTGGAAGAAATTGCCCGGATCCATCCGGACAAGGCAGCCGTCGCAGCGGCGGGCCACCACCCTGAAGCCCTCGCCGGCGGCCCGGACTATATCGACGAGGGGGGCCGCATCGACCTGGAGGCCGTCCCGCTCGACGACGAACCGACCTACGAACTGATCCGCAGCACCTATACCCTCGGCTGCTTCCAGATCGAATCCCCGGGCCAACGCGAGCTTGTGGGCAAGATGGCGCCCCGGAACTTCAACGACCTGATCATCGATATCTCGCTATTCAGGCCCGGGCCGATGAAGTCCGACATGGTCCGCCCGTTCCTTGAACACCGGCACGGCTGGGCGCCGGAGAATTATCCGCATCCCGACCTGGAGCCGGTGCTGAAGGAAACCCACGGCGTGACGGTATTCCACGAGCAGGTCCTAAGGACCTTCGACGTCTTCACCGGTTGCGGACTGGCCAAAGCGGACGAGTTCCGCAGGCTGCTGGGGGATGCGTCGGCCGAACCTGCGGTGGAAGAACACTTCAGGGGCAAGGCCCTCGAACGCGGCTACACGGCGGAAACCGTCGATAAGGTCTGGAACACGCTGAAGGCCTTCGGCAGCTTCGGGTTCTGCAAGGCGCACGGTGCGGCCTTCGCCGTGCCTACCTACCAGTCCGCCTGGCTGAAGGCACACCACCCGGAAGCCTTCCTGGCCGGACTGTGGGAACACGATCCCGGCATGTACCCTCGCCGCCTGCTGGTGGCCGAAGCGCGCAGGATGGGGATTCCGATCCTGCCGCTGGATATCAACCGCAGCAGCGACAAATACCGGGTCGAGCGTGTCCAGGGGGAGGACGGGTCCGGCGGGAAGCTGGGCATCCGGCTTAGCCTCGCCGGCATCTACGGCATGTCCGGGGCCGAGCTCAAGCGGATCGTCCGCGGCCAGCCCTATGATTCCCTCGCCGACTTGCGGGCGCGCGCCAAAATCAGCCGGCCGACCCTCAAGCGGCTGGGCCAGCTGGGCGCCTTCGACGAACTCAACCGGACAGCCGGCCGCCTGGGCACTGCCAGCAGGGCGGACATCGTGCACCACCTGGATAAGCCTCCGGTCCGCCCGGTTCCGCGCAGGTATGAGCCCATCGAAGGCCAGCTTGCCCTGCCACTGGGCGATCTTGAGCTGCGCAACCTGAAGACACAGCTGCCGGAACCAACCACGCTGGAGAAGGTCAAAACAGAGCTCGACCTGTTGGCCGTAGACGTCAGCGCCCACCTGATGGCCAGTTATGCCCCGCTGCTGAAGGAGCTGGGAGCCACTCCCGCACAGGACCTGCTCTCCCTGCGCAGCGGCACCGACGTGCTGGTGGCCGGCATCCGGGTTGCCACCCAGACTCCGCCGATGCGCGGGGGACGCCGCGTGGTGTTCATCAGCCTGGATGACGGTACCGGCTGCGTGGACTGCACCTTTTTCCACGAGGCGCAGGAGAAAGCAGGACCGCTGCTTTTCGGCACCCGGCTGCTGCTGGTCCAGGGCACCACCCGGAGGACCGGGCCCCGCGGCATGAGCCTGCAGGCCTCCAACGCCTGGGACCTGGCCGAAACCGGGACGCTCCCGCTGCCCGGACGCAGCCAGCCGGAGCCGGAGCCCGGGCAGCCAACACTTGAGCTGCCCCCGCGCCCAATGTTGGTTGGGCTCAATATCAGCGGATAACATCGAAGTGGCTCGCGGCACCCAAAGTACGGTGGCGCAACGAGAGCCCTCGCCAACCAAAGGAGACCTCCGTGTCAGCGCCCCAAACCATCACCCTCATCGTCGACGGCGAAGAGAATAAGGTGACGACGGGCACTACCGGAACCGAGCTGTTCGCGGACCGCCGCGACGTCGTCGTCATGCGCGTGGACGGCGAACTCCGCGACCTGGACCGCGAGCTCACCGAAGGCGCGAGCGTCGAAGCCGTCACCATCGGCTCGCCCGACGGCCTCAACGTGCTGCGCCACTCGACCGCCCACGTGATGGCCCAGGCAGTGCAGCAGCTGCGGCCGGATGCCAAGCTGGGCATTGGTCCTTACATCAAGGACGGCTTCTACTTCGACTTCGACGTGGCGGAACCCTTCACCCCCGAAGACCTGAAGACGCTTGAGAAGATGATGCTCAAGATCGTCAACCAGAACCAGAAGTTCGTCCGCCGTGCCGTCAGCGAGGACGAAGCCCGCCAGGCAATGGCCGGCGAACCGTACAAGCTGATCCTGCTCGGGCTGAAGTCCGATGCGGAGGAAGCCGGCGAAGGTGCCAACATCGAAGTCGGCGCCGGCGAAATCACCATCTACGACAATGTCGACCGCAAGAGCGGGGACATGATCTGGTGCGACCTGTGCCGCGGCCCGCACCTGCCCAACACGAAGCTGATCTCCAACGCCTTTGCCCTCACCCGCAGTGCTGCCGCCTACTGGCTCGGCAGCGAGAAGAACAAGCAGCTGCAGCGCATCTACGGGACCGCCTGGCCGTCCAAGGAGGACCTGAAGGCGTACCAGGAGCGCCTGGCCGAGGCGGAGCGCCGCGACCACCGCAAGCTCGGTGCGGAGCTGGACCTGTTCTCCTTCCCGGACGAACTCGGCTCCGGCCTGCCCGTGTTCCACCCCAAGGGCGGCATCATCCGCCGCACCATGGAGGACTACTCGCGCCAGCGCCACGAACAGGCCGGCTACGAGTTCGTGTACACCCCGCACATCACCAAGGGCCACCTCTACGAGATCTCCGGCCACCTCGATTGGTACAAGGACGGGATGTTCCCGGCCATGCACATCGACGAGACCCGGGACCCGGAGACCTGGGAAGTGGTCAAGCCCGGCCAGGACTACTACCTGAAGCCGATGAACTGCCCGATGCACAACCTGATCTTCCGCTCCCGCGGCCGCTCCTACCGCGAGCTTCCGCTGCGGCTGTTCGAGTTTGGTTCCGTCTACCGGTACGAGAAGTCCGGCGTCGTGCACGGCCTGACCCGCGTGCGCGGGATGACCCAGGACGACGCACACATCTACTGCACCCGCGAGCAGATGAAGGACGAGCTCACCACCACGCTGAACTTCGTCCTCGACCTCCTCAAGGACTACGGCCTTGAGGACTTCTACCTGGAGCTCTCCACCAAGGATCCGGAGAAGTTCGTGGGCTCGGACGAGGCCTGGGAGGAAGCCACCCGGACCCTCGCCGAGGTCGCTGAAGCTTCCGGTCTGGAGCTGGTCCCGGATCCGGGCGGAGCCGCCTTCTACGGGCCGAAGATCTCCGTCCAGGCCCGCGACGCGATCGGCCGGACCTGGCAGATGTCCACCATCCAGCTCGACTTCAACCTGCCGGAGCGCTTCGAACTCGAATACCAGGCCGCCGATGGTTCCCGCCAGCGCCCGGTCATGATCCACCGCGCGCTCTTCGGTTCCGTGGAGCGGTTCATGGGCGTACTGATCGAGCACTATGCCGGGGCGTTCCCGGCCTGGCTCGCGCCGGTGCAGGTCCTTGCCGTCCCGGTCGCGGACGCGTTCAACGACTACGTTTCCGACGTCGTGGCGAAGCTGCGGGCGCAGGGCATCCGGGCCGAGGCGGACTTGGGTACGGACCGCTTCCCGAAGAAGATCCGCACCGCCAGCAAGGAGAAGATCCCCTTCGTCCTGATCGCCGGGGGCGAGGACGCCGAGGCTGGCGCCGTATCCTTCCGCTTCCGCGACGGCAGCCAGGACAACGGAATTCCGGTGGACGAGGCCGTGGAGCGGATCGCAGCTGCCGTCCGCAACCGGGACGTCCAGCCGTGACGCCGGATCAGCCGGCACCGGGGACCGCGCCGGACCCGACATCCGATGCGGGCCGCCCTGAGACGGACGGGATGGCGACGGACGATTTTGAACTGCCCGGCGTTCCGGACGCGTTCCAGCGGCTATGGACCCCGCACCGCATGGCCTACGTCAAGGGCGGCCAGCACCAGTTCAAGGGCCAGGACGACTGCCCCTTCTGCGTGGCCCCGGGACGAAGCGACGAAGAGTCGCTGATTGTGTACCGCGGCCGGTTCAACTACGTGGTGCTCAACCTCTTCCCGTACAACCCGGGCCACCTGCTGGTGTGTCCGTACCGGCACGTTCCGGACTACACGGACATCACCGTGGAGGAGACCGCCGAGTTCGCGGAGCTCACGCAGACGGCGATGCGCGTACTGCGCAAGGTCGCCAACCCGACGGGCTTCAACCTCGGCATGAACCAGGGAGTTGCCGGGGGAGCGGGAGTCGCCGCGCACCTGCACCAGCATGTGGTTCCGCGCTGGGGCGGTGACGGCAACTTCCTGCCCATCATCGCCCAGACCAAGGCCATCACGCAGACCCTGGACGAGGTCCGGCTGCAGGTGTCCCAGGCCTGGCCGGCCGGGTAACGGTAGCGGATGCTCAACAAGTACGCACGCGGCTTCTTCGGCCGCCTGTTCTCGCCCGTCGCCAAGCTGCTGCTGCGCTGGGGAATTTCCCCCGATGTCGTCACCGTGGTCGGAACGATCGGCGTCTGCCTCGGCGCGCTGGTTTTCTACCCGATGGGCGAGCTGTTCTGGGGCACCGTGGTCATCACTGTCTTCGTCTTCGCCGACATGGTGGACGGACTGATGGCGCGCATGCAGGACCGCAGCAGCCGGTGGGGCAGCTTCCTTGATTCGACACTGGACCGGCTCGCGGATGCTTCGGTGTTCTCCGGCGTGGCCATCTGGTTCTTCACCGGTGGTGCCAACACGGGCATTGCCCTGGCCTCGCTCGCCTGCCTGGTCCTTGGCATGCTCGTCTCCTATGCCCGGTCCAAAGCCGAATCGCTCGGCTGTACCGCCGACGTCGGTATTGCCGAACGGTCCGAACGGCTGGTGGCGGTGCTGGTCTTCACCGGCTTCACCGGGCTTGGCCTGCCGCCGGTGGTCCTGCTGGCCGTACTGCTGCTGCTGGCGGCGGCCTCCTTCATCACGGTGCTGCAGCGCGTCGGCACGGTCTACCGCCAGCTGCACGCCGTCAGCTGACGCGCTCCCGGCGGTGCAGCTTCAGGGACCGTCATGCGGTGAGGTGGCGCACGCAATGCGGCGTATGATGAGTTGTACTCTTTTCACCGATATCTAGGGGCTCTTTGTGTCCAGCAGTGAAGCTACTTCATCTCACGCGCCGGTAACCGGCAGCAGCCGGGTCAAGCGCGGCATGGCGGAGATGCTGAAGGGCGGCGTCATCATGGACGTCGTCACTCCCGAACAGGCACGCATCGCCGAGGATGCCGGCGCCGTGGCCGTCATGGCGCTCGAGCGGGTTCCCGCCGACATCCGCGCCCAGGGCGGCGTCTCCCGCATGTCGGACCCGGACATGATCGACGGGATCATCGAGGCAGTATCCATTCCGGTCATGGCCAAGGCCCGCATCGGCCACTTCGTCGAGGCCCAGGTCCTGCAGTCCCTCGGGGTGGACTACATCGACGAGTCCGAGGTGCTCACCCCGGCCGACTACGCCAACCACATCGACAAGTGGAAGTTCACCGTTCCCTTCGTCTGCGGCGCCACCAACCTGGGCGAGGCCCTGCGCCGGATCAACGAAGGCGCGGCCATGATCCGCTCCAAGGGCGAAGCCGGCACGGGCGACGTCTCCAACGCGACCACCCACATGCGCCAGATCCGCTCGGAGATCGCCCGCCTGACCACCATGGCCGAGGACGAGCTCTACGTTGCCGCCAAGGAGCTGCAGGCACCCTTCGAACTGGTCAAGGAAATCGCCGCGACCGGCAAGCTCCCGGTGGTGCTCTTCACCGCTGGCGGCATCGCCACCCCGGCCGACGCCGCGATGATGATGCAGCTGGGCGCCGACGGCGTCTTCGTCGGCTCCGGCATCTTCAAGTCCGGCAACCCGGCCGAGCGCGCCGCTGCGGTCGTAAAGGCCACGACCTTCTACGACGATCCGGACATGATCGCCAAGGTCTCCCGCGGCCTCGGTGAAGCGATGGTCGGTATCAACGTGGACGAGATCCCGCAGCCGCACCGCCTCGCCGAGCGCGGCTGGTAAGCGCCAACGAGGGCGAACGCCCGGCATCGCAGCCCAGCTGCGGTTCCGGGCGTTCTGCGTTTCCGGAACAGCGGCCTGCGGCACTGTGCCCTGCCGGCCGGGGCCGGCAGGGCACGGTCGGGCGGTGAGCGGCACTACCCGTGGATCTCAGCCGCCCAGGATTTTCGCCTTCTGCGCCTGGAACTCAGCCTCGGTCAGGATTCCCTGCGCTTTCAGGTCCCCCAAGGTCTTCAGCTGCTCCAGCGGATCAGCGGCCGGCGCTGCCGCTTGCGCCGACGCGGTCTCGTATGTCGGTTGCACGTACGCCTGTTGCGCGTACTGGGGTTGAGCGTACTGCGGTTGTGCGGGCTCATTCTGCGCGTATTGCTGCTGCGCCTGGGCATCCCAGCGCGCCTGTTGGCGGCGCTGCACGCGGCCGCTCACAGCTGTCGCGGTACCTGCGACAACCGCCGTGCGGGCCACTCCTCGTAACAGTCCCATGCCTGGTCCTCCTCAGACCTTCGACTCGGATTCCATCGCGTCCAGCGCAGCCATGACATCCTGGGCCGGAATGCGCGCACTTGCGATGACTTCGCCTCCGGCCTCGCGGGCAGCGGCAATGAACGGTATCGCCCACAGATTCTCGTAGACGATGAGCGCAGCTGCCGTGCCCGGTTGCATGGCCTGCGCCGCTTCGGCAATTTCGGCGTCGCCCAGGAGGCCGGATCGGACCGAGGCAAGGGACGCAAATCCCTCCAGGCCTTCGGTTGCTTCTTCCGTCAATTCGGCGCCGGCTACGGACCCGTCCTCATCCTTCGTAATGATGATGAGGTCGTAGACCCAGACCACCTTCCGCTGGATCAGATCCTTGAGCGCCTCGGCCGTGGCGCCGCTGCCCGTCCGTTCCAGTGGAAATTCGATCAACACGAAGTCGATTGGGCCGTGCACATCTGTAGTTGCCACGAACATCACCCCTGCAATCCGATTGGTGGTCCAAAGACCTGCCTAGTGTATTTTTGGCTGTCCGCCGGGACATCACCCCCGCCGAATGATCTTCGCGGGCCGCGTCCCGGGCGGAACCAGCGCTATCAGAACGGCCCGCGTGTCCTCAGGTCGCGGGGGTGGGCCAGGACAGCCCAGATGATGACCACGTCGAGGACGATGATGAGGGCGCCCCACAGCGGGTAATACGGAAGCCACATGAAGTTCATCACCGCGCTCAGCGACGCCAGCACTACCGCGAGAATGCGGGCCCAAACGGCGCCCCGGAACAAGGCGGCCCCGCCGAACACCAAAAGCACGCCTCCGATCAAGTGGGTCCAGCCCCACGAGGTCACATCGAACCGGTAGATGTACTCCGTGCCGACGACGTAGAACTGATCGTCGAACAGCGCGACAAGCCCCTGGAGGATGTGGAAGGCACCGGCAATGATCATGATGACACCGGCCATGAGAATCGTCCCGGCGGCCGCAACGCTGTACTCCCTGTCGGGAGGCCGGCCGGGATCGGTCGTCCGCCCCACGGAACTGCTTGCCATGGTGATGGCTCCTCCCTCGTGCGGTGCGCCGGTTGCAACACTGTTCTGTCACTGAAGATCCGGCCCACCCGCAATAAGTCCACTCCCGTCCCGGCGGTCTTTCCTCATCCTCGTTGGATGATCCTGCAGCCCCTGCCAGCCGTGCGGTCTACCCGCAGGTCACCGGGATGAAGACCTCCGCAGGAATACACTGGCGGCATGATCCGATGGCAGGCGCAGGGGCGCGGTCCGGACCGGCGGTCCACGCGCAGGCCTGCTTCGCCGCTGCCGGCCATAAAGGCGGCGGTCCTGGCAGCGGCTGTTCTGACGGTGGCGGGCCTGCTCCTATCAGGCTGCACCAGCGGGCCGGCGGCAGGGGGACCGGACCAGGGCGCGGCGGAAACCGGACCTGCAGCGGGGCTTGCCGGGCCGGGCACGGCAGGAAGCGGCGCCGTCGGAGAGACACCACCGTCCTCCGCTGCCGCGGATTCCGCCCCGGAACCGGCCGTGACAGCCGGCGCGGGCCCGGATTGCCCGGGAATGCGATGCGCCACGGTGGCGATGAGCGGGGACCTGCTGCTGCACGAGCCCCTGTGGGAGCAGGCCGCGCGCGATGCCGCCCGGACGGCCAGCGGAAAGCTGGATTTCCGCCCGGTCCTGGCCGCACAGGAGCAGTACCTGGAGACTGCGGATCTTGCCATCTGCCAGCTGGAAACGCCGCTGGCCCAGGCAGACGGGCCATATTCCGGCTATCCGGCCTTCAACGTCCCGCCGCAGATCCTCGATGCTGTTTCGGCTGTCGGCTACGATGCCTGCACAACGGCCAGCAACCACAGCATTGACGACGGCACGGCCGGCGTGGACCGGACCCTCGACGCGCTGGATGAGCACGGCCTCGAACATACCGGGTCCTACCGCAGTCCCGCAGCGGCCCGGCAGGTGCTGATTGTGGACACTCCCGCCGCGCGCGTTGCGGTCATCACCGGCACTTTCTCCCTGAACGGGTTGGAACCGGAGGCGGCGTGGCAGGTGGACAGGCTTGACCCCCGGACCATGATTGCGAAGGCCAAGCAGGCGAGGGCGGAGGGAGCGGACATTGTCCTGGGCGCTATTCACGCCGGGGACGAATACTCCGATGATGCGAACGCGCAGCAGCGGGAAGCCGCCCACATGCTGGCCGACAGCGGCGAGTTCTCCCTGGTCTACGGGCACCACAGCCACTCCGTCCAGCCGATTGAGCGGTACGGCGGCACCTGGATTGCCTACGGGCTGGGCAACACCATTGCCGCGCATGCCACGGACAACGTCCTCAACACCGAAGGCCTGATGGTCCGGGCACAGTTCAGTCAGGAGGCGGATGGAAAGGCGTGGGAAGTTGCGCGGCTGGACTGGCTTCCGGCCACGTTCGATGGACCGCAGCATCGCTGGTGCCCGGTGGCGGCCGACAGGCTCGATGCCGCTTCCGCAACAGGGCAGTGGTGCATCTCGGAACAGGCGGATACAGCCAGCCGCGCGCGGATCAAGGCAACGGTGGAATCGATGGCCGGCGCCGGCGGAGCCGTCCGCGAGTGGCTGCTCAGCGGGGACTGACCGGAAGGGTCAGCGCGGGCGTGCCGCGGCGTCGGAGCGTGCGGCCGCCTCGTAGGGGACCTCCAGCGCAACGTCGTTGAACGTGCCGTAGCGGCGCTCGGCCGCGTGACGCACCAGATAGTCGGCTACTGCAGGGTTCTTGGGCA
The DNA here is from genome assembly GCF_026011795.1 of Arthrobacter mangrovi. Lineage (GTDB taxonomy): Bacteria > Actinomycetota > Actinomycetes > Actinomycetales > Micrococcaceae > Crystallibacter > Crystallibacter mangrovi. The sequence goes on along the minus strand of NZ_BRVS01000007.1, from coordinate 203,994 downwards.
GCAGCGAACCGTGAAGGTAGCTGGCGATGACGTGCCGGTAGCGCGCGCCCTCTGTGCCGTCCTGGCCGTTGTTTCCCTGCCCCTTGGTGACGGTGCCGAACGGTGTCAGATCCGGGCCGAGCGTGGTCAGGCCGCTGTGGTTTTCGTAACCGATGACGGTGCCGAATTCGGCGCTTTCCAGTACAGTGTTGCCGATCAGCCGGGTCGGTCCGCCGACGGTTTCGGCGTCCAGCAGTCCGATGCCGGTGATGACCTCGCCGGTGTGGGTGGTGAACCGGTGGCCGAACAACTGGTACAGGCCGCAGATGGCGAGCATGGGCACGCCGTCGTCGGCCAGTTCCTTGAGCCGGCCGCCCAGTCCCAGCAGGTCTGCCTGGATCTTGTTCTGGCCGGAGTCCTGGCCCCCGCCGCCGACAATCAGGTCCACCTGCTCCGGGAAGCTGTCGCCCGGGTTGTATTCGTGCAGGCGTACCTCGTAGCCGCGCAGCTGGAGGCGCTTGCGCAGGACCAGGACGTTGCCCCAGTCACCGTAGATGTTCATGTCCCGCGGGTACAGCTGCAGCAGGTCGATCACCGGTGCATCCATCAGGAGACCACCTCCACTTCGGTCAGTTTGCCCAGCTCCCGGCGCAGCGCGAGCATGGCGGTGTAGGTGCAGTAGATGCGTTTGGGCTGCCCGGGGCCGAGCTCGATGAACCGGCGCAGCGATGCCGTCAGGTCTGTGTCGACCCGGCCTACGGGTACGTCTTCGTAGAACAGCCGCAGGGCCATGTCGTTCGCGCGCACGCCGCTGACTTCGTCCACGCCGGCTTCGGCGAGCGAGTCGAAATCCACGTCCCAGAGCCAGGACATGTCGCGGCCGTCGGCATAGTTGTCATTGATCGCAATCATGGTGCGGAATCCCGCCGCGGGGAAGGACTTCAGCGCCAGCCGGAAGCCAGCCGGATTCTTTACGAGCACCAGGTCCAGGGGCTGGCCGTTCACGGTCAGCGATTCGCCGCGTCCGAAGGCCGGCGTGACGGCCTCCAGCGAACGCAGCAGCGCGGCCTCGTCGGCGGCCTCTCCGAGTACGGTGCGGGCCAGGGCCAGTGCCGCGGCCGAGTTGTAGACGTTGTACACGCCGGTGAGTTTCAGCCGGGCGTCGACGTCCCGCCCGTCCACCGTGAAGGTGGCGGCGGGCCCGTCGCAGGCGGAGAGTACGACGTCGGCATCCGGCAGCGCGGCGATCTCACCGGTAGCGCCTGAACGCATTTCGTCGTCGCCCGGGAACATCCGGCGCAGGTCGGGGGTCAGCCCGAAGTACCGGATTTCGGGCGCAGTCACCGCTGCGGCGAGGCCTGCAATCCGGTGGTCTTCGCGGTTGAGGACCACCGCCTCGGTCGTCGCCTCGGCGATTTTGCGGAGGAACCCGGCCGTCGTTTCGATTTCGCCGAAACGGTCCAGCTGGTCGCGCATCACATTGAGGAGCAGGCTGTAGCGCGGCGGGACGAGCTTCACGAAGTGGACGGCGTGGGCCTCGTCGAGTTCCAGCACCGCGATGTCCGCGCCGAGCTTGCCGGCGGGATTCGATTCGCCCAGCACGGCAGCCACGACGCCGCGGGTGAAATTGCTGCCGGTGCGGTTGGTGAAGACTTTCAGCCCCTGGCCCTGCAGCAGCTCGACGACCATTTTCGTCGTCGTCGTTTTCCCGTTGGTCCCGCTGATCACCACGACCCCGTGCGGCAGCCTGCCCAGGGTGCGGGGCAGGAACTCAGGGTCGATCTTTTCGGCGATCAGGCCGGGGAGGGCGGAACCACCTCCACGTAGCTTCGCCACCACCCGGACGGTCTTTCCGACAACGGTCGCTAGGAGGTGTCGCATGACTAGAAACTATACAAGCTCCCGCCGGTGTGGCCGGTCAGGGGCATCCGAACGTGCCGGGCGGTGCCGCCGGTTCGCGTGCGGATGCGCGGGGAGGATAATGTTTTTTCCTGGCCGGATCCCGGCCGTTGCCCCGTTGACACTGGAAAAGGAAACCCTGCGTGGTCAAAATCGGCGTGCTCGCCCTCCAAGGAGACGTCCGCGAACATCTAGCTGCCTTGGTCCATAGCGGCGTCGAGGCGGCCACCGTGCGGCGGCCTGCGGAACTGGACGCCGTGGACGGGCTGGTCATTCCCGGCGGCGAGTCGACCACGATCGACAAGCTCACCCGGATCTTCGAGCTGGCCGATCCGCTGAAGGAGCGGATTGCCGCGGGCATGCCCGTCTACGGATCCTGCGCCGGGATGATCATGCTGGCCAACGAGATCGCCGATCCGGCCACGGACCGGCAGGGCAACCCGCAGCAGACGCTGGGCGGCCTGGACATTACCGTTCGCCGCAATGCGTTCGGCCGCCAGCGGGAGTCGTTCGAGACCGATCTGGCCTTCCGCGGGCTGGAATTCAGTGCGGCGGTGCCGGGGACCGAACCGGAGCCGGTACACGCCGTCTTCATCCGCGCCCCGTGGGTTGAACGCCTTGGCGAGGGCGTAGAGGTGCTGGCCCAGGTCCTGCCGGAAGAGGCGTCGCACACGGGAACACTGCATGGGACGGCTAGAATTGTCGCAGTGCGTTCGCGGCATCTGCTGGCGACATCCTTCCACCCGGAGGTTACGGGGGAGCGCCGCATCCACGAACTTTTTATCAGAATCGTTAGAGGAGAAGCGTAAGCATGTCGGGACACTCCAAATGGGCGACGACCAAGCATAAGAAGGCCGTCATCGATGCCCGCCGCGCCAAGTCCTTCGCCAAGCTGATCAAGAACATCGAAGTCGCCGCCCGCGCCGGCGGGGCCGACATGTCCGGCAACCCCGCCCTCGAACTGGCGGTGCAGAAGGCCAAGAAGACCTCGGTTCCGAACGACAACATCGACCGGGCGGTCAAGCGGGGCGCCGGCCTGACCGGCGAGGCCGTGGACTACCAGGAGATCATCTACGAAGCCCGCGGCCCGCAGGGTTCGGCCCTGCTGATCGAGTGCCTGACCGACAACAAGAACCGCGCTGCTTCCGAGGTCCGCCTGGCGATCACGCGCAACGGCGGCACCGTGGCGGATCCTGGCTCGGTGAGCTACCTGTTCAGCCGCAAGGGGGTCGTGAACCTGCCGAAGAACGACCTCGGCGAAGACGATGTCCTGATGGCGGTCCTGGACGCGGGAGCCGAGGAGGTCAAGGAATCCGGCGGCAGTTTCGAGGTCCACAGCGAGCCCACGGACCTGCGCGCCGTGGTGGCGGCCCTTGAGGAAGCCGGCATCGAGTACGAGACCGACGAGATCGAGTTTGTCCCCTCCATGGAGGTCGGCCTGGAGCTGGACGCCGCGCGGAAGTTCATGAAGCTCGTCGACGCGCTGGAAGACCTGGACGACGTCCAGAACGTGTACTCCAACGCCGACCTGTCCGACGAGGTCATGGCCGCCCTGGAATCCGAAGACTGAGCCGGACCACAACCGGATGACCCTGCGTGTCCTGGGCATCGACCCCGGCCTCACGCGCTGCGGTTTCGGCGTCGTCGACGTGGAGCCGAACCGGCGCGCCACGCTGGCCGGAGTCACGGTCGTCGGCACTTCCGCCGACGTGCCGCTCGAGCAGCGCCTGCTGGCCATCGCGACGGCCATCGACGAATGGCTGGACCGCTACACGCCGGACGTCCTGGCGGTGGAACGTGTCTTCAGCCAGCTCAATGTCAGCACCGTGATGGGCACCGCCCAGGCGTCGGGCATCGTGATTACGGCCGCGGCGCGACGGGGCATCACGGTTGCGCACCACACGCCTACCGAGGTCAAGGCGGCCGTTACCGGCAATGGCCAGGCGGACAAGGCGGCGGTGACCAAGATGGTGACGCGCATCCTCCGGCTGGACACGCCGCCGCGCCCGGCGGATGCGGCGGATGCCCTGGCGCTGGCCATTACACACGCCTGGCGGGGGAGTGCCACGACGGCGTCCGCGGCGGCGGGGGGACGTTCCCTGACGCCGGCCCAGCGCGCCTGGGCAGAGGCGCAGGCGCGGGCCCAGCGCAGGAAGTGGTGAACCGGTGGTCCCTCGTCCCTCGCCCGTCCGGCGCGGCAATCGGGCTGAATGTCCCCGGCAACGCGTAGGCTGTTCGTAAATATGTTCGGAGAAACGACGCCGTCGGAGGCGGCGCGTTTCCAGCCCTGCGTTTATGGAGTCACTACATGATCAGCTCGCTTCGCGGCATTGTCAGCCATGTTGGCCTGAACTCTGCCGTCGTCGACGTGAACGGATTCGGCATGCTGGTCCAGGCGACCCCGCAGACCCTGGCCACCCTGCACGTCGGACGCGAAGCCTCACTGGCGACCCTCATGATCGTCCGCGAGGACTCGATGACGCTCTATGCGTTCGAGGACGCGGTCCAGCGGGAGGTCTTCGAAACCCTGATTTCCGTTAGCGGCGTCGGGCCCCGGCTCGGTCTGGCCGCACTGGCCGTGCATCCTCCGGAGGCGCTGCGTCAGGCCGTAGCGGACGGGGACAGCAAGGCCATCAGCAAGGTTCCGGGCATTGGCCCGAAGCTGGCCGGACGGATCGTCCTGGAACTGGCAGGCAAGCTCGTGCCGGTGGAAGGACCTGCGGCGCCCGCGGGGCCGGCCTGGCAGGACCAGGTCCTGCAGGCGCTGACCGGCCTGGGCTGGTCGGAGAAGGACGCGGCCGCCGCGCTGGACCGGACGGCCGAGGAGAACCCGGACGTGGCGGCCGGTTCGGATGTGGGCCGGATGCTGCGGCTGACCTTGCGGAGAATGGGACAGGATAACGGCCGGACCGGCGGCAGCCGGCGCGCCCCGGCGGGTGCCCGCTGATGCCGGCGGAATCCGAAGGCACGTCCATCGTCTCGGCGGCGGGCGAAGCTGAGGAACGCGCGCTCGAGTCGGCGCTCCGGCCCAAGAACCTGGCGGATTTCGTCGGCCAGGCACGGGTGCGCCGGCAGCTGTCCCTGGTGCTCGAGGCGTCGAGGATCAGGGAGCGCACGGCGGACCACGTCCTGCTGTCCGGTCCGCCCGGCCTGGGCAAGACAACGCTGGCCATGATCATCGCGGCGGAAATGAACGCCCCCCTGCGCATCAGCTCGGGACCCGCCATCCAGCATGCGGGGGACCTGGCGGCCATCCTTTCCTCGCTCACCGAAGGCGAGATCCTTTTCCTCGACGAGATCCACCGGATGTCCCGGCCGGCCGAGGAAATGCTGTACATGGCCATGGAGGACTTCCGGGTGGACATAGTGGTCGGCAAGGGGCCGGGTGCCACGGCCATTCCCCTGGACCTGCCGCCGTTTACCCTGGTCGGCGCCACGACACGGGCCGGCCTGCTGCCCGGTCCGCTGCGCGACCGGTTCGGATTCACCGGGCATCTGGAGTTCTATTCGACGCAGGAACTGGAACTGGTGCTCCGGCGTTCGGCTATGCTGCTGGACCTCAAGATCAGCTCCGCCGGCTTCGCCGAAATCGCCGGGCGGTCGCGGGGCACTCCGCGTATTGCCAATCGGCTGCTGCGCCGGGTGCGGGACTGGGCACTGGTCCACGGGATCGACGAAATCGACGCCAGGTCTGCCGCCGCCGCGCTGGACATGTATGAAGTGGACGAACGCGGATTGGACCGCCTGGACCGCGAGGTCCTCACGGCCCTGATTACGAAGTTCGGAGGAGGTCCGGTGGGCCTTTCCACCCTGGCCATCGCCGTGGGGGAGGAGACCGAAACGGTGGAGACCGTGGCCGAGCCGTACCTCGTGCGCGAAGGGCTTCTGGGTCGGACGCCGCGCGGACGGATCGCCACGCCGGCCGCCTGGGAACACCTCGGCCTGGAGATGCCGGCGTCCGCCGCCGGGGCTCCGGACCTGCTGTCGGTCCTCGAGGAGGAGGAACGCGGCTTCTCCGATAGCGGATCGTGACGTCACCGCCGGGCTGCACGCGTAGAATGGATGGCAGCCAGGCTTGCTCCGTGCCCTACAAGGCGCTGCCCTGTCCGGCGCAGACCATCCGAGTGCGGCCGTGCCGCAGCTCGCGTCCAGAAGAAGGAACGGAACGTCTCAGTGTTCGTAAACGTCTTTGCCAATAACACCGCGCAGCCCCAGGGCGGCGGGTTCGACTTCATGACCCTCGCGCTATTCGTCATTTTCGGCCTGCTGATCTTCATGATGTTCCGGAAGCAGAAGAAGGTCCGGGCGCAGATGCAGGAGAAAGCCCAGACGATGCAGGAAAAGATGCGGCCGGGCACCCAGGTAATGACGCAGTTCGGCCTGTTCGGCACCGTGGTTTCGGTGGACCGGGACGAGAACAAGGCCGTCATCGAGCTGTCGCCCGGAAACACGGCCACCGTGCACCTGCAGGCCGTCAGCGAGATCATCGAACCGAAGGATGCCGTGGTTCCCGATGACGCGTCCGCCCTGGCCGGCGGGAACGAGCCGTCCGTGTTCCGCGAGGATGAATCCTCGGACGAAGCCCTGAAGCGGCTGAACGAAGAACAGAACAAAGACAACAAATAGTCCGCACGCGGTTCCACCGGCCGGACCAGTGGGTGGGGGCAGCCCCGCCCATTTGTCATGCGGGAATTCCTGCGCCGGCAGCCGTCGAGAGAAAGACCATTCATGGCACGTTCCGGCCGCAATTCTGCCGCCAAGAGGACCCTGATCTGGCTCGGCGTCCTTATTGCCGTCCTGACCGCTGCCCTGGGCGGCGGCGTTCTTTCGAACCAGGCCAGCTGGGCGCCCAAGCTGGCGCTGGACCTCGAAGGCGGCACCCAAATGATCCTCGCCCCGAAGGTTCAGGGCGGGGGCAGCCAGATCACGAGCGAGCAGCTGGACCAGGCAGTCGAAATCATCCGGCAGCGCGTGGACGGCTCCGGCGTGGCCGAAGCCGAAATCAGCACCCAGTCCGGGCGCAACGTCATTGTCAGCCTCCCCGGCGTGCCGGACGAGAAGACCCGCGACCTCATCCAGGCATCCGCCGCGATGGAGTTCCGCCCGGTGCTGGCCGCTGCCTCCGGAGCGGCGGTGCCGAAGGAAAGCCGTACTCCCGAAGCCGAGTTGCCCAAGCCGAGCGGCAAGCCGGCTAACGCGAGCGACCTGAACTGGATTACTCCCGAGCTGTACCAGGAGATGGAAGCGCGCGACTGCACCGACCCGGCGACGATCGCCGCGGCGAGCGAGGAGCCCTCGGATCCCAAGAAGCCGATGATCGCGTGTGAACCGGACACCGGCCAGAAGTACATCCTTGGCCCGGTCGAGGTGCCCGGCACCGATATCCAGGACGCCAGCTTCGGACAGGTCCGGGGCAACCAGGGCCAGTCGCTGAACCAGTGGGCCGTCAACATCGAGTTCAATGGCGAGGGGACGCAGACCTTCAAGTCCGTCACCGAACGGCTCTTCGGCCTGACCGGCGCACAGAACCAGTTCGCCATCGTCCTGGACGGCACGGTCATTTCGGCACCGACCACGAACGCCGTGATTCCCGACGGCCGCCCTCAGATTACCGGCAACTTCACGGAAGAATCGGCACGGGCGCTGTCCGAGCAGCTGAAGTACGGCGCACTGCCGATCAGCTTCGATATTCAGAGCGAGACCCAGATCTCGGCAACCCTCGGCTCCGAACAGTTGCGCATGGGCGTCATTGCAGGCCTGATCGGCTTGCTCCTGGTCGCCATCTACTCGTTCTTCCAATACCGGATGCTCGGATTCGTGACCATTGCTTCCCTGGTGGTGGCCGGAATCCTGACCTATCTGGCCATCGCGTTGCTGGGCTGGACGGAGAACTACCGCCTGTCGCTGGCCGGCGTGGCCGGTCTGATTGTGGCCATCGGCCAGACGGCGGACTCGTTCATCGTCTACTTCGAGAGGATCCGCGACGAACTGCGCGACGGCCGCGGGCTGGTGTCCGCCGTCGACAACGGCTGGAAGAGGGCCAAGCGCACGGTGCTGGCCTCGAAAGCAGTCAACCTGCTGGCCGCCGTCGTCCTGTACTTCGTGGCGGTTGGAAACGTCCGTGGTTTTGCGTTCACCCTGGGCCTGACGGCCATCGCCGACCTCGTGGTGGTTTTCCTGTTCACCCACCCGGTGATGATGCTGCTGGCCCGCACGAAGTTCTTCGGCGAAGGCCACCGCTTCTCCGGGCTGGACCCGAAGCGCCTGGGCGTGGTGCCGCTGTACCGCGGCGCGGGACGCATCCGCCAGCCGGGCGAGGGCACGCCGAAACCGCGGGGCAAAACCGCCGGTGCGGCGGCGGAAGCGCAGCGGCGCCAGACCATTGCCGAGCGGCGGGCCGCCGCAGAGAAAGAGCGTGCCGCCGCGGTCTCCGGGCGCAGCACGGATAAGGAGAGCAACTGATGCCTAACTTCGCAACGTTCGGCAACGAGCTCTACTCGGGCAAGCGGTCCTACCCCTTCGTCCAGAAGTACAAGCTGTGGTTCATCATCGCCGGGGCGGCAGTGCTGCTCTCCATCATCATTCCGGTGGCCAAGGGCGGCTTCAACCTCGGGATCGACTTCCGCGGCGGATCAGAGTTCACTGTCTCGCAGACCCAAAACACGGACCTGAGTCTCGGGAAGGACGCCGTCACCGCGGTGGAGCCCGCGCTGGATCCGGAAGTCACCAACATTGCGCCAAACACGGTCCGGATCCAGACGGAGCAGCTCTCCGATGACCAGACCCTGGCGGTCCGCGACGGGTTGATCAAGGCCTACGGCGTCAAGGCGGACCAGGTGACGTCCAACTTCGTCGGCCCGACGTGGGGCGCCGACGTGACGCGCCAGGCACTATGGGGGCTCGTCGTCTTCGTCGCCCTGGCCGCGGTGCTGATGGCCATCTACTTCCGCACCTGGAAAATGTCGGCCGCGGCGCTGGCCGGCATGGGCGTCGTCATGATCGTGACGGCAGGGCTGTACTCGCTCATCGGTTTCGAGGTCACGCCTTCGGCCATCATCGGTTTCCTCACCGTGCTGAGCTACTCGCTCTACGACACCGTGGTCGTCTTCGATAAAGTCCGCGAAAATACCGCCGACATCGCAACTTCGACCCGGCGCACCTTCGATGAGGAGGTCAATCTGGCGATCAACCAGACCTTGGTCCGCTCCATCAACACCTCTGTGGTCGGGGTCCTGCCCGTCGCTTCCATCCTCTTCATCGGCGCGCTGCTGCTGGGCGCAGGAACGCTGAAGGACCTGTCGCTTTCGCTCTTCATCGGCATCATCATCGGAACGGCCACCACGGTGTTCATCGCCGCTCCGCTGTACGCCCGGCTGCGGACGAACGAGCCGGCCCTGGTCCAGCAGGCCAAGAAGGTCCGGCTCCGCAGGGAGCAGGAAGCCAAGGCCCGCGAGACGGCCGGGGAGTCTGCCACGGCCTAGAGCATGGACGGGCGCCGGCCGACGCGGGCGGCGCCCGTGTCCGGCCTCTGCCTTCGGGCATACACTAGAACGATGGAGCATTCGGCCACCCCGGGGAGAGGCGGCCTGATCGGTCCTATACACGCTGCGTGAGGCGGCCCACGGCAGGAAGGTTTGGCACTTGGTAGATAACGGTGGCGCATCGAATCGGGCACCGGGTGCCGTTGCCAAGCCCGGACCCGGACCTGTTGCCGTGCCTACCGAGGCCCAGGCGCCTGCGGCCCAGGAAGCACCGCCCCGTCCCGCCTTTCCCGGGCGGCGGGAGCGGACCATGTCGCGGCTGGCAAGGCTGACCGGACGGGGGTCGCCCGGATACTCGCCGATCCTCGAGCCCCTGCTGCGCACCGTTCGGGCCAACAACCCGCGTGAAGACTTCGACCTGATCCACCGGGCCTTCGTTGTGGCAGAGCGCAGCCACCGCGGGCAGAAGCGCAAGAGCGGGGATCCGTACATTACGCACCCTGTCGCGGTGGCGACGATCCTGGCGGAGCTCGGCATGACCGGCACCACGCTCGCCGCGGCGCTGCTGCACGATACGGTCGAGGACACCGACTACACCTTGGACCAACTGCGCAGCGAGTTCGGTTCCGAAGTGGCCATGCTCGTGGACGGCGTCACCAAGCTGGACAAGGTGCAGTTCGGCGACGCCGCGCAGTCGGAGACCGTGCGCAAGATGGTAGTCGCGATGGCCAAGGACATCCGCGTCCTGGTGATCAAGCTGGCCGACCGGCTGCACAACGCGCGGACCTGGCGCTTCGTGTCGCCGGAGTCCTCGGCGAAGAAGGCGCGCGAAACGCTGGAAATCTTCGCCCCGCTCGCCCACCGGCTGGGCATGAACACGATCAAGTGGGAGCTGGAAGACCTTTCCTTCGCCGCGCTGCACCCAAAGGTGTACGAGGAAATCGTGCGCATGGTGGGGGACAGGACGCCGGAGCGCGAGAAGTACCTGACGATGCTGCGCACCAAGATCGGTGATGATCTGCGCGGCGTCAAGATCAAGGCCACCATCACGGGCCGCCCGAAACACTACTACTCGATCTACCAAAAGATGATCGTCCGCGGCAAGGATTTCGACGACATCCACGACCTGATGGGCATCAGGGTCCTGGTGGACAGCGTTCGGGATTGCTACGCCGCGCTCGGCGCCCTGCATGCGCGGTGGAACCCCCTGCCCGGGCGGTTCAAGGACTACATCGCGATGCCCAAGTTCAACATGTACCAGTCGCTCCACACCACGGTGATCGGCCCGGGCGGCAAGCCGGTGGAGATCCAGATCCGCACCTACGAGATGCACCGGCGGGCCGAGTACGGCGTCGCGGCGCATTGGAAGTACAAGGACGCCGCGAAGTCCGGTACTGCCGCGGACGGCGGTGACATGGGCTGGCTCCGCAGCCTCGTGGACTGGCAGCAGGAGACGTCCGATCCGGCAGAGTTCCTGGATTCGCTGCGGTTCGAGATCAACGCGCGCGAGGTTTTCGTCTTCACCCCGAAGGGCGAGGTGATGGCCCTGCCGGCCGGATCCACGCCGGTGGACTTTGCCTACGCCGTCCATACCGAGGTGGGGCACCGCACGATCGGTGCCCGGGTCAACGGCAAGCTGGTCCCGCTGAACAGCGAACTCAATCACGGCGACTGGGTGGAGATCTTCACCTCGAAGGCTGAGGGCGCCGGCCCAAGCCAGGACTGGCAGGGTTTCGTCAAGAGCCCGCGGGCACGCAACAAGATCCGGCAATGGTTCACGAAGGAACGCCGGGAAGAGGCCATCGAGAAGGGCAAGGACCTGCTCACCCGCGCGATGCGCAAGCAGAACCTGCCCCTCCAGCGGATGATGACGCACGACGCGCTGCTGGCCGTTGCCCAGGAGATGCACCATCAGGACATTTCCGCGCTGTATGCCGCGGTCGGCGACGGCCACAGCTCGGCGCAGAACGTCATCGAGCACCTGGTCGCGCTGCTGGGTGGCCAGGAGGCAGCCGAAGAGATGGAAGCGCCCATCTCCGTTGCCCCCAAGCGGCCGAAAACCTCGGATTCCGGCGTCACCGTCGTCGGTGTCGGAGACGTCTGGGTCAAACTGGCCCGCTGCTGCACGCCGGTCCCGCCGGACCCGATCATCGGCTTCGTGACCCGCGGCTCCGGGGTTTCGGTGCACCGCTCCGACTGCCGCAACGTCGAAGACCTCCGGGAGCAGCCCGGGCGGATGGTCGAGGTGGAGTGGGCGCCGACCAAGGCCAGCGTCTTCCTGGTGGAGATCCAGGTCGAGGCGCTCGACCGCAAGAGCCTGCTCTCGGACGTGACCCGGGTCCTCGCCGAGAACCATGTGAACATCCTCTCCGCGACGGTGCATACCTCGAGCGACCGGCTCGCGGTGTCCCGGTTCTCCTTCGAGATGGGTGATCCGAAGTACCTGAGCCACGTGCTCAGCGCGGTGCGGCGGATCGACGGGGTCTTCGACGTCTACCGGACCACGGATTCCCGGCGAAGGATCTAGGGCGGTTCCTCGGCTCCGCGCTGCGCCAGTGCGCTGTTGACCCGTTCCAGCGCCTTCGCCTTTCCCGGCATGCGCGGACGCAGCTGCAGGGTCTGGCGGATGTAGCCCAGCGGGCACTTCAGCGTGGGCACCGAGGACAGCGCCAGCAGGGCGGGAACTGCATCCTCGTCCGGCGCATGCACGGCTATGTCCAGGGCCGTGCGGAGCGGGGACGTGAGCGGCACCCCGGCCATGCCAACGGTGTCAGCGGGCCCCAGCGCCACCTCGTGGATGCGCACGGCACGGCAGCGTCCCTGCGACGTGGCGCGGTACCGGTGGTCCAGCAGGACGGTCACTTTGGGCTCCGGAGGCGCGCAGCCGTAGACCCACGCCGCCGTCAGCCGGCCCAGCACGACCTTCCTCCGGAACCCCGCCGGCAGCACGGCCGCCGCCGCCAGGGCGCGGTGGGCAGGGGTAATGGGCTCCGTCGAGCCGATATAGCCGGTCTCGAGGACATTGACCAGGAGGCCGTCCAGTTCCATCGCGCGGAGTTCGTTGCCGCTGAAGGGGCTCCCCGGCAGCAGGAGCCGCGGGCCCGGTGGAGGTCCGGCGGCACTGGCCGGGGAAGCTGCAGGCGACAACCGTGAAGAAGGCATACGGTAAGTCTGCCAAACCGGGCGGAAACTGATCAGGGGGCGGAACCGATGTGTGGACATCAGGTTCCGCCCCCTGGGCGTGTGTAGGTGCGGTGCGTTAGGAGAAGTCCTGGGCCGACTTCTGCAGCGTGTCAAGCCACTGCTTGCGCGCATCCAGCGCTTCCCGAGCCTCCTCGATCTTCCGCTGGTTCCCGTCAGCTTCCGCCTTGGCCAGGTCTTCCTCCAGGCCGGCGATCGCCGATTCAAGCTGGCTCAGGGCGCTGTTGGTCCGGGCCTTGGTCTCCGGATTGCTCCGCCGCCACTGCTCGTCCTCTGCCGCCTTGAGCGCGTCCTCGACCTTGCGCAGGCCGCCCTCGATACGGTGCATGTCGCCGCGCGGAACCTTGCCGATTTCCTCCCAGCGGTCGCGGATGGACTGAAGCCCCTTGCGCGCCGCGGCGAGGTCCTCGATGGGCAGCAGGGCCTGTGCCTCCGCGACCAGCGCTTCCTTCGCGGCGAGGTTGCCCTCGTACTCCTTGTCGATGGCCTGGTTGGCCTCCTGGCGCGCGGCGAAGAACTTGTCCTGCGCCGCCCGGAAGCGGGCCCACAGGGCGTCGTCGTCCTTGCGGCTTGCGCGCTTCGAAGCCTTCCACTGGTCCATCAGCCGCCGGTATTCGCCGGCCGTTGCACCCCAGTCGGTGGAGTCGGAGAGCGCCTCTGCCTGGGCAATGAGGTCTTCCTTCGCAGCCTTGGCCGCGGCGTTGTCGCTGTCCAGCTGGCTGAAGTAGGCGCGGCGGTGCCGGTCGAAGACCGTGCGGGCGGAGCGGAACCGCTTCCAGAGCGAGTCTTCGGTGGAGCGGCCCAGGCGGACCCCGTTCTTCTGCGCGGCCTTCCAGTTCTCGAAGAGCTCGTTCATTCGGGCGCTGCTGGTCTTCCACTGCACCGACGCCGGGTCCTTGGCCGCGATGGCTTCGGCCTCGGCCACGATGGCCTCCCGGGCGGCCAGCTCAGCGGAGCGCTGGGCCTCGTGGGCCTCCTTCTCCGCGCGCTGCAGGCCGGTGATGGCTTCATCCAGGCTGTTCAGGCGGGCTTCCAGGGCGGGTACATCGCCGACCATGTGCCGCTCGGCCACCTGGGCCCGCAGGTGTTCGAGGGTCTTGTGCATGTCCGTCGACGGAGCCTTTGCCTCCACGCGCTGCTCCAACAGCGCGGTCTGCGCCGCTACGTCGTCGTACTTGCGCACGAAGTACGCCAGCGCTTCCTCGGCCGATGCGTCCGGATACTGTCCTACCGGGTGCTCCTCGCCGTCGAGGATGAGGAACACATGGCCGTCCTCGGCAACGCGGCCCCATTTCGCGGCCTCGGAGAGGGGAGTGGAGTGGACGGCTGGAGCCGGCGCAACGGGTGCGGGCGAGCCGGACGGCGCGGACTTCGTGGCCAGCGCGGAAGGGGTCGGCCGGGCCATCATCGAAGGCTTGATGCTGCCCGGCGTCGGGCGGCCCTCGGCTTCGGTTGCGGGGGTCCGGGCCGTGTCGTCGGATTTCTGACTATCTGTCACCGCTAAAACTCTTTCATTGGTTCGGTGGTGGGCCCGCACGGCCGCACCGGTACTTCGCAGGGTCAATCCAAGGTCAATGCGTCGATCGTTACGGCCATCTTAGGCGTTCCGTCCTGACTGCCGGTTTCCGTGACACCACCTTCTGCGATCCTTCGGACTACGTCGAGCCCTCCGGATACCTTACCCATAATGGTGTAGCCGCCGGTATCCTGCGGGATAGTGCTGTCCTTGTAGGCAATAAAGAACTGCGTCCCGTTGCTGAAGGGGCTTTGTCCGCGCGCGACGGCGATGGTGCCGGCCGGGTACGAGCCGTCCGCCGGGGAATTCTCCACCGGCCCCCACTGGAATTCGGGATCCCCGCCGCCCTTGCCGTCGACCGAGCCGCACTGCAGCACCCCCATGCTCGGGGCCGTGGTCAGCCGGTGGCAGTTCTTGCCCTTGAAGAACCCGTCATCGGCCAGGGACTTGAAGACGGAGACCGCCTGCGGGGCCGCCTTGCCGTCCAGCTCCACGGTGATGTCGCCCTGGTTCGTGGAGAGCGTGCCGGAGAGCACCCGCCCGCCGGCGAGGTCGGGGGAGGGGATGTGGGCTGCGTTCGTCGCCCGCGGGGAGGCCTGGCCCGAGGGGATGCTCTCTTCGATGCCGCTGCGCACCTTTTCAACCTCGGAAGGCGTCGGGTTGCTGTTGAACACGGTCAGCTGGACCAGGACGCCGGCAACCACGGCCACCGCGATGGCGGACGCGCCGATGACGTTGTCCCGCTTGCGCCGCCGCAGCTGGTCCTGCCGCAGGGCGCGCTTGGCCTCCATCCGGGCGACCCTGCGCCTCATGTCGCGGTTCTCGCGTCTGGCAGCCACCGTGCTCCTCCTCCCGGCGTGCGCTCGGCCTGGTCGGGGCCGCGCGCCGGTGCCGTAAAATAGTCCGGCAGCCAGTTTAGGCATTCATCGAACGGCACGGCCGACCAACCATGGCGCGTCGGCGGCCTTCCCACGAGCAACCAGGAGATATCCACGCATGGCACGCAAAGCCTCCCTGTCAGGTTTTCCGGAATGGCTTCCGCAGGAGAGGCTCGTGGAGCTGCATGTGCTGGACAGCCTGCGGCGCACCTTCGAGCTGCACGGTTTCTCGTCCATTGAAACCCGGGCTGTGGAGACCATCGGCCAGCTGCTGCGCAAAGGCGAGATCGACAAGGAGGTCTACGGGCTGCATCGGCTGCAGGCCGATGAAGATCCGGGTGCCCCGGACCAGGACAAGCTCGCGCTGCACTTCGACCTGACCGTGCCGTTCGCGCGCTACGTGGTGGAAAACGCCGGCCACCTGGCCTTCCCCTTCCGCCGCTACCAGATCCAGAAGGTGTGGCGCGGGGAGCGGCCGCAGGAGGGCCGTGCCCGCGAGTTCACCCAGGCGGACATCGATGTCGTCGGCGACGGCGAGCTGCCTTTCCGTTACGACGTTGAACTGGCGCTGGTCATCGTCGAAGCGCTGGGTGCCCTGCCCATCCCGGATTTCCGGCTGCGGGTCAACAACCGCAAGCTGGCCGAGGGCTTCTACCGCGGGATCGGCCTCGACGACACGGCCGGTGTGCTGCGCAGCATCGACAAGCTGGAAAAGATCGGCCCCGAGAAGGTCTCCGCCCTGCTGCAGGAGGAGCTGGGCGCCACCTTGGAACAGGCCGAGGCAGCCCTCAAGCTGGCCTCCATCCGGACGGAGGACACCTCGTTCGTGGAGCAGGTCCGCGCCCTGGGCGTCAGCAACGAACTGCTGGACACCGGCCTGGACGAGCTCGAGCAGGTCATCGCCGAGGCATCGCGCCGGGCCCCCGGACGGGTGCTGGCGGACCTGAGCATCGCCCGCGGCCTGGACTACTACACCGGCACCGTCTACGAGACCGTCCTGGTCGGCCACGAGCAGCTTGGCTCCATCTGCTCCGGCGGCCGCTACGACGCCCTCGCCTCCAAGGGGAACCGGAAATTCCCCGGCGTCGGCCTGTCCATCGGTGTCACCCGCCTCGTGATGCGGATCCTGGCCCAGGACTTCGCCACAGCCTCCCGCCAGGTGCCGACGGCGGTGCTGGTCACCCTGGCCAATGACGACAGCTGGTCGCAGGCCCAGGACGTCGCCGCCCAGCTGCGCAGCCGGGGCATCAGCGTGGAAGTGGCGGCCAAGGCGGAGAAGTTCGGCAAGCAGATCAAGTACGCGGACCGGCGCGGCATCCCGTTCGTCTGGTTCACCACGGACGACGGCGGCGCAGTGGTCCACGAGGTCAAGGACATCCGCTCCGGCGAGCAGGTGCCTGCCGACCCGGCGCTGTGGACGCCGCCGGCCGAGGACCTGCAGCCGCAGATCGTCGCCGCGGGCCCGCGGGACTGACGCCGGCGGGGCCGGCCCCGGCCGCTCTGCGGGCGGGGCTCAGGAGTGGTTCCGGGCACGGCCGCCCGGCTTGAGCACCGCCCGTCCGAGCAGCCCCACGGCGAGCACGGCCGCCATCGTCAATACCGAGGCCAGCGGCAGCGTGAAGGCCAGCAGCAGGCAGCCGGCCAGGCCGAGGATGTTCAGCGCCTTCGGCGCGTACCAGGGCCGGTTCTCGAGCGTCAGGGCGGAGGCATTCGTGACGGCGTAGTAGATCAGCACGCCGAAGCTGGAGAAGCCGACCACGGCGAGCACGTCCTGCGTCAGGAGCAGGAAGATCACGACGACGGCGACGGTCAGGTCCGCGAGGTACGGAACCTTGAACCGCTGCCAGACCGTGGCCAGGCCCCGCGGCAGGTCCCCCTCGCGCGCCATCGCGAACATCGTGCGGCTGACGCCGGCGATCAGGGCCAGCAGGGCGCCGAGGCTGCCCAGCGTGGCGGCAATAGTGACGGCGGCAGTGCCGACCCCGCCGCCGACGGCTTCACCCACCGCCAGGAGCGGGGCCGGGGTCGCGGCGAGCAGGCCCGCGCCCATGAAGTCCAGCAGCGCCAGGCCCAGGGCGACGTACAGCACCAGGGTGAAGGCGAGGGCGCCCATGATGGCGCGCGGGATCAGCTTGGCCGGGTCCCGGACCTCCTCGCCCATGGTGGCGATCCGGGCATAGCCGGCGAACGCGAAGAAGAACAGTCCCGCCGCCTGGAGCACGCCGTAGGGACTCGTCTCGACGGCCGCCGTCGTCCCTCCGATGGGCGCGGCATCGAAGGCGACCACCACGAGGAACACCAGGACCGCCACCACGATGGAGACGAACCAGCGCGTCATCCAGGCCGTGCGCGTGATGCCCATCAGGTTGATTCCCGTCAGGAGCACGACGGCGGCTACCGCGGCCGCCGTGGCATAGGCCGGAAAGGCGTAGAGGCCGAAGGCCAGCGCCATGGCCGCGCACGAGGACGTCTTGCCCGTGATGTACCCCCAGCCGGCCAGGAAGCCGGGCCATTCGCCCAGCTGGCGGCGCCCGTAGATGTAGGTGCCGCCGCTGGTGGGGTGGATGGCGGCCAGCTGCGCGGACGCCATGGCATTGCAGTAGGCGACGATGGCGGCGACCGCCAGGGACAGCAGCAGCCAGCTGCCGGCCGCGCCGGCGGCGGGGGAAAAGACCACGAAGACGCCGGCGCCCACCATGGAGCCCACGCCCACCGTGGTGGCGTCGAAGCCGCCGAGTCTGCGTTCCAATGCCGATTCACTGCTCACAGGATTCTTCCGCCCATCGATACTTCCGGATCGTGCCCGGCCGGTGCTGCTGCCCCGAGGCTGGTCCGGCTGCTGTCCGGACAGCGGGCCGATCGACGGTAAACTCGTTCACGACTCATCTCGAGAACTACTCTAATCACTTGCCGCCGGCGCGGAGTCCCGCAGCCGCCCAGGAAGTGAGGCAACTGAAAGGAATGCTGTGCTGCGCACACATGAACTCGGCTCGTTGAGGGCCGAGCACATCGGACAGACCGTCACCCTCGCCGGTTGGGTGGCCCGGCGGCGCGACCACGGCGGTGTGGCATTCCTCGACCTTCGCGATGCCTCCGGCGTCGCCCAGGTCGTGGTCCGGGAAGAGGACGTCTTCCACGGCCTGCGCAACGAATACGTGCTGCAGATCAAGGGCACCGTGGAGAAGCGCCCCGAGGGCAACGAAAACCCGGCCCTCGCCACCGGTGAGATCGAAGTGATCGCCGAGGACGTCGTCGTACTCAGCTCCTCCGAGCCGCTGCCGTTCCAGATCGACGAGCACGTGGAGGTGGGCGAGGAAGCCCGCCTGAAGCACCGCTACCTCGACCTGCGCCGCCCCGGCCCCGCCGCGGCCCTGCGGCTGCGCTCCGAAGCCAACCGCGTCGCGCGGCAGCTGCTGCACGAGGACGGCTTCGTCGAGATCGAGACGCCGACCCTGACCCGTTCCACCCCGGAAGGCGCCCGCGACTTCCTGGTCCCGGCCCGCCTGGCCCCCGGCTCCTGGTACGCGCTGCCGCAGTCGCCGCAGCTCTTCAAGCAGCTGCTGCAAGTCGGCGGCTTCGAGAAGTACTACCAGATCGCGCGCTGCTACCGGGACGAGGATTTCCGTGCCGACCGGCAGCCGGAATTCACCCAGCTGGACATCGAGGCCAGCTTCGTGGAGCAGGACGACATCATCGGCCTGGGCGAGCGGATCGTGCAGGCGCTGTGGCGGCTGATCGACGTCGAAATCCCCACCCCGATCCGGCGGATGACCTATGCCGAGGCGATGGACAAGTACGGCACGGACAAGCCTGACCTGCGCTTCGGCCTGGAGCTGACCGAGCTGACGGAATTCTTCAAGGACACCACCTTCCGCGTGTTCCAGGCTCCGTACGTCGGCGCCGTCGTGATGCCCGGCGGCGCATCGCAGGCGCGCCGGACGCTGGATGCCTGGCAGGAGTGGGCCAAGCAGCGCGGCGCGAAGGGGCTGGCGTACGTGCTGGTCCAGGAGTCCGGCGAGCTGACCGGCCCGGTGGCCAAGAACCTCACCGACTTCGAGCGCGAAAACCTGGCCGGCACCGTTGGCGCGAAGCCCGGCGACTGCGTCTTCTTCGCCGCCGGCGAGCGTGCGCCGTCGCGTGCGCTGCTCGGCGCGGCACGTGTGGAGATCGGACACCGCACTGGCCTGATCAAGGACGGCGACTGGTCGTTCCTGTGGGTCGTCGACGCCCCTATGTTCGAGCCGGCCGAGGCCGCGGTGGCCTCCGGGGACGTGGCCGTGGGCGGCGGCAAGTGGACCGCCGTGCACCACGCCTTCACGTCGCCGAGGCCCGAGTTCATGGACAGCTTCGACAAGGATCCCGAGTCCGCGCTCTCCTTCGCGTACGACATCGTCTGCAACGGCAACGAGATCGGCGGCGGCTCCATCCGTATCCACCAGCGGGATGTTCAGGAGCGGGTCTTCAAGGTCATGGGGCTGGACAAGGAGTCGGCACAGACGAAGTTCGGCTTCCTGCTCGAGGGCTTCAAGTACGGCGCACCGCCGCACGGCGGCATTGCCTTCGGCTGGGACCGCGTGGTCGCGCTGCTCGCCGGCGAGGAATCCATCCGCGAAGTGATCGCATTCCCGAAGACCGGCGGCGGCTTCGACCCGCTGACCGCTGCACCGGCGCCCATCACGGCGCAGCAGCGCAAGGAAGCCGGCGTGGACTTCAAGCCGCAGCCCAAGGAGCCGAAGGCCGCTGAAGGCAAGACTGCTGAAGGCAAGGCAGCGGAGGGCAAGGCAGCGAACTAAGCCGTCCCGGCGCACCGGAACGCACAGGAAAGGGAGGCAAGCCAATTGGCTTGCCTCCCTTTCAGCGTCCCGGAGCGCCGTCCGCGTGGAGCAGCGTCCCGGCGGAGGCGCGCCAACGTAATAGCCTTGAGGGGTGAGTGATTTGTTCAGTGCCGCCGCGGGCGATGAGGATGAGTACGACGGCGGTGCCGGCGACTTCGCGGACGGTGGTGCCGGATCCGGGCGGCCCCGGAGTCCGCTGGCGGTCCGGATGCGGCCGCGCAGCCTGGACGAGGTGGTGGGCCAGCAGCATCTCCTGCAGCCGGGTTCGCCGCTGCGGATGCTGGCTGCCGGGGGCAGCGCCGGGGGGCCCGCCGGTCCGTCATCCGTCATGCTGTGGGGACCGCCCGGAACAGGCAAGACGACGCTGGCCCACGTCATCGCCCGGGGCCCCGGACGGAAGTTCGTGGAGCTCTCGGCGATCACGGCCGGCGTCAAGGACGTCCGGCGCGTCATGGACGACGCGCTGACCGCCCGCGACCTCCACTCGACCACCACGGTGCTGTTCCTGGACGAGATCCACCGCTTCAACAAGGCCCAGCAGGACGCGCTGCTGCCCGGGGTGGAAAACCGCTGGGTGGTCCTGATCGCCGCCACCACCGAGAACCCGTCCTTTTCGGTGGTTTCTCCGTTGCTTTCGCGATCCCTGCTGCTGACGCTGAAGCCGCTGACCGCCGGGGACATCGAGGCTCTGCTGCTGCGCGCGGTCGAGGACGAACGCGGGCTGGCGGGTACCGTGGAGCTGGCGCCCGAGGCTCTGGAGCATCTGGTCCGCCTGGCCGCCGGGGACGCCCGCCGCGGACTGACCGCGCTGGAGGCGGCCGCCGGCGTCGCATGGAGCGAGGCCGGCTCGCCGGATACCGCCGGTCCGGTCCTAGTGGAGCTGGAGCACGCCGAGCAGGCGGTCGACCGCGCCGCGCTCCGCTACGACCGGGCGGGCGACCAGCACTACGACGTCACCAGCGCCTTCATCAAATCCATGCGCGGCTCCGACGTCGATGCCTCCCTGCACTATCTGGCGCGGATGCTGGAGGCGGGGGAGGACCCCCGGTTCGTGGCGCGCCGGATCATCATCTCTGCGGCGGAGGACGTAGGCATGGCGGATCCGACGGCGCTGCAGACCGCCGTGGCTGCGGCCCAGGCGGTGCAGCTGATCGGGATGCCGGAGGGGCGGCTCGTGCTCGCCGAGGCCGTGGTCCACATCGCCACCGCGCCGAAATCCAACGCTGCCTACAACGGCATCAACGCGGCGGTCGCGGACGTACGGGCCGGCCGGGGCCAGGGGGTCCCGACGCACCTGCGCGATTCCCACTATCCCGGAGCCAAGCAGCTGGGCCACGGCAAGGGGTACGTCTACTCGCACGATGAGCCGCACGCCATCGCGCGGCAGCAGTATCCGCCGGACGACCTCGTCGGCCGCGACTACTACCAGCCGAACGGCAACGGGGCGGAACGCGAGATCTCGGCGCGGCTGGACCGCCTGCGCAAGATCATCCGCGGAAAATAGGCTGCCGCAGGCCGGGACGCTCCGACCCCGCCTCCGCCGAAGGGCGGTGGAACGGGCAGCTTGCCGCTGCCGGCGGGGTTTCCGGTCAGCCCCGGCGTGGCTTCGCGAAGTCCTCGGTGTCCAGGCTGATCGTGAACGGGCCGGAGTTCACCAGCTCAACCTCCATCATCGCGCCGAAGATGCCGGTCTCCACGCGCGCGCCGAGGTCCCGGAGCCCGGTCACGAGGCTGTCGATGAGCGGCTCGCTGGTTTCGCCCGGTGCGGCAGCAGACCAGGACGGGCGCCGGCCGCGCCGGGTGTCGGCGTAGAGGGTGAATTGACTGACCACCAACAGCGGGGCCGAGACGTCGGAGCAGGATTTTTCGCCCTCCAGGATGCGCAGGTTCCAGATCTTCTGCGCAAGCAATGCCGCCTCGGCCTCGCTGTCGGTGTGGGTGGCACCGGCCAGCACCAGCAGGCCGGGTTCGTCGATGGCTCCGACAATCTTTCCCTCGACGCTGACGCTGGCGCGGCTGACCCGCTGGAGTATGGCTCGCATTCCTCCAGCGTAGTGGCGGGGCCATGCAGAAGCCCGTGTCGGAAAACGATGACGCATATCATTCCTCCCGCGTGTGGCCATCGTTACACTCAAGGTGTGACGGACAAGGCCGGTTCGGTTTTGTGACTGCTGCCGGTCCGTCCGGGTGCCGCACCGCCGCGGGGTGGCGGGGTGGCTCTAGGGGCAGGTCCGCAGGGCCGGGCCTAACGCGAACGGCGGCCGCGTCCGATTGGGGGAGAATGCCATGCACTCCGATCCCGTTCCGCAGGAAGAGCCCGCCGAAACTGCCGGAACCCGCGGCCAGGCCGGCGGGAACCCGGAACATGCGGCGGTCCACATGCCCGTGAACGGCAACCCGTCCGCTGTGGGGGGTCACGCCGCCGTGCCGGCTCTGCCCTTCCGTTCGGTCCTCCGATCGGTCCTGGATGCCCCCGCAACGAGGATGCTTGTTGTGGTGGAGGTGTTTTTTCTTGGTGTCCTGGCGGCCGCCGGCCTGGCGCAGGCCTGGAGCGACTCGGCCGTCCCGGCCATGCTGATCGCGGCGGCACTGATTCCTTCCGCGGTGGAACTGGCGTTCAATAGCCGGTGCCCGACCTGGCTGCACGGCTGCTATTTCGTGTTCCTGCTTGCGGGGCCGTTCGTTGGCACCCAGATGCGGCTCTACGCTTTCTGGACTTTGTGGGACAAGCCTGTGCACGCGTTTTCAGGCGCTTTGGTCGGTTGGGCCACAGTGTTCGCGCTTGGAGTCGCATGCCGACGGACGCAGCTTGCCCTTCCCCCGTTCCTGATGGTGGCGGGGGTGGTGCTGGCCGGAGGGTTCATCGCGGCAATGTGGGAAATCGCCGAATTCACCAGCGACCATTTCCTGGGAACCCGTGCCCAGAATGCGGGCCTGGTGGACACCGTGACGGACATGATGTGCGGCATCCTGGGGGTTGCCGCTGTGGCGGTCGTCGCGGGCCTTCACTTCCGGGGCCGCCCGTCCGTCCTGATCGGTTCGCTGGTTCGAAGCCCCGACATTATTCCTCCCGCGCCACCCAGGGAACAGCGGTAGCCTGCGTCCATCCACGGTCTGCAACCGGCGCAACACTCTGGCGCTCCGGGCCGCCGCCATTTGATGCTAGGATTGTTCGCTGACTGGCAAGCCGCTTTCTGCGCCGTCGTTCCCGGAATGGATTTTCGCCTGGGTGGGACGTGCGCTCCGGGCGGTTGTAGCTGAAGGCAGCGGTGACCAACGCTCTCCGATCGTGGAGGCCAGCAGATCACTTCACCGCATGAATTGGAAGGACATCGTGGCTAACAACACACGAGCCCGCCGCAAGGTCCGCATTTCGCGGTCCCTGGGAATTGCCCTGACCCCCAAGGCCGAGAAGTACATGGAGCGCCGCCCGTACGGTCCCGGCCAGCATGGTCGTGCCCGCCGCAAGCAGGACAGCGACTACGCCGTCCGCCTGCGCGAAAAGCAGCGCCTGCGTGCCCAGTACGGCATCCGCGAAGCACAGATGACCCGTGTCTTCGAAGAGGCCCGCAACACCGCCGGCCTGACCGGTGAAAACCTGATCGAGCTGCTGGAAATGCGTCTTGACGCGCTGGTCCTGCGTGCCGGCTTCGCCCGCACCATCGCCCAGGCCCGCCAGCTGGTCGTGCACCGCCACATCATGGTTGATGGCAAGCGCGTGGACCGTCCGTCCTTCCGCGTTGCCGAAGGCCAGCTGGTGCACGTGCACGAGCGCTCCGAGAAGATGCCGCCGTTCCAGGTTGCGGCAGCCGGCGCCCACCGCGACGTTCTGCCGACGGTTCCGGCCTACCTGGATGTCCAGCTTGAGAAGCTCCAGGCCCGCCTGGTCCGCCGCCCCAAGCGCGCCGAGGTTCCGGTCACCTGCGAAGAGCAGCTGGTCGTCGAGTACTACGCACGCTAATCCCGGCCGGGAGCCGGTCTCCGTCTGACGAGGACCGGCTGCGGACAACTGGATACCGCAGCAGCGGAACCCCTACTGAACAGCCCGTGGCAAGCGCCGCGGGCTGTTCAGTAGGTAAGGTACATATGAGGTGCGGATGCACTTCAGACGCAAAGCACCGACGTCGCCAGCCGAATCCAGTGCCGTGAACGGCCGGGCGGGACGCGCACAAAACTGCAAAGGAGTTCCATGTCAGGTGGAGATATTGCCGGTCTGATCGCCGCGGGCGTGTTCGCCGTGCTGGTGGCCCTGCTGGCCGTCCCGGTCTTGAAGCTGGGGAAGGTCTTCGACGAGCTCCGCACCACTATCCGGTCCATCAGCGACGGGACCACCCCGCTGATCGATGAGGTGACCACCACGGTCAACACCACGAACGAGCAGCTCAAGAAGGTCGACGGAATCTCGTCCAACGTATCGGACGCGACCGCCAACGTTTCGGCACTCTCCTCGCTGGTCGCGGCGACGATCGGCTCGCCGCTGATCAAGGTCGCGGCGTTCTCCTACGGTGTGCGCACCGCCTTCTCTGCCCGATCCAAGTCCACCGGCCGCGGCCGGCGCAGCCGCTGACGGCTGAGGGAGGAACCACATTATGAAGCGGCTCATCTGGATGGGCGCCGGCATCGCGATCGGCGTCCTGGCCATGCGCAAACTCAACTCGGCCAAGCAGGCCATTGGCCCCGAGGGCCTTAACCGCGCCGTGGCGGGCGTGGCCGACAGCATCGCGGATTTCGCGAACGCGCTGCGGGAAGGCATGACCGAGCGGGAAGCGGACCTCCGCGTTGCGCTCGGCATCGATTCCGCAGATGACGTCCGGACGCGCTAGATTTTTCTCCGGCAGCTTTCCGCTCGCCGCATTTTGTACCACCGGAAGGGTAATTAGGCACCATGAAGTCCCATGAGATCGTCCGCCGCTGGCTCGACTTCTTCGAGAAAAAGGGACACGCCGTCGTGCCCTCGGCGTCGCTGGTCTCGCCCGACCCCTCGCTGCTCTTCACGGTGGCCGGCATGGTGCCGTTCATTCCCTACCTGACGGCGCGAGAGACGCCGCCGTTCAACCGCGCGACGAGTGTCCAGAAGTGCATCCGCACCGCCGACATCGAGGAAGTCGGCAAGACCGTCCGGCACGGCACGTTCTTCCAGATGTGCGGCAACTTCTCCTTCGGCGACTACTTCAAGGAGCAGGCCATTCCCTTCGCCTGGGAGCTGCTCACCACGCCGGTCGAAGAAGGCGGCTACGGCCTCCCGGCCGACCGTCTCTGGGTGACGGTCTACGAGGAGGATGACGAGGCCCTGGCCATCTGGCGGGACAAAGTCGGCGTGCCGGCCGAACGCATCCAGAAGTCCGGCAAGAAGGACAACTACTGGTCCACCGGCCAGCCCGGCCCCGCCGGTCCGTGCTCGGAGATCTTCTACGACCGCGGCCCCGAGTACGGTATCGAGGGCGGCCCCATCGCGGACGAGACGCGCTACGTCGAAATCTGGAACCTGGTCTTCATGCAGTACCAGCGCGGCGAGGGCATCGGCAAGGAGGACTTCGAAATCCTCGGCGAACTGCCGAAGAAGAACATCGACACCGGGCTCGGCATGGAGCGCCTGGCCATGATCCTCCAGGGTGTGGAGAACATGTACGAGACGGACCAGGTCCGCCCCGTGCTCGACAAGGCGGCCGAGCTGTCCGGCAAGGAATACACCAGTGCCGAGTCCGACGACGATCCCCACCACACGGACGACGTCCGCCTTCGCGTGGTCGCGGACCATGTCCGCTCCGCCCTCATGCTGATTTCCGACGGCGTGACGCCGTCCAACGAGGGACGCGGCTACGTGCTGCGGCGCCTGATCCGCCGCGCCGTCCGGGCCATGCGGCTGCTCGGGGTCGAGCAGGCTGTCCTCCCCGAACTGCTGCCCGTCTCCCGCGACGCGATGAAGGGCACCTACCCGGTCGTCGAGTCGGACTTCGAACGCATCAGCCGGATTGCCTACGCGGAGGAGAAGGCGTTCCTGCGCACCATTGCCTCCGGTACGGCCCGGCTGGACGAAGCGGTGAAGGAATCCAAGGCCGCGGGCAAGCCGCTGTCCGGCGAAGACGCCTTCACCCTGCACGACACCTACGGCTTCCCGATCGACCTCACCCTGGAAATGGCGGAGGAAGCCGGCCTGCAGGTCGATGAGGCGGGCTTCCGCAGCCTGATGGCCGAACAGCGCCAGCGCGCGCAGGCGGACTCGCGCAACAAGAAGTCCGGCCACGCCGATGTCCGGGTCTTCAAGGAGATGCTCGCCGCCGGCGAGACGGTCTTCACCGGCTACGACGAGCTGACCACCGAATCCACCGTCCGCGGCATCGTCAGCGACGGAGCTACCGTGGGCTACGCGGGCCAGGGCGACGAAATCGAACTCGTGCTGAACGAGACCCCCTTCTACGCCGAGGCGGGTGGCCAGGCCGCCGACGTCGGCCTGATCACCGGCGACGGCTTCGTCGTGGAGGTCATGGACGTGCAGCGCCCGGTCAAGGGCCTCAGCGTGCACAAGGCGGTGGTCCGCGAAGGCGAGATTTCGTCCGATGCCAAGGTGCTGGCCGCCGTCGACGAGCAGCGCCGCCAGGCGGGAGAGCAGGCCCACACCGGCACGCACATCGTGCACGCGGCCCTGCACCAGATCCTGGGCCCGGAGGCGCTCCAGCGCGGCTCCTTCAATAAGGCCGGCTACCTCCGGTTCGACTTCTCCTGGGGCGAGGGCATCAGCGCCGCCGCGAAGTCGGAGATCGAGGAAGTGTCCAACCTGGCGATCCGGAACAACTTCGGCGTCACCACCAGGGTCATGCCGCTGGCCGAGGCCAGGGCGCTGGGCGCCACGGCATTGTTCGGCGAAGCCTATGGGGATACCGTCCGCGTGGTGGAGATCGACGGCGCCTGGTCGCGCGAGCTCTGCGGCGGCACGCACGTCGACAGCACCGCGGAGATCGGCAGCCTGACCCTGCTCGGCGAACAGTCCGTCGGGTCGGGCAACCGCCGCGTCGAGGCCTTCGTCGGCATGGAGGCGTTCCGCCACCTTGCCGCCGAACGCGCGCTCGTGACCGAATTGTCCGAGATGCTGAAGGTGCCCGGCCCGCAGCTGCCGGACCGCATCGCCGCCACCCTGGCCAAGCTCAAGGCAGCCGAGAAGGAACTGGACAAGCTGCGCAAGGAGCAGCTCGCAGCCTCTGCCGGGAAGCTTGTGGACCAGGCCCGGGACGTGGCCGGTGTGCGGCTGCTGGCGCACAACGCCGGCTCGCTCGGCGGTGCCGATGACCTGCGGTCGCTGGCGCTGGACCTGCGGACCCGCCTGGGCAGCGACGCCGCCGCGGTGGCGCTCACCGCCGTCGCGAACGGCCGCCCGCTGGTCCTCGTGGCCACCAACGAAGCCGCCCGCCAGGCCGGAGTGAAGGCCGGGGCACTCGTCAAGACCGCCGCAGGGGTACTCGGCGGCGGCGGAGGCGGCAAGGATGACGTCGCCCAGGGCGGCGGCCAGGACGCCTCGAAGATCGACGACGCGCTGGCCGCAATCGTCGCGGCCGTGGCCAACCGGGGCTAAGGCGCACAACGTGTCCAGCGCAATCGCTCCCGCCGGCAGCAAGCTAGGGGTCGACGTCGGCCAGGCCCGGGTGGGCCTGGCCGGCTCGGACCCGGCGGGCATCCTGGCGACCCCGATCCGGACGCTCAAGCGCGACGCCAAGAAGGACAGCGACATTCGCCTGGTGGTGAAGGAAGCAGCGGAGCGTTCCGCCGTCCAGGTCTTCGTGGGGCTGCCCCGGACCATGCGTGGCGGGGAATCGGCCTCCACCCGGATGGCCCGCGACTATGCCGAACGGCTCGCGGCCGCGCTCTCGGCGGCCGGACTGGACACGGCCGTCAGCCTGGTCGACGAGAGGCTGACGACCGTCAGCGCCCACCGCACGCTGCACGGCGCTGGCATGAGCAGCCGTGACCACCGTAAAGTTGTTGACCAGGTCGCTGCAGTGGAGATCCTGCAGCACGCCCTGGATATGCAGCGTGCGCAAGGACGGGACGTGGGCACCCCCGTGGCCGCGCCGGACCCTGTCCAGGCGCCCGGCGCAGGTCCAGGGGAAGACGAGACCGAGATTCCACGCGTACATGACAATGATGGTGAGAACAAGCGGTGAGCAAAAGCTATCCGGAGAACCCTCCTTATCCGGACTACCGGCCCGCCGGGCAATCGCTCGACGAGTTCGAGGCCGAGCACGCCTTGGACTACGAGGGCGAATTGGGGCCCGACTACGATCCGGAACCTCCGGCACGCAAGCGCAGCCGGCGCAACAAGATCAAGCGGCAGCGGCGGCGTCGCCGCAATATCGCGCTGCTGGTGGTCTTCGGCCTCTTCGCCGGCGCCCTCGTCGGCGTGGTCCTGTTCCTGCAGAACCTGCTCGGCATGAATGACCTGAAGGACTATCCGGGCCCGGGCGAGGGCGAGGTGACCGTCACCGTCGAGCAGGGCGCCGGCCCGCTCGCGATCGCCGGCTCGCTGGTGGATCAGGACGTCGTGGCCTCCTCGGACAAGTTCATCGACGAACTGGCCAACCAGGCCGATGGACGCGAAGTCCAGCCCGGCGAGTACAAGCTCAAGCGGCAGATGAAGGCAGCCGACGCCGCCGGCGTCCTCCTCGCCCAGGAAGAAGGCGTAAACTACGCCGCCATCAACCGGACCTGGCGCCAGCAGGAGGTTTTCGAGGCCCTCTCCAAGGGCACCGGGATTGCCGTCAGCGAGTTTGAAACCCTGGCCAAGGACCCGGCCGCGTTCGGCCTGCCGGACAAGGCGCGGAACCTGGACGGCTACCTGTTCCCGGCGGAGTACCGCTTCCCGCTGGAGGCCACCGCCGAGGAAATCCTCAAGACCATGGTCGACAACACCTTCGAGCGGCTGGAAAAGGACGGAATTACCGACCCGAACCAGCAGTACGACGTCCTGACGGTTGCCAGCATCATCGAGGCCGAGGCGGGCGAGGCGGACTACGGGGCGGTGGCGGGCGCCATCGAGAACCGGCTGAAGCCGGACAATACGGAGACCAACGGCTTCATCCAGTCCGACGCCACGGTGACCTACGGCCTGGGCCGCAAGGGGTACGACATCACGCCGGAAGAGAAAGCGGACAAGGACAACCCGTACAACACGTACGCGCATACCGGCCTGCCGGTTGGCCCGATCAACTCCCCGGGCGGCCCGGCAATCGACGCGGCCGCGAATCCGGACGACGTGCCGTACTACTACTGGGTCACGGTCAACCTGGACACCGGCGAGACCAAGTTCTCCGAGACGCTGGAAGAGCACAACGCCTACACCAAGGAATACCTGAAGTGGTGCAGCGAGCAGGATGAGGGACGGTGCGACTAAGCATGCCGGCCGCACCCGCCGGCGGCTCGGGCCGCAGCGGATGCCGGGCAGCGGTGCTGGGCCATCCGATCGGCCATTCGAAGTCGCCGGCGCTCCATCGGGCAGCCTATGAGCTGATTGGCTTCGACTGCAGCTACCGCGCCATCGACGTCACGCCCGAGGCGCTGCCCGGATTCATCCGGACGCTGCGCTCCGAGCCGGGCTGGGCGGGCCTCTCGGTCACCATGCCCCTGAAGTCGGCCATGGTGCCGCTGATGGACCGGACCAGCGAGCTGGTGCAGGTCCTGGGTGTCCTCAACACCGTGGTGGCAGAGTACGACGACGGCGGCAGGGTCTCGCTGAGCGGCCATAATACGGACGTGGCCGGGATTATCGGGGCGCTGCGGCACGCCGGCGTGCAGGACGGCGCCCCGGCCCTCATTCTGGGCGGAGGCGGCACCGCGGCGGCGGCGGCCGCGGCTCTGGCGTCGCTGGAGCCGTCCTCGGTGGCGCTTTGCCTCCGCGACCCGGCCAAGGCGTCCGGCGTCGAGGCGGTCGCCGCGCACTTCGGCATCCCGCTTGAAGTCCGCGGCTGGGATGCCGCGGCAGAAGCCCTTGCCGAAGCGGACACCGTGATCTCCACCCTGCCGCCGCACGGAGCGGATTCTTTGGCGGAACGGCTCGCCGGGGCGCCGAGGCGGCGTCCCGGGGGAGTGCTGCTCGATGCCGCGTACGACCCGTGGCCCAGCGCGATCGCCGCCGAATGGCAGCGGCAGGGCGGCATCGTCGTGCATGGGCTTGAGATGCTGATCTACCAGGCCGTGGAGCAGGTGCGGCTCTTTGCCGGGGAGCGGTTCACGAACGCTGCCGAAGTCACAAATGTGATGTGTGACGCGGTCGGTGCCTCCCGGCGCTGAAGGGTCCCCGCAAGCATGGCAGTATTGATGGCATGTTGCGTTGGTTAACCGCCGGTGAATCCCATGGTCCGGCCCTGGTTGGAATTGTCGAAGGCGTCCCCGCCGGCGTCGAACTGCACATCTCGGATATCCAGGATGCCCTGGCCCGCCGCCGGCTTGGTTACGGCCGCGGCGCCCGGATGAAGTTCGAGCAGGACCAGGTCACCATCCTCGGAGGCGTCCGCCACGGCCTGACCCAGGGCGGCCCCGTCGCCATCCAGGTCGGCAATACCGAGTGGCCCAAGTGGGAGAAGGTCATGTCCGCCGAGCCGGTCGATCCGGCCGAACTGGCCGAATCCGCGCGCAACGCCCCCCTGACCCGGCCCCGTCCCGGGCATGCCGACTTCACGGGCATGCAGAAGTACGGTTTCGATGAAGCCCGCCCGGTGCTCGAACGCGCCAGCGCCCGCGAGACCGCCGCCCGCGTAGCGCTGGGCACCGTGGCCGCGAACTTCCTGAAGGCCCTCGGCATCGAACTTGTCAGCCACACCGTGTCCCTCGGCCGCGTGTCCGTCCCGGAAGGCGGTCCGGTGCCCGAACCGCGGCACGTGATCGCGCTGGACGAGGATCCCCTGCGCTGCTTCGACGCAGAAACGTCCCTGGCCATGGTGCAGGAGGTCGACGCCGCCCACAAGGAAGGCGAGACACTCGGCGGCGTGGTCGAGGTGCTGGCCTACGGGCTGCCGCCGGGACTAGGCAGCTACGTCCACTGGGACCGCCGGCTGGACGCGCGGCTGGCCGCTGCCCTGATGGGCATCCAGGCGATCAAGGGCGTGGAGGTGGGCGACGGCTTCCAGACGGCGGGCCGCCGCGGCTCCGAGGCGCATGACGAAATTGTCCGCGACGAGCACGGCACCATCGTCCGGTCCACCAACCGCGCCGGCGGCATCGAGGGCGGCATGAGCATCGGCGACACGCTGCGGGTCCGCGCCGCGATGAAGCCGATCGCTACGGTTCCCCGCGCGCTGCAGACCATCGACGTCAGCACCGGCGAGGCCGCCAAGGCACACCACCAGCGTTCGGACGTCTGCGCGGTGCCGGCCGCCGGCGTCGTGGCCGAAGCCATGGTGGCGCTGGTTTTGGCCGAGGCCGTCACGGAAAAGTTCGGCGGCGACTCCCTCGCCGAGACCGCCCGGAATATCCGCAGCTATGTCGAAGCCATCCCGGCGTCGCTGGACTCGATCGGGAGCTAGTGCCGTCCTGATGCCGCTCACGTTGGAGCGCCATCTTGTCCTGATCGGACCGATGGCCTCAGGTAAATCAACGCTTGGCCAGCACTTCGCGACCCTGCACGGGCTGACCTTCGTCGACACGGACCGGAAGATCGTGGCCAAGCACGGTTCCATTCCGTCCATCTTCGCCGCCCAGGGCGAGCACGGCTTCCGCGAGATCGAGGCACGCGAGGTGGCTGCGGTGCTGTCCGCGGCCGACGAGCCGAGCGTCGTCTCGCTCGGCGGCGGGGCCATCCTGGACACCGGCACCCAGCAGCTCTTGGCGGGCTGCGACGTCGTATTCCTCGACGCAGACCTGGAGACCGTCCGCCCGCGGATCCAGCGGGACAGCGGGCGCCCGCTGCTAGTGGGCGACCCGGTGGAACGATGGCTCGAGATGTCCCGGCGCCGCCGGCCGACATACCAGAAGCTGGCGGACATCGTGCTGGTGACCCGGGGCAAGTCCCAGCAGGAACTGGTCGATGAGCTGACCGCGATGCTCGAACAGAAGCTTGAAGAAAGGCACACCCCGTGACCCACGGAACCCAGACACCGACCATCATCAAGGTCACCGGCACAGCTCCGAACGAGAACTACGACGTCGTCGTCGGACACGGACTGCTCGAGAGGCTTCCCGGGGTACTGGGGGAGCGGGTCCAGCGCGTGCTGGTCATCCACCCGCGTGCCTTGCGTTCCACCGGAGACACCGTGCGTGAGGCGCTTTCGGCCGCCGGCTTCACGGCACTGACCGCGGAAATCCCGGACGCCGAAGAGGGCAAACACATCCAGGTCGCCTCGTTCTGCTGGCAGGTGCTGGGCCAGAACGACTTCACCCGCTCCGATGCGATCGTGACTGTCGGCGGCGGCGCCGTAACCGACGTAGGCGGCTTCGTCGCCGCTACCTGGCTGCGCGGCGTGAAGGTGGTGCACATTCCCACCAGCCTCCTCGGCATGGTGGATGCGGCCGTCGGCGGGAAGACCGGCATCAACACGGCCGAGGGCAAGAACCTGGTCGGCGCGTTCCACCCGCCGGCTGCCGTGCTGGCCGACCTGGACGCCCTCGCCACGCTGCCCCGCAATGAGCTGCTGACCGGCATGGCGGAGGTGGTCAAGTGCGGTTTCATCGCCGACCCGGCCATCCTGGACCTGATCGAGGCCAAGCCCGAGGCCGTCGCGGATCCGGCCTCGGCCGAGGTGCGCGAGCTCGTCGAACGGTCCATCGCCGTCAAGGCGCAGATTGTCTCGGCGGACCTCAAAGAATCCGGGCGGCGCGAGTTCCTGAACTACGGCCACACCCTGGGCCACGCCATCGAGCTGGCGGAACGCTACCAGTGGCGCCATGGGGCAGCTGTTTCCGTGGGCCTGGTGTTCGCGGCGGAGCTGTCCCGGATGGTCGGGCGGCTCGACGACGCCACGGCCGACCGGCACAAGCGGATCCTCGAGCTGCTGGAGCTTCCGGTCAGCTACCGCCGCGACCGCTGGGCGGCGCTGCTCGACGGCATGAAGCGGGACAAGAAGGCCCGCGGCGACCTGCTGCGGTTCGTGGTCCTCGACGCCGTCGGCAAGCCCGGCATCCTCGAGGTTCCGGACACGTCGCTGCTGTTCGCCGCCTACCAGGAGATCGCGGACAACTGAGGCGCGACGAGAGGCGGCTTCCGAGCGGGTAGAATAATCCGTGAACTTTTCTGGCGCTTGAATCGACGAAAGAGAAACTGTGGCGACAACCAACGACATCAAGAACGGGACCGTGCTGGTCATGGACGGCCAGCTGTGGAATGTCATCGAGTTCCAGCATGTCAAGCCGGGCAAGGGCGGCGCCTTCGTGCGCACCAAGATCAAGAACGTTGTCTCCGGCAAGATCCAGGACAAGACCTTCAATGCCGGCCT
Organism: Arthrobacter mangrovi; assembly: GCF_026011795.1. GTDB lineage: Bacteria > Actinomycetota > Actinomycetes > Actinomycetales > Micrococcaceae > Crystallibacter > Crystallibacter mangrovi. Next base: position 170,790 of record NZ_BRVS01000007.1, on the reverse strand, counting down.
GAAGATCGAGACCGCCACGGTGGACCGCCGCGACTACACCTACCTGTACAAGGACGGCGACGACTTCGTCTTCATGGACGTCCAGGACTACGACCAGGTGACCGTACCCGGCGCCGTCGTCGGTGACGACGAGAACTTCCTGCTGGAAAACATCAAGGTCAACATCGCCATGCACGACGGCACCCCGCTGTACATCGAACTGCCGGCGTCCGTGGTCATGGAGATCACCTACACGGAGCCCGGCCTGCAGGGCGACCGCTCCACCGGCGGAACCAAGCCCGCCACCGTGGAGACCGGCTACCAGATCCAGGTTCCGCTGTTCCTGGAAACCGGTACCAAGGTCAAGGTCGACACCCGCAGCGGCGACTACCTGGGACGAGTCAACGACTAGTGAGTGCACCCACTTCCGCCCGCGGCAAGGCCCGCCGCCGCGCCGTCGACATCCTCTTCGAGGCCGAGCAGCGCTCGGTCCGGCCCACCGAGGCCCTGCGCGACCGGCGTGACAAGACGGACCAGAGCATCAATCCCTACACGGTGGACATCGTCGAGGGCGTCATGGCCATGCAGCCGGCCATCGACGAGTTCCTGTCCACCTACTCGCAGGGATGGCCGCTGGAGCGCATGCCCAGCGTGGACCGGATCATCCTGCGCGTGGGCACCTGGGAGCTGCTGTACAACGACGACGTCCCCGACGGTGTCGCGGTCAGTGAAGCAGTGGAACTGTCGCGGACCCTCTCGACGGATGAATCGCCGTCGTTCATCAACGGTCTCCTGGGCCGGCTGCAGCAGCTCAAGCCCACGCTGCTGGCCTGATCGAACGCCGGTTCGGCGCCCGAAAAACCGTGCAGGAGGTGGTCCCCGTGACGGGGGCCACCTTCGGCCGTTCCGGGCGCAGGACGGTCCTTCCGCTGTGGTACGTTGGTTGGGCAACCAACCTTTAAGTCCGTCCTGTGAGGCGGGGAAGGAGGCGGCATCAGATGAACACGTCCGGCACGGTTTCGCCGCAGTCATCACGTGTAGTTCTCGCCGAAGCGGACATCGACCGCGCACTCACTCGCATTGCCCATGAGATCCTTGAATCGAACAAGGGCTCCAAAGACCTCGTCCTGCTGGGCATCCCGCGGCGCGGCTTTCCGCTGGCCCGCCGCCTCGCGGCCAAGATCGAGGCCGCCGACGGCAGCGTCAAGGCCGACGACATCACCGGCCAGCTGGACGTCACCATGTTCCGGGACGACCTGAAGCGCCAGCCCACCCGCGCTCCGCTGCCCACCCAGCTGCCGTCCTCCGGAATCGACGACAAGGTCGTCGTCCTGGTCGACGACGTCCTGTACTCCGGCCGGACCATCCGCGCCGCCCTGGACGCCCTGGTGGACCTCGGCCGGCCCCGGATCGTGCGCCTGGCCGTCCTGGTGGACCGGGGGCACCGCGAACTGCCCATCCGGGCGGACCACGTCGGCAAGAACCTGCCGACATCCTCGGTCGAGAAGGTCCGCGTCCGGCTGGCCGAAACCGACGCCCGCGACGGCGCGCCGGTCAACGAAGTCGTCATCGAGGACTGGAGCGCATGAGGCATTTGCTCTCGACCGAAGACCTGGACAAGGCCGAGGCCATCCGGATCCTGGACACCGCAGAGGAAATGGCCGCGGTATCCGAGCGGGAAGTGAAGAAGCTCCCCGTGCTGCGCGGCCGCACCGTGGTGAACCTGTTCTTCGAGGACTCCACCCGCACCCGGATCTCCTTCGAGGCCGCGGCGAAGCGGCTCTCGGCGGACGTCATCAACTTCGCCGCCAAGGGCAGCTCGGTCTCCAAGGGCGAGTCGCTCAAGGACACGGCGCAGACCCTCGAGGCAATGGGCGCGGACGCCGTCGTTATCCGGCACTGGGCCTCCGGCGCCCCCGCGCGCCTCGCGACCTCGGACTGGATCGATGCCGCCGTCGTCAACGCCGGCGACGGGACGCACGAACACCCCACCCAGGCCCTGCTGGACGCGTTCACGATGCGGCGCAACTGGGCACGCGTCAACGGCACCGGATCGGCGGGCACCGACCTGGCCGGCATGAAGGTGGCCGTCGTCGGCGATGTCCTGCATTCCCGGGTGGCCCGGTCCAACCTCTGGCTGCTCCGCACGCTGGGCGCGGACGTCACGCTGGTGGCGCCGCCCACGCTGCTGCCGGTCGGCGTGGAGCACTGGCCCTGCACGGTCAGCTACGACCTCGACGAGACGCTGGCCGGAGGTCCGGACGCCGTGATGATGCTGCGGGTGCAGGGCGAGCGGATGAATGCCGCGTTCTTCCCCTCCACCCGCGAGTACTCGCGCCGCTGGGGCTTCGATGACCGGAGGCTCGCCGCGCTGGATGCCGCTGGCGCGAAGGAAACCATCATCATGCACCCCGGCCCGATGAACCGGGGCCTGGAAATCTCGGCCGCGGCGGCCGACTCGCCGCGTTCCACAGTTCTCCAGCAGGTCCGCAACGGCGTCTCCGTACGCATGGCTGCGCTGTACCTGCTGCTCTCGGGCGACAGCACGCCCGCCGCACCAACCCAGGAGGCCACCAGATGAGCACAGCACCCGAAACATCCGCGGCCTACCTGATCCGGGGAGCCGCCATCGGCGGCGGAGACCGCACCGACCTGCTGGTCCGCGACGGGATCATCGCCGAAACCGGTACCGGCGTCAGCGCATCCGGGGCGGAGGTCATCGACGCAGACGGCCTGGTCGCGCTTCCCGGCCTCGTGGATCTCCACACCCACCTGCGGGAGCCCGGCCGCGAGGACGCCGAGACCGTCGAGACCGGCAGCCGCGCCGCGGCGCTGGGCGGCTACACGGCCGTCCACGCCATGGCCAACAGCTCTCCGGTGGCCGACACCGCCGGCGTCGTCGAGCAGGTCTTCACCCTGGGCCAAAAGGCCGGCTGGACGGACGTCCGGCCGGTAGGCGCCGTGACCGTCGGGCTGGCGGGCGAACGGCTGGCCGAGCTGGGCGCCATGGCTGATTCGCGCGCCCGGGTCCGGGTCTTCTCCGACGACGGCATGTGCGTCCACGACCCGATCCTGATGCGCCGGGCGCTTGAGTACGTCAAAGCGTTCGACGGCGTCATCGCCCAGCACGCCCAGGAGCCGCGGCTCACGGACGGGGCCCAGATGAACGAGGGCGCGGTGTCCGCGGTCCTCGGCATGACGGGCTGGCCGGCGGTCGCCGAGGAGAGCATCATCGCCCGCGACGTCCTGCTGGCGCAGCATGTGGACTCCCGGCTGCACGTCTGCCATGTTTCCACGGCCGGGTCGGTGGAGATCATCCGCTGGGCCAAGCAGCGAGGCATCAAGGTCACTGCCGAGGTCACGCCGCACCACCTGTGGCTGACGGACGAACTGGTCCGCAGCTATGACCCGGTCTACAAGGTCAATCCGCCGCTGCGCACCGACGAGGACGTCAAGGCGCTCCGGGCCGGCCTCGCCGACGGCACGATCGACATCGTCGGGACCGACCACGCGCCGCATCCCAGCGAAGCCAAGGAATGCGAGTGGGCGCAGGCGGCAATGGGCATGACCGGGCTGGAAACCGCGCTGTCCGTCGTGCAGCACACCATGGTCGAGTCAGGCCTGGTCGGCTGGGACGACGTCGCGCGGGTGATGTCCACGGCTCCGGCCGGGATCGGGCAGCTCGCCGGCCACGGACAGCCGCTGGAAACCGGTTCGGCCGCGAATATCACGCTGGTCGACCCCGCCGCGCGCTGGCAGGTTGACCCGCAGCGGATGGCCACCAAGGGACGCAACTCGCCGTTCGCCGGCAGGGAACTGCCCGGCCGCGTCGTCGCCACGTTCTACCGGGGCCACCCCACGGTCCTCGACGGCGCGCTCAATACCCCGCTGACCTCCGAGGGGGCGTAGGGCCCGTGGACTACCTGGGACCCGGGCTGATCACGCTGAGCCTGGTGGTGGTGCTCGTCGGGCTCGTCTACTTCGGCTGGCGCAACCGGCTGAAGCGCCAGCAGGATGTCGCGCCGCTGCCGGCGGTGCCGGAGGACCTGCCGGCGCCGGTCGCGGCGTATGAGGGGCAGTACGTCGTCACGACGACGGCGGGGGACTGGCTGGACCGGCTCGCGGTCCACTCCCTCGGCATCCGCTCCAACGCGCTGCTGCGGGTCTATCCTCAGGGCGTGCTGATCGAGCGCCGCGGCGTCCCGGACCTTTACCTCCCGGCGTCGGGCATCAGCGGCGTCCGCACCGAGAGCGGCATGGTGGGCAAGTTCGTCGAAAAGGACGGGCTCGCGGTCATCACCTGGTCCCTCGGCGGCCGGGACGTGGACACCGCCTTCCGAAATCGGCATGCCGCCGAGAAGCGGCCCATGCTGGAGCACCTAAGAACTTTTGTACCTGCTGTAACGGACAACGATGAGGATCTATCGTGACTGAACACCAAACCACTCCTTCTGCGGCGGCGCTGCTTGTCCTCGAAGACGGCCGCGTCTTCCGCGGACGCAGCTACGGAGCCCAGGGAACGGCCTTGGGCGAGGCGGTTTTTGCCACCGGCATGACCGGATACCAGGAGACCATCACGGATCCCTCCTACGCCCGCCAGCTCGTCGTCCAGACAGCCCCGCACATCGGCAACACCGGCGTGAACCGCGAGGATGCGGAATCCCGCCGGATCTGGGTAGCCGGCTACATCGTCCGCGATGCCGCCCGACGGCCCTCGAACTGGCGATCGGAACGAAGCCTGGACGAAGAACTCGTCGAGCAGGGCATCGTGGGCCTGCAGGGCGTGGACACCCGCGCCATCACCCGGCACCTGCGCGAACGCGGCGCGATGAAGGCCGGCATCTTCTCCGGCGCCGACGCGCAGCGCCCGGAGGCCGAGCTGCTGGAGCAGGTCAAGGCGCAGGCGCCCATGGAGGGCTCGCGGCTGGCCGAAGAGGTCAGCATCGACGCCGCCTATGTGATCGACCCCGCCGACCACGGCTGGGAGGACGAACCGCGCTTCAGCATCGCCGCCCTCGACCTGGGCATCAAGTCCATGACCCCGCAGCGCTTCGCCGAGCGCGGCGTGAAGGTCCACGTGCTGCCGGCTACGGCCACCCTCCAGGACATCCAGGCCCTGGACCCGGACGGCGTCTTCATGTCCAATGGCCCCGGCGACCCGGCCACGGCCGACGCCCAGGTCGGCCTGCTGCGCGACGTCCTCGACGCGCGCCTGCCGTTCTTCGGCATCTGCTTCGGCAACCAGATCCTCGGACGTGCGCTGGGCTTCGGCACCTACAAGCTGCGCTACGGGCACCGGGGCATCAACCAGCCGGTGATGGACCGCCGGACGGGCAAGGTGGAGATCACCTCGCAGAACCACGGGTTCGCCGTCGATGCTCCCACAGACGGCGCCACGAAGGCGCCCGAGGAGCGGTTCGGCCGCGTCGAGGTCAGCCACGTGAGCCTTAACGACGACGTCGTCGAGGGCCTCGCGTGCCTCGACATTCCCGCGTTCTCCGTCCAGTACCACCCGGAAGCCGCCGCCGGCCCGCACGATTCCGCCTACCTGTTCGACCGGTTCATCGACCTGATGGAAGCGGAACGGCGGAAGCCCGGGTCCACGGATGCAGCGGATGTCTCCAAAGCCACCATCGACGCCAAGGAAGCCAAGTAATGCCCAAGAGAGAAGATCTTAAGTCCGTCCTGGTTATCGGGTCCGGCCCGATCGTCATCGGCCAGGCCGCCGAGTTCGACTACTCCGGCACCCAGGCCCTGCGCGTCCTGAAGGAGGAGGGCCTGCGGGTCATCCTCGTGAACTCCAACCCGGCGACGATCATGACGGATCCCGAGTTCGCCGACGCGACCTACGTCGAGCCGATCACGCCGGAAGTCGTCGAGAAGATCATCGCCAAGGAGCGCCCGGACGCGGTGCTGCCGACCCTGGGCGGCCAGACGGCGTTGAACACGGCCATTGCGCTGGACAAGAACGGCGTGCTGGAGAAGTACAACGTCGAACTGATCGGCGCCAACATCGAGGCGATCGAGCTCGGCGAGGACCGCGAGAAGTTCAAGGGCGTCGTGGAGCGCTGCGGCGCCGAGTCGGCGCGGTCCGTCATCGTGCATTCGATGGACGAAGCATTCAAGGCCGCCGAGGAACTCGGCTATCCGATGGTCGTCCGCCCGTCCTTCACCATGGGCGGACTCGGCTCCGGCATGGCCTACAACGAAGAGGACCTGCGCCGGATCGCCGGCGCCGGCATCCAGTACAGCCCGACCAGCGAGGTGCTCCTCGAGGAGTCCATCCTCGGCTGGAAGGAGTACGAGCTGGAGATGATGCGCGACAAGAACGACAACGTCGTGGTCGTCTGCTCCATCGAGAACTTCGACCCGGTCGGCGTCCACACGGGCGACTCGATCACCGTTGCGCCGGCCCTGACGCTGACGGACCGCGAGTACCAGAACCTGCGCGACATCGCCATCGCCGTGATCCGCGAGGTGGGCGTGGACACCGGCGGCTGCAACATCCAGTTCGCGATCGAGCCGGACACCGGACGCGTCGTCGTTATTGAAATGAACCCCCGCGTCTCCCGCTCTTCGGCGCTGGCCTCGAAGGCCACCGGGTTCGCCATCGCCAAGATCGCGACGAAGCTCTCGCTCGGCTACACGCTGGACGAGATCCCGAACGACATCACCCAGAAGACTCCCGCGTCGTTCGAGCCGACGCTGGACTACGTCGTCGTCAAGGTTCCCCGCTTCGCCTTCGAGAAGTTCCCGGCGGCCGACCCGACGTTGACCACCACGATGAAGTCCGTCGGCGAAGCCATGGCGCTGGGCCGCAACTTCACCGAGGCCCTGCAGAAGGCCCTGCGGTCGCTCGAGCAGAAGGGCGCCCAGCTGACCTTCGACTCGGTCAACGACTTCGAGGTGCCGGAGCTGCTGGAGAAGTCGAAGGTGGGCTCCACGGAGCGGCTGTCCATGGTGCAGCGCGCGCTGCTGGGCGGCGCCACCGTCGAGCAGGTCTACGAGGCCACCGGAATCGACCCGTGGTTCCTGGACCAGCTCCAGCGGATCAACGAAGTGGCCGCCGAGATCCGCAAGGCCCCGGCGCTGACGGAAGACATCCTGCGCCTGGCCAAGCGCCACGGCTTCTCGGACGAACAGATCGGCAAGCTGACCAACACCGCCGAAGCCGTGGTCCGCGGCGTCCGCCACGCCCTCGGCGTCCGCCCGGTGTTCAAGACGGTGGACACCTGCGCCGCCGAATTCGCCGCCTACACGCCGTACCACTACTCGTCCTACGACGAAGAGGACGAGGTCGAGCTGCACGCGAAGCCGTCGATCATCATCCTCGGCTCCGGGCCGAACCGGATCGGCCAGGGCATCGAGTTCGACTACAGCTGCGTGCACGCGACCATGGCCCTGCGCCAGGCCGGCCACGAGACGGTCATGATCAACTGCAACCCCGAGACCGTCTCGACGGACTACGACATCTCCAACCGGCTGTACTTCGAGCCGCTGACGCTGGAGGACGTGCTGGAGGTCATCGCGGCCGAGGAGCGCACCGGAGGCGTCATGGGCGTCTTCGTGCAGCTCGGCGGGCAGACACCGCTGAAGCTTGCGCAGGCCCTGGCCGAGGCCGGCATCCCCATCCTGGGCACCTCGCCGGAGGCCATCGACCTGGCCGAGCACCGCGGCGCTTTCCAGCGGGTGCTGGACCGCGCCGGGCTGGTCGCGCCGAAGAACGGCACGGCGGTCAGCTTCGAGGACGCGAAGAAGATCGCGGACGAGATCGGCTACCCGGTGCTGGTCCGCCCGTCCTACGTGCTGGGCGGCCGCGGCATGGAGATTGTCTACGACGAGGCGAACCTCGCGCGCTACATTGCCAACGCCACCGAGATCACGCCGGAGCACCCTGTGCTGGTGGACAGGTTCCTCGAGGACGCCATCGAAATCGACGTGGACGCGCTCTTCGACGGCAAGGACCTCTACGTCGGCGGCATCATGGAGCACATCGAGGAAGCGGGCATCCACTCGGGCGACTCCGCCTGCGTGCTGCCCCCGATCACCCTCGGCGCCGACGTCCAGGCCCGCGTGGCCCGGGCGACCCGGGCCATCGCCGAAGGCGTCGGCGTGCGCGGCCTGATCAACATCCAGTTCGCGCTGGCCTCGGACGTGCTTTACGTGATCGAGGCGAACCCGCGGGCGTCCCGCACCGTGCCGTTCGTCTCCAAGGCCACGGGCGTGCAGCTGGCCAAGGCCGCGGCGCTGATCGGCACCGGGGTGACCATCCACCAGCTGCGGACCGCATACAAGATGCTGCCCGAGACCGGCGACGGTGCCAGCCTGCCGCTGGAGGCCCCGGTCGCCGTGAAGGAAGCCGTGCTGCCCTTCAGCCGCTTCCGCACGCCGGAAGGCACCGTGGTGGACTCGCTGCTCGGTCCGGAGATGCGGTCCACGGGCGAGGTCATGGGCATCGACAAGTACTTCGACACCGCCTTCGCCAAGAGCCAGGCTGCGGCCAACAACCCCCTGCCCACGGCCGGCAAGGTGTTCGTCTCGGTGGCGAACCGCGACAAGCGCTCGTTCGTCATGCCGGTCAAGCACCTGGCCGACCTCGGCTTTGAGATCGTCTCCACCGGCGGCACCGCCGACGTGCTGCGGCGGAACGGGATCCAGGCCACCGTGGTGCGCAAGGTGCGCGAGGGTACCGCCGAGGGCGAGTCGAACATCGTCGACCTGATTACCGACGGCTCGATCGACATGATCCTGAACACCCCTTCCGGCGGCGACGCCCGCGGGGACGGCTACGAGATCCGCGCCGCCGCGACCTCGGTCGGCACGCCTGTGATCACCACGGTTGCCGAGTTCGGCGCGGCGATCCAGGCCATCGAGGCGATGCGCCAGTACGAGTGGGATGTCACCAGCCTGCAGGAGCATGCCGCCAAGCTGAAGGCCGGCACCAGTGCCTGAGCCGCATACCAGCTTTGGCGCGCGGCTGCAGGCTGCCATGGCCGCGCGCGGCCCGCTGTGCGTCGGTATCGACCCGCATCCGGGCCTCCTTCAGGCCTGGGGGCTGGAAGACGACGCCGTGGGACTGGAGCGCTTTTCCCTCACCGTCCTCGAGGCGGTGGGGGAGCAGGCCGCCGCGGTCAAGCCGCAGGTCGCGCTGTTCGAGCGCCACGGATCGCGCGGCCTGGCTGCCCTGGAGAAGGTGCTCGCCGCAGCGGCGGGCGCCGGCGTGCTGACGATTGCCGACGCCAAACGCGGAGACATCGGCTCCACCATGGCCGCCTACGCGCAGGCTTGGCTCGCCGACGGTGCCCCGCTGGCCGCGGACGCGGTGACGCTGAGCCCCTTCCTCGGGTACGAGTCGCTGCGGCCGGCCCTGGACCTGGCGGAGCAGACCGGCCGCGGGGTGTTCGTCCTGGCGCTGACCTCGAATCCCGAGGGTGCCAGCGTCCAGCACGTCGGCGGCGAGGACTCCGTGGCCCGCCGGATCGTGCGGGCCGCCGCCGCGGACAACGCCGCGGCCCGGGACGCCGGCACGTTGGGCTCCGTCGGCCTGGTCGTCGGCGCGACCGTCGGCGACGCACCCGCCCGGCTGGGCCTCGACCTGGCCGGCCTGAACGGCCCGGTGCTCGCTCCGGGCCTCGGGGCCCAGGGCGCCACCGGGGCGGACCTGCGCCGTTCCTTCGGTCCTGCCTTCGGCCAGGTGCTGGGGACGTCGAGCCGCGATATCCTCAAAGCCGGTCCGGATGCGGCAGGCCTTCGCGAGGCTGTGGCGCGTACCCTGGAGATGGTCGCCGGCTGAAGCCGGGGAGCGCCGGTGAGCCCCGGAAAAGGCATTGCTTTCCCGGGGCCTTGCCACTAGGTTCAGTGCAAGTGGATTAGCTCCATGCCGCGGCCGGCGGCAGCGCAACGATGTGGAGAAGCCTGTGAGTCTGAAACCGCTGACGGACAGCGAACGAACGGCAGCCCGCAACAAGGCCACCGCGGCCCGCGCCGAGCGCGCCGAAGCCAAGGCCAAGCTGAAGGACGGGCGCACGAGCATCTCCGAAGTCATCGAGTCGGCCAAGACCCAGGAGTCGATTGGCCGGCTGCGCGTGGCCGAGCTCCTGGAAGCACTGCCCGGCATCGGCAAAGTCCGAGCCGCCGGGATCATGGAATCCGTCGGGATCGCACCGACCCGGCGGGTGCGCGGTCTAGGGGTCCATCAGCGTAAGGCGCTGATCGATCTGCTCGAACCGCGCGGAACTGCTATAGATGGAAAGCATGTCTGACAAACCCACCCTGACTGTCCTCGCCGGGCCCACCGCCGTCGGTAAAGGTACGGTCTCCACCTACATCCGCGACCATTACCCCCAAGTCTGGCTCTCCGTCTCCGCGACGACCCGTCCTCCGCGGCCGGGAGAGATCAACGGCGTCCATTACTATTTCGTCTCCGCCAGCGACTTCGATGACCTTGTAGCCAAGGGATCAATGCTCGAGTGGGCCGTCGTCCACGGGCGCAACCGCTACGGGACCATCCGCGAGACGGTCGAACGGGCCATGGCCGAGGGCAAGTCGGTCCTGCTGGAGATCGACCTCCAGGGAGCGCGGCAGGTCAAGCAGACCATGCCGGACGCAAACTTCGTCTTTTTGGCGCCTCCAAGCTGGGAGGAAATGGTGCGCCGGCTCGTGGGCCGAGGCACGGAAACACCCGAGGAACAGCAGCAGCGGCTGGAAACCGCTAAACTGGAACTTGCTGCCGAATCCGAATTCGACCACACCGTCATTAATGACGACGTCCAACGGGCGGCGGAAGAGCTCGTTTCGCTGATGGGACTCGTGCCGAACCCGCGTTAGGCACCGGAAAAGCAGCGCAGGATTACCTACAGAATTTTTGGAGAATACGTGTCGACCAACCTCGAAGGCATCATCAATCCGCCGATCGACTCCCTGCTGGAGACGACGGACTCGAAGTATGCCCTGGTGATCTACGGTGCCAAGCGCGCCCGCCAGATCAACGCCTACTACTCCCAGCTGCATGAAGGGCTCTTCGAGTACGTCGGCCCGCTCGTGGACACCAAGCTGAACGAGAAGCCGCTCTCCATCGCCCTGCGCGAAATCAACGAGGGGCTGCTGGTTTCCAAGCCGGTAGAGAAGAACGACTAGCAGGCCCGCGAAGCGGACCTGGCGGAGCAGGCATGCGGATCATCCTAGGCGTAGGCGGCGGTATCGCCGCCTACAAGTCCGCATTCCTGCTCCGGCTTTTTAAGGAAGCCGGGCATGACGTCACGGTCATCCCGACGGCGGCCGCGGAACAGTTCGTCGGCCGTCCGACGTGGGAGGCCCTGTCCGGCCGTCCCGTCTCCACCACCGTCTTCGACGCCGTGGACACGGTCAACCACGTCCGGCTCGGACAGGAAGCGGACCTCGTCGTCGTCGCCCCCGCCACCGCGGACCTGCTGGCCCAGGCGGCCGCCGGGCTGGCCGGCGACCTGCTGACCAATACGCTCCTGGTGACGCGCGCCGCCGTCGTTATGGTCCCGGCCATGCACACGGAGATGTGGCAGCACCCGGCCACCGAAGCCAACGTCGCCCTCCTGCGCAGCCGCGGAACCGTCGTGATGGATCCGGCCAGCGGCCGGCTCACCGGAACGGACACCGGTCCGGGGCGGCTGCCGGATCCCGAGGACATCTTCGCCTTCGCCCTCAAACAGGTCGCCGCGGCTCCGACGCCGGATGCTGCTTCCGCGCCCTTGCTGGGCAAGCGCGTCGTCATCACGGCGGGCGGCACCCGGGAACCGCTGGATCCGGTCCGGTACCTGGGCAACCGCTCCTCCGGCAAGCAGGGTGTTGCCCTGGCCCGGGCGGCGGCCGCGGCGGGTGCCGAGGTGGAGCTGATCGCCGCGCACATGGACGTCGCACCGCCGGAGGGCGTCAAGACCGCCCGCGTGGAGACGGCCCTGCAGCTGCGTTCCGCCGCGCTCGATGCCGCGGGACGCGCAGACGTGGTCATCATGGCCGCCGCGGTCGCCGATTTCCGGCCGGCCGAGCAGGCCCGGACCAAGATCAAGAAGCGTGACGACGCGGCGGATCCGGTGATCACGCTGGTGCGGAATCCGGACATCCTGCAGGAGCTGGTGCAGCAGCGCCGGGACAGCGGCACGGGCCCGGCCCTGATTGTCGGCTTTGCCGCCGAGACCGGGGACAGCCGCGGCGACGTGCTCGAATACGCGCGGCAGAAGCTCGAGCGCAAGGGCTGCGACCTGCTGGTGCTCAACCAGGTGGGGCAGGACCTCGTCTTCGGGCAGGACCGGACCGCCGTGAGCATCCTGCACCGCAACGGTGGCGAGCCGCAGACCTTCAGCGGCACCAAGGACGAAGCGGCCCGGGCGATCATCGCCAGCGTGGCCGAAGAACTGGGCTGACGGGCCCGCGCACGGAACCGTCGGCGGGAGCAAGTAAAGTAGGGCTGTGACTTCTTCAGCTACCCCCTTGCGGCTTTTCACGTCCGAGTCCGTCACGGAAGGCCATCCGGACAAGATCTGCGACCAGATTTCGGATGCGATCCTCGACGCCCTCCTGCGCGAGGACCCCGAGTCGCGGGTCGCCGTCGAAACCCTGACCACCACGGGCCTGGTGCATGTGGCCGGCGAAGTCACCACCCAGGGCTACGTGGAGATCCCGCAGATCGTCCGCGACACCATCCTCGACATCGGCTACAACTCCTCGGACAAGGGGTTCGACGGCGCCCGCTGCGGCGTTTCGGTCTCCATCGGCCAGCAGTCTTCGGACATCGCCTCGGGCGTCTTCAACTCCTGGGAGGCCAAGCAGGGCCTGCTGGTGGACGACTATGACGCGCAGGGCGCGGGGGACCAGGGCATCATGTTCGGCTACGCCAGCGACGAGACTGATGTCTTTATGCCGGCGCCGATCTGGCTGGCCCACCGGCTCTCCGAGAAGCTCACCGAAGTCCGCAAGGCCGGCGTGTTGCCCTACCTCCGCCCGGACGGCAAGACCCAGGTCACCGTGGGATACGACGGCGACAAGCCGGTATCGGTGGACACGGTCGTGGTGTCCACCCAGCACGAGGCAGGCGTGGACCTGGAGCACCTGGGCCGCGATGTGAGCGCCAAGGTGATCGAGCCGGTGCTGGCTGCCTCAAACCTTGACATCTCGAATGTCCGGCACATCCTCAACCCGGGCGGCGAATTCGTCATCGGCGGCCCGGTGGGGGACGCCGGCTTGACCGGCCGGAAGATCATCGTGGATACCTACGGCGGCATGGCCCGCCACGGCGGCGGCGCGTTCAGCGGCAAGGACCCGTCGAAGGTGGACCGCTCGGCTGCCTACGCCATGCGCTGGGTCGCCAAGAACGTGGTCGCCGCCGGCCTGGCACGGCGCGCGGAAATCCAGATCGCCTACGCCATCGGCATGGCGCGTCCGGTCGGCATCTATGTGGAGACCTTCGGCACGGAGACGGTGGACCCGCTGCGGATCGCCGACGCCATCCACGAGGTCTTCGACCTGCGCCCGCTGGCCATCATCAATGACCTGCAGCTGAAGCGGCCGATCTACCTGCAGACCGCCGCCCACGGCCACTTCGGCCGGGAGCAGCACAACTTCACCTGGGAGCGCACGGACCGCGCGGACGCGCTGCGCAGCTTCTTCAACGCGTAGCCGGGGCCACATGGCGCAGGAGCCAGGAGCGGACGGGGCCGTCCAACTGTCCCTGCTGCAGGGGTTCGGCGCACCGGCGAAGCCCCGGGGCACCACGCTGCCGGCCGCCCAGGACCCGGTGGCTGAAGTCCTGATTGAATCGGCCGTGCCGCACCTCGACCGCGGTTTCGACTATCTGGTGCCGGCGGAACTCGCGGCGGACGCGGTGCCCGGCGCGAGGATCAAGGCGCGCTTCGGCGCCCAGGAAGTCACCGGCTACATCACGCGCCGCAAGACCGAGGCGGCGGAGGGCATCAAACTGAGCCGCCTGGCCAAGGTCGTCTCGCCCCAACCCGTGCTGACGCCCGAGCTGCTGCAGCTGGCGCAGGCCGTCGCCCGGCGCTATGCCGGTACCGTCAGCGACGTCGTACGCGCCGCCGTCCCGCCGCGCGTGGCCCGCGTGGATAAGGAGTTTCCGCCGGCAGCGGAGGCAACCGGAGCGCAGGCGGGGACGGCGACGGACGTACTGGACGCCTCGAACACGGCGGACGCCCTCGATCCGGCGGCGCACAAAACGCACGGCGCTCCGATTGGCGCTCCGAGCGGAGAGGCACCCGACGCGGCCGTGGCTTTTGCCGGCTATCCGGCCGCGGGCGCGTTCCTGGCCCATCTGGCCGCCGGAGGCTCGCCCCGCGCGGTCCTGTCGGCGCACAAATCCTATGGCGCCGCCTCCTGGGCGGCGCAGCTGTCCGCAGCCGTCCACGCGACTTATGCCAGCGGCCGCGGGGCGGTCGTGGTGGTGCCGGACGCCAAGGACCTGTCGGTGCTCGCGGCGGAGCTGGAACGCAGCATCGGCGCGGACGGCTTTGTCCGCCTGACCGCCGAGGACGGGCCGACGCCTCGCTACCGGAACTACCTCCAGCTCGTGCACGGCCAGGCAAGGGTGGCCATCGGCACGCGGTCGGCGGCCTTCGCGCCGGTGGCCGACCTGGGACTGGCTGCCATCTGGGACGACGGCGACGACCTCCACGTGGAGCAACGGGCCCCGTACCAGCATGCCCGGGACGTACTGCTGCTGCGCGCGGAACAGACCGGCTGCGCGGTGCTGCTCGGCGGCATCAGCCGCAGCACCGAAAGCCAGCGCCTGGTGGAAGCCGGCTGGGCGCAGCCGCTGCAGCCGGAGCGGCCGGCGGTGCGGGCAGCGGCGCCGCGGGTGGTCAACACGGCGGATTCCTTCCAGCAGGAACGTGACCCGCTGCTGCGGCACGCGCGGCTGCCACATGCGGCCTGGCAGGCGGCGCGCGAGGGGCTTGAGCGCGGCCCGGTGCTGGTGCAGGTGGCCAGGACCGGTTTCGCCCCGGCGCTTGCCTGCCAGGAGTGCCGCACGCCGGCCCGCTGCAGCCAGTGCCAGGGCCCGCTCGCGCAGACCGGGCGTGACAGAGTGCCGGCATGCCGCTGGTGCGGGCGTCTCGCCACCGGGCACCGCTGCGCCGAGTGCGGATCGCCCCGGCTGCGTGCGCTGGTGGTCGGAGCGTCGCGCACAGCGGAGGAACTCGGCCGGGCCTTTCCGGGGGCCGCGGTGGTTTCCTCGGCCGGGGAGCACATCAAACAGAGCATCCAGGCGGGACGCACGTTGGTCGTCGCCACGCCCGGCGCCGAGCCCGCGGTGGATGGCGGCTACGCTGCGGCGCTGCTGCTGGACGGCAACGCCATGCTGGCCCGGGAATCCCTGCGCGCTTCCGAGGATGCGCTGCGCCGCTGGTTCATCGCAGCCTCACTGGTGCGGCCGGCGAAGGAGGGCGGCGTCGTCGTGATCACGGCCGAACACGACGCCGTGGTCGGGCACCTTGTGCGGTGGGACCCCGCCGGAGCCGCCGCGCGCGAGCTGGAGCTGCGCCGCGAACTGCAGCTGCCGCCGGCCGTGCGGATCGCCGCGCTGACCGGTGCCGCGGAGAGCCTCGAAGTCTTCCTCGACGGCCTCGACCTTCCGGACGACGTGCGGACGGTGGGACCGGCCGAGCTGCCGCTCCCCGGATCGGCGGGAACGCACCGGACGCTGCTGTTCTTCACCTACCGGCAGGGCAACACGGTGACCCAGGCGCTGCGGGCCCGGAAGGCGGCCGTCTCCGCCCGGCGCTTGGCGGAACCGGTACAGGTGCGCTGCGACGGGCTGGACCTGCTCTAGCCTCGGACCTGGCTTAGCGGCGGTCTGCCCTAGCGGCCCGCCGGGCCTGCCGCCGGCGCCGGACCTCGTCCGCCATGGCGAGGAGCTGGGCGGCCGAGTAGTCCCAGCTGAATTCCCCGGCACGGCCGGCCCCCTCCTTGCTGGCCCGCGCGCGCCGGTCCGGATCCTCCAGGGCCCGCACGGCGGCGGCGAACGCCTCCGGCTCGTCCGGGTCGACCAGCAGAGCCGCTTCATCCGTCACCTCGCGGAAAATGGGGATGTCGCTCGCGATGACGGGCGTGCCCGCGGCCATGGCTTCGATCAGCGGCAGTCCGTACCCCTCGTCGCGCGACAGGCTGACCAGCGCCGTCGCACGGTGCAGCAGCTGGTGATACTCGCCGTCGGACACGCCATGGTGGAAGACCAGTTGTCCCGGATCGGCCGCACCGGCTGCCAGCTCCGCCTCCCGGGCCGCGGGCACCGGGCTGAGCAGGTGCAGCCGGTAATCCGGCAGCAGCGCCATGGCCGCGACGAGCGTCTCGACGTTCTTGTAGGGCATGTAGGAGCCCATGTACACCAGGTCCTTGTCCGCCGGCGCCAGCGGATCGCGGGCCGAGCCGGGGGAGTGCGGCGCATTCGAGACGATCCTGATGTCGCGGCGGGTCAGCCGGGCCTGCTCCAGCAGGGACTTGGTGGTGCGGCTGATGGTGGCCACCATGTCGGCCCGGTTGAGCAGCAGCCGCTGAGGCCAGTAGGCCTTGTGGTACAGCCGCCAGAGCCCCCGGACGGGCAGCGGCAGGAAGCCCGGAGGCTTGGGGTGCCGGTAGTAGATCAGGTCGTGGATGGTCAGGATCAGGCCGTAGCGGCGGCCGAAGCTGCCCATGGTCTGCATCGGGCAGACCACGACGTCGGCCCCCAGCTTGTTGATGCGGCGGGCGACGAACAGTTCGGCGGGGGAGAGCGGGCTGTTGATCTTAACCCAGGGGACGTCGGGCAGGAACTGCAGCTGCCGCTCGTCATGGATCAGCATGCGCACGTCCGCCTGCCGGGCCGCAGCCGCAATCAGGTTGGCGCCGTACCTGCTGATCCCGTCGAGCTGGTCCGTGCGGGTGTAGCGGGCGTCGATCAGCAGCCTCATGCGGCGAGCTCCCCGAGGAAGCGGCTGATCATCCGCGCGGCGGTTTCGGGCGCCTCGTAGTGGATCAGGTGCCCTACGCCGTCGATAATCTCCAGGCGCGATCCCGGGATGTGCCCGGCAAGGCGCCGCTGGCTGGACACCGAGCCGAGGTCGTCCTTGGCTCCGGCGATGAGCAGCACGGGCAGTGCGAGCCGCGGAGCAGCCTCGACCACGTCGTGGGAAATGGACGCTCGGAAGGACTCCAGCACCACGGCGCGGTTGGCGAAGGAGCTGAAGTAGGCGTCGTGCTGGGCGTGGATGAACCTGCGCAGCCGGGGCTCCTTCGTCTTGGCCATCATCATGCTCATGACCCGCACGATCGCCGGATGCTGCAGCAGCGCCAGGCCCGCGCGTTCCGGCAGGCGGGCGCCGAGGAAATAGTAGAACTCGGCCAGGCGGGAGGCGGCGGCGCGCGGTCCCTTGAGCGCCGGTTCGCTGATCGGGTTGACCAGGATGGCGGCGGCGAAGGAGCCCGGGCGGGCGGCCAGGTGGTGGGACGCGACGATCGATCCGAAGGAGTGGCCCAGCAGGACCGTTTCGGGGCCGAGGCCCAGCGCCGCCGCAAAGTCCTGTACGAACCCGGCGTAGCTTTCCACGCTGTGCTCCCGGTCGCCGAACGGCTTCGAGGCGCCGAAGCCGGGCAGGTCGGGGGCGATGATGCGGTGCTCCGGCAGCGCGCGGGCCAGCAGGTCCAAACCGTGGTGGTCGCCGCGGAAGCCGTGGATGAACAGCAGGTCGGCGCCGGCGCCCGGCTGCCTGGCGGGGTACTCCCAATAGCTCACCTCGCCGGTCTCCAGCATGACGGTGCCCGCCGTGGCGCGGTCCTTCGTGGCGGTCACGCCCAGTTCACCTCGTCCGGGTGGGAGCCGAGCCGGCCGTCGCGCTCCAGCGCGCCGAGTTCCCGCATGGCGTCCTCGTCCAGGGCGAAGTCACGGATGCGGAAGTTTTCCCGGATGCGTTCCGCCGAACTGGCCTTCGGGATCACGGCGTTGCCCAGCTGGAGATGCCAGCGGAGGACGACCTGGGCCGGCGTGCGCCCGTATCGCGCGGCGAGTCCGGCCACCACTGCGTCTTCCAGTACCGCGCCGCGGCCGAGCGGGCTCCAAGCCACCGTGCGGATGTTGTGTTCGTCGTGCAGTTCGCGCAGTTCCCGCTGCTGCAGCCACGGGTGCAGTTCCACCTGGTTGACCGCGGGGACCACCTCGGTCGCCGCGAGCAGGGTCGTGAGGTGTTCGGGCTGGAAGTTCGAGACGCCGATCGCCCGGACCCTTCCCTCATGGTAGAGCTGCTCCAGCGCGCGGTAGGTCTCGATGAAGAGTCCGCGTCCCGGCAGCGGCCAGTGGATCAGGTACAGGTCGGCATACTCGAGGCCCAGCTCATCCAGTGATTTCCGGTAGGCGTCTAGCGCGGCTTGGAAGCCGTGACTGTCATTCCACAGCTTGGTCGTGACAAAGATGTCCTCGCGGCTGATCTCGGGTTCCTCCGCCGTGAACTTGGCCACCGCCTCGCCCACGCCCTGTTCGTTGCCGTAGAAGGCGGCCGTGTCGATATGCCGGTAACCCGCCTCGAGCGCCTGGTAGCACAGGCCCGAAGCGTCCGCCGGCGGGACCTTGTAGACGCCGAAGCCCACCTGGTCCATCAGGACGCCGTTGTTGAGTGCCACCTTGTGCGCTGTTGCCATAGCAGAAACTCTACCCACCGGCGGCTGTCCCGGAGGACCGACGCTCCCGGCGCCGCCATTGACCGCCACACGCACGGCGGCTAGGTTCGAGCCCAGTGGGCCGGGCCTTTCGGAGCGACGGTCCCGGGAACAGCAGGCAGACAGCAAAGGTGGGCCATGCCCGGTTACGTACTGGCCATTGACCAGGGTACGACGTCGTCCCGCGCCATTATTTTCGACCGCGGAGGCAGCATCGTCTCCAGCGGGCAAAAGGAGCACCGCCAGCTCCTGCCGCGGGCGGGCTGGGTGGAGCACGACGCCGTCGAAATCTGGGACAACGTGCGCGAGGTTGTCGGGACCGCGCTCTCCCGCGCGAGCCTGACCCGCCATGACATTGCTGCGGTCGGACTGACCAACCAGCGCGAAACCACCGTGGTCTGGAACCGCACGACCGGCCGGCCGGTCAGCAACGCGATCGTCTGGCAGGATGTGCGCACGCAGGCGATCTGCGACGAGCTCGCCGCCGGGGCGGGCCCGGACCGGTTCATGGACATCACCGGCCTGCCGCTGACTCCGTACTTCGCGGGGACCAAGCTGCGCTGGATCCTCGACAACGTGCCCGGCGCACGCGAGCAGGCAGAGGCGGGCGAGCTGCTGTTCGGCACCATGGACAGCTGGGTGGTCTGGAACCTCACCGGCGGGAACGACGGCGGCGTCCACACCACCGACGTCACGAACGCGTCCCGGACGTTGCTGATGGACCTGCGCACGCTCGACTGGTCGCCGGACATCCTGGCGGCCTTCGGCATCCCGGCGGGCATGCTGCCGTCGATCCGCTCATCCTCCGAGGTATACGGGACGGTCCACGGGTCCCAGCTGCTGCGCGAGGTCCCGATTGCCGGCATCCTGGGCGACCAGCAGGCCGCAGCCTTCGGCCAGGCCGCGTTCGGCCCCGGCGATGCCAAGAACACCTACGGCACCGGCTGCTTCGTGCTGGTCAACACCGGCGGGCGGGTTGTGTCGTCGGCGAACGGCCTGCTGGCCACGGTGGCTTACCAGCTGGGCGACCAGGCCCCGAGCTACGCGCTGGAAGGGTCGATCGCCGTCGCCGGTTCCCTGATCCACTGGCTCCACGACAATCTGGGCATTGTGGCCTCCGCCGCCGAGGCCGAGGAGCTGGCCGGCTCCGTCCCGGACAGCGGCGGGGCCTACTTCGTGCCCGCATTCTCCGGCCTGTTCGCCCCGTACTGGCGCCCGGACGCCCGGGGGGCTTTGGTGGGGCTGACCCGGTTCGTGACCAAGGCGCACATTGCGCGCGCCGCCTTGGAGGCCACAGCCTTCCAGACCCGGGAGGTGCTGGAGGCCGTCAACGCCGACTCCGACGTGCCGCTGAAGGAACTGAGGGTCGACGGCGGCATGGTCGCCAACGATGCGTTGATGCAGTTCCAGGCTGACATCCTCGGCGTGCCCGTGGTCCGGCCTCGGGTCGCCGAGACAACGGCACTCGGGGCCGCCTACGCCGCCGGGCTCGCCGTGGGTTTCTGGCGCGGGCAGGACGAACTGGCGGCCAACTGGGCCGAGGACCGGCGGTGGGAGCCGGCCATGGAGGAAGCGGAGCGGGACCGCCGCATGCGCCTCTGGAGGAAGGCGGTGTCCCGGACGTTCGACTGGGTGGACGAGGACGTGCGCTGATCGTGCCGGTGCGGCCGCCGCGGCCGCCGCGGGGAGGGGCCCCGATCTGCGCTAAAGTAGACCTATGTCTGCACTTGAGCTTAGCCAGCCGCGCTGATTTTCGGATTCCAATCCGCAGTGCGGCCGCCCCTCCCGCGTCGAGGGGCTTTTGTGTGTCCGGAACAGTCCGGCAAGTGCACCGCAAACCAAGAGGACGAGGGCAAGGCAACGTGAGTACGCACGCTGGTACGGAACAGAACGAGTACAGCTTTTCAGCGATGGAGGGCAAGTGGCCCGCGGTCTGGGAGGAACTGGGCGTCTTCAACGCCGTCGACGACGGTTCCAAGGAACGCCGCTACGTGCTGGACATGTTCCCGTACCCGTCGGGCGACCTGCACATGGGCCACGCCGAGGCCTTCGCCATGGGCGACGTCGTTGCCCGCTACTGGCGCCTCAAGGGCTACGACGTCCTGCACCCGATCGGCTGGGACTCCTTCGGGCTCCCTGCCGAGAACGCCGCCATTAAGCGCAACGCCCATCCCTCGGAATGGACGTACGCGAACATCGACACCCAGGCCGCCTCTTTCAAGCGCTATGCCATCAGCGCCGACTGGTCCCGCAGGCTGCACACCTCGGACCCCGAGTACTACCGGTGGACGCAGTGGCTCTTCCTGCGGTTCTACGAGCGGGGCCTGGCCTACCGCAAGAACTCGCCGGTGAACTGGTGCCCCAAGGACCTGACCGTGCTGGCCAACGAGCAGGTGGTCAACGGAGCCTGCGAACGCTGCGGGACCACGGTGACCAAGAAGAGCCTGAACCAGTGGTACTTCAAGATCACCGACTACGCTGACCGGCTGCTGCACGACATGGAGGAGCTCAAGGGCCACTGGCCGGAGCGCGTGCTGGCCATGCAGCGCAACTGGATCGGCCGTTCCGAGGGCGCGCACGTCAACTTCCGGATCGAGGCCGCGGACAGCCGGCCCGAGCGTGACGTCACGGTCTTCACCACCCGTCCGGACACGCTGCACGGTGCCACCTTCTTCGTGGTCGCGGCCGATGCCCACCTCGCCCTGGACCTCGTCACGGCGGAGCAGCACGACGCGCTGATGCAGTACCGCGAGAAGGTCAAGGCCCTCTCCGACATCGAGCGCCAGTCGACCGAGCGCGAGAAGACGGGCGTCTTCCTGGGCCGCTACGCGGTGAATCCGCTCAACGGCGAGAAGCTGCCGGTGTGGGCAGCCGACTACGTGCTGGCGGATTACGGCACCGGCGCCATCATGGCGGTCCCCGCGCACGACCAGCGCGACCTGGACTTCGCCCGCACGTTCGACCTGCCCGTGCGCGCGGTCCTGGAGACCGGCGAGGAGGACCCGGCGTCCACTGGCGTCGCGACAGCCGGCGAGGGAACCCTGGTTAATTCGGGCGAACTGGACGGACTGTCGAAGACCGAGGGCATTGCCAAGGCCATCGGGATCGTCGAGGCCGCCGGCACGGGCGAGCGCGCCGTGAACTACCGGCTGCGTGACTGGCTGCTGTCCCGCCAGCGCTTCTGGGGCGCGCCGATTCCGATCATCCACTGCGATGAATGCGGCGAGGTGCCGGTCCCGGACAACCAGCTGCCGGTCAGGCTGCCGGACGACCTGCGCGGCGAGGCGCTGTCGCCCAAGGGTACGTCGCCGCTGGCCGCTGCCGTGGACTGGGTCAACGTCGACTGCCCGAGCTGTGGACGCGCCGCCCGCCGGGATACCGACACGATGGACACCTTTGTCGATTCGTCCTGGTACTACCTGCGGTTCGCATCACCGGACTACACTGAGGGCCCCTTCGACACCGAGGCCGTGAACCGCTGGCTGCCCGTCGGGCAGTACGTCGGCGGCGTCGAGCACGCCATCCTGCACCTGCTCTACAGCCGGTTCTTCACCAAGGTGCTCAAGGACCTGGGCCTGATCGACTTTGACGAGCCGTTCAGCGCCCTGCTGAACCAGGGCCAGGTGCTCAACGGCGGCAAGGCCATGAGCAAGTCGCTCGGCAACGGAGTTGACCTCGGCGAGCAGCTGGACAAGTTCGGTGTGGATGCCGTGCGCCTGACCATGGTGTTCGCTTCGCCGCCCGAGGACGACGTCGACTGGGCCGATGTTTCCCCGTCCGGCAGCGCGAAATTCCTGGCCCGCGCCTGGCGGTTGGGCCAGGACGTTACCTCTGCCGTCAACGTCGACCCCGCCACCGGTGACGCCAAGCTGCGCGGCGTGACCCACCGAACGATCGCCGACGCCGCGGACCTGCTGGACCAGCACAAGTTCAACGTCGTGATCGCGCGGCTGATGGAACTGGTCAACGCCACCCGCAAGGTGATCGACAGCGGTGCCGGGGGAGCGGATCCCGCCGTGCGCGAAGCCGCCGAGGCGGTCGCCGTGATCCTGAGCCTCTTCGCCCCCTACACGGCGGAGGACCTCTGGGCCGCGCTCGGTCACGAGCCCTCGGTGGCGAACGCCAGCTGGCCGAAGGTCGACGAAAGCTTGCTGGTGCAGGCGACCGTCACCGCCGTCGTCCAGGTCCAGGGCAAGGTGCGCGACCGGTTGGAAGTTGCCGCGGACATCACCGAGGAGGAACTGAAGACGAAGGCGCTGGCCTCCGAACAGATCATCAAGACCTTGGACGGCCGTGGAATCCGGACGGTGATTGTGCGGGCGCCCAAGCTGGTCAACATCGTCCCGGCATAAGGACCGGAACCAGGTGGCGTGGCTCGAGGAACTGGTCCGGCGGTCCCGGGCACTGCTGAACCAGCCGGTCCGGTTCCCCGGCCCGAAGCCGGCGCGCCCCTCGGTCGCCGTGGTGACCGATTCGGCGGCCGCGCTGCCTGCGGCCTGGGCGAAGGAACCGGTCACCGCGCTGTGCCTGCAGGTCGTGCCGATGCCGGTGATGGTCTCGGGGCAGATCTACGGCGAGGGCGTGGACGACGTGCCCGCAGCGCTGGCGCTCGGGCTGGCGGAGGGTAAGGACCTCAAGACATCCAGGCCGTCGCCGGGGCTCTTCCGCAAAGCCTACGAAGAGCTGGCGGCACAGGGCTTCGACGCCGTCGTCTCCGTGCACATTTCATCGGACCTTTCCGGCACCGTGGAAGCGGCGTCGCTGGCCGCGGCCCACGTGGACATCCCCGTGGAAATCGTGGACACCAGGACGGTGGCCATGGCCGAGGGCTTTGCCGTCATTTCTGCCGTGCTGGCGGCACAGGCCGGGAAACCGGCTGCCGAGGTCGCGGCTGCGGCACGACAGGCGGCGGGGGCCGGGCAGGTGCTGTTCTATGTCCCGAGCCTGGAACAGCTGCGGAAGGGCGGCCGGATCAGCCCGGCCAGCGGCTACCTGGGAACGCTCCTGTCGATCAAGCCCATCCTCGGGATCAAGGACGGCGCGGTGGTCGGACTCGAAAAGATCCGGACCGCGGCCAAGGCGAAGGCCCGCCTCCAGCAGCTGGCCGTGCGCGGGATCGAGGAACTGGACTACGCTCCCCAGCTGGCGGTGCACTACTTCGGCAATGAATCCGAGGCCCGCGAGCTGGCCGACGAACTCGCGGCGCACGCAAGCAACGAGGTCCTGCTGACGCCCCTGCCCTCCGTGCTGGCGGCGCATGCCGGACTGGGCGTGCTGGCCGTGGTGATCGGACCGGCCATGGCGGCCCAGGAATCCTGAGCCCGGCGTAACGGACCTGATCTCCACAGGCCGCGGCCGGCTCGGACCCATCCACATCGGAGCGGACGGCAGCCTGCGGCGTACGTTGCGTTGCCTACGGTGGCTGCATGGGCCGCCACCGCTGGGCAGCAGCGTCAACCGATAGCGCGGCCGCCGGGACGCCTGAGCCTGCCCGGCGGCCGCGCTGGAGGATCGCGCTCGGTGCCGCGCTCGTGGCCGCCGGTCTCATTCTGGGTTACGGCATCGTCGTGGTGGCAACCGCAGACCTGCACCGTGCGGAGTCGGATGTGTTGGCCTCGGTGCCCGTGGCCAGCGGGGCCGCGGGCGAGGGCGGGAAAGGTACAGGAGCGCCCGGTGACGGGGAGGATGATGCCGCCCCGCCCGGCGACGGCGGGGACGCGGCCGCGGGCGAGGGCGGGAAAGGTACAGGAGCGCCCGGTGACGGGGAGGATGATGCCGCCCCGCCCGGCGACGGCGGGGACGCGGCCGCCGCGCCCGGAGGCCGCGGGGAGACGGCGGCCCCCGCCGGTGCGGACCCGGGTCCTTCCGCAGAGGCGCCCGGATCCGGTGGCCTGGTCGTGCACGTGGCTGGTGCCGTCAAGAAGCCTGGCATCGTCAGGCTCGCGGCCACGGCACGCGTCTTCGAGGCCTTGGACAAAGCGGGCGGCGCGCTGCCCGAGGCGGATCTGGCCGCGCTGAACCTGGCGGCAATGGTGAGCGACGGGCAGCAGATCTTCGTACCGTCTCCGCAGCACCAGCCCCCGGGCGGGGCCGCTGCCGGCGCTCCTCCGGCTACGTCCGGCGGCCCGGGCGCCGCTGGCGGCCAGGCTGGCAGCGGCAATACCGGCAAGGTCAACCTCAACACCGCGACCGTTGAGGAGCTGACCGGACTGCCTCGGGTCGGGCCGGTGCTGGCACAGCGGATCGTCGACTTCCGCGAACAGCACGGCGCGTTCACCCGGCCGGAGGACCTCGACGCGGTGCCCGGGATCGGGGAGGTGATGCTGGCCAACCTGATCGAGCTGGTCACTGTATGACGGCCAGGCCGCGCTGGCACGACTATGCCGCCGCCGCCCGTGACGGGACGTCAGCCGATTCCGGGAATCACCGGGCCGGGGATTCTTCGGGCCGCGGGGATCAGCCGGTGTATGGGGAGAGGCCGGGCTGCGATGAGCCAGGAGTCCGTGCGATCGCTCCCGGCCGCACGGCAGGGGACCGCATTGTTGTCCGGATGCTCACCCGCGCCCTGGCTACCCTGCGTGCCGCCGTCCTCAACAGGGATCGGGAAGTCCCCTCCGCCCGGGAGCCCGATAGGGCACGGCTGGACCTGCGGCTGGCGGGGGCGGCCCTGCTGGGGTGGCTCGTGGTTCTGGGCCTGGCGCGTGCCGGCACCGGCGTAAGCCTTTCCGCGGCCAAGTTCTGCTGCGGAGCCGCGCTGGTCCTGGCGGGCTGGCTCGTGCTCCGCCGCCGGCGGGGGAAGCAGCTTGGGCTGTTCGCAGGCACCGCCCTGCTGTTGGCCTGCTTGCTGGGGCTGCTGTCGCTGGTCACCGGCGTGCGGCTCGCTGAACGCCTTTCCGGTCCGATCGCCCAAGCCATCGAGACCGAGGCCTACGTGAGCGTCGAGCTGCAGGCCCTGTCGGACGCTGCCCGCTCCAGGACACCATCCCGGTTCGGAGGCGAGCGGTATCTGGTCTCGGCCCGGATCGTGTCCGCAGCCGGCGGCGGCAGGCAGTTCGAGGCGGCAACTCCGGTTCTGGTCCTCGGCGATGCAGCCTGGAAGTCCGTGCGCTACGCGGACCGCATCCGGACGGCCGGGACGCTCACGGCCAGCGAACCGGGCTCGGCCGAGCAGGCGCTGCTGAACGCGTCGGCTGCACCTGCGGTTACCGGCACGCCGGCCTCGGCGGAAGCCATCAACCGCATCCGATCAGGTTTCATCACGATGACGAGGCCTCTGCCCGAGGACGCCCGCGGGCTGCTGCCGGGGATGGCCTTCGGGGACCGCGAACAGCAGTCGGACGAGCTCGCGGACGCCATGCGGCGCACCGGGCTGACCCACCTGCTCGCCGTGAGCGGTGCGAACTGCAGCTACCTCCTGGGTTTCGTGTACCTGCTGGCGCAGTCCTGCCGGTTGCCGCGTTGGAGTGCCGCGGTCTGCGGAGTGGCCGCCTTGGCGGGATTTGTCATGCTGGTGCGGCCCGAGCCCAGCGTGCTGCGCGCGGCGGTAATGGGCGCGGTGGGCGTTGCCGCGCTCCTGACCGGACGGCGGCGCGCGTCGCTGACATTCCTGTCGGTGGCAGTCCTGCTGCTGCTGGCGGCCGATCCCTGGCTGGCCGGGGAATACAGCTTCGTCCTCTCCGTCCTGGCGACGCTGGGCCTGGTGCTGTTCGGCAGCAGATGCTCTGAATGGCTGCAGCGGTGGCTGCCGAAACCGCTGGCAGTCGCCATGGCCGTCCCGATCGCGGCGCAGGTGTTCTGCACGCCCGTCCTGGTCCTGCTCCGGCCCGAACTGGCCCTCTACTCCATTCCGGCTAACATTCTGGCTGCCCCGGTCGTCCCGATCATTACGGTCACCGCGATGGCCGCGCTGGGTCTCCTGCCGCTCCTGCCGCTGGTTGCGGGCTCGCTGGTATTCGCGGCCGGCCTCCCGACGCTCTGGGTGGCGTGGATCGCGCGGACCTTTTCCGAGCTGCCCTTTGCCGCCATGCCGTGGCTCCAGGGCGGCGCAGGCTTTTTGGCCGCCGCGGCTGCCGGCGGGGGCGCCCTGCTGGCGCTCGGTTTGGCTTCAAAATGGAAGACGCAGGGCGAAGGGCTGAGTGCGGTGGCTGGACGGGCGCGGTTCGTGCTGCGGCCCCGCGGAGATGTCCGCTCCGCCAACAGCTCCGCCCGCCGGCCGGGGCGGAGGACTGCGCAGGGGCCCGCCCTGCGGGCAGGCAGGCGGAACGACGCCGCGCGGCTGGTTGCGTGGACACTGGCGCCGGCGCTGGTCGTTGGCTCCCTCGCGGGCTGGCTGGGTGCCCGGCCCTCGGCGATTTCTTCGGCGGACCGCTGGGACGTGGCCGCCTGCGACGTGGGGCAGGGAGACGGGATAGTCGTCCGCACGGGACCGTCCAGCGCCATGGTCATCGACGCGGGTCCGGAGCCGGGACTGATGGACGCCTGCCTCGACGCGCTCGGAATCGAGAGGGTTGGGACATTGGTGCTGACGCACATGCACCTGGACCACTACGGCGGCATGGCAGGAGTCTTCGACGGCCGCGAGGTGGGGTCGGTGCTCTTTGGCAGCGCGAAGCCGGACCTCCCGAAGGAGGTTGACACCGAATTGCGGCGCCGCGGTATCACTCCCGAACGTGGCACTGCGGGCCGGCACGGCACGGAAGGATACGCTTCCTGGAATGTGCTCTGGCCGACGAAGGCAGGGAAAGGCGGAAACGAGAACGATTCCAGCATCGTCCTGCTCGTCGAGGTCCGCACCGAGGGCGGTGCCGCCCTGCGGCTGCTGCTGACGGGGGACTTGGAATCCGAAGCGGGCGGGGCCATGCTCCGCGGACTCGGCGGGCAAACCCCGGTGGTTGACCTGCTCAAGGTCAGCCACCACGGGGCCCGCAACGGCGGCACCGAGATGATCGAACGCCTGCAGCCCCGTGCCGCGCTGATTTCGGTGGGCAGGGACAATGACTACGGCCACCCCGCCCCGGAAATCCTGTCGGCGCTGTCCCGGCATCAGATCCCTGCCTTCCGAACCGACGAGATCGGGACCGTGCTGCTGGAACTGCGTGCCGGGAGCCTGGTGGTCACTGGCCTCCCCTGAGGCCGATGCCGCACTTGGGAAATCGCCGTAGCCGTGAAAAAGTTGAGGATTGGAATGAGGAGGCCCTGACCAGTGAACCCCAGCCCGGCACGTCCGGCGAACCGCAAGACCGCTGCCCGGACCGTATCCTGGCGGGATGTCGAACCCGCCGGCGTCGTCCTGATCAGCGGGCCCGAAGAGTACCTCGCCCATCGTGCCAAGGACCGGATCCGGTCGCTCGTCCGCGGGATCCATCCGGACGTAGAGCTGACGCAGCTCGACGCATCCGGTTACGCCGCCGGCCAGCTGACGATGGTCGCGAGCCCGTCGCTGTTCGGCGAGTCCAAGCTGGTTGAAGTCGCCTCCGCTGCCCAAATGAATGACGACTTCCTGTCCGACACTCTGGCTTACCTAAAGGCTCCGGCCGAGGAAGTCACGCTGGTCATCCACCATTCCGGCGGGACACGCGGGAAGAAGCTGCTGGATGCGATCAAAGCCAGCGGCGCCCCGGTGGTGGACTGCCAGGCTATGAAGAAGGACTCGGAGAAACTGGAATTCGTCCGCGCCGAGTTCAAGGCCGCGCGAAAGGGACTCGAGCCCGCCGCCGGGCAGGCACTGGTCGCGGCGGTAGGGGCCTCGCTTCCGGATCTGGCTGCAGCGTGTTCCCAACTCATCTCGGACTCGCAGGGCACGGTAACCGAGGCGACTGTCGACCAGTACTACGGCGGGCGCGTCGAAGCCACCGGCTTCAAGGTCGCGGACGCAGCCATCGCCGGCCGGGGAGCAGCGGCCCTGTCAATGCTGCGCCACGCCCTGGCGACCGGACTGGATCCGGTGCCCATCGTCGCCGTCCTGGCAATGAAGCTGCGCCAGATCGCCAAGGTCAAGAGCGCCTCGGTCAGCGCGAAGGACGCGGGGATGGCGCCGTGGCAGTTCGACCAGGCACGCAAGGAGGCGCGGGCCTGGGACTCCGCCGCACTCGCGCGGTGCATCCAGCTGCTGGCGGAAACCGATGCGCAGGTCAAAGGCGCAGGGCGGGACCCGGAATACGCCGTCGAGCACGCCGTCCGCATCATCGCCTCCAGCGTCGCCCGGCACTGACGCGGCGCTGGGAACCCGCCCACGCGCCCTTAACCGATTTTCGGACATGTCGTGTTCATGGCGGGGCAACCAGCTGCCGTTAGGCTTCCGGTGACAGGGAGGGGCGGGACGATGTTGGAAGCTGCCGCCGGGGTCGGTGCTGCACTCGTAGGAGGGTTCTATCTTGTCTTTGGCATGACGGTCATGCCGGCGCTCCGGCGCAGGCCTGCCCGTGAAGCAGAAGCCGCGATGGTGGCGATTAACGAGCAGGCCGTCAGGGCACCGTTCATGGTGCTGTTCTTCGGCACCGCGTTGGCCTGTGCCGGGACAATCACACTTCAGTTCTTCCTGAGCTCGGGCGGCTCCGGGGTCCTAATCCTCGGGAGTGTCTGCTACCTTGCGGGATGGGCGCTGACCATGGCCGTCAACGTCCCGCTGAACTCCCGACTGGACCGTTCAACCGTCGACTGGTCCGGATTCGAGCGGCCCTGGCGCGGTGCCAACCTCACACGGGCCCTGCTGTCTGTCGCAGGCTCCATCCTGCTGCTCCAGGGCTGACCCCTCCCGAAGACCAGAACAGGTAAGTATCCCCGGCCGCGGTTCGGCCTGGTTAGTCGGCCCGCCGCCGGGACGTGCACGTTGCCGCGCACCGACGGGCCGAGGCCGAACGTCTCACCGGGGTCTCGCTCTCGTCGGTCGGCGTCTAACGTCTGAGGGCCTACCTAAGCGGCCCTGCTCTCTTCGTCCGTAGCCTGCCGGCTGGTTGTCAACCAGGCTGACCGGACGGCCCTGAGCGTCCCGTGACGAGGTCCGGTTCCTGGGCTTCGCCGGCAGGGGTTCCGTCGCCCCTGCTGTCATCGCCTCTTGGCCCGCCCTCCAAAGCGCGCTCATGTCCGCTGCTGGTGCTGGATTCCGGTACCTGTCTGCCTTCACCGGTTCGGCGTCCGGGGCGGTGGCCGGTGAGGACGGGTGTGCGCAGCCATCCGGTGGCGGCGGCGGCGACGGCTTCGAGGGGCCTTTGCCGATGGTGCTGCGCCAGAGGACGGCGGCGAGGAGGAAGACGATGATTTGGATGGTGATGGCCATGATCGGACGCGCCGGGTCCAGGATGTCCGTGGCCAGGATGATTGCGTGGGCGCAGTAGAGGGTCAGGGTCATCGAGCTGCCGCGGCCAGGGGAGCGGTGGACCTGCCCAGGTGCGGGACGAGGAGCAGTATCGCGCCGAGGACGGCGAGGGAGGTTCCGAGGCTGCTGAGGATGGCGGGGGGTGTGTCGGTGTGGGGGTGAGGATGGTCAGCCACCAGCCGGTGGTGGTTGGAAGGTCGTCCGCGCCCGGGGCTTCGCCTTGTAGCAGGAACTGGTTGATCTGGTCCCTGTTCAGCAGCGGTGTTGCGGCGATGAGCCGCTCGTAGCCTCCGCCCGGTCCCAGCAGGAACGCCGACAGGGCCCACATGAAGGCGGTCAAGGCGGTGCCTGCTGCGAGGAGGACGGCGGCGACCTTTCGGGACGCCAGGTTCAGGCGGCCGACGGCGAGCCCCACGCAGATGTAGGCGAGCCAGGGCAGAGCCGGGTAGACGCCGGTGAGCAGCATGTCGGTGAGGAAGGTTCCCGGGTGGGCCGCGGCGAGGCCGAAGGTGTATCCGGCGTCGATCTGTGGCCTGTCCGGCCACCACGCACGGTCCAGTTGCATGGCTATCGGGCCGAGCACCGCGAAGATGACGGCCAGGGCGAGCAGGGTCCGTCGTCCCAGGCCCAGCAGCGGGATGGCCAGCAGGAAGAGGACGCCGTAGTAGGGCAGGATGATATCGAGCGGGGTGTCCGTGTAACCCAGCAGCAGGCCCATTCCAAGGATCATCAGCCCGCGCAGGGCCAGGGCGGCCCGGGTCGCGGTCATCGCCCGGCCCGTCGGCGGCCGCCGGCCCCCGGACTGCAGGGCGATGGAGAACCCGGCGATCAGCGCGAAGAGGGCCGCTGCCCGGCCACCGGTCAATGTCCAGACGACATCGGCCGCACCTCCGGACGGCAGCAGATTAATGATGACGATCCCGATGAGGGCGACGCCGCGGGCGACGTCCACGCCTTCTACTCGCCGGGGGACCGGCCCCCGGCACGGACCGGCGACGGAGATGAAACGCCGCTCTCCGGCGTCGCCAATGGACCGCTTCCAATGGACACGGTGGTTCCTTTCCCTCGAATCGCGCCCCTGCCGCGGGGACCGGAGCCGGGCCAGCGGTAGTACACACCTCGCCCCGATTTGGCGGAGCAGACCGGAACAAGCCAATGCTTGAGCCCGTTAGTGAGGTGTTACAGGCTGTACCGGAACTACCAGTTCGGCGAGCGAGGCCACTTCCCGAATCTGCTCCCGGCCGCTACCCGCGCGGAAAAGTCGCCCCTGGCTATTGCTGCATTAGCCCGCCCGCGCCACACTGTATGGAAGTGCACGGACGAGGGCATGGAAGCTCTCCTGAGCATTGGGGGAATCATGAGCACAGGACGTTGGGGTTTCGCCGCTATCGTGGCTGTACTTTCCGTATTGGGTGTGATCTTCATATCGTGGGCATGGCTGTCCAACTTCGGCTGATCCACTAATCCCTACGATTCAGAGCAGCGTGAGTTCACGTCTACAGCTGCTCGGATGCCGTTCGGCTTTGTGCCTGGCGCGGGTGCAGGCACGGGCTGGGATTGCCGTGCCTAGCCTTTTGCGCAGTGGAGGGTGCGGACGCAGGCGGGCTAAGACGCTTTGTCCAGCCTTCTCAAACTTGGTTGCGCTGCTCATGTGCAGGCTCCAGCCAGATTCAGGTCCGTACCTGAACACGAAAGTCGAGCAGCAGGATAACCGGACCCGGCATCGCCAGCGGGGGCGGAAGACGAAACCGGGTCCGGATCGTGGCCAAGCATCCATTCGGAAATGTCAGCAACCACCTTCGGCCACACCAAGAGGATGGCCGATCGATCTTGTGAAAACATCAGCCCCCTACTTCGGGGAAAAGTCAATGCCCCTACTCTGGGGGACCTTCCTGTACTCATGGCATTCGCTTGTGGCACTGAGTGGCAGGCGAAACCGGGTTCGGAGCATGGCCACTCGTCCCATTTGCGATTCTCCGCATCCGGCCAACGGAATCGAGTGCCGCTCCAGGCAATAATGGACTGCGGCAGTTGCCATCCGGGGCCCAAACAGGCAGATCTTCGCGGCCCGGCAAATAGGTGCTCAGGGCGCCTTCAAGCTTGCTGGGGAAAGACTTTGCCGGGGTTGAGGATGTTGAGCGGGTCGAAGACCTGTTTGATCCGGCGCTGGATCTCGTACTGGTCCTGGCCGAGTTCGTCCTGCAGCCAGTCGCGCTTGAGCAGGCCGATGCCATGTTCTCCGGTGAGCGTGCCGCCGAGGTCGAGGGCGGTGGTGAAGAGTTCGCCGGCCGCGGCCCAGATTGCGGAGGGCACTTCTTCTCCCTGGAAGACAAAGGTGGGGTGCAGGTTTCCGTCGCCGGCGTGGCAGGTCGTGGGGATCAGTACGCCGTATTTGTCCTCGAGGGACCGGATAGCGGCGAACGCGGCCGCCATCTGGTCACGGGGCACAGCAATGTCCTCGACCAGCATGGTGCCCATGGCTTCCAAGGCGGGGAAGGCGCTGCGGCGGAAGTCGAGCAGGCGGCGCGATTCGTCGGGATCCGTGGTGATCTCGACGGCCCCGCCGGCATTCGCGACAACGCTGGCGATGTGCTGGGCTGTCTTTGCGGCGGCCGGCCCATCGCACTGGATGAGGAGGTAGGCACCACGATCGGAGATGTCCTGCCCGGAATAGCGCGCGACACATTCGAGCGTCCGGTTGTCCATCAGCTCCATGACGGCTGGTACATGCCCCCGCCGGGTGACCGAGGAGGCCGCGGCCGCGGCCTCCTCTACCGTGTTAAAAAACGCACCGATCGTGACTGTCTCACCTTCGGTGACAGGCAGAAGTTTGAGCGTGGCCTCCACGATGATGCCCAGCGTTCCTTCGGACCCGATCATTAGCGCGCACAGGTCGTAGCCCGTGACGCCCTTGACGGTTCGGTGCCCCACCGAAAGCAGGGTTCCGTCGGCAAGGACGACTTTAAGGGCGAGGACCGCTTCCCGGGTGACCCCATACTTGGCGCACAGCAGACCCCCTGCGTTCATGGCGATGTTCCCGCCGACAGTGGAGATGTCCTTGCTGGCCGGATCGGGAGCCCACCAGAGCCCGTAATCGGCGAGTACCGCGTTTAGGCGGCCGTTTAAGATGCCGGGCTCGACGACGGCGAGCCGGTTCTCTTCCGAAATTTCCAGGACGCGGTCCATCTCTGCCAGGGAGAGGATGATTTCGCCGGGCCCGGCGATTGCACCGCCGGCCAGGCCTGTCCCGGCACCGCGTGTGACCACGGGGATGCGCGCGGCCGAAGCGATCCGGCAGACGGCCTGGACGTCTTCGACGCTGCGGGCCCGGACCGCGGCCAGGGGCGTCCCGGAGGAGCGGTGGCCGGAACGATCGGCGGTGTAAGGGGCGAGCAGGGCAGGGTCGTTGTCTACCCGGCCGGGCAGAGCAGTATGCAGGGCTTCGACGGTGTCGGGAAGCTGGTCGACGGGCATAGGTCCTCGGAGTGTAGTGGAGTACGGAAATGACTAATTTTCATGAATCTATAGGGAAACAGTGCATCAGCCCACCGGCAGCGGACGTGGCGCCGGCTGGGCACCGGCCATCGACTCTGCCATGTACTCGGCGACCACGGCCTGGGAGATGGGCAGGTCCAGCACGAACACGCCCTCAGCGCCGCGGGACACCCAGTCTCTGAGCGCATTAAGGTCCTGTAGGCTCCGGACCTTAATGCCGTCGGCGCCGAAGGCCCGGCCAAGGGCGGCGAAGTCCACCTCCTCGATGAACATGGCCGCTTTGTCTAGTCCCCGGGCGGCGTACTGATGCAATTCGGCACCATAGGCGGCATCATTAAAAACGACCACCACCCCGCTGCGCGCCTGGCGCACGAAGCTTTCGAAGTCGGGCAGCGCCATCAGCCCTCCGCCATCACCGGTCACCAGCACGGTGGTCCGGTCGGGGCGGGCCACGGCGGCGCCCACGGCCGAGGGAAAGCCCAACCCGATCGATTGGAAAGCCGTGCCGACGAACAGATGGGAACGCGCATCCGGTACGGAGCACATCAGCGGGATCCACCCGATGAAATGTCCGCCGTCCTGCACGAAAGTCCGCTCGCTGGGCAGGATGTCCTCCAGCGCCAGCGCCATCGTCCGCGGGTTCAGCCTGCCATCCGGGGCCAGCCCGTCCTGTACGGAGCCGTCCGAGCGCATGCCTTCCACGCGCGGGGCCGCAGGCAGGGACTGTCGGCCCCGCCAGCCGCCGTCGGGCCGGCCGTTCTCCTGCGGGGTGGCGCCGAACGCCGCCGCGAGGGCGGCCAGCGCGGCACCGGCGTCCGCGACGAGGAAGCGGTCCGTACGCTCACCGCGCTGGCCGGCGCGGGAATCTACCTGGAGCACGAGGGCGTCCTCGGACACGAGGGTGCCATAGCGCATCTGGAACGGGTTCATGCCCGCTCCAACCACCAGCACGACGTCGGCCTGCCGCATGATCTCCACGCGCTCGATCCGGGCGAAGCCGCCGGCGATGCCCAGGTCGCCCTCGGGCCCGGCCACATGGCGGGCCATCACCGAGGTGGCAATGAAGGCACCCAGCCTGTCGGCCAGCCGGCGCAGGGCCTCGGGGGCGCCGGCGGAGTCGACGACGCCGCGGCCGGCAATAATCAGCGGCTTCTCGGCGCCGCGCAGCGCGGCGACCAGCGGCTCCAGCTCCGTGGCCGCCGGCGTGGCGGAGACCAGCGTCTCAAGATGGGGTGCTTCGGCCGGCTGCGTGAAGGCCTGCACCGGGGCCTCCACCAGGTCATACGGGATGGCGACGACGAT
The DNA here is from genome assembly GCF_026011795.1 of Arthrobacter mangrovi. Taxonomy (GTDB): domain Bacteria; phylum Actinomycetota; class Actinomycetes; order Actinomycetales; family Micrococcaceae; genus Crystallibacter; species Crystallibacter mangrovi. The sequence goes on along the minus strand of NZ_BRVS01000007.1, from coordinate 136,034 downwards.
CGGCCGGGACTCCGCCGCGGCACGGTCGTAGGCCTCACGGACCTGAGCGGCCGGGTCCTGGGCGTCCAGGCGCACCGTCTCGACACCGGCAGCTGCGGCCATGCCGACCTGGTCGACATCGAAGAAGCGCGGCCCGGAGGTGGGAGCGTCGCCGACGATCAGGATCAGCGGGATACGCGCGATAGCGGCCTCGGACAGGGCGGTGAGCGTGTTCGTGAACCCGGCACCGTAGGTGACGGTGGCCGTGCCAAGCTTGCCCGACGCGCGGAAGAACGCGTCCGCCGCGGCCACGGCACCGGCCTCATGACGCACGGTGACAAACGGGAAACCCATGCTGGTCAGCTCGCTGATCAGATGGGCATTGCCGTTGCCCATCAGCCCGAAGAGGGTCGTGGCACGCTCACGCACGACCCGGGCCACGGCCTGCGGGACCGTAGCGGTGGCCTCGGTAGCGAAGGGGGCGGCGGCTTTCGCGGGGTGGCCTGCGACGGCGGTCATGGGACTCCTCAGTACTCGCGGACATCATGGTCTTGTCTGAGTGTGGCCTGTACCCATCGGCTGCGCAATCAGTCCTTGATGGAGTGAACAGTCTGTGCATTTTGGTGTCATCAGCGCGGAAACGGCATAACAAACTGTCTAGAAATTGGGGCAAGTTGCGCTTGTCTATGCGGCGTGCGGAGGAGGGCCTGTGGTGCCGCGGACGATCAGGGTTGGTTCCGAGGCCACATCGATAGTCGGCGCTCCGGGCTCCGTTAGTCGTTGCAGGGCCTTCTCGGCAGCGGTCCTTCCCAAGTCCTGTGCATGAATGTCGACTGTTGTCAGCGCTATGCCTGGGGGAGTGCTAGCGGAAGTGTTGTCGTATCCGACCACGGAAATATCGGATGGTGCGCGCATTCCCCTGGCGGCAATGGCATCGAGGACACCGAGAGCGGACTGGTCGTTGTGGGCGAAGATTGCTGTGGGACGGTCGGCGTGGTCGAGCAGGGGGCCTATATCTCGCGCGGCCTGCGTCCGTGAGTATGCGGAAGGCTGGATTTCGGGCGTCAGTCCGGCCTCTTTCATGACGGTTACGAAACCCTTTTGACGTTCGAGGTAGCCGTCAGTCTGGGGGTTAGCCAGGAAGACAACACGACGGTGCCCGAGATTGAGCAGGTGCCGGGTGGCGGCCTGCGCTCCACTCAGATTGTCGGAATAGACGCTGTCGAGTCCCGGGACACGGCGGGCGGAGGATGGGGACACTGCGGGAGAACTTCAGGAGGTCCTCGTCCGGTGTCCGCGTGGGAACGGCGCCGGACTCCTGGGGTGTATGGAACCCGCAGGACCCGGCGCAGCCGCCCGCGGAGCAGTACCTGCGGGAGGTCCATGAGGCCGGCTACCACTGGACCGAACTCGGTCCCTTCGGCTATCTCGGTACGGACGCCGCCAGGCTCCGGGACCAGCTGTCCGGGTTCGACCTCTCGCTTTCGGGCGGGACGGTCTTCACTGCACTTCACAAGGGCGCCGGGGCGCTGGAGGCCGTCTGGCCGTCCGTCCGCGAAGTCGCAGCTTTGGTGCAATCCCTGGGTGCGCGGTATTTGATCGTGATCCCCGAGCTGCGGGTCCGCGGCCCGGACGGCGCTGTACGGGGATCCCGGACGTTCAGCGTCGATGAGTGGGACCGCTTTTTTGCCGGACACGATGAACTCGGCCGCCGGCTTTTGGAGGAATTCGGTCTGCGCCAGCAGTTCCACTCCCATGCCGAGAGCCCGGTCGGGACCTACGGGGAAGTCGCCAGACTGGTCCAGGCAACGAACCCCGAATTCGTTAACCTGTGCCTGGACACCGGTCATTTCGCCTACTACCTGGGCGACAGCCTGCGGCTGATCCGTGATTTCCCGGACAGGATCGGCTACCTGCACCTAAGCAGGTCGATCCCGTGCTTCTGGCTGACGTGCTCAAGAACGATATACCGTTCGCCGATGCCGTCCGGCAGGGCATCATGACGGAACCGCCTAACGGGGTTCCGGACTTCGCGCCCATTCTGGACGCGGTAACCGACATCGATCCAGACATCTTCGCGATCGTCGAACAGGACCTTTACCCGGTGCGTGACTTCGGTGTTCCGCTGCCCATTGCCACCCGCACCCTGCAGCACATCACATCCTGCGGCGCCCGTACCCGCGTCCGCTGACGCACCGGCCTAATTCAAATCCGACCTCTTTCTCACAGATCAGGAGTACCCATGTCACGTCCCCTGCGTATTGGCATCATTGGAGCCGGAATGGCCGGACAGGCCCATGCCTTCGGCTTCCGGAACGCAATGATGGCCCGTTCCGAAACGCCCATCTCGATCGAGCTCGACACCATCGCCGATCCCAACCTGGACCTCGCGCAGTCCGTTGCCCGTCGTTACGGCTTCGCCCGCGCAACCGCCGACGTCGATGCACTCATCGCCTCGGACGTCGACGTCATCAGCGTCGCCCTGCCGAACTTCCTGCACAGCGACGTGCTCTCCCGCGTCATCGCCTCCGGTAAGCACGTGTTCGCCGAAAAACCAATCGGTCGCACCCCGGAAGAGTCCGCGGCTCTAGCTGAACTGGCTGCTGCATCCCCGGCCGTTACGGGTGTTGGATTCTCTTTCCGCCGCCTGCCCGGGCTGGCGGCCCTTCAGCAGGCCGTCGGTCATGGCCTGCTGGGCGAGGTCCACACCGTGCGGGCCTGGTACAACGCGGACTACGCCGCCGACCCCTCCGGCGCCCTGACCTGGCGCTACTCCCAGGAGCAAGCGGGCGGCGGGGCATTACTGGACATCGGAGCCCACGCGATCGACGCGCTCCAGTTCGTTGCCGGAGCGATCAGCGAGGTCAGCAGCGCCACGCTGCGCACCGTCATCACCGAACGGCCACTCGCTGCGGCCGGAGCCATCGGACACGGCGGCGCGACTTCCAGCGAAACGGGTCCGGTGACCAACGACGACATCGCACTGCTGACCGTGGCCCTGGAAACCGGGGCCATCGGCCAGATCACTCTCAGCCGCATCGCTATCGGCATTCCGAACTCTCTAGGCGTCGAGGTCTTCGGCTCCCAGGGCCACGCCCACTTCGACTCCATCAGTTCCGGCGAGTTCAGCATTTTCCGTGCGGAATCCGGGGACACGGCCTTCAACGGGCCCCGCCGGGTCTTTACCGGTCCGGCCCACCCGTACTTTCTCGATGTCGCGGCCATGCCCGGTGCGGGCGTGGGGACCGGCTACGCCGAAGCGTTCGTTGCCGAGATCCAGGAGTTCCTGCGCTGTGTCCTGGCAGCGGCCCCCATGGACACCGATTTCAACACCGCTCTGCGGATGATGAACGTCGTCGGTGCCGCACTGAAATCAAGCAAAGAAGGCCGCAGTGTTCCGGTGAACGACCTGGTTGGCCAGCCTGTCGGGTGATCCCGGCACATTCCGCCTGAAGTAATGGACCCGGCAACGGGATCCGCCCCGAAAGGAAAGATTCATGAAACTGCAACAGCGTGGTCGCAGGCAGAACGCAGCATCTAGAACGTCGGCCCGGTACTTCGCGGCGGGTGCAGTGCTTGCCGCAGCCCTCGCCGTGGCGGGCTGCTCCAGCACCGGCGGACGGCCGCAGAATAACGACGGCGGCGCAGCCGCTCGGTCAGGTTGCCCAGACCGAGCGGATGAAGATCGCCATGATCACGCATGCCGCCCCCGGAAACACGTTCTGGGACACGATACGCAAAGGCGCCGAGGAAGCCGCGGCCAAGGACAACGCTGAACTGCTTTATGCCTCCGACCCGGAAGGCGCGCGCCAGTCACAGCTGGTGCAGCAGTACATCGAGCAGGACGTTGACGGCATTGCGGTCACTCTGGCCAAACCCGATGCCCTGCAGGACGTCCTGAAAAATGCAGAGGAAGCCGGTATCCCGGTTGTCACCTTGAATTCCGGTACAGACCAGTTCCAAGACTTCGGCGCCTTCGCCCACTTCGGCAGCGACGAACGTCTCGCGGGCGAAGCTGCAGGTGAAAAGCTAAAGGAAGAAGGGCTGCAGAACCCGATCTGCGTGATCCACGAACAGGGCAACGTCGGCCTGGAAACCCGCTGCGAAGGCGTAAAGTCTGTCCTGCCCAAAACCGAAATCCTGTACGTGCAGGGCACGGACATGACACAGGTCGCCTCCACCACTACCGCGAAACTGCAAACAGCCAAGGACGCCGATGCGGTCATAGCCCTGGACGCTCCGATCGCTTTGGCGGTCCTGAAATCCCGCGAAGAGGCCGGCAGCGACGCAAAGGTGGGTTCCTTTGACATGAACGGCGAGCTAGCCCAAGCCATCGTAGACGGGGACATCCTCTTCACCGTCGACCAGCAGCCGTGGCTCCAGGGATACCTGTCAGTCGACGCACTGTGGCAAAACCACCGCGGGGCATTTAAAATCGGCGGCGGACAGGCCACTCTCACCGGACCAGCCATCGTCGATCAGTCCAATGCGCAGGCCGTGCTGGAGTACGCGCAGGAAGGCATACGATAACAGGAGCGCAGGTGCGGCGGCCTCCGAGGGCGAAGCCCCCGCCGGATAGGGGCCGCGCAGGGGCGGAACCTGCCTGGCCGCTCCCGGTACCCAGCTACGTGTCCAGTGCGGCGAAAGCAGCCTCCGTTGCCACCAGGGCCCAGGTGTCCACGTGTTGTGCCGACAGCGCGGGGCTCCCGCTAGCTAAGTGGGGCGTCCACCGGTTAAGCAGTAGGGCCCCCGCTCAATCGAGCGGGGGCCCTACTGCCTCGGTCCTGTGGACCATGGAAAAACCGGGATCCTAGAGGGCGTTGACCTTCTTGGAGATTGCCGACTTGCGGTTAGCGGCGTTGTTCTTGTGGATGACACCCTTGCTAACCGCCTTGTCCAGCTTGCGGCTGGCGGACGTCAGGGCTGCCGAGGCGGCGTCCTTGTCAGCGGAATCCACAGCCGTGTTGACGGCGCGGATTGCGGTCCTCAGCTCGGACCGGACAGCGGCGTTGCGCTGGCGTGCCTTCTCGTTGGTGAGGATGCGCTTCTTCTGGGACTTAATATTGGCCACTTATAAACTCTCTTTGTATTGCGGACTGGTCGGTGAGGGCAGTCAGGCCCGGCCATTGACTGAGCGGCGTGGGGATACCGTAATGGCAGCCGGAACTGAGGTGCCCGTCGACCTGCGCGGACACACAGCTGACAATGTTAGCAGATCAGCGGCCGGTGCGCGCGTTGCAGGACAGCGCGGCGCGGCGAGCCTAGGTCCACCCGTAGCGGCGGCGCAGTTCCGCCGCGACCTGTTCGAAAGGGACCCGGTCCAGCACCGCTCCCTCGCGGCGGATGTCTGCGGGGTCTACCTGCAGGATCCGGTCGAGCTTGACCTCGCTTGGGCGGCGCTGACGATCCCAGCGTCCCGTCCCGACATCGACGTAGTCGGCATCGCTGTTTTGGCCGTTGTTGCGGTCCCTGGTGGTCATCATCAGGGCAAGCAGCCTGCCGCCGCTGCGTCCCACCAGCAGTACCGGACGGTCCTTGCCCTGGGTGTGGTCCTCTTCGTAAGGCACCCACGTCCAGACGATTTCCCCGGGATCCGGCTGACCATCCGGCTTCGGGGCGTACACGGCGCTGGCGGCTCCGCGGAAGTCGCCGGGGTAGGCGGAGCCAAGGTTCGTGGTTTCGGGCCGCGGCGGCTGCCCCTGCCTGCCGCGCCGGCGGGGCGGGGGAGGCGCAGTTGTGCCGCGCTGCAGGTTGCGCAGGACCGCGGCGGCACCGCGCAGAAGGCGTCCGAAAGTGTTTGCATCAATGGCCATGGTCCAACGCTAACGTCCGGTTGTCCGGCGCGGAGCCATGCACATCGTGGCGATTCTCGTGGGAGACTATTAACTTGGCATCTGTTGCAGCCAACCCCCGCACCCCGCTTGACAGTTAGGAACCCGCTGTGTCCCCCAAGGCCCGCACCGCACCGGTGCCCGCCGCCACAGATCCGGCGCTCATCAGGAACTTCTGCATCATCGCGCACATCGACCACGGAAAGTCGACGCTGGCCGACCGCATGCTGCAGCTGACCGGGATCGTCCAGCAGCGTGACATGCGGGCCCAGTACCTCGACCGGATGGACATCGAGCGGGAACGCGGAATCACGATCAAGTCCCAGGCCGTCCGCATGCCGTGGGCTTTGGACGATGTCGACTACGCGTTGAACATGATCGACACCCCCGGCCACGTCGACTTCACGTACGAAGTATCGCGATCCCTGGCAGCTTGCGAAGGCGCAATCCTGCTCGTGGACGCAGCCCAGGGCATCGAGGCCCAGACGCTGGCCAACCTGTACCTGGCCATGGAAAACGACCTGACGATCATTCCGGTCCTGAACAAGATCGACCTCCCGGCGGCGCAGCCGGAGAAGTACGCCGTGGAGCTGGCCACCCTGATCGGCGGGGACCCCAAGGACGTCCTGAAGGTTTCCGGCAAGACCGGCGAAGGCGTCGAGGCGCTGCTCGATAAAATCGTCCAGGATCTGCCGGCACCCGTCGGCGACGCGGATGCCCCGGCACGCGCCATGATTTTCGACTCCGTGTACGACTCCTACCGCGGTGTCGTGACCTACGTGCGGGTCGTGGACGGGAAGCTCAATCCGCGCGAGCGGATCCAGATGATGTCGACCAAGGCCAGCCACGAGCTGCTGGAGATCGGTGTCAGTTCCCCCGAGCCGACGCCCACGAAGGGCCTCGGAGTGGGCGAAGTCGGCTACCTGATCACCGGCGTGAAGGACGTTCGGCAGTCGAAGGTCGGCGACACGGTGACCAACCTGGCCAAGCCCGCCGCGGAGTCCCTCGGCGGCTACGCGGACCCCAAGCCGATGGTCTTCTCGGGGCTGTACCCGATCGACGGCAGCGACTACCCGGTGCTGCGCGACGCCCTGGACAAGCTCAAGCTCAACGATGCCGCGCTGATCTACGAACCGGAGACCTCGGCGGCGCTCGGCTTCGGCTTCCGCGTCGGCTTCCTGGGCCTGCTGCATCTGGAGATCGTCCGGGAACGGCTGGAACGCGAATTCAACCTTGACCTGATTTCGACTGCCCCGAACGTGGTGTACGAGGTCACGCTCGAGGACAAGAAGGTCATCACGGTCACCAACCCGAGCGAATATCCGGACGGCAAGGTTTCCGAAGTCCGCGAGCCCATGGTGTCCGCGACCATCCTCGCGCCGAACGAATTCGTCGGCGCCATCATGGAACTCTGCCAGTCGCGCCGCGGCGACATGAAGGGGATGGACTACCTCTCCGAGGACCGGGTGGAGCTGCGCTACCGCCTGCCGCTGGCAGAGATCGTCTTCGACTTCTTCGACATGCTCAAGTCAAAGACCCGGGGCTACGCGTCGCTGGACTGGAAGGCGGACGGGGACCAGGTCTCGGACCTGGTCAAGGTGGACATCCTGCTGCAGGGCGAACAGGTGGACGCGTTCAGCGCGATCACGCACCGGGACAAGGCCTACGGCTACGGCGTCATGATGACCTCGAAGCTGCGCGAACTGATTCCCCGCCAGCAGTTCGAGGTCCCCATCCAGGCGGCGATCGGCTCCCGGATCATCGCACGCGAAAACATCCGCGCCATCCGCAAGGACGTGCTCGCCAAGTGCTACGGCGGCGACATCAGCCGTAAGCGCAAGCTGCTGGAAAAGCAGAAGGAAGGCAAGAAGCGCATGAAGATGGTCGGGCGGGTCGAAGTGCCCCAGGAGGCCTTCATCGCGGCGCTCTCCTCGGACGATTCGAAAGACAAGGCCAAGAAGTAGCCGCATGAGCATTACGACGACGGCGGTCCGCCGCCGTGCCTAGTACCCTTCCGCTGGGCGATCCTGCGCCGGCAGACGGCTTGCTGCCGGCGCAGGCTGCCGAGGGAGCGGCAGGACGCGACTTCTGCCTCTATGTCCATATTCCCTTCTGCGCCGTGCGCTGCGGCTACTGCGACTTCAATACCTACACTGCCAAGGAACTGGGCGGCGGGGCGTCGCAGGACGAGTACGCCGGCACGGCCAGCGCCGAGCTGGACTTTGCCGCCCGCGCGATGTCGGCCTCGGGCCTACCGGAACGGAAGCTATCGACAGTCTTCTTCGGCGGGGGCACGCCGACCCTCCTGCCGGCGGCGGATCTGGCGCAGATACTGCGCCGGGCCGACCGGCTATGGGGCCTCGAGGCCGGAGCCGAAGTCACCACGGAAGCCAATCCCGATTCGGTGACCCCTGAATCGCTGGCACTGCTGGCGGAGGCGGGTTTCACCCGGGTGTCCTTTGGCATGCAGTCGGCCGTCCCGCATGTGCTCAAGGTGCTGGACCGCACCCACGACCCCGAGCGCGTGCCGCTGGCCGTGCAGTGGGCACGGGAGGCCGGGTTGAAGGTAAGCCTCGACCTGATCTACGGCACGCCGGGGGAGTCCATGGCGGACTGGGAGGCGAGCTTGCAGGCGGCCATCGCCTGCGATCCCGACCACATCTCCGCTTACTCGCTCATCGTCGAGGACGGCACGAAGCTCGCCGCCAGGATCCGGCGGGGGGAAATGCCCGGGATCGACGACGACGACCACGCCGCCAAGTACCTGCGGGCCGAGGAACTGCTCGGCGCCGCCGGTTACTCCTGGTACGAAGTCAGTAACTGGGCGCGTTCGGAGGCTGACCGCTGCCGCCACAATCTGGCGTACTGGCGCGGGGCGGACTGGTGGGGCGCCGGCCCCGGGGCGCATTCGCATATGGGCGGCGTCCGGTGGTGGAACGTCAAGCACCCCGCGGCCTATGCGCAGCGGCTTGCGACCTCGGTGTCTCCGGCTGCCGGACGGGAGACCCTCGACGCTGAGACCCGCCGCATGGAGCACATCATGCTGCAAACCCGGATCATTGACGGACTGGGTACCGCGGAACTCGATGCCGATGGGCGCCAGGCCATTGCCGGGCTGATCGCCGAGGGGCTTCTGGACGGTGCCGCCGCTATCGCCGGAACGGTAAGGCTGACGCTGGAGGGAAGGCTGCTGGCGGACGCCGTCGTACGCCGGCTGCTCGGCTACTAGGACGGGCGGCCCGATGGGCCCAATGAAGGGAGAGCCGGAGGGCCGCGCCTAGCGGATGAAGCGCAGGTTCAGCGGGTACTGGTAGGGCCGCCCGCGGTTGACCTCAATGCCTGCCTTGACGGAGAAGACCGTGAGGAAGACCCAGATCGCGGCCGCCACAACGGCGAAGAAGCCGCTCACTGCCGGGATCAGGATCAGCAGGTTGGCGATGATCGCCACGATGGTCGGCGGCAGCGTGAAGTTCAGCGCCTCCTTCGATTCCTGCGCGGTAAACGGCCCGCGGTCCTTGAAGATCAGGTAGATCACCAGCGAGGGGACGCAGCCCAGGATGCCGCCGAAATGCGCCATAGTGGCCCACTGCCGATCCTCGGACGGCGTCAGCGGCAGGGCCGACGAGGCGGCGCTTTGGTACTGCGTCCGGCGCGCCGGAGGACGCCCCGAAGGATCGTTGCGCGCGGTGTTGTCTGACACAGGACCTGCCTCGTAATAAGTGGTGTTGCTCGTTTTCACTACCTATGAGGGTAAGTTGAGCGCGCAGTGGCCGCAAATGGCGGATTGGCTGCCGCGGGGTCCCGCCGGCCCTCAGGCGGTGAGGAAATCGATGACTTCCTCGACCCGGCCCAGCAGCGACGGTTCCAGGTCGGCGTACGTGCGGACGCTGCCCAGCAGCCGCTTCCAGCCGTCAGCGATGTCCGCCTGCGTGCTGTGCGGCCACCCGAGCCCGGTCAGGATTCCGGTCTTCCAATCGGTGCCGCGCGGCACCGTCGGCCACTTGTCCAGGCCGATGACCGAAGGCTTGATGGCCTGCCACACGTCGACATAGGGGTGGCCGACGATCAGTACGTTTCCGCGGGCGGCCGGCACGGCCATCGCGGCCTCGGCGATCCGCCATTCCTTGGTGTTGGGAAGCAGGTGGTCCACGAGGATGCCCAGCTTCCGGTCCGGCCCGGGACCGAAATTTTCGACGGCGGCGGCCAGGTCGTCGACGCCGTGCAGGGGTTCGACGACGATGCCTTCGACCCGCAGGTCGTGCCCCCAGACCTTCTCGACCAGTTCCGCATCGTGCTTGCCTTCGACCCAGATCCGGCTGGCCTTGGCGACCTGGGCGCGGAGCCCCTCCACCCGTACGGAACCGGAGGCTGTCCGCTGCGGACCGGCGGGGCTCGCCTTCGGCGCCGCGGCGACGACCTTCACCGGCTCACCCTCGAGCAGGAAGCCGAAACCGAGGGGGAAGGACTTGGTCTTGCCGCGTCGGTCCTCGAGCGAGACAAGATGGATGCCACCGGACTTTTCCACGCGGACGACGGCGCCGACCCAGCCGGATTGGACGTCCTCCAGGACCAGCCCCGGTTCGGCGGGAACCTCGCGCAGCTGCCGGGCCTTGGGGGCGGCGAGATCCTGCGGGCCCCAACCGTAACTGCTCATAGCGACTTCCTTTGTTCGTGCCGTAGTGAGTGAAGACGGGAGCGGCAGCGCCAAGGCCACAGCCGGGCCGCCGGCGAACCGCGGGACGGCCTCGGGCCGCCCGACAATGCTAACAACGGCCGTAACGTATTAGACTTAGCACTTAGGCGTGTTGAGTGCTAATGCTGTGCGCCCGCCGGCCAAGCAGAATCAGGAGGTGTACCGTGAGCGAAGTCCGACGGCTGGAAGTGCTTCGTGCGATCGTTGAAGACTACGTTCATTCGCGCGAACCTGTCGGTTCGAAGGCCCTCGTGGAGAGGCACCACCTCGGTGTTTCATCGGCCACGATCCGCAACGACATGGCGGCGCTGGAGGAAGAGGGGCTCATTGTGGCCCCGCATACCAGCGCCGGCCGCATTCCGACGGACAAGGGCTACCGCCTGTTCGTGGACCGCATCTCGGACGTCAAACCGCTCTCGCCGGCCGAACGCCGGGCGATCCAGACCCTCCTCGAGGGCGCGGACGACCTGGACGACGTGATGGACCGGACGGTGCGGCTGCTCTCGCAGCTGACGCACCAGGTCGCGGTCATCCAGTACCCGCAGCTCGGCCGTGCCAGGCTGCGGCATATCGAGTTCGTCCTGCTGGCACCGGCCCGGGCGCTGGTCGTGGTGATTGCGGACAACGGCAAGGTGGAGCAGCAGGTCATCGGCCTCCCTGCGGAGGTGACGGACCAGCAGCTGTCCGACCTGCGGACCGCCTTCCTGTCCGGACTTTCCGGCCACCCGCTGGAAGCCCTGCGCGGACTGGTGGACGGAACTGTGCAGCAGGTCCGCCCCGAGTCGGCCGCCGTGGCACGGGAGCTCGGTGCGGCGCTGGTTAGACTCGCGGAGGCCACCCACGAGGAGCGGATCCTGCTGGCCGGTACCGCCAACCTCGCCCGTTCCACCATGGATTTCCCGTTGACCATCGGGCCCATCCTCGAGGCACTTGAAGAGCAGGTGGTCATGCTCCGCCTGCTCTCGGAGATGCAGCAGGACGCGCGAGGTGTCTCCGTGCGGATCGGCAGCGAGAACCCGTACGGTTCGCTGGCCGAGACCTCCGTGATTGCCACGGGCTATGGGCCGGATGCCTCCGCGAAGGTCGGCATCCTTGGTCCTACCAGGATGGACTACCCGACGACGATGGCGGCAGTACGTGCGGTCGCACGCTACCTTTCGAGGATCCTCGCTGGCTAAGCGCCGGCAGCAAGCAGCAGTTGGACAGTCACTGTCCGCCAACCGATTCCAGGAAAGAAGTTAACCAGGTGAGCAACCACTACGACGTTCTCGGTGTCAGCCAGGATGCCACGGCTGAGGAAATCAAGAAGGCCTACCGCAAGCTGGCACGGAAGCTGCATCCGGATGTCAACGACGGACCCCAGGCGGCCGAAGAGTTCAAGCGCGTCAGCCACGCCTACGAAGTGCTCTCCGATCCGCAGAAACGCCGGGTGTACGACACGACCGGCAATGAGAACGGCACGGACAGCGGCTTCGGCGGCGGCTACTCCGGCGCCGGCTTCGCCTTCCAGGACATCTTCGAGACGTTCTTCGGCGGCCCCGGAGGAGGCGCCGGGCCGGCCTCGCGCCGCCAGCGCGGGCAGGACGCCCTGATCAACGTCAAGATCGACCTCAAGGATGCCGTTTTCGGCGTCAACAAGAAGATCGAGGTGGACACCGCCGTCGTCTGCCCGACCTGCGACGGCAGCTGCTGCCGCCCCGGCACCAGTCCGCGCACCTGCGACATCTGCGGCGGCTCCGGCCAGGTCCAGCGCGCCGTGCGCTCCATCCTGGGGCAGGTCATGACTGCCGCGCCCTGCGGCAGCTGCCAGGGGTACGGCACCGTCATCCCCGACCCCTGCAACGAGTGCAACGGGGAGGGCCGCATCCGCAGCCGCCGTTCGCTGACCATCAAGATTCCGGCCGGAGTCGGCACCGGCACCCGCATCCAGCTGGCCGGCCAGGGGGAGACCGGTCCCGGCGGCGGACCGCAGGGCGACCTCTACGTGGAGATCCGCGTCGCCCAGGACAAGAACTTCCTGCGCGAAGGCGATGACCTGCACGTCACGATGACCGTGCCCATGACCGCGGCGGCCCTTGGCACCGAGCTCGAGCTGGATACCTTCGACGGCCCCCAGCAGCTGGACATCAAGCCCGGCACGCAGGCCGGCGAGGTCATCAACCTGCGCGGCCTCGGCGTCACGCACCTGCGCGGCTACGGCCGCGGCGACCTCAAGGTCCACATCCACGTCGAGACGCCGACCAAGCTGGATTCCGAGCAGGAGAACCTGCTGCGGCAGCTCTCCCAGGCCCGCGGCGAGCAGTACACCGAGGGAAAGCTCGCCGGCAGCGGCACCGGTGTCTTCGCCCGGCTCCGCGACAAGCTCGGACACCTGTGATCCATGACCAACCCGGTCTTTTTCGCTGAGCCATCAGAGTTCGACGGCGTTGCCCCCGGCGCGCTGTTCGTCCTCACCGGCGCGGAGGCGCGGCATGCGGTCGCGGTCAAACGCCTGGCCGCGGGCGAAGCGGTGGACATCGTGGACGGGACCGGAAAGCGCCTCTCCGGCACGGTTACCGCCGTGGCGCCCCAGGAACTGACCGTCCGGGCCGAGTCCCTCGCCGTCGATCCCGCGCCTCCCTACCGCCTGACGCTGGTCCAGGCGCTGGCGAAGGGCGACCGGGACGAGATGGCGATCGAGGCCGCCACGGAGCTCGGTGTCGACAGCGTCGTGCCTTGGCAGTCCGAGCGCAGCATCGTCCGCTGGCGGGACGCGAAGGCGGCCAGGGGGCAGGCGAAGTGGGAGGCGACGGTCAAGGCCGCGGCGAAGCAGTCGCGCCGCGCGGTCATCCCTGAGGTCGGCCCGCTCGTGGGCCTGAAGGACCTGTGCCGGCTGATTGCCTCCAGCCGCCTGGCGCTGATCCTCCACGAAAACGCAGAGCAATCGCTGGCCGACGCCGTGGCAGAGGCCGGACTGCCGGGGGACGGGGACGGCAGCGTCCTCATGATTGTGGGGCCGGAGGGCGGAATGAGCCCGCAGGAGGTGGAGCAGATGCTGGCAGCCGGCGCGGTCGCCGTCCGGCTGGGGCCGCATGTGCTGCGCTCGTCCACTGCGGGACCCGCGGCCGTCACGCTGCTGAGCGTCCTGCTGCGGCGCTGGTAGAGCCGCGCCGGCCTGCCTGCTACCGCTCGATGGGCGGCTACTTGACGGTGAAGACCTTGCTGTCCGGATCCACTTCGGCCGCGGCAGACCCGTCCTGGGCGGCATCGAACACGCTGAGCCGGTACGTCCCGGCGGGGAGGTCGAGGCCGAAGCGGAACTCGCCGGACTCGCCGTCGGGGGCGTTGATCGCGACCGTGCCGGACTTGACCTTGCTGCCGCTGCCGGTGTCTTCGGCATCCTCGAGCCGGGATACCTGCCACGACAGCTCGGCGTCGATGGCCACAGCGCGGCCGTAGACTTCCAGCCGGCCGTCCAAGGCGGCGTCCTGCTGGGGGTCGATGACCCAGATCGGCGCCGTCAGTTCCGGATTGCGGGTCATCAAGGCGCCGAGCTCCACGTAGCCGAAGGCCTTGTACCCGCGGTGGCCGTCCACCAGGATTTCCACTTCCAGGGGATTGCCGGGGGTGCTGAGGCCGGCGTTGGCGGCGGCGGCGGTGGCCGTGTAAACCAGCTGCTGGATGGCCCGCTCGGCGATGCCTTCGTCCACGTTGGCCTCGAAAGCATCCGAGGAGATGTCCAGCGTGATGACCGAGCCCTTAGTGATCGACGTGCCGACCTTCGAGGCGGGCCGCCAGGGATTGAAGTAGTCGGAATCGAGCGGCTGCAGCGACAGGGCGGCGTTGACCGCCGTCGTTATGGGATCCCCGAGGTCCTCGGCCGAACGGAACTCGCGGTAGAGGAAAACACTGTCCGCGTTCTCGCCGAGCCAGTACACGGGCGAAAGCGACGTGCTCTCCGGTGTTTCCAGCGGGGCGCTGGTGACCAGCGGGCTGCTCATGATGGTGGGGCCCCCCGTGCTGGGCGGCATCGACGTCCGCGGCTCGCTGCCGGGACCCGCCGGGGAACAGCCGATCAGCACGACGCTGCCTAGCGTCAGGACGGCCAGCCAGGCGCGGAACTTGCGCGCCGGGGCCGGGTGCCGGGTCTGGTCGGGGGAAATAGCTGCGTTCCTTTATCTTGCGGCTTCGTTCGTCGTCCAAGTCCACAAGGGACCTGCGGAACCGGCCGGTGCCGATGTCCGAGAGACTAGCTTGGCACATCCGCGGTCCGTGCCGGGGATGTTTCGCGCCCTCTCAACCGGACTGATGCAGGATCGAAACAGGATCGATACCGAACGGCCGGTGTGCAGGCCATGGGTCGACGGCGGCTGCGTGCCGTAGCATTGATGTATTGATCGCGCGTCCGTCCGGGCGGGCGGAACCGAGCAGTCGGCCAGCAGCCGAACACTACTGAAGGGGCGATGGAAGGCCGGGTCAGGCCGCACTATGTCGGAAACACAATTGGATGTTGATCCGCTGGGATCCGGTAGTCTCTCTGTGCACTTCGAATCGCCCGAGCATATGGTCAGGGCGCTGGGTGCCCAGGACGAGGTGCTGCGGCTGATCGAGTCCGAATTTACCGACGTGGACCTGCACGTGCGCGGCAATGAACTGTCGATCACGGGCCCGCCCCAGGCCGTGGAGCGCACCGGGCGGCTGCTGGCAGAGATCCGGACTCTGGCCGCCAACGACACGCGGGTGACGCCCCAGGTCGTAGAGCAGCTGCTGCGCATGCTGAGCGAACAGTCGGTGGCGCGGCCTTCCGAGGTCCTCACGCTGAACATCCTGTCCTCGCGCGGGCGGACCATCCGGCCCAAGACGCTGAACCAGAAGACCTATGTCGAGGCCATCGACAACAACACGATCGTATTCGGGATCGGTCCCGCAGGCACCGGCAAGACCTACCTGGCCATGGCCAAGGCAGTCCAGGCCCTGCAGCACAAGGAGGTCAACCGGATCATCCTGACCCGCCCCGCGGTCGAGGCGGGGGAGCGGCTTGGCTTCCTGCCGGGGACGCTCAGCGACAAGATCGACCCGTACCTGCGGCCGCTCTACGACGCTCTGCACGACATGATGGACCCAGACTCCATCCCGCGCCTGATGGCCGCGGGCACCATTGAGGTGGCGCCGCTGGCCTACATGCGCGGCCGGACGCTCAATGACGCGTTCATCATCCTCGACGAGGCCCAGAACACGACCCCGGAGCAGATGAAGATGTTCCTGACGCGGCTGGGGTTCGGCTCGAAGATGGTGGTCACCGGCGACGTGACCCAGATCGACCTGCCGGGCGGCTCCAGTTCCGGACTCAAAGTGGTCAGCGAGATCCTGCAGGGCGTCGAGGACGTGAGCTTCTCCATTCTGGATGCCTCCGACGTGGTGCGGCACCGCCTGGTCAGCGACATCGTGAATGCCTACAGCCGCTGGGACGACAACCGGCGGCAGCGAGTACCTGCCAGGAACAGGCCCCAGAGGGAAGGACAGCATTGAGCATCGAGGTCAATAACGAGTCAGCCATGGCCGCGGACGAGGCCGAGCTGGCGCGGCTGGGCCGGTTCGTGCTCGACAGCATGTATGTCCATCCCGAAGCCGAGCTCTCCATCATCCTGGTGGACAAGGAGGCCATGGAGCGGCTCCACATCGAGTGGATGGACGAACCAGGACCTACCGACGTCCTGTCCTTCCCGATGGACGAGCTGCGCCCGGGTACGCCTTCCCAGAAGACTCCGGCCGGTGTGCTCGGAGACGTGGTGCTCTGCCCCCAGGTCGCGGAGGAGCAGGCCCGGAAGGCCGGGCACAGCATCGGCGAGGAGCTGCTCCTGCTCACGACGCACGGGATGCTGCATCTGCTCGGTTACGACCACGCCGAGCCCGAAGAGGAGAAGGAAATGTTCGGGCTGCAGCGGCGCCTGCTGGCCGACTTCCTCGGCAAGGAAGCGCCCACGGAGACCACCCTTTGATCATTTGGATGCTGACCGGCCTCGCGCTGGTCTTTATTCTGCTGGCCGCCGTCCTTACCGCCGCGGAATCGGCCTTCACCTACCTGCCCCGGCAGGAGGCGGAACAGCTGCTCGCCAGCGGGCGGGGACGCCGGCTGGCCACCATCCTGCAGGAGCCGGTGGCGCACATGCACGCGCTGCGCTTCTGGCGGATCTGGTTCGAGACCGCCGGCGCGGTCGCCGTCGCACTCCTGTTCTACGACCTGCTGCGCAACGTCTGGCTGGCCGGACTGCTGGCGACCGCCGCCATGGCGGCAGTCGGATTTGTCCTCGTCGGCGTTTCGCCCCGGCAATTCGGCCGGATGCACGCCACGGGCGTGGTCCTGGCGACCGCCCCCGCAGTCAGGCTGCTGTGCGCGATCCTGGGCCCGATCCCGGGCTGGCTTGTCCGGCTGGGCAGCGCCGTCGCCCCCAATGCGCCGCGGGCGGACGCCGCCTTCTTTTCCGAGGAGGAATTCCGCGACTTCGTCGACCGGGCCACCGAGGCGGACATGATCGAAGACGCGGAGGCCGAACTCATCCAGTCCGTGTTCGACCTCGGCGACACGAAGGTGCGGGCCGTGATGGTCCCGCGCACGGACATCGTCACCATCGATTCCGGCTCGTCGCTGAAGCAGGCGATGTCGCTCTTCCTGCGCTCGGGCTACTCCCGGATCCCGGTCATCGGGGAGAACACGGACCAGATCAAGGGCATTCTCTACCTGAAGGACGTCGCCGCCCGCCTGCACATCAGGCCCGAGGCGGCGGCCCGGACCTCGGTGGACGAAGCATGCCGCGACGTCCGCTATGTACCCGAGTCGAAGGCCGTCGGCGAACTGCTCAAGGAACTGCAGCGCGAGTCGACCCACGTGGCGATCGTCATTGACGAATACGGCGGCACCGCGGGCCTGGTGACACTGGAGGACCTCATCGAGGAGATCGTCGGCGAGATCGTGGACGAGTACGACTCCGAACGGCCGGAGATCGAAGTCCTCGAGGAAGGCCGCTTCCGGATCAGTGCGAGGACTTCGATCGACGACGTCGGGGAGCTTTTCGGCATGGACCTCGACGACGAGGAAGTGGATACCGTCGGCGGCCTGCTGGCCAAGTCCCTCGGCCGGGTGCCGATCGTCGGCAGCGAGGTGACGATCGACGGGCTGCACATCCATGCCGAGCGGCTGGAAGGCCGGCGGAACCGGGTGTCGCACGTGCTGGCATGGCGGGACCCCGCTGCGACCGAGGCCGCCGCCGGCGGCCATGAACCAAGACACACCCCCGCCAGAGCAGAACCGGAGCCCGAAAATGACAGCACACGATGACAAAGCCATGGCCATGGCCACCAGCGGATGGCCCGAGGACTACCGTGCCGGTTTCGTCTCCCTGGTGGGGCGGCCCAACGCCGGGAAGTCGACCCTGACCAATGCGCTGGTCGGCCAGAAGGTGGCCATTACCTCGGCGAAGCCGCAGACCACCAGGCACACGATCCGCGGGATAGTCCACCGCGCCGATGCCCAGCTCGTGCTCGTGGATACTCCGGGGCTGCACCGGCCCCGGACCCTGCTGGGCCAGCGGCTGAACGACCTGGTGGCGGACACCCTGTCCGAAGTCGATGCCATCGGTTTCTGCCTCCCGGCCAATGAGAAGATCGGCCCCGGAGACCGCTTCATTGCCAACCAGCTGGCGGCGCTGTCGCGCAAACCGGTCGTAGCACTGGTCACGAAGACGGACCTGGTGGACCGCAGCGCGCTGGCCGAACAGCTGCTGGCCGTTGCCGCGCTGGGCACGGAAGTTTTCGGCCCCGACGGATTTGCCGACGTCGTTCCCGTGTCCGCCGCGGATGGCTACCAAGTGGACACGGTCGCCGACGTGCTGGTGGCCAGGATGCCGCTGTCGCCGCCCCTCTACCCGGACGGGGAGCTGACGGACGAGCCGGAAGCGGTCATGGTGGCGGAGCTGATCCGGGAAGCCGCGCTGGAGGGCGTCCGCGACGAATTGCCGCATTCGCTGGCCGTGGTGGTGGAGGAGATCGTGCCGCGCGAGGGCCGCAGCGAGGACAATCCGCTGCTCGACGTGCGGGTCAACCTCTTTGTCGAGCGGTCCAGCCAGAAGGCCATCATCATCGGCAAGGGCGGTGCGCGGCTGCGCGACGTCGGCACCAAGGCCCGGCGCGGCATCGAAGCCCTGCTGGGCACCCGCGTGTATCTCGACCTGCATGTGAAAATCGCGAAGGACTGGCAGCGGGATCCAAAGCAGCTGGTCAGGCTCGGATTCTGATCCGGCAGAGGAGACGGGAACTTTCGGCGTTACGTGTCCGTGTGCATGAATAGCACTCTGCACGTTTATCCTTTTATCTGGTCCGTTCTGGCATCACCCCCGAAAGGCAGGCATCTGTGGGTCGTCGCGGCAGTTCGAGTGATGATCCGCTGCATCACGAAGGCGGTGTTCCTCCGCAGCCGGCAGCGCAAAGGCACCCGGCCGTGCCCGGGAGCGCCCGGCACATGCGCTCAGGGAAGCGGTTCACCTGGCTGAAGATCGTTTCCGCAGTGCTCGCCTGCGCCCTGGTTGCCGGGCTCGGGGTCATCGTCGTCAAGGTAGTCGGCCTGCGCGCCAGCCTGACGACGGAGCCCCTGAACCTCGGCACGGAGGCCCAGGGCCTGCCGGTCGACCTGAGCACGGATCCGGTGCAGATCCTGATCCTGGGCACGGACTCCCGGGCCGAGACCGGCGGCTCGTACGGCCATGACCCGTCGTCGGACGGCAAGGGCAATTCCGACGTCATGATGCTGATGAACCTCTCCGCCGACCGCCAGCGGGTGACGGTGGTGAGCCTGCCCCGCGACCTCCTCACCGACATCCCCGCCTGCGAGGATCCGCAGACCGGGGAGATCTACCCCGAGCAGCAGTCCGCCCAGCTGAACATGGCGCTCAGCTACGGCGGTGCCGGCTGCACCGTCGCGGCGATCAACCAGCTGACCGGAATGGAGATCGACCACTTCATGATGGCCGACTTCAACGCGGTCAAGGAACTGTCGACCGTCATCGGCGGCGTGCAGGTTTGCGTCAACGAACCCATCAACGACACCTACTCCAAGCTCAGGCTGCCCGCCGGCATCAGCGAGGTGCAGGGCGAGCAGGCGCTGGCGTTCCTGCGCACCCGGCATGCCTTCGGCGACGGCGGCGACCGCGGCCGGATCCGCGCCCAGCAAAGTTTCCTGGCCTCCATGGCACGCAAGATCACCTCCGAAGGAACGCTGACCAACGTCCCGCGCCTCTACAACATCGCCGACGCCATTGCCCGCAACCTGACCGTGGACGAGGGGCTCACCGACGTGTCGAAGCTCCTGGCGCTGGCGGACCGGCTGAAGAACGTGGACCTGGGCAAGGTCGCCTTCGTCTCCCTGCCGACGACGCTTTACGAACCGGACCCCAACAGGCTGGTCATGGACGAGGTCGAGGGGGAGAAGCTGTTCAGCATCCTCCGGGCGGATGGCGACGTCACCGCAACGGCCGAAGAAAAGCCCTCCGCGTCACCGACACCCGAGCCGGGCGACGGGGCCTCTACCCCGGCGTCCCCCGAGCCGGAGGAACTTCCCTTCGACCCCGCGGCGCAGCCGGTGGAGGTCGTGAATTCCTCCGGTGCCGAGGACCGCGGCGCTGAACTGGCCGAGCAGCTCCAGGCACTCGGGTACGTGCTGGCCACGGGTACCGAGGCGAAGGACACCAACCCCGCGACCCAGATCTTCTACTCCGCCGGATTCGAGGACGTGGCCAACCAACTGGCCAAGGAACTCAACGTCCCCAAAGCCAGCGTCCTCTCCTCCGAGAAGAGCTACGGCGTCCGTATCGCGGTCGGCTCCGACTTCACCACCGGCAAGAAGCTCAAGGCAACCGGGGGAGTCGGCGGCAACCTCCGCGGCCAGACGGCCGACCAGGTCACCTGCCAGGGCTCCGGCGGTTTCTGACCGGAAGCAGCCTCCCCGGCAAGAACAAAGGCCGTGCCTCCCGCCCCAGGGCGGGAGGCACGGCCTTCCTGCAGGCTGCTACCAGATCCGGACACGCTCGGCGGGATCGAGCCACAGGCCGTCGCCGGACTGCACCTCGAAGGCGGCGTGGAACTCATCCATGTTCCTGACCACCTGGTTGCAGCGGAACTCGTTGGGCGAATGCGGATCAATGGACAGCCGCCGCTGGGACTCCTCGCTCCTGATCTTCTGGCGCCAGCATTCGGCCCAGGAGTAGAAGAAACGCTGCGTCCCGGTGAGGCCGTCGATGACGGGCGGCTCCTGTCCATCGAGGCTGAGCTGGTAGGCCTTGTAGGCGATGATCAGGCCGCCGAGGTCGCCGATGTTCTCGCCCAGCGTGAGTTCGCCGTTGACCGTCTTGCCGGCTGCTTCCTCGGGGCTGAGCTTCGCGTACTGGTCGACCAGCCGCGCCGTCAGCGCCTCGAAGGCCTTCCGGTCTTCGTCGGTCCACCAGTTGCGCAGGGCGCCGGTCCCGTCGTACTGCGAGCCCATGTCGTCGAAGCCATGCCCGATTTCGTGTCCGATGACAGCCCCGATGGCTCCGTAATTTGCGGCGGGGTCGGCCTCGGCGTCGAAGAAGGGAGGCTGCAGGATCGCCGCCGGAAAGACGATTTCGTTCATGGTCGGCATGTAGTACGCGTTCACCGTCTGGGGGGTCATGTGCCACTCTTCGATGTCGATCGGCCCGCCCAGCTTGTCCAGGTTGCGGCGGACCTCGAATTCGTTGGCGCCCAGGACGTTCTGCCAGACATCGCTGCCCGGCAGGTACGAGGAGTAGTCGATCCACTTGGCCGGGTAGCCGATCTTTGTCCGGAACGCCTGGAGCTTCTCCAGGGCGCGGCCGATAGTCTCGGCGCTTAGCCATTCGAGCGAACCGATGCTTTCGCGGTAGGCGCCGATCAGGTTGGCAACCAGTTCCTCCATCCGTTCCTTGTGTGACGGCGGGAAGTGCCTGGCCACGTATTCCTGGCCGATGGCTTCACCCAGGGCGCCTTCGACGAGGGCGACGCCGCGGCGCCAGCGTTCCTTGATTTCGGGCGTCCCGCTGAGGATCTTCCCGTAGAAATCGAAGTGCGTCTGGACCGCCTCGGCATGCAGGTACGGTGCCGCCGACGTCAGCAGCTGCAGGCGGAGCCAGGACTTCCAGTCCGCGAGCGGCTCCTCGTCGATCAGCTTGGCCAGGAGGGTGACGAAGTCCGGCTGGGACACGACCACCTCGGTGATGTCCGTCCCCTGGCTGCCCAGGCCTTCGAGCCACTGCCGGATGCGGGGAAAGCTGCCGGCCAGCTCGTCGACCGCGCGAAGGTTGTAAGTCTTCTGCGGGTCCCGGCAGGAAACCTTGTCCAGGTGTCCGGCCGCGAGCTTGTGCTCCAGTCCGATCGCCGCCGTAGCCTCGGCGGGGTCGAATCCGGCCTGCTCCATGATGGCCGCGGCGTACTCCGCGTAGCGCCCCCGGATGTCCTTGAACTCGTCTTCGCGGTAGTAGGACTCGTCCGGCAGGCCCAGCCCCGCCTGGTAGAGGTAGACCAGGTATCGGGTGGGGTCACCGGCGTCGTTGTTGACGTAGAACGCCAGCGGGTAGGCAGCACCCTGGCGGGTGAACTTCGCCAGCAGGTCCAGCAGTTCGTCCCGGTCCGCTACTGCCTCGATCTCCGCCAGTTGTTCCGCGAGCGGGGAGAATTTGCGGGCTTCGGCTGCGGCCTCGTCCATGAAGCTGGAATATACGACGCCGACCTTGCCGGCCGGGGTCCGCGGGTCCGGATCCGCTGCGGATTCCTCGATGATCTGCCGGACCGCGGCCTCGGCCTCGTCCCGCAGCGCGGTGAACGACCCCTCCAGCGGACGGTCCGGGCGGATGGTGGTTTCGGCCAGCCACCTGCCGTTGACGTGGCGGAACAGGTCGTCCTGCGGCCTCACGGAGGGATCGACGTGGTCGAGGACGATGCCGGAACGGGTCATGGCAGCACCTTTCTGAAGTAGCAGCAGTTGACATGTTCTTCCTCATCCTACGCACCGTGCTAGGGTGAAATTGTGCGTGCTGGAATGCTTCTTCTTAGCTGCCGCGGCGAGGCCTAAAGAACTCTTGTTTGACGGCCGAATCCTCGCCGCGGAGTTCGTGTTGCCCGGCCGAAGCCGCCACAGGAATTAGCAGAAAAGGCCCCAAGACCATGCGAAACGCGCAGAAACCCTCCGGAATGCCCATCCATAAGTACATTCCGTTCCAGGACCAGATCACCGTCGAACTGCCGGACCGCACCTGGCCGGACAAGGTCATCACGAAGGCGCCGCGCTGGTGCGCCGTCGATCTGCGGGATGGCAACCAGGCCCTGATCGACCCGATGAGCCCCGAGCGCAAGCACAAGATGTTCGACCTGCTGGTCAGGATGGGCTTCAAGGAAATCGAGGTCGGTTTCCCCTCCGCCTCGCAGACGGACTTCGACTTCGTCCGGCAGCTGATCGAGGGCGATCGCATTCCGGACGACGTGACGATCCAGGTGCTGACCCAGTCGCGCGAGCACCTCATCGAGCGCACCTATGACGCGATCGAGGGCGCGGACCGCGCGATCGTCCACCTCTACAACTCGACGTCGGTCCTGCAGCGCCGGGTGGTGTTCAACCAGGACATGGACGGCATCGTCGACATCGCGCTGCAGGGGGCGCGGCTCTGCCGGAAGTACGAGGAGGGCCTGAAGGGGACCGAGGTCACCTACGAGTACTCGCCCGAATCCTTCACAGGCACCGAGCTGGAATTCGCCGCGCGCATCTGCAATGCGGTGACCGACGTCTTCGAAATCTCGCCGGACCGCAACGTCATCCTCAACCTGCCGGCCACGGTGGAGATGGCCACCCCCAACGTCTATGCCGACTCCATCGAGTGGATGTCGCGCCACCTGGACAACAGGGAGAACGTCATCCTCTCGCTGCACCCGCACAACGACCGCGGGACCGGAGTAGCGGCCGCCGAGCTGGGCTACCTGGCGGGTGCGGACCGGATCGAGGGCTGCCTGTTCGGCAACGGCGAGCGGACGGGCAACGTCGACCTCGTCACCCTGGGGCTGAACATGTTCGGCCAGGGCATCGACCCGATGATCGACTTCTCCAACATCGACGAAGTCCGGCGGACCGTTGAATACTGCAACCAGCTGCCGGTGCCCGAGCGCTCTCCCTACGGAGGCGACCTGGTCTTCACCGCATTCTCAGGATCGCACCAGGACGCCATCAAGAAGGGCTTCGAGGCGATGGAGCGCGATGCCGCTGCGGCAGGCAAGACGGTCAACGAAATCCCTTGGGCCGTTCCTTACCTGCCCGTGGATCCCAAGGACCTCGGCCGCAGCTATGAGGCCGTCATCCGCGTCAACTCGCAGTCCGGCAAGGGCGGCGTGGCGTACCTGCTGAAGAACGAGCACAGCCTGGACCTGCCGCGGCGCGCCCAGATCGAGTTCTCCGGCGTCATCCAGCGCCGCACCGACACGGTAGGCGGCGAAGTCAGCGGTGCCCAACTGTGGGAAATCTTCAATGACGAGTACCTGCCGATTCCCGACCGCCCGTGGGGACGTTATACCCTCGGCTCGGTCAAGACGGACTCCGCTGAAGACGGCTCGTTCCAGCTGAACGCCTCCCTCATCGTGGACGGCGTGCAGCAGCGCAGGACGGCGGAAGGCAACGGTCCTATCGCCGCACTGCTGGACATCTTCCGCCAGGACGGCGTGGATGTCCGGGTCCTGGACTACAGCGAGCACGCGCTTTCCGAAGGCGGCAATGCCCGCGCTGCGGCCTACGTGGAATGCGCCGTCGCGGAGCGGGTGCTCTGGGGCGTTGGTATCGATACCAACACCACGATGGCGTCGCTCAAGGCGGTCGTTTCCGCGGTGAACCGGGCCATCCGGGACAACGTCGCGCAGTCGGCCGCGGCAGGCGAAGCCGCGGCCCAGTAACCCGTCCGGCAGCGCCCGGCCCGCCGATGTGCGGGCCGGGCGCTGTCAGTGGGACAATGGCCCTGTGTCCAACCGATCCTTCGCCTCCCGAACCTACCGGGATGAAGGCGTCATCCTTCGGACCCACAAACTCGGCGAGGCGGACCGGATCATCGTCCTGCTGACCAAGCGCCACGGCCAGGTCCGGGCCGTCGCCAGGGGAGTCCGGCGCACCAGCAGCAAGTTCGGCGCGATGCTCGAACCGTTCATGGTGGCGGACCTGCAGCTGATTGCCGGACGCAACCTCGACATCGTCACGCAGGCGCAGACGCTGGGTCCATACGGGCGCGACATCGTCGCCGACTACGCCAAGTACACCGCCGCCGCTGTCATCTGCGAGACCGCGGAGAAGCTGACCGACATCGACGGCGAATCCGCGGCGGTGCACTATGGCCTTGTCATTGGTGCCCTGTCCGCCCTCAGCCGCGGCCGGCACGCGCCGGAGCTCGTGCTGGACTCCTACCTGCTGCGGGCCCTGGCGACCGCCGGCTGGGCCCCGAGCTTCACCGACTGCGCGCGCTGCTCGGCACCGGGCCCGCATTCGGCTTTTTCGGCCCCGCTGGGCGGCGCCGTCTGCCACGACTGCCGTCCGCCCGGCTCCGCATCCCCGGCCCCGGAGACCATGTTGCTGCTGGCCGCGCTGCTCAGCGGTGACTGGCCGGCGGCGGACGGGTCGGCGCAGGCCTCCCGCAGGGAAGCCGCCGGCCTGGTGGCCAGCTACCTGCAGTGGCACCTGGAACGATCCGTCAGATCCCTCAAACACGTGGAGCGAGTGTGACTACCCTGAACCCGAGCAAGCCCGGCCCCCATCCTTCCGGCGCCCGGCCGCCCCGGCTGCCGAACGGCCTGGTCCCGCAGCACGTCGCCATCGTGATGGACGGCAATGGCCGCTGGGCCAACCAGCGCGGGCTGCCAAGGACGGAAGGGCACCGTGCCGGCGAAGCTGCGCTGCTCGACGTCATGGCAGGCGCCATCGAGATCGGGGTGCGCCACGTCAGCGTCTACGCCTTCTCCACCGAGAACTGGAAGCGGTCGCCGGAGGAAGTCCGCTTCCTGATGGGCTTCAGCAAGGACGTCCTGCGCCGCCAGCGGGACCAGCTCGACCAGTGGGGTGTGCGGATCCGCTGGTCCGGCCGGCGTCCCCGCCTGTGGCAGTCGGTCATCAAGGAGCTCGAGGTGGCCGAGCGGCAGACCGCCGGCAACGACGTCTGCACGCTCAACATGTGCGTCAACTACGGCGGCCGGGCGGAAATCGCCGACGCCGCGGCGGCTATCGCGGCCGACGTCGCCGCCGGCCGGCTGAAGCCTTCCGCCGTGTCGGAAAAGACCATCCAGCGCTACCTCGATGAGCCGGACCTGCCCGACGTCGATCTCTTCCTCCGCACCTCCGGGGAACAACGGTTCTCCAACTTCATGCTCTGGCAGTCCGCCTACGCGGAGATGGTCTTCATGGACATCCTGTGGCCGGACGTCGACCGCCGGACGCTCTGGGAAGCCGTGGACATCTACGCCCGGCGGGACCGGCGCTACGGCGGCGCGGTGGATGCCGCCTCCGTTACCGCCTGAACCGGCCGTACTAGCTGGCAAGGATGTACGCCTTGGCCCAGCGCTCCAGCCGGGCGTAGGCATCGGCGCGGACCTCGGGCGGGGACAGGAAGATGTCGTGCAGCGCCGCCTCGATCCGTTCAACGGTGACGCTGGATCCGAGTTTGACCGCGCTGGCGGCCATCGTCTCCACGTCGAGGACGGCGTCGGCCGCCTTCATGTCCTCGTGCCAGAGCGGCCCGTAGACGCTGCGGGCCGAGGTCAGGACCAGGATCGGCACCGCAATGGCGAGCCCCTTGTCCACTTCGGCCTGGCCGTGCCAGATGGCGCTGAGCCACCCGGCGCGGACAGGGAATGCAAACGGCGGGCGGAGATCCGGGTCCAGGTTCCACTCGCCTTCCTCCGTGCTGCTGATGGTCCGCCAGTAGAACCCGCGGGCCGGCAGTTTGATCTCGGCCTCCGGCTTGAGCCGGGAGAGCGGGTCGAGGACCTTGGCGGCCGCCCGCCGCACGAGCGAACTGCGGTGCATCTCCAGCCACGGGCTGTTCAGGACCAGCGCCTTGACCGCTCCGGGGTTGCGGTTGGCCCACAGTGCTGCCACTAGCCCTCCGGTCGAGTGGCCCATCAGGGTGAGGTCGATGTCCGCCTCCGCCAGGCCGAGCCGGCCCGCGCTGTCCTGGCGGACGGCTGCCACCGCAGTGGCGATCTCGTCGTCGTAATCCCTCAGGTCCGAGGCATAGCCGGCCAGGTCGCCGCCGCCGACAGTCCTGGCTGCGGGATCAGCTCCGGAGGAATCCTCCGCCGCCGCATCACCTGGGTCCGGCTCGCCGATCCGCAGGTTCCGGCCGTGGTTGTGGACGTCGAGGGCGTAGAACGCCACCCCCAGCTGGTGCCAGAACGCGGCGAGCTCGGTATTGAAGAAGTAGTCGCTCCAGCCGTGCAGGTACAGCACCACGTTTCCGCCCTGGGCCGGGCCGCGGTTCGCGGGAAGATGCCGCACCAGCGTAGCCCGCCGCGTCCGGCCACCGGCCGCCGGCACCTGGAGCGCCGTCGATTCGAATTCGGCGCCGAGAATATCCTCGATCCAGACCGTTGGCATCCGATACGTCCCTTCCTTGCCTTCATGCTAAGCCCGCCCGTTTGGCCGAAGGATGCCTTTGGCGGAAAACTAGGCTCATGCGTCTGTACCCACTCTTCTTCCGTGCCGCCTTCTCCTGGATGGACCCGGAACGTGCCCACACTATCGGTTTCCGGATGATCCGCCTGGCCCACTCGGCCGGAGCCGGAGCGCTGCTTCGGCGGGTCACGGCGCCCGCGCCTTCGCTGCGGACCGAGGCCCTGGGGCTGGCGTTTCCGTCGCCGTTCGGGCTTGCGGCGGGCTTCGACAAGGAGGGCCACGGCATCGAGGCGCTGTTCGACCTGGGCTTCGGGGCCGTCGAGGTCGGGACCATCACCGGTTCCGCCCAGCCCGGGAACCCGAAGCCGCGGTTGTTCCGGCTGGTCGAGGATCGTGCCGTCATCAACCGCATGGGGTTCAATAACGACGGCGCGGCTTCCGTCGCGCCGAGGCTTTCCGCCGCACGGCGGTCCCTCCAGCGGCGCTTTGGTGCGAGCCGGCCGGTGATCGGCGTCAACATCGGCAAGACCAAGGCCGTGGAGCTGGCGGACGCCGTTGACGATTACCTCAAGAGCACCCGCCTGCTGGCCCCGCACGCGGACTACCTGGTGGTCAACGTGAGCTCGCCGAACACGCCCGGGCTCCGCCTCCTGCAGAGCGTCGAGACCCTGCGGCCGCTGCTGGCCGCGGTGGGGGAGGCGGCCGACTCGGTGGCGCGGAGGCATGTCCCGCTGCTGGTCAAGATCGCACCGGACCTGAATGACGAGGATATCGACGACGTGGCCAAGCTGGCACTGGAGCTGAAGCTGGACGGCATCATCGCGACGAACACGACGATCGGCAGGGAAGGCCTGAAAGCGGACGAGGCCAAGGTTGCTGCCTGCGGCGACGGCGGCCTGTCGGGAGCGCCACTGAAGCAGCGTTCGCTGGAGGTGCTCCGCCGGCTGCGCGCGGCCGCGGGGGACAAGCTGGTGCTGGTCGCAGTCGGGGGCGTGGAATCCGCGGACGACGTGCGCGAGCGCCTGGACGCCGGCGCGACGCTGGTCCAGGGCTACACGGCGTTCCTCTATGAGGGGCCGTTCTGGGCCGCGCGGATCAACCGCTCACTGGCCCGCCAGGCCTAGGGGCTTAAGACCGAACGGGCCGGTTCCCAAAATGGGAGCCGGCCCGTTCGCGATGTTGGTCCGCTGCGGTCGAGACCGTCAGGACGGGTACTGGCCGCGCTTGACCTGGGGCTTCGGCAGCCGCATCCGGCGGAGCTGCAGACCGCGCATGACGCCGTACCAGATGGCGCCGCGCTCGACCGCGCCGAACTTCGCTACGAGCCGCGACTTGAGCTGCCGGCCAAGAATGAAGGCGTCCACTGCCACCAGGCCCAGCAGCACCCAGAAACCAACGAGGATGAAAGCCTGGACGTTCAGGTCGCGGACAAAGCTGAGCAGGACGAAGATGAGGGCGAAGATGATGAGGAATTCGCCCAGGACCCAGCGGGCGTCGACGAAGTCCCGCACGAAGCGTTTCTGCGGTCCCTTGTCCCGCAGCGGGAGGTAGCGGTCATCTCCGGTATCCATCGCCTGGCGCATCCGGATCCGCTCTTCCTGGGCGGCCTGGCGGCTCGATTCCTTGGCGGCCTTGCGGTCGTTCGGCACCAGAGGCCGCTTGCGTGCGGCTTCCTGGTCCTTTCGGCGTGGAGTCGGTGCGCCCTTGCCCGGGCCGCGGTTGGCCTCCGGTGCAGGCTGGTCTGTGGTTTCCGGCGCGTTCGCAGCCTCTTTTTTACGTCCAAACACCCATCAAGAATACCCTGCAGGTGGTTGCCTGCCGCTCGCCCGCCGGGAGTAGGGTGGCCGGTATGACGACTCGTGAAGAAACCGGCCGACCTGCACCGCAATCCGACGAAGTCCACGTTGACGCCGCCGCTTTGGCCGCCGCCGTCGACGGCCGCATGGGCCGGACGATTTCCACGCTGGAGCAGCTCGTGGCCATCCCCGGAATCGCCTGGGAGGCCTTCGACCCGGCGGACCTGCTGCACAGCGCCGAGACCGTGGCGGACCTGATTCGCGGCCTGGGAATCGAGGACGTCCAGGTGCTGAACGTTCCCAACGGCGAGAAGTCCGGCGGGCCGGCCGTCGTGGCCCGGCGCCAGGCCGCTCCGGGCAAGCCGACCGTCCTGCTGTATGCGCACCATGACGTCCAGCCGCCCGGGGACCTCTCGCTCTGGAAGACGGAGCCGTTCGCCGCCACTGAAATCGACGGCCGGCTCTATGGCAGGGGTGCCGCGGACGATAAAGCAGGGATCATGGCGCATGTCGGCGCCGTCGAAGCACTGCTCGCTGCACTGGGTGATGATTTCAGCCTGGGCCTGACGTTCTTTATTGTGGGCGAGGAGGAAGCGGGCTCGCCAACTTTCCGTTCCTTCCTGGAAACCCACCGCGAGCTGCTGCAGGCCGACGTCATCATCGTGGCGGATTCCGGCAACTGGCGCGTGGGGGTGCCGGCCCTGACCACGAGCCTGCGGGGCCTCGTCGACGGTGTTGTCGAACTGCAGGTCCTCGACCATGCCGTCCATTCCGGCATGTTCGGCGGGCCGATCCTCGATGCGCCGACGCTGCTGGCCCGGTTGATCGCGACCTTCCATGATGAAACGGGGGCCGTGGCCATCGAGGGGCTGGTCGGCTCGGAGTCGGCGGCGGTCGACTACCCGGAGTCCGACTTTCGCCGGGACAGTTCGGTCCTCGATTCCGTCCAGCTGGCCGGGACGGGGCCGATCGCAGACCGGCTGTGGAACAAGCCGGCCCTCTCCATCATCGGGATGGACGTCCCCAGCGTCGCCCTCAGCTCCAACACGCTGCTGCCCTCGGCGCGCGCAAAGCTCAGCCTGCGGCTCGCGCCCGGCCAGGATCCGGCGGCGGCCATGGAAGCTCTGGCTGCCCATATCGACGCCCATGCTCCTTTCGGGGCGAAGGTCCGGTTCGTTCCGGGAGAACAGGGCGCCGCGTTCTCCACGGACACCACCGCGCCGGCGGCGCAGGCCGCACTATGGGCCCTCGGCAAGGCGTGGGGGACCGGACCCGTCGAGACGGGAATCGGCGGCTCCATCCCGTTCATCGCCGACCTGACCGAACTCTACCCGGCGGCCCAGATCCTGATCACCGGTGTGGAGGACCCGGACTCCCGGGCGCATTCCGCAAACGAGTCCCTGCATTTGGGGGACTTCCGCAATGCCATACTCGCCGAGGCCCTGCTGCTGGCAAGGCTCGACAAGGAAGGCCTCTAGGAGGACAGGCCGGATCCCGCGGGCCGCATGTCACGCCTGCAGGGAACAGTGCTGGAACCGGGTTCCAGGCGACGTACCATGGAAGCGGAGCCACAGCACCACTGAGTGATAGCAGAAGGTCAACTGATGGCCGCCTCAGAGATAAGGACAAAGCAATGACCGAAACCACCAGCACCGCTACCGAGAACGCAACTGCAACGGAACTGCCTACCCATGAGGTCAAGCTGACCGACGTGGCCGCGGGCAAGGTCCGCAGCCTGCTGGAGCAGGAAGGACGCACGGACCTCCGGCTCCGCGTCGCCGTCCAGCCCGGTGGTTGCTCCGGCCTGATCTACCAGCTGTACTTCGACGAGCGCATGCTGGACGGTGACGCCGTCCGCGACTTCGACGGTGTCGAAGTCATCGTCGACAAGATGAGCGTGCCGTACCTCAGCGGCGCCACCATCGACTTCGAGGACACCATCTCGAAGCAGGGCTTCACCATCGACAACCCCAACGCCGGTGGTTCCTGCGCTTGTGGTGATTCGTTCCACTAAACCTCCGGGAGAGGGCCAGTCGCACTGGGGATGCAACGGCGACGCACTGCTTCGATCTGTCACATCCAGGTCATCGGGGCGGGTAAGCTCTACAGTGAGTAGTAAAACTAATATGCAAGCGCGCGCAACGGGGGAATAGCCGTGCCGCGCGGGCATCACTTGCACGAAACAAAAAGGAAGGGCCGTCTGTGAGTTCGCAGGACCGAACCGGCAGTCGGCGTGCCAGGATCCTCAAGGCCACTGGTCTTGGGGCAGCCGGTGCGCTGTTGTTGACGGGTTGTTCAGAAGAAGTCCAATTGGGATGGCTGCCCACTGAGCGGGGCACGACCAACCACACGGACCGGATCATCGATTTGTGGGTGAACTCCTGGATTGCCGCGTTGGCTGTCGGCGTTCTCACGTGGGCCTTGATTATCTGGTGCATCGTTGCCTACCGGCGCCGCAAGAACGAGACGGGTTACCCGCGCCAGCTCAGCTACAACCTGCCGCTGGAAATCTTCTACACAGCAGTTCCGCTGATCATGATCCTGGTCCTGTTCTACTTCACGGACAAGGACATGACCGCGATCAACGCCCGGGACGACAACCCGGACCAGATCATCGACGTACGCGGCAAGCAGTGGTCTTGGGACTTTAACTACGTCACCGAGGACAAGCACGACGTCGGTGTCCAGGCCCACCTGGACGGCGAGACCGGTGCGCCCGACCGCCTGCCCACGCTGTACCTGCCGGTCAACCAGAGCATTGAACTGCAGATCAACTCCCGCGACGTGATCCACTCGTTCTGGGTTCCTGCGTTCCTGCAGAAGATCGACATGATTCCGGGCAAGACGAACTACATCACCGTCACCCCGACGCGCGAGGGCGTCTTCGCCGGCAAGTGCGCCGAACTTTGCGGAGAGTACCACTCCGAAATGCTGTTCAACGTTGCCGTTGTTTCCGAGGCCGAGTTCGCCCAGCGGATGTCTGCCCTCGAGGACGGCCAGATCGGCGAAGAATACGACCGCAACCCGTACGCGGAAGCGGCTGAGCAAGGAGCGAGGGAGAACTAGTGTCTACCTACGAGTACACCGCGGAGGAGACGGGCACGACGGTCGCGCCGCGCGTCGTCCCGCGTTCCAAGGGCCGGATCGTGGTCAACTGGATCACGACCACGGACCACAAGACCATCGGGTACATGTACCTGATCTCGTCGTTCATCTTCTTCTGCCTCGGCGGCGTGATGGCGCTGGTCATCCGTGCCGAGCTGTTCGAGCCCGGTATGCAGATCCTGCAGACCAAGGAGCAGTACAACCAGCTGTTCACCATGCACGGCACGGTCATGCTGCTGATGTTCGCGACGCCGCTGTTCGCCGGTTTCACCAACGTGATGATGCCGCTGCAGATCGGCGCGCCGGACGTCGCCTTCCCGCGCCTGAATGCCCTGGCGTTCTGGTTCTTCCTCTTCGGCAGCACCATCGCCGTCGCAGGCTTCATCACCCCGCAGGGCGCAGCGTCCTTCGGCTGGTTCGCGTATGCACCGCTCTCGAGCACGACCTTCTCGCCGGGGGCGGGCGGTGACCTGTGGGTCTTCGGCCTGGCGCTCTCGGGCTTCGGCACCATCCTTGGCGCGGTCAACTTCATCACCACCATCATCTGCATGAGGGCCCCGGGCCTGACCATGTGGCGCATGCCGATCTTCACCTGGAACGCGCTGATCACCTCCATCCTGGTCCTCATGGCGTTCCCGCCGCTGGCATCGGCACTGTTCGGCCTTGGCGCCGACCGCCGCTTTGGTGCGCACATCTTCAACCCGGAGAACGGCGGTGCCATCCTGTGGCAGCACCTGTTCTGGTTCTTCGGCCACCCCGAGGTCTACATCATCGCCCTGCCGTTCTTCGGCATCGTCTCCGAGATCTTCCCGGTCTTCAGCCGCAAGCCGATCTTCGGCTACAAGGGCCTGGTTTACGCCACCATTGCGATCGCCGCACTGTCGGTGACCGTTTGGGCCCACCATATGTACGTCACCGGCTCCGTCCTGCTGCCGTTCTTCGCCTTCATGACCATGCTCATCGCGGTCCCGACCGGCGTGAAGTTCTTCAACTGGATCGGCACGATGTGGCGGGGATCGATCACCTTCGAAACACCGATGCTCTGGAGCCTCGGCTTCCTGGTGACCTTCCTCTTCGGCGGCCTGACCGGCATTATCCTGGCCTCCCCGCCGCTGGACTTCCACGTCTCCGACACCTACTTCGTCGTGGCGCACTTCCACTACGTCGTGTTCGGCACCGTCGTGTTCGCCATGTTCGCCGGCTTCTACTTCTGGTGGCCGAAGTGGACCGGCAAGATGCTGAACGAGCGCCTGGGCAAGATCCACTTCTGGCTGCTGTTCCTCGGTTTCCACGGAACCTTCCTGATCCAGCACTGGCTGGGTGTCATCGGCATGCCCCGCCGCTACGCGGATTACATGCCGGAAGACAACTTCACCGCCATGAACCAGTTCTCGACGATTGCGTCGTTCGTCCTGGGTGCCTCGCTGATCCCGTTCTTCTGGAACGTGTACATCACCTGGCGCCATGGCAAGAAGGTACAGGTGGATGACCCCTGGGGCTTCGGTGCCTCGCTCGAGTGGGCCACCTCCTGCCCGCCGCCGCGCCACAACTTCACCTCGCTGCCGCGCATCCGGTCGGAGCGCCCGGCCCTGGACCTGCACCACCCGGAACTGGCTCCGAAGCACACGCCCAAGGAACCCGTACCGGCAGCACAGATCTTCGGCCCGGCCGACCGAGAGGATGCATAACCCATGAAAATCGAATCCTGGCTGTTCTCCGGGGGAGTCATCTTCTTCACGCCCGTGGCCCTCGTCTACGGCTACATGACGAACTGGAGCGAATGGGTCGGCATCGTCGGTCTGTTCCTGCTGATCGGCCTGTCGCTCATGATCGGCTGGTACCTGAGGACGACGGCGAAGCGCGTCGGTGCGCGTCCCGAGGACCGCCTTGACGCCGAGATCCATGAAGGTGCCGGCGAGCAGGGGCACTTCAGCCCCTGGAGCTGGTGGCCCCTCGTGCTTGGTGCAGGTGCCGCGACCGGCTTCCTCGGTATCGCCATCGGCTTCTGGATCACCTACGTGGCCCTCGGCCTGACGCTCGTGGCACTCATCGGATGGGTCTACGAGTACAGCCGCGGCGATCACGCCCACTAGTTCGGCCCGTTAACAGGGGAGAGGCTCGGAGCATGTGCTCCGGGCCTCTCCCCTCTTTCGTGCCTCAAATCGGTGGTCTAGACCGCCTAGGCTAAGCTTGGTCTGGGGGACAGGCGTATCGACGGAGGAGGCAGAGTTGGTG
Source organism: Arthrobacter mangrovi (assembly GCF_026011795.1). GTDB lineage: Bacteria > Actinomycetota > Actinomycetes > Actinomycetales > Micrococcaceae > Crystallibacter > Crystallibacter mangrovi. The sequence goes on along the minus strand of NZ_BRVS01000007.1, from coordinate 101,741 downwards.
TCCAAGGGCGCGGCAGCCATCGACGGCGCCATCGACGAAGCTTCGCAGGTAGCCAAGCATGTCCAGCTGCGTGAGATCCTGCGGCGGCATGCGAAGGAGAAGTGTGAACCGGGCGGTCCATTTCCCTCGGAGCGCGAGCTGACCCAGCGGTTCGGCCTGGCCAGGATGACCGTCCGCCAGGCGATCGATTCGCTGGTGTCCGAGGAGGTCCTCGAGCGCATCGTCGGGCTGGGAACTTTCGTGAGCCAGCAAAAGCTTGACCTGCAGGTCAAGCTCACCTCCTACAGCGAAGAGATGCAACGACGCGGCATGGTGCCGGACGCCCGGGTCCTGACCTTCGAGCAGATCGGCGCCGCGCCTTTCGTGGCCCGCGAGCTACAGCTTGACGAGGGGCAGCCCGTTATCCGTTTCCGGCGGCTGCTCCTCGCGGACGGCGACCCCATGAGCGTGGACGAAAACTTCATCCCCGCCCAGCGTGTGCCGGGCATCCTCGATGATCCGCCGCCGTCGTCCCTGTACAACGTCCTAAGCGAGCGTTACGGGCTGGTCATCGAGTGGGGCGAGGACACCATCGAAGCGACGGCAGCCCAGCCGTCAATCGCGCGCCTGCTCAATGTGGACATCGGCGCGCCGCTGCTTAAGATCCAGCGGCACGCCTACGCGTCCAAGACGATGGTGGACTTCTCGGTTTCCTACTATCGGGCCGACCGCTACAAGCTCTGGGTGCCCCTCCAGCGGCCCGGAGTGCGTTCACCGCGTTCCTATAACGTCAAGCGTTTCTGATGCTCGTAGAGGCGGGTTGAGGGACGTTCCTGGAATCCCCCACGAAGGTCCATCCGGCAATCGAAGGACGCGCTGAACCAGGCTTCCCGGTACATATGATCACCGATCCAGAGCCGCCGGCTGGAACGACGTCAGCCGGCACAGGTTTCTTCTTTGCCGAGGGGAACCAAGGAAGGCCACGCCCAGTACGGGCGTGGCCTTCCGCCGCTTGTTCGGGTGTGTGGCCGACCCCGCCGGCCCAAAACTGTCTCGTCCTCCTGCTGAGGCACTAGGCCCCCGACACACAGCCGCGCTCAGTCAGCGCCTTCGGCTCGGGAATCCGACTTTTTTACAAGATGCGTCGTCCATCATGTGAGCGGTCGTGATCAGCGGGAGCTGACTACCACCCGACGGAGCCGATTCCAGACGCTTCTGACCGGGCCCAAAGGTCCGGGCCAGGCCTCCCGCCAAGCGAACCTGCACGTCAAGACTCACTAGGGAGAAAGCGTTGCTCACAAATCCGATCCGGCGTCACTAAGGAGTTTTGTGCAGTGAAAAAGCTCATCGATGACATGCAAACGGCTCCGCGTGCCACAATCTCGACGAGTCCCCCGGTTCCCGCGGTTCCGGCCGAAAACGGTTTTGCAGCTGCGCCGGCAAGGGAACCGGGCAGGGCCTTGGAAGGCCGCTTGGCGGGTTTGCTCGCATCGACCGTGAAGAAGGACGAAGTCCCCGTGGACGCCAACTTCTTCCAGGATCTGGGTGCGGACTCGCTCGTTATGGCGCAGTTCTGCGCCCGTGTGCGCAAGCAGCCGGATCTGCCGCAGGTGTCGATTAAGGACATCTACCAGCATCCGACGATCGCGTCGCTGGCGGCGGCCCTGGCTCCGGCGGAGAAATCGTCGGCGGCGTCACCGGTGGGGGAACGGCTGGCTGAGGTGATGGCCGGTGTCCTGGGTGTTGACCATGTGCCGGTGGGTGCAGATTTCTTTCAGGAACTGGGAGCCGACTCGTTGGTGATGGCCAAGTTCTGCGCCCGTGTGCGCAAGCAGCCGGATCTGCCGCAGGTGTCGATTAAGGACATCTACCAGCATCCGACGATCGCGTCGCTGGCGGCGGCCCTGGCCCCGGCGGAGAAGTCGTCGGCGACGTCACCGGTGGGGGACAGGCTGGCTGAGGTGCTGGCCGGTGTCCTGGGTGTTGACCATGTGCCGGCGGGCGCAGATTTCTTTCAGGAACTGGGAGCCGACTCGTTGGTAATGGCCAAGTTCTGCGCCCGGGTGCGCAAGCAGCCGGATCTACCGGCCGTGTCCATGAAAGAGATCTACAGCAACCCCAATATCTCCGCCCTGGCAGCGGCCCTGCAGGTATCCGAAATGCAGGATGAGGTGACCGGGCCGCCGCCGGCTGTGGCCTCCGTGCCGGAGACGCCGCCGCTCATGGATGCGCGGACGTGGGAGTATCTCGCCTGCGGCGCCCTGCAGGTACTCGTCTATCTTGGCTATTGCGTGCTCGGCGGCTTCATCGCGGTCGTGGGGTACCAGTGGTTGTTCCCGGCAGCGGGGCCAGGCAACCACCACTGGCTGGGCCACGGCCAGAGCTTCTTCGAGATCTACCTGCGCTCGATCGCCTATGCCGCTGCGACCTTCCTGCTGCTATGCATTCTGCCGGTAGCAGGCAAATGGATCTTCATTGGACGCTTCCGTCCCAAGGAGATCCGCATCTGGAGTCTGGCCTACTTCCGGTTCTGGCTGGTCAAAGCGCTGATGCGCACCTCTCCGCTGTCGCTGATGACCGGTTCGCCGCTGTTGACCTTCTACCTGAGGGCCATGGGTGCGAAAGTCGGCCGCAACGTGACAATTATGACCAACCGGCTGCCGGTCTGCACCGACCTGCTGACGATCGGTGAGGGCACGGTGATCCGCAAGGACGCCATGCTCAACGGGTACCGCGCCCACGGCGGTGTCATCCAGTTGGGTGGGGTCGAGCTGGGCAAAGACGTCATCATCGGCGAGGGTAGCGTCCTGGACATTAACACGTCGATGGGTGACCACTCGCAGTTGGGCCACCGCTCCACCCTCTACGCCGGCCAGGCCGTGCCTGCGGGCGAGCGGTGGCATGGTTCGCCGGGCAGGCCCGGTGCTGCGGATTACGCCACGGTCGAGCCGACGCCCTACCGGCCCTGGCGGAGGGGATGGTTCGCCGTCTCCCAGGTCGTCAGCACTCTCGGGCTGGGCCGCACGATGTGGGGACTGGTAATCACGTTGTTCGTCCTGGCGAACCCGAGCGTCGCCGCGCTCATGGAGTCGCAGGAGTGGGCGTTCGGCGACTGGATTTTCTATGCCGAGGCCGCCGGGTATGCCGCCCTGAGCGTCTTCGGTGGAACGGTCATCGCCTTGCTCCTCATCACGACCCTGCCCCGGCTGCTCCAGCTCGCGGTCAAGCCCGACACGGTGTACCCGATGTACGGGCTGCGGGACGCGGCCGCGCGGGCGGTGGCCAAGATGACCAACAGCCCGATGCTCGGGGGCCTGTTCGGCGACAGCTCCTACGTCGTGGACTACGTGCAGGCGCTCGGGTACCGCCAGCCGCAGGTCCAACAGACCGGTTCGAATTTCGGCACGGGATTCAAGCATGACAACCCGTACCTGACCACCATCGGCAGCGGCACGATGATCGCCGATGGGCTGTCCGCCATGAACACGGACTACTCCGCGACGTCGTTCAAGGTCAGTGGGGTGTCCATCGGTGCTCATAACTTCCTGGGCAACGCCGTGCTTTACCCCGCCGAAGCCAGGACCGGGGACAACTGCCTGCTCGCGACCAAGGTCATGGTCCCCGTCGACGGACCGGTCCGGCAGGACGTGGGCCTGCTCGGATCACCGGCGTTCGAGATTCCGCGATCCGTGCTGCGGGACGCCCTCCCCGAAGAGCATGTGGACCCTGAACGCTTCCGCCGGGATCTGGCGGCCAAGAACAGGCACAACCTGATCACGATGGCCCTCTTGATGCTGGTGCGGTGGTTCAATGTCACGGCCGCCATTCTGGTGATGTTCGCCGCCCTCGAACTCTCCGACCAGTTCGGCTTCCTGTCTATCAGCGCGGGCTTCGTCGTGGCGCTCGTAGTTGGCTCGCTGGTCCCGATCGGCATCGAGCGCCTCGCGACAGGGTTCCGGCGGCTCCGGCCCCAGTTGTGCTCCATCTACAACCCCTACTTCTGGTTCCACGAGCGGTACTGGAAGATGTCCATGCAGCAGCGATACGCAACGGTCTTCAACGGAACACCGTTCAAACCGCTGGTGTGGCGCCTGCTGGGCGTCCGGATCGGTTCCCGAGTATTCGATGACGGCTGCGGAATCATCGAGCGGACCCTGGTGACGATTGGCTCCCGCTGCACGCTGAACAACGGCACCACGATCCAGTCCCATTCCCAAGAGGACGGGATGTTCAAATCCGACTACAACGCCGTCGGAAACGACGTTACGCTCGGAGTCGGAGCCTTCATCCACTACGGCGTGACCATCGAAGACGGCGCCGTTGTCGCCACGGACTCCTTCGTAATGAAGGGAACGACCCTCCCTCGGGGCAGCCTCTGGGGCGGCAACCCGGCCGAAGAGGCCCCAACCGCCGCCACGTCCCCTCTCGCACTGGAAGGGCTTCCCTCATGAGGAACCTCTGGCTGGCGCAGGCGGTGCCCGACCGCCGTGAAAGCAAAACCGTGCCCCTCCTGGCAGCCCCTTCAACGTAGCAGCGGACCACGATAGGAAGGACTGGGAAAATGGATGTGCTTCCCAGCAAATTCAGAGCACCGCCACAGTGCTGGCTCCCAGCCTGGCGCGAGAGCGGAGAGATGGAGAACATTCTTCGCCAGGGAACTCAGCCTTCCAACGGAAGCGAAGGAGCAGCTCCGGCGGCCGACGCGGATGAGCAATCGGCCGCCGCCGGATCGGCCATGCTTTCCCCTATGCATTATGCCTCCTTCGTAACCCCTGCCGGCGGGCAAACAGGAGACATGATCTCCCTCGGGCAGCGGATCATGCCCGTGGTCATGCTGATCGGCCCCTTACTCCTGATGGGGATCTACGCCTTCTTCCGCCATCAGCCGAGGCTAATACGAATCATCGAAGGGCTCGAGTTCAGCGTCCTACCAGTGCTTTGACGTAGAACATCTTTTCAGAGTCCGAGGGTTGCGGACTCTGAAAAGGTTCGGGCCGGTCACCACGAGGGCGGGGTGGCTGCCGTGGTGTTACCGGCGCGGCCGTTTCGCGGTTCCGGTCGTCCGCTTCGGCGGACCAAATGCTGACGACGAAGTCGTGGGTGTCGTCCTTGAGCCGGCGAGCAGATTGAAGCTTGCGAAACTGGGCTGCGCGTCGACCGGGTGGGCGGACTGAGAAGCGCAGCTCGAGTTCGGGCCTTTGCCTCATAGGAAGTGGAGCGGGGACCTCCACAACGGATATGGTGTTCCATTTCATGGGTGGGCTTGGGTGGCTTTGACAGGTTTGGGTGGCCCCGGGGCACTCTTGCGCGGGGCCGACAGTAAGCGGAGGTCCGAAGGCCGATGACTGCGCCGCTGATCGTCCACCTCAGCGTTGCTGACCCTGGTCCCCGGAACCCGGACCGGACGGGGCTGGCTGCGGTCCCGTCCGGGGATAACGAGGACGGGACCGACGTTCGGCGGCCCTGACCGCAGCGAGTCTTCGATCCGCTGCCGGAAAGGCTGGGGAGGCACTGGACGAACGTGGTGTTACTGGCACTGGTGCGTTCGAAGTCTGACCGCTCCGGGGTGGAGCGGGTGTGCGAGGTCATCTGGCCGAAGGGGGGGTCCAGGTGCTGGTCGTTGTCCGGACTTGGTCCGATGTTGTATGGATCGCCGTGCACCTTTGGGCCAGCCGCGCGCATTAACGAAGAAGCCGGCCGGGGGACTTGCGTCCCTCGACCGGCTTCCTTACGCCGAATAATCAGCGAGTTGTTACTTCAGCCTTTGTCTCGGCTGCCTCAACCGGGGCGTGGCCGTGGCTGTGGGCTGCTTCGAGCTCTGCAGGAGTCACCGGGGCGACACGGTCTTCGAAGAAGAAGCGGGACAGACGTCCGCGCAGCTTCTCGGTCCGCGTGATGCGGCCGTTCGCATCCGGTACCGCAGGCTGGACAACTGGCGACTCGAAGTCGACCAGGCGGTGCAGCTTGTATTCGTTGAGCGGCTCGTGAACCTCGATGAACTCACCGTGCGGCAGGCGGACGATACGACCGGTTTCGCGGCCGTGCAGGACGATCTCCCGATCCTTGCGCTGCAGCGCAAGGCAGATCCGGCGCGTCACCATGAAGCCGATGATCGGGCCAATGAAGAACAGTGCGCGGAGCCAGTAAGTCACGTCGTTGAGCGAGACATGGAAGTGCGTCGCGATCAGGTCGGAGCTGGCAGCTGCCCACATGACGCAGTACCAGACGACGCCTGCGACACCGGTGGCCGTCCGGAACGGAGCGTTACGCGGACGATCCAGGATGTGGTGTTCGCGGTTGTCCTTGGTCACCCAGCGTTCGATCCACGGCCAGGTGAACATCAGGCCGAAGAGGATGCCGGCCGGCACCAGGGCCGGAAGCAGGACGTTCAGCGATAGCGTGTAGCCGCCGAAGATCACGTACTCGAAGCGGAAGTCTCCCAGAACACCAGGCATGAGTCGAAGCGCGCCGTCCACGAATCCGATGTACCAGTCAGGCTGGGTACCGGCGGAGACGGGGGAGGGGTCGTAGGGGCCGTAGTCCCAGATCGGGAGGATCTGGAAGTTGGCAGCGATGGCCGCGACGATACCGAACACGATGAAGAAGAAGCCGCCAGCCTTGGCCGCGTAGACCGGTCCAACAGGGAAGCCGACAACGTTGTTCTCGGTGCGGCCCGGGCCGGGGTACTGAGTGTGCTTGTGTACGACGACCATGAACAGGTGGATGGCGATCATCAGCAGGATGAGGGCCGGTACCACCAGGATGTGCATGACGTAGAGGCGGCCCACGATGGCAGTGCCCGGGAATTCCCCTCCGAAGATCAGCATCGACAGGTAGGTGCCGATCAGCGGAATTGCCTTAATGACACCGTCGATGATGCGCAGGCCGTTACCGGAAAGCAGATCGTCAGGCAGCGAGTAGCCGGTGAAGCCGGCGGCGAGGGCCAGGATCAGGAGGACGCAGCCCACAACCCAGTTGAGTTCGCGCGGACGGCGGAACGCACCGGTGAAGAACACGCGGAGCATATGCACGGAGACCGACGCGACGAAGAGCAGCGCGGACCAGTGGTGCAGCTGGCGCATGAACAAGCCGCCGCGGATATCGAAGGAGAGATCCAGCGTCGACGCGTAGGCGACGGACATTTCCACGCCCTTTAGCGGGACGTAAGAGCCCGTGTAATGCGTTTCGGCCATTGACGGGTCGAAGAAGAGCGTCAGGAAGGTTCCGGACAGCAGCAGAATGACGAAGGTGTACAGCGCCACTTCACCGAACATGAAGGACCAGTGGTCAGGGAAGACCTTGCGGCCGAATTCCTTGACGATGGACGAAGCACCGACGCGTGTGTCTACGAAGTTGCTGATACGGCCAACGCGGGTTTTCGGCTGGTACGTATCGGGTGATGTCGAAGCACTCATGGTTAGCCACGCTCCCAGTAGCTAGGTCCGACAGGTTCGTGGAAGTCGCTGGTAGCCACGAGGTAGCCTTCGCTGTCCACACTGATGGGCAGCTGCGGCAGGGCGTGTGAGGCCGGACCGAAGATGACTTTGCATTCCTGGGTCAGGTCGAACGTCGACTGGTGGCAGGGGCAGAGCAGATGGTGTGTCTGCTGCTCGTAAAGGGCGACCGGGCACCCCACGTGCGTGCAAATCTTGGAGTAGGCAACGATGCCGTTGTAGTTCCAGTCCTCGCGGCCGGGGGAGACATGCAGATCCTCGGGGTTGAGGCGCATGAGCAGGACGACGGCCTTGGCCTTTTCTTCCAGCTTGTGCTCGGCCTCGTTCAGCCCTTCCGGGATGACGTGGAAGGCCGAGCCAATGGTGACCTCCGAGGCTTTGATGGGGGTGCCCTCGGGGTCGCGTGTCAGGCGGACGCCTGCGTCCCACATGGAGTGGCGCAGCACGTCGGGGTTGAGATCCTTCGATAGGTCGCGCAGGATTCCGATGGCCGGCAGCGGCGCCAGCAGCATGGCTCCAAGCAGCGTGTTGCGGATCAGCGGACGACGCTTGATGCCCGACTCCGAGATGATCTCGCTGACCATCGTCTCCGCGATCTGGCGGTCCTCTTCGGTCCGAACTGCATGCCGCTCTTCGGCGATTTCGTGGTCCGGCATCAGGGTCTTTGCCCAATGCACGATGCCGACGCCGATCCCGAGCATGGCGAATGCGGTGCCCATACCTAGCAGGAAGTTCTGCAGGCGCAGCGTGGAAATCGCGGTGGTTTCATCCAACCGGATGGCAATGTACCCGACGAAGAAAAGCAGGGTACCGATGACGGAGATTGCGAAGAGTATCGCAACCTGGCGTTCGGCACGCTTTTCGGCCCGGGGATCCTTGTCGGCAAGGCGCGGACGGTGCGGAGGTAGTCCAGGATCCTGGAACTTCTCCACTTCGCCCTGGCCAGCCGTAGCAACGGTGCCCGAGGATTTCGGACCGCCGTGACTATGGTCGCCCATGATCCCTCTCATCCTTCTCTGTAGCTCTCAAGTTTACTCAGTGCGTGTGTTTTCAGTAGTTACCCGGCGGCTGGTCAGCCGCCGGGTTCTCAGCAGTTAGGACGACCGCTGGGTCAGCCAGATGGTGAAGGCGATAACCACGCCCAAGCCGGCGGTCCAGATCAGCAGGCCTTCGGACACCGGGCCCAATGAACCGAGTGCGAAGCCGCCCGGGGATCCCTGGGCCTCGATGGTCTTGAGGAACGCGATGATGTCCCGCTTGCCTTCAGGAGTGATGTTGGCGTCGTTGAAGACCGGCATGTTCTGCGGGCCGGTCACCATGGCCTCGTAAATGTGCTCTTCGCTGACACCCGACAGGGTGGGCGCGAACTTGCCTCGGGTCAGCGCGCCACCGGCAGCCGCAGCGTTGTGGCACATGGCGCAGTTGACGCGGAACAGCTCGCCGCCCTCGGCCGGGTTGCCCTTGCTCGCGTCCAGGATCTCTTCGGAGGGAATCTCCGGTCCCGCGCCCAGCGATGCGACATAGGCGGCCAGCTGGGTGGTCTGTTCTTCAGTGAACTGGGCCGGCTTCTGCTGGGCCTGCGGCCCGGTCATCTGCATGGGCATGCGGCCGGTGCCGACCTGGAAGTCAACGGCTGCAGCGCCGACGCCGATCAGGGAAGGACCTGCCTGGTTGCCATGGGCGCCCTCAGGCGCACCGACTGCACCGATTCCGTGACAAGTTGCACAGTTGGCGACGAAGAGCTTCTCGCCCTCTTCGATGTCCTGTGCGGAATAGGTGGTGGTTGCGGCTTGGGCTTCGTTGACGGTCCCGGCTACGGCGTACAGGCCGCCGGTGACCAGCAGTCCCATGAGCAGTAGGGCAATGGCCGCCAGCGGATGTCTCCGCTTTTGCGAGAGTGCCTTCACTTGGTCGTTCCTAACTTTATGGTGCGTGTGGCGGATGCAGCTTCTTGAATTCTGTCCTCTGTAGAAGAACAGTCAAGTAAGGCTTACTTCAGGAAGTAAATGACGACGAACAGCGCGATCCACACCACATCCACGAAGTGCCAGTAGTAGGACGTCACGATCGCCGAAGTGGCTTCGAAATGGCCGAATTTCTTGGCGACGTAGGCGCGTCCGATGATCAGCAGGAAGGCCACGAGACCGCCGGTCACGTGCAGGCCGTGGAAGCCGGTGGTGATGTAGAAAGCAGAGCCGTAGGCGTTCGAGGAAAGAGACACGCCTTCGGAGACGAGCATGGCGTACTCGTAAGCCTGCACGGAGACGAAGATGGCGCCGAGCAGGAAGGTCAGGAGGAACCACTCCACCATGCCCCACTTGGCGATATTGAAGACCCCGCCGGCGCGGCGGGCCTGGAGGCGCTCTGCGGCGAATACGCCGAACTGGCAGGTGAATGAGCTGGACACCAGGACGATGGTGTTGGCCAGCGCAAACGGCACGTTCAGCTTTGCCGTCTCGTCCGCCCACATTTCGGGGGACGTCGCGCGCAGAGTGAAGTACATGGCGAAAAGACCGGCGAAGAACATCAGCTCGCTGGCCAGCCAGACGACGGTTCCAACGGAAACCATATTCGGGCGGTTGAGCGTAGGATGCGCCGGGGTACTGGGGGCGTGGGTTGCAGTTGTCACCTAGCCATTATGGCTATAAAACCGCCGAGTTCACCAATGCAACGGAACCATCGGCGAGCCGTGATCGTTCGGGTTCCGCGTGTTTCCGCGGAATGCCGAGTGGTTAACAAACGACGGGTTTCTACAAAACGTAGATAACCTAGGGGAGTGACTTCCATTAGCAGCCCCCAGTCCGCACCCACTTGGCCCGTTCTGCTCTCGGCATTGATAGCCGGAGAAGACCTAGGCCGGGAGCAGACTCAATGGGCGATGAGCGCCATCATGGGCGGGGAAGCGACGGATGCACAGATCGCCGGGTTCCTGGTGGCGCTTCGGTCCAAGGGCGAGACCGTGGAGGAGCTGACCGGCCTCGTCGACGCCATGGTCGCGCACGCCCGCCCGATCGATATCCCCGGGGAGAAGCTGGACATCGTCGGAACCGGCGGGGACCGGCAGAACACGGTCAACATCTCCTCCATGGCTGCGCTGGTGTGCGCCGGAGCGGGAGCCCGCATCGTCAAGCACGGCAACCGGGCCGCGTCATCGTCGTCGGGGTCGGCGGATGTCATCGAGGCACTCGGCGTGCGCCTCGACCTGCCGGTGGAGCGCGTCGCCACGACCGCCGTCGAGGCCGGCATCACCTTTTGCTTCGCCCAGGTTTTCCACCCGTCGATGCGCTACGCCGGTGCCGTCCGTGCCGAACTCGGGGTGGCGACGGCCTTCAACTTCATGGGCCCCATGACGAACCCGGCCAATCCCACCGCGTCGGCGATCGGCGTCGCCGACCCGCGCCTCGCGCCGCTGATCGCCGGTGTCCTTGCGGCCCGCGGGCGTCGTGCCCTGGTCTTCCGAGGCGAGGACGGACTTGACGAACTCACCACCACCGGGACGTCGTCGGTCTGGGAGGTCCGTGACGGCGGTGTCACCGAATCGGTGATCGATCCCCTGGACCTCGGCATTCCCCGGGCCACACTGGATGATCTGCGCGGCGGCGACGCCAAGGCCAATGCGGAAGTAGTCCGGCGCGTGCTGGCCGGTGACCGCGGTCCCGTGCGCGACGCCGTCGTACTTAACGCCGCCGCGGCTCTGGTGGCCCTGGACGACTCCGCGGAAGGCCCGCTCCAGGACCGGCTCGCCAAGGCGCTCGTGCGGGCAGCCGAGTCCATTGACAGCGGCGCGGCCGCTGCCGCCCTGGACCGCTGGGTTCAAGCCACCCGTTAGCGGATACGGCAAGGGGACCGGAAGATTATAATCTTCCGGTCCCCTTGCCGTGGGCGCGTCTAGTGGTCGAAGCCTAGCGAGAAGGCGGCGTCCAGGTCGTGCTTGGAGTAGGTCCGGAAAGCGATATGCGTCGTGGTGGCCTCCACGCCGGAGACCTTCGAAAGCTTGTCCGCGATGACGTCGGCCAGGTCCTCGTGCCTGGACACGCGGGCCACCGCGATCAGGTCCCATTCACCCGTCACCGAGTAGACCTCGCTGATGCCCTCGATCTCCGAGATCTCCTGCGCACACTCCGGGATCCGGGACGAGTCGGTCTGGATGAAGACAAATGCTGTAACCACGCTGGCAGCCTTTCGTTCGCTAATGAGTTCCTACTTTCGAGGTTATGCCACCGCGCGGCGATTCCGTATCCGTGTGACTGCGGCCGCCACAAGCCGCCAGCCAAGCAGGAAGACCGCCAGCGTCACGGTCGTCACGACCTGGAAGGCAACGGCGAGCCCGCCCCCGGTGAGCCCGCGGAGGGCCAAGCCCAGGACCACGGCACAGAGCCAGACGGCGACACCGGATGGCCATACGGCGAGCGGCCGCCGCCAAGCCCGTGACAGCGCCCAGCCGGTGAGCGCGCCGACGAGGAACGGCGCGGCGGTTAGCAGGACGCCTACCGGATCCAGGCCGTGTTCGTGGGTATCGCGGCCAATGGCAGCAAAGAGAACGACGGCGGCGGCGTCCACGGCGAGGGCCAGGACTATGCTGGGGGTGCCTGAAGGGGTGGGGAGGCGGTTCACCTTTCCAGCCTATCGCGGGCCGGCTCGCAGCCTTTGCGGGCGGGCTGTCGGCGCCGTCTCGGGAAGGGAGGATGAATGGGGATCATCCAAGTCGCCCAGCGTGTGGAGGACCTTGAGCGCGCTGCCAGGTTCTACGCCGACCTGCTGTAGGGGAACACCCTCGGGCTGGTCAGCCACAGCGGCTTGTAAGTGCTGTGGACAAGGTTCCATACTTGTAGGTATGCGAACAAGCTTATGGATTTGTGATGTTTGTCCTGACGGTTGACCAAAGGAAGTCGCGGCAACGCCAGGATCTTGTCGAAGCAGCCATGGGCGCGCTCAATGGCGACGCGCTCCGTCCATTGGTGCTGCCCTTCGACCGGACCGCCGGGGATGAGATGCAGGCTGTCATCGCGGAGCCGGCGGTAGTGGTCAGCATCGCCATGGAGCTCGCCGCCAGCTCGTCCTGGAGCGTCGGGATTGGGATCGGGCCGGTCAAGGAGCCTTTGCCTGAGAACACCAGGGCAGGCGCGGGGGAAGCCTTCGAAAGGGCTCGGACTGCCGTCACGGCGGCCAAAGCCGCGTCGGGCAATATCGCGGTTTCTGGGGAGAGCCCGCTGGCGGAGCAAGCCGAAGCTTTGCTGCAGCTGCTGGTGCTGGTGGCGCGGAAGCGCAGCAAAATGGCGGAGGAGGCGGGCATACTCAGCGACCAGGGGCTGACGCAGCAGCAGATCGCCCGGCAGTTGGGGATCAGCCAGCAGGCGGTCTCCAGCCGGCTGCAAAGCGGTCTGTGGCAGGAGTCGCGCCGGGTATTGTCGGTAGCCGAGTCGCTTTTGGAAGGAGCTGATCGTTGAGTTCGGCAGGGCTGATCATTCTGTGCATCGCTGCCTTGGTGTCTGCGCCAATGTATTTCCAGCGCATGCGGGGGAGCGGCAACGCAGTCCTGTACACGCTCAGCGGGCTGACCGTCCTGCTGCTAGGGCTGGCCGGGCTGCTGGCCTCACTGGGGGACGCGGGGCTGGGGGCCGGTGTCTACGCATTCGCCGTGGCCGCGGCGGCGATCGGCGGCGGTCCGGTGACCGTCGCGATCCTCAGGCTGTCCTACAACGCCACCCACCCGGAGAACCTCGCCGAGTCCGAGGAAGAGCCGGTGCTCCGCGGCGGCGCCTGGATCGGCGTCCTGGAGCGGACTGCGATCGCATCTACCCTGTTGGCCGGCTGGCCTGAGGGCCTGGCCGTTGTCCTGGCGGTCAAAGGACTCGGCCGCTACTCCGAACTTGGCCAGTCCGGTGCCGCCGAACGGTTCATCCTCGGGACGTTCTCCAGCGTCCTTTGGGCTTCCGCAGCTGCCGGGATCGCTGTCCTGGTGCGGTGACAGAGTTGTTCCCGACGGCGGCCGTACGGTGTGGAGTCGAGGCTTGCGGCACGGCGGGCGGGGGACTCCGTGGCTGATCCGAGCGGCGGGCGCAGCGCGGCTATCGCGCTCCAATGCCGCCGACACGGCCGCCACTGCGGCAACGTGGCACCGCATGGCACGCGAGGCTTTCGAATATGTCCGGAGCCTCGCTTCCGAAGATAGACAGGCGCAGCGGCCCACACAGTCGGCAGGGGAGAGGCTCCTTGCTTGCCGACCTGTAGGAGCCGGCCGGCTGGTTCAGGGCGCGAGGCGCTTGCGCAGAAGGCAGAACTCGTTGCCCTCTGGGTCTGCCAGGACGTGCCATTGTTCGTCACCGGCCTGCCCGACGTCGGCGGGACGGGCGCCGAGTGCGAGCAAGCGTTCCAGTTCGGCGTCCTGGTCCCGGTCGATTGGATTGACGTCGATGTGCAAGGGCAGCTTTCCGGTCCGAGGATCGCTACTGGGGCTCAGGATGATGGTGGGCTGCAGCCCGCCGAACCCGGCGTCGGCCGGGCCGATCTCGATGGCTCCGTCTTCCCGGTCGAGTTCCACGTAGCCAAGGACTCCGCACCAGAATTTCGCAAGGCTTTCGGGATCGGCGCAGTCGAGGACTAGTTCACTGATGCGGGATGTCATGCACCTCAGTGTAGGAGGCACTCGTCGCGAAGGGTGGCCGGTTCTGAGCATTGGCGGTTCAGCTCCTCTCGCGGCGTGTGTAATCGGGAAGAACGAAACCGTCCGGCGAGGAGCCGCCTGAGCCTAGGCGCGCGGCGATTCCTCGGGCGATCGGGGTGCCGGCGGCGCGGATCGCTGCGCGCAGGATGGCGACGCCTGGCCGCGAAATCGGATTGGCGATCCTGGGAACTCCCGGCGGTAGTTTCTGCACCCGGTTGGCCCACGGGCGCATGATTTGCTCGTACCCGCCCAACCCTTCGCCCCGGGCGGCATGCGAGGCGACCTCTCCGGCCAGCACATAGGCACCGACGAGGGCGAGGGTTGTGCCCATGCCACTCACCGGCGAGGGGCAATAGGCAGCGTCACCCAGGAGGACGACAGATCCGGACGACCATCGGTCAGCGCGCACTTGACCCATCACCTCGAAGTACAGGTCCTCGACGTCTTCCAATGCCCGGAGCACGCGGTCGGCTTCCCATCCTGCGGACGCGAAGGTCCGGCGCAGCAGGCCCCGCTGTTGCTCCGGGCTCCGCTGGTCCGCGGGGTGGCGGCGCTCATACCGGGACAGCGTGCGGGTGACCAGCGCACGCACGGTGCCGTAGCGGTCCGGACGCAGGGATATGGTGCCTCCAGGGGCGTTGAACCACCGCCACCAGTTGGTATCCGAAGCGGTCCGCGGAATGGTTGCCCAGGTCGCTTCCACGCCCAGGGAGCGAACGGCCGGTTCGTCGCCGAAGACCAGCCGGCGGGTCCCCGAGCCGATGCCGTCCGCGGCGACCACTAGATCGAACCTCTCCGGGGGAGCGTGTTCGAATGTGACGAGGGCGGCACGGTCTTCCTCCAGCACCTTGGTGATCCGATCACCGAAGCGATACTCGGTGCTGTCCCGTGTTGCCGACACCAGCAGTTCAGCAAGATCGCCGCGCAGAATCTCGGCCTCGGCGGTCAGGCTCATGCCGCTGGTGTCTTCAACCGGAAAGCGCGCCAGGACCTGGCCGTGTGCCCCGACAAACTCCAGTCCCAGCTCGCCCGTGTGTGCACGGCGGACCTGCTCGGCCAATCCCATGCGCCTAATGACCTCCGGTCCGGCGCCTCTGAGGTCGACGTTCTGTCCGCCGGTACGCAGGTCCGGTGCCCGTTCGACGACCGTGGTGCGCCAGCCATAGCGCGCAAGCCAGAATGCGAGAGCCGGTCCGGCGATGCTGGCCCCTGCAATGAGGGCAGAAGGAGTGGCCATCTGCCGAGGATAGCTCAGCAGGAGCACGACGGCCCGGGCGCGCGCACGTCGGGCAGCCCGGAGTGTCAGTATTCTGTGATGGGCCGATGTGCGGGCAACTTACGCCCGGCGCGGAAGTGAGACAGAAGGGCTGCCATGCGGATTGAACTCGAGGCGCCGATCAGCGAGGACGTGTACGGCCTGCTTGGCGAACATCTAAAGGACATGCTTGCGATATCTCCCGCGGCGAGCGTGCACGCACTCGATCGGCATGCCATGTCAACATCGGACGTCACGTTGTGGTCCGTCCGGGACTCCGGCGCCCTGTTAGGCTGCGGCGCCCTCAAGGAGCTGGCTCCCGATACGGGTGAGATCAAGTCCATGCGAACCGCCAGTGCGGTTCGAGGCCGAGGCGTCGGTGTGCGCATGCTCATCCACCTGCTGGAGACCGCAAGGAACCGTGGCTATACCCGGCTCAACCTCGAAACGGGAACCGAGGAATTCTTTGCGCCCGCCCGCAGACTCTACAAACGGCACGGTTTCCGGGAGTGTGCGCCCTTCGGTGATTACCGGCCCGATCCGCACAGCCGTTTTATGGCTATAGACCTCAGCACTGAAGACAGTCAGGCATCCACGCGGCGCGAATGCTGACCGCGAAACCCTTACCTCATTGCGGTTTCCCTTGTTCGTGCATGGGGATGTCCGGGACGGTGATGGAGTTAGCGGAGGAGGGGCCGGCTCGGCAGTGCAGGCGCTCCCCAAACCACTACTTGACATAATGTAGATTATCGGCGAAATAGAGAAGGGTCCGGAAGCAGGGTTTCCGGGGTCCGTCGTCCCGCCGTTTGAGCTAATGCTTTGCGGCAGCGGTTCGCTGACGTTGGCCCTATTCCGTTCAACATGCACGCGACGAGAAATAGCTCTGTTGGCCCGTGTGCTGCAGGCGGATTAGCGAACCTCAGTCAGCCTGGCGTCTTGCGGCTTGGCGCCTTGGATTGACGATTTCGAAAAGATCGGTCGCCGCGAGGTGCGCTTGTATTTGCCCAGCTCCGTTGCTGTGCTGCTGGCTCATCGCACGGAGCGAGCTGCTCACGCTGGCGGCAAGATCGTGTGGGCCTGGCATCAGTCTGGCTGCCAGGTGTCCGAGGGCTGCCAGGTCTCGCTTCCTGGCAGCGCCCTTGGCGGCGTGCAAAGAGGCTTAACTTGACATAACTACCACAATGGGGGCTCGATTGCCCCGCATGGCCGAGATTCGAGCAATTCGGCATGGAAATACCGTGCGGGCTCATCCCTCCTGCCAGTCCCACACTTGGTGCCGCACCGCCGGGCCTGCGCGGTTGCCGTCGGCTTGATGAGCGGTGCGGTGACCGCAGCCGTCGCACCAGGATCTTCCCGCTCGTGCAGTCACGCTTGGCAACGGGCCTCGGAGCAGCCCGCGAAGTGCCATATTCTGAGGGCGCTGCAGTTGCCACCACTCCCCCTTAAGCGCGCCGCTGCCCGCTGTCCCCGGAGCGAAGGGGCGGCTGGGAGAGGCTACTCGGCCCCTCCCAGGCCCGCTCAACGGCCGACGTACGCGGCGAGGTGCTCGCCGGTAAGCGTGGACCGGTCCCGGACGAGTTCACTGGGCGTGCCCTCAAAGACGACCCTGCCGCCGTCGTGGCCGGCTCCGGGGCCGAGGTCAATGATCCAGTCGGCATGGGCCATGACCGCCTGGTGGTGTTCGATAACGATCACCGACTTGCCGGCATCGACGAGGCGGTCGAGCAGGCCCAGCAACTGCTCGACATCGGCGAGGTGGAGGCCGGTAGTCGGTTCATCCAGGACGTAGACGTCGCCCTTCTCCGCCATCTGGGCGGCCAGCTTGAGCCGCTGCCGCTCGCCGCCGGACAGGGTGGTGAGCGGCTGGCCAAGGGTCAGGTAGCCGAGTCCCACGTCCTTGAGGCGGTCGAGAATCTTGTGGGCGGCGGGTGTGCGGGCCTCGCCGGCGCCAAAAAAATCCTCAGCCTCCGCCACCGGCATCGCCAGCACCTCGGCGATGTTCCGGCCACCCAAGGTGAACTCGAGCACCGCGGCCTGGAACCGCTTGCCGTCGCAATCCTCGCAAGTGGACTCGACTGTCGCCATCACGCCCAGGTCGGTGTAGATCACGCCGGCACCGTTGCACGTGGGGCACGCGCCCTCGGAATTGGAGCTGAAGAGCGCCGGCTTGACCCCGTTCGCTTTTGCGAAGGCCTTGCGGATCGGCTCCAGCAGGCCGCTGTACGTGGCCGGATTGCTGCGCCGGGATCCCTTGATGGCGCTCTGGTCTATCACGACCACGCCCTCCCTGCGGGCCACCGACCCGTGGATGAGGGAACTCTTTCCCGAGCCCGCCACGCCCGTGACGACGCAGAGCAGCCCGAGCGGGACGTCGACATCCACGCTCTTGAGGTTGTGGGTCGACGCGCCGCGGATTTCGAGAGCGCCCGTGGAGGGACGGACGGACTCCTTCAACCTCGTTGTGTCGCCGAGGTGGCGGCCGGTGATGGTGTCGCTTGCCTGCAGTCCCTCGACGGTCCCCTCGAAGCAGATGCTGCCGCCACCGGTGCCGGCGGCCGGTCCAAGGTCGACGACGTGGTCGGCGATAGCGATGGTCTCCGGCTTGTGTTCCACGACGAGGACGGTATTGCCCTTGTCCCGCAGTTGCAGGAGCAGGTTGTTCATCCGCTGGATGTCGTGCGGGTGCAGGCCGATCGTGGGCTCGTCGAAGACGTAGGTGACGTCTGTGAGCGAGGAGCCGAGGTGGCGGATCATCTTGGTCCGCTGGGCCTCTCCCCCGGACAACGTGCCCGCGGGCCGGTCCAGGGAAAGGTAGCCGAGTCCTATCTCGGCGAAGGAATCGAGCAGATGCTGCAGTCCCCTCAGCAGCGGTGCTACCGAAGGCTCATCCAGTTCCCTCACCCACCCGGCCAGGTCGTTGATCTGCATGGCGCAGACGTCGGCGATGTTCTTGCCGCGGATCTTCGATGACAGCGCCTCCGGTGCCAGGCGGGTGCCGCCGCAGTCAGGGCAGGTGGTGAAGGTGATGGCCCGGTCGACGAAGGCCCGCACGTGCGGCTGCATCGCCTCACGATCCTTCGACAGCATGGACTTCTGGATCTTTGGGATGAGGCCCTCGTACGTCAGGCTGACGCCCTCGACCTTGATCTTTTCCGGCTCGCTGTAGAGCAGCTTGTGCAGGTCCTTCTTGGAGAACTTCGCGATCGGCTTGTCCATCGGCAGGCCGGCACCGCTGAAGATCCGGCCGTACCAGCCGTCCATGCTGTAGCCGGGAACGGTCAGGGCACCTTCCGAGAGGGATTTGCTGTCGTCATACAGTGCCGACAGATCAAAGTCGCTGACCGAGCCCATTCCTTCGCATCGCGGGCACATGCCCCCGAGCCGGTTGAAGGTCGCCTTCTCGGCCTTGGTCTTGGCGCCGCGCTCCACGGTGATTGCCCCGCTCGCCTTCACCGTGGGAATGTTGAACGAGTAGGCGTTTGGCGACCCGATGTGCGGGTCCCCCAGCCTGCTGAAGAGGATGCGCAGCAGGGCGTTGGCGTCGGTGGCCGTGCCGACGGTCGAACGGGGGTTGGCGCCCATCCGCTCCTGGTCCACGATGATCGCCGTCGTCAACCCTTCGAGCAGGTCCACCTCGGGCCGTGCCAGCGTCGGCATGAAGCCCTGGACGAAGGCGCTGTAGGTCTCGTTGATCATCCGCTGCGACTCCGCGGCGATCGTGCCGAAGACCAGCGAGCTCTTGCCCGAACCCGAGACGCCGGTGAACACGGTCAGGCGGCGCTTGGGAATCTCGACGCTGACGTCTTTGAGATTGTTCACCCGCGCGCCCTCGACCCGGATCAGGTCGTGGCTGTCCGCGGCGGGCACCGCCTGCGACTCGGCGGTCGTCCCCGTGGGCATGCTCATCGTGTCTCCATCTCTCGTCGGATTTGCCGGCAGCGGTCGGCCCGGAGCGGTGCGCCTGCAGGCCAGGGTCCGCTGTCTACCTTATTCGACCGGGCCGTCCGCAGGGCCAGCGGAGACCCGCGTCCACTGGATGCAGGACGGGGCGAGCCGGCGGGGCGGTTCAGCGCAGTTTCTGGAGGCGGATCAGGTTGCCCGCGGGGTCCCCCGCGAGGCCCGGCGGCGGTACACGCTGGGTGGAAACCCGACCAGTTCCGTGAACCGTGTGCTGAAAGTTCCCAGCGACGAACAACCCACGGCCAAGCAGACGTCCGTGACGCTGAGGCCGCCCGCGCGCAGCAGGGCCATCGCGCGTTCGGTCCGCCGCGTCACCAGGTAAGAGTAGGGAGATTCACCGTAGGCACGCCGGAACCGGCGGCTGAGGTGCCAGGCTGACATGTTCGCTCCGCGGGCGGGTGCCTCCACGTCCAGCGGCTGCGCGTACTCGCTGTCCATCCGGTCGCGCACGCGGCGCAGTCGCGGAGGTGATCCGTTTCGGGTTTGGCGGGCACGTGCGCGATCGTGCCACGCTGCCGGGTAGATGTCCAGTGCCCGGTCCCGTGCGCCCGGACCGGGCTGTCCCCGCGCCGAAGGGTGTCCAGGGTGTACGACGACGGAGCATGCCGGGGTGCCGGGCGTTGCCTATCGTTTCGTTCCGCCGGGGGCCGTTCCTCGGGCAAGATGGGAAGAGACCCGCACCCCGAACTAGAACCCCCGAAAGGCCGGATCCGCGCGCATGAGTGAGCCCTCGCCGTCGTCAATCCGCTCCGCCGTGGAAGACATCCTCGCGGAGCCGCTGCCGGCGATCGTCCAGGTCGGCCATCCGGTGCTTCGGCGTCCGGCCGTGACCTACGACGGCCAACTGGATGACACGGTCCTGGACGCCCTGCTCAAGCTGATGCGCCGCGTCATGCATGCCGCGCCGGGCGTGGGATTGGCGGCTCCGCAGCTGGGCATCCCGCTCCGGATCGCCGTGCTCGAGGACCGGTATGAGGTGTCGCGCGAGGTCGCGAGCACGCGCCAGCGGGAGCCCCTCGATTTCCTGGCGGTGATCAACCCGGCCTACCGCCCCCTGGACGGCGGGACCGCGGCCTTCTACGAGGGCTGTCTTTCTTTCACGGGATACCAGGCCGTGGTGGAGCGGCACCGCCGGGTCGAACTGAGCTACCAGCGGGCGGACGGTCTCCGTGCCGAGGTCGAGTTCAGCGGCTGGCAGGCACGGATCGCCCAGCACGAGACCGACCATCTGGACGGCACGATCTACATCGACAAGGCGCTGAGCCGGTCGCTCTGCAGCAACCTCGAATACACCCACCGCTGGGCGCAGCCGGACATCACGCGCGCCCGCGCAGAACTGGGCTTCTGAATCCGCCGTGCCGCCGGCGGCTAGGATCGGTCTATGCCGCCCCTCCCGGAACCGCTCGACGCGGTCGCTTTGCTCCGCTGCCCCGTCTGCTCCGCCGCAATGGCGGCGGCATCGGACACAGCGGCCGGCGGCCTCCGCTGTACCGCCGGGCACGCTTTCGACGGCGCCAGGCAGGGATACGTCAATCTGCTGACCGGGAAAGGCACTTCGTTCATTCCGGACACCGCTGACATGGTGGCAGCCCGCGCGGCGTTCCTCGACGCCGGCCACTACCGTCCGCTGATGGAGGCCGTTCGTGCTGCGGCTGCACAGCTGCTGGCCGGCACCGCCGAGCCGGTCGTGGTGGACGCGGGCGCCGGCACCGGACACTACCTGGCCCCGGTTCTTGCGTCCCTGCCACAGTGCCGCGCGGTGGCGCTTGACCTGTCGAAGTATGCCCTGCGCCGCGCCGCCCGCACGTGTCCGCAGGCGCTCTGCGTGGTCTGGGATCTGTGGCGGCCACTCCCCCTGGCGGACGGCGCGGCGGACCTCGTGCTGAATATCTTTGCACCACGGAACCCCGAGGAGTACGCCCGGATCCTGCGCCCCGGGGGCCGGCTCCTGGTGGTCACGCCCGCTCCCGGCCACCTGGAGGCGCTGCGGAGGATCGTCCCGCTGCTGGCCATCGACACGGATAAGGCCGAACGGCTGGCTGCCTCCCTCGGCAGCAGTTTTGAACCCGAGGGCGCCGAGGAGCTGGTGGTGCCCCTGGAACTGGATCCGGAGGATCTGCGCAACCTCGTCATGATGGGCCCGAATGCGCACCACGTCGATCCGGCAGCCCTGGACAAGGCCGCGGAGGCGCCCCGGTCGGGCGTCGAGGCCCGCTTCACGATCAGCATCTTCGGCAAGCGGCACTGACCTCC
Source organism: Arthrobacter mangrovi (assembly GCF_026011795.1). Classification (GTDB taxonomy): domain Bacteria; phylum Actinomycetota; class Actinomycetes; order Actinomycetales; family Micrococcaceae; genus Crystallibacter; species Crystallibacter mangrovi. The sequence goes on along the minus strand of NZ_BRVS01000007.1, from coordinate 80,176 downwards.
CCACCTGCGCATGCAGTGCCGATAGGGGATTACGAATCCACAACAGTTCCCCCGGCATGGAGGTTCCGGCGTCCGCAGTCCCGCACGGGGGCCGAATATCCTGCATGATGGTGATGTCGGTAACATTCGCGGCTGGCTGCCGGCGGCCAGCCGCTGACCCGGGAGGCAGCTGTGCTGGATTGGCTCATCACCAACAGTTGGCTCGTGTGGCTGGTGCTGTTCCTGCTCCTGGCCATCATCGAGATGATGACGCTCGACCTGCTGTTCATCATGATGTCCTCCGGGGCCCTGGTCGCCCTGTTCACCGCACTGCTGGGCTGGCCCTTCTGGCTCCAGGTCGTCGTCTTCTGCGTCGTAGCCCTCATGATGGTGCTCTTTGTCCGCCCCGTTGCGCTCCGCCACCTGCGGCGAGGACCCCGGGAACAGGCGACGAATGTGGAACGCCTGATCGGCGAACAGGCCTTGGCGCTGGAAACGGTGACGGACCACTCGGGAATGGTCAAGATCGGCGGCGACACGTGGACTGCGCGCTCAAGCGACGGCACGGCCATCCCCGCCGGCGCACGCGTGGCGGTCGAACGCATCGAGGGTGCCACCGCCGTCGTCTATCCCGCTGCCGGCCCGGGCCCGTTTCCGGCCCAATAGGCGGAACTGAACTAGCGAAGGGGAAGCATGGACAACAGCCTCGGCCTCTGGATCGTCCTGGCGGTTTTGATCGTTTTTGTGGTGATCGTCCTGGCCCGCGCGATCAGGATCATCCCGCAGGCCCGCGCGGGCGTCGTCGAACGCCTTGGAAAGTACCAGCGGACGCTAAATCCCGGGCTGACGCTGCTGATCCCGTTCGTCGACAGGCTGCTGCCCCTGCTCGACCTCCGGGAACAGGTCGTGTCTTTCCCTCCCCAGCCGGTCATCACCGAGGATAACCTTGTCGTGTCCATTGACACGGTGGTCTATTTCCAGGTCACGGATCCGCGCGCGGCCACCTATGAAATCGCCAACTACATCCAGGCGGTCGAGCAATTAACGACGACGACGCTGCGCAACGTCGTGGGCGGTCTGAACCTCGAAGAGGCGCTGACCTCGCGCGACCAGATCAACGGCCAGCTGCGCGGAGTATTGGACGAGGCCACCGGGCGGTGGGGCATCCGGGTCTCCAGGGTGGAGCTGAAGGCCATTGATCCCCCGCTGTCCATCCAGGATTCGATGGAGAAGCAGATGCGCGCCGAGCGTGACAGGCGGGCCGCGATCCTTACCGCCGAGGGTACCAAGCAGTCCCAGATCCTCACCGCCGAGGGCCAGCGGCAGGCTGCCATCCTGGCCGCGGAAGGCGATGCCAAGGCGGCCATCCTCCGCGCCGACGGCGAATCCCAGGCCATCCAGAAGGTCTTCGACGCGATCCACAAGGGCAACCCGACCCAGCGGCTGCTGGCCTACCAGTACCTGCAGACGCTGCCCAAGCTCGCCGAAGGCAATTCCAACAAGCTCTGGATCATCCCCAGTGAAGTCGGCGAGGCACTCAAAGGGATCGGCGATGTGCTGGGCCGGACCGAGTCCCGGCAGGCCGACGCGGCGGAGCCGCCTGCTCCCCTCGCCCAGGGGCAGGGAGACGGCAGCGCGCGGGGGTAGCCCCGCGCCCGTCCAGCGCTCGTGCGGCCCATTGCCTTTGCCGGGTGGGGGCGCAATGGACTACTATTGGTTATTTGCCGGGATGCTGGTGCCCGCCTGCCCGGAACCGGGAACAGTTCCGGTGGCGCACGCGTTGAATACTGTGCGGGCCACACCGGGATGGTGCGTTGCGCCGTCCCAGACAAGACAAGAGGGAGAAACCATGAGCGATCGTAGCCTGCGGGGCATGCGCCTTGGAGCGCAGAGCATGGAGACGGAAGCCGGTGTCGAACCGGCGCCGCGCCAGCGTGTCGAGTACCGCTGCGAGGACGGCGAGCAGGTTTTCGTGACTTTCGCCGCCGAGGCCGAGATCCCCTCGACGTGGGTATCGAAGACCGGCAAGGAAGCGGTGCTGGTCAACGGCGCCAAGCCCGACGACAGCAACGAGAAGCCGGTCCGCACGCACTGGGACATGCTGCTTGAGCGCCGCTCCGTTGAGGAGCTGGAGCAGATCCTCGAGGACCGCCTCAACAAGCTGCGCGAGCGCCGCGGGGAACGCCGCTCCGCCTAGTAGCCTGCGAAAAGGAGGGCACCGCTGGTGCCCTCCTTTTTCATGCCTGCCCGGGGTCGGGCCCGGCCGGGCTGCTGGCGCGGCCCGGCCGGGAGTCGGTCAGGCCCGGCTGGCGGCCTTCGTTCCGCGCAGCGCGTGCCACCGGGACCGCAGCCCCCACTTGGTGACCAGCATGATGGACTCGAGCACGATGTTGCCGCTCATCTTGGAGTCGCCGAACTCGCGCTCCACGAAGGTGATGGGCACTTCGCGTACGGTGAGCCCGGCCTTGAGGGTCTTCCACGTGAGGTCGATCTGGAAGCAGTAGCCCACGGACTCGACGGATTCGAGGTCGATCCGCCGCAGGGTCGGGGCTTTGAAAGCGTTGTAGCCCCCGGTGATGTCTTTGATGCCCACGCCCAGCAGGATGCGGGAGTACAGGCTGCCGCCCAGCGACAGCAGCTTGCGGTGCAGCGGCCAGTTGACGACCTTCCCGCCCTTGATCCAGCGGGAGCCCTTGGCCATGTCGGCGCCGGCCTCGAGGGCGTCGAGGAGGCGCTGCAGCTCCTCAGGCTGGTGCGAGCCGTCCGCGTCCATCTCGACGAGCACGTCGTAGCCCGCGTCCAGTCCCCACTTGAAGCCCGCGATATACGCGGCGCCCAGGCCTTCCTTGCCGCGGCGGTGGAGGACGTGGATGGCGGAGTCCTGCGCAGCCAGCGAGTCCGCCAGCCTGCCGGTCCCGTCCGGGGAATTGTCGTCCACGACCAGCACATCGGAGCCTGGCACGGCGGCGCGGAGCCGCGCGACGGTCCTAGGCAGCGAGTCGATCTCATTAAACGTCGGAATGATGGTGACGACCCGCAATCAGCTGCCTTTCAGTTCTGTCTACTGCCCGCGCAGATTCCACAGCGAAGCCGGTCGATGACCCGGGAACGACGCCGGCTGTTCAGTATATGCGACGAAGCGTGCCGCCCTCGGGAGTGCTTCGGCAGGTCCGCCCGCCTTCGGGCCAAGAATCCGGACCGGAATCCGGCAGGGGACTTGTTTTCTACTGACGGGCGGACCTGCCCATTGGAAGCTCCGGACTGTGTTGTGGCACTTCCGCGGGTCCGTGGAGACGCACCTGCAGGATGTCCGGCACCTGGACCGCTTCGTCATTTCGAAGTGATCCATTGAGCCAAAAGTCTACGGACTGAGAATCTGCTGTCAACGTTGAGCTGATCTGGAGCTACAAGCAAAACCGCAGGTCGGAACCGTTTAAGCTCGGATGTCGATCGGGACATTTAACCATTCGTTCACTTTCGGCGGACATTTCCGTGCCGATGCGGCGGACCCCCTTGAGCTAGGAGCCGGCGTCGAATATCGTGGCGCCTTCCACGACCGTCCGGACACATTCGGGCAGCCGGCCGGTGTCCAGCGATGGCAGCAGCGGCGTCCCGGCGCGTGCGTCCGTGCTCCACGCCGAGACCCGGGAATCGGCCGTCTGGACGGACAGTTCGTCCACGTCCCAGACGGCGAATGTAGCCGGGGTCCCGGGAGCCAGCTGGCCCTGCATTGGATTCGGCTCGTTGGCTGCCCTCCAGCCGGCCCGTGTGTGGGCCAGGAAGGCCGCCCTGGCGGAGATCCTCTGTTCGGGATTGTTGTGCTCGAGGCAGGCCTTCACGGCGGCCCAAGGGTCCTGCTCGGTGACCGGAGCGTCGGAACCGAGGCACACCGGGACGCCGGCGGTCTGCAGCGTGCCGACGGCATTCATTGCCAAGGCCCGTTCCGCGCCCACCCGCGAGGCGTACATGCCTTCCGAGCCGCCCCAGTAGGCATCGAAGAGCGGCTGCATGCTGGCGGTCACTCCGAAGTGCAGCAGCTGCTCCACCGCCCCGGGCGGGAGCATCTCGACGTGTTCAAACCGGTGCCTTGCCCGCCGCACCGTCTCCAGGCCGACCCTGTCGGCGGCCGCGGCAAGGGCATCCAGCGCGCGGTCGAGCCCGGCGTCCCCGATGACATGGAAACCTCCCTGGACCCCGGCTTCGGAGCATACCGCCAGATGGCCCGCGGCCTGCTCGACGCTGAGGAAGGGTTCGGTGGACTCGGCCACGAGGTCGGCGTAGCCGCCGTGGACACAGGCGGTATGGGAGCCGAGGGAGCCGTCGATGTTCAGGTCCCCTGCCAGCCCGCGCAGCCTGCCTCCGAACCGGTCGAGGAGGGCTGCCAGTTCATCGGCCGAGGACACCAGTTCTCCCCAATAGGGCAAAATTTTCGGGAATGCTCCCGGCTCGGAATCGGCCAGCTCCAGCAGCGCGAGCAGATCCTCGGCCGGCACGATCTGCGGGGCGGCCATCTCTGCCACTGCCACATAGCCGCGCGACGCCGCATGGTCCAGCGCACGGCGCTGGGCTGCCTGCCGCTGCCCGTTCGTCATCTGGTGGACGAAGCGTCGGGCGGCGGCATGGGCCTCGGTCCGGACCACTCCGGCGCCGTCCCAGCCTTGTATCCCGGCGAGTCCGGCCCGCACGGCGAGGGAGGAGGACACCGCCGCCGAATGGACGTCGACGCGGCTCAGGTACACGCTCTTCCCGCCGCCGGCGCGCTCCAGTTCCTCCGCCGTCGGCGGGCGCTTCTCGGGCCACCGGGTTTCATCCCAGCCATGGCCGAGGACCACGTCGCCGGCCGCAGCGGCACGGGCCACCTGGTCGAGGAGATCGGCCAGCGTGGCCGTGCGGGACAGATCGAGGCTGCCAAGCGCCAGGCCGCTGTCGGTGGTGTGCATGTGCGAATCCACGAATCCCGGCGCGACCAGGCGTCCGTCCAGGTCGACGATCTCCATCGAGCTGTCGGCAATCGACGTCGCCGCCTGTTCCGACCCGATCCAGGCGACCGTGCCGCCTTCGACCAGCATCGCCGTCGCGTACGGATCGGCCGGGCTGTACACCGAGCCGTTGCGGTACAGCGTGACCTGGGCCCGTTGCTGTCCGGCTGTGCTTAAGGCACTCATAGATCTCCCATCACATTCATGTCCATCAAATCGTTTCGCCGGCCCGATCCGGCCGTGGGCACACTGTGTGCTATTCGCTGACCACGGAATAGGCCACGACACCGCGGCGGACCAGCGGAATGGCCTGGCGGCACAACGTGACCAGCTTCGGATCCATGTCGGGAACCTTGACGAGCTGGTCCAGCAGGTCGATGACCTGTTTGGCCCAGCGGACGAAATCGCCCGCCGCCAGTTCGGTGCCTTGGAGCGCCGCCAGCAGGGATCGTCCCTGCGCCCACTTGTACATGGGCCAGACCAGGCCGAGTTCGGGTTCTCCGCTGAGCGGAAGCTTGTGCTGCTCTTCCCGATCGGTGAGGACGGACCATTCCCGTACCGCGATATCCACGGCCGATTCGAGCGATACGCTGGGCATCTTCGGGCGGATGCCGGTTTCCTCCCGCTTGGCCTGGAATACGAGGCAGGATACAAAGGCAGCGACTTCGGGTGCGCTGAGGTCGTCGAAGGCGCCGGCCTGGAGGCATAGAGCCACCAGGAGATCCCGGTCCCCGTAGATACGCCTGAGCCGATTGCCGGATTCGCTGATGGTGACGTGTCCGTCCTCATGCGTCTGGAGGTAGCCGTAGGTGTCCAGCAGGTCGCAGACCCGGTCGAAGGTCTTGGCGATCGTGTTGGTGCGTCCCTGGATCTGGCCCATCAGCTGGTCGGTTTCCTTCCGCAGCTTCCACCAGCGCTCGGACCAGCGGGCATGGTCTTCGCGGTCGCTGCAGCCGTGGCACGGATGAGACTTGAGCTTGCGCCGCAGTTCCACGATCCGACGTTCCTGCTGCTCGGCACCCGGCGCCGCGAACTCCTGGCGCTCGGTGCCCCGGCGCGGCGGCCGGTTTTCGTGGAGGGCGTTGCGCAGCGAGGAGGCTAGATCGCGCCTTTCCTTGGGGCTGCGGCCGTTGAAGCTCTTCGGGATCCGGATGGTGGACAGGACCTGCACGGGCCCGTCGAGGTCCTGGACGGAGATCCGCCTGATCTGCTTGTCGATGGTCAGCACCGTCGGCCGCGGCTCATAGCTCGAAGCGTCCACGGCGAGAATCACCGCGTAGCCTTCGTTTCGGCCGCCCGGCACGTCGATGATGTCTCCCCGCCGCAGCCGTTCCAGCGACGCGGCGGCGGCCGAACGCAGCTGCCGGCTTCGGGACCTGGCCGATTGGTTCTCTGCGTCCTTCAGCTCGCGCCGCAGGCGCGCATACTCGGTGAAGTCCCCCAGATGGCAGGTCATGGCCTTTGCGTAGCCTGCGAGGGATTCTTCGCGGCTGCGGACCTGTTTTGCCAGTCCTACGACGGAACGGTCCGCCTGGAACTGGGCGAAGGAAGTTTCGAGGATTTCGCGCGCCCTGGCGCGGCCGAACTGGGCGATCAGGTTGACCGACATGTTGTAAGTCGGCCGGAAACTTGAGTTGAGCGGGTAAGTCCGGCGGGATGCCAGGCCGGCGACCGCCGCCGGATCCGTGCCCGGCTGCCAAAGGACCACGGCGTGGCCTTCGACGTCGATCCCGCGCCGGCCGGCGCGGCCGGTCAGCTGGGTGTACTCCCCCGCGGTGATGTTCACGTGGCTTTCGCCATTGAACTTGTCCAGCTTCTCCAGCACGACGGTGCGCGCCGGCATGTTCACGCCGAGGGCCAGCGTTTCGGTGGCAAACACGGCGCGCACCAGGCCGTCGGCGAAGAGCTTCTCGACCACTTCCTTGAAGGTGGGCAGCATTCCCGCATGGTGGGCGGCGATCCCGCGGATGAGCCCCTCGCGCCAGAGCCAGAATCCGAGGACGGCCAGGTCTTCCTCGGGAATTTCCTGCGCGGCCTCGTCGACGCGGCGGGCGATGATGTCCCGTTCCCTTTCCGTGGTCAGCCAGAGACCCGCGTCCAGGCATTGCCGGACGGCGGCGTCGCAGCCGTTGCGGGAAAAAATGAAGGTAATGGCCGGCAGCAGGCCTTCTTTGTCCAGGCGCGCAATGACTTCGGGGCGCGAAGCCCGGCGGATCCGGGTGGCGGGCTGCTGCGGCCGCGGAGGCTGGCGCTTGCCGCGCCTGCCGCCGGCCCGGCCCCAGCTGGCGGACCTGTTGAGCTTCTGCTCCGAATAGGCGAGTTCCAGCAGCTCGGGGTTGACCTCGAATCGTCCGGCCGCGCCCTGGCCGGAAGAGCTCGGCACCGCCTCGTCGAAGGCTACGTCGGAGGCGAACAGGTCCAGGATCTCCGGGCCCACCATGACGTGCTGCCAGAGCGGGACGGGCCGGTGCTCGGAAACGACGACGTCCGTGTCTCCACGGACCGTGTCGAGCCAGGCGCCGAACTCCTCGGCGTTGGATACCGTGGCCGAGAGGGAAACCAGCTGGACCTCGTCCGGCAGGTGGATGATGACTTCCTCCCACACGGCGCCGCGGAACCGGTCCGCCAGGTAGTGGACCTCGTCCATGACGACGTAGCCCAGGTCGAGGAGGGTGTCGGAGTTGGCGTACAGCATGTTCCGGAGCACCTCGGTGGTCATCACCACGACCTCGGCGGCCGGGTTGACCGAGACATCGCCGGTGAGCAGCCCGACCCTGTCCGGGCCGTACACCTGGACCAGTTCTGTGTACTTCTGGTTGCTCAGCGCCTTGATCGGCGTCGTGTAGAAGGCCTTCAAACCCCGCTGGAGCGCCATGTAGATGGCGAACTCACCCACTACGGTTTTTCCTGCCCCCGTGGGCGCTGCCACGAGGACCCCGCGGCCCCGCTCGAGGGCCTCGCAGGCTTCCCGCTGGAAGGGGTCCATCTCGAAGCTGAGCGTCTGCGAAAACGCGTGGAGCCGGGTCTTTCGGTGTTCCGCCCTGGCCTTGGCTTCGCGGTACCGCTCGGATGGGGAACTCATACTAAGAGCCTAGTAGCTGGCGGGACCGGTGGGTGCCGGTCCCGCGCCATCATGCTTCGGCCGGCCCCTCAAGGTCCGTCAACGGAGTCGCCCTGTCCGCCGAGGCCTCGATTTCCTCCTCCTGCTCCTTGCGCCTGCGGGCGCGGCGCTTGTCATTGAGCAGGCACACGCCGACGGCGATGAAGAAGAGGACCAGGAGCGGTCCGGCGAGCAGGAACATCGAGGTTGCGTCCGGCCCGGGTGCGGCCATAGCGGCGACGACGCAGACCACGAACACGACGATGCGCCAGCTCTTGATGACCTGCCGGCCGGAAACCAGACCGGCGAAGTTGATTCCGACCAGCACCACGGGCAGCAGGAAAGCCACGCCGAGCGACAGGAACATCCGCATCACGAATGTCAGGTAGTCGGTTGCCAGGATCTGGTTGACGCCGCCTTGGGGCGTGAACATGGTCAGGACTTTCACGATCTCGGGCAGCACGATCCAGCCGAAGTAGATCCCCAGCAGGAACAGCGGCACTGCGGCAAACATGAAGCCGAGCGTGTACCGCCGTTCCTTCTGCTTCAGCCCGGGCGTGATGAACGCCCAGATCTGGTAGATCCACACCGGGGAACTGATCAGCAGGCCGAGGAAGATCGAGACCTGGATCTTCAGGTCGAACGGGGAGCCCACGCTGCCGTAGTTGATTTCCGCCCGCCGGCCCTGCTGGGCCGAGATCTCCATCAGCGGCTGCTGGACGGCCACCATGACCGGGTCGTACAGGAACCATCCGCCGATGGCGCCCAGCAAGACTGCTATGCCCGAAATAACCAGGCGGTTGCGGAGCTCCCTAACGTGGTCTTTGAGGGCCATCCGGCCTTCGGGATTGGCCTTGCGGCCCTTGGTCCGCGCCATTTGCCTCTACTGCTGCTGGCTGGGCGGCGTGGTTCCGCCATTTGCATTCGGCGTCTGGTCCCGGGTGCCGGTGTTCCGCGGCGGATTGACCACGCGGCCTTCTACCGGCTCGTCCCGTCCATCGGCGTCGGAGGGATTCTCATCCCTCATCTGCTTCACTTCGGACTTGAAGATACGCATTGACTGACCCACGCTGCGGGCGAGACCAGGCAGTTTCGGCGCCCCGAAGAGCAGAAGGACAATGATGATGAGGATGATGATTGTCCACGGGTTGTCGAAGAGTCGTCCCATTACGCGGTTCCTTTCATAACAAACCAATCCTACGTCAAGAGAGCTTGACGTCGTGCAGCGATTGCCGCTGCCCGCGGGCAGACCTGCGGGCGACCCGGCGTGCCCTGCGGGCCTCGCGCCGCGCTGCCTTTCCATCGGCGTACTGCTCCCTGGCCACGGCGGGATCGAGGAAAACGGCCGGCTGGAAGACGGTGCTGTTTTCGCCTTCAGCCGACGGGGCGGGACCAAGCGCAGGACTCAACTTTGCCGCAGCCGTCTCAAATTCTTCCAAAGTCTTCATGAACGCACGGAAAATCCGGTATGCGAGAAAGCCCACAAAAACCACTGCGAGTGCGGCCAGCGCGACCCAGAGAACTATCCAGAACCACCAATCCATGGTTAGGAGTCTAGTGCCCCCGCCTTGGGGTTTTCCGAATACGCCGCCGCGGCGGCACTCAGCCACTCGACGGTGTCGGCTGCCAGTTCCCTGGGTTCCAGCACCCGCACTTCGCCGCCGTACCGGGCAACCAGCGGGGCGATGATGGCCGTCGTCCCCAGCCGCAGCTCGACCACCACCCCGCCGTCGGGCAGGTCGCTGTGCCGCTCGGCGTTGTACTGGTCCCCCAGACCGGCCAGGCGCGGCGAGAGCTGCAGCACGGCACGCGCGTCGGAATCCCGCGGCGTGAAGAGGGACTGCGGGAACTCCGAGCTGGGCTGCGCGTGGGGCTGGAAGTTCCGCCCGGTCCGCTGCAGGCTGCGGATTTTGTCCGCACGGAACTGCCGCACGGCCTGCCGGTCATGGCACCACGCCTCGGTGTACCAGTGTCCGTTGACGGCAAAGACCTGCAGCGGGTCGATCTCGCGCTCGGTCATCTCGTCCCGGGACGAGACCAGGTACTCGATCCGCAGCGTTTCGCGGGCGGCCACCGCGTCCTGGAGCGCCTGTACTTCGGCCGTCGTCGCCTCCGCATCGAAGTCGGCAGCCAGGGACCGGTGCAGCCCGTGCTCTCCCCCGGTCGCCTCCAGCAGCTTGCTCAGGGCGCTCCGCACGCCCGGCCGCTCCCCCACGCCCGGGACGGTTTCCAGCGCCTGCAGCCCGACCACCAGGGAGAGCGCCTCGTCGATGCTCAGCCGCACAGTCGGGGAAATCTCTTCGGCGTTCTCGATGAAGATGGTGTCGTTGTCCCAATGCACTTCGATCAGCTGGTCCGGTCCGTAGCCCGGAGTGCCGCACACGAAGAGCAGGTTCAGATCGTTGATCAGCTGGGAGCGGCTGATGCCGAACTTTTTCGCGGTGGCCTCCAGCTCGACGCCCGGATTGCCCGTGACATAAGAGACCAGGTCCAGCAGGCGCGGCAGGCGGTCCAGCGAGGAGGATTTCCTATGGCCCGCCGTTCCTGCCGGGGCGGTGAATGCGTACGACGGCGGGGGCGCGGCGGCCACGTCGAGGGCATCCTGGAAGCGGCGCATCATGGCGTCGACAAGCTCCCGCGGCGCCAGCGCGACGGCGTTTGCGCCATGCGAGGCGATTTCTTCGGCCATGGTTTCGACGTCGGTGTAGGGACACTCGATCTCGTCCCAGCCCTCGGCGCCCCCTCCGTCGCCTGCACTTGCGGAAACCGTCGATGCGGGATGCAATGCCGCGGCACGCAGGGACTGTGCGCGGCCCGGCTTCAGCAGGAGCCTGGCGGTCCCCTTCTCCCGTGCGGGATCCAAGGCGTCCAGGGCGGACCGCATCGTGAAGTCCGCGGGAACCTCCACGTCGCCGCTGAGCTTCCTGATGCCGGAGCTGATCCGGGACAGCCTGAAGGTCCGCTGTCCCTGGCGGTCGACGTCGAAGCCGGAGAGATACCAGTGGCCGAACCGGTTCCCGAGGCCCCAGGGTTCCACGCGCCGGACGCTGGTCTCGGTGCTCTTGGCCGCCCGGTACTCGAACGAGACGGGATAGTGTCCCAGGACCGCCTTCAGCAGCTCGTCGAAGGCGGGCTCGGCGGTCCGCAGCCGGGGCTCGATCCCGATGGGCGAATCTCCCTCGGCCAGCGCCCCGTGGACATCGAGCCGGCGCACGGCCCGGGCCGCCGCAGACCCCAAAGAAGCCTGCTGCCAGATCCTCGAGGCCAGGGACAGGACGGCGGTCTCCTCGGTGGTGAACTTCAGCTCCGGGAGGCGGTAGGCCTTCCGGTCGATGCGGTACCGGGCGACGGCGTGGTCGGAGTCGAAGAACGTGTCTTCGCTGAAAGTCTCGACGGGGACGCCCATTTCACGCAGGTCGTCCTTGTCCCGTTCGAAGAGCCGGTTGAACGCTTCTTCGCTGGTCGCCTCGCGGTACGGCTGGATCAGGGAACGCAGTTCCTCTTTGCTGTACCCCCGCTGGCGTTCCAGCAGGGCGATCAGCAGGTTGAGCAGACGCTCGGTCTTGGACGCGGACATGGTTCCAACTTACTGCGCCCGGCGCCCGCACATGATTAAACGGACCGGGGCGCAGTAACGATGAACTAACGTTACTGCGCCCCGGTCCTCGTGCGACGCGGCGGTCAGCGGACGCCGAGCAGGTCCACGACGAAGATGAGGGATTCGCCCGGGGCGATCGCGGAACCGGCGCCGCGCTGGCCGTAGGCGAGCTCCGAAGGAATCTCCAGGCGGCGGCGGCCGCCGACCTTCATGCCCAGCAGGCCCTGGTCCCAGCCCTGGATGACCTGTCCCACGCCGACGCGGAAGTCCAGCGGCGCACCGCGGTTCCAGGAAGCGTCGAATTCCTCGCCCGTGGACCAGGCCACGCCTACGTAGTGCGTCGACACCGTGTCGCCCGGCTTGGCCTCCGCGCCGTCACCGACGATGATGTCCTCGATGTGCAGCTCGGTGGGAGCCTCGGTTCCCGGGAAATCGATCTCGGGCTTCTGCCGGTCGTACTCGCGCTTGCCGAAAGACATGAATGCTTACCTTCCTGAAGGGGTGTGGGAACTAGCTACTTTACTTCGGTCAGCTCGACGTAGAAGACCAGGTCGCCGGAGGCATCGCCCTGCCCCTGGACGTACGCGAGCTCCGTCGGGATGGTCAGCACAACCTTGGCGCCTTCCTTGAGGCCGGTCAGGCCCTGGGTCCAGCCGGCAATCACGCCGCTGAGCGGGAACTCGGTCGGCTCGCCACGGCTGAAGCTCGAATCGAATTCTTTTCCTTCCGACCAGTTCCAGCCGGCATAGTTCGCCTTCACGGTGCTCTCCGCCGTGGCTTTCTTGCCATCGCCCTCGTCCAGCACCTGGACGATCAGGTTACCGGGGGCCTCGGTGCCTTCCGGGATCTTGACCGAGGGAACGCCCTTGCCGTCCAGGGTGACCTTGGGCAGCTTGCCCGCCTTTTCCAGTTCCGCGACCTCCTTGGCATCCGCCTTGGTCGCCTGGTCCTTGACCCGCTCGATGCTCAGCACCAGCAGCTGCGCATGGTCTGCCGGGCTGCTCGCGCCGGCGGCGGCCTGCGGCTTGAGGTAGTAGGCCACCTGGTCGCCCGCCTTGGCGCCCTCGAGCGCGTCGTAGAGACCCGCGTCGGCCTTCTTCATTTCCTCGTTGATCTGCAGCGTCTGCTCGGCCGTCGAAAAGGTATCGCCCTGGACTTCACCGGTGACGGCATCATAGGCCACGTAATGGAATCGCAGCCACTGGCCGTCGACCGCGCCGGCGCCGTCACCCGAGCCGGATTCGAGCACCTGCGCGGTGGTTTCCGGCAGCTCCAGGGGCGCTTCGAACTCCACGGCAGGCGCAGTGCCGGCGCTTGCGGGAGTAACGGTGATGTCGTCCAGGCTGTCGGAGCCTTGTTCCGCGGAGCTGCAGGCGCTCAGCAGCAGGGCGGCCGGCAGAAGCATGGTGAGAATTTTGCGCACGGTACTACTTTCGTCAGGTGCATCGGCAGGACAGCGGAACGGCCGGCTCCGCTGTGGGTCATTGTCGCAGAGAAATCTGAACCGCGGTCACAGAGTTGCCAGCAGGGCCTCCACCCGCTCGTCCACGTTCTTGAACGGATCCTTGCACAGGATGGTCTGCTGGGACCGGTCATTGAGCTTCAGATGGACCCAGTCCACCGTGAAATCGCGGCCGTGCTCCCGGGCAGCCCGCACGAAATCGCCGCGCAGCTTGGCACGGGTCGTCTGGGGCGGATTGTCGACGGCGGACTTCACCTCGGGTTCCTGTACAACGCGGGCGGCTTCACCGCGCGCCTGCAGCAGGAAGAACAGTCCGCGGCGCCGCGAGATGTCGTGGTAGGCCAGGTCCAGCTGTGCGACCCGGGCCGAATCCAGGTCCAGCCCGTGCCGCTGGCTGAACCTGTCGATCAGCTTCTTCTTGATGGCCCAGTCGACCTCCGTGTCGATTCCCGAGTAGTCCTGGGTCTCGACCGCCGTCAGGGTCCGGTTCCACAGATCGAGGATCCTTCCGACGTGCGGATTATGCGCCCCGTTCGCGCGGACGAAGTCCCCAGCCTTGGCCAGGTACTCCCGCTGCATCTGCAGGGCGTTCATGTCCCGTCCGTTGGCCAGGCGCAGCGGCCGGGATCCCGTGAGGTCGTGGGAGATGTCCCGGATGCTCCGGATGGGGTTCTCCAGCCGCAGGTCCCGCATGATGACGCCGGCCTCGATCATCCGCAGCAGGAGGTCGACGGTGCCGATCTTCAGCAGGGTGGTCGTTTCCGACATATTCGAGTCCCCGTTGATGACGTGCAGCCGGCGGTAGAACTCTGCGTCCGCATGGGGCTCGTCCCTGGTGTTGATGATGGGCCGGGAGCGCGTGGTCGCCGAAGAGACACCCTCCCAGATGTGGTCCGCCCGCTGCGAGAACGCGAAGAGCGAGCCGTTCTGGGTCCGCAGGACCTTGCCCGCACCCACCAGCACCTGCCGGGTCACGAGGAACGGGATCAGGATGTCGGCGAGCCGGGAAAACTCGAGCTTGCGCGGAATCAGGTAGTTCTCATGGCTGCCGTAGGAGTTGCCGGCCGAATCCGTATTGTTCTTGAACAGGTAGACGTTGCCGTCGAATCCCTCGTGGCGGAGCCGGTCCTGGGCCTCGTTCATCAGGTCTTCGAGGATCAGCTCCCCGGCGCGGTCCTGGGCGATCAGCTGCGCGACGTCGTCGCACTCCGCCGTCGCATATTCCGGGTGGGACCCGACGTCCAGGTAGAGGCGGGAGCCATTGGTCAGGAAGACGTTGGAGGACCGGCCCCAGGTCACCACCTTGCGGAAGAGGTACCGTGCCACTTCCTCGGGAGAAAGCGGCCGCGAATCAGGAGCCGAGTAGGAAATTCCGAATTCGGTCTCTATGCCGAAAATGCGCCTGTCCATGTCATTTCCCCAATATCTCCGTCATTTCTGCCGCAGAAAGCCTGCGGAAGGCCCTCCGGCTGCCCCGGCTGGACTCCGGATCACGCTCCAGGACCGCCACTTCGAGCTGGTCGGGCCCCAGGCGGCGGGACGCGGAGCCGTTCTCGCCTGCGTTGCCCGCGCTCCCTTCGAGCGACGACACGGCAGCGCGGATGACTCCGGCGAAATCGTGGCCGGCGTCCCAGTTCGAGCGCAGAGATTCCGTCAGCGCCTCGGTCTGGCCGCCCATGACGACGAAGTCCGGCTCGTCCGCGATGGAGCCGTCGAAGGTCAGGCGGTAGAGATGGTCATCGGACTGCCGGAGGCCGACCTCGGCCACGGCCAGTTCGACTTCGAAGGGTTTGCTGTCCGCCGTGAAGACCGTGCCCAGGCTCTGGGCGTAGACGCTGGCGAGGCCGCGCGCGGTGACGTCGTCGCGGTCATACGAGTAGCCGCGCACGTCGGCGTAGCGCACGCCGGCCTGGCGCAGGCTCTCGAACTCGTTGTACTTGCCGACGGCGGCGAAGGCGATCCGGTCGTAGATCTCGCCGATCTTGTGCAGCGAGGGCGAGGGATTCTCGGCCACGAGCGCGATGCCGTCGCGGCAGCTGAGCACCATCACGGATCGCCCGCGGGCGATCCCCTTCCGGGCGAAATCCGCCCGGTCCTTCATCAGCTGCTCGGGAGACACATAGAACTGCTGCGTCATGGCTAGGCCTCCCTTCCGGCGACAGCGCGCGAGGCAATCACGGCTTCGGCGGCGGCGGCGAGGTCCCGTTCGGGGATGCGGCGGGCGCCTGCGGCATTGACGGTATAGACGACGGGCCACAGCTGGCGGACCACGTCGGGGCCGCCGGTGGCGGAGTCGTCATCCGCGGCGTCATAGAGCGCCTCGACGGAGACCAGCACCGCCTGCGCCTCGTCCAGGTTCGGCTTCCACAGCTTCTTCAGGGCACCGCGGGCAAAAACCGACCCGGAGCCGACCGAGTGGTGCTCCTGCTCCTCGTAGCGGCCCCCCGTGACATCGTAGGAGAACAGCCGTCCGACCCGCCGGTCCAGGTCGAAGCCGGCGAACAACGGGATCACGGCGAGCCCCTGCAACGCCATCGGAAGGTTGCCGCGGATCATGGCTCCAAGCCGGTTGGCCTTGCCTTCAAGGCTCAGCAAGGTGCCCTCGATCTTCTCGTAGTGCTCCAGCTCAACCTGGAACAGCCGGGTGACGTCCAGCGCGATGCCGGCCGTTCCGGCAATGCCCAGCACGGAGTACATGTCCGCGGGAAAGACCTTCTCGATATGCCGGCTGGCGATCATGTTCCCCATCGTTGCCCGCCGGTCCCCCGCCATGAGCACGCCGCCGGCGTAGGTCATGGCGACGATCGTCGTCGCGTGCGGCGCCACGGCCTCGGCGGCCATGCCGGACGGCATTCCGGCCGTCCGGGCACCGGGCAGCATATCCGGTGCGCTCCGGGCCAGGTACTCGCTGAACGAAGACGTGGCCGCGTGCGATATCTGGGAAAAGATGGAGTTATGTCCGCCCGCCGGCAAGTTCATGGGTTACTGACCGCCCTTCTGGACAAACCCGCGGACGAATTCCTCCGCGTTCTGCTCCAGCACCCCGTCGATCTCGTCGAGCAAATCGTCCGTTCCCTCCGTTTCGGTCCGGGCCCCGGCCTCAGGTGCGGGTTCCGGCGACTCGGGTACGTCGTCGTACTCCTCCTCCGGTACGCGGCCTTCCACGTTCTTGCGGTCCTGGGTTGCCATGACGGCCTCCTCTTCGTGCGGTTCGACACACTTGCTTACTGCTTATCGTGCCACGTCCGGCCCGCTTTCCGGGCCGAGCAACGCTGAAATAAATTCCTCCGCCGAAGCCGCCTGATCGAACAGCGGACCGGTCAGTTCGCGGGTCCCCCGCAGCGGCTCCCGGGTGGGAATGCGCTGCAGCTTCCGGCGGCTGGGCAGGTCGAAAATCACTGAATCCCAGCTGGCTCCGACTACCTCGGCCGGGAAGCGCTCGATGCACTTTCCGCGGAAGTACGCCCTCGTGTCGTGGGGCGGTTCCGTCACGGCCGCGGCGATCTGCTCATCGGTGAAGAGCCGCTCCATCTTGCCGCGCGCGGCGAGGCGGTGGTAGAGACCCTTCTCCGGCCGGACGTCCGCGTACTGCAGGTCGATCAGACCGAGCCTGGCATCGGACCATTCGAGCGAGTCGCGGTCCCGGTAGGCCTGCAGCAGCTTGAGCTTGGCTACCCAGTCGACCTGTGCCGCGGCATCCATTGGCTCCCGCCGCAGGGTGTCCAGCAGGGCTCCCCAGCGGTTCAGGACGTCCGCCGTCTGGCCGTGGTCCTGGCCATGCTTAGCGGAATGCTCCCGGGCCGCCTCCAGGTACATTTCCTGCAGGTCGAGGCCGGTTACCATCGAGCCGTCCTTCAGCGCGACCTTCTGCTGCAGGGAAGGGTCGTGGCTGATGGCCTGCAGCGACTGCACCGGCTCCTGCAGCTCGATCCGCGGGGCCTCGCCATGCTCGATCATCGAGAGGACGAGAGCCGTCGTTCCCAGCCGCAGGTAGGTCGAGATTTCGCTCAGGTTGGCGTCGCCGATGATGACGTGCAGGCGGCGGTACTTCTCCGCCACGGCGTGCGGTTCGTCCCGGGTGTTGACGATGGGGCGCCGAATGGTCGTCTCCAGCCCAACTTCCGCCTCGAAGAAGTCGGCACGCTGGCTGATCTGGTAGCCCCCGTGCTTGCCCATGGCCCCGAGCCCCACGCGTCCTGAACCGCAGATGACCTGCCGGGAAACGAAGAAGGGGATGAGCCCCGTGACGATGTTCCCGAACGGCACGCTGCGGGGCATGAGGTAGTTCTCGTGGGCACCGTAGGAGACGGACTTGTTGTCGGTGTTGTTCTTGTACACATTGACCGGGGCGAACCCCGGCATCCGCGCTATGCGGCGCAGGGCGTGGAGTACGACGACGTCGCCGGCTTTGTCCCACAGCACACCGTCGCGCGGGCTGGTCACTTCGGGGCTGGAGTATTCGGGATGGGCGTGGTCCACATAGAGGCGCGCCCCGTTGCTCAGCACCATGTTCATCAGGACACCGCCGGAGCCGGCATCCTCGGAGTAGAACTCGCTGGACGGAGGCCGGCCGCCGGCCATCGCGATCTGCTCGGCGTCGAGCACCGGCGGCTGGTCCGTCAGCTGGGAGGGATCGGCGTTCTCGCGGGACACGGACCAGCCGCGGGCGTCATGCAGCGGCTCCTCGTCCGTGTAGTCCCACTTGGTGCCGGCCAGGTTCCCCATGCCGCCGCGCACCGTCGAGGCGTAGGCATTGATGATCTGGGACGAGAGCACCGTGGAGTTGGCCAGCGGATCACTCGGAGCATGGATGCCATACTCCGTCTCGGTTCCCATCACACGGATAACGCTCACAGGTACTGCCCCGTATTCGCGGTCGTTTCGATGGCCTTGCCGGCTTCCTGGCCCTCCTTGCCCTGGATGATGGTGCGGATGTAGGTGATCCGCTCGCCCTTCTTGCCCGAGATGCGTGCCCAGTCGTCCGGGTTGGTCGTGTTGGGCATGTCCTCGTGCTCGCGGAACTCGTCCACGACGCCATGCAGCAGATGCTCGATCCGCAGTCCCTTCTGCTGGTTGGTCAGCAGGTCCTTGATGGCGTTCTTCTTGGCCCGGTCCACGACGTTCTGGATGACCGCGCCGGAGTTGAAGTCCTTGAAGTAGAGCATCTCCGTGTCGCCGCTGGCGTACGTGACTTCCAGGTACTCCGTGGACTTCTCCTTGGCGTACATCGCCTCCACGGTCCGCTGGATCATGGCATCCACCGTCGCCTGGCGGTCGTTGCCGTGCTCGGCCAGGTCGTCCACGTGGATCGGCAGGTCGGTGGTGATGTACTTCGCGAAGATTTCCGCGGCCGCCTCGGCGTCCGGCCGCTGGATCTTGATTTTGACGTCCAGCCGGCCCGGCCTCAGGATGGCCGGATCGATCATGTCCTCCCGGTTCGACGCGCCGATGACAATCACGTTCTCCAGCTTCTCCACGCCGTCGATCTCGCTCAGCAACTGCGGGACGATGGTGGTCTCCACGTCGGAGGAGACGCCGGTCCCGCGGGTGCGGAAGAGCGAGTCCATCTCGTCGAAGAAGACGACGACCGGGCTGCCGTCCGAGGCCTTCTCGCGCGCCCGGGCGAAGATCAGCCGGATGTGCCGCTCCGTCTCGCCAACATACTTATCCAGCAGCTCGGGGCCCTTGATGTTCAGGAAGTAGCTGCGCGTCCCCTCCGGACCGCCGCGTTCGAGCGCCCGGGCCGCCAGCGAATTCGCCACGGCCTTCGCGATCAGCGTTTTGCCGCAGCCGGGCGGGCCATAGAGCAGGATGCCTTTCGGAGCCTTCAGCCCGTGCTCTCGGTAGAGGTCCGGGTGGAGGAACGGGAGCTCGACGGCGTCCCGGATTTCGTCGATCTGGGGGCCGAGGCCGCCGATGTCCTGGTAGGAAATGTCCGGCACTTCCTCCAGGATCAGGTTCTCCACCTCGCTGCGCGGGATCTTCTCCAGGGCGTAGCCGGTCCGGGAATCGATCGACACGGCGTCGCCGACGCGGATCCGCTCCTTCAGCAGTTCGCCGGAGAGCTTGACGACGCGCTCCTCGTCCGCCCGCCCGATCACCAGGATCCGGTCGGAACCCAGCAGCTCCTTGATGGTGACCAGCTCGCCGGCGCGTTCGAAGCCGAGCGCGGCGATGATCGTCAGCGACTCGTTCAGCAGCACTTCCTGGCCCGGGGAAAGCTGGGCCAGGTTGATCAGCGGGCTGGCGGCGACGCGCAGCTTGCGCCCGGACTGGATGATGTCCACGCTCTCCTGCGTGGTCGCCGTCGTCGTTACGCCGGCGCGCGGCTGCTCCCGCTGGTTGACCTGCAGGATGGTCGCGAAGCTGAACGGCGTCTCGCCGTCGCGCTCCAGGGCGGCCTTGAGCCGGATGATCTCCGCCTTCGCCGACTCCAGCATCGCGACCATGCGCGAGTTGTTGGCGGTCGCCGCAGCCAGTTGCTTGTCGAGGTTGCGGATCTTGTCGCGCAGGACGTTGATCTGCCGCTGGGCGATGGTCAGCTCGTTGGCATGAGCCGCAGCCGGTACCGGATCGTTGCCCTGGTTCTGCTGTTCGTTCATCACCGCAACCTTCTCTCTCGAGTCGGGACCCTTCCTAGAACCCTAACCGCCGATGTGCCGGCGTGACACCTATTTGAGAAGGAAACGCTGAAGTACTTTGGGTAATTCCATCCGGCGCAAAACAGGCTAAAATGCCCAGCCCAGCGGGGGTTTAACCGTCCTTTTGGTCGCCCTGGGATCCGGTGCCCTTGAAGGCTCCCCGCTGGACGGTCGAGGCGGCGTCCTTGGCGGCACGGCGGAGCTTGCGGTCGGAGACCACCCGTTCGCCGAGGGTCTCCGGGCTCCAGTCGCCGTCACGCGGGGTCCACGTCTGCAGGTCCTCGTCGGTGAACTCCGTCTTGGACGGGCGGCGCTTGGGCGTGATGCCCGTGACTCCTTCGGCCAGCCGCCGCGCGGTGAGCAGGAAGCCCGTGTGGGCCACCATCCGGTGGTCCGGACGCACGGCCAGTCCCTCCAGGTGCCAGCCCCGGACCATCGACTCCCAGGCGTCGGGCTCGGTGAACCGGCCGTCGGCCCTGATGGCTTCGGCCGTGCGGGAAAGCTGGGTCACCGTCGCCACATAGCTGATCCAGACGCCCCCGGGCGCCAGGACGGTGGCCACCGCGTCCAGGCATTCCCACGGGGCAAGCATGTCCAGCACGACACGGTCGACGCTGCCGGCCTCCTCCTGCTTCACGACCTCTTCCTGGAAATCGCCGATGCTGACCTTCCACGCCGGGTGCGGCCCGCCGAAGATGGTTTCCACGTTTCCGCGGGCAACGTCGGCGAATTCCTCGCGGCGCTCGAAGGAGTGGAGGCGGCCCTGGTCCCCCACGGCGCGCAGCAGCGAGATGCTCAGCGCGCCGGAGCCGACGCCCGCCTCGACCACGCGCGCACCGGGGAAGATATCGGCCATGGTGATGATCTGGCCGGCGTCCTTGGGATATACCACGGCCGCGCCGCGCGGCATGGACAGCACGAAGTCCGAGAGCAGGGGCCGAAGCACCTGGTACCGGTGTCCGGTGTCATTCGTGACGACGCTGCCCTCGGGCTGGCCGATCACGGCATCGTGGGCCAGCAGCCCCTTGTGCGTGTGGAAGGCTCCGCCCGGGGTCAGCGTGACGGTGTTCATCCGGCCCTTCTCGTCCGTCAGCTGGACGCGTTCGCCGGGGCGGAAGGGGCCGCGGCGCTGTTCGGCTCCGGTCGGGGTGGTGGCAGGGCTCATGGTTCGGCTACTTCCGGTTGGTGGCAGGATCCCGTACGAACGGGCCTGATGATTCTATGCTGGCGGCGGCTTTTCCTTCAGCCGTTTTCTTCGGCCGCTTGGGGCCGCGCCGGTTTCAGGAGGCCTTGCCGGTGATGGCACGGACCACGGCGGCCTGGTCGAGCAGCCCCGTGACGTACCCGTCCTGGTCCACCACGGCGTACTCGGTACCGCCGAGCCCGGCCAGGTACTGCACCAGTTCCTGGCCGGACGCCCACTCGGGGACATATGCGCCCGGTGCGAGCGGCCGGGCTGCCGCGGTGGCCGGCGTGGCCGCGGCGCTGGCTTCGGGAACCTGCCGCAGCGCGACGGAATCCATGACCGCCTCCGGCTGGCCGGTTGCGGCCGTCAGGACGACGGCGGCGTCCGGGTTCTGCTGCAGGGCGTCCCTGATCTGGGCTACAGTCGCCGTCGCGGGAATGCCCACAGCCGGCCTCTTCAGCGCTCCGGCGAAGACCTGCGGCAGGCGAAGCCGCAGCTTGGCATTGGCGATCGAGGCGCTGGCACCCATCCAGAGGAAGCTGCCGACGAGCACCATGATCACGACGATCTGGAGGCTCGGTTCGCGGCCCATCAGCAGCGGCCAGCCGATGACCGCCAGCACCGTAAGCACCACGATGACGCGGCCTGCCCATCCGGCCGCGAGGGTGCCCTTTTCCTGGCTTCCGGTGACCCGCCATACGGCGGATTCCACCAGCCGGCCGCCGTCGAGGGGCAGTCCGGGCAGGACGTTGAACAGCGCCACGAGGAAGTTGGCCCAGATGAAGATGTCCGTCAGCAGGTAGCCGACCGCGCTCCCGCGCATGAGCGGCAGCACCAGCACGCCGGCCCCGGCCAGCGCGAAGTTCGCCGCGGGCCCGGAGAGGGCGACGATCAGGGACTTGCCCGGCGTGGCCTTGAAACTCTCGAACTGCGTGTGGCCGCCCCAGAGGTTCAGCACGATCCGCGCCGTCGGCCAGCCGAAGATCCGGGCACTGACCGCGTGCGCCAGCTCGTGCACGAGCACCGAAAAGAGCAGCAGGAGCGCGTACCCGAGCGCGACGAGGTAGGCTCCGGCTCCGAGTCCGGGAATGCCCCGCTGGACCTGCGGCCCGAAGGCGATCACGATGAAGGCCGCAATGATGAACCAGGAGTAGGCCAGGACGATGGGCACGCCCGCGATCCGGCCCAGCGGGATGCCTTCGCTGCGCTTGGGCTTCGGCTCCGGGCTGGAATTCCCGGTGTCCGGCGAGCCCCCGGTATGCGGAGCCGCGCTCATGCGGTCGCTTCCGCCGGTACGGCTTCGGTGGCGTCGAGCAGCCTTTCCAAGTCGGCGATGCCCTTGTGCGCGAGGGTGGACCACAGGATCCGCCCGGCCGCCGCCGGTACCGGCACGACATGCGGTATGGCCACGGTCACCAGGCCCGCGGCCTGTGCCGAGGTGGCACCCGGCACGGAGTCCTCCAGGGCGACCGCACGGTCCTTGCGGAGCTCCGGGAGCTCGGCCAAAAGCGCGTCGAAGGCTCGCTGGTAGGGCTCGGGATGCGGCTTGCCGTGCACCACCATGTCCCCGGTGACCAGCAGCCTGAAGCTGTCCGCCGGCAGGGCTGCGACGACTTCCTCGGCCAGCTTCTTCTCGGACATCGTGACCAGGGCTGTGGGAATACCGGCCTCGCGCAGTTCGGCAAGCAGTTCGCGGGCTCCCGGCCGCCACGGGATCCGGTGCCGCACGCGTTCGACCACGGCCGCGATCAGGCGGTCGATGATGTCGCGGATGGACAGCTCCACCCCGGCCTGCTGGAGGACCGCTGCGGAAGACGGCAGCGCGTTGCCGACCAGGGTGCGGCCGAGTTCGTAGGACCAGGTGCCGCCGAAGCTCTCGACGAGCTCCGTTTCGGCTTCGATCCAGTACGGCTCGGTATCCACCAGGGTGCCGTCCATGTCCCACAGGACGGCGTGCAGGCGGGGCTCATCGGCGGGCACCTCGGCGGGGCGGGAAGCATCAGGCATGGTCCCAGTCTACGGTGGCTCCCCCGGCGGGAATTGAAACCCGACTTCCCTGACAACCGAAGAGCCTTCGGTTTAGGGTGAAGAGGTGAGCACACAGGACAACAACGAGGCTCGGGGGTTGCGTTCCCTCTTCCCGCGCCAGCACGAAGAAGGCCAGCCGCAGCGGAAGCTGACGGTGATGGTGGCCGCCTTCGAAGGCTGGAACGATGCCGGGGAGGCCGCCACGGACGCGGTGAAGTACCTGAGCCGGAGCTGGGACGGGCGGAAGGTCGCCAGCATCGACCCGGACCTCTACTACGACTTCCAGTTCACCCGCCCGATAGTGCGCCGCACCGCGTCTGGCGAACGCCGGATCAAGTGGCCCACTACCAAGCTCACCCGCTGCAGCGTTCCCGGCACCGACGTCGACGTCGTCTTCGTCCATGGCGTCGAGCCCTCCTACCGGTGGCGGGCCTACACCGCGGAACTGCTGGCGCACGCCACGGAACAGGACGTGGACTGCCTGATCCTGGTGGGCGCCCTGCTGGCGGACGTGCCCCACAGCCGGCCCATCCCGGTGACGGCCACCAGCGAGGACGACGGCATCCGCGAGGCGCTGAACACCGAGCCAAGCCAGTATGAGGGGCCGACGGGGATCGTCGGCGTGCTTTCGGAGCTGGCTTCGCTGGCCGGCATTCCCACGGTTTCGCTGTGGGCCGCCGTGCCGCACTACGTCGGGCAGGCGCCCTCCCCCAAGGCTCAGCTCGCGCTGCTTCACCGTTTGGAAGACATCCTCCAGCTTCCGCTGGACACCAGCATGCTGACCGAGGAAGCCGAGGCCTGGGAACGCGGCGTCAACGAGCTGGCCGTCGAGGATCCGGAGGTTGCCGCCTACGTGCAGCAGCTCGAGGAGGCCAAGGACACCGCCGAGCTGCCCGAGGCGACGGGCGAGTCGATTGCCAGGGAATTCGAGCGCTACCTGAAGAAGCGCCGCAAGGACTGAGGCGCCGCCGGATCGGCCCTTGGCCCTTCGGCGCCGGGATCCGTGAAGATCCACGCGCCGAAGGAGCCCTCAGCCGCAGGAGCCTAGAGGCGGATGCCGAGCAGGGCGTCGAGGACCTCGGCTATGGGAGCAGCGGCGGCCTCGCCGGACGCGGCAGCGCCACGTTCGGCTTGGCCGGCCGCGGTGACGGCACGGGCCCAGCGGTCCACCGCGTCCAGCGCGGCGGGGGCGTCCAGGTCCTTGGACAGGGCGGCGCGGATTTCCGCTGCCAGCCCTGAAACACCGTTCCCGGCGCCGCCGGCGCGGGCGGCCTCGCGCCACAGTTCCAGCCGGGCCCGACCCTGCACCAGGAGCTCGTCGGTCCAGAACCAGTCGCTGCGGTAATGCTGGCCGAGGAGCACAGTGCGGATCGCCGCCGGGTCTTCGCCGGCCGCGCGCAGCTTCGAGACGAGCACGAGGTTGCCCTTGGACTTGCTCATCTTCTCGCCATCGAGGCCCACCATGCCGGCGTGCACGAAGTGCTTTGCCAGCGGCGTGTGGGTCAGGGCATAGGCGTGTCCGGCGCTCATCTCGTGGTGCGGGAAGCTCAGGTCGGAGCCGCCGCCTTGGACGTCGAACGTCTCCGGCAGGAAGCGGCGGGCGATGATGGAGCACTCGATGTGCCAGCCAGGACGTCCCTCGCCCAGGGAATTGCCCGGCCATTTGGGTTCTCCTTCGCGGGCCACCCGCCACAGCAGGGCGTCCAGCGGATGCCGCTTGCCGGGCCGGTCAGGATCCCCGCCGCGTTCGGCGAACAGCGGCAGCATCTCCTGCTCGCTCAGCCGCGAGGTCAGGCCGAGGTGCCAACCCTCCCCTGCTGCAGCAGCGGAATCGAAATACACGTCCCCGTCCGGCTCGCCGCCGGTCCCGGGCACGCGGTACGCCAGCCCGGCCTCCAGCAGCTGCTCGACCGCGGGAATGATCCATGAAATGGACTCGACCGCCCCGATGTAGTGGTCCGGCGGCAGGACGTTGAGGGCCTCCATGTCCTCGCGGAACAGGTCGGTCTGGTCCTTGGCCAGGGCCTCCCAGTCCACGCCGGTCGCCTTGGCCCGCTCCAGCAGCGGATCGTCGACGTCCGTGACGTTCTGCACGTAGCGGACAGTGCGCCCGGCGTCGCGCCAGTAGCGGTTCAGCAGGTCGAAGGCGACGTACGTCGCCGCGTGCCCCATGTGGGTCGCGTCGTAGGGGGTGATACCGCAGACGTAGAGCGACCCGACGTCGGAGCGCTCCAGCTCGACCAGGTTTCCGGCGGCCGTGTCGAAGAGCGTCAGCCCATCGTTACCGCCGGGGATTTCCGGCACGGGGCGCGCATTCCAACCGAACAATTGACGTTCCTTCCGGTGAGTGTCGCGGACCCGGTGGGACCGCCGTCGTACTTTAGGCGCTGATAGCGCCAATGCCCAAGAGAATGTAGAGGAACAAACCCAGCCCGATCCGGTACCAGACGAAGGGCTTGTAGCTGTGGGTGGACACGAACTTCAGGAACCACCCGATGATGACGAAACCGACCACAAACGCCACCAGGGTGGCCAGCGCCGTCGGGCCGGGTCCGTAGGGGCCCGGCTCGTCCAGCCCGGTGAAGAGCTGGTAGAGACCGCTCGCGAACACCGCCGGGACGGCCAGCAGGAAGGCATAGCGGGCGGCTGCCTCGCGGGTGTAGCCCATCAGCAGCCCCGCAGTGATCGTACCGCCGGAACGCGAGACACCGGGAATCAGCGCCAGCGCCTGGGCCAGGCCGAACAAAATGCCGTGCTTGTAGGTGAGCTTGTCCAGGGCCCGGACCTGCTTGCCGATGGAGTCCGCCACCGCAAGGATCAGGCCGAACACGATCAGCATGGTGGCTACGATCCACAGGCTCCGGAAGGTGCCCTCGATCTGGTCCTGGAAGAGCAGGCCGAGCACTCCGATGGGGAGCGAGCCGATGATGACCAGCCAGCCCATCCGCGCGTCCGGGTCGTTCCGCGGGACCTTGCCGGTCAGCGAGCCGAACCAGGCCTTCACGATATTGAGGATGTCCTTCCAGAAATAGATGAGCACGGCGGTCTCGGTGCCCAGCTGCGTGATCGCGGTGAAGGCCGCGCCGGGGTCGGCCGCCCCGGGAAGGAACTCACCCACCACGCGCAGGTGGGCGCTGGAGGAAATCGGAAGGAATTCGGTCAGGCCCTGGATCAGTCCCAAGAAGGCCGCTTCAAGCCAAGTCACAAGTTAGACCTTAAAGCACGGGCAGGGCGGCGGCAGAACCGGGCGACGCGGTGCCCGGAAAGATCAGCCTGCGGGATGAGCCGTCCCACGCCGCGTCTGCGGGCCGTTCCGGTTACGTGCGACGGCGGCCTCCCGTCCGCGCGTTGCCCTCGCCTGTGCGCCCGCGGACCCGCGGTAATCAGGCGTTCCGTTTCAGCCCTGCGGCGCGCGAGGCCGTAGGCTTTTGCCCATGGAGCAGAATCGCTTGGGCAACAGCGGGCTGAAGGTGCCGCATCTTTCGCTGGGCACCATGACCTGGGGCGACACCACGGATGAAGAGCACGCCGCGATCATGCTGCGGGCGTACCTGGAGGCCGGCGGGACGCTGCTGGATACTGCGGCCGCCTACGCCGATGGCGCGAGCGAAGCGATTATCGGCGCTTTCCTGGGCGAACTGGTCCCGCGGCAGGAAGTGACAATTGTCTCGAAGGCGGGCATCGTCCGCCACCATGGCGCCCGCGAGCTCGACGCCTCGCGCGGGGCGATGCTGCGCAGCCTTGATGCGAGCCTCGCGCGGCTGGGCACCGAGTACCTGGACCTGTGGCTGGTGGACTGCTGGGACGACAATGTCCCGCTCGAGGAAACGCTGTCCGCGCTGGAGTTCGCGGTCGGGTCCGGCCGGGCCCGCTACGTGGGCGTGTCGAACTACTCCGGCTGGCAGCTGGCGCGCGCCATCTCAATTAGCGCCGTGCCCCTGGTCGCCGTCCAGTCCGAGTATTCGCTGCTCAAGCGCACGGCAGAACGCGAAGTCATTCCCGCGGCACGTGCCCTCGGGGCGGGGGTGATGGCCTGGTCCCCGCTGGGCCGCGGCGTACTCACCGGGAAATACCGCGGCGGGGTCCCGGCGGATTCCCGCGGCGGCTCCGAGGCGGGGGCGGCGTACGTCGAGCCCTACCTGTCCGGGCGGTCGGCGCGGATCACCGAGGCGCTGGCGACGGCCGCCCGCGGGCTGGACATTCCTGCCCTGGAGCTGGCCTTGGGCTGGGCACTTGACCAGCCGGGCATCGCCACCGCGGTGGTCGGGCCGCGGACACCGGCACAGCTGCACCAGATCCTTGCGGCGGCGCCGAAGCGGATTCCCGGCGAAATCGCCTCCGCCCTGGACGACATTTCGGCGACTCCGGCCTAGTCCCGCGCCGCTGCCGGCTACTTCTCCTCGATCTCCAGGTCATCGTCGAACGGATCCGCGACGTCGTCGTAATCGTCTTCCTGCTCGTCGCGTTCCTCGTCCTCGTCCTCGGTCTCGTCGTAAATCACCAGGGGTGTAACTTCGCCGTAGGCGTCGTAAAGTGCATCCTCATAGGCTTCGAAGGTTTCCATAATGGACGAGAAGGCCGCTTCCACGGCCGGGTCGTTATCTCCGCGCCGGCTGGACGCGGCGGCAAGGTGTTCTTCGAGGGCGGCGGTGAATGACTGGAGCGCGACACGCGGATCAATGGCCATGTAGTAGACGTTAGCCGTTGGGGGAAGAATAAGTGAAGAGATCGGAGGGCAATGAGGGAACAATTCGGAACCGGAACGAGCCAGCGCGAGCGTGACCATGCCCGCGACTACGAGTACCTCGTGCTGACCCTGTCCAAGGGCGAATCGATCAAGGAAGCGCGCCGCGCGCTGGCGGAGCACGCCGAGTACGGCAAGTGGGACTTGGTCCGCACCCGGCTGTATATCGGCGGCGGGCGCAAGTACTGGCTGCGCCGCAGGGTCCTGCGCGTGGAAGCCACCGTCTAGCTGTTTGCGGTCGGTACTTCGGGGGGGCTTCAGTCTTCGAGCGGGCCCAGCCAGGCGTTGGCCACGGTGCTGTGGGCCGACTCATCGTCCGAGGGGTGGTAGAGGCCTGCCAGTACGTCCCGGTAGAGCCGCTCGAGTTCGCCGCCGCGGAAATAGCCTGCGCCGCCGGAGACGCGCACCGCCTGCTCGACGACCTGCTTGGCCGTTTCCGTGGTGCGGACCTTCAGTCCTGCCAGTTTGGCGAACCATTGGCTCCCATGGTCCACCCGGTTGTCCACGTCCGAGGCCAGCCCGTCAACCTGCGGGTATATCCCGTCCATGGCCATTGCGGCCTCGGCGACGCGGCGGCGGATGTCCGGGTCCTGCGCGTAGCTGCGCCCGCTCTTCAGCGATTGTCGCCGGTGGCTGTTCTCCACGGCGAGGTCCACCGCGCGCCGCCCGATTCCGGCGTAGACGGAGGAGAGCAGGATTTCGAAACAGGCGAAGATGCCGAAGACCAGCAGGTCCGGATTGGGGCCGACCGGCAGCTTGCGGAACACCCGCTCCGGCCGCGCCACGACTCCTTCCAGGAGCGTCGTATTGGACTGGCTGGCACGCATGCCCAATGTGTTCCAGTCTTCCTTGATGCGGTACCCGGGGGCCTGGCGGTCCACGAACGCCCACACCAGCTGCGGTGCCGTGCCGGTGTCGTCGCGTCCGAAGACACCCAGCCGCGTCCAGGCGGGCGAGAGGCTCGTGAACACCTTCGCCCCCGTGAAGGAGTAGCTGCCGTCGGCCAGTGGCTGGGCAACGGTCCTGGAGTCGAAGAGGACGTGGTCGTTCCCGGCCTCCGAGACGCCGAACCCGAAGACCTCGCCCCGGCCCGCCTCCTCCAGCACGAAGGCCATGCTTCCGTCGCCGCGCTCGGCGAGTACGCGCGCCACTCCGGTCCAGACCAGATGCATGTTGACGGCCAGCGCCGTCGCAGGGGCCGCCGATGCCAGCCGGGTCTGTGCCCGGGTTGCCTGGAGCAGGCTCCAGCCCAGGCCGCCCTCCGCCTCCGGGACCAGCATCTTCAGGTAGCCGGCGCCGGCGAGATCTGCCAGGTCCTCGTCGAAGAAGCTGTTGGCCGCGTCGTAGCCGGCGGCCCGGCCGCGGATCCGCTCCAGCAGTTGGTCGGGCAGCAGTTCGTCCACTGTCTTCGGCACTGGTTCTCCTCCCTAGTACGACCTCAGCAGGCGCCCCAGCACGCGTGTCCCGAACTTCAGCGATTCCACCGGCACGCGTTCGTCCACGCCGTGGAACATCCCGGTGAAGTCCAGTTCGTCGGGCAGCCGCAGCGGTGCGAAGCCGTAGCCGGTGATGCCCAGCCGGGCCAGGGACTTATTGTCGGTTCCCCCGGAAAGCGTGTAAGGCAGGACGACGGCGTCCGGGTCCTCCGCTGCCAGCGAGTCCACCATGGCGTCCACCAGGTTGCCCGAGAAGGGGACCTCGAGTGCGCGGTCCTGGTGGACGTAGCTGATGTCGACGCCCTCCCCCGCCAGCTCCCGGATCTTGGCGAGCACGAATTCATCCTGGCCCGGCAGCGTCCGGGCATCGATCCGTGCTTCGGCCAGGCCCGGGATGACGTTCTCCTTGTAGCCGGCCTTCAGCACGGTCGGGTTGGAGGTGTTCTGCAGCGTCGCGCCGACGAACCGGGCCACGGTGCCCAGCTCCTTGAGCAGGATGTCAGGGTTGTCCGGGTCGAATTCGACGCCGGTCAGTTCGGTCACGCCGTCCAGGAAGCGGCGCGTGGTATCGGTCAGCTCGATCGGCCACTGATGGGCACCGATCCGGCCGACGGCCTGGGCCAGCGTCGTCACGGCGTTGTCCGTGTTCAGCTGCGATCCGTGCCCGGCCCGTCCCATGACTGCCAGCCGCAGCCAGGCGATGCCCTTTTCCGCGGTCTGCAGCATGTAGGCGCGTTTGCCGCCGATCGTGGCGGAGAAGCCGCCGACCTCGGAGATGGCCTCCGTGGCGCCGTCGAAGAGTTCAGGCCGGTTGTCCACTGCCCAGCGCGCACCGTACTTGCCGCCGGCCTCCTCATCCGCGAAGAAGGCGAACACCAGATCGCGCTTGGGCCGGACACCGGTCCGGGCCATGTCCCGGGCGACCGCCAGGATCATGGCGTCCATATCCTTCATGTCGACCGCGCCGCGGCCCCAGACCAGGCCGTCGCGTTCCTCGCCGCTGAACGGGTCGACCTGCCAGTCCTCCTTTTGGGCGGGCACCACGTCCAGATGGCCGTGGACGACGAGTGCACCGGCCGAGGGGTCCTCCCCGGTCATCCGGGCGACCAGTGAGGCCCGTCCGGGGGCCGACTCGAAAATTTCCGCCTGCAGGCCGGCTTCCTCGAGCAGTCCTGCGGTGTATTCGGCAGCGGCCCGCTCCCCCGGGCCTTCATTGCCCCCGTAGTTGGACGTGTCGAAGCGGATGAGTTCGCTGCAGATCCGGGCGACCTCATCCTCGGGCGAAATTGCGGGCATGGCGGGCTCCTAGCAGTCGTCTGGTGGCTCCAGCCTACCGATGACCTGCGCGGACGGGGAGGAAATCGGAGCCTGCCGGCCGGCCCGCCCGGCCTGGTCGGCGCCGATTAAGTACTTCCGGAAAAACGTGTTAGAGTTTTTCTCGCTGCTTCGAAGGAATCGGTCGAGACCGGGACCTGAGAACACCACCTGCGCGGGTGGCGGAATGGCAGACGCGCTAGCTTGAGGTGCTAGTCCTCTTATTGAGGGTGGGGGTTCAAGTCCCCCTCCGCGCACAAGGATGAGACCCCGGAGAACCAGTTGTTCTCCGGGGTCTTTTTGCATCCCGGGTTCCCTCGGCAGACGGCCTGGGCCCCCGGAATTGGTGATTGTCACCACATTGGCCCGGGCCTACCCTGAGCGGCATCCGAATCATCCAGGTAAGGAACCGTCATGGCCGGCTTTATCCAGATCATCGAATTCCAGACCTCGCGGATAGAGGAGATCGAACAGCTCGGGAGGCCTTCCCGGTCCGGCGGCACACCGGCGACCTTCCGCAGGATCCTTGCGACGGCTGATCGCGACCGTCCCGGGACGTACCTGCATATTGTCGAATTCGACTCCTATGTGTCCGCGATGGAGAATTCGCGCCGCCCGGAAACCACTGAGTTCGCAGCCCGGTTCGCGGAGCTCTGCGACGGACCCCCGGTCTTCCGCAATCTCGACGTGAGGTGGGAAGAGAAAGACTGACACTCCCGGAGGCTAGACTTCGAACCGGCGCAATGCCACACCCCAACTCGAGAGGAAGCCGGTTCCGATGCTCGGTGCCCACCATGCCGCCAGCGGAGCCGCCGCCTGGATTGCCCTGACCACACAGTTCGAAGTCTCGCTGGCGTCCGTCATCAGCGCGGATTGGGCGCAGCAGCCCGTCCTGCTGGGAGCCGGGCTGCTGGATGTCGGCCCTGCCGGCGTGATCAGCGGTGCCCTCGTGACGGCCGGCGCGGCCCTGGTCCCCGACGCAGACCATCACCGCGCCACCATCGCCCACTCGCTGCCTCCGGTTTCCAACATTGTGTGTTCAGCTGTCGGCGACCTGGCCGGAGGCCACAGGCGCGGCACCCACTCCGTCCTAGGGGTGGCCGTGTTCGTGGCCTTGGCCTGGCTGGCCGGGCTCCCGAGCTTCGAGACGCAGCGGTTTGGAACGGTCTACCCAGCGGCGGGGCTGCTCTGCATTCTGCTGGTCGCCTTCGCCGCCAAAGCCCTGAAGTTCATTCCGGACCGGCTCCGGAAAACGCCCTGGGCGGTCGGTATCGCCGTCGCCGCCTTCATTACTGCGTTCGCACCCGAACACCAGAACTGGTTCCCGCTCGCGATGGCGATCGGCGTCGTCGTCCACCTCCTCGGGGACATGGTCACCACCGGCGGCATCAACCTCTGGTGGCCGCTGCGGATCCGTCCGCCGAAGGCACTGCGCAAGGTTCCCGGCCTGCGGCGGATCTGGCGACCCAACGGCAGCTTCGCGCTGCCCCTGCTGGGCAACGCCGGGTCCTGGCGGGAGTGGCTCCTCCTGGTGCCTGTCAGTGCCTACGTCGTGCTCGTGCTGATCGGGGCGGCCTCGGAGCTGAGCCATGCCGGGATGTCGCCGTTCGTTGCGGCGCGCTGAGGCCGGAGCGCAGCGCAGGCGGCCGCCGGCTGCCGCGGGAGAGCGCGCGAGACCGCCTACTTTTTTGGCGCAGGCTCCGGATGAATGATCAACACCGGGCAGCGGGCGTGGGCTGAGACCGAGGCGCTGACGGAACCGAGCAGCATCCCCGCAAAGCCGCCGTGTCCGCGGCTGCCGACGATCAGCATGTCGGCCCCGGCGCCTGCCTTCGCCAGGACGCTTGCCGCATGCCCCTGCCGCACCGTGCGGCGCAGGCCTGCGGGCGGGTCGCTGCCGAAGGCCTCGCGCACGGCCTGGTCCAGGAGTTCGCGGGTGTCCTCCTCGGGCGTCCAATCCAGTGGCGTGAAGGTGCCCAGCGCCATATGGTACTGCCACACGGCCAACGCCTCGATGGTGCAGCCGAGCGACTCCGCCAGCCGTCCGGCGTAGCGAAGGGCGGCGATGGACAGCGGCGAGCCGTCCACTCCGACGACGATCAGCCCGCCCGCCGGTTCGCCCGCGGATTGGCCCGGGGTCGGGGCCTCGCCCGTCTCTGCCATGGCACTAGTCTCGCCGCACCGGCGGCATGCCGACAAGAGTGATGGGCGGCATGGCGCCGGGAATGACGATTCGGTGGCGGGCGGGCAGAGGGGCTGTGAAGATGGAACATATGGCCTTAGCACTCAAAGCCCCCACAGCGTTGCGCCGCGTGGTGTCCTGGATGGAAATCAACTGGAGCAAGGCGCGCATCCTGCTGGCGGTCAAGGCGGCGATCGCCGTCGCCATCGCCTGGTTCGTTGCCCCCTACATGCCGGGCGTGGCCGACGAATACCCCTACTACGCGCCGCTGGGCGCGCTGGTCAGCATGTATCCGACCCTCATGGGCTCGGTCAAGGCCGGCCTGCAGACTTTGGCGGGGCTGCTGGTGGGCGTGCTGCTGGCAGGCGCCGTGGTGGTGTTCGTCCAGCCGAACCTGGTGACCATTCCGCTGGTGGTCGGGATCGCGGTGCTGCTGTCCGGCATCGGAGCCCTGGGCTACGGCAGGGACTACGTGCCGATGGCCGCCCTCTTCGTGCTCATCATCGGCGGCCAGGATGCCGAGGACTATTCCATCGGCTATGCGGTGCAGATGGCCGTTGGAGTCGGCTGCGGCCTGCTGGTCAACGCCCTCATCTGGCCCCCGCTGAACTTCAGCGCCGCGGTACTGCAGCTATCGCGTTTCCGCACGATGCTGGCCTCGCACCTGGAGGGACTCGCGGCAGCGCTCACCGAGGAGTGGCCGCCGGAACCGGAGGCCTGGACGCGGTACAACTCCGACATTTCCACAACGGGCCATGAGGTCCGTCAGGCCGTCTACCATGCCGATGAAAGCCGCAAGGGCAATCCGCGCGCCCGCCGCCTCAACCGGGACGTGGGCACCGACTACCAGACCCTTCGCGCGCTGGAGACCGTCGCGTTCCATGTCAAAGACATCACGGACGTGCTGGCCGGCGCCGGAGGGCTGAAGCCGCTCTCCGGGGAGCTCCCGGACGGCCTGTTCGAGCCCTTGTCCGACACCCTATGCTCCGCGGCGGACATCCTCCATGCCTGGGAATCCGGCGACGACGATTTGCCGGAGCGCCTGCAGGCCGCCGAGGAGCAGCTTGACGGGCTGCTGCAGGCGGTCGATGCCCGAACCGATGCCGGTGCGGGGGCTCTGAGCCCCGCCGCCAGCGTCGCAACCTCCGTGCGTCGAATCATCGAAACCGTGAGGATCGCGACGGGCACGGACGAGGACGCGGACAAGGACGACGAAGCCGCCTGAATGGTGCCGGGGCGCCGGGTCCTACCCCTGCTCTTCCTGGCGGACGTACTGCTCCAGCAGGCGGCTCGCGTGCCGGCCGGAGCCGCCTTCTTCCCCGAGTGCCTCCTGCATATCTTCGGCCTTCTCCTTGCCCGCCGGGAACGGCGGCAGCAGCGGCACTTCCGGATCGGTCACGAAGTCCAGCAGGAAGGGACGCTCCGCGGCCAGCGCCCTTTCCCAGGCCGGACCGACCTGCTCCGGATCATCAACGCGCATCCCCTCCAGCCCGAGCAGGCGGGCATAGCCGGCATAGTCGAACTCCGGGATGGCCTGGCTGGCGTCGAACCGCGGTTCGCCCTCCATTTCCCGCTGTTCCCACGTCACCTCCGCCAGCTCCCGGTTGTTGAGGACGCAGATGACGAAGCGGGGGTCGGCCCACTGGCGCCAAAGCCTGGCCACGGTGATCAGTTCGGACAGTCCGGCCATCTGCAGTGCCCCGTCGCCGCTTACGGCGATCACCGGCGCCGCGGGCCGGTCAAGCTTCGCGGCGAGGGCGTACGGAATGGAACACCCCATGCTCGCCAGCGTGCCGGAGAGGTGGGCCTGGACTCCCCTCGGCAGCACGAGCTGCCGGGCGTACCAGTAGACGCAGCTGCCCACATCGACAGCCAGCCGCGCATCCTGCGGGAACCGTCCGCTGAGCTCGTGCAGCACCCGCTCGGGATTGATCGGGCTGGCCGGCGTCATGGCCCGGCGTTCGGACAGCCCGCGCCAGTCCTCGACCCACTGTCCGACTCTGTCCTGCCAGGCTGCATCCGGGGTGCCGGACAGCAGCGGCAGCAGGGCCTCCAGGGTGGGTGCGGCATCGCCGGCGAGGCCTGCCTCCACGGGATAGCGGATGCCGATCGCGGCCGGGTTGGCATCGATCTGCACGGCCCGCGCCGATCCGGGCGGCGGATAGAACTCCGTCCAAGGGTCCTTCGACCCGATGATGAGGAGCGTGTCGCAGTTGCCGAGGAGCTTGCCGCTCGCGCCGGTTCCGAGGTGTCCCATCGTTCCGGCGGCATAGGGCAGCCGCTCGTCGACGAAGGGCTTGCCCAGCAGGCTCGTTGCGATTCCGGCGCCGAGCCGTTCCGCCACCGCTTCGACCTGCTGCGCGGCGCCGCGCGCGCCCTGGCCAACGAGCAGCGCAATCCTGTGTCC
This sequence comes from Arthrobacter mangrovi, assembly GCF_026011795.1. Lineage (GTDB taxonomy): Bacteria > Actinomycetota > Actinomycetes > Actinomycetales > Micrococcaceae > Crystallibacter > Crystallibacter mangrovi. The sequence goes on along the minus strand of NZ_BRVS01000007.1, from coordinate 45,120 downwards.
TGCGTTGAGCACGTCCGCGGCCGCCTGCAGGTCGGCGGCCTGGGGAAGCGCCGTCGACGGACGCCACTGCGGTGATGTGACCAGGATCCCGTGTTCGTGCTCCAGCTCGGCGGCGGGCAGTTTCTGCACGTCGTGGGGAACAATAACGACGGCGGGGCCGCGGTGCGTCAGTGCGGCCTTGAAGGCGCGGTCCATGGCCATGGGAAGGGCCTCGGCGGAATCCACCTGCTGCCGGTAGCAGGCGACATCGCGCATCAGCAGGGCCAGGTCGATCTCCTGCATATAGCCCGAACCGAGGACGCTGCGGGACTGCTGGCCCACGAGCGCGACCACGGGCGCACCGTCCAGCTTGGCATCGTAGAGCCCGTTGAGCAGGTGGATGGCGCCCGGACCCTGGGTCGAGGTTACGACGCCGACGGTGCCTGTGTATTTCGCATGGCCGGCGGCCATGAAGGCGGCGTTCTCCTCGTGCCGGGCCTGGACGAAGTCGACCGTGCCCGCCCGGCGCAGCGCGCCCATGAACGTGTTGATGCCGTCGCCGCTGTACCCGAAGACGCGGGGCACGCCCCAGGCCTCGAGCCGTTCGACCATGACGTCGGCTGCGCTGCGCTGGGGCATGCGGGCCGCTCCTCCGACTAGTAGGAAATGAACTCGACCAGGTCCCCCACCCGGTCTTCGGGGTAGTTGCGGGCGATGTCGGCCTGGCTGAGGATTCCGACCAGCTCGTGTCCGTCGATCACGGGAAGCCGCCGCACCTGGTGGGACTGCATGGTCCGGATGGCTTCCTCAATGCCGTCGTCGGCCCCGATGGTGACGGGCTTGCCCTCGGCCAGTTCGCCCGCCTTCGCCGTCCGGGGATCGCCGCCGCGGGCCAGGCATTTAGTGACGATGTCGCGGTCCGTCAGCATTCCCTTGAGCCGGTTGTCCTCGCCGCAGATGGGCAGCGATCCGACATCCAGCTCGAGCATCTTGCGGGCCGCCGCCTCCAGCGTCTCGTTCTCACCGATGCATTCGGCATTGCCCGTCATGATTTCCCGTGCTGTCAGCATCCTTCTCACTCCTGCAGATGGAACTTGTAAGGGTACTTACTTGTCTAGCACTGTCGGGTCCGGGGTTGAAGAGCCAAGGCCGATCCGGGCCCCGCACCGCGCCCGGCCGCGCCCGCGCCGGCCTGGGCGCCTGCGCCAGCCCGCCGGTCACCGGGTCAGCCAGGCCGTCGTGTCGGGCGGCAGTTCTCCGGCCCGAAGGGGACCGCTGCTAATCCGGCAGGTACCGGCCGGCAGTGCCACGTCGCTGCTGCTGAAGTTGGTGATGCAGTGCCAGCCTCCCGGCCGGATGAAGTGCAAGACGTCGTCGGCGGCGCCGTCGGCCCAGGTCAGCTCTTCGTAGCCCTGGAGTTCGCGGCGGAGCCGAAGGGCCGCCCGGTAGAACTCAAGGGTTGAGTCTGCCTGGCGGTCCTGGACCTCTACCGCGGCATCCGCGAACCAGGCGGGCTGCGGCAGATGCGCTCCGTCGGGCCCGAAGCCGAAGGACGGGCCTCCGGTCGTCCAGGGCAGCGGCACCCGGCAGCCGTCCCGTCCCTTGAGCTTCCGTCCGGTCCGCTGCCAGATCGGATCCTGCAGGGCTTCTGCGGGCAGGTCGGCGACTTCGAACAGACCCAGTTCCTCGCCCTGGTAGAGGTAGGTCGAGCCGGGCAGCGCCAGGATCAGGAGGGTAGCCGCGCGGGCCCTCCGGAGTCCCGCCTCATAGTCCACCTCGGGATCGGCGCCGTCGCCCATCAGCCAATGGCCGAGGTCGTGCCCCGGGGGCAGGCCGTAGCGGCTGGCGTGGCGGACGACATCGTGGTTGGAGAGGACCCAGGTGGACGACGCCCCGGAGGCGGCTGCCTGGTCGAGATTGTTCGTGATGATCTCGCGGAAGGCATGCGGGTCGAAGTCGGCGCGCAGCAGGTCGAAGTTGAAGGCCTGGCCCAGGCCCTCGGGGCTGGCGTAAGCCGGCCGCCGTTCGGCTGGTACCCAGGCCTCTGCGACAGCGCTCCTCGGCGGGTCGTATTCGTCGAAGACCTTGCGCCACTCTGCGTAGATCTCATGGACCTCATCGCGGTCGAAGAGCGGATCCTTGCCATCCACCGGCGTCAGTTCGTCGGCGACGGTCGGCTTGCTGCGCAGCGGTTCCGACATGTCCTTGGCGAGGGCATGGGCCACGTCCACGCGGAAGCCGTCCACTCCCCTGTCCGACCAGAACCTCAGCGTCGTTTCGAAGTCCTTGCGGACCTCGGGGTGCTCCCAGTTCCAGTCCGGCTGTTCCTTGGCGAACAGGTGCAGGTACCACTGTCCCGGTTCCCCGGACGGCTCGGTGATCCTGGTCCAGGCGCTCCCGCCGAAATGGGAGACCCAATCGGAGGGCGGCCTCGACCCGTCCGGGCCCAGGCCGTCGCGGAAGATGTAGCGGTCCCGGGCAGGCGACCCGCGGCCCGCGGCGAGGGCCTCGCGGAACCACGAATGCTCGTCGGACGAGTGGTTCGGCACGATGTCGACGATGATCTTGATGTCGGCGGCGTGGAGGGCCTGGGCCATGCGATCAAAGTCGTCGAGCGTTCCCAGCCTTCGGTCCACGTCCCGGTAATCGGCCACGTCGTAGCCGCCGTCTGCGAGCGGCGAAGGGTAGAAGGGACTGAGCCACACCGCATCGATGCCCAGTGCGGCCAGGTACGGAACCTTCGCCGCGACCCCGCGCAGGTCGCCGAGGCCGTCTCCGTCGGCGTCCGCAAAGCTGCGCGGGTAGATCTGGTAGACGCTTGCCTGCCGCCACCAGTTGGGGTCGGCGGAGCGCCGGGCCGTGCCTGTGCTGGTTCGTGCCGTGCCTGTGCTGTCGGTCATTACGTGGTTAGTCCTTTCCTGCCGAAGCCACGGTGGTCATGACTTGCGGAAGCTTATGGGTTTCCTCGCCCCGGGACAGTAGCCGCAGCCAGCGGAAACCGTAGCCCGGCAGCTCAAGCTGCGCCCCGCCGTCGTCGTTAAGTTCCATATGGTCCTGGCCCAGAAGGTCCACGAGGCGGGCGTCCGGTCCCGCGTCCTTGAGCAGTAGCGGAACCTTGGTCTTGGCGGCGCCGAAGTTGTGCACGGCGATCACGCTGGAGCCATCCCAGGTGCAGCGATGGGCGAGGACCTCCCTGCGGGGCTGGTCCAGGACTGAGAAGCTGCCCCAGGCCAGTTCGGGGCACTCGCGGTAGCGGCGTGCGAGCTTCGTCATGAAGTTCAGCAGCGAACCCGGGTCCTGCTTGGCGTCAGCGACGTTGACATGGCGGGGACCGAAATCACCTCGGACGACGGCGCTGGCCAGGTCTTCCTCATGGCCGGAGGAGAATCCGCCGTTCGGGCCGGAGGTCCACTGCATGGGGGTCCGCACCGACATCCTGCCATCGGCCGACAGGTCCTCCCCCATGCCGACCTCCTCGCCGTAGTAGAGCGCCGGGGTTCCGGGAAGCGAGAACAGCAGGGAGTACACCATCCGGATCCGGTCCGGGTCGCCCTGCAGCATCGGAGGCAGGCGGCGCTTGAGGCCGCGGCCGTAGACCTGCATGCTCTTCTCCGGCCCGAAGGCGGCGAAGACCTCTTCGCGCTCGGACTCCGAAAGCTGGTCCAGCGTCAGTTCGTCATGGTTGCGGACGAAGGTAGCCCACTGCGCCTCCGGCGGGATCGCCGGCCGGTTCTTCAAGGCGGTCGCCAGCGGCCCGGCGTCCGCGCGGGCCAGCGAGAGGTACATCTGCTGCATCGCCACGAAGTCGAAGATCAGTGTCAGTTCGGCGCTGTCCCCGTCGCCGAAGAGGCTGACCTGGTCCTTGTAGGGCAGGTTCACCTCCCCGAGCAGTACGGACTGGCCGTTCCGACGGTTCATGAAGCGGCGCAGCGAACGCAGGAAACCGTGGGGATCGGTGAAGGCCGTGGAGCTCTCGAGTTCGTCCTTCATCCCGACGGTGACCAGTTGCGGCACGGCGTCCACCCGGAACCCGTCGAGGCCGAGCTGGAGCCAGAATCCGATAATCTTGGCGATCTCGTCGCGGACCTTCGGGTTCGCGATATTCAGGTCCGGCTGGTGCTTGTAGAAGCGGTGCAGGTACCAGTGCCCGGTCGGCTCGTCCTTGGTCCATACACCCTTCTCCTCCTGGGTGAAGACGACCAGGTCCGAGGTGTCCGGCGGTTCGTCCTCGCGCCAGACGTAGTAGTCGCGGAACTCATTGTCGGTGCTGGCGCGGGAAGCCTGGAACCACGGGTGCTGGTCCGAGGTGTGGTTCACGACCAGGTCGGCGATGACGCGAAGCCCGCGGCTCTTGGCGGTGCGGATCAGCTCCACCAGGTCGCCGGCACTGCCCAGCCGGTGGTCGACGCCGTAGAAATCCATGATGTCGTAGCCATCGTCCCGGTCAGGCGTCGGGTAGAAGGGCATAAGCCACAGGCACGTCACGCCCAGTTCGACCAGGTAGTCAACGCGTTCGGCGAGGCCCGCGATGTCACCGGTGCCGTCGCCGTCGGAGTCGAAGAACGTCTCGATGTCCACGCAGTAGATCAGCGCGTTCTTCCACCACAGATCGGAGGTGTCGGCAATACGCATGGACCGTTGCTCCTTGCACTCCGGCTGCCGCGCAACCGGTTGGGGGATGTCGGACTCGTGCTCGCGCCGGGCGGCCCTGCAGGTCGAAGGCGCCCGTGCCCTCTGTCTAGCATCGCGGCTCGACCACTGTCGAGGGAGGTTGAAGAATCAGTGCGGAAATCAGTGCACAGTGAACGCCGGCTTACTAAAATGGGTATCTTCACCTCAGGAGGTGCCTCATGAAAGACCCACTGCCCACGGGCGAACTCCGGCACGTACTGCTGCCTCAGACGCTGGGCCGCCACCATACGCCGCACACCGAGTTCATTGTGCTCTCGGTCGAGGTCTGGAGCAGCGGGCTCGTGGTCAACCTCCAGTTGACGTCGCCCGGTGATGGCCCGGTAGCCGACCCGGAGATCTTCGTCGAAGACCATTTGGGCACCGACTACGCGCACGGGGGAACAGTGACGATGGGATCGAGGCAGCTGCATGTCTTCACGCCCGCCGTTCCGGTGGGAGCGCGCAGCCTGACGATCAAGTCCAAAGAAGCCGACGGCGCCCGCCAGGTGGTGGTGTTCGCCGTCCCGGCCCGAGGCGTGCGCGGCCGGAGGCTCAACGCCGCCCCGCACCGGGTCGCCGTACCTTCATCGATGCCGTTCCATCGGGAGGCCGGCTGACCCGGTGCCGCAGGGCTCTCCTAGGAATGGCCCAGTTCCTCCTCCGGGTCGCCCACCGTCTCGACGCTCCCGGCGCGGGTGCCGCTCCATTCGGAGCCGGGGCGGTCGTCCGTGGACGGGTCCGGGCCCACCCGCCGACCGGCCGCTGCCTGCCCGTTCCTGGCGGCTGCGTCCACGCCGGACTGGTCCCGCGCCGCGCCTGATGGCGCCGGTGTCGCACGCACGGCGTCCGCGGGGGCGGCGCTGTCCGCGGAGCGGCGGCCGCTCGGGCCGGAGGTTGCGCCCGAGGTTGGGCCGGTCTTGGCGCGCCAGATCCTCCCGGCCGCGCCTGCCAGTTGGTCATACGTACCGCGGCCGGCCTTGGACCCGAGAATGAAGCCGGTGGCGAGTCCGGCGCCGAACAACAGTTTCTTCATCATGGCGCCGCTACTCCTCGTGGCCCTGGTCCGCGCTCATCTGGTCTTCTGCCGGCGGCGTCTCCCCCGGAGGAACGCCGCCGCCCGGTTCCAGGCCCGTCACGTTGCCTTCGGCCGGGTCGGGATTGGCCGACGCCGCCCCTCCCTGCGCGGCCCGGTCCGCCTCCTGCGGAGGCTGGGCATTGGGCACCGTACCGCGTTCGTCGTCCTTGCTGTCCATGGTGTTCCTTCCTTGTTCGGTTAGACCAGGTCCCGGGGCACCGCGCGCTGCCAGTTCTGCGAGTAGACCCGCGGATCGCCGCGGCCGGCGTCGAGCTCGTATGCGTCCAGCTGGGCGCTGATGTGGAAGTCCGACGGCGTGGAAGTCAGGACCGTGCGGGTGACGACTTCGATCTTCCAATCGTCGCGCTCGAACCTGCGCACCGTCCGCGTCTCGCCACGGACAGAGTTGACCTCGTTCCAGCGAAAGCTGTACCACTCGCTGGTCGCGCGCCGGATCACCGTGTCCGTTTCGTCGATGCGGAAGGCGCCCTGGTCGTTGACTACTTCCAGGGTCGAGACGTTGGTCGCCAGGTCCCGGGACACCCGCCAATGGTGTTCCCCCGGTTCCAGCACCGTGGTCTGGAGTTCCGGGGCCGCGGCGGGCTCGTCGAACTCCCTGAGCCGTGCGTCCGATTCGCGGGGCTCGCGCACGGGCAGGGTCAGCGAGCCGGACCCGGCGCTGAACGTGACCATGGCAGCATCAGGCGCCGGCCAGGCGAGCGGCCAGTACGAGGTCGATACCGAGAGCCGAAGCCGGTGCCCCGCCGGGATGCTCTGTGCAATGCCGTTCAGCGGGACCGTGACCCGGTACCGCTCCCCCGGCACGAGCGGCTGCGGGTCCTCGCTGCCGTCCCGATGGGTGAGGTTCAGCAATCCGTAGGTGAAGCGGGTTGCCTCGCCGTTAGGGGCGACGTCGGACAGACGCACCGCGAGCTGGGCGACCGGTTTATCCGCGGAAACCTCGAACGAGGCCGACGGCAGCCCGAAAATCTCCATCGGCCGGGTCAGCGGCTCCGTCTCGTAGACCAATGCACCGCCGTCTTCCTCGCGCTGGTCGAAGGGCAGGTCCGGCGTGGCCGCATACGAGGCCCACTTGCCGGCGAACATGCCGACGCTGAGCGGCGACTGCAGGGTGACGTCGCTGCCGTCTCGGTCCGGCGCGCCCCCCTCCTCGATGCCGTGGCGGCTCAAGGCGAAGCGCCGCGGCTCGACATTGGCCGACGGCCAGAAGTCCTCGGCAACCCACCGCCCCGGGCGATCATCATAGGACGGCTCGGGCGAAACGCTGTCCTGCATCCAGGCGCGCAGCATCGGCTCGTCCATCAGGCCGGTGTCCTTGCCCTTGAGCCAGTGGTCCCACCAGCGCACGACCTCCTGGAGGAAGCCGATCGCCGGGCCAGGGACCCCGAGGTGCGGGTACTTGTGTCCCCACGGGCCGATGAGCCCCTTCCTTGGCACCTCGAGATGTTCGAGGAGGCGGAAGATGGCGTTGGTGTAACCGTCGGCCCAGCCGCCCACAGCCATGACGGGGCATTGGATCGAACTGTAGTCCTCGCACACGGATGCGGGCTTCCAGTAATCGTCCCGGCGCTGGTGCTCCAGCCAGGTTTCCAGCCACAGCCCGCTGCCTTCCAAACGCTCGTGCCACAGCTCGCGCCAGCGCTCGCCGACAATGGCCGGATCCGGCGGCAGGCTGTTGAACGCGAACATGACGGTGGCCTCGGAGAGGTTGTCCGCGAGCAGGCAGCCGCCCATGTAGTGCATGTTGTCGACGTAGAGATCCTCGGTGGCGGAGGCACTGATGATGGCCTTGAGCGCCGGAGGCCGGCGCGCCGCGACCTGGAGGCTGTTGAATCCGCCCCAGGAGATGCCCATCATGCCGACATTGCCGTCGCACCAGGGCTGTTCTGCGAGCCAGGCGATGACGTCTTCGGCGTCCTCGTGCTCCTGGGGGCGGTACTCGTCCACGATCACCCCGTCCGAGTCGCCGCTGCCGCGCATGTCGACGCGGATGCAGGCGTAGCCGTGTCCCGCCAGGTACGGATGGTTGAGGGCATCCCGCCCGCGGGTGCTGTCGCGCTTGCGGTACGGCAGGTACTCCAGGACCGCCGGTACCGGCAGCTGCTCCGCGTCGACCGGAAGCCATAGCCTGGCGGCGAGGCGGGCGCCGTCGCGCATGGGGATGTACAGGTTCTCGATCGTGCGGACTTCGTGGGGAAGCTCGGTTATCGTCTTCACGCGGCTCCTTTCTGCCCTTCCACCGGCGCGAACTCGAAGCGAAGTTCTTCGAGGATGCTGTTGTAGCGCTCCACGAGCTGGCGCCGGTCCTCGGCTCCGATGTACAGCTTGCCCAGGATGTAGCGGTAACTGTCCTGGTTCGGTAGCTCGGAGAGGCGCTCGCCGCCCTTGACCTGGAGGGTCACTGTAGTCTCCGGGTACTTCTGCCGGATGGCGTCGCGTTCGGCGTCGCTGGGGACCCGAGTGACGATCGCGTCTTCGTCATGGAAGATCATGCACTGGGAAGCGACGTCGAAATTCCCCTCGCGGTGCGGCATGCGCGGTTCCTGGCCGAGTGCGATCCGGATGGCGACTTCGTGGTTGGACACGCCGTCGACCTTGGCAAAGAGGTCGCTGTGCGACTGCGAGATGCGGGTGTTGACCTCGATCAGCCAGAGCTTGTCCTCCGCCTCGTCCCACATGAACTCTGCGTTGAAGCAGCCGTTGTCGAAGCCGACGTGGCGGATGTACCGCTCGGTGATGTCGATCATCCGCTGCTGCACGCCCTCCGGCACGCTGTTGGCCGGGTAGTCCAGGCGCTCGAAGCTGGTGCCGGCGTCATCCTTATGCATGTCGAAAACGCCGTGGGCGTTGAATGTGCCGCGGAACATGGTGCCTTCGGGAGCGGCCTGGGTCCCGGAGACGAACTGCTCGGCGAGGCAGGTATTGCCGTCGGCGTCGCCGATTTTGGCGGGAAGGTCAACGAGCGAGAGGACCTCGTTGAAGGCGTCCCCGACCTGGCCGATACCGGCCCTGATCTTCGTGATCGCCTCGCGGAATCCGGCCTCGTCCTCGACGGCGAAGCCAAGATTGGAGGAATGCGCCTTCACGGGCTTCACCCAGAAGGGGTACGGGATGTCGATTTTATCCAGGGCCTCGTCGTCGAACGGATCGAAGGCCGCGAACTGCGGGACGCACTCCGGAACCGAAGCCTGCTGTTCCAGCCGGCTCCAGTACTTGTGTTCGCACTTGAGCAGGCTTTCCAGCGTAGGGGCGGGCAGTCCGAACTCGGCCGACAGTATGGGGCCGATGATGCTCGCCGGGAAATCCCAGTGCGTGATGATGGCGTCCACGGAACCGTCGAACCCGCGCAGTTCCCTGCGTGCCTGTTCCAGCAGCCCGCGGAAGTCGATCTCGGCCGTGTTGACCAGGATCGAATAGTCCAGCAGGTTGTGGAATGCGTAGTGATCGGCACCGCGGACAGTCTCCAATTCACCTCGCTGGACCTCGGTCAGACCCAGGACAAATACGTTCTTGGCTGTCATAGTGCCGTCCTCCCTCCGGCAGCAGCCGAGCTGCCGGCGATTCATAGTTTTCCCCCAACGTGCGTGCCGCCCGATGCCGCGGGGTTCTCCGGGCACCGGATGGTCCGGGCTCAATGGCGATGCCCGGCCAGCAGCCCTATCACCTCCTCGTCGCTTGTCTGGTCGAAAATCTCGTAGGCCTGCCCCACGGCCACGAAGTCCTTCGGCACCCACGGGCAGACGACCTCGTCGGCCTGCCGCCGCAGCAGCTCGCAGGTGTGGCCGAGCCCCACGGGGACGGCGACGACGACGCGCGCCGGATCCAGTTCCCGCAGGACGGCAACGGCGGCCCGCATGGTAGCCCCGGTCGCGAGGCCGTCGTCGACCACGATGACCGTGCGTCCGGCGACGGCGGGCGGCTCCCGCCCGGAGCGGTACAGCTGCTCCCGGCGCTCCAGTTCCGCGCGCTCCCGCGCGGCGACGTCGTCGAACGCAGCCCTGCGGCCGAAGTCCGCGAGATAGCGGGACAACACGTCCTCGTTCCGGACGGTCACCTGGTGGCCGGCCACCGACGCCATGGCGCCCATGGCCACTTCCGCATGCCCGGGAACGCCGATCTTGCGCACCAGGACCACGTCCATCGGCAGGTCCAGGCCGTCGGCTACGGCCGCGGCCACCGGAACGCCGCCGCGCGGCAACCCGAGGACCAGCGTGTCGTCCCTGCCGGCATAGGCCTGCAGGTGGGATACAAGGGTCCTGCCGGCCTCGCGCCGGTCCGGATATCTCTTGGCCCGTTCGGCTCTGATCCGCATTGTGCCTCCCGTCTGGATCCGGTTCGGCTGCACGGCTGCCGTGAGCATTGTTCAGTTGGCTTACTTTTCTCCACCGTATGACTCATTCCGGCAGCACACAAGGCGACCGGCGAGGCCGGCGGATCCGGAGGCGGCCATTGTCTTCGGGGGGCGGCTCAACTAAGAATGGACCATGCCGGTCACCCTCAGAGCCCTCGAAACCGCCGTCCCCGAGACCGTCCTGGTCCAGTCTGCGGTCCGCGACGTGTTCGCCGCGCAGCCGGGACTGACCCGCCTCGGCCAGCGCCTTGTGGCCACCTCGTTCGACCACTCCGGCATCGAAACCCGGTACACCGCAGTGGAGGAACTGACCCTCACCCGGCGCAGCGAGGAACCGGTCTTCTTCGATGCCGGCAGCCGCTGCATCCTGAGCCCGAGCACGAAGGTCCGCAACGACATCTTCGCAGCCAAGGCCACGCCCCTCTTCATCGAGGCGGCGGAAAAGGCCCTCGCCGCGTGCCCCGATCTGGGTCCGGGCGACATCACGCACGTGGTCACCGTCTCCTGCACGGGCTTCTTCAATCCCGGACCGGACTACAAGATCGTCAGGGCGCTCGGACTCGAGCCCTCGGTCCAGCGCTACCACCTCGGCTTCATGGGCTGTTACGCCGCCTTTCCCGCCCTGCGCGCCGCGAAGTCCTTCTGCGAGGCGGACCCGCATGCCGTTGTCCTGGTCGTGACCGCCGAACTCTGCACGCTGCACGTTCGCTCTTCGAATGACCCGGACACGATCATGGGTTCCTCGCTGTTCGCGGACGGTGCCGCGGCCGCCGTCGTCACTGCCCGCGACCTGCCGGCAACCTCGACCGCCCTCGTGCTGGACCACTTCGAAACCGTGCTGACTCCGGTCGGCGAGGAATCGATGGCCTGGAACATCGGCGACGAGGGCTTCGAGATGGTGCTCGGCACCTACGTCCCGCACATCATCGATGACCACATCGTCGGTGCCCTCGATCCGCTGCTGGCACGCGATGCGTCGCTCTACGGGCAGCCCTACCGGGACATCACGCACTGGGCGATCCATCCCGGCGGCCGCAGCATCCTGGACAAGGTAGAGGCCAAGCTCGAGCTGACGCAGGAGCAGCTGGTTCCGGCGCGCAGTGTGCTCCGTGACTATGGCAACATGTCCAGCGCCACGGTCATGTTCGTCCTGAAGCACATCCTGGAATCCCCCTTCGGCGGCGTGGACGAGCGGATCTGCTCCATGGCCTTCGGGCCGGGACTGACGGTTGAGACGGGGCTGTTCACGAAGACGGGTGCGGCCACCGCAGGCACCGTTGCCGCCCCGGCCGATGCTGCGGCCGCTGCGGCACTCTGAAGCGTGCCACGCCAGATTGGCTTCCTCGCGGAGCGGGCCGCCGGCGCCGTGGAGGAAATGGACCGCCCGGACTGCGATCCGACGCTGCTGCGGCGCACCTACCAGCAGTTCCCGGTGGTCAACCGGGCGATCGCCGGCTGGCGCTGGCTGTACCGGCACCGGCTGCGGCCGCTGCTCATTGCCGGGGAGGACAATACCCTGCTGGACATCGGGTCCGGCGGCGGCGACATCGTCCGCTTCCTGGCAAGATGGGCGGCCGCGGACGGGATCAGCCTCAAGATTACCGGGATCGATCCTGACGAGCGTGCCCATGCCTTCGCAGTGTCCGCTCCGCCGCCGCCCGGAGTACGGTTCCGGCGCGCGTTCAGCTCTGACCTGGTCGCCGAGGGCCGGCGCTTCGACCTCGTTACATCCAACCACCTGCTGCACCACCTCACGCCGGACGCCTTCGCGGCCCTGCTGGCGGACTCCGAGCGGCTCAGCCGCCGCGCGGCGATCCACAGCGACATCCGGCGCAGCCCGGCCGCCTACTGGCTCTTCGCCGCGGGGACGCTGCCCTTCTTCCACGGCTCCTACATCCGGCGCGACGGGCTGATGTCGATCCGCCGCAGCTACACGGCCGAAGAGCTGAGGCGGGCGGCGCCGTCCGGCTGGAGCGTGGAGAACCGGCCGCCGTTCCGGAACCTGCTGACCTACCGGGTGCCGGCGGATGCCTGACGTGGCCATCGTCGGGGCCGGCCCGGTGGGGCTGCTGCTGGGGCTGCTGCTGCGCCGCCGCGGTATCGAGGTCCTGATCATCGAGCAGCGGACGCGGCGCAGCGGCCACACCCGCGCCATCGGAATCCATCCCCCGGCGCTGGCCGCCCTCGAGGACGCCGGGGTTGCCCAGGAACTGATCGCGGCCGGAACGAGGATCACGGCCGGCAGGGCGCTGAGCGGCGGCCGGGAGGTTGCGCGGCTGGCCTTCTCCGCGGTGCCGGGGCGGCATCCGTTCGTCCTGGCGGTGCCCCAGCCGGTCACGGAACGCATCCTCCGTGAGCATTACCTTGCCGCCGGCGGGCAGATTATCGAGGGGGTGCGGATCGTTTCCGCGTACGACGCCGGTACGCGCGTGTCGCTGTGCGGCCGGCATGCGGACGGGACGGCGGCGCAGCCGGGCCCGGTAGGGAATTCCGGCGGCCCGGTGAGGATCGACGCCGCCCTCGCCATCGGCGCGGATGGCGCGCGGTCCACGGTGGCCGCCGCGGTCGGGGCTATTCCCAGGTCCCGTTCGTATCCGGACACCTACCTGATGGGCGACTTCGCGGACACGACGGGCGAGCCCGGGACCGCGCTGCTCTTCCTTGAACGTGACGGCATCGTCGAGTCCTTCCCGCTGCCGGCCGGAATCCGCCGCTGGGTGGTTCGGACCCGGCAGCTGCAACCTCCCGGCGCGGTGGAACTGGCCGAGCTGGTCCGCCGCCGGACGGGGATCCGGATCGAGGCGGACTCCAACTCCATGCTCAGCGCCTTCGCCGTACAGTCCCGGCTGGTGCGCCGCATGGTCACCGGCAGGATCACACTGATCGGCGACGCCGCGCATGAGATCAGTCCGATCGGCGGCCAAGGCATGAACCTGGGCTGGCTGGATGCGGCGGCCCTGGCGCCGATCATCGCCGGCGCCCTGGCCGGCGAGCCTGCGGCCGGGGCCCTCCGCCGCTTCGAACAGACCCGCCGCAGGGCCGCCGCCGTCGCCGCCGCGCAAGCCCACCTGAACATGGCGCTGGGCCGGCCGCTGCCGCCGCCGCTGCTGGCCGCCCGCAACCGGGCGCTGTCGGCTGCGCTGGGCCACCCGCGCGCAGGGCAGCTGGTGGCCCGCCGCTTCACCATGCACTGACGCTTCAGGCCCAGGGCTCCTCCTGGAAGGACCCTTCCCAGACCGCGCGGCTGCCGGACTCCTTACCCGGAACAGGCGGCACCTGCAGGTACAGACGCCGTTCGGGCCGGAAAGGTTCAGCGGCGGTAGAGTATTTCCCTGAGTCCTCGCTTCCATGGGAAAGGAAACCATGCGTGTGCTGCGCCGTATCGCGGTCCTGTCCCTGCATACCTCGCCGCTGGCGGTTCCGGGTGGCGGCGACGCGGGCGGCATGAATGTCTACGTCCGGGCGGTATCGCGCGAGCTGGTGGCGATGGGCACCGAGGTGGACGTCTTTACGCGCTCGACCTTCGAGGGGCAGGAGCCGGTCGAGCATCCGCGCCCCGGCGTGCGCGTCGTGCACCTGCCCGGCGCATCGGCCGACACCGTGCCGAAGGAACAGCTGCCGCTGCACCTGGACCGGCTGTCTGCCGGGCTGCGGCGGTTCGCGGACGCGGACGGCGGGGACAGATACGACGTCATCCACTCGCACTACTGGCTCTCCGGAAAAGTCGGGCTGGAACTGCAGGCAGACTGGGGGGTTCCGCTGGTCCACTCCATGCACACGATGGCTAAGGTCAAGAACCTCCATCTGCTGCCGGGGGAACCGCCGGAACCGGACGTCCGCATCTTCGGCGAACAGGACATCGCGGAGGGCGCTGCGAGGCTCGTGGCCAATACCCTGACGGAGGCCACTGAACTCAGGGATCTCTACGGCACCCCGTCCGAGCGGATCGACGTGGTCCCGCCCGGGGTGGACCTTGGCGTTTTCCATCCCGCCGGCCGGGCCCCGGACCGCCGTGCGCTGGGGATCGAAGACGGCACTTTCCATATCTGCTTCGCCGGCCGGATCCAGGCGCTGAAGGGCCCCCAGGTCCTGCTCGCCGCTGCGGCCCGCCTGGTGGACCGGTACCCGGACATGCGGCTGCAGGTCACCGTCATCGGCGAAGCGAGCGGCGCCAGCCCGCTGGACCTGGAGGCCCTCGTGGCCGAGCTTGGCCTGGCCGGGCGGGTGCGGCTGCTGCCGCCGGTCTCCGCCAAGGAGCTGGCGCGGCATTTCCGCAGCGCCGACGTGGTGGCCGTGCCCTCCTACAGCGAGTCCTTCGGGCTGGTCGCGCTGGAGGCCCAGGCCTGCGGCACGCCCGTGGTGGCGACCAACGTCGGCGGCCTGCCCTCCGCCGTCAGCCACGGGGTGACCGGGCTGCTGGTGGACGGACACTCCCCGGATGACTGGGCCTCTGCCCTCGGCGAGCTGTTCGAGTACCCGGCCTTCCGGGCCCGGCTGGGCAGCAGCGCCGCCATCCATGCGGCGGCCTTCGGCTGGGAGCAGACGGCTGCCCTCACCGCCCACAGCTACCAGCACGCCCTGGACCATTTCAGCCCCGTCTGAGCGGTGCACCCCGGCGCTCTCGAGGGCGCCCAGCTGCACCGGACCGCGGATTCAGTCCCCGGCCAGCTCTTCGGCAATCGCGGACACGCCGCGGTAGACCTCCTCGAAACCGGTCGACAGCGGCGAAAGCCCCAGCCTCAGGCCGTTCGGGTTCCGGTAGTCCGGGATGATGCCGCGCTCCCACAGCCGCGCCGTGATCTTGCGGAAGGCGGGATGGTCGATCGTCAGGTGGCTGCCGCGTTGCTCCGGGTTCCGCGGCGAGGCAAGAACGACGCCGTGCGGTGCCAGCAGCGCATCCGTCGCCTCCAGCGCAAATTGCGTCAGGGCCGTGGACTTCTCGCGGATGGCGCCGATGCCGGCTTCGCCAATGAGCGCAACCATGTCCGCGATGGCCGTCATCCCGATGATCGGCGGCGTGCCGCTGGCGAAGCGCCGGATCCCGGCGGCGGGCGAGTAGCCCTGGCCCATCCCGAAGGGGTCCTCGCTGCCCAGCCACCCCTGGATCGGCTGGGTCAGCTGCTGGTGTCCGCGGCGCACGTAAAGCCAGGCCGGTGCCCCGGGCCCGCCGTTGAGGTACTTGTAGCTGCAGCCCACGGCCAGGTCCACCTCCCAGGCGTCCAGCTCCACCGGGACCACCCCGACCGAATGGCACAGGTCCCAAAGCACCAGGGCGCCGGTATCATGCACGGCCTCGGTGATGGCGCGCATGTCGGCCAAGTGGCCGGAACGGTAGGCCACGTGGCTGAGCACCACGAGCGCCGTCTGGTCCCCCGTCACGGAACGGACCAACTCTACGTCCGCACCGCCGTCGTACGGGACCTCGAGCCAGTCGAGCTCCAGGCCCCGCTCCGCCGCGATGCCCTCCAGCACGTAGCGGTCCGTGGGGAAGTTGTCCCGGTCGATGACCACTCGGTGCCGGCCCGGGCGTGCCGACAGCGCCGCGTGGATGAGCTTGTAGAGCAGGACGGTCGTGGAGTCGGCGATGAGGCACTGGCCCGGTGCCGCGCCGAGGGCGGTCCGGCCCAGCTCGTCGCCCAGCTGCGCGGGCAGCTCCAGCCAGCCTTCGTCCCAGCCGCGGATGAGCCGCCCGCCCCACTGCTCCACCATCAGCTCCTGCACCCGCTGGACGGAGGCGGCAAGCGGCCGGCCGAGCGAGTTCCCGTCCAGGTAGGCCGGGACGGCGGGATCATCGTGGCCGATGAAGCGGGCACGGTACCGAGCGAGCGGGTCCTCGGCATCAAGCCGGCGGGCGCGGCTGGGCAGGGTGGCGGCGTCGGTCATGGCCCCAGCATACGCACCCCCGCCGGCGCCTACAGGGCGCGGGCGGTGCCCTGGAAGTGCTTGCGGTGGCTGCGTTCGCCCCAGCCGACGAAGCAGGATGCACCCCACCGGCCGCCGGCTTCCTCGTCCTCGATCCTGACGGCGACGGTCGCCGGCAGGAAGACCGGTGCCGCGAAGCGGATGTCCCATTCGAACTTCTCCGCGGCCACCGACTCGATGCTGGTCAGCACCCGGGAGGCCAGGTACATGCCGTGCGCGATCGAGCGCTTGAGGCCGAGGACACGCGCGGAGAGCGAACTGAGGTGGATAGGGTTGAAGTCCCCCGAGACCCCGGCGTACTCCCGGCCAGCCTCGGGACCGAGCCGCCAGGTGGCCGTGGGCCGCGGCGGAACGAAATCCTCGCGCGGCGGACGGGTCTGCTTATCGAGGCCGGGCAGGAAAACGCCCTTGGCCAGGTAGGTCGAGACGCCTTCCCAGACCGGCTTCCCCGCCGAGCTTACGGTCACGTGCAGGTCGACCTGGGTGCCGGCATAATGTCCCGCCAGATTGTCCGCCCAGGCCGTGATCGCGAGGGGCTCGCTGAAATGGATGCTGCGCAGGTGCCTGACCCTGTTGCCCAAGTGGACCATGCCCAGCAGCGGCAGCGGGAAGTCGGTGCGGGCCAGGATGCTCATGCCCACCGGAAAGGCTGCCGAATGCACGAAGACCGACGGAAGGCTGTCGCGGACCGTGCCGTGCAGCAGGTGCTGGAAGCGCGTGACGTGTTCCAGACTGACCCTTACGTCCTCTACCGTGTGCCGTGCCGGCGGCAGCACCAGGGGCCGTTCAAGGGCGCCGAGCTTGGTGCGCGCCGCAGTCGACGCGGCGCTGACGTAGAGCCTCGAGAGGGACGGGAGCTCCTCGAGCAGGACATCGTCGGTGCTCATGCGCCCACCAGGCTCTGGCCGCAGACGCGCAGGGTCCGGCCATTCACCCCGCCCGCTGCGTCCCCGGCCAGGAATGCCACGGCTTCAGCGACATCCACCGGCAGCCCGCCCTGCTGCAGCGACGGCAGCAGGCGCCGTGCCACCTCACGGGTGCCCCACGGGATCCGGGCCGTCATCTCTGTTTCAATGAAACCGGGTGCGACGGCATTGATCGCCCCGCCCCGTTCGGCAAAGGCCGCCGCGGAGGCCCCGACCATGCCGATCACGCCGGCCTTGGACGCGGCGTAATTGGTCTGCCCCCGGTTGCCCGCGATGCCACTGGTCGAGGCCAGGCACACCACGCGCGGTGCCTGGCCCGCGCCGGAGGCAAGCAGGGCCTCATTGATCCGCAGCTGCGCGGCCAGATTGACGTTGATGACGGAGTCCCACCGCGCCTGGTCCATGTTGGCCAGCAGCTTGTCCCGGGTAATGCCCGCGTTGTGGACCATGATGTCCAGGCCGCCGTAGCGGCTGCGGGCATGCTCGAGGATGCGGGCGCCGGCGTCGTCACTGGTGATGTCGAGCTGGAGCGCGGTACCGCCGGCGGCGTTTGAAACCTTGGCCAGTTCCTCCCCGGCCGCGGGCAGGTCGACGCAGACGACGCGCGCTCCGTCCCGATGCAGGACCTTCGCAATGGCGGCGCCGATCCCCCGCGCGGCCCCCGTGACGACGGCGGTACGTCCCGCCAGCGGGCGGTCCGCATCCTCCGGCAGCTGGTCCGCCCCGGGACCGACCAGCAGGAACTGGCCGTCCACGTAGGCACTGCGCCCCGAGAGCAGGAACTGCAGGGCACCCAGCGCGCCCGGATCGGCGAGGTCCATCCCATCGGCCAGCAGAAGTCCATTGGCGGTGGCTCCGGCCCGCAGCTCGCGGGCCAGCGAGCGGACCGCCCCCTGGACGCCCTGCCGGGCCGCGGCCGCAGCGGGTTCCGAAGCCGAGTCGGCCGGCCGGGAAATGCTGACGACCCGGGCGCCCGGGGCAAGGTCCCGGAGGGAGGCTCCGACGGCGAGCATGGGCTCCGATAGCTCCCGCGGGTCGGACACCGTGGTCAGGTCCAGGACGATCGCGCCGAGTTTTTCCCCGGGCGCGGTGCGGCGGCGGACCTCCAGGCCCCATCCCGACAGCTGCCCGGAGAGGCCTTCCGCCGCGCCGGACGCGACCACCAGCACCGGTCCCGGCACCATGGGCTGGCCGCGGCGGTAGCGGCGCAGTTCGGTGGGGCGCGGCAGCCCGAGTTTCTTCGCGATGACGCTGGCCGGCGGGCTGTTGACGAGCTTCAGGTAAGCATCCGCCATGTTCAGCAGGCCTCCAGGATGGCGACAACGCCCATGCCGCCGGCGGCACAGACCGAGATCAGTCCCCGGCCGCGCCGTCCCTCGGAGACGGCCTGCTCATGCAGCAGCTTGGCGAGCGTCGCGACGATGCGGCCCCCGGTCGCGGCGAAGGGGTGGCCGGCGGCGAGGGACGATCCGGCGACGTTGATCTTGCTGGGGTCGATCTTGCCCAGGGCTGCGTCGAGGCCGAGCTTGTTGCGGCAGAACTCCTCGCTTTCCCACGCGGACAGATGGCAAAGCACCGTGCCGGCGAACGCTTCATGGATCTCGATGAAGTCGAAATCCTCGAACGTCAGCTGGTGCCGGGCCAGGAGGCGCGGGACGGCGTAGGCCGGGGCCATCAGCAGGCCCTCCTTGCCGTGGACGAAGTCGACGGCGGCGGCCTCCGCGTCCACGATGCTGGCCAGCATCGGCAGGTCCCGGCTGCGGGCAAAGTCCTCGGAACCGATCAGCACGGCGGAGGCGCCGTCAGTCAGCGGTGTCGAGTTGCCCGCGGTCATCGTTGCTTTGTCGCCCAGGCTTCTGCCGAAGACCGGCTGCAAAGCGCCCAGCTTCTCAAGCGAGGTGTCCGCACGGAGGTTGCCGTCCCTGGTCAGTCCCCGGTACGGGGTGACGAGGTCGTCGAAGAAGCCGCGTTCGTAGGCAGCGGCCAGGTTCCGGTGGCTGGCCAGCGCCAGCTCGTCCTGTGCGGCCCGGCTGATCTCCCAGGCGGCCGTGGTGAGGGCCTGGTGCTCCCCCATCGAGAGGCCGGTGCGCGGTTCGGCGGTCCCCGGGGCAACCGGAGCCAGATCCTTCGGGCGCAGCTTGGCCACTGCCGCCGCCTTCTGCTTGAGCGTCTTGGCCCGGTTGAGTTCCAGGAGCACCGCGCGCAGTCCCTCGCTGACGGCGATCGGGGCGTCCGACGCCGAATCGACGCCGCCGGCGATGGCGGATTCGATCTGCCCCAGCTTGATCTTGTTGGCCAGTCCCATCACGGTCTCCAGCCCGGTGGCGCAGGCCTGCTGGAGGTCGTAGGCGGGAGTCGTCGGGGCCAGCGCGGAACCTAGGACGGCTTCGCGCGTCAGGTTGAAGTCGCGCGAGTGCTTGAGCACCGCGCCCGCTGCCACCTCCCCGATCCGTTCGTCGGCGAGGCCGAACCGCGCGACGAGCCCGTCGAGTGCGGCGGTCAGCATGTCCTGGTTGCTGGCCTGCGCATATGCGCCGTTGGCGCGCGCGAACGGTGTCCGGTTTCCTCCGACCACTACCGCTTTGCGGATGCCCTCGGCGGCGGGCGAGGCGGGTGTTGAAGCCATCAGGATGTCTCCTTACTCGGTGCAGGATTATGCGCAGGCCGGTTACTAATACCCAGCGTACCTGATACTCTGAGTAACGTGAATACGGCAGCCACTGTACCGCCCCAGGCCTCCGGCGACGGCCGCGCCGAGCGCTGGAGCGCCCACCGCACCAGCCGGCGCAAGGAGCTGGTTCGCGCCGCGCGGCATGCCGTCCATCGGCTGGGCCCGGATGCATCGATGGAGGAGATCGCCGCCGCCGCGGGTACCTCAAAGCCTGTCTTCTACCGCTACTTCGGGGATAAGTCGGGCCTGCAGCGTGCCGTAGGCGAAGCAGTGGCCGAGCGCATGCAGGCAAAGCTCCAGCAGGCGGCCGAAATTGCCACCACGAAACACGACGGATTGCGGGCGATGGTCGATGTCTATCTGCAGATGGCCGAGTCCTCGCCCAATGTGTACGCCTTCGTGACCCGCAGCGCGGGTCCGGACACCGCCGGCCAGGACGCCATGCCGGTCCATTTCTTTGCTGCCGTGACCGCGATGATCGAAGCTCCGCTCCGCCACCATCTGGAATCGCGCGGCGGGGCCGGCGTCGATCTGGCGGCCGCCTCATTCTGGCCCCCGGCGGCGATCGGCATGGTGCGCGCGGCCGGGGAGCGCTGGCTGCGCACTCCGCCCGGCACCGGCAGGCCGGCGAGGGAAGCCATGACGGACCAGATCACCGGATGGCTCTGGACCGGCATTGCCGGACCGGCCGTACAAAGGGGTCCGGGCCCCGAGACACGAAGTAATCGCTAACGACCCTTCCGGAGGACCAAAGATGACCCAAGTAACCGGACCCGCCGCCGTCGACGTCGAACGGCCCGAGGACGGCATCACTCCCCCGTCGCGCCTCGATACCGAAGCGCTCGGCGAACGGCTGCTCGGCCGGTGGGCCGACAAGCGGCGGCTCGCCCGCCGGCTCGCGGGCCAGCCGGAACTGGCGCGGATCGACGGCCAGACGATGGCGGAGCACCGCGAACGCGTCTCCGCCCAGCTGAAATACCTGGTGGATACCGGCTCCGTGCACTATGCCTTCCCCGAGCGCCTGGGCGGCGAGGACAACCACGGCGGCAACATTGCCGGCTTCGAGGAGCTGGTCATCGCCGACCCCTCCCTGCAGATCAAGGCCGGCGTCCAGTGGGGCCTCTTCGGCGCGGCCGTCCTGCACCTGGGCACCAAGGAACACCATGACAAATGGCTGCCCGCGATCATGAGCCTCGAGGTGCCCGGGGCCTTCGCCATGACCGAAACGGGCCACGGCTCGGACGTGGCCAGCATCGCCACGACCGCAACGTTTGACCCCGACACCGAAGAATTCGTCATCAGCACGCCGCACCGGGCCGCCTGGAAGGACTATCTGGGCAATGCGGCCAAGGACGGGCTGGCGGCCGTCGTGTTCGCGAAGCTCATCACGCGCGGGGTGGATCACGGGGTCCACGCCTTCTACGTGCCCATCCGCGATGCCGAGCGTAACTTCCTCCCCGGCGTCGGCGGCGAAGATGACGGCCTCAAGGGAGGCCTGAACGGCATCGACAACGGCCGGCTGCACTTCGACGGCGTGCGGATCCCGCGGAGCAACCTCCTCGACCGTTACGGGCAGGTGCATCCGGACGGCCGCTACACCTCCCCCATCGCCAGCCCGGGACGGCGCTTCTTCACCATGCTCGGCACGTTGGTGCAGGGCCGCGTGTCGCTGGACGGCGCCGCCGTGGCGGCCAGCAAGGTCGCCCTGGCCATCTCGGTCAAGTACGCCACCGAACGCCGGCAGTTCCATGCCGGTTCGGCGCTCGAGGAAGAGGTCCTGCTGGACTACCAGCGCCATCAGCGGCGCCTGCTGACCCGGCTGGCGACCACCTACGCGGCCGCCTTCGCGCACGAGGAACTGCTGGAGAAATTCGACGGCGTATTCTCCGGCGCCCACGATACCGACGGCGACCGGCAGGACCTGGAAACCCTGGCCGCGGCTTTGAAACCGCTGAGCACCTGGCACGCACTCGACACGCTGCAGGAGTGCCGCGAGGCGTGCGGCGGTGCCGGGTTCCTGGCCGAAAACCGGTTCACCTCGCTGCGTGCGGACCTGGATGTCTACGCGACCTTCGAGGGCGACAACAACGTGCTGCTGCAACTGGTGGCCAAGCGCCTGCTGGCTGATTACGCCAAGGAGTTCCGCAATGCCGACTTCGGCGCCCTGGCCCGCTGGGTCGCGTCCCAGGCCGCAGATGCCACCCTGCACCGTACCGGGCTGCGCCAGGTGGCCCAGACCTTCGCGGACACCGGTTCCGTGCGGAAGTCCGCGACATACCTGAAGGACGAGGACACGCAGCGCCAACTGCTGACCGACCGGGTTTCCTCGATGGTCCGGGACATCGCCGCGGACCTCAAGCGCGCGAGCAGGCTGCCGCAGTCCGAGGCCGCCGCGCTGTTCAACTCGCGCCAGCACGACCTGATCGAGGCGGCCAAGGCCCATGCCGAGCTGCTGCAGTGGGAGGCGTTCACCCGCGCCCTGCCGTCAATCGACGACGGCGACACGCGCCAGATCATGACGTGGGTCCGGGATCTCTTCGGGCTGGGGCTGGTGGAGAAAAACCTGGCCTGGTACCTGATGCACGGGCGGCTGTCCGCACAGCGCGCCAAGACACTAGGCGACTACATCCACCGCCTGCTGCTGCGGCTGCGCCCCTTCGCCCAAGACCTGGTGGACGCCTTTGGCTACGGACCGGAGCACCTGCGTGCACCGATCGCCAGCGGGGCGGAACGCAGGCGGCAGGAGGAAGCGGCCGCCTATGCCGCCGCCCTGCGCGCCGAAGGAACGGCCCCCGTGCCGGAAAAGCAGGCGCGTGCCGGCGCCGGCGGCTAGCAGAACGGAAGCAGCGGCTGGCGGCCCGGGTCGGCCCGCCAGCCGCTGCTGCGGCAGCTAGGCCTGCTTCAGCACTCCGCGGTAGACCTCGAGCGTGCTCTCGGCAATGGAGGTCCAGGAGAAGTGCTCTTCGGCCCGCCGCCGGCCCGCCTCACCCTGGCGCTTCGCCAAGGCCGGGTCCGTAACGGTGGCCGTCAAAGCGGCAGCGAAGTCGTTCACGAACTTCTCCGGATCCAGCGGCGTACCGGTGCCGTCCTGGACCTGTTCGAGCGGAACCAGCGTTCCGGTTACCCCGTCCTCCACGACCTCCGGGATGCCGCCGGTGGCGCTGGCGACGACGGCGGCACCGCAGGCCATGGCCTCGAGGTTGACGATGCCCAGCGGTTCATACACAGAGGGGCAGGCGAACGCGGTGGCGTGGCTGAGCACCTGGATCAGCTCGTTGCGCGGGAGCATCCGCTCGATCAGCACCACGCCGTCGCGCCGGGACTTCAGCCCGTCGATCAGCCGGCTGGTTTCGGCCGCCAGCTCCGGAGTGTCGGCGGCCCCCAGGCAGAGCACGAGCTGGACTTCCGGGGGCAACTGGTCGGCGGCCCGGAGCAGGTACGGCACACCCTTCTGGCGGGTATTGCGTCCCACGAACACCACGGACGGGCGTTCCGGGTCGATGCCCAGGGCGCGGACCGCGTCGTCGTTGTCATCGCGCTGCCACAAGGCGACGTCGATTCCGTTGTGGACGACCTTCACCTTGTCCGGATCCACCTGCGGGTAGCAGCGGAGGATGTCGGCGCGCATGCCGTGGGACACGGCGATAATCGCAGCCGCGGCTTCGTAAGCTGTCCGCTCGACCCAGGACGACAGGGCGTACCCGCCGCCAAGCTGCTCGGCCTTCCACGGCCGTAGCGGTTCCAGGGAGTGAGCGCTCAGGACGTGGGGAATGCCGTGCAGCAGGCCCGCCAGGTGGCCGGCCATGTTCGCATACCAGGTGTGGGAATGCACCAGATCGGCGCCTTCGATCCCGGACAGGATTTCCAGGTCCACGCCGAGGGTCTGCACTGCGGGATTCGCATCGTCCAGGCCGGCCGGTACGGCGTAGCTGCGTACCGACGCGCCGTGGAAGTCCGCGGGCCTTTCCTTTCCGAAGGCATGGATGTTCAGGTCCACCTTGCCGGCCAGGACGCGGCTGAGTTCAGCTACGTGCACCCCAGCCCCGCCGTAGATCTCCGGGGGAAATTCCTTCGTCACAATGTCAATCCGCACGCAACCAAACGTAGTCCACGCCGCCCATCTCCTCTAGTCTGATCAGCGGGGGGACTTCATAGTTCGTTCACAGACGGGTACCACCGGATGGGGGAAAGAGAATGCCACAGAAGAAAGTTCTTGCCGTAGTCTTGGCCGGCGGCGAGGGCAAGCGGCTGATGCCGCTGACGGCGGACCGGGCGAAACCGGCGGTTCCTTTCGCCGGCAGCTACCGGCTGATCGACTTCGCACTCTCGAACCTGGTCAATTCGCACTACCTGAAGATCGTCGTGCTGACGCAGTACAAGTCGCACAGCCTGGACCGGCATATCTCCGAGACCTGGCGCCTCTCCGCGGCGCTGGGCAACTACGTGGCCTCGGTGCCTGCCCAGCAGCGCCGCGGCAAGAGCTGGTTCCTGGGCAGTGCCAATGCCATCTACCAGTCGCTGAACCTGATCCACGACGAAGAGCCGGACATCGTCGTCGTTATCGGCGCGGACCACGTGTACCGCATGGACTTCTCGCAGATGGTCGCGGACCATGTCGCCTCCGGAGCGGCCGCCTCCGTGGCCGCCGTCCGCCAGCCGCTGAAGCTGGCGGACCAGTTCGGCGTGATCGAGACGGATCCCGAGAGCCCCACCCGGATCCGGGCCTTCGTCGAGAAGCCCGAGACCACGGCAGGGCTGCCGGACGACCCGGAGAGCTTCCTGGCATCGATGGGGAACTACGTCTTCACGACCGACGCCCTGCTCGAGGCACTGGAAGCCGACGCCGAACGCCTGGACACGCACCACGACATGGGGGGCGACATCATCCCCTATTTCGTCAACCGCGGTGAGGCCGCCGTCTACGACTTCACCTCCAACGATGTCCCGGGCTCAACCGGGGCCGACAAGCAGTACTGGCGCGACGTCGGCACGCTGGACTCCTACTACGACGCGCACATGGACCTTATCCGGCCAATGCCTGCCTTCAACCTCTACAACCTGGAATGGCCGATCTACACGCGCCAGTCGGTCTCCCCGCCCGCCAAGCTGGTCCGCGGCATCAGCGGCCGCGACGGGACCGCCCTCGACTCCATCCTCTCTCCGGGAGTGGTGGTGTCCGGCGGCAGCGTCAGCGGCTCGGTCCTGGCGACGAACGTCTTCGTCTCCGAAGGAGCGGACGTGGCGGACAGCGTCCTGATGGACAAGGTGTCCATCGGCGAGGGCGCCAAGGTCCGCCGGGCCATCCTGGACAAGAACGTGCGTGTTCCCGCGGGCGCCACCATCGGCCTGGACCCGGAACTGGACCGTGCCCGGGGCTTCACCGTCACGGACTCCGGGCTCACCGTGCTCAGCAAGGGCCAGGAAGTCCTGCTGCCTTAGCGGGCATTGTCCTAGACAAATTCAGGGCCTTGTAGCTTGAGCTACAAGGCCCTGAATTTGTTCGAACGCCCGGTCAGGCGAGGCGGGTGACCTCGACCCGGACCTTCAGCTTCGATTTGCCTCCGCCGGACAGCACGCCCCGCAGCGGCGAGACGTCGCGGTAGTCCCGGCCCTTGGCCACGGAGACGTGGAAATCGGTGACCGGGCCGGTATTCGTCGGGTCCCAGCCCCGCCACTCGCCGTCCCACCATTGCAGCCAGGCATGCGATTCGCCGGCGACTTTCTCGCCGATGGCAGCCTGCGGCTTGGGATGCAGGTAGCCGGAGACGTAGCGGGCGGGGATCCCGATGCTCCGCAGGGCGCCGATGCCCAGATGGGCCAGGTCCTGGCAGACCCCCTTGCGGTGCGACCAGACCTCCTCCGCGTTCGACTGCACGCCGGTCACGCCGGGGACGTACTGGACCTCGGCCTTGAGCCAGCCCATGATGGCGTGCGCGGCCTCATGCGGGGCCAGCCCCTCCGTCATCGACTTCACCAGCTGGCGCACGTCGGGGCCCGGATCGCTGAGCCGGGTCTGCGGCAGCCAGTCCGAGAAGTCATTGACGACGGCGGCGGAACGCAGCACCTCCCAGCCGGCGAGCTCCTCGGCGGACGGAACCTTCTCCGCACGGTGGACCTCGACGGTGCTCTCGGAGACGACTTCGAGGTAGTCGTGCGGGACCTGCATGTCGAACGCCGTCACGCGGGTGCCCCAGTAGTCCCGGTAGTGCATGATGAACGCCTGCGCGGGACTGACCGTCAGGGCGGACTCGAGCACGACTTGGTGCGGGTCGGTCAGCGGCGTCATGCGCGCCTCGTTGTAGGACAGCATGACGTTGCTGTCGTAGCTATAGCCGGTTCGGTGCTCAATGCGCAGCCGGGTCATGAAACCTCTCCTACCCAGGACAAGTCGATCGGTTGGGCAAAGTACGTCCGGGTCACCGCGTCCGAGGCCTGGGCGCACGATCTCTGCACCCGGTCCATGTGCGCCGGCAGTTCCGCGAGCAGATCGGCGGGCTGGTGGAACTCGAGGAAGCTGCGGGCCTGCCCGACAATCCGCCGTGCGTCGGTGATGAAGCCGATGCGGCGGTAGGACGGATCCAGCCGTTCCAGGGCGCGCTCGGCGTCGCTCAGCGCATAGACGATGGACCTCGGGAACAGCCGGTCCAGCAGCAGGAACTCCGCCGCCTGCTCTTCGCCGGCGGCCCCCCGGCGGGTGCGCAGGAAGGCCTCGTAGGCACCGGCACAGCGCAGCATGTTGACCCAGGAAAGCCCGGCGGACAAAACGCCTTGGGTGGACAGCATCCGGGCCGTCATGTCCGCCCGCTCCAGGCTGCGGCCGAGCGCCAGGAACTGCCAGCTCTCATCGTGGCTCATGGTGGTGTCCGACAAGCCCTTGATCATGGCCGTGCGCTCAAGCACCCAGTGGCAGAACCGGTAGGTCCCGACCACGTCTTTCCGGTGCTGGTTCAGGCCGTACCAGGTGGTGTTCAGGCCCTCCCAGAGGCTGGAGGAGACGGTCTCGCGGGCCCGGCGGGCGTTCTCGCGGGCCGCGCCCAGGGCGCCGGCAATCGAGGTGGTCGTGCCGCGGTCGAAGGCGAGCCTGTTCAGCAGGTCCCCCATCCCGAAGTCCGGCCCGTCCGGCACCGCTCCCATCACTCCCAGCAACTGCCGGGAGACGAGCGCCTGCTCGGCGGTGGGCAGCTGGTTCAGCCGCTCCAGGTTGACGTCCAGGATACGGGCGGTGCCGTCGGCCCGCTCAACGTAGCGGCCGATCCAGAACAGGGATTCGGCGATGCGGCTCAGCATCGGTTCGGACCTCCTTCAAAGGGCATGGAGCATTCTCTCACTGTTCCGGCTCGTGCCGCGGTTCGGGGTCCACCGGCCAGGCGGTGGACTGGACGGGGGCAACGGCGACGTCTGCCTCGGCGGTCTGCCGGGCCAGCTGCGCGGAGTCGTCCGCCAGCACCCAGGTGTCCTTGGACCCGCCGCCCTGGCTGGAGTTGACGATCAACGAGCCTTCTTTCAGCGCCACGCGGGTCAGGCCGCCGGGCAGCACCCAGACGTCGTCGCCGTCGTTGATGGCGAACGGACGCAGGTCCACGTGCCGCGGGCTGAACTGGCCGCCGGACATGGTGGGGACCGTGGAGAGCTGCAGCACCGGCTGCGCGATCCAGCCGCGCGGGTCCTGGAGGACCTTGGCGCGCAGTTCCTCCAGCTCCGCCTTCGAGGCCGCCGGACCGATGACCAGGCCCTTGCCCCCGGAGCCGGCCACGGGCTTGACCACCAGTTCCTCCAGGCGGTCCATCACCTCCTCGCGCGCCTGCGGATCCTCCAACCGGAAGGTGTCCACGTTGGGCACGACGGGTTCCTCGCCGAGGTAGTACCGGATGAGGTCCGGAACGTAGCTGTAGACCAGTTTGTCGTCCGCCACGCCGTTGCCGATCGCGTTGGCGATCGTGACGTTGCCGGCGCGGGCGGCGTTGACGATGCCCGGGCACCCGAGCACCGAGTCCGAGCGGAACTGCTGCGGGTCCAGGAACTCGTCGTCGATCCGCTTGTAGATCACGTCCACGCGCTGCTCCCCCGCCGTCGTCCGCATATAGACGCGGTTCGCGCGGCAGATGAGGTCGCGTCCCTCCACCAGCTCCACGCCCATCAGGCCCGCCAGCAGGGTGTGTTCGAAGTACGCGCTGTTGTAGACGCCGGGGGTGAGTACGACGACGGTCGGGTCCTCCGCGCCGGAGGGTGCGGTCTTGCGCAGGGCCGTCAGCAGGCGACGGGGGTAGTCGTCCACCGGACGCACCGGCTGCTGGCCGAAGGCCTCGGGCAGGCCCTTGGCCATGGCCCGCCGGTTCTCGATCACGTAGCTGACGCCGCTCGGCACGCGGACATTGTCCTCGAGCACCCGGAACGTGCCGGCTTCGTCCCGGACCAGGTCGATGCCGGAGACATGGATCCGGACTCCGCCGGCGGGATCGAAGCCGGACACCTGCCGGTGGAAATGGTCGCTGGAGGTGATCAGGCTGCGCGGCACCACGCCGTCGGACACCGCGGACATCCGGTCGTAGACGTCGTCCAGGAAGGCTTCCAGGGCACGCACGCGCTGCGATACGCCATGTTCGAGCACCTGCCAGGTGTCGGCGGAGATGATCCGCGGCACCAGGTCGATGGGAAACGGCCGCTCCTCGCCGGCAAAGTCGAACGTCACGCCGCGGTCGAGGAAGGTGCGCGCCATGGAGTCGGCCCGGGCCGTGACGTCCGCCAGGGTCAACTCGCCCAGCGTGGAGGCCACCTGTGCATACTCCGCACGCGGCACTTGGCCGGCGCCGAACATTTCGTCGTAGGCAGTGCTGCGTGTGGCGGCATGGGCGTAGTCCGCAAACAGATCCGACATAGCCCAAAGCGTTTCACGTCCGGGCTTTCCGTGCCCACTTTTACGCGCCGATAGCGTGTTGCGCGTGCCGTACGGCACAGTAGCTTCTGTGCCTGAGACCAGTTCCGTTCCTTCCGACCCGGTGCCCCGGGCTGCCGAACGCGGCGCCGGGCGGTGGCTGCCGCTGCTCCCGGGCCTGCTGCTGGCCGTAGCCGCGGCGGCTGCTGCCTATGCCGCCCACCTGCTCCTGCCGGCCGTGCCGGCCATGAGCTTTGCCGTGGTACTGGGCGTCCTGGTGGCCAACCTGCCCGGCCTGCGGGCGGCCGCGGGCGGGACGGCACGGCCCGGCCTCGCGTTTTCCGCCCGGACACTGCTCCGGACCGGGATCGTCCTGCTGGGCCTGAAGCTGTCGCTGGGGGCGCTGGCGCAGCTGGGCGTCGGGGGCCTCCTGCTGATCGCAGGCGTGGTCGCTGCGGCCTTCGCGGGGACCTACCTGCTCGCCCGCGCCTTCAGGCTGGGCGGCGACCAGCCCCTGCTGCTGGCCGCGGGCTTCTCGATCTGCGGTGTCTCCGCCATCGGTGCGGTCGCGGCGGCCCGCGGGAGCCGGGGGCAGGACGTCGCCGTGCCCGTGGCCCTGGTGACGCTGTGCGGGTCGCTGGCCATCGCTGTCCTGCCGGCCATCATGGTTGCGGCGGACCTGCCGGCGGAGCTCTTCGGCGTCTGGGTAGGCAGCTCCGTCCACGACGTCGGCCAGGTGGTGGCCACGGCGCAGACCGCCGGGACCGTGGCGCTGGCGGCCGCCGTCGTCGTTAAGCTGGCGCGCGTGCTGCTGCTGGCACCGATTGTGGCCGGGGTGGCCTGGCACCGCCGCAGCACCGCGCAGGATGCCGGACGGCCGCCGCTGGTGCCGCTGTTCATTGCCGGCTTCGCGGCGATGGTCCTGCTGGGCAGCTCCGGCTGGCTGCCCCCGGATGTGCTGGACGCGGCCGCAATGCTGCAGGACTGGCTGCTGGCGATGGCATTGTTCGGCCTCGGAACGGGCATTCGGGTGCGCGAACTGGCGCGCGGTTCCGTCGCCTCGCTGGCCGTCGCCCTGCTGGCCTGGCTGCTGATCGCCGCCCTGGGGCTGGGCGCGGCGCGGCTCATCGTCGGCTGAGCGTCCGGCGTGCGCAGCGGGGGCGTGGTTGAATGGGCCGGGTGACTCATGGGAACCTTAGCCGCGCCGAGGCACGGACGCGGTCGGAACTGATTGACGTGGACAGCTACGACGTCAGCCTCGACCTCCGGTCCGCGGAAGACCCGGACATCCCGGGCTACGCCTCGAAGACCGTCATCGACTTCAGCTGCAGCTCCCCCGGCGCCGAAACCTTCCTGGACTTCATCCACGGCGGCGTCGAATCCGTGGTCCTGAACGGCGAGCGGCTGGATCCCGCCGCCGTTGTGGATGGGTCGCGGATCCGGCTGCCGGGACTGCAACGGCGGAACCGGGCGACCGTGGCCGGCACCGCGCTGTACAGCCGCAGCGGCGAGGGCCTGCACCGGTTCACGGATCCCGCGGACGGCAAGACCTACCTCTACACCCAGTACGAGCCGGCGGACGCGCGCCGGGTGTTCGCGAACTTCGAGCAGCCGGACCTGAAGGGCGTCTTCACCTTCACCATTACGGCTCCCTCGGGCTGGCAGGTCGCTTCCAATGCCCCGCTTGCCTCGGTGGAGGAGCTGCCCGGCGCGCCCGGTTTTCTGGTGAGCCGCTTCGAGCCGACGGCCCGGATCTCCACCTACATCACCACCGTGCTGGCCGGGCCGTACCACCGGGCACAGGACAGCTGGGAGCGGACGCTTCCGGACGGGAGCGGGCTGCAGGTCCCGCTGGGCGCCTTCTGCCGCGCCGCGCTGGCGGACGCCTTCGACGCGGACCGGATCTTCGCCACCACCAAGCAGGGGCTGGACTTCTTCCACGACCTGTTCGAGTACCCCTACCCCTTCGGCAAGTACGAGCAGGCGTTCGTGCCGGAATACAACCTCGGCGCCATGGAGAACCCCGGCCTGGTCACCTTCACCGAGAAGTACGTGTTCACCTCGCGCGCCACGGTTGCCCAGTACCAGGCACGGGCCAACACGATCATGCACGAAATGGCCCACATGTGGTTCGGGGACCTGGTCACGATGTCGTGGTGGGACGACCTGTGGCTCAAGGAGTCTTTCGCGGACTACATGGGTTCCCTGGCCCTGGTCGAGGCCACCGAGTTCACGAACGCGTGGGTCACCTTCGCCAACCGCCGCAAGGCCTGGGCCTACGTGCAGGACCAGCTGCCGACCACGCATCCGATCGTTGCCGACATCGTGGACCTGGAGGCTGCCAAGCAGAACTTCGACGGCATCACCTACGCCAAGGGCGCCTCGGTGCTCAAGCAGCTGGTGGCGTACGTCGGCGCGGACGCCTTCACCGCGGCGGCGCGCCGCTACTTCCGGCAGCACGAATACGCCAACACCTCCCTGGCCGACTTCCTGGCAGTGATCAGCGGCGCCTCCGGCCGCGACATGGGCGGGTGGGCGGCGGCCTGGCTGCAGACCTCCGGAATTTCCGCCATCACCCCGGAACTCGAGTACGACGGCGGGAGGCTTGCTGCCGTACGCCTGGTCCAGGAAGCCACGGATCCGGTTACGGGACTACCCGCGGAGCGGCCGCACCGGCTGCGCGTGGGCCTCTACGACTTCGATGCCGAGGGCGCGCTGGTGCGCTCCGGCTCCGTGGAGCTGGACGTCGCCGGGCGCGTCACCGAAGTGCCCGGGCTCGCCGGACGCCCCGAACCGGCGCTCCTGCTGGTGAACGACGAGGACCTCAGCTACGTCAAAGTCCGGTTCGATCCGCGCTCCCTGCAGACCGTGCTCGCCTCGCTGGACCGGGTGGCGGATCCGCTGGCCCGGGCACTGTGCTGGTCAACGCTGTGGGACATGGCGCGCGACGGCCTCCTCGACGCGGAATCCTACCTGGCGGCCGTGGAACGCTTCGCCCGGTCGGAGACGGACAACGGCGTCCTGCAGATGCTCTTGGACTGTGCACGGACCGCCCTGGAACGCTATGCGCCGGCCTCGGAGCGGGACCGCCTTCGGCGTCGCACCGCCATGTTCCTGCGCGCGCAGCTGGAGGCTGCGGAGCCGGGAAGCGACCACCAGCTGGCGTGGGCCCGCTGCCTGGCGGCCGTCGCCCGGGCCGATCCGGCCGGTGCGGACTACCTCGCCGCGTTGCTGGACGGCTCCTCGGTACCCGAGGGCTTGGCCATGGATGCGGACCTCCGCTGGCGGCTGTGGCAGGCGCTGGCGGCGACCGGCCATGCCGACCCCTCCCGGCTCGAGGCGGAGCTGGAGCGGGACCTGACGGCGTCGGGACGCGCCGGCTTCACGGCCGCCATGGGCGCCCGCCCCGATCCGGCGGTCAAGGCCAAAGCCTGGCAGGACGCCGTTGCCGGTTCGCAGCTGTCCAATGAGCTGCTGGACGCGACGATCGACGGCTTCACGGCCGCCGGGCACGGGCTGCTGGCGCCCTACGCCGAGCAGTACTTCCAGGGCATCGAGGACGTGTGGCAGCGGCAGAGCATCGAGCTGGCCAGCCGGGTCGTCCGCGGCCTGTATCCCCTGCAGCAGGACCTGGCCGAGAGCCAGGCGCCCGAACTGCATCCCGTCGTCGTCCGCACCGATGAGTGGCTCGGGCGGCATCCCCATGCCCCGGCGGCACTCCGGCGCATCGTCGTCGAGCAGCAGGACCATCTGCTCCGCGCACTGAGGGCGCAGCAGGCCGCAGCAAAATAAGGGGCCCCGCGCCTTCGGCGGGCCGTGCGGCCCGGACCTGCTCCAGGTTCCGGAAAAGCCGCGGGATCGGGTCATACCCCGCGCATGGTCCGGGCACAGAAACGGCACAGCTCTAAGCGCGAAGCTGGGAGGCATCCATTCGGCGAGCTTAGAAGGACCCATGCGACGTTTCCCCGGCACAATTCTTTCGGCATCCGCCCTTGCCCTCACGCTGGCCTTGTCCGGGTGCGGCACCGGGGCGGCGACAGACGCCCCGGCGGCGGGGACATCAGCTGCGCCATCGTCCACCGGCTCCGGGTCCGACGCGGCGGACGGTGGTTCCGCGGCTGCCAGGGACGCCTTCTTTGCTGACGGCGTGTCCCACCGGATCAGCGTCGCCTGGGAGGAATCCGACTACGCCGACATGGTCGCTGCCTACGAAGCGGACGGGGCCAAGGACTGGATCCAGGCCGACATCACCATCGATGGGACCGTGGTGCCCAACGTGGGCGTGCGGCTCAAGGGCAATTCGACCTTGCGCAGCCTCAGCGGCGGGGGCGCCCGGATGGCCGGAAACGCGAACACCTCAAACACCATGGAAATCTCCTCCGACGTTCCCGAGTCGCTCCCGCTGCTCATCGACTTCGACAAGTACACGGACGGCCAGACGTACCAGGGCCTCACGCAGCTCGCCCTGCGGCCCGGTTCACCGGCCCTCAACGAGGCCCTTGCCCTGGCCCTGACGGCGGCCAGCGGCCAAGCAACGCAGCGGTTCGCCTACTCCACGTATTCCGTGAACGGCAGCCCGACCCAGACGCGGCTGCTGGTGGAGAACCCCGACGAAACCTACGCCGATTCCCTTTTCGGCACAGCCGGCGTGCTCTACAAAGCGGACGCGGAATCCAGCTTCAGGTACCAGGGCGACGACCTGGCGACTTATGAAGAGCAGTTCAAGCAACTTAACGCCGAGGGCAGCGAAGACGTGCAGCCCGTCGTCGACTTCCTCAAGTGGCTCTCCGAAGCCAGCGATGAGGAGTTCGACGCCGAATTGGCCGACTGGGTGGATATCGGATCCTTTGCCCGCTACACCGCCACCATGAACCTCCTGGTGAACGGCGACGACATGGCCGGACCGGGCCGGAACTATTACCTCTGGTACGACCTGGAGTCGAAGAAGATTTCGGTCATTTCGTGGGATCTGAACCTCGCCATGACAGGGGACGCCGCGGCGTCCCCCGATGACCAGCTCTCCATCGGAGGGGGCGGCGGAGCCGTGCCGCCAGGGCAGAACGGTGACCCCGGGACACCCCCGGGAGGCTCCGACCCCGCCAGCGATCCGGCCGCTGCGTCCGCCGCCAACGAATACGGCGGCGGTATGGCCGGCCGGATGGCGGGAGGGGGCGGCCGGGGAGGCAACGAGCTGAAGGAGCGGTTCCTGGCATCGGAGGCTTTCCGGCCCGCCTACGAGGCCGCCTATGCAGACCTTTACGACCGGATGTACGGGGACGGAACCGCGACCGAGCTTTTGGACGAGATCGCGTCCGCGGTGCCGTCCAGCGACGGCGTCACCGCGGAGGACCTGGCGGAGCAGGCCGCGACGCTGCGGACCTTCATCGACGAACGGACGGAAGCGCTTGAAGACGATGTGTAAGCGGGCGCGCTACGGCACCCGGTGCAGCCACTCCCCGGTGGCGAACTTGGCCTCGACCAGATCGCGGGCGGCGGCGAACTCCTCGTCGGTGATGGCAGAGTCCGAAGCGCCGTAGCGGTCGCGGAACGTGGCCATCATGGTGCCGATGATGGATTCCCGGTCCAGGCCGGTCTGGCGCCGCAGCGGATCGACGCGCTTCTTCGCGCTGGTGATCCCCTTGTCCGAAATCTTTTCCTTCCCGATCCGCAGGACGTCGGTCATCTTGTCCGCATCGATGTCGTAGGACATCGTCACGTGGTGCAGCATGGCGCCGTTGCCCAGTCGTTTCTGGGCAGCGCCCCCGATCTTGCCCTGCGGCGTCGCTATATCGTTCAGCGGCTGGTAGAAGGCCTCCACCCCTACCTTTTCCAGTGCTGCCATGGTCCACGTGTCCAGGAACGCGTAGGACGCTTCGAACGACAGGCCGTCCACAAGGGTCTGCGGAAGGTAGAGCGAATACGTGATGGCGTTGCCGTGTTCCATGAACATCGCCCCGCCGCCGGTGATCCTGCGTACCACGGTCACGCCGTGGCGTTCGGCGCCGTCGGCGTCCACTTCGTTCCTGACCGACTGGAAGCTGCCGATCACGACGGAGGGCTCGTCCCAGTCCCAGATCCGCATGGTCGGCGGGCGCTTGCCCTCCCCCACGCGGCGGGTCAGCACCTCGTCAAGGGCCACGTTGAGGTGGATCGGCAGCACCTGCGGACCGATCAGCTGCCAGTCATGGTCCCGCCAGCCGGTGGCCTTGGCCAAGGCCCGGCGCACCGCAGTGGCCACCGCGTGGGCGGAAAATCCGAAGAGCACCACGTCGGAACCCAGGGCGGCATCGACGGCAGCCGCATAGTCGGCATGGGACCCGTCGGCGGGCATGCCGTTCAGCGCGGCGTTGATGTCGTGCAGGGCCTCGTCCGGTTCGAGGAAAAAATCGCCGCTGACGGAGACGTTGGC
This sequence comes from Arthrobacter mangrovi, assembly GCF_026011795.1. Classification (GTDB taxonomy): domain Bacteria; phylum Actinomycetota; class Actinomycetes; order Actinomycetales; family Micrococcaceae; genus Crystallibacter; species Crystallibacter mangrovi. The sequence continues at coordinate 10,223 of NZ_BRVS01000007.1, read as the reverse complement.
CAGCCGGCCCGACTCCTCGTCGAGGTCGACCACGACGAGCTTGCCGCCGTGGACCTTGTATTCACCGTGCCGGTGACCGGACATTCCGAACTCCTTGCCAGTCTGCTATGTGCCGCGGACGAACGCCGCCGGCTCTTCAGTCATACCACCGCGTGGCACGCGGGTTAAAAAGCGGCGGTCCGCACCAGCGTGGACTGGTGCGGACCGCCGTCGCTCAAATCTGCGGGCGAAGAAGTTACTTCTTGCCGAAGCCCTTGAAGCGGGCGTTGAAGCGCTCGACACGGCCGGCGGTGTCCATGATGCGCTGCTTACCGGTGTAGAACGGGTGCGACTCGGAGGAGATTTCAACCTCGATCAGCGGGTAGGTGTTGCCGTCTTCCCACTCAACAGTCTTGCTGGAGCCAACGGTGGACTTGGTCAGGAAGGAAACGCCGGAGGCAAGGTCGCGGAAGACAACCGGGGCGTATGCCGGGTGGATATCAGACTTCATGTGGAATCCTTTGAACACGCCCCTGGATTTTGCCAGCGGCTTTAAGGGATGGAAAACGGTTGGCCCATGGCAGGCCAGCAACCCATCCTACCTCATCAGCCGCCGATGCCTGAAACCTTGGGGCGGCATGCCCAGAAGGCCACGGCGCTGGCGGCCGCCACGTTCAGCGAGTCCACGCCGGCGCGCATCGGGATCATCACCTTCAGGTCGACTTGCCCCAGGGTCTCCGGCAGCATGCCGGCGCCCTCGGTTCCGAGGATGAGGGCCAGCCGGCCGAACGTCCGGGACTCAAGTTCATCCAAGGTGATGGCATCCTCGGTCAGCTCAAGCGCCGCCGTCGTAAATCCCTGCTCCTTGAGGACGCGTAGTCCCCCGGGCCATTCCGGCAGGCGCGCCCACGGGATCTGGAAGACCGTGCCCATGCTGACCCGGATGCTGCGGCGGTACAGCGGGTCCGCGCAGCGGGGGCTGATCAGGACGGCGTCCATGCCCATCGCGGCGGCCGAGCGGAAGATCGCGCCGACGTTGGTGTGGTCCACGATGTCCTCCAGTACCGCGACGCGGCGCGCGCCGGCCACTACCTCCGCGGGATCGCGCGGCGCCGGGCGGTGCATGGCGGCCATGGCGCCGCGGTGCAGGTGGAAACCGGTGATTGCTTCAAGCACCTCCGGGGTGCCGACGAAGACGGGCACCTCCGGGAAGAGGCCGATGACATCGCGCAGGTCCTCGAGCCACTTTTCGGCGAGGAAGAACGACCTCGGCCGGTGGCCCGCATCGATGGCCCGGCGCAGCACCTTAGAGCTCTCCGCAATGTACATCCCCTCGGCCGGCTCGCGGCGCCGCCGCAGGGCGGTGTCCGTCAGCTGCGTGTAGTCGGCGACCAGCGGATCATCCGCGGTCTCAAGGTAGTGCAGGTTCATGCCACGAGTTCCGAGACCATGACGAAGAGTGCCACGAGGCCGAGGGCGACGATGATGCCGCGCAGGACCACCGGCTTCAGGCGCCGGCCCACCGACGTGCCGATCAGCGCGCCGGCCAGCGAGCTCACGGCGATCACCAGCACGATCATCCAGTTGATGCGGTCGAACGCGAAGATCATGTAGGAGATGCCGGCGATGATGTTCACGCCGAGCACCAGCACGTTCTTGACCGCGTTGGCCTGCTGCAGCGTGCCGTGCAGGAAGATGCCGAGGATCCCGACGAGCAGGATGCCCTGGGCCGCGACAAAGTAGCCGCCGTAGACGCCGGCGAAGTAGATCAGGAACAGCAGCACCAGCGGCTGGCTCCGGGTCCGTGCCTGCGCGGCCTGCCGCTCCCGCACCCAGGCCTGCAGCTTGGGCTGGAAGATGACGAACACCAGCGCCAGCACGATCAGGAAGGGCGCGGCAATGCCGAAGACTTCCTCCGGCAGGTTCAGCAGCAGCGCCGCACCGGTGATGCCGCCGAGCAGCGACGCCGGCAGCAGCACCTTGAGCGTTCCGCCCAGCCCGCGCAGCTCCCGCCGGTAACCGTACACTCCGCCGAAGTTGCCCGCGATCAGGCCCATCGCGTTGGAAATCGTCGCGGTCACCGGAGGTACGCCGAGCGCCACCAGGACGGGGAACGTGACGAGCGTGCCGGAGCCGACGATGCTGTTGATGGTGCCGGCCCAGAGCCCGGCCAGGGCAATAATAAGCGCCTGGACTAAGTCCATAGAGTCAGTACCGGCTCAGGCGCGGCGCGCAACGGCCGTGTACCGGCCGCCGTCGTTCTTGACCTCAAGTGGCATGTCGAAGGCCGTGCTGAGGTTCTCTTCGGTGAGCACCTCGTCGATGGGCCCCTGCGCCACCACGCCGCCTTCGCGCAGCAGCATGGCGTGGGTGAAACCCGGGGGCACCTCTTCCAGATGGTGCGTCACGAGCACCAGCGCCGGAGAGTCCTCGTCAGCTGCGAGCTGGCTCAGCCGGTGGACCAGGTCCTCGCGGCCGGCAAGGTCAAGACCCGCGCCCGGCTCGTCGAGCAGCAGCAGCTCCGGGTCCGCCATCAGTGCGCGGGCGATCTGCACCCGCTTGCGTTCGCCCTCGCTCAAAGTGGCGAAGCGGCGGTTGAGGAAGGTGGACATCCCCCACTGGTCCAGCAGCCGGAACGCCCGGCGCTCGTCCTGCTTCTCGTAGGCCTCGCGCCAGCGGCCGGTCACGCCATAGGAGGCGGTGACGACGACGTTCAGCACCGTTTCCTGCTCCGGAATCTGGTTGGCCAGCGCCGCGGAGGCCAGGCCGATCCGCGGCCGGAGCTCGAACACGTCCACGGATCCCATGACCTCTTCGAGGATCCCGGCTACGCCGCGGGTGGGGTGCATCCGGGCACCGGCGATCTGCAGCAGCGTGGTCTTCCCGGCGCCGTTCGGGCCCAGGATGACCCAACGCTCGCCTTCCTTGACTTGCCAGTCCACGTTGTCCAACAGGGTTTTCCGCCCGCGGACAACGCTGACCCCGGCAAATTCAAGAACATCACTCATGCTTCTAGACACTAGGCTAAGAAAGGCAGCATTCGCCAAACGCTACGCCGCAGGCCCGGCGATTGGCCCCCGCTGATTTCCACCGGCGCCCCGCGCGCCCGACAGAGAAGGACTTCTCCAGCATGCTTTCGCTCTTCCGCGTTGTCTCCTACGGGCTCAAGCTCACCGACGAGTACCTGGTGGCGGTCCAGCAGGCCCTCTCAGCGGCGGGCGGCGTCATTGTGGAGCTGGAGAACTTCGACAACGGCCGTTTCCAGGCCACGGTGCACGCCGTGGGGTACGACGGCGACACGGAGTCCGGCCTGCTGGCCTTGCGGGCGGCGGTCGAGCCGGTCATCACGAGCTCCATCGGCACGGCGGTCGTGCCCGCCGAGCTGGCCGGCCCGAAGCGCAAGCTGCTGATCATGGATGTGGATTCCACGCTGATCAAGCAGGAGGTCATCGAGCTGCTCGCGGAGCACGCCGGGAAGCGGGACGAGGTCGCCGCGCTGACCGATGCGGCGATGCGCGGCGAACTGGACTTTGCCGAGAGCCTGCATGCCCGGGTCGGAACCCTGCGCGACCTGCCGCTGGAGGTCATCGACCAGGTCCACGGTGCGGTTGAACTCACCGACGGTGCCGCCGAACTGGTCGAGGCGTTCCTCAACGCCGGGCACGTCGTCGGGGTGGTCTCCGGCGGGTTCAGCCAGATCCTGGATCCGCTGGCCGCGGAGCTGAGGCTGGACTACTGGCATGCGAACCTGCTGGGCACCACGGACGGCGCCTTGACCGGCGTCGTCGAGGGGGACGTCGTGGACCGCGCCGCGAAAGAGGCTTCGCTGCGCGCCTGGGCGAAGGCAGAGCACATCGACATGGCACAGACCATCGCGGTCGGCGACGGCGCCAATGACCTGGATATGCTCGGCGCCGCCGGTCTCGGCGTGGCTTTCAACGCTAAGCCCGCCGTGCGGGACGCAGCGGACGCGGCCGTCAACATCCCCTACCTGGACGTGGTCCGGTACTTCGCAGGCGTCTGATCCGGAAGGAGTGCCGGACCGGGCCGCAGGTCAGCCGCGGCGCGCCGCCAGAGCCGCGCGGAGCGCGTCCGCCGAGCTCTGGCTGCTGTCGATCCGCCAGTCGGTTTCCTTGTTGAAGTGGAACCACACCACGGCAGTGATGTCCGGCTGCTGCGCCAGGTAGTAGACCAGGTCCGCGTTCCATGCGGCTTTCGAGCCGCCCTGTTCGGCCGAGGATGTTTCCGCGATGAGGATGGGCTTGCCCGGAGCCAGGGAACGGACCTGGCCGAGGCCGTCGGCGAACAGCTCCCACGGCTGGGTCCATTTGCTCCAGTCGGCAGAAGTGCCCCAGTTGTAGCCGTCCAGGGCCACCGCGTCGACGTAGTCCGGTCCGGGATAGAGCCCGTCCAGCGGCGTCGACCCCCAGTAGGGCACATTGGGATTCCACACCCACTGCACGTTGGCCGCTCCCGTCGAGCTGACGACGTCGTGGACGTGCCGCCATGCCGCCGCATAGTCGCCGGCGCCGTTGCCGTTGACTCCCTCCGACCAGGGGTACCAGTTGCCGTTCATCTCGTGGCCGAACCGCAGGTAGACGGGGTGGCCCCATTGGGCGAGGGCGGTGCCCCACTGCCGCAGGTAGGCGTCGAAGTCCCCGGCGGCGATCCGGTCCAGGGAGTAGGCGGGCTGCTCCGTTCCGCCGCCCCAGGCCCACGGTTCCCAGGTCAGCAGCGTCACCGCGCCGCGGGACCGCACCGCTTCGAGCTCGGCCACCGGCGGCGCCTGCCGGAAGTCTTTGTAGGACAAGATCACGGACGGGGTTTCCCCCGACATTGCGGCGACGGTATCCAGCTCGCCCTGCGCCAGCGGCCCTCCCGGCGTGCCGACGCCAAAGCGCAATCTCGCGCTGCTGATGCCGGGCAGGGTGGCTGCCGTGTCGAGCGCCGCCACCTGTTGCTCCTCTTCGGTCACGGAGGGACTGCTGTACGTGACCGTGAACATCGCCGAAGCGGCGGCAGCGCCCGCACGTGCCTCAATCCGCAGCGAAGCGTCGGCGGCCTCGGGGATCACGATGGACGTCTTGAAATACCCCGAAGCGGACGTCGCGAAGGCCTGCTGGCCGGTACCGGCGGACACGGTACCCGCGGTCTTCTTGGGGAAGCCTGTACCGGTGACGGTGACCGTGGTCCCGGCCGGCCCGGAATAGTCGCTCAGCGTGATGGCCGCCGCTGCCGCCTGGGACGGCAGTGCGCCGCAGAGCATGGATATGGCCAGCGCCAGCATGGCGCATAGTGCTGCGCAGGTACGGCGCATTGTTCCCCCCCAAGATAGCTCCGCACAGCTTCCCTTTGGTGCGGCTAAACGTGTGATCTTAGCGCAATCCGAAGGGCAAGGGAATGGCGGGGTGGCAGGGCGGTGCAGACGACGGCGGCCGCCGCCCGTGCCCATGCACTGGCGGCGGCCACCGGGGCGGCCTGCTAAGCCGGAATCAGGCCTGGGCCTGCTGGAACCATTCGGCTCCGCCCACTAGTTCCGTGTGGCCGGAGGGCACATCCGCGGTGGCCATCTTCGCGATCTCCGCTGCGAATTCCTCGACCGAGTAGAGCTTGCCCGCGGCCTCGCGGCGGGCTTCGATGGCGCCGGGAGCAGCACGGTCCAGCAGCGTCGCCGTCACGGTTCCCTCGATCATGTCGCCCGAAACCACGACCAGGCTGATGCCCTTCTCTTCGAGCGCCGGCAGCTCCGCCCGCAGGGCATCCTCGCCGGCGCGCTTGCTCCGTGCGACCGGCTCGTACTCGGGCATCGTGGGGACCGTGTTGATGAAATGGGCCTGGTGGCTGGTGACGAACACGACCCGGGACCCGGCGGGCAAGACTGCCGCCGCGGCCCTGAGCATGTTGACCTGGGCATCGCGGTTGAGCCGCATGGCGTAGTCCTCGCCGAGGCCCGATTCCATGCCGCCGGAGGCATTCAGGACCAGCAGGTCCAGCCCGCCGAAGTTCTCGGTGGCCGCGTCGACCAGGGACTGTGCCCCTTCGGGCGAAGTCAGGTCGGCGCCCACGGCCACGGCGCGGCCGCCGGCCGCTTCGATTCCGGCCACGACCTTATTGGCACGGGGTGCCTTCTGCCTGTAGTTGACGACGACGCCGGCCCCCTCGGCCGCCAGCAGTCCGGCCACGGCGGCCCCGACCCCGCGCGAGGATCCTGTCACAATTGCTGCTTTGCCGTCCAAGGCACCCATTCTTGCTCCTAGTCGTCGTGGCGTTTGTAGAAATCACCTAATGAAAAAGGCTCCGCAGACCATACTGCCAGCCTGCGGAGCCTCAAGCTTTGTCCGAATGCGACAAATAGCGGTTATGCCGTCAGTGGCCCATTCCCAGTCCGCCGTCTACCGGAATGACCGCACCGGAGATGTAGGCGGCCTCGTCGCTGGCGATCCAGCGCACGACGTTGGCCACTTCCTCCGGCTCGGCGAAGCGGCCTGCCGGGATACTGGAGAGGTAGCTCTTCTGCGTGTCCTCGGGGAGTGCCGCCGTCATGTCGGTATTGATGAAACCCGGGGCGACGACGTTGGCGGTGATGCCGCGGGAACCGAGTTCGCGGGTCAGCGAGCGGGCGATCCCGACGAGGCCCGATTTGGAGGCGGCGTAGTTGATCTGCCCCGGAGAACCGTAGAGCCCGACCACGGAGGAAATCAGCACGACCCGGCCTTTGCGCAGCCGGATCATGCCCTTGGACGCGCGCTTGACGACGCGGAAAGCGCCGCTCAGGTTGGTGTCGATGACGTCGGTGAAGTCGTCTTCGCTCATTCGCAGCAGGAGCGTGTCGCGCGTGATGCCGGCATTGGCGACCAGCACCTCTACCGGACCGTGGGCGGCTTCGACTTCGGTGAAGGCAGCGTCGATCGAGGAGGCATCGGTCACGTCCGCCTTGACGCCCAGCAGCCCCTCGGGCACGTCGCCGCTGCGATAGGTGATGGCCACCTTGTCGCCATTCGCCTGGAATGCGCGCGCGATAGCGAGTCCGATGCCGCGGTTACCGCCGGTCACCAGGACGCTGCGCCCCGCCTGCTCTTCGTTGCTCACACTTACCTCCGTTGAAAACGCTGTTTTGTCCTAGAGCATCCTAGCCCGGCCGCAGGATCCGCAGGCCTTGGAGAAGTTCGTTCATCGACCGATGCCGTGGGAGAATTGAGGGAGGTTCTTTGGAGCGTGATGAGTAAGCAGTCAAACGATGATCAGGCCGTCCAGAGCATTACGGACGCGCAGGAGGGCCATACCGACGAGATGCGGCGCCGGATGGTCAAGTACACCATCGCCATGAGCATCCGTCTTGCCTGCCTCCTGCTGTTCTTTTTCGTGGACGGCTGGCTGCGCTGGACGTTCATCGCCGGCGCCGTGTTCCTGCCGTGGATCGCCGTGGTCATCGCGAACAGCGGCAGCGACCAGAGCAATCTGCAGCACAGCGACTCGCTTTTGGATCGGGCCCCGGCCGCCGAACTCGAGGCCGGCACGGGCCCGCAGGAGGAAGAGACCGATGTGCTCGCAGGCGAGGTGGTCGATGACGACGCGGACAGCGGCGGCGAGACTGCAGGCGGCGCGGGTGCGCCGGGCCGGCCCTGGTTCGACGAGGGACAGGGCAGAGAAGGGCCGGGCGGCGAGGGACTGATGGATCAACGCGGGAAAGACGGAGACGCAGCGTGAGTATTTTCGACCAACTGTCCGGAAGCGGACAGCCGATCGCGGTTGCCCCGGTCTGCTCGCGCAAGGGGTGCCGCGCATCGGCGGCCTGGGAGTTGCTCTGGAACAACCCGAAGATCCACACCCCTGAGCGCCGGAAGACCTGGCTGGCCTGCGACGAGCACCGCGACTGGCTCCAGGAATACTTGGAACAGCGCGGGCTCTGGCGCGCGACTCAGGCCTTCGGGGCCTCTGCGGGCGAAAACCCGGAAACGGCGGAGGGCCAATGAGTTCCTACCGCTTCCTGTTCACCGGCAAATGGGTCGGATGGTTCCTCCTCGTGGTCCTGCTCGCGGCCGTCTGCGTGCTGCTGGGCAACTGGCAGATGGACCGCCGCGAGCAGGCCCGCGATGTCATTTCCGCTATTGAATCCAATTACGACCGCGCGCCCGTCGAGTTCTCCACGGTGCCGCAGATCTTCGAGACTGCGGCCGAGGCCGATGAGTGGACGCCGGTCGCCCTGCGCGGCGAGTACGACGTCGCCAGGCAGCGGATCGTCCGCAACCGCCCCCTGAACGGCCGCCCGGGCTACGAAGTCCTTGTGCCGCTCAGGCTGGAATCGGGTGCCGCCGTGATCGTTGACCGCGGCTGGCTGCCCATTGGCAACATCCAGGCCGGACGCCCGGACGACGTGCCGGCGCCCCCGGAGGGGGACGTGACCGTCGTCGTGCGCATGAAGCCCGGCGAAGCGGCTGTCGACCGTGGAGCACCGGAGGGACAGCTGGCTTCCATCCGGCTGGAAGACTATGCGGCCGAACTGGACTACCCGGTCTACACCGGCGCCTACGGCATGATGGCTAGCGAGGATCCGGCGCCGGCAACGCAGCCCGTCGCGATTCCGAAGCCGGCGATCGACGAAGGGCCGCACCTGTCCTACTCGATGCAGTGGTATGCCTTCGGACTGCTGTTCTTCGTGGGCTACGGCTACGCGGCCCGGCAGCAGGCACGGATGGACGAGCTGCAGGCGGAGGACGAAGCGCACGGAATCCACGAAGCCAATCCGGCGCGGCGGACGGCGGCGCCCAAGCGGAGGCGCAACCGGCCCACCGCCGAGGAGGAAGAGGACGCGCTGCTCGATGCGCAGGGCTTCCGCACGGACGGCTCGCTGCTCAGCAAGGACGACTGACCCGGTGCCGCTTAGGCCAGGGTGACCAGGTCCAGGTAGTCCTCGTTCCAGAGGTCCTCGACGCCGTCGGGCAGCAGGACCACGCGCTCCGGATTCAGCGCCTCAACGGCTCCCTCGTCGTGGCTGACCATGACGACGGCGCCGGTGTAGTTCCGCAGTGCGCCCAGGATTTCGGCGCGGCTGGCCGGGTCCAGGTTGTTCGTGGGCTCATCGAGCAGCAGCACATTGGCCGAGGACGCGACGATCGTGGCCAGCGCCAGCCGCGTCTTCTCGCCGCCGGAGAGCACGCCGGCCGGCTTGCTCACGTCGTCCCCGGAGAACAGGAAGGAACCGAGGATGTTCCGGACTTGCGTGTCCTGCAGGTCCGGCGCCGCGGTCCGCATGTTCTCCAGCACGGTGCGTTCGGTATCCAGAGTGTCGTGCTCCTGGGCGTAGTAGCCGATCTTGAGCCCGTGCCCCGGGACGACTTCGCCGGTGTCCGGTGTGTCCACGCCGGCCAGCATGCGCAGCAAGGTCGTCTTGCCGGCGCCGTTGAGGCCGAGGATGACCACCTTGGAACCGCGGTCGATCGCGAGGTCCACATCCGTGAAGATTTCCAGCGAACCGTAGGACTTGCTGAGCCCTTCCGCCGTCATCGGGGTCTTGCCGCAGGGGGCGGGATCCGGGAAGCGCAGGGCCGCGACCTTGTCCTGGGCCCGCACGGCGTCCAGCCCGTCGAGCAGCCGTTCGGCGCGCTTGGCCATGTTCTGGGCGGCGACGGCCTTGGTGGCCTTGGCCCGCATCTTATTGGCCTGGTCCAGCAGGACCTGCGCCTTCTTTTCCGCGTTGGCACGTTCGCGCTTGCGGGCGCGCTCGTCGGTTTCGCGCTGCTGCAGGTAGCGCTTCCAGTTCATGTTGTAGATGTCGACGGCGGCGCGGTTCGCGTCCAGGTGGAAGACCTTGTTGACCGTCGCCTCCAGCAGGCCGGTGTCGTGGCTGATCACGATCAGCCCGCCCTGGTGGTTCTTCAGGAATTCACGCAGCCAGCTGATCGAATCGGCGTCCAGGTGGTTCGTCGGCTCGTCCAGCAGCATGGTGTCGGCGCCGGAGTAGAGGATCCGGGCCAGTTCGACGCGCCGCCGCTGGCCGCCGGAGAGGGTCTTGAGCGGCTGGTTGAGGATGCGCTCGGGCAGCTGGAGATTGGAGGAGATCGCGGCGGCCTCCGCCTCGGCGGCATAACCGCCGCCGGCCAGGAACTCCGCCTCCAGCCGGTCGTACCGGCGCATGGCCTTGGCATGCACGGCCGGATCCTCGCTCGCCATTTCCTGCTGCGCCTTCCGCAGCTTCCCGACGACGACGTCGAGTCCGCGGGCGGACAGGATCCGGTCCCTGGCCA
>NZ_BRVS01000006.1 GCF_026011795.1 Arthrobacter mangrovi | reverse complement strand
TGTTCGTATTGTTCGTCGGTCGCGGCGATTTCGAAGCGGTGCAGCCCCCGGCGTTTGCCTTTGAGGAAGACGCCCTGCCGGGCGGCGAGCTGTTCAGGGGAGGGTTCGCGTCCGTCCGGGTCGATGGCCGCTTCCCAGGAGCGGGCGATGACGCGCAGGGTGTCGTGGTCGGTTTCGGTGGCCTGCCGGGTCAGCTGCTGTTCCATCGCGGTCAGGTCCTCGGGGGCCGCTGCGGGCCGGACGCGTTCGAGCGTGTCATGGATCAGGATGGCGGCCGTGCAGGAGAGCCCGGATTCGGCCAGTCCGGCGGCCAGGTGCTCGTACTGCGACGGCGCTTCGCCGCCGGAGACCAGGGTTTGGGGCAGGGTGCCGGCACCGAGGCGGAGGCGGCGCCGGGCCTCGGTCCGGCTGATCCGCAGCCGGGCGCGGAGGTAGTCCGCGGTGTCCCGGAACTCGGTCTTCGTCCCCGGGTCCCGGCCGGTCACCGCGGCGACGCCGTGCCGTTCGACGGCGTGCGCGCCGGCGACCTGGAGCTGCTCGATCGTCCGGGAAAGATCCTCAAAGAGCCCCACGCATTCAGCCACTGTTTGCGGGTCCTGGAGGCCGGCGTTCTCGCGGAAGCCGGCGGCGAAGTCCTGCAGTTCGTCGCGCATCGAAGCGAGGAAGCCGGTGGCTTCCCGGGTCGCTTCGAATGGTGCGATCGCCATGCCTCATTCTATCGAAGATATGTTCTGATAGCACGATAAATCTTCGAAATGTAGGACGAGTGAAACGGCAGAAATCGGGTCCGAGGCAGGGCCACGAGGAGGCCTTTTGGGGACAGCCCAAGAAGGCTCGCCGTGTGTGAATCAGGCTCCGGTCACGCTATCGACCTAGTCGACCTTCCTATGTTTACTGCCGCGCCGGACAACCGCGAAGACGACGCCGGCTACTGCCAGCAGGCCGACAGCACCCAGCCCCCACAACAGCGGCGTCCTCCCGGTGACCTGCGAAGCTGCCTCCGCTGCCCCGGCTGCGGCGGAGGGCCCGGCCGACGGTGCCGCGGACGGGTCTGCAGAAGGAGCAGTGGCGGCCCCGCCCGCCACCAGCTCCGGCCCGTCTTCCGGCTCACCACTGACATCAACGGCCAGATCGAAGGACAGCTCCGTGCCGGCATCCGAGGTGGATCCGTCCTCAAGTGAGGCGGCCAAGTAGTAGCTGCCGGGGTAGGCAATCTGTTCGATCCCGGAATCACCGGAGCTGCGATTGTTGAAGCGCACCGGGGCCGCCATGCTGGCATCGAGGCTGTCGCCCACGTCGATGAAGGTGTAGACGAGCGAGTGGCCAAGGATGAACTTGTCGTTATCGCTCGCCAGCTCGGTCTCCTGCCGCACCGGGCTGTACAGCGCGAACCGCAGGCTCCTGCCGATCGACCCTTCGCTGCCGCCGTCGGCCGTTACCTTCGCGGCGAAGCTCAGCCTCTGACCATAGTCCACCGGCACCTTGTAGAACTTGGTCTCGCCGCCCAGCAGGGAATCGGAGTACACGCCGGACTCCAGCTCTGCAGCAGTGTTGTAGCTCGCGGCGCCGGCCACCGGGACAGCTTCGCCGCCGAACTCCGGGGCCGCTGCCGGCAGCGGCGCCTCATGCGCCGCGGGAAGGCCGGAGCCGTCGCCGGCAGGTTCGGTGACCAGCAGGACCTCCACAGGCAGCCCCTGCTTCCAGGCCCAGCTGCCGGACCGCTTGACCTCGAGGAACACCTCGCCGGCGTCCGTGCCGAAGCACCGGTCGCTGCTATCCTCGCCCATCGGCGGCGTGCTCAGTGCCGCCGTGGGCGGCATCAGGAAGGACTGGTTCGAGCTGGCGTACTCGGTATCGGACACCAGGCAGGACTCGCCCTCCCCGTCCACGAAGGCCGCGGTGACATAGGCCGTGCCCGGCGCCGCCGCCTCCCCGCGCCGCGGTAGCAGCAGGGTCGCAGCGGCGTGGGCACGCTCCCCCGGCCCCAGCTCAACCTTGTAGTAGCGGGCGGAGCCGGACTCGCCGGAGCTGTTCTTCTTCGAACCTGCTTCCAACTCGTCCAGGTACTGGCCCGCAGGAAGCGCCGGCGCGTCCGCGGGAGACGAGCCGCCCATGATCGGCGTCCCCTCGGCTTCGTAGACGCCAATGGCCCGAGTGGTGCGCACGATGAGTTCCTCGCTCAGCGCGTCCGCGTCCTGGGCATCGGCATAAGTTCCGCCTGTGGTGTCCGCAATGCACTCGAGCTCCGCCCGCGCCGCCGCGTCCACCTTGAAACCGATCGAGTGCACGGTCAGCTGGGCGCCGCCCTCCGATAGCTCTTTGGCCACGTCGCAAGCGGCAGGGGGCGCGCAGGTGTCGATACCGTCCGAAACCAGGATGATGGAGCGCGGGCCTTCCTCGCCGGCGAGCGCCTTGTCGGCCGCGCGGAGCGACGCCCCCACCGGGGTATAGCCGGCGGCCTTGATGTCGTCCACGGCGGCGGTCAACTTGTCCTTATCCACCGGCCCGACGGGCGCCAGCGTTTTGATGTCGGAGCAGCCGGCCTTCTTGGCTCCCGGCGAAGAGTCCGTTCCGGTCCCGTACACCATCAGCCCCATCCGGGCCGAGTCGGGAACGTCGTCGATGAGGTCCTTCACGGCGGCCTTGGCGGCGTCGATCCGCAGCCCCGGCGCATCATCATTGAGCATCGACCCCGAGGCGTCGAGCACCACCATGACCGGTGCCGACTCCTCCGCCGCGACGGCTGCCGGGGCCAGACCCGGTGCCGACTCCTCCGCCGCGACGGCTGCCGGGGCCAGACCCGGTACCGGCACCAGGGCCACGGTGGCCAACAGCGCGGCGGCAGCGGCTCGCAGGAAGCGGGGTTGGAGTGGCGGCCGGGCAGTCATGGCATCCTTTCGGTAGGTTAAAGGCTTAACTAGCCTTCAACATATCCGGAACTCAAGAAACCCACTATTTAGAGCACCGGGCCTAAGCGGGCGGATCGCTTACGACGGCGACTGCGCGCCCGCCGTCGTAATCTTCCTGGCCGTGCCGCGGCCCGCGCGTAGGGTAGGCAACGAAGACAGGTGCGGCGGGACCCGCGGCCGTCCGGCGGGCGGCGCACCCCCTCATCCCCCAACGGCGAAGGTGGTCTGACGTGGCAAGAATAGGATTCATCGGTCTGGGCATCATGGGCGGCCCCATGGCGGCGAACCTGGTAAAGGCCGGATTCGATGTGGCCGGATACAACCGCTCGCAGGCCAAGGTGCAGCGCTTCGCGGAGGCCGGCGGGACCCCGGCCACCAGCGTGGCCGACGCCGTGCGGGACCGCGACATCATCATCACCTGCCTGCCGGACTCCCCCGACGTCGAGGACATGGCCCTGGGCGAGGACGGCGTCTTCGCCCACGCCCGCGAAGGCGCGCTCTTCATCGACATGAGCACTATCAGGCCCGCCACCGCACGCAAGATCGCCGAGGCAGGCAGGGCCGCGGGCTTCGGCGTGCTGGACGCGCCGATCAGCGGCGGCGAGCGCGGGGCCGTCGAGGCGACGTTGTCTATCATGGTCGGCGGCGAGGCGGCGGACGTCGAGAAGGCGCGGCCGGTGTTCGAGGCGATGGGCAAGACCATCGTCCATGTGGGCCCTGCCGGAGCCGGGCAGACGGTCAAGGCCGCCAACCAGCTGATCTGCGCGGTCAACATCCAGGCCGTGGCCGAGGCCATCGTCTTCCTGGAGGCACACGAGGTGGATCCGGCCACCGCGATCAACGCGCTCTCCGGCGGCCTGGCCGGCAGCGCGGTGCTGGAGCGCCGTTCGGCCAGCATGGTCGGCCGCGACTTCCAGCCGGGCTTCCGCGCCAAACTGCACCACAAGGACCTAGGCATCCTGACCTCGGCCGCCCGCGACGCCGGCGTCACCATCCCGCTGGGTGCCGGCGCAGCGCAGCTCATGTCCGCGCTGGTGGCGCAGGGCCACGGCGGGCTGGACAACACGGCGCTGCTGAAGCTGGTCGAGGAGCTCTCCGGCCGGTAGAGCGATCTCAGGGATCGGCCGGCTATCCGGCGGGCTTTCAGGATGCTGTTCCGGCCGCGCCCGCAGGGCCCTAGGATTTTCATGAAGCAGCCCGGTCGCGCCTTCCCGCGCGCCGCCTTCCCACGCCAACAGGAGGTCGCCTTGTCCCCGCAGAACGAAGTCCGTTTCAGCCCCGTACCCGAAACGCACCGTCCGTACGTCGCCGCCGCCGACCGCTACGAGCACTTCGGCTACCGCCGGGTCGGCAACAGCGGCCTCCTGTTGCCGCCCATCAGCCTCGGCCTGTGGTGGAATTTCGGTGACAACCGCACCTTCGACTCGCAGCGCGAAATCCTCCGCCACGCCTTCGACAACGGCATCACGCACTTCGACCTGGCCAACAACTACGGCCCGCCCTACGGCTCCGCCGAGGAGAACTTCGGCCGGATGCTCCGCAAGGACTTCAAGCCGTACCGCAACGAGCTCGTCATCTCCTCCAAGGCGGGCTGGGACATGTGGCCCGGTCCCCACGGCCAGCTCGGCTCCCGCAAGTACATCCTCGCCTCGGCCGACGAGTCGCTGGAGCGGATGGGCCTGGACTACGTCGACATCTTCTACTCCCACCGCGCCGACGCCGACACCCCGCTCGAAGAGACCATCGGCGCCCTCGACTCCCTGGTCCGCCAGGGCAGGGCCCTGTACGTGGGCATCTCCTCGTACTCGGCCGAGCGCACCGCAGCGGCCGCGGACATCGCGCGCAGCCTCGGCACTCCCCTGCTGATCCACCAGCCGGCCTACTCGCTCTTCAACCGCTGGGTCGAAAACGGACTGCTGGAAACGCTCGAGCAGTACGGCATGGGCTCCATCGCGTTCACCCCGCTCGCCCAGGGGCTGCTGACCGGCAAGTACATCGGCGACGCCGGCGCCGAGCCCAGCGGCGGGCGCGGCTCGCTCCAGGGCCACATCACCGAAGAGAACATCGCCAAGGCCCGCGCCCTGAATGAGATCGCCGGCGAACGCGGCCAGACCCTCGCCCAGTTCGCCATCGCCTGGCTGCTCCGCGACGGCGGCGCCACCTCCGTCCTGCTCGGTGCCTCCTCCACTGCCCAGCTGGACGAGAACCTCGGCGCCCTCGCCAACACCTCATTCTCGGATGACGAGCTGCGCCGCATCGACGACATCACCGCCGGCGGCACCAATGTGGACATCTGGGAGGTCTCCGCCTCCATCTAGCGGAGAAAAAGTACGACGGCGGGGACGCGCCTTGATCGCGGCGCATCCCCGCCCTGCATTACAGTCGGGCCATGGCTAACGAGCATCATCGTCCTGCAGGTAACAGCCGCGCCGCAGCCGGAACGGCGCTGATCACCGGCGCCACCGCGGGCCTCGGCGCCGAGTTCGCGCGGCAACTGGCCGAACGGGGCCTCGCCCTGGTCCTGGTCGCCCGGGATGCCGAACGCCTCGCCGCGGCGGCCGCCTCGCTGCAGCAACGCTACGGGGTGCCGGTTGAGACCATCGCCGCCGACCTGGTCACGGATGAGGGGATCGACCGCGTCGCCGTCCGCCTGGCTGCCACGGAGCGGCCCGTGACCGTGCTGGTCAACAACGCGGGTTATGGACTGCTCGGGAACTTCGCCGACAACGAACTGGAGGACGAGCTCAAGCACCTGCGCATCCATACGGAGGCCCCGCTCCGGCTATGCCACGCCGCCCTGCGGTCCATGGCTGCCACGGGCGGCGGGCGCATCATCAACGTGGCATCGATGGCCGCCTACACTCCCCGCGGCACCTACTCAGCGGCAAAGGCGCTCATGGTGAACTTCAGCCGGTGGGCCAACGTCTTCTACCGGGACCGCGGAATCTCCGTTACCGCCCTCTGCCCCGGCTACGTCCACACCGAGTTCCACGACCGGATGCGGCTGGACAAGAAGACCATTCCGGCCTTCGCCTGGCTGAACGCGGACCAGGTTGTCCGCGAAGCGCTGCGGGACACGGAGGCCGGGAAGTCGGTATCCATCCCCTCGCGGAAGTACAAGGCTGCCGCCGTCGTCGCCCGCGCCCTGCCAGACAGGCTCCTGGAGCGCATCGCCCGCCGCCGCGACTGACCTGCTTAAAAGAGTTGGCACCGGCCGGTCTCGGAGGTTGGGGGAACTCCTGACCTTGGCCGGTGCCGCTCACTCGCACCTTTGAGGTACTGACTAACGTAGTGGTCCCGGCTGTGCACAGGCAGAACGAAAGCTGGCAATTCCCTGAGTGTCCGATACTCCGCTGCAAGCCCGCCGATTGAATCGCAGTCCTGCCGCCCCGCACGCCGGCAGCGGCACAAACCCGCGGAAGGCTTCCTTGACAGTACGTGATCCGCGTCACAGACTGCACTAGGAAGGGCTTTCCCACGGGCACGGCGGACCGGCTGGACTGCAATCGTCACGGCCTCCGCCGGGCAACCCATCAAGAGCACGGCGTTCAGCATCACCGCAGGATTTACACGATGGTCAGCGCTTGGATTTGGAGAGGTGAAGGAAATGACTCAGGAAACCGAAGCAACCGCAGCGGCCTCGGGCCAACGGGCAACCGAGCGGTTCCGGGAGCAAAAGGCATCCGCCGCCGGGACGGACAAGGAGCGCGTGAACCGGCTAGCCTCCCGCGTCGTCAAGGCCATCAATGACACCGTGCTCGAGGAGAAGGTCACCTACGACGAATACAACGCCTTCAAGGCGTGGCTGATCAAGGTCGGCGAGGACGGCGAATGGCCGCTCTTCCTGGATGTCTGGGTCGAGCACTCGGTAGAGCAGGTCGCCAACGAGGACCGGCACGGGTCCAAGGGCACCATCGAGGGTCCGTACTACGTCCCCGACGCCCCGGAACAGCAGAGCCCGGCTACGCTGCCGATGCGCGAGGACGAGCCGGGGACACCGCTGCTGTTCCAGGGCCGCGTCACGAACCTTGAAGACCAGCCGCTGGCCGGAGCGAAGGTCGAGATCTGGCACGCGGACGACCTTGGGTTCTACTCCCAGTACGCGCCCGGCCTGCCTGAATGGAACCTGCGCGGGACCGTGATCGCCGACGCGGACGGGAACTTCGCCATCAACACCATCCAGCCGGCGCCGTACCAGATTCCCACGGATGGTGCATGCGGCCAACTGATTGCCGCCGCCGGCTGGCATGCCTGGCGCCCGGCCCACCTGCACCTGAAGGTCTCCGCGCCGGGACACCAACTGATCACCACGCAGCTGTACTTCCAAGGCGACCCGCACGTCGGAGACGACATCGCATCCGCCGTGAAGCCGGAGCTCATCCTGGACCCTGCACCGCGCGCGGACGGCAACGGCCGGGAAGTCACCTACGACTTCGTCCTCGACCCGGAGTAAAGGTCCGGCCGGCCGTGAACGACCGGGCCTCCATCGACCCGCGGGAACTGCGGGACACCTTCGGGCGGTTCGCCACCGGTGTCACCGTGGTGACCTGCCGTGCCAAGGACGGAACCCCGCACGGGGCCACCGTAAACGCATTCACTGCAGTCTCGCTGGATCCGCCGCTGGCGCAGGTCACGCTGACCCGCAGTTCCCGGGCGGCCCAGTACCTGGAGGACGCCCCGTTCACGATCAATATCCTCGCCCAGGATCAGCTTGACGCGGCCTGGCACTTCGCCGGCAAACCGCTTCCCCGGCCGCCCGAGTGGCGGCTCGACGGCGACGTTCCCGTACTCATCGGGAACGCGGCGACCCTTGAGTGCATGCCGTGGAGGATTTACGACGGCGGCGACCACGTCATCGTCGTCGGACAGGTCCGCAAGCTGGAGGTCACCGAGCGGGAGCCGCTGCTCTTCTTCGGCGGCACGTTCCGCGAGATCGGTCCGTTGTCCGGGCCCAGCCCATGGCACCACTCGGGCGACTCGTTGGAGACCGGCTGGTTCTCCGGCGCCGATGCCTTCAAACCACTCACGTCTGCACGACCTCTGAAAGGACCCGACCGATGACTGAGACCGCCGACAAGAAGCCGGACATCAGCGCACGTACAACGCCGGCGGACAGTTCCAGACCCATGACCGGCGACGAATACATCAACTCGCTCAAAGACGACCGGGAAGTCTGGATCTACGGCGAACGGGTCAAGGACGTCACCACGCACCCGGCATTCCGCAACTCGATCCGCATGGTCGCGCGGCTCTACGACGGCTTCCACAATCCGGAGACCGCGGACAAGCTGTTGGCCCCGACCGATACCGGATCCGGCGGCATGACCCACCCGTTCTTCAAGGCGGCCCGCAGCCCGGAGGACCTCAGGCAGGACCGGGTCGCCATCGAGACCTGGGCCCGCATGACCTACGGCTGGCTCGGCCGCTCCCCCGACTACAAGGCAGCCTTCCTGGGAACCTTGGGCGGGATGCCGGACTTCTATGATCCGTACCAGGAGAACGCCCTGCGCTGGTACAAGGAGTCGCAGGAGAAGGTCCTGTACTGGAACCACGCGATCATCAACCCGCCGGTCGACCGCAACCTTCCGCCGGACCAGGTGGGCGATGTGTTCATGAAGGTCGAGAAGGAAACCGATTCCGGCGTCATCGTCTCGGGCGCCAAGGTGGTGGCCACCGGCTCGGCCATCACCAACTACAACTTCATCGCCCACTACGGACTGCCGATCAAGAAGAAGGAATTCGCGCTGATCTGCACCGTGCCCATGGATGCGCCCGGCGTAAAACTGATTTCCCGCGCGTCGTACTCCCACCAGGCCGCGGTGATGGGCACGCCCTTCGACTACCCGCTCTCCTCCCGCCTCGACGAGAACGACTCGGTGTTCGTGTTCGACAAGGTCCTCATCCCGTGGGAGAACATCTTCTGCTACGGCGACATCGACAAAATCAACAACTTCTTCCCTCAGACCGGCTTCCTCAACCGCTTCACCTACCAGGGCGTCATACGCCTCGCCGTGAAGCTGGACTTCATCGCCGGCCTGCTGCTGAAGGCGCTGGAGATCGCCGGAACGCAGGACTTCCGCGGCGTCCAATCCCGGGCCGGCGAGGTCATCGGCTGGCGCAACATGTTCTATGCCCTGGCCGACGCCATGGCGGCCAATCCGGATGAGGGCCCCAACGGCACGATCCTGCCGAAGCTTGACTACGGGCTGACCTACCGGATGTTCATGGCCGTTGGCTATCCACGCATCAAGGAGATCATCGAACAGGATGTCTCCTCGGGACTGATCTACCTGAACTCCTCGGCGCTGGACTTCAAGACGGCGGAGATCCGGCCCTATCTGGACAAGTACGTGCGCGGTTCCGGCGGCATCCAGGCCGTGGACCGGGTCAAGCTCATGAAGCTGCTCTGGGACGCCATCGGCACCGAATTCGGCGGCCGGCACGAACTGTACGAGCGCAACTACTCCGGCAACCACGAGAACGTCAAGGCCGAGATCCTCTTCGCCGCCCAGGCCGAGGGCATCACGGACATGATGACCGGCTTCGCCGAGCAGTGCATGAGCGAGTACGACCTCGACGGCTGGACCGTACCGGACCTGGTCAATAACGACGACGTCAGCGTCTTCCTCAACCGCAAATAGACCCTCGCCCGAGCACTTCAGGAGATGACATGTCGCTAGTCCGCGTGCACAACTTCTCGATCTCCCTCGACGGCTTCGGCACCGGTGAGGGCCAGCAGCTCGACGCCCCGTTCGGTCACGCCGGCTCGCGGTTGATGGAGTGGGCCTTCGAAACGCGAACCTTCCGCGAGATGGGAATCCACGGGACGTCGGCGGGGTCCCTCGGCGTCGACGAGGCGTTCGCCAGCCAGTGGGGGCATGGCGTTGGCGTGGAGATCATGGGGCGCAACAAGTTCGGCCCGCAGCGCGGCCCCTGGGAGGACGAGGAATGGAAGGGCTGGTGGGGAGATAACCCCGTCTTCCATACGCCCGTCGTCGTGCTGACCCACCATCCGCGGCCGGTACTCGAGATGGAAGGCGGGACAACCTTCCATTTTGTCGACGCCGACCCTGTCTCCGCGCTAGAGCAGGCCCGCGCCCTGGCCGGCGGCGGCGACGTCCGGATCGGCGGCGGCGTCAGTACGGTCCGGCAGTTCCTCGAGGCGGACCTGATCGACCACATGCACTTCGTCCTCGTGCCGATCGTCCTGGGCCGGGGCGAACGGCTCTGGGATGGGCTGGAAGGACTCGAAGAGCGCTTCGAGATCGAAGCAACCCCGTCTCCGCAGGGAGTGCTCCATCTGGTCTTCACTCGCCGCGCGGACTTGTAGGCAGCCGCGGCAGGCGGGACTTGCGCTCCGCCTGGAGGCGACCGTTGCTAGCCGCGGGTCCGGCGGCCGTGGACCCGGAGCTGGAGCAGGGCCAGCCGTGTCAGCGGAACGTTGACGCCCAGCGCGTCGGCCCGGGCCACCAGCTGCCCCAGGATGTGTTCACCCTCGTGCGGCAGGCCGGCGGTGACATCCCGATACAGCGAGGAGGTGAAGGACGAGCCCGGTTCGGTCAGCATCCGCACGCTCAGCCCGTGCTCCCGCTCGGGGACGGGGTGGCCTGCCGCGGCCGCCACGGCCTCGGCCTCGGCGATCGCGGCCAGGACGAAGCCCTCGCCGCCGTCGCTCGCCACAATGTCGCCGACGGGACCGCGCATGAGGCACGTGGTGGTCCCTGCAGCGGCAATGAAGACCCACTTGTGCCACATCGCCGCCATGATGTCGTCGGCCAGGGTGAGCTTGTAGCCCGGGACGTCCAGCTCGCGGAACAGCTCCTCGACTCGTGCCGTGCGCTCCCCCGACTGTTCGCCGATCGACATGGTGGCCAGCGGATTCATCTGCCGGATGCTGCCGTCTTCGGCCACGGTGGCGACGACCTTCACCAGCCCGCCGAGCACGCGGTCCTTGCCGTAGCGGGCGGTCAGGACGTCGAGGTGCGACATGCCGTTCAGGAACGGCAGGATCATGGTGTCCGGCCCGACGGCGGGGGCCAGCTGCTCCGCGACGGTCTCGAGGGCGCCGGCCTTGACCGCGACGATCACCAGGTCGAACGGGGCATCCAGCTTCTCCGCAGTGACCGTCCTGACCGGGATGGTCTGTTCACCCTCCGGCCCGATCAGCCTCAGCCCGCCGCTCAGTTCGGCGGCGCGCCTTGGCCGGACCAGGAAGGTCACGTCCCGGCCGGCCTGCACCAGCCTGCTGCCGAAATAGCCGCCGGTGGCTCCCGCGCCCGCAACCAGTATTTTCATTTACCCACCCGCCATATGCTTTCGGTCTCTGATTCCTGCAGACCACCCAAGCACTAGCCGGCGGCTCCCGGCAACAGGTGGTCAGGCGAGCCGCGCCTGCACGTCCACGAGGCTCGGGTAGGCGGCCTGGGTTCCCTTCCTGGTGGTGGCCAGCGCGGCGGCGACGGAGGCGAAGGCGGCGGCTTCGGCGAGGGCCTCCCCCGCGGCGAGGCGGGCGGCGAGGGCTCCCGTAAAAGCATCGCCGGCTCCGGTGGTGTCGACGGCGTCGACCTTGGTGGGGGCGATCCGCGTTACCCGGCGGCCGTCCTCGGCCAGCGAGTCCAGTACTACCGAGCCGTGGGCGCCGAGCGTGACGACGGCCCGGTCCAGCCGGTGCTCGGCGAACTTCAGCCGCACGGTTTCCCACTCGCCGGCCTCAGCCTCGGGCCCCGGGATGTCCGCTCCGCCCAGGAACTGCGAGGCTTCGTGGGCGTTGACCAGCAGCACGTCGGCTGCCTCGGCAAGGCCCTCCGGCACCGGGGCGAAAGGCGAGAGATTGAGCAGGACGGTGGCGCCGGCGTCGTTCCCCGCCCGGGCCGCTGCCTCCACGCTCTCCAGCGCAATCTCCAGGCAGAGGCAGACCGCCGCGGCGCCGTCGAACACGTCCTTGGCCGCCGCGATGTCCGCGGGGACCACGGTGCCGTTGGCGCCGGCGGAGATGACGATGCTGTTCTCGCCGTGCGCGTCCACAGTCACGACGGCGACGCCGGTCTCCACGTTATCGGCGCGCCGCACTCGGGAGACGTCCACGCCGGCCGCGGCCGCGGAGGCCAGCAGCATGTCGCCGTTGCTGTCCCGGCCGACGGCGCCGATGAGGCTGACGTCGCCGCCCAGCCGGCCGGCGGCCACGGCCTGGTTGGCGCTCTTGCCGCCGGGATTCACGATGAAGCCCTCGCCCTGCAGCGTTTCGCCGGGGTTGGGCAGGCGCTCGGTGTAGATCGTCAGGTCCGCGTTCAGGGAACCGACGACGACGATGCGGCCTTGCGCGCTCATCGTGCCGCTCCGGCGTCGATGGGCTTGGAGCCCTCTTCCTGCACCTCGGCCTCGACGGGCTTGGGGATCAGCAGCGAGGCGGCGAACGCGGCGGCGGTAATGACCAGGCCGACGATCACGACGGTGAAGTAGGAACCGCGGTCGCCGAGGGCGGAGGTTCCCACCAGGACGGCCGGCAGCACCAGGAAGCTCAGTCCGGCGCCGAGGTTGAAGGCGCCGGCGTTCATGCCCGGCAGGAAGCCGGGGTTGCCCGGGGGCGAGAGCACCACGCCGAGGCCGTTGAGCATGATGTTCGCGGTGCCGGCGTACATGATGCCGAGCAGCGCGGTGCCGGCCACCATCAGCGGCAGGCTGTCCAGGCCGAAGAGCACGATGATGCCGAGCGCAACGAGGCTTCCGACCATGCCGATGCGCAGCACGGTGGTGTAGCCGAACACGGGCGCGAGCCGGCCGCTGATCGGGCCGAAGATCCAGCCCAGCAGCGCGTACGGGGTCAGGATGAGCAGCGCCATCTCGGTGGGGCCGACGCCGAAGCCGGGCTCGGCGGCCTGCACGTAGGCCGGGACGATGCCGTTAATGACGGCGAAGATGCCGGTCATCGTCAGCACGGTGGTGAGCAGCGGGGCCCAGGTGGCGCGCTGGCGCAGGTGGACGATCTCGACCATCGGCTGCTTGGTGCGCTTCTCGGTGGCCCAGAACGCGGCGAAGGCTGCGGCGGAGACTGCGAGCAGCACCACGGCCAGGACAAGCGTGCCAGCGTCGAACGCGCCGACAAGCTTGGCGGCCTCGTTCAGCGCGGTGAGGGCGGTGCCGACGGCGACGACGATGAAGAACACGCCGACCCAGTCCATCGTCGTGCCGGCCTGGGGCTTGCTCTCGCGGGTCAGGCGGGCGACGAGGAGCGCGGCGATCACGCCGAGGACGGCCATGAACCAGAAGATGCTGCGGAAGCCGTGGTGCTCGGCCAGGTAGCCGCCGAGGAAGGAGTCGACGCCGGCCACGCCGCCGTTGACGGCAAGGATGACGCCCATCATGGTGCCGTAGGACTTGGGGTTGGGAACGGCGGTGCGCAGCATGATCAGGCACAGCGGCACGGTGGGCCCGCTGACGCCCTGGATGATGCGGCCGACGAAGAGCCAGGTGATGTCCGGGGCCAGCGCTGCGATCACCGAGCCGGCGGCGGTCAGCAGCATCATTCCGACCAGGATCCGCTTCCGCCCGACCACGTCGCTGAGCCGGGGCAGGAAGAGGGAGAACAGCGCGGCGGTAGTGAAGAACCAGGTCTGCGACAGGCCGATCGAGGCCTGGTCGGTCTGCAGTTCCTCGCCCATCGTGACCAGCGCCGGGCTGAGCATGGAGGCGTTGAGCTGGAAGGCCACGCAGGCTGTCAGCAGCGCGACCATCAGCGCGGTGGTGCCGCCGCGCGCGGTCTTGGTGTCGGCCAGGACCGTGCTCATGACGCCACCGCCTCGGGGGTCAGGGTTGCCGCGGAGGAGGACGCCGCCGTCGTACGTCCGGGCATGCCTGGCGTGCGCGCCGAAGGCAGCGTGGCAACGGATGCTCCGGGAGCGACCTCGCCGATGCGCACCAGCGCGTCGGTGACCAGGTTCCAGAACTTCTCCCGGTCCAGTTCCACCGCCACGGACGTGTGGCAATCCGCCGGAGCCGGGGCGCGGAAGTCGGCCACCGTCATGCCCAGGGTGTGCATGCCCTGCAGCTCGATGTTGACCGGGACGCGCCGGGTGGTCATCACGGTCGGGTCGATCACGTAGGCCACGGCGCACGGGTCGTGGACCGGCGGGTAGTCGAATCCCTGCGCGTCCTTGTAGGTCTGCGCGAAGAAGTCCATCAGCTCGCGGACGAAGCGGGCCGGGCCGGTGCCCACCGACTCGATCTGCGCGACGACGTCCGGGGTGGCGAGCGCCTGGTGCGTGAGGTCGAGCCCCACCATGACCACCGGCCACTTCTCATTGAAGACGATGTGGGCGGCCTCGGGATCGATGATGATGTTGAATTCGGCCACGGCGCTCCAGTTACCCACGTGGTAGCCGCCGCCCATCAGGACCACTTCCTTGACCCGCTCGACGATGCGCGGCTCCTTGCGGGCGGCCATCGCGATGTTGGTCAGGCCGCCGGTCGGGACCAGGGTCACGGTGCCGGGCTCGTGGGCCATGACCGTGTCGATGATGAGGTCGACGGCGTGGCGCGGGTCCAGCTCGATCGCGGACTCCGGCTGGGCGGGGCCGTCCATGCCGGACTCGCCGTGGATGTCCGGGGCCGTCTCGATGGTCCGCACGAGCGGGCGGTCGCAGCCCGCGGCGAAGGGGACGCCGGTCATGCCGGCGATGGTCCCGACCGCCAGCGCATTTTTGGTGACCTTCTCCAGCGTCTGGTTGCCGACGACGGTGGTCACGGCGAGCAGTTCGATGTTCGGGTTGCCGTGGGCCAGCAGCAGGGCGACGGCGTCATCGTGCCCCGGGTCGCAGTCGAGGATGATTTTTCGGGGTTCGGGGCTGACGGATGTGGCGTCCATATATTTTCTCCACGTCATCGGGGCGCGCCGCGAAGGGCACTTCAATCAGAGGAAGTGTGGCATCTGCTACCCTTCTACGTCAAACGCTTGACGAAGTCCAGGGCAAGCGGTTGATCTTCCCCTCTACCCGAACGTGCCTACGATGGAGCCTATGGAAACCGTGCCCCGACCCCAGCAGCATCGGCCCGGGAAGCGCGTGACCGCGGCGATGGTTGCCGCCCGGGCCGGCGTCTCCACCGCCACGGTTTCCCTGGTCGCCAACGGCAAAACGAGCGGCCGGGTTTCGGAGGGCAACGTCGCCAGGGTCCGGCAGGCGATCGCCGAACTCGGCTACGTGGTGGACAGCGTCGGCAGCTCGCTGGCCCGCGGCGTCAGCTCCATCGTGGTCCTGGTCGCCCCGGACATCTCCAACCCGTTCTTCGCCAAGGTCATCGCCGGCGTCCGCGAGTCCCTTGGCTCCGATTTCCAGCTGCTGCTCTCCGTCACGGAGGCCGGCGAATTCCCCCGCGCGGACGACATCCGCCGGATCCTCGCGCTTCGCCCCGCCGGCCTGCTGGTGGACGCCCCCGACGCGGAATTCATCGAAGACCTCTCCAGCACCGGCCCGCTGGTGCTGTTGGATGCCCCCGGACTGGAGGACTACGCCCCGTCCGTCAACCTCGACGTCGCCCATGGCGCGCGTGAGCTCGCCGCGCATCTGGCCGGCAGCGGACACCGCCGGGTCGCCTACATGGACAGCGTCACCGGGACGGCAACCTTCGAACTGCGCCGCGAGGCATTCCTCGAGGAGGCCGCTGCCCGCGGCATGGCGGTCGAGCAGTCCGACCTGACCACCACCATCGACGTCGGAGCGGCGGCCGAAGCGTTCGCCGCCGCCTGGCCGCGCTGGCAGCGGGCGGGGGTGACTGCCGTCGTCTGCGCCACGGACACCCACGCCTACGGCGTGCTGCAGGAAGCCCGCGTGGCCGGCCTCCGGGTCCCTGAGGAACTTGCTGTCGCCGGCTTCGACGACCTGCCCTACTCCGCCACCAGCAGTCCGGGCCTAACCAGCGTCCACCTCCCGGCCGAGCCGCTGGGCGCCAAGGCCGGCGAACAGCTCCGCGCCCTGATTGAAGGCCGCGAGCTCGAGCAGCCCCAGCTCACGCTGGAAAGCTCCCTCATCGTCCGCGGCTCCACGAATCGCGCCGCCGTATAGCCAATGACGCCGTTCCCCATCCCGCGGGGGCGGGCCGGATACGGACGGCAGTCAGTTTGTACTCGGGGCAGCCCGTGGCCTCGTCCACGACGGCGGAGGTCAGGTTGTTGACCCCTGCACCCGGGAAGTGGAACCCGGCAAACAGCTGCCCCGGTTCGACGTCGTCGGTGATCCGGGCCGGCAGCACCGCCCGGCCGTGCCGGCTGGTGAGCTGCACGGGGTCCCCGTTGCGGAGGCCGAAGGAGGCCGCGTCGGCGGCGTCGATGTCCAGGGTTTCCTGCGGGAGCAGCGCCAGGTTGCCCGTGCGGCGGGTCATGCTGCCGGTGTTGTAGTGCTCGCCACGGCGGCCGGTGATCAGCAGGAAGGGGAAGTCGCCGTCGGTCTCCTCCCCCGGCGGAAGGTAGGGCCGGACGGCCAGGTGCGCCAGGCCGTCGGGGGTGGCGAACCGTTCCCGGTAAAGCCGCGGCGTGCCCGGTGACTCCGCCGAGGTACAGGGCCAGTGCAGGGCCCCGGCCTGGTCCAGGCGCTGGTGCGAGATCCCGGCGAACAGCGGGGCCAGTTCCGCGCACTCCGCCAGGGCCGCCTCCGGCGTGGGGCAGCCGAGGTCGGCGCCCATGGCCGCGGCGACGGCGTGCAGCACCTCGAAGTCGGTGCGCACCCCGGCCGGCGGCCGGACTGCAGGCCGCACCCGCTGGAAGCGCCGGTCGAAGTTGACGAACGTCCCGTCCTTCTCCAGCCAGGCCGCGACCGGGAAGACCACGTCGGCCATCCGCGCCGTGGCGGACAGGAAGAGATCGTTGCAGATGACCAGCGGGCACGCCTCGAGCGCAGCCTCCACCGAGGAGCTGTCCGCACCGGTGGCGAGCACGTCCTCCCCGATGGCCCACAGCGCCTTCAGCGTGCCGCTGCGGGCGGCGTCGAACATCTGCGGGATCCGCAGGCCCGGGCGCGGGGAGATCCCGGTCCCCCAGGCCTCGGAGAACCGGGCGCGGGCGCCGTCGTCGAGCACCTTCTGGTAGCCGGGCAGCGCATCAGGCATGGCGCCCATGTCGCAGGCACCCTGCACGTTGTTCTGCCCGCGCAGCGGATTGATGCCGCCGCCGCTGCCCGGCCCTACGGCGCCGCCGAGCAGGGCCAGGTTGGCGAGCGCGCGGACGCCGTCGGTGCCGTGCCGGTGCTCGGTGACGCCGAGCCCGTAGAAGATCATCGGCGCCCGGGAGTTCCCGTACAGCCGCGCGGCGCTTTCCAGGTCCCGGGCCGGCACGCCGGTGATGGCGCTGGCGCGCTCCGGCGGATAGTCCCGCAGCAGCTCCTGCAGGTCATCGAAGCCGGTGGTATGGGTCTCCAGGAATCCGGTGTCCGCCAGCCCGTCCCGGACCAGCACATGGGCCAGGCCGTGGAACAGCGCCACGTTGGTCCCCGGCCGCGGCCGCAGGTGGACGTCCGCGTGCCGGGCCAGGAGCGTCCGGCGGGGATCGACGACGACCAGCCGGGCGCCGTCCACCACCCGCTGGAACAGTCGCGAACCCACGACCGGATGGGCGTGCGTGGGGTTGGCGCCGACCAGCAGGACGGTGTCGCACCGGTCCAGGTCGTCGAACGGGTTGGTGCCGCCGCCCAGCCCGAAGGTGGCCGCGAGCCCCGCGGCCGACGGCGCGTGGCAGACGCGGGCGCAGTTGTCCACGTTGTTGGTGCCCATCACGGCCCGCGCGAACTTCTGGGCCAGGTAGTTCTCCTCATTGGTCGCGCGGGCCGAGGAGATCAGCGCGAAGGAGTCCGGCTCCGTGCCGCGGTGCTCCGCCAGCCGGCCGGCCACAAAACCGATGGTCTCCTCCCAGCTGGCCGGCTCCAGGCTCCCGCCGCGGCGGACCAAGGGAGCGGTGAGCCGTTCCGGGGAGGTTACGAAACCATGGGAGAAGCGCCCCTTGACGCAGGCGTGCCCCCGGTTCACTCCGCCGTCGTCCACGGGACGGACCGTGGCGATGCCGTTGTCCCGGGCCGCGACCTCAAGGCTGCAGCCGACGCCGCAGAACCCGCAGGTGGTCAGCGTCCGGCGCTCGATCGGGCGCGGGTCCAGCAGCCCCGGCTCGGAGAGGGCGCCGGTGGGGCAGGTGTCCACGCAGGCACCGCAGGAGACGCAGTCGGACGCGGCCCATTCGCCGCCGGTGCCGGGAGCGACGACGGCGTCCGCACCGCGGCCGGCCAGGGTCAGCGCAAAGGTGCCCTGCAGTTCCGCGCAGACCCGCACGCAGCGTCCGCAGGCGATGCACAGGTCCCGGTCGAGTTTGACGTACGGGTGCGAGCGGTCGGTGCCGCGCGACGGCCACGGAAGCGGCACGGCGGAAGCGCGCACGCCGGCGGCCCGGCATTCCCGGACCAGCTCGCTGCGGTCGGCCGGCACCTCCAGCGCCCACGGCGGCAGCCCCTCCACGATGATCTGCAGCGCGTCCTTCCGGGCCGCACCGGCAGCATCAACCGAAACCGCCAGGCCTTCCTCGGCCGGAGTGCTGCATGCCGCCACCAGCCCCCGGTCGGGAACCGAGACCAGGCAGGTCCGGCACGAGGCGGCCGGGGTGAGCCGGTCATCGTTGCACAGCGCCGGCAGGGTCCGGCCGGCGGCGCGAACCGCCGCCAGCAGCATGGCACCGGCCGGGACTTCGACACGCTGCCCGTCCACAGTCAGGTGCATCAGGACCACCCCGTCAAGCCGTACACGCGGGCCAGGCTGCGCACGGCGGCCGGCACGCGGCGCCCGAAGGCGCACAGGCTGGCCTCGGCCATCGTGTCCAGCACCAGGCGCCGCCGCTCCACGGGTCCGGACAGAGCCGGACCGGCGGGCCCGCCGGGCCCATCGGCCGCCGAGGCGAGCATCCGGCCCAGCCTCGTTCCCACCCGGCACGGCGAGCATTGGCCGCAGCTTTCCGCCTCCGCGAAGGCCCAGAGGTTTCCGAGCACCTGCTCGCCGGTCAGGCGCTGGTCGAAGGCCACCATCCCGGCGTGGCCGAGGGCGGCGCCGTGGTCGGCGAGCGCGGCTTCGCTCAGCGGCAGGTCGAGCTCGTCCGGGCCGAGGAAGCCGCCCAGCGGACCGCCCACCTGGAGCGCGCGCAGCGTTGCTCCGTCCCGCAGGCCGCCGCCGAACTCCTCGACGATCCGGCGGATCGGCAGGCCGGGTTCCACCTCATAGGCACCGGGCCGGGTGAATCTCTCGGAGAGGCACACGACGACGGTGCCTGCCTCCGCGCGTGCGCCCAGCTCCGCGTAGGCATCCCCGCCGTGCTGCAGGATCCAGGGCACCGCGGCGAGGGTCTCCACATTGTTGACCACGGTGGGGCGGCCGAAAAGGCCGTGCTCGGCGGGATAGGGCGGACGCGGACGGACCACGCCGCGCAGGCCCTCGAGCCCGTTCAGCAGGGCCGTCTCTTCTCCTGAAACGTAGGAGCCGGCTCCTTCGGCAACGCGGATCCCCAGGTCGATGCCGCTGCCGTGCACGTCGGTGCCGAGGTGGCCGGCCGCTTCGGCCTCGGCCACCGCCCGCCGGACCTCGGCGGCGGCCTGCGGGTATTCGGACCGGACGAACACGATCCCCTCGGTGGCACCCACAGCGAAGCAGGCGATGGCCAGGCCTTCGAGCAGCCGGTGCGGGTCCCGCTCCATCAGCAGCCGGTCCACATAGGAGCCCGGATCCCCTTCGTCCCCATTGGCCACCACGACCCGCGGCGCGGGACAGGCCAATGCCGCCTGCCACTTTCGAACGGTGCTGAATCCCGCGCCGCCGCGCCCCCGGAGCCGGGAGGCCCCGATTTCGGCCAGCACATCGCGCGAAGTTCCCGATGCTGCGATCCGCGGCCAGGTTTGCCACGGCTGCTCGCCGCCGACGATGCCGGCCGTCACCACCGGGACGCGGCTGCGGCAGTGGACCTCGGCCGCGGGGTTCCGCCGCGGCGCCCTGCCCAGCAGCTGGTCCGCCAGGTCGCCTCCCGCGCAGGGCCGGTCGCCGTCGAGCGCGGCCGGACCGCCGTAGCAGTACCCTAGGCAACGTACCTCCTGGACCGATGCGCCGCCGTCGTTCTCCGCAGCGCTATGCGGCACCGCTCCGAGCGCCGCCGATACCTCCGCCAGGTGGCGGCCGGCACTCGCCGCGAAGCAGGCGGCCGCCCCGCACACCCGGACGTGCCGCGTGCCGTGCGGCGCGGCGAAGTCCGCAAAGAACGACGACGGTCCCTCCACAGCTGCGGCTGGCAGTCCCAGCGCGGAGGCCACGGCGGCGGGAGCGGCGTCCGTGCCGCGCAGCGTCTGCGGCACGGACTCGATCGGCCGCCCGAACCGCCTCGCGTAGCGGGAAAAGGGATCCCCGGCGGCGCGGCCCGGCGGGTCGTCCTCCGCGCTCACGTCGCGCCCCTCCGCTGTCACGGCCACCCTCCCGTCGGGCCAGAACCTGCTACGGCAGGATCTTCAGCGCCGTGTCCCAGTTGAAGTGGACATGCTCCGGATTGACCTGCAGGCCGGACACCAGGAGCATGATTGCCTCCAGCTCGCGCGCCCTGCGCAGCGGACCAACGTCGATCGGCCGCATGCCGCCCGCGGCCACCAGCGCGCTGATCTCCTCCTTGGCGCCCTCGGAGTCCCCGGCGATCAGCACGTCCAGCGGCTGCCCCGCGACAATGCCGGTCTCCAGCGTCCGGGCGAAGGTGGTGTTGAACGCCTTGACCACCTCGGACCGGCCGCCCAGCAGTTCCGCGACCTCCTCCGCCGCCGACTTTCCCGGCGCCGTGGTGAGCCTGTCCATGGTCGTGTAGTCCAGGGGG
Source organism: Arthrobacter mangrovi (assembly GCF_026011795.1). Lineage (GTDB taxonomy): Bacteria > Actinomycetota > Actinomycetes > Actinomycetales > Micrococcaceae > Crystallibacter > Crystallibacter mangrovi. The sequence continues at coordinate 97,504 of NZ_BRVS01000006.1, read as the reverse complement.
TTGCTGATATCGACGACGATCTTGCCGTCCATGGCGTCCGCATATTCGAGGATGACCGGCTTGGCCTGCCCGTGCGGCACGGCCAGCACCACGATCCTGGCCTCCAGCGGATTGCCGGCGTAGGCTCCGCTGGCTCCGGGGCCGAGGGACTCCACCAGGTCCCGCAGCTGCGTTCCGTTCCGGCCCAGGATCCGGACGGTGTTATTGCCCTTGAGCATCCGGATCGCGATACCCCGGGCCATGTGCCCGCTGCCGATGATGTCGATCACGGCCATCGTCAGAACCCTTCCGGCGGTCCAAATCGGCTGCCCTGAGCGGCAGCACGCAAGCATGCTATTACCGCCGGCCCGACACGGGTAGGGCACATCGGCCGGGTAAACGTGCCGCCGGACCGGCGCCGCCTCTGCCGCTGGCGCCCGGCGCGGGTTTATCGTTGCTTCCAAGCGTCCCGATCCCCAGGAGAGAGCCATGGAACCCCTCACCGTCGAAGGCGGCAAAGCCACCCTTGAACTCCGGGCCGACGGCATCCTCAACCTTAAGTGGGTCGCCGGCGTCCGGATCGAAGCCGACGACGCCCACGCAGCCATGCGCGCGGTCAACGAACTCTGCGGCGACAGCGAGCATCCCATGCTCGTTGACATGGCTACCACGGAGTCCGTCACCCGCGGAGGCCGCGCCGTCTTTTCCATCCCCTGCGCCGCCAACCGCATCGCGCTCCTCGGTAAATCGGCCGTCGACCGCGTGATCGCCAACTTCTTCCTCGGCGTCCACAACCCGCCCTGCCCCACCCGCTTCTTCACCTCCCGCCCGGAGGCCCTGAAGTGGCTGATGCAGGAGCTGAACGCGGTTCCGGACCAGGTAGCGGAGTGAACAGGCCGCGGGGCGCCGGGCTTTGGCGCTGACCTGCGCATTAACCACGGGACTTGTCGATGCGCAAGGGTACAAGGTAATTTGTCTGGAGTTTGCGCCCAAACGGTTGCCGCCTCCCGGCGGCAGCTGGGCGTCAAGCGCTTCCATCGCAGCCGAACAAAGTTGACCAAGATGAGCACCACCACCCTGGCCAAGAGAAACATCACCGCCTCCACCGTCGAGCAGGCCCACAGCGAGCTCAACGCCGTCGTGGAAGAGTTCCAGCGAGAGGCCGCCCTCCTCGGCCGCAGCGGCGTCCTCGTCACCAAGACCGGCCCCGGCCGGTTCACCGTCGAACTCAGCGACGACGTCCCCTACGGCTTCACCCACGAAACGGTCGCCCTCACCGCCGCCTGACCACCAGCGGCCGCGCAATACGCGCACTGACGACGGCGCCGCAGCGTCAGGATTCGAAGCCCGCCCCGCGCGGTCCTCGGTCACGCGGCCAGTCCGTCGCGGGCCCTTAGTAGAGGAAGACCGGGAGCCAGTCCCGGTTGTGCGCGTGCACCAGCGCGAGGAACAGCACGAAGTCGAAGATCAGGTGCACCGTGACCACGTAGGTCAGCGACTTCGTCAGCTTGAAGGTGTAGCCCTGCAGCAGCGCGAACGGAAACGTCAGCAGCGGGCCCCATGCCTGGTAGCCGATCTCCCACAGGAACGATGAGAAAACCACGGCCTGCAGGAGATTGGCCAGCCAGTACGGAAAGTGGTGCCGCAGCAACGCGAACGTGGTGCAGATGAAGAACAGTTCGTCCCAGATGCCTACGGAGTTCACGCCGAGGAAGAGCCGCCAGAAGATCGCGGGATCGGACGCATCCGGCCAGTTCAGGTAGACCCCCGTGCTGATCAGGTACACCGGCAGGATGAAATAGCCGAGCGCCACCACGCCAACCAGGTACAGCTTCGCGGCCGTCGGCCACTTGCGGCCGGTTCGGACCGGAAACCTGATGATCCTCTCGCGGTAGACGAACCGCGAGACCAGCCACGGCACCAGCACCGCCAGGGCAAGTGCGCCGCCCATCAGGGTCATGTGCCCGATGCTGAGGTCCGCGTTCAGCGGCACCAGGCTGATGATCACCATTCCCGCCGCGACCAGCGCCAGATGCCGCATGAATTCCCGGTCGACGAGTGCCGCCGCGACCAGGCTTGCCGCCAGCAGGCCGTAGCCGGCCGGGTCATTCCCGAATCCGAACAGCAGCACGCCGGAGGCCGACAGCAGCACCGCCGGCACCAGCTTCCAGCTCAGCGCGGTCCGCGGCGCTTCCGTCGAAATCGAGGTCACACCACCAGCATGCCAGCCCGGCGCCGCTGCGGACCTCTACATCGGTGCGGAGCCTGCATCACGGCGTCGCTATGCGCTACGCAGGAGTGATGCGTACAGGCAGGGACTCGAAGCCGCGCAGCACGTTGTGCAGGATCGGCACGGGTGCGCCGTCGGGCTCGATGGCTGCCACGCGCTGCAGCAGTTCCTGAAGGACGATCTCCATCTCCAGGCGGGCGATGGGCTGCCCGACGCACTGATGCAGCCCCATGCCGAACGCCACGTGACCGGAGGCGCTGCGGTCCAGGTCAAAGTCGTCGGCGTTGTCACCCCACTTGCGCGGGTCGCGGTTGGCTGCGCCGACAAAGACCAGGACCTTGGCACCGGCGGGCAGATGGACTCCGCCGAGCACCGTGTCAACCGCTACGGTGCGGTGGAACTTCTGGAAGGGCGATTCGAGACGCAGTGCCTCGTCCACCGCGAACTTGGCCAGCTTCGGGTTCTCGCGCAGCCGGGCCCAGGCCTCGGGGTAGCGGGCCAGCACGGAGAGTGTGTTGCCGATGCCGAAGATGGTGGTGTCCACACCCGCGGAGAGAAGGGCGCGCACCAGCAGAGTGGCCTGCTGTTCCGTGATCAGCCCGTCCGCGACGCGGTCCCAGATCCTCGCGCCGAAGCCGGTGTCGTTGAGGTTCTCCCGTTCGCAGTTCCGCATGACGGCGGCCGCGTGCTCATCGCCGTGCGCAAAGGCCTGCTTGAAGATGTAGTTCTCGGGGCCGAAGGCATTGAAGACCATGTTGCCGTACGGGAGCAGGTGCTCGCGGCCTTCGTCAGGAATGCCGACGGCGTCGGGAAAAACGCGCAGCGGGTACTTTTCCGCAAGGTCCGTGATGGCGTCGAACCGGTCGCGCTGCGCCAGCTGCTCCGTCAGCTCGATGGCCGGCGGGGTGAAGGGTTCGCGAAGGGCGCGGACGGTTCCCGGGTTGATCACCCCGGTCAGCGCGCGCCGCATGACGGTATGGATGGGCGGATCGGACTCCAGGATGCTCGGCGGGCGCCAGCCGGAGTCCTGGCGGATGTCGCGGGGTCCCAGTCCGCCGGAGGAGATGTAGGTTTCGAAATCGGTAAGGACTTCATAAACCTCTTCGTACCCGGCGACGGCGTAGCTTCCCGTGGCCTCGAGGTAGGAAACCGCTCCCGCGTCGCGGAGTTTCGCGAGGAACGGATACGGATCGAGGAGGTTGGCGGTTTCGAACGGGTCGTCGCCCAGAACGTTGGCTTCGTGCGTGGTGGCGGTCATTGGGGATGCTCCTGGTTGCGTAGGCGTTGTCGAGGGGGCGCGGCGGCTAAAGGTCGAGGACCAGCCGCGGGCAGCCGGCGGCGGCGCGCGAGACGCAGACGAGCATGACTTCGCCGGCCTCCTTGTCTTCCTCGGTCAGCACCGCGTCGCGGTGCTCCGGCTCGCCCGAGATGATCTGGGTTTCGCAGGTTCCGCATAGCCCGCCCCGGCAGGAGGAGAGCACGCGGACGCCGACCTCTTCGACGGCTTCAAGGATGGTCTTGTCGTTCGGCACGGTGACCGTGGTTCCGGTGCGCGCGAGTTCCACCTCGAACGGCTCGTTGGCGGCGCCGGCTCCCAGGCTGGAGGCGACGAAGCGTTCCGTGTGCAGGGCACCGGGCGGCCAGCCCATGCAGCGTTCCTCGATGGCTCCGAGCATCCCGCCGGGACCGCAGGCGTAGACCAGCATGTGGGCCCGAGGCATGCCGAGGATCCCGTCCAGGTCCAGGCGGCCGACCTCGTCCTCGGCAACGATGCGGACCCGGTCCGCGCCGTAGCGGTCCTCCAGCTGCTGCGCGAAGGCCATGGTCTTCCGGCTGCGGCCGCCGTAGATCAGAGTCCACTCCCTGCCGGCGCGGTCGGCGGCTTCCATCATCGGCATGAGCGGGGTGATTCCGATGCCGCCCGCGATGAAGAGGTAGCGCCGGGAGTCGCGAAGCGGGAAATTGTTGCGCGGTTCGGAGATGGTCAGCCGCGTGCCGGCCAGCAGGGCGTGGACGGCTTTCGAACCGCCGCGGGAGTCCGGGACGTGCAGCACGCCGATCCGCAGGTGGTCCAGCTCCTCCGGGGAGGAACACAGCGAGTACTGGCGGACCAGGCCATCGCCCACGTGGACGTCGATGTGGGCTCCGGGCTGCCATGGCTGGAACGGCTGGCCGTCCGTGCGGCGCAGGACCAGGGAGACTACTTGGTCCGCCACGATCTCAACCGTGTCGACGACGGCCTCGATAGTTGCTCCTGCAGATGCAGTCATGGGGTTCTCGCTTCCTTGTATTGCTTTGCCTGCCCGGCCGGGGCAGGAGTCTAGAGGTCCAGGCCCAGGCGCTTGCGGTCGCGCTGCTGGTTGATGAAGAGTACGGAGAGGATGCCGATGCCCAGCATCATGGCGCCCGTGAGGAGGAACGCGTTCTCGTAGCCGGCGGCGGCGCTGGAGGCCGATCCGACCAGCATCCCGACGATGGCCGGGGCCAGGAGTCCGCCGCTGCTCAGGACGGCGTTGCTGTACTGCAGCATGGCGCCGCGCTGGCCGATGGTGGTGGTCTCGGCGACGACCAGGTACGTCAGGGCGAAGGTGGCCGGTGCCGTGCCGAAGCCGAACATGAAGCACACGATGGCCAGGACCGGCTGCGCGGCCATGGTGCCGGCGAGCACCATGGCCCCGGAAAACAGGGCCGCGGACCCCAGCACGACACCGCGCGAGTAGCGGGACGGCATGCCGCGGCGGGCCAGCCGCTCCGTCAACCAGCTCAGCCCCACGGTCGCGGCGGCACCCCAGATGGCCGGCAGCGCGATCAGGGATCCGGCTTGTTGGGTGCCCAGGCCCATGACGTTCTCGAAGTAGGCCGGCAGCCAGGTCATGGCGACGGTGAAGGTCCAGTAGCCGAGGAAGGCCGCAAGGACCGAGAGCACCCAGCTGGGCGTGGCGATCGAACGCCAGTAGGAGACCCTGTGGTCGGCCGCGGACAGCGCGTGCTCCTCGGCGGGCGCCGGTGTGGTCCCCTCGATCCGGTGTTCCTCGCGGATGGAGGTGTAGGGACCCTCCTTGCCGACGAAGAACCAGACGGCTGCCCAGGCCACGCCGATCAGCGCGAGGAAGATGAAGGTGGCCTTCCAGCCGAACTCCGCGGTGATCCAGGCGAGCACCGGAGCGAAGACCACAATGCCCAAGGTCACGCCCGAGGAGGCCACCGCGGCGGGCGTGGCGCCCTTGGCGCTGGGGAACCACTTGTACACGGCGTGCATGGTGATCGGCGCCAGCGGCCCTTCGCCCGCGCCCAGCAGGACCCGGCTGAACCACAGTGCCGGCAGGGTCGCGAAGACGAAGATGGGCACCTGGGCGATCGACCACACAAGGCAGAGGGCCAGCAGGATCCACTTGGAGCTGACCCGGTTGGCAATGGGCGCAGCCGCCAACTGGGCGACGCCGAAGAGGATGAAGACGGCGCTGCCCAGCAGTCCGAAGGTCCCGGGGCTGATGCCCAGGTCCCGCATCAGGGGAACCGCGACGATGCCCAGGATCGCCTTGTCCGCCCAGCTGATCATCATCAGGACCAGCAGGAACCCGGTGATGGTCCAGCCGCGGCGGGAACGGCGCCGGGCGTCCCAGAGCGCCGGATCGGCAGGATCAGCCGCCGTCTCCCTTGCCTGCTGGGGTGCGTGAATCGCCATGGAAATCCTGTCTGCCGTGACGGTCGTCTACCGGGGTTGTGACGTGAAATACGCCTATTCGATGGTAGGTGGCCCACAACACAGATGCAGAGCCGGTTTCCATCCAATGGAAAGGATCCGGTCTATTGCGGCCACTGCTCGGTTCCGAGCCGCCGGGCGATGCCCCGGGCGGCGATCTTGAGCACCGGCACCACGGCGCCAAGCGACGCCGGCCGGCTCTTCGTCACGACGCCGAGGGCGGCAGCCACCTGGTTGTTCGGCAGGAATACCGGCACGGCCAGCCCATAGTTGTCCGGCCCCGCCTCTTCGTCCGTGGTGGCGTAGCCGTTGGCCCGGACCCGCTCGATTTCGGCGGCCAGAACCCGTGCGTTGGTGATGGTCCGCGGCGTCAGCGGCTCCAGCTTTCCGACGGCGGAAGCCAGCAGTTCCTCGGGGCCGTAGGCGAGCATGATCTTGCCGGCCGCGCTGGCGTGCAGTGGAAGCCGCGCTCCCACCCGGCGGAAGGGCGCCCCGGCTCCTGTCCCGGACATCCGCTCGACGAGCAGGACCTCCTGCCCGTCCAGGATGAACAGGTTCACCACGTTCTGGGTCACGAAGAGGACATCCTGCATGAAGGGAGCGGCCACTTCGGCGATGTTTTGCCGGGCGGGCGCCAACAGGCCCAGCCGCCAGATCCGCTGGCCCACGCGGTACTCGCCGCGGCGCTTTTCCAGGCCGCCCCAGGCAACAAGTTCCCCTGCCAGCCGGTGCGCCGTAGCCACCGGCAGGCCGGCCCGGCGGGCCATCGCGCTAAGGGTCTGGACGGAGTGCTGGGAATCGAAGGTGCCGAGCAGCGCCAGCGCACGGGACGTCACACTGCCGGCGGACGGGGAGGCGCCCTCGTCATTCCGTTCCGGCGCCGGGGTTTCGGACCGCGGGCGCGCGCCACGTCCACGCGGGGCAGCATTGGCCATCGCAGCATTCCTCCCAACCGGGGCCGGGGACGGGCCCCTCGCCGTCCCAAGCCATTTTAAGGCCCGATGCCGGAACCACCCCGCGCGGCAGGTGCGGTCCCGGCGTCGTACCGGCGAAAAGAACCTCAGACGGCCTGCGCGGCGAAAACCGATCCGCGGTAGGCCGCCAAGCCCCCGTCCACCCGGATGTCCGACCCGTTGACCCAGGCGGACTCGGGGCGCAGCAAGAAGTCGATGACGAGGGCGATGTCGTCGGGCTCGCCGAAGCGGCCCACCAAGGCGCCGGCGCCCTCGACCTTGTCGCGGCCGTGGTCCTGCTTGAAGTCCTCGAGGATCGGCGTGGCCACCGGGCCGGGGCTGACGCTGTTCACGCGGATGTGCCGCTGGAGGAGCTCGGCGGCCAGGTGTTCGGTGAGGAACCGGACGCACTGCTTCGAGAAGAGGTAGGACTCGCCGGTGATTTCCCCGTCGGCAGCGACCGAGTCGAGCGCCGCTTCCTGGTCCTCGGCCAGCGCGAACTGCGCGCAGCGGTCCTTCACCGTGCGCCACTGCACGCCCACGTTGGAGGCAAGGTTGACCACGGCAGCACCCTCGCCCATGAGGGGGGCCAAGGCGCGGACCAGTCCTCGGACGCCGAAGACGTTGACGGAAAGCACCGTCCGCCAAGGAGCCGTACCGGGGACGCCGGCGATGTTGGCCAGGCCCGCGATGCCCTGGGGGGCCGCCTCGGCTACGGCCGCGGCCACGGCGTCGATGCCGGCCTGGGTGGAGAGGTCCGCCTGGACGAAGGTGCCGCTGAAGGACGCCGAAGGATTCCGGTCGACGCCGATCAGGGGGACGCCGCGCTCCGCCAGGACCTGCGCCGTGCGGGCCCCGATCCCGGAGGAGACACCGGTCAGGACGATGGGCAGCTGGTTTTCGGACATGGCGCTCCTTGGTGGTACGTGACGGGCTTCACTCCATGGTGGCAAGTGTGAAGCGGTACGGGCGGGTGCCTTTCCATTGGACGGAAAGGCATCGTGGGGATTGTGATGCGGACCATGACACTTAAACGAAGCCCCCACTCGGCCCGAAAGGACGAAGCCATGACGGCAAGCCACTACGATGTACTGGATCCGGCGACCCTTGAACTCGTGGGCCAGGCTCCCGAGCAGACCGGACAGGACGTCGAGCACGCCGTTGCCGCCGCCCGCGCTGCCGCACCCGGCTGGAGTGCCGACCGCGAGGCCCGCCGCAGTGCGCTTCGGGCCGGCGCCGCCTTGATCCGCCGCGACCTGGACCGTTTGTCCACGCTGCTCTCGCGGGAACAGGGCAAGCCCAAGGCTGACGCCGCCGGCGAGTTTACCGTGGCCGCCGGTCTCTTCGAATACTACGCCGACCTGGCATGGGACGAGGTGGAGCCGCTGCCGCCGCGCGCCGACCGGACCTTGGAGGTGCAGTACCGCCCCGTGGGCACGGTGGGCACCATCACTCCCTGGAACTTCCCCATCTCGCTGCTGAGCGTGAAGCTGGCCCCGGCCCTGGTCGCCGGATGTACCGTGGTCGCGAAGCCTTCGCCGTCGACGCCGCTGTCTACTATCGCGCTGGTCGACCTGCTCAACGAGGTGCTGCCGGCCGGGGTGCTGCAGGTCCGCACCAGTTCCCGCCGCACGGTCAATGTAGCGCTGAGCACCTCCCCCGGCATTCGCAAGATCTCCTTCACGGGGTCCACCGACGTGGGCATCTCGATCGCACAGCAGGCCGCACCGACAGTCAAGCGGGTCACCATGGAGCTGGGCGGGAACGATCCGGCCATCGTGCTCGATGACGCCGACATCGAAACCACCGCCCGCGGCATCGTCGGCAGCGCATTCCGCAACGCCGGCCAGGTCTGCATGGCCGTCAAGCGCGTCTACGTGCCGCGCAGCCGCAGCAAGGAACTGTCCGAGGCCGTCGCCGCCGAGGCAGCCCGCCTCGTCCTCGGCCATGGCATCGCGGAGGGCACCACCATGGGCCCTATGCACAACGAATCGCAGCTCAAACTGGTCCGCGGCCTCGTGGACTCGGCGGTTGGCGCCGGCGCGCGCGTGATCACCGGCGGCAACCCTGGCTGCGACCTCCCCGGCTATTTCCTCTCCCCCACCGTGGTGGTCGACGCGGAACCGGGCATGGACCTCGTGGAGCAGGAGCAATTCGGCGCGGCGCTGCCCATCGTCGCCTATGACGACCTGGACGCGACGATTGCCCGGCTCAACGGCGGCGAGTTCGGGCTCGGTGCCTCCGTCTGGAGCCCCGACCATGTACGCGCGCACGGCGTCGCATCACGCATTGAGGCCGGCACGGTCTGGATCAACCAGCACACCCTGGTGGAGCCGGATGCCCCGTTCGGCGGCTGGAAGTCTTCCGGCCTCGGCCGCGAGCGGGGGCGCTGGGGACTTGAGGAATACCTGGAAACCCGCGTCATCAACGCCCGCCCCCACGCCTGACCCGCACTCTTTCGAAGGACTTATCTTGAGCGTCGAACTGATCACCCTCGGCACGGCCGCCGGACCGGCCATCCGCGGACCGGAAAACGGAATCTCCAGCGCCCTTGTCGTTGGCGATGCCTTCTACATGGTGGACTTCGGAATGGGCTGTTCCCGGGCGGCCCATGAGGCCGGGCTTCGGGGCAAAGACTTCACGGCCGGGTTCGTCACCCACCTGCACTCGGACCATGTTGTGGAGCTGCCCGGCTTCCTGCTGTGGAACTGGGGCGCGCCCGTCGACGGTTTCACCGCACCGGTATCGATCCTGGGCCCGGGGAAGGATGCCACCCGCCCGGACGGCGCCGCCCTCTCCGGCACCAGCGATCTGGTCTCGCACGTCCTCCAGGCCTTCTCCTATGACATCGACATCCGGGTCCACGACGAGGCCCGCCCGGATCCCGCGGCCCTGCTGCGGACCGTGGATCTGGATACGCCGGCCGAGGGATCCCCCGCCGCCGCGCTCCCCTTCGACGTGTACGAAGACGACAGGGTGAAGGTCACGGGCATCCTCGTGGAGCATCCGCCGGTCCGCCCGGCGCTGGCCTTCCGCTTCGATACCGACGCCGGGTCGGTGGTCTTCTCCGGTGACACCGCCGAATGCGACGCCCTCGCGGTCCTCGCCGCCGGGGCGGACGTCCTGGTCCACGAAGCCGTCAACCTGGACTTCTATGCCGGCAAGGGCTTCGCCCCGGAATTCCTGAACCACCAGCGGATCTCGCACACTCCGCCCGAAGGTGCCGGGCGCGTGGCGGCCGCCGCCGGAGTCGGACGCCTGGTGCTTTCGCACCTGGCCGGCCGGGCCGAGCCGGAGTGGTGGCGCACCCGAGCGGCCTCCACCTTCGACGGCCCCGTCGACGTTGCCGTGAGCGGCCGACGCTTCGGCATCGGCAGCCCCGTCCTGAGCCTCGCGTAGGAGTACCGCGCCCGCTCCTCGCGTAAGGACCGCTTTGCCGCCGCCGCCCGCCACCGCCTCCGCCTCTGCCTCTGCCTCTGCCGGGCAAATAACGACGACGGACGCCGCCTGGCTCGCCGTGCTCGCGTCCGGCATCGCCGCGGCCATGCACATCTGGAAGCTTCCCGCCGCCTTGGCCGGAATCCAGGCCGACCTTGGTACCACGCTCGTCCAGGCCGGCCTGCTGCTGGGCATCATCCAGGTCGCGAGCATGGTGGGCGGACTGGCCACGGCAGTAGGCGGCGAGATGCTGGGACTCCGGCGGCTGCTTCTGTCCGGCCTGGTCCTGCTGAGCGCCGCCTCGGCGTTGGGCGCGGCTGCCACGGACACCTACCTGCTCATGGCGGCGCGCACCCTCGAAGGCGTTGGCTTCCTGCTCGCCGTCGTCGTTGCTCCTGCCCTGATCCGCAGGCTGGCGCCGCCTCGCCGGCTGAACCTGGCGCTGGCCAGCTGGGCGACCTTCCACGGTATGGCCACCCTCGTGGGACTCTCCGCCGGCGCACTGTTCCTGCTGGCGGGCGATTGGCGCCAGTGGTGGCTGGTGATGGCCGCGGTCACCCTGCTCCCGGTGCCCCTCCTGCTGCGCCAGGTACCGAAAGATCCGCCGCCGGCCGATGCCGGGCTGCGCGCTGCCCTCCGGCGGGTGTACCGCACCGTCACCACCGGAAGGCCCTGGCTCACCGGCATTGTCTTCGCCTGCTACACCGCCCAGTGGATGGCTGTCATCGGCTTCCTGCCCGCTATTTACCGGTCGGCCGGGCTCGCGGGCCCGTGGCCGGGCCTGTTGAGCGCTTTCGTGGGAGGCGTGAATGCCATCGGCGCAGTTAGTGCGGGCCCCCTCCTGCAACGCGGGCTGTCGGAGCGGTGCATTGCCTCCTGGGCTTTCCTCGCCATTTCGGCGGCCTCCCTGGCCACCTTCGCGATCGAGTGGGAAGGGCAGGACAACGGCCTCGTCATCCAAATCGTCCTCATCGCCACCTTCTCGGCGATCGGTGGCCTCATTCCCGCCGCCCTGACCCGCTACTCCGTTCGCATCGCGCCTCGTGACGGGTCCGACACCGCCGTCCTCGGGCTGACCCAGCAGATCTTCAACGTTGGCAACTTCCTCGGCCCGATGCTCCTCGCCCTACTCGCCACCCAGGCCGGTGGCTGGCACACCGCCTGGTGGTTTACGTGCGGACTGAGCCTGTTGGGGATGCTTCTCCTGGCATTCCTCGGGCAGAGGCGCCGCTGGAGCCGGCCATCCTAGAGTGCCGGGAAAAAGCCTTTCCATCTAACGGAAAGCGGGAATGTTAGGCCCATCACACCTTCATAGAGTCGGGGAAACGCCGTTGCAACAGGCAAAGGCATCCTCTCCTTCAACGATTGGCTTACCGTGTCAGCACCCACTCTTCCTGATGTCGCCGCAGGCCCGGCGAGTGCCCGCGACCCCCGCCATTGGTCAGCCGCCAAGCGCAATCGCTACGGCTGGTTCATCACTGTCAGCCTGCTTTTCCTGATGATGCTCAGCTGGGCGGACAAGGCGGTCCTCGGCATCGCCGCCGTTCCCTTGATGAAGGATCTCGGCATCACTCCGGAACAATTCGGCCTGGTCGGCAGCGCCATGTTCCTGACCTTCGGCATTGCGCAGCTCGTCGCCGCGCCGATTGCCAACAAGGTCTCCAGCAAATGGATTCTGCTGGTCCTGTGCCTCCTCTGGTCCATCGCCCAGGCCCCGATCCTCCTGTTCGCTTCTTTGCCCGCCCTCTGGGCCAGCCGCCTGCTGCTCGGTGCCGGCGAAGGCCCGCTCGCTCCGGTCCTGATGCACGGCATCTACAAGTGGTTCCCCGAGAAGAAGGGTGCCACCCCGGCAGCCCTGGCTTCCTCGGGTGTCACCCTTGGCATCGTTGCCTTCGCCCCGGTCCTGGCCTGGGTCATCGGGCAGTTCGGCTGGCAGACGGCCTTCGGGCTGCTGGCGGTCGTCGGCCTCATCTGGTCCGTTTTCTGGGTCATTACCGGAAAGGAAGGCCCCTACACCAGCCGCCAGGCCGAGCAGGAAATCGACGGCGTCCCGGCTGACGAGAAGCCGGTCCTGCTGGAAAACAAGGTCCGCTACTGGCGCACCATCCTCTCCCCCAGCTGGATCTTCGCCGTACTCGCCTCATTCTTCGGCTACTGGACCTTCACCCTGGCCATGTCCTGGGGTCCGGCCTACTTCCAGAACGTCCTCGGCTTCACCGGCCAGCAGTCGGGAACCATGATCGCCCTGCCCGCGGCGTGGGGTGCCATCGCTACGGTCGGGCTCAGCGCCCTGACCCAGCAACTCCACATCAAGGGCGTCCCGACCCGAAAGGCCCGCGGCTGGGTGCTCGGCATCTCGGCAACGGTCGCCGGCGCCTGCCTGGTCGGCGCGACGCTCGCCGCCTCTCCGGTCCTGTCCATTGCCCTCATGGTCGTCGGCTTCGGCACCGCCCCTGCCTTGTTCGCCATCACCTACCTCGTCGTCGCAGAGCTGACCACTATCGCCCAGCGCGGCGCCAACCTGTCGATCGCCAACGCGGTCCTCACCAGTGGCGGCGTGTTCGCGCCGGCCGTATCCGGCTTCCTCATCGGCGGCGCGACGGCGCCCGCTGACGGCTACAGGGCCGCTTTTGCCCTCGCCGGCGGCCTCATGTTCACCTTCGGCATCCTCGCGCTGCTGTTCGTCAACCAGCAGCGCGACCGCCGGCGGCTCGGCCTGGATGCCGCCCAAGCTCCAGCTCCGATGGCCCAAGCCGTCCAGGCCCAGCTCCTGGACGAAGCGAAGGTCGCTCCTTAGGCAAGGGGCCGCATTTCGAACAGGAACGGCGTGGCGGACGATCTGTCCGCCACGCCGTCGCGGCAGTGGCCCAATGTTCCGGTTAGTGCATGGGGGTTCCGGTTAGTACACGGGCTTTGACGCTGCGCCTGCACAAGTACCAGCGCCGGCAGGGCCAACGAGGGGGCTGGAAGCCGGTGATTCACTCCCCCGGCAGGTTTCGCAATAGTCTGGCCAGATGAAGACAGGCACCGCGAAGTCCGGCGACAGGGCAGACAGGCAGACGCGGATTCTCGACGCGGCCATGGACCTGCTGTCCCGCCATGGGATCTCGGGCGTCAACATGCGCGCCGTGGCCCGCGAGGCCGGCGTCGCGCTGGGGCTTGTGAACTACTACTACGAGGACAAGGCGAGCCTGATCCGGGCAGCACTCAAGCGCGTCGACGAGCACGACGTCGCGCTGGTCGCGCCCGACCCTGCGTCTCCGCCGCAGGAGCGGCTCATCAAGGCCCTTCGGGACGTTGCCGACCCGGCGTTGCTGACTAGGCCATACCTGTCCCTGCGCCTCCACCTTTGGGCCCTCGCCAAGGCCAATGAGGACTTTGCGGCGATCAACGACGCCGCGTTCGAACGGTATGTCGCCGGGCTCGCCGCCCTGATCGGCGATGCCAGACCCGAGCTGTCCGCCGAAGAATGCAGGAAGCGGGCCGACGACATCGTGGTCGTGCAGAACGGGGTATGGCTGACGGCCCTGCTCGGCATGGACAGGGCCGCCACCGAGCGGAGCATTAGCCGCACGGAAGAGATCGCGTTCGCCTCGTAGCGCTTTGCCGGGCGCGCCATTCGGGCCTTCCCGGCGGGGCGGCAGTGCCCGCACAGACCTTCGGTTTCACGTCATTCAGCAGCTCCTCCATGGGCACAGATCGGCTTAATTTATCTTGAACAACTGTTCAATTCTAGTCTTGAACACTTGTTCAATCTCAACTAGCCTGCTCTGCATGGCCTATTCGCGGCAGGCAACGCAACACTGATGCCTCCCGCCACCCCTGACCCGGACGGAGGATCCTACTTTCACGGGACGCTCCCCTACGAGCGGCACTTCCCCATCAAGCGAGTGATGTTTACCACCTTTTAGATGTGCTATGCGCGCGCCGGCGTCCCGGTTTCCACCGTTGCCAGCGTCGGGATTTGGCCCCGATGAGCCTGTGGAAATCAGCGAGACCGCGACCAGCACCAGCTATCGATGCGAGGTACGAGACCGATATGAGCACTCCGCCCGAGACCGTCGAGCCCCGGCTCGACGAAGCAAAAAGCCAGCTTCCTGCGCCCGGCACCGCCCCGGCTCTGCCCGGGCCCGAGCCCGACCCCGAACCTCGGACGCGGGTCAACAAGACCGTCTTCATCGGCTCGGCAGCCGGCGTCCTCGGCATCGCACTCTGGGCCATCCTGGACCGCGAGTCCGCGGACGCCGTGATCGGCTCCGCGGTGACCTGGGTGGGCGAGACGTTCGGCTGGTGGTACTCGCTGATCGTCGTCGCCGTCCTGGCCTTCGTCGTCTTCGTGGCGCTGAGCAGGGTGGGCAGGACCCGCCTCGGCCCGGACCATTCCCGGCCGACCTTCAACATGTTCACCTGGACGGCGATGCTCTTCGCCGCCGGCATCGGCATCGACCTGATGTTTTTCTCGGTGGCGGAGCCGGTGACGCAGTACCTGGCTCCGCCGACGGGCGAGGGCTCCTCGGTCGAAGCCGCCCGGCAGGCCATGGTCTGGACCCTGTTCCACTACGGCATCCTCGGCTGGGGCCTCTACGCCCTGATGGGGCTGGCCCTGGGCTACTTCGCTTTCCGGCACAACCTGCCGCTGAGCATCCGCTCCGCCCTGTACCCGATCCTGGGCAAGCGCATCCACGGCCCGCTGGGACACGCCGTCGACATCGCGGCCCTGCTCGGCACGATCTTCGGCATCGCGACCAGCCTGGGCATCGGCGTGGCGCAGCTCAACTACGGCCTGAGCTTCCAGTTCGGCATCCCGGAGAACACGTTCGTCCAGATCGTCCTGATCGCCGTCGCCGTGGTGATGGCGACCGTCTCGGTGCTCACCGGCGTCGAAAAAGGCATCCGCCGGCTGTCCGAACTCAACATCATCCTGGCGATCGCGCTGATGGTCTTCGTTCTGGTCACCGGGTCCACGCGCTTCCTCTTCGACGGCATCGTGAACAACATCGGCGACACCCTGTCCCGCTTCCCGTCGATGGCCCTCGACACCTTCGCCTACGACCGGCCGGACGAGTGGCTCAACGGCTGGACGCTGTTCTTCTGGGCCTGGTGGATCGCCTGGGCTCCGTTCGTGGGGCTGTTCCTGGCGCGTATCTCGCGCGGCCGCACCCTGCGCGAGTTCGTGTTCGGCGTGCTGGTAGTGCCGTTCGCGTTCATCCTGCTGTGGATCTCGATCTTCGGCAACAGCGCCCTCGAGGTGGTCATGGGCGGCAACACCGAATTCGGCGAAATGGCGATGAGCCACCCGGAGCGCGCGTTCTACGGACTCCTCGAGCAGTACCCCATGGCCCCGCTGAGCGCAGCCATCGCCACCTTCACCGGGCTGCTGTTCTACGTCACCAGCGCCGATTCGGGCGCGCTCGTCATGAGCAACTTCAGCTCCCACCTGAAGGACGCGGACTCGGACGGCCCCAAGTGGCTGCGCGTCTTCTGGTCCGTCGCCACCGGCCTGCTGACCCTGGGCATGCTGCTGGTCGGCGGGGTGCCCACGCTGCAGAGCGCCACCGTGATCATGGGGCTTCCCTTCTCCGTGGTGCTGGTCTTCATCATGCTGGGCCTCTACAAGGCGCTGCGGCTGGAGACCGCGCTGGCCGACAGCTACCAGGCGGGCCTGCACTCGGTCCTGAACTCGCGCACCAACACGGCCGGCAGTCCCCGCCGCGGCTGGCGCCACCGGCTCGCGCGGGCGATGGACTTCCCGGGCCAGCCGCAGGCCCAGCGCTTCGTCCGCGGGACGGCGGTCCCGGCGCTGGACGAGGTGCGCGCCGATCTCTGCGCCCGCGGCCTGAAGGCCACATTGGAGACGAGCACGGTCGAGGCCTTCGGGATCGACACTGCCGACCTCTGCGTGGAGCTCGACGGCGAGCGCACCTTCAAGTACCAGATCTTCCCGGTCCAACGGGCCGTCCCGTCGCACGCACGGTCCACCGCGGCCTGCGAGAAGTACTACCGCATCGAGGTGTTCTCGCTCGAGGGCAGCCATGGCTACAACCTCATGGGCTACAGCAAGGACGAGGTCATCGCCGACGTGCTGGACCACTACGAGGTGCACCTGGAGTTCCTGCACCAGCACCGCGACACGCTGCCCTACAGCACCGTCGCCGAGAACGTCCCGCCCAAGGCGGACTGGGAAACCGACTACAAGACGGTCGACGAACCCGTCGACGCACCAGCAAAGGAGACACCTTGACCGCTACCGCCTCCACCCTGTTCATCAACGGCGCCTGGCAGCCGGCCGCCTCAGGCGCGGTGCGCGAGATCCGGAACCCGGCCGACGGCGAACTCGTCGCCACGGTGTCCGAGGCCGGCCGCGAGGACGCCGAGCGCGCCATCGCTGCGGCCCGCGCCGCCTTCGACTCCGGTGTCTGGGCCTCCGTTCCGGCACCCGAGCGCGGCGCCTTCCTGCTCAAGGTCGCCGCGGAACTGCGCGAGCGCCGGGAGAAGTTCGCCCGCGCCGAGTCCCTGGACACCGGCAAGCGGATCATCGAAAGCCGCATCGACATGGACGACATCGCGGCCTGCTTCGAATACTTCGGCAGGATCGCCGGACAGGACGCTGGCCGCGTGGTCGATGCCGGGGACCCCGCCGTCGTCAGCAGGATCGTGTACGAGCCGGTGGGCGTCTGCGGCATGATCACGCCGTGGAACTACCCGCTGCTGCAGGCGGCGTGGAAGATCGCGCCCGCGCTGGCGGCCGGCTGCACCTTCGTGCTCAAGCCCTCCGAGCTCACCCCGTCCACCTCGGTCCTGGCCATGCAGCTGCTGCAGGACCTGGGCCTGCCGGACGGCGTCGCCAACCTGGTGACCGGACCCGGCGCGGAGGCGGGCGCACCGCTCTCGGAACACCCCGACGTCGACCTCGTCTCCTTTACCGGCGGCCTGGAGACCGGCAAGCGCATCGCCGCGGCCGCGGCCGGCACCGTGAAGAAGGTGGCGCTGGAGCTCGGCGGCAAGAACCCCAACGTGGTGTTCGCCGACGCGGACTTCGACGCCGCCGTCGACAATGCCCTGAACGGCGCGTTCGTGCACTCCGGGCAGGTCTGCTCTGCCGGCGCTCGGCTGGTGGTCGAGGAATCGATCGCCGGACGCTTCGTCGACGAGCTGGTCCGCCGGGCGCAGGAGATCCGCCTCGGCGGCCCGTTCGACGAGGCCGCCGAGACCGGGCCGCTGATTTCGGCCGCGCACCGCGACAAGGTCCACGCCTACGTCCAGCGCGGAGTGCAGGAGGGCGCGCGGCTGCGCTGCGGCGGCGCGGCGCCCGAAGGGGACAAGTACGACGGCGGTTTCTACTACCAGCCGACCGTCCTGGACCGCGTCCAGAGGGGAATGTCCGTCGTCGTGGACGAGGCCTTCGGCCCGGTGGTCACGGTGGAGACCTTCCGCACCGAGGACGAGGCCGTCGCGACCGCCAACGACACCATCTACGGGCTGGCCGGCGCGGTCTGGACCCAGGACGCCGGCAAGGCGCAGCGCGTGGCCGGGCGGCTGCGGCACGGCACCGTCTGGATCAACGACTTCCATCCCTACCTTCCGCAGGCCGAGTGGGGCGGCTTCGGCCAGTCCGGCGTCGGCCGCGAACTCGGCCCGACCGGCCTGGCCGAATACCAGGAGGCCAAGCACATCTACCAGAACACCAACCCGCAGGTGACCGGCTGGTTCGCTGACCACGGCAAGGAGAACTAGATGCACATCGACAACATTGAGAACCTGACCGAGCGCGAGTTCGACTACATCGTCGTCGGCGGCGGGTCCGCCGGCGCCGCCGTCGCCGCCCGGCTGAGCGAGGATCCCGCCGTGACCGTGGCGCTGGTGGAGGCCGGCCCGGACGACCGCAGCATCCCCGAGGTGCTGCAGCTGGACCGCTGGATGGAGCTGCTGGAATCGGGCTACGACTGGGACTACCCGATCGAGCCGCAGGAGAACGGCAACTCCTTCATGCGCCACGCCCGTGCCAAGGTCATGGGCGGCTGCTCCAGCCACAACTCCTGCATCGCTTTCTGGGCCCCGCGTGAGGACCTGGACGAGTGGGAGGCCAAGTACGGCGCCACCGGCTGGAACGCCGAGGCGGCCTGGCCGCTGTACAAGCGGCTGGAAACCAACGAGGACGCGGGCCCGGACGCGCCGCACCACGGAGACTCCGGCCCCGTGCACCTGATGAACGTGCCCCCGAAGGATCCGACCGGCGTCGCGCTCCTGGACGCCTGCGAGCAGGCCGGCATCCCGCGCGCGAAGTTCAACACCGGCACCACCGTGGTCAACGGCGCCAACTTCTTCCAGATCAACCGGCGCGCGGACGGCACCCGCTCCTCCAGCTCGGTCTCCTACATCCACCCGATCGTCGAGCGGGAGAACTTCACCCTGCTCACCGGCCTGCGCGCCCGCCAGCTGGTGTTCGACGCGGACAGGCGCTGCACCGGCGTCGACATCGTGGACTCCGCCTTCGGCCGCACCCACCGGCTGACGGCGCGCAATGAAGTCGTGCTCTCCACCGGCGCGATCGATACGCCGAAGCTGCTGATGCTCTCCGGCATCGGCCCCGCCGCGCACCTCGCCGAGCACGGCATCGAGGTCCTGGTCGACTCCCCCGGCGTCGGCGAGCACCTGCAGGACCACCCGGAAGGCGTGGTGCAGTTCGAGGCCAGGCAGTCAATGGTCGCCGAGTCCACGCAGTGGTGGGAGATCGGCATCTTCACCCCCACCGAGGACGGCCTGGACCGCCCCGACCTGATGATGCACTACGGTTCCGTGCCGTTCGACATGAACACCCTGCGGCATGGCTACCCCACCACGGAGAACGGCTTCAGCCTCACCCCGAACGTCACGCACGCCCGCTCCCGCGGCACCGTCCGGCTGCGCAGCCGCGACTTCCGCGACAAGCCCATGGTCGATCCGCGCTACTTCACCGACCCTGAGGGCCACGACATGCGCGTCATGGTCGCCGGCATCCGCAAGGCCCGCGAAATCGCCGCCCAGCCCGCCATGGCGGAATGGACCGGCCGCGAGCTCTCCCCCGGCGTCGAGGCGCAGACCGACGAGGAGCTGCAGGACTACATCCGCAAGACGCACAACACCGTCTACCACCCCGTCGGCACCGTGCGCATGGGCGCGGTCGAGGACGAAATGTCCCCGCTCGATCCCGAGCTGCGGGTCAAGGGCGTCTCCGGCCTGCGCGTCGCCGACGCCTCGGTCATGCCCGAGCACGTGACCGTCAACCCCAACATCACCGTCATGATGATCGGCGAGCGCTGCGCGGACCTCATCCGCTCCGCCCGCGCCGGCGAAACAACGACGGCGGACGCCGAGCTGAGCGCGGCCCTCGCCTAAGCGGGAACGGCCAGCCAAGGGGCCTGCCTGGACCACCAGGCGGGCCCCGCGCGTCGGGTCAACCGCGAGGTCGCTACGAACGCCGGCGGCGGAAGCACTTACGCTTCCGCCGCCGGCGTTTTACATCGGGCTTGCAGTGGTCTGGTCGGCTAGGCCGAAGGCGTTCCGGAGGCCTGTTGGACCGCGACGGACAGTCCGCCGGCCAGCCGCTGCAGCGTGCCGGCGGTGATGGCAGTGTAGGCCGGGATCTCGTCGGGGTAGATGTACTCGTTCCGGGCATGGGCGCCGTTGCCCACCGCGCCTAGGCCGCACAGGACCGGGACGCCGAGGGCGGAGACGAAGTTGGCGTCGCTGCCGCCGCCCACCGAGGCGGTTTCCAGCTGCCGGCCCTGCTCCAGGGCCGCGCTGCGGACAACCTCGAGGAGCCCGGCGCTGGCTTCCGTCAGCGTCATGGGCGGCCGGTTCCAGTAGTGGTCGATCTTGACCGAAACCCGCGGATCGCTGAGCCGGATGGCGTCGAATTCCCGGTCCACGCGCTGCATTTCCTCATCGGACTCGATCCGGATGTCGATCTCGGCGACGGCCAGGCCGGCCGAGACGTTGGTTCCGGAGCCTCCCCTGACCAGGCCGACGTTGATCGAGGTGCCCCGGGACAGATCCTGGATGCGCGTGGCCGCCGTGATGAACTCGGCCAGCGCGTGGATGGCGCTGGCACCCGCGGTCGGATTCAGCCCCGCGTGGGCCTCCACCCCGGTGACGGTGGCCGTGAAGATCCCGATACCCTTTCGGCCCGTCTTGACCGCGCCGTCCTGCGTGGGCTCGAGGACCAGCACCGCGTCCGCCTCGGCAGCGGCGGCTTCGATGAAGGGGCGGGAGGCCCTCGATCCGGGCTCCTCGTCGCCGTTGAAGAGATAGGTGACGGTCGGGTGTTCGAGGCCCTGCTCGCGCAGGAGCTTCAGGGCCCAGATGCCCTGCACCAGGCCGGTTTTCATGTCGAAGATGCCCGGCCCGCTGACCGTTTCGCGGCCGCCGGCGTCGGTCCGGCGGGTGACCGGCCAGCCGGCGAGGGTGCCGGTGGGCCAGACGGTGTCGTAGTGCCCGATGATCAGGACGTGACCCGGACCCGTGCCGCGGTAAGTCATGCGCAGCACGCTGCCGAAGTCGCCGCCGTCGTCCGTTACCTCTCCCTCGGGTTCGCCGAGGTGGCCTACGACCAGCGCGCGAAGCTGCGCCAGTCCCAGCTCCAGCGCGGCGAGGTCGGCGCTGTAGGTCTCGGTTTCGACCAGGCCGATGATGTCGTCCAGCATGGATTCGCGGCTGCGCTGCGCCACTTCGAGCAGGGATGGCACGGTGGGTCTCCTTGTTGTTAGGCAGCGGCTGCGCGGCCTAGTTGTTCTTTCCCCGGGCAGCGACGTCCCAGCGGTCGACGACTTTGCCTTCGCTGACAACGGCGAGGGAGTCGACGAGGTTGACTGCCACGCAGACGTGGTTGGGAATCACCCGCAGCCTGGTTCCCAGGGCCGGAAGCTCGCTGTCATCGGGCCAGACCACGGTGGCGTGGTGTTCGGACAGCGCCGTGATGCGGGCTTCCGGATGATCTATCAGCCTCCCGAAGCCGGTGGCCCAGGCCGGCCGGTCGCCGCCGATGATCTTGCTGCCCGCGTCGAGGACCACCCTGCGGGGTGTGGCGCCATCTCCCTCATGCCGGCTGACCACTGTGGCCGCGATGGTCAGGGCGATATCCCCCAAGGCGCAGCGCTCCAATTCGAACTGCTGGGCGTCGCCGAAGACATACACGCCCGGGCGCATTTCCGTGGCCGCGGTGGCTCCGGTCAGCGCGGCGGTCGGGGTCGAACCGCCGCTTGCCCGGCTGACCTCGAAGCCCGCTTCCGCCAGCAGTTTGGCCGCTTCGCGGAGGGCGCGTTCCTCCTGCTCGGCCGCCTCGACGGGCATGCCGGGCGCATAGCCGTGGCCGGGGAACGTGAAGACGCCCGTGACGCGAAGCCCGGCGGCCGCCGCGGCCCGGGCGATTTCCACGGCCCGGCCGGGGCCGACGCCGCTGCGGTGGTGGCCGCTGTCGATCTCCACCAGGACCTCGATCCCGCCCGCGGCGCTGCCAAGGTGTCTTGCCATGTTTTCGGCCGCTTCGACCGAGTCGGTTCCGACCGCGATGCGGGCCCGGGTGCTGAGCCCGGCGAGGCGCTCCGCCTGCCGCGCGCCGAGCCAGAGCGGGTAGGCGATGAAGATGTCATCGACCCCGCGCTCGACGAAGACTTCGGCCTCGCCGATGGTGGCGACGGTCAGCCCCACCGCCCCTGCGGCCAGCTGCAGGGCCGCGATTTCCGGGATCTTGTGGGTCTTCGCATGCGGCCGCAGTTGAAGCCCCTTCGCGCGGGCCGTCTCCGCCATCCGTGCGATGTTCCGCTCAAGCACGTCCCTGTCGATCACGATTTCCGGCGTTTGGATCTCGTCTGGAATTGCGTGCATCAATGACCTTCCTCCGGGCAGTCCGTGTAACCCAGAATGACAGCTCCGCCCCGTTTCCGCTGGTTCGGGGGCGGCGACTTACTTCGTGGACGCGACCGGCACTTCCAACCGCGGTTTCCGCCGGTGGAAGCCCGTGGCGTCCTCGAAAGCGTGGGCGACGCGCAGCAGCAACTGGTCGGCCTGGTCCGCGGTGATGATCTGGAGTCCCACCGGCAGGCCGGACGGGGTGAAGCCTCCCGGGACGGACAGGGTCGGCAGGCCGGTCGCGGAGATGAGGCAGGCCGCGCGCATCCAGTCCAGGTAGGTGTCCATCGGAATCCCCTCGATGCTGGCCGGGTACTCCAGCTCGGCATCGAAGGGCAGGACCTGGACTGCCGGTGCCAGCAGGACGTCGTAGCGCGAGAAATAGTCCCGCACGGCCGCCGCCAGCCTTGCGCGCGCGGAGTTGGCATCGATGAAGTCCCGGGCGGTCAGAGCCAGCCCCTTGTCGACGTTCCACTGCACTGCGTTCTTCATCTGGTGCCTGTGGTCCGCCATAAGGTGACCGTAGCTGGTCGCGAAGTCGAAGGCTCGGGTGGTTTGGAAGACCTCGTCCGCGTCGGAGAGATCCGGGCAGGCGGCCTCCACGCGCGCTCCAAGCTCCTCGAAAATGCCGAGGCCCGGGGCCAGCACCTCGAGCACTTCGCGCTCCACCGGGACGCCGAGGCCGAAGTCGGCGGTCCAGCCGATCCGCAGCCCGTCCAGCCTGCCGGGTGCCTCCGACTCGTAGGAGCCGTCAAGGGGTACCGAAGAGGGGCTGGCTCCGTCCGGACCGGCCAGGACGCGCATCAGGTAGCGGACGTCTTCGACATCATGGGCCAGCACGCCCTGGCGCGAGATCCAGGCCCACGGATTCTTGGCCGGCAGCATCGGAATGCGCCCGAGGGACGGCCGGTAGCCGACGAGGTTGCAGAAGGATCCGGGTGTCCGCAGCGAGCCGCCCATGTCCGACCCGTCGCCGGCGGCCTGAATGCCGGCGGCGATGGCCGCCGCGGCTCCGCCGCTGCTGCCGCCGGCGCTGCGCGTCGGGTCGTAGGGGTTGGTGGTGGTGCCAAAGAGCGGATTGAAGGTGTGCGAACCGGCCGCGAACTCCGGGACGTTGGACTTGCCGGTGGTGTTGACTCCCGCATCCTTGAGCCGCCGGATGATCAGGCTGTCCTCCTGGGGGACGTTGTCCGCCATGATCGGCGAACCGAGCGTGGTCCTAAGCCCCTTGGTCAGGTGGTTGTCCTTGTGCGTCATCGGCACCCCATGCAGCGGGCCCGCTTCCGCTCCGGAAGCCAAGGCCTCGTCCGCTTCCTCGGCCCGCCGCCAGGCCGCCTCCGCATCCATCGTCACGATCGCGTTGATGACCGGGTTGACTTCCTCGATCCGTGCCAGGTGGGACTCGAGGGCCTCGCGTGCCGAAATGTCCCGCCGGCGGATCCCGCCCGCCAGCTCGCGTAGGGACAAAGCCTGAATATCGCTGTTCATGGATCTCCTCGTTCAGGTCCGAACGTGCTGGGACCGGCGCCGTTGCAGCGCCCTGTCCCCAGCTTGCCCTGCGGCGGAGAACCGGAACTAGGGCAACGCGCTGATTGAGCATTTCGGCCCGTTTCGTGGCCGATTGGCGCAATCCGGACGAAAAGCCGTAACAGGCAATGCGCCGGAAACATGGACCGGCTTAAGTAGGAACAACACCACGCGAATGTGCCGTAGGTCACTTACCGTCGAAGACCATGCCGAAGGAGCGCCCATGTCCAGTCGCCTTCACGATCCGTCAGCCTCAGCGACTGCCAGCGTTGATGAGCTGCCCAGGGGGCTAAGGCCCTTCTTCAAAGTGCTGTCCGGGATCGAGTTTGTGGGCAACAAGCTCCCCCATCCGTTCCTGCTCTTCTGGATCCTGGCCGCGGTACTGGCGGTCGTGAGCGCCGTGCTTGCAGCGGCAGGGACGAGCGTCGTGCTCCCCGATTCGGGCGAGACGGCAGCGGTGAAGAGCCTGCTGAGCGGCGAGGGCGTCGCAATGATCTTCGGCACCGCCCTCGAGAACTTCGCCGGCTTCGCGCCCTTGCCGATCATCGTCACGATCATCCTCGGGGTCGCCGTGGCGGAGCAGTCGGGCCTGCTCAAGTCCCTGCTGCGCGTCACGGTGGTGCGCCTTCCCGCCAAGTGGGTCACCTTCGCCGTGGCATTCGCGGGCATGATGTCCCACGTCATGTTCGACGCGGCCTTCGTTGTGGTCCTGCCGCTGGCCGCCATGGCTTTCAAGGCCGCCGGCAGGAGCCCCGTGCTGGGCATCATGGTGGCCTTCATATCGATCTCCGGCGGCTACAACGCATCGCCCCTCATCACGCCCAGCGACGCGATCATCTCGTCGCTGACCACCTCGGCCGCCCAGATTGTCGATCCCGGCTACACCGTGACGCCGGTGGCCAACTACTTCTTCAGCCTCGCTTCCTCCGTCGTGCTGTCCGTCTTCATCACCCTGGTCGTCGAACTGGTGATGAAGAAGCGGGCCAACCTGGAACCGGACGCGGGCACCGACCAGGACGATTCCGATCTGGCCCTGGCCCTGGCACCCGAGGAAAGGCGGGGCCTGCGCCGCGCCGGCATCGCCCTGGCCGTCTTCGCCGCCGCCGTGGTGGCCGCCCTCCTGCCGGCCGACTCCCCGCTGCGCGGCGAGGACGGCGACCTGATCCGCTCCGTGGTGCTGCAGAACATCGCCTTCTTCATCGCACTGGCGTTCGTCCTGACCGGCTGGGTTTACGGCCGCGCCACCGGCAGCCTGCGCCGGGCCGCGGACATCCCGCATGCCATGGCCGCCGGCCTGAAGACCTTGACGCCGATCCTCGTCCTGTTCTTCGCCATCTCCCAGTTCCTGGCGTACTTCAAGTGGACCGGCATCGGCAGCGTCATCGCCGTCAATGGTGCGCACCTGCTGCAGACAGGCGGCATCCACCCCCTGGTGGTGTTCGGGCTAATGCTGATCCTGATCTCGCTCATGAACATCCTCGTCACGAGCGGATCGGCCATGTGGTCGCTGCTGGCCCCGATCCTCGTGCCGATGCTGATGTACGTGGGAATCAACCCCGAAACCACCCAGGCCGTCTACCGGATCGCCGACTCCTGCACCAACGCCGTCACCCCGATGTCTGCGTACTTCGTCGTGGCGCTCGGCTTCATCCAGGGCTACCGCAAGGACGCCGGCATCGGCACGCTGGCCTCCTTCACCATTCCGCTGGCCTTCGGCATGCTCCTGGTGTGGGCGGCCCTGTTCAGCGTCTGGTACTTCCTGGGCCTGCCCCTGGGCCCGGGGGTTCCCATCCGCTAGCACCCGACGCATCCAGGCACCGGGCTGGCTTCCCGGGCGGAGCATCCTCAGGGACGCTCCGCCCGGGAAACTACTTAATGGAAGCTGCTTAATAGAGGTAGGAGGCCGAGGCCATGGCACCCAGGCGGCTGCCGCTGCGTTTGGTGGCCTTCAGGATGGGCGTCACCGAAACCGAATCGGCCAATGCCGACCACTCCGACCGGGTGACCATCTGGTGCAGGGCCAGGCGGTCCGTGCAGGCCAGGTTGACGAGCACGCTGTTCGTGCCGCCCAGGGCCGCCGCGTAGCGGACCTCGGAATGCTTGAGCAATGCCTCGACCAGGTCATCGTGCCGGGCGGGCGCGACCTCGACCCAGGCCATGGCCTCGGCCCTGAAACCCAGCAGGGAGGGCTCCACCACCACGCGCAGCCGCGACTGGTGGTTGGCCTCGAGGCTCTCCAGGTGGCGGCGGACCGTATTCTCGGAGATCCCCACCATCCGCCCGATTTCCGACGTCGGGGTGCGCGCGTCGTTAGCCAGGATGCGAAGGATCGCCCGGTGCACGTCGGGAATCTCCGAGCCACCGCTCCCGTCAGGCTGGTACACGTCCTGGCGGGAACGGGCCAGGGCACCGAGCTGCGCCGGCGTGAGGATGCCGGGCCGCCACTCCCGCACCGATCGGTAGAGCCGCGTAATAGGGTCGATGCGCAGTTCCCGGATCCCTGCCACACTCGGCAGGTCGTCGAGCACCAGGTCGGCGAGGTGCGCGTCGTCCACCTGCAGCTCGGCGACGCAGTCTTCCTCGCCGGAGGTGGCGTACACGAACACGGTGTCGTCCCGCCGGGCCAGGCCCGCGGCCACCGAACGCGTCATGCCGACCAGGCAGCGGGCGCGCAGGATCGCGACTCCGGAAGCCCCGATGACGCCGACCACCCGCACGTCGCCGGATTCCAGCAGTTCCCTGCCGCGCCGCGTCACCGTCCGCTCAGGCTCGCCCAGCACCGTGGCGATCCGAGACCAGGATGCCCGGGGGTATGCCTGGAGGGCCGCCGTGATGCGGCGGCTCAAGAGGTCGAATTCCTCATCGTCGTGGCTCACTGGCACACCTCCATACGCGGTCCCGAACGTCGAAAAGTCTACGCGGAAGTGCTTGACAGGCCACTTCCGCGATGTGCAATATATTGCATACCAGCATCCCCAGCCGCAGTTCCATAGACAGGATCTCCCATGGCCATCACAGATTTCGAGCGTTACCCGCTGACCTTCGGGCCCAGCCCGATCCATCACATGCCGCGGCTGACGCAGCATCTGGGCGGGGCCCAGGTCTGGGCGAAGCGCGAGGACGTCAACTCCGGCCTGGCGTTCGGCGGCAACAAGACCCGCAAGCTCGAATACATCGTGCCGGACATCCTCGCCGAGGGCGCCGACACCATCGTGTCGATCGGCGGCTTCCAGTCGAACCACACCCGCCAGGTCGCCGCCGCCGCCGCCAAGCTGGGCCTGAAGGCCCGCCTGGTGCAGGAAAGCTGGGTGGACTGGCCGGACCCGCTGAACGACCGCGTCGGCAACATCCTGCTCTCCCGCCTGATGGGCGCCGACGTCCGCCTGGACGCCGCCGGGTTCGACATCGGCATCCGCGACTCCTGGAAGGACGCCCTCGCCGAGGTCGAGGCCGCCGGCGGCAAGCCCTACCCCATCCCCGCCGGCGCCTCCGAGCACAAGTTCGGCGGACTCGGCTTCGCCAACTGGGCCTACGAGGTCCGCCAGCAGGAGGAGGAGCTCGGGGTCTTCTTCGACACCATCGTGGTCTGCACCGTCACCGGTTCCACCCACGCCGGCATGATCGCCGGATTCGCCGCGCTCG
Organism: Arthrobacter mangrovi; assembly: GCF_026011795.1. Classification (GTDB taxonomy): domain Bacteria; phylum Actinomycetota; class Actinomycetes; order Actinomycetales; family Micrococcaceae; genus Crystallibacter; species Crystallibacter mangrovi. The sequence continues at coordinate 70,146 of NZ_BRVS01000006.1, read as the reverse complement.
AGGACGAGGGCGGCCGGCCCCGCCGCGTCATCGGCATCGACGCCTCCGCCACGCTGGCCAAGACCCACGACCAGGTCGGCCGGATCGCGCGGGACACCGCCAAGCTGATCGGCCTCGAGCGCGATCTGCGCGAGGACGAGATCACCGTCCTCGAAGGCTGGGCCGGCGACCTCTACGGCATCCCCGTCGACTCCACCCTGGAAGCCATGCGTCTGGGCGCCTCGCTGGAAGCGATGATCACCGACCCGGTCTACGAGGGCAAGTCCCTGGCCGGCCTGATCGACCTGGTCAGCAGCAAGGAGATCCCGGCCGACAGCAACGTCCTCTACGCCCACCTCGGCGGCCAGCCGGCCCTCAACGCCTACAGCGGCCTGTTCCGCTCCTAGGCCATAACGACGGCGGGGCGCGCCTGCCGCGCATTTCCCGCCCGGGTGCGCACCGCCGTCGTACTCCTGAGACTTGAAAGGACAGCACCATGACAGAAACGGCCGTGTCCGCGGACGCCGGAGATTCACCCTCGGTCAATGGGCGCCCGCTCTCGGCCGCCGCCAGCCTGGACGACGACGTCCTCGACTCGATCGCGCAGCGGGTCCTCTGGCTGTCCACGGCGATGATCGACGCCGCCAACCGGGGACGGCCCAACGCCTCCGGCGTGAAGGCCGGCGGGCACCAGGCCTCCAGCGCCTCGATGGCCGGAATCATGACCTCGCTCTGGTTCTCGGAGCTGACCAGGGAAGACCGCGTCTCGGTCAAACCGCACGCGTCACCGGTGCTGCACTCCATCAACTACCTGCTGGGCGAGCTGGACGAGTCCTACATGTCCCGGCTGCGCGAGAAGGGCGGGCTGCAGAGCTATCCCAGCCGGACCAAGGATCCGGACACCGTCGACTTCTCCACCGGCAGCGTCGGCATCGGCGCCACCGCCCCCGCCTGGGCCGCGCTCTCCCACCGCTACCTGCGCGACCAGTTCCCCGACATCCCCAAGGGCGGGCGGTTCATCAGCCTGCTGGGCGACGCGGAGCTGGACGAGGGCGCCGTCTGGGAAGCCGTCACGGACCCGGCCGTGCGCCAGCTCGGCGAACTCCTCTGGATCGTCGACCTGAACCGGCAGTCCCTGGACCGGATCATCCCCGACGTCCAGATCCAGCGGCTGCAGGGCATGTTCGCCGCCGCGGACTGGCAGGTACTCACGTGCAAGTGGGGCCGCCGGATTGAGCAGCTGTTCGCCGCGCGCGGCGGAGAAGAACTGCGGCGCCGGCTCGAGGACATGCCGAACGAGGAATACCAGCGGCTGCTGCGCAGCCACCCGGACCAGCTGCATGCGCGCCTGCTCGGCGCGAGCCCCGATCCCCGGCTGGCCGGGCTTCTCGACGGCGTGCCTCCGCTCGACCTGGCCGCCGCCATCCGCGACCTGGGCGGCCACGACATCGGGCTGCTGCTGGACACCTACAAGCAGGTGGATTCCAGCCGGCCCACCGTCATCTTCGCCTACACGGTCAAGGGCCGCGGCCTGGCGACCGAGGGGCACCCCAACAACCACGCCGCGCAGCTGACCGAAGCCCAGATCCGCGAGCTCGCCCAGCTCTCCGGCATGGAGCTGGAGCACCCGTGGCAGCGCTTCGAAGCGGGCAGCGAGGAGGCCGAGGCGTGCCGGAACGCGGCCGCACGGCTGAAGCGCCCCGACGTCGTCGACCGGCCCGCGCCGCAGCTGCCGGCGGAACTCCCCTGGTCCTACAAGGCGACGGGATCGACCCAGGCCGCGCTCGGCCGGTTCCTCTCCGACCTGCTGCGCGGTGCACCCGAGGCCGCCTCCCGGGTGGTCACGCTCAGCCCGGACGTCGCGTCCTCGACCAACCTCGGCGGGTGGATCAACAAGACCGGCGTGTGGGCCGTCGGCGAGCGCCGCGACTGGTTCGCCGACGACGTCGAGCGCCTGCTGAAGTGGACCGAAGGCGCCCAGGGCCAGCACATCGAGCTCGGCATCGCCGAGGTCAACCTCGTCTGCCTGGCCGGCGAACTCGGGTCCACCTGGAGCCGGTGGGGCCAGCCGCTGATCCCGATCGCGACCCTCTACGACCCGTTCGTCAACCGCGCCCTGGAGCCTTGGTCCTACGGGATCTACGCCGGCGGCCAGTCCATCCTGGTCGGTACGCCCTCCGGCGTCACCCTCGCCCCCGAAGGCGGCGCCCACCAGTCCATCAACACGCCCTCCATCGGTCTCGAGCAGCCCGGAACGGTGGCCTGGGAACCGGCCTTCGCCCAGGACCTCGAGTGGTGCATGCTCACGGCGATGAACCAGATCGGCCGCCCGGGCGGCAGCTCCGCCTATTTCCGGCTCTCCACCCGCCCCGTGGACCAGGCCCTCGCCCGGCTGCCCCAGGACCCGGCGCTTCGTGAACGCCGGCGCGAGCACGCCGTCGCCGGCGGCTACCGGATCATCCAGCACGAGCCCGGCACCGAGCAGGCCACCCTGGTGGGCGTCGGCGCGGTGATGCCGGAAGTCCTCGAGGCGGCCGCCCGGCTGGAGGCGCTCGGCGTACGGGCCGGCGTCGTCTGCCTGACCAGCCCCGACCTGGTCTTCCGCTCGCTGCAGGACCGGCACAGCACCGCCGGCAGCCGGCGCACGGCCATCGTCGACGCGCTGTTCCCGGCGGAGCAGCGGGCCCCGATCGTCACGGTCATGGACGGCCACCCGCACACGCTGGCCTTCCTCGCCGGTGTCCGCGGGGACCGCATCCGCAACCTCGGTGTCACGGAATTCGGCCAGTCCAGCAGCCTGGAGGACGCCTACAAGATCCACGGCATCGACGTCGATTCGATCGTGCGCGCGGCGGCGGACCTGACCGGACTCTGACGCCTAGGCTGGCAGGATACGACCTTGAGGAGCTGCAGCAGTGTTTACCGGCCTGAGCGCTTTCCCGCTCACCCCGCTCGCCAACGATGAGGTCGACGAGGGAGCCTTCGCCGGTTTGGTCCGGCGGCTCGCCGCGGCGAAGGTCGATTCGATCACCGCGCTGGGTTCCACCGGCTCCTACGCCTACCTGACAGGTGGGGAACGACGCCGGGTGGCGCGCCTCGCCGTCGAAAATGCCGGGGACGTGCCGGTGTTCGTCGGGATCGGGGCGCTGCGGACCTCGCAGGTCCTCGCCAACGCGGAGCAGGCGGAACAGGCCGGGGCGTCGGGGCTCCTGCTGGCCCCGATGACGTACCAGCCGCTGACCGAGGACGACGTGTTCGAGCTCTTCCGGGCGGTCACGGCGCAGTCGCCGCTGCCCGTCATCGTCTACGACAATCCGGGCACCACGCACTTCGCGTTCAGCACCGAGCTGTACGGCCGCATCGCCGAGCTGCCCGGCATTGCCTCGATTGAGATCCCCGGCGTTCCGGACGATCCCGAACAGGCGCGGGAGCGGATCCGGGACATCCGCTCGGTCATCCCCGCGCACGTGACGGTCGGCGTGTCCGGCGACGCGAAGGCCGCCGCGGGCCTGGCCGCGGGCTGCGACGCCTGGTACTCGGTCATCGGGGGCACTTTGCCCGATCCTGCGCTGCGGATTACCCGGGCTGCGCAGGAGGGGCGGATCGCCGACGCGCTGGCCGAGTCGGAAAGGCTTGCTCCGCTGTGGCGGCTGTTCACCGAGTACGGCGGGAGCCTGCGCGTCATCGCTGCCGTCGCCGAGCAGCTGGGGCTGGCGCCCAGGGCCTGCCTGCCGCTGCCCATCCTGGGATTGGGCGAGCGGCAGCGTGCCCGCGTCGCCGGCGTCCTCGACGATCTGGGCCTCGGCCGCGCGTCCGGCGGCTAAGACCGGTCCGGCCAGGCCGCGGTGATGGCGGCGCCGCCGTCGGGCGAGTCGCCGATGGTGATGCTGCCGCCGTGGGCCTCGGCCACGCGCGCGCAGATGGCCAGCCCGAGGCCGCTGCCCTGCGGCTCGCCGGCGCGGTTGAGCCGCCCCAGCGGAGCCAGCACCCGGGCCCGGTCGGCGGCGGGGATGCCGACGCCGTTGTCGTGGACGACGATCCCGCTCACCCCGGGTTCGGTGACCGGCTCGATCCGGATGCGCGGCGCCCTGTCGGCCGGGCAGTAGCGGATGGCGTTGACCAGCAGGTTCTGCGCCAGCGCCCGCAGCTGGGCTTCATCCCCGTGGACGCTGCCGCCGGAGCTGGTGATCCGCGCACCGGACTGCGCAACCAGGCCCCGGATGTCCGCGGTGACCTGGTCCATCAGAGCCTGCAGGTCCAGCTGCCGGGCCTCGAGCCGCTGGTCCGTCGTCGAATATTCCAGCAGCTCCTCCAGCGTGGCGAGCATGCGCTTTCCCGCGCTGCTGGCCTTGCGGAGATTGCCCGCGACCCGTTCGTCGGCGGTCTGGTCCTCGGCTATTTCGAGATGCCCGAGGACCGTGGTCAAGGGTGTCCGCAGATCGTGGCTGATCTCGCCGGCAAACGTCTTGAGCCGCTCATTCGACAGCGCCGCCTCGGCCAGCGCGGCATCGAGCTGCCGGCCGCGGAACTGCAGCTGGAGCACGTCCGCCACATGCTCCGCCAGGCTCTCGAGGACGGCCTGGTCCTTCGGCTCCAAGGCGGCGGGATCAGTGGAGAATACGCACAGCGACCCGAGGGCCACCTCCGCGACCAGCGGCACCGAAACGTAGAAGCGCACGTCGCCCAGGATTCCCGTGACGAACGGGTTGTCGCGGAACCGGGCGTCCGCCGACGCATCCGGAACCACCGTCGTCGTACCCGAACGAAAGACCTGGGCGCACATCGAGTCCTCGCGCGAGCAGATCCCCGGCTCCAGCCCGTGGGCGGCGATCTGGTGCTGCTCGTCGGCGGTGATCACGTTCACCACCGCGAACGGTGCATCGCAGACGGTTGCCGCCGTCCGCGCGAGCCGGTTGAGCTGGTCCACCGGAACCACGCGTGCCCCCACCGGTTCCCCCGCACTGCGGGCCCTGCCCGTCCAGCCGGCGGGCAGCCCGTACGCCGCCATCCACGGCAGCCGCTCCTGCTCAAACCGGTCCGTCTCCGCCAAACCGGCATCCCGCAGGACACCGCCCGCGCGGACCATGCTCGATACATCCGAACCGGACGACATCGCCCCCACCCTCTCCAGCGCCAGGTACACGAACCCGGCACGAAGTTCCCCCGGGATGGCTCGGCGCGGCTCCCTGCGCTCGATCGGGCTGCGCTTTGCACGGCAGTCTGCTAAATCGTCTCATCGCTGCCGTTGAACCGAGCCTACCCGAGCACGGCCACGCATTTGAAGACCCGCTTCCCCGCGCTTCAGGACGTTCCGCCCCGACGGCGGAAACGTGCTTCAAACCCGGACGCAACTTCGCGTACGTCGAAAATATGTTCTACCCTTGAGGCGTAGATGGGCGCCTAGGACGGCGGCCGATGATGACCCGCGGTCCGGTGCCGTGGCCGCTACGATGCGGCGGACCGGCTCATGCGGAAGACAGCTTTGGCGAGAGGATCGTGAAGAGCAGTGGCGGCGATACTGGAGCAGGCGCAGCAGCGGACGCAGGGAGAACCGGTGGAGGTCCGCTTCACCCCGCGGGGCAGGCCGCTGGCGGTCAGGTGGCGCGGACGGTTGTGGCCCGTCGTCGCGGAGCCGGTCCATGAGGTTGGGCAGCCGGACGGAACAGGTTCGATGGACGACGCGGACGTCGTCGTTGATACCCCCGCCGTGAAAGCCGAATGCTGGCGGCTGCAGGTGCAGGCGAGTTCGGCCTCTCCCCTGCACACCCTTGAGGTCCGGAGGCAGCCGGGCCGGAACGAGTGGCTCCTCCGCGACGTCAGCGGCGAATAGACCTGAGGTCACGCCGCATCAATACGCGCGGGAAGCCGTTCAGGATGGAGTCGGTGTCGGCCGCCTTCGTGAAGCCTGCCCGCTCGAAAAGCGCGCGGGTGCCGACATAGGCCATGGTGAGGTCGACTTTCTGCCCCTGGTTGTCCACCGGGTAGCCCTCGATTCCCGGGGCTCCGTTGGCGCGGGCGAAGTCGACGGCCCCGGCCAGCAGATGGTGCGAGATGCCCTTACCGCGGTGCCCCGGCTTCACCCTGATGCACCACACCGACCACACATCGGCGTCGTCCACGTGCGGGATCTTCCGGTTGCGCGCGAAACTCGTGCCTGCGCGCGGATGGACCGCGGCCCAGCCCACCACCTCGTCGCCGTCGTACGCCAGCACGCCCGGCGGCGGATCCTCCCCGCACAGCTCCTGCACCCGCTTGCCGCGGTCCTGTCCCAGCAGCGTCCGGTTCTCCTTCGACGGCACCCTGTAGCTCAGGCACCAGCACACGTTCGCATCCGCACGCTTCGGCCCCAGGACCTGCTTCACGTCATCGAACACGGTTGCTGCGCGCACCTCGATAGGCATGCCTCCACCTTGGCACCAGCACCGCACCCGGGCAACGCCTGGGCCGGCCGGAGACGGCGAAGGGCAGGGGCTTCGCCAAGCGAAGCCGCTGCCCTTCCCTTTTCCGGGAACCTTGCGGTCACCGCCGGTGGCGGGCTGCCGCTACACCGCCGTGTAGCCGCCGTCGACCAGGTAGTAGCCGCCCGTCATGAACGAGGCGTCGTCCGAGAGCAGGAAGCTGACCAGATGGGCGACTTCCTCGGCCGTGCCGAGGCGTCCGAGTGCGTGCTTGCCCTCGAGCGCCTTGCGGATGTCTTCGCTCAGGCTATTCACCACGAGCGGCGTGTTGATGTAGCCGGGGCCGACGGAGTTGATGCGCAGGCCCTCGGGCCCGTACTCGGCGGCCGCGTTCTTGGTCAGGCCGACGACGCCGTGCTTCGCCGCGGTGTAGGCGCCGTTGCCTAGGGCGGCGACGGAGCCGTGGATGGAGGCCATGTTCACGATGGCCGAGTTCTTGCCGCCGGCCTTGAGCATCTCCGGGATCTGGTAGCGCATGCCGTAGAGCACGCCGTTGAGGTTGATGTCGATGACCTTGTCCCAGTCCGCCAGGTCAACCTCGCCCGCCGGCGCGTTCTTGCCGCCGATGCCGGCGTTGTTGACCGCGTAGTGCAGGGCACCGTAAGTATCGACGGCGTGCCGTACCGCCTTCTCGGAATCCTCCTTGCGCGCGGTGTCCTGCTGCACCGCCGAGGCCGTGCCCCCGCCGTCGGCAATCTCCTTGGCCACCCGCTCTGCCGCTTCCAGGTTGATGTCGGTGACCACGACGCTGGCGCCCTTGGCCGCGAGCTCCTTGCTGATCGCCTCGCCGATGCCGGAACCGCCGCCGGTCACCAAGGCAACCTTGCCGTCGAACTGTGCCATGTAGATCAGTCCTTTCTGCCGCAGGCCGCAGGGAATCCGCGGCCACCCAAGCCGAGTCAACCAGAAGCCGCCCCCGCCCGGCAGCGGCGCCGTGGAATCAACGGGAAATTTCCCAGGGGAACGACGCCGGGAGTGCGGCGGGGCGCTTCGGCCCGCCGCTACTGGTGGTCCCGCGCGGCTTGGGGTCAGCGGTTGAACTTGACCAGCCGTATGTCCCCGAGCTCGATCTGCACCCGGCCGAGCTTGTTCTGTGCCCAGACGGGGCAGTTCCAGGTGTAGATGGGGTCCGTCAGCTCCTGCCCGTCCAGCAGCGTCACCAGTCCATCCGCGCTCGCGCTGTCCATGTAGATCGCGTCGAACCGGATGGAGCGCACGTTTTCCAGGCTGATCTGCTGGCCGTTCTCGAACTGAAGACTGCCGGTCGTACACGCGAGAGCCACCGTGGAGGCTTTGACCGTTGTGCTCGTCCCGTCCCGCCGCACCAGGTCGGCATCGGCCCGGTCCCATGGTACGGGGCTCGTCCCGGCCTGCTCCGGTACCGGCTTCGCATCTTCGGGCCGGTTTTCCCCTTCGGAGTCGGCCGCTCCAGCCGGGCCCTGGGTCGCGCTGAGCTGCTGGCCGTCGTTTCCCCAGTCGATCACGCCGCTCTGGACCAGAATGCCCAGGATCCCGCCGAGGGCGGTAATCAGCGCTGCTACGGCAGTAATCAGGCCCGGCGCCGTGTGCCAGAAGCCCTTGTCCCCTTGCTCCCCCTTCGCCGTCTCGTCCATGGCGAATCACTCCCTATCAGGTAGTGGCATCCCCATATTCCCACTCGCGGGTGGCGGCGACCAGAGGGCAAACGCCTTCCCGGAGTCCGCACTTCGGCCTCGCAATTTTGGCCGCAGATGACCCGGCGGAACCGTGGAGATGCGGATGAAACGGTTCGTCCCGCCGTCGTACGCAACAGACCTTAACGTACGCAGTAAGGTTAGCCTTTGCTCCTTATGCTTCACCGGTGACTATTGAGCTCGACCTAGCCCGCGTCCGTTTCGCCGCCGATCTGGCCCGCTACGGCGACCGGCCCGGAGTCCTCACGAGGGACGGGGCGCTGACCTACCGCGAACTGGCGGACCGAGTCGACGAGGTTGCGGGCCGGCTGGGCCCGGTGCGGCGGCTGGCCGTGCTGGCGGCGGCGAACGACGTCGATTCCCTCATCGCGTACCTGGCGGCACTGTCCGCAGGACATCCGCTGATCCTCGTGCCGGCGGACAAGCCCGCGGCACTCGAATCGGTCCTCGCGGCGTACGATCCGGACGTCGTCCTGCGCTCCGGCGACGGCGCACCGGTGCTCCAGGAGCGCCGGACCGGCACGCGGCACGAGCTGCATCCGGAGCTGGCCCTCCTGCTGAGCACGTCCGGCTCCACCGGCTCGCCCAAGCTGGTGCGGCTCTCGCAGGAGAACCTGCAGTCCAACGCGGAGTCGATCGCCGGCTACCTGGACATCCGGCCCGAGGACCGCGCCGCCACCACGCTGCCGATGTCCTACTGCTACGGCCTCTCGGTGATCAACAGCCACCTGTTGCGCGGTGCCGGCCTGGTCCTCACCGGCCTGTCCGTAGTGGACCCGTGCTTCTGGGAACTGTTCCGGAAACACCGTGCGACGACGTTCGCCGGGGTTCCGTACACGTTCGAGCTGCTGGAGCGGGTTGGGTTCGCGGACATGGACCTGCCCGGCCTGCGGTACGTCACGCAAGCCGGCGGTCGACTGGATCCGGACACGGTGCGCCGCTACCGGGAACTCGGCGAGCGCCGCGGGTGGGACCTGTTCGTGATGTACGGGCAGACCGAGGCCACCGCGCGGATGGCGTACCTGCCGCCGCGGCTGGCCGCCGACAATCCGGGGACGATCGGGGTTCCCGTTTCGGGCGGCGCGTTCCGGATCGAGCCGGTGCCCGGGCTGCCGGACGGCGAGTTGGTCTACTCCGGGCCGAACGTCATGCTGGGCTACGCCGAGCGGCCGGAGGACCTGGCCTTGGGACGCATGGTCGGCGAGCTCCGCACCGGCGATCTGGCGCGGCTGCGGCCCTCGGGAGTGTACGAGGTGGTGGGGCGGCTCAGCCGGTTCGTGAAGATCGCGGGGCTGCGCATCGACCTGGGGCAGGTGGAGAAGGTCCTGGCCGAGCTCGGCGCCACGGCCGCTGCCGCCGGATCGGACCGGAGCCTGGTGGTCGCGGTCGAGGGCGGACATGACCCGGGCATCCTCGGCAAGGTACTGGCTCAACGGCTAGGGCTGCCGCGCGCCGCGGTGGAGGTTTACGCCGTCGCCAGCGTCCCCCGGCTTGCCAACGGCAAAGTGGACTACCCGGCGGTGCTGGCGCTGGCCGCCCCGGTGCCGGAGGTTTCGGAACCGGAGCGACATGCGGCGGGACCCCCGGAGGACGTGCGGGCCATCTTCGCCGAGGCGCTGGACTGCAACGAAGTGCGGGACGGGGACACATTCGTCTCGCTCGGCGGGGACTCGCTGTCCTATGTCGCCGCGTCGGTCCGGTTGGAGCGGGCGCTCGGGCACCTGCCCGCGGACTGGCACGTCACGCCGGTCGGCGAACTGGCTCCGAAGGACCCCCCTGCCGCACGGGGCCGGCAGCGGTCCGGGCGCGCGGCATCAGCGCGCTCCGGCCGCCGGCGCGTGTTCGTGCGGCTGGAGACCGGCATCGTTCTGCGGGCGCTCGGCATTGTCGCGATCATCGGCACCCACGCGCAGCTCTTCCACTGGCCGGGCATGGCGCATGTGCTCTTCGCGGTGGCCGGGTTCAACTTCGCCCGCTTCCAGCTCGGCGGCGCCCGGACCCAGCGGCTGAAGCGCCACGGGCGCAGCGTCGGCCGGATCATCGTTCCCAGCGTCGCCTTCATCGCCGCCGCCTACCTGCTCACGGACCGGTACGGACTGGAGAACATCGTGCTGCTCAACTCGTTCATGGGTCCGGAGACGTGGTCCACGCGCTGGGACTTCTGGTTCGTCGAGATGCTGGTGTACCTGCTGGCCGCCGTGGCCGCGCTGCTCGCGATTCCCCCGGTGGCGCGGGCGGAGCGCCGCTTCCCGTTCGCCTTCCCGCTGGCCCTGACCGCGCTCGGGCTGCTGACCAGGTTCGGGATCGTGGTCCTGCCGGCACCGAACCCCGCCCCGGTGCTCTGGCTCTTCGCCCTCGGCTGGGCCGCCGCGCAGGCACGGCCGGCAGCAGCCCGCCGCGGCGGCCCGATCCCCCCGCCCGCCTTCGCCTCCCGGCTCCGTGGCCTGGCTCCCCGGCTGGCCGTCTCGGCGCTGGCCGGGCTGACCGTGCCCGGCTTCTTCGGCGAGCCCTACCGCGACTCCACCATCCTGGCCGGCGTCCTCCTGCTGGCCTGGCTGCCTGCCCTCCCCGTGCCCGCCGGCCTGCACCGGCTGTTCGGCGTGCTCGCCGCCGCGTCCCTCCACGCCTACCTCACCCACTGGCTCGTCTACCCCGGCCTCGTGCCCATCTCCCCCGCCCTGGCCGTCGCGGCCTCCCTCGCCGCCGGCGTCGCCTACTGGGCGCTTGCCACCTGCGTCATGGGCGCCGCGTCGCGCTGGCTCGCGGGGCGGCGGAGAGGACGCGGCCGCATCCGCTTCGGGAGAGTTTGACCGCGTGGCCCGGGAGATCCGGGAGCCGCTGGAGGATCTTCGCCATCGGCCTCCGCGGTCAGTCCCTTTGCCTTGGACCCGGCCCCTCGTTGCGTGCCGCCTCGCAGAGTCGAAAGGCGATGCCGGCCGCCTCGGAAACAGCTCCCTCAGCCGGCGCCTTCTTACCCGTGCCTGCAGCCCCGGCGTCGAAGCCGGCCGCGTATCCCACCAGGAATGTGGTGACCGGGGCGGTCGCGTGAATCACTGACTCGGCCGACTTTCTCGCCAGCTCCAGGAGCAATTCCACGTCCACATCCAGGTCCCGGATCTGCAGTTCCCGAGTCAGCCGCCGGCTCCATTCGGCCAGGATCCGCTGCTCGTCATTGTCGACGGCCATGGCTGTCCTCCTCGCTGGGTCAGTGGTCCGGTGGATCGTTGCTGACGACCTTACATTTCCCCACTTCGGAAGTCAGCGACTCCGGAGGAGCGAATTGATTGACATCGGCAGTGGCGTAGGCCACGCTGTTTCAGATGGCGATGCACGTTGCACATTACGCTGCAGCCAACCCGCCAGACGGCAGTAGCGGTCCGAAGCTGCACGCTGCCGCAAGATCCTCATTTTCAGGAAGGACTGCCAGCCATGGTTCACGAAGTCAGGGCGGTCAATGCCCGGCAAAATAACGCCGCAATCGGCGACATCCTGCGTTCGGCAGGAGCCGCCGCATGAGCGTTCGCATCGAGAACCTCGTCACCTCCGGCACCTTCTCCCTCGACGGCGGGACCTGGGACGTTGACAACAACGTCTGGATCATCGGCGACGACTCCGAAGCCATCGTGATCGACCCCGCACACAACCCGGCCGCCGTCGCCGAAGCAGTGGGAGACCGCACCGTGAAGGCCATCCTGCTCACGCACGGCCACGACGACCACATCCGCGCCGCCGGCGAAACCCGCCGACTCCTCGGCGCCGAGGTCTACCTCCACGACGGCGACCGCATGCTCTGGGACGCCGTCTACCCCGACTCCGCCCCGGACCACGCCATCAACGACGGCGACAGCTTCGACATCGCCGGAACCACCCTGACCGCCCTGCACACCCCCGGCCACTCCCCCGGCTCCGTGTGCTTCCACCTGCCGTCCGAGGCCGTCCTGTTCAGCGGCGACACCCTCTTCAACGGCGGCCCCGGCGCCACCGGCCGCAGCTACTCCAGCTTCGAGACCATCATCGACTCGATCAAGAGCCGCCTGCTCACCCTGCCCGCCGAAACCACCGTCAACACCGGCCACGGCGACGCCACCAGCATTGGCGCCGAAGCACCACACCTCGACGAATGGATCGCCCGCGGCCACTAGACCGGAGGGCAGGCACAGGACTGCCCTCCGGCGGTGGGGGCAGCATTCGACAACAATTGCAGGGCAAGCAGGAGATCATGATCAATCCCATCAAGCGCAGCGCTCCCGTCCAGGACATCGACGAGAACGAACTCGTTGTCCATGAACCCAAAACGGCAGCGGCCGGGATCAAGGCTGTCACGGTATCCCTGGACCGCGGCATCTCCCAGGCCGGCATCACCCGGACCGTCCGGTCCATGCTGCGGGTCAACCAGCGGGGCGGCTTCGATTGCCCGGGCTGCGCCTGGCCGGAACCCATCTCGGGCCCGCGCAAGCCGGCCGAGTTCTGCGAAAACGGTGCAAAGGCCATCGCGGAGGAAAATACCCTCCGGACGGTGACCCCGGAGTTCTGGGCGGCGCACTCGATCGAAGAACTGGCCGGAAAGACCGAATACTGGCTGGGCAACCAGGGCCGGATCACGGAGCCGGTCGTCATCCGCGAAGGCGAGACGCACTACTCCCCGATCTCCTGGACCGACGCGTTCGACCTGATCGGCGAACACATCCGGGCCACGACGCCGGACCGCTGCGTTTTCTACACCTCCGGCCGGACGGCCAATGAAACCGCATTCATGTACCAGCTGTTCGCCCGGTCGATCGGCACCAACAACCTCCCGGACTGCTCGAACATGTGCCACGAATCCTCCGGATCGGCGCTCAACCCGACGATCGGCATCGGCAAGGGCACGGTTTCCCTGGACGACATGCACAAGGCCGAGCTGATCATGGTCGTGGGCCAGAATCCGGGCACGAACCATCCACGCATGCTGTCCGCCCTGACGGAGTGCCGGCACAACGGCGGCAAGGTTGTTGCCGTGAACCCGCTGCCCGAAGCCGGCCTGCTGAAATTCAAGGACCCGCAGAGCCCGGGCAACCTGATGCGCGGCGGCGACCAGGTCGCCGACGAGTTCCTTCAGGTCAAGGTCGGCGGCGACCTCGCCCTCTTCCAGGCGCTGGGCCACCTGCTCCTGGAAGAGGAGAAGCGGTCCCCCGGAACCGTCGTCGACCATGACTTTATCGCTGCCCGGACGGACGGGTTCCAGGAATACCGTGAAGCCCGCAGCCACCTGGACTGGTCCGAGACCGAAAGGGCCACCGGACTGTCCCGCCTGGAAATCACCAGGATCGCCGGCATGCTGGCCAGGTCGAAGGCAACCATCATCTGCTGGGCCCTGGGCGTGACCCAGCAGCCGCATTCGGTGAACACGCTGCGCGAAATCATCAACATCCTTTTGATGCAGGGCAACTTCGGCAAGCCAGGCGCCGGCGCCTGCCCGGTCCGCGGCCACTCCAACGTCCAGGGCGACCGCACCATGGGCATCTGGGAGAAGCCCAAGGAATGGCTGCTTGAAGCACTGGACAAGGAATTCGGCATCGCTTCCCCGCGGGATCACGGCGTCGACGCGACCGAAACCCTCGAGGCGTTCATGGACGATGAGGTGGATGTCTTCGTCTCCATGGGCGGCAATTTCGCCCTGGCCTGCTCCGATACCGAGGCACTGGAAGCCGGCATGAAACGGGCGGGACTGACGGTGCACGTATCGACCAAGCCCAACCGCTCCCACATCGTCCACGGGCGGACCTCGCTGATCCTGCCGACCCTCGGCCGCACCGACAAAGACGACAAGCACCCCAAGGGAGCACAGTTCCTCTCCGTCGAGGACTCCATGTCCGTGGTCAAGTCCACGCAGGGCCGGCTGGCGCCGGTCAGCGAACACCTGCTGGCCGAGCCCGTCATCATCGCCCGCATGGCCCAGGCCACGCTTGGCGACGACCACCCGGTGGACTGGCGGGCCATGGCCGAGGACTACGACGTCATCCGCGACCACATCTCCCGGGTCCTGCCCGGCTTCGAGAACTTCAACCAGCGGATCCGCAACAAGAACGGCTTCGTGCTGCCCAACCCGCCGCGGGACACCCGCTCCTTCGCCACGGACATCGGGAAGGGCCGGTTCACCGTCAGCCCGCTGGAGTACCTGGAGGCGCCGGAAGGCCACCTGATCCTGCAGACCATGCGCAGCCACGACCAGTACAACACGACGTTCTACGGCCTGGATGACCGGTACCGCGGCATCTCGGGCGGCCGGCGCGTGGTCCTGGTCAATCCCGAAGACCTGAAGGACCTGGGCTTCGCGGACCGCGACCTCGTGGACGTCATCAGCACGTTCAAAGGCACCGAACGCAGGGCCGAAAAATTCCGCCTGGTCGCCTACCCAACCGCAAGGGGCTGCGCGGCTGCCTACTTCCCGGAGGCCAACGTCCTGGTGCACCGTGACCTTGTCGCCCGGGAATCGAACACGCCCGGCTACAAGGCGATGACGGTCCGGTTCGTGCCCCGCGAGGAGCCCCAACTCAGCTAGTACCGCGCTGCTCGATTGGGACTGCTGCCGCAGAACCAGGGTCACGGGTAGGAGGTAGGGCACCCTCCTGCCTTCAGCGCGCGGAATGAGGAGGCGTTTTTAGGCAAAACTGCCTGTCAAAGAACTGGCTGAGAGGCGGACGAAGAATTCACGCCAAAAAGTATTGACACCATATGTGAAGTGCGCCACTCTGGACGAGTTGCACATCGCGACGAATGTTGCGCTATTCGAGCCAGAACCAAATCTGAGATGGGACAAAGAGATCCGATGACTTTACTGAATCCGGCAGCTTTGGCCGGCACCGCCCTCGCAACGCCTGCCAACCCTCAGCCTGATGCAGCAAAAACGTCGCCCCGGTTCCTGCTGACAATGGCATGTCCCGAGCGCCCGGGCATCGTCCATGCGGTGACGAGCTTCCTGGTCGAGCACGGATTCAACATCAATGAGCACCAGCAGTTCGACGACTCAGTCCGGGGCAAGGTCTACCTCCGGACGGCCTTCTCTGGTGCCGGCGCCTTGGACGCTGGACACCTGGCGGAGGAATTCCAGGACATCGCCGATCGTTTCGGCATGACGTATGAGTTCCATGACCAGACCCGGATGCGGCTGCTGGTCATGGTGTCGAAATTCGGGCACTGCCTGAACGACCTGATCTTCCGCTGGCGGGCAGGGACACTGGGCGGCGAGATTGCGCTCGTCGTATCCAACCATGAAGACCTGCGCCCGATGGCGGAGGCCGCGGGACTGCCCTTCGTGCACATCCCGATCTCTTCCGGGAACAAACCGGAAGCCGAACAGGCGCTTCTCCGCCTGGTCGACGAGCATGAGATCGACCTCGTCGTCCTTGCCCGCTACATGCAGATCCTGTCGAACGAACTCTGCACCGCCCTCGAGGGCCGGGCGATCAACATCCACCATTCCTTCCTGCCGGGCTTCAAGGGCGCACGGCCGTACCACCAGGCCTACGCGCGCGGGGTCAAGCTGGTCGGGGCCACCGCCCACTACGTGACGGCCGACCTGGATGAAGGGCCCATCATCGAGCAGGAAGTCATCCGCGTGGACCACACCTACCATCCGACGGCCTTGTCGACGGTGGGACAGGACGCCGAGGCCCTGGCCCTCTCCCGCGCCGTCCGCTGGCACTGCGAACACCGTGTCCTGCTGGACGGGCACAGCACCGTCGTCTTCCGCTGACCAGGCAACGTACAAAGACCCGCGGCCCCGGTCCCGCTCAACCTCCAGGACCGGGGCCGCGACCCCCTACCCTGCCAGCCATCTCAGCACGGCCGATTGGACCACCTCCCCATGACCAGTTCCGATACCATCAACAACTACCTCCAGCGCCTGGCAGCCCGGCAGCCGACGCCAGGCGGAGGCGCCGCAGGGGCCCTGCACGCAGCCCAGGGGGCAGCCCTCATCGCCATGGTTGCCCGCTACTCCACCGGCCCCAAATATGCGGACGATGCGGACGACGTCGAACGCATCATCGCCGCCGCCGACGGACTGATACCCGCCGCCGTGCGCATTTCCGACGACGACGAGGAAGCCTTCGCCGCCGTCATCGCGGCCTACGGGCTGCCGGGCGGCTCCGACGATGAACGGGCATGCCGCAGCCGGGCCGTCCAGGCAGCGCTGGCGCGGGCAGCCGAACCGCCCCGGGCGCTCATAGAAGTGGGGGAACAAGTCATCGCCCTCGGCCGCGAGCTGGCCCATATCGGCAACGCCAACGTCATCAGCGACGTTGCGGCAGCGGCGGAAGCAGCACGTGCGGCGATCGCTACGGCCCGGATTACCTTGGACATCAACATCAAGGCGATCAAGGACACCAGCCTGCAGGACGCCCTCCAAGCGGAGGTCCTGCGCGCCGACCGGGCGATTGAGTCCGCCGATGACCTCGCCGGCCGGGTGCGGAAGCGGGTGCTGGCATGAGCGCGGTTTCCCTCGCCGGTGCACCGGTGGCCAAGGCACTCCGGGCCGGGATAGCGGACAATGTCGCACGGCTGGCGTCCGACGGGATCGTTCCTGCCCTCGCGGTTGTCGTAGCCACCGACAACGAGTCAACGCATTGGTACGTCCGCTCCATCGCCAAGGCCGCAGACAAGGCCGGCGTGGACTGCAGGATCATCGATCTGGGCCCGACAGCCTCCGCTGAGCAGCTCAAGTCCACGCTGTCCGAGCTCAGCGAAGACCGGCAGACACACGGCATCATCCTGCAGACCCCGCTTCCGGACGGAGTACAGGCCGACGAGCTCGTCCCCCACATCGACCCGGGAAAAGATATCGACGGCGCCAACCCGCTGAGCCTTGGCCGCCTGGCCGTCGGACTCCCGGCTTTCGCTCCCGCTACGGCACGGGCCGTCGTGGAGCTGCTCGTCCATTACGACGTCCCCGTCGAAGGCCGGCACGTCGCCATTGTCGGAAGGTCCGCCGTCGTTGGCAAACCGCTGCTGCACCTGCTGCTCGAACGCAATGCATCGGTCACCATCTGCCACTCCCGGTCGCGGCCATTGGAGGACTACACGCGGGCTGCCGACGTCGTCGTCGTTGCCGCCGGACGGCCCGGGCTGGTGACCGAACGGCATGTGGCGCCCGGCGCCGTCGTGGTCGATGTGGGAACCAATGTGCTCGAGGACGGCGCCCTGGCCGGCGACGTCGACGCACACTCGGTGGAGCAGGTTGCGTCGGCGCTCTCGCCGGTTCCCGGCGGCGTCGGCACCATCACTACCGCTCTCCTCCTGCTCCACACCTCCGTGGCTGCCCGGGCTGCGGTGGAAGCGAAGGGCCCGCTGGTATCCAGCGGAACCGTTAGGTCAATCAGGTAAGGCGCGCCATGTCGAAGCAATCCGCTTTGGTCCCCGACCGCCAAAACGTGCAGGAAAGGCCGGGCCGCCTGTACCCGGGAGACCCGGTCGCCATCGAACACCCCCGGCGGGTGAAGGAGACCGGCGTCGTCGACGACGTTACCGAAGACGGACGAACCATCTGGGTGTACCTGGACCACGGCCGCGGCCGGCGAATGTACCTCGAAGACGATGGTTACCGGTTCTCCCTCCGGAACTGCCCCGTCCCCTCGTGGTGACCGGGTGATGCCGGGCAGTGGAAGGCTTGGGTGGCTGTGGCAGGACGGTGCTGGGCGATCAGCGCCGCAGCCAGCCGGCGGGCACGGGACGCCGCCCCCAGGTCCCCTTCAGCCGCGGTGACGATCGATCCGGCCATGAGGATCCGCCATGACCACGCGAATCCGTCCACATCGTCCAGGCCGGCATCCTTGGCCAGCAGGACGATCTGGTTCCGGATCTCGTGCAGGTAGCCAATGCTGGCCTGCCCGGCCGGATCCGAGGCGCCCAACTCAAACATCACGCGGATGAAGGAACACGCTTCGTAGTCCTCGCGGGCGAACCATTCGGCAAAGACATCGAAGATCGCCAGCAAGCGTCCCTCCGGAGTGGTCGCCCGCCGCGCCACCTCGCCGAGGAGCCAATTAATGCCGAAGACCTCGTGGCGCCGCTGCAGGAAAGCCAGGACCAAAGCTTCCTTGGACGCAAAATGCCGGTAGAACGTCGCCTTGGCCACTCCGGCAGTGCGAATAATCTCGTCGATGCCCACATCACGAACGCCGCGATGCGCAAAGAGCGGGTAGACGGCGGACAGCACCCGTTCGCGCGGGTGCTGGGATTCGGCGACTTCGCTTTGGGTCATGACAGTCACCTAGGATACGCCAGGCATCCGGTCGCGGACCGGTCATTCCACTGGCCGGAAACGGGTTTTCCCCCTGCGCCAAGCGGCCGTAAGCACCCGCAAGAGGGCCCGAGACCCAAGCCGCTCTGTCCAGGATTCACGATCCGGCACCGGCCCCGTATATGCTGTGGGCCACGAGCGAGACCGGTCGGTCTTGCCCGGAGGCCTCCTTCCCCCGGAAGGCAGAAGGCCCGCCCCTCTCGCTTGGAAGGGACCTCCATGGAGCCCATTGCTGAACCAAAGACTCTGCCCCTGTCCGTTGCGGCGCTGGAGGCAGACGTAATCGTCGAGTCAGCACCCGAGGTCCTCCCGTTGCCGGACGGGGAGACGGACGCCGTGGCCAGCCTTTCCACCGAACAGAAGAAGGCGCTGGCGGCCGTCACGGTCCGGGCGGGGGAGGTCGAAGCAGCCGAATGGGCGCTGGACCAGGCGAAAGCTGCCTGCGATGAGGAGATCAGCATTGCCCTCGCTGCCGGCATCCCGCCGGAGCTCGTGAGCGCAGCCGCCGGAGTTTGTGCCGGCGCCGTCGCGAATAGGTTCGCCCAGGACCGCGCGGCGGAACCCGAAGCCAGCTAGCTGTCCGCCCACGGTCTGAGGGCGCGCCTCAATCTGCGCTCGTCGTGGCCGTCGAGGACCGCGACGAGCACTTCCTAGATCTTGAGCGGCGGCAGCTTCCGATGGCGTCCTCCGCCGCTGCCTGGCCTCCTGTCGGTACCGGCAGGTACGAATAACGCCTCGGGCTCTGCGAGCTTCACCAGTTTCCGAGCGGACCGCGCGAGCTGCTGGTCAAGGGTCACAAAGGCGTCGGCCTGAAGCTGGGCCAGAGCCACGTATTCGGCCTCGAAAGTGTCCGGCCACCCAAGTTCGCTGGCTACCTTCCATGCGGCCCGCTGCAAGGCACGATCTCCCAGCAGCCGGATCCGCAGGCCGCGCAGGTAGTCGAGCTGCCGCTCCGCCTCACGCGACTCCATCGCACCGCTGCGCACCTCCCGGTAGAGAACGGAGAGGACCTGCGAGCGCAGCAAAGTCGGCGCCACGAGCTGGTGCGCCACCGCAATCCGGGCCCTGTCCCGCGCCAACTGCAGTGCAACATCGGGCCCGATCACGAACCTGGTCATCGCGACACCACCCCACACTCCCGCGGCCGCCCAACCGCCCCCGGGATGCGCCCGGGACTGCTGCAGCGGCCGCGACTTTACCGCCCTGCCCACCCTCATTGTCCCGCCGGCCGGCCTGTACGTCACGGCCCACGGTCCCGGGGTATTGGGACCCCTCCACCGTTTCGAAAAAAACTGCGTCCGCCTGCATCCAAACGGCAGTTTCGACCGGTAGTAGGGGTGTCAGCAATATCCCGCCCGGTCCCCGGGCCGATGAAGGAGAGATGGCAATGCGCAGAATGATTCTTGCTACCGGAGCCGCAGGACTGATGGCCGCCGCCGGTTTCGCCGCGCCCGCCAACGCGGCGGATGGCGAGGCCCAGCTGTCGGTGCTGCACGGCGTGCCGGACCTCACCGTCGATGTGTGGGTCGACGGTGCGCTCACCCTGGACGACTTTGCGCCGGGGACCTTGGCCGGTCCGCTGCCGGTTCCGGCCGGCGGCCACTCGCTGGCGATCACCGCCTCGGACGCGGCGAGCGCGGATGAAGCAGTCATCGGCCCGGTCGATGTCGACCTCAAGGACGGCGGCAACTACACCGCGGTGGCGAACCTCGACGCCGAAGGCAACCCGACGGCCAACTTCTACACCAACGACGTCTCCCCCATCGACGCCGGCAAGGGCAAGCTGACGGTCCGGCATACTGCCGCAGCCCCCGCGGTGGACGTCCTCGCCGGGGGCACCGCCGTGATCAAGGGCCTCGAGAATCCGGACGAGCAGACCCTCACCCTGGATCCGGGCACCGTTCCCGCGGCCGTCGCTGCTGCAGGCACCACGGACCCCGTCATCGGCCCGGCCGACGTGACGGTGGCCGAGGGCACCCACACGATTGTCTACGCCTGGGGCAGCCTGGACGACGGCAACCTGCAGCTGGCCGTCCAGAACATCGAGGGCCTGCACTCGAACCCTGGCGCCGTTCCCGGCGGCCGCTCGGGTGCGGCTGCCGACGACGGCGGCACCGGCGCGGCCATGGCGGGTGCCGCTGCCGGCGGCCTGCTCCTGCTCGGCGCCGGCGCGGTGGCCCTGCGGCGGCGCGCTGTTGCCCGCCGCGGCTGATTGAGCCGGCGGCGTCCACGTCATCTAAGCACCGATGGGCGCCGCCTTCATCCGCCCGTCCGGTCCCTGGCACCTTGGGACCGGACGGGCCCCGTCCTGAGGAGAGCCATGACCCGGCCAGCGAAAACGAACACCCGCCGCCGGAGGGAACGCCCCGCCGTCGTTATGTCCCTGGCGGCCGCCCTGCTGCTGGCGACGGCCTGTGGCACCGCGTCTCCCGGCACCCCGCCTCCCGGTGCCGGTCCGTCCGCGCCGGTTGCCGGCACGGCGGCCGCGGCCCCCTCCCGGACCGCCTCGGAAGCGGCGCCGGATCTGCCGGATATCCCGCTCCACAAGGCCACGCTGGCCCCGGCACCCCGCGAACCGGCTCCGCCACGATTCCTGCGCGTCGAAGGCACGTCCATCGCCGTCGACGTGGTGGAGGTCGGCGTCGGCCCGGACAACGCAATGGTCATTCCGGACTCCTTCTACCAGGCCGGCTGGTACCGCCACGGAACGGTCCCGGGCGCGAAGGAGGGCAGCGCCGTGATCGCGGCCCATGTCGACACGCTGACGGATGTGGCGCCGTTCGCCGAACTGAAGCGGCTGGACCCGGGCGCGCGGGTGACGGTGGAGCAGGCCGACGGCGGCGTCCTGGAGTACGAGGTTTCACGCGTCGATTCCGTCGACAAGGGGGAACTCGACGGCGGGGCCCTGTTCCGCCGGGATGGTCCTCCCGAACTGAAGCTCGTGACCTGCGGGGGCCGATGGCTGGACGAGCGCCAGGACTACAGCGACAATGTCATAGTCACCGCGGTGCCGCGGTGAGCGGTCCAACCGGCCATGGAAGCGACGCGCTACGCCGCAGTTTGGAGGGAGCAACCGTTGGCTCCTCCCGCTGCCAGTGCCTGGACCGCGGAACTCGACGCGGCCTTCGCCGGCGGGGACGAAAACGCCCTCGCCGAGGCCTACCGGCAGTTCGCTCCGCTCGTCCACACTCTCGCGGCCCGTTCGCTCGGGAACCGCGCGGGGGCCGACGACGTGACGCAGGAAGTCTTTATCCGCGCCTGGCGCTCGCGCAGCACCTTCGACCCCTCGCGGGCCCGGCTTCCGGCGTGGATCGTCGGCATCACCCGCAATGCCATCGCGGACGCCCGGTCCTCCTCGATCAAGGACCTGCGGAGCGTCCAGGCGGCTCAGCTGGCTGCCGACCCTGACGGCACTGTCGGCGGCCCCGACGCGGACCTGCTCGCGGACCGGCTCCTGCTCCATGACGAACTGGAGCGCCTGGGGGAACCTCAGGGGTCCATCATGCGTTTGGCCTTCTTCGACGACCTGACGCACGACCAGATTTCCCGCCGGCTCGAACTGCCGTTGGGTACAGTCAAGAGCCACATCCGCCGCAGCCTGCAGCACCTGAGACGCCGATTGGAGGTAGACAGTGCCGCATATTGATCCGGACCTGCTCAGCCTCATGGCCCTCGGCGAGCCGGTGGCGAGCGAAGCCGACAACGAGCACCTGCGCACCTGCAGCGCGTGCGCCGCGGAGCACGCCGCCCTCCGCCGGGCGGTGGACGCAGCGCGCAGCCAGCCCGACCCGGGTACCCTCACGCAGCCTTCCGCCGGCGTCTGGACAGCTATTCACCGGGAGCTCGCTTTGGACGAGTCCCTCGCCGCCGATCCGCTGGAGCCGGAACGGCCGCGGGAACCAGCGGAGCAGCAGGAACCCAAGGAGGCGCAGGAACCCACGAGCCTGGCCGACCGGCGCTCCGCTTCACGCACCCGCGGGACCGGCACGGCGCCGCGCCGGAACACCGCGCTCTGGCTGATTGCCGCAGCCGCCGCCGTCGTCATCGCGGCAGCCGGCATCTCCTGGGTGGTCACGCAGCAGTCCCAGACCCCGCCGCTGGCCGCGGCCCGGCTCGAACCGCTGGCCAACTTCGCCACCACCGGCACCGCGGAGGTCGTCGAGCGCGGCGGCGAACGCGAGCTGACCGTCGAACTCAGCGACCAGGAAGCCTCCGGCTACCAGGAGGTCTGGCTCATCAAGCCCGATCTCTCCGGCCTCGTCAGCCTCGGGGTCATGGACAGCAGATCGGCGACCTTCGCCATTCCCCCGGGGCTCAACCTCGCGGAGTACCCGATCGTCGACGTCTCCGACGAGCCCCTGGATGGCAACCCTGCCCACTCCGGCGTCAGCATCGTCCGCGGCTCGCTCTCCCTCTGAGCGGGCCGCATACCGCGCCAGCACCGTCGGCGGCCGTGAGCCATCCCATGACCCCTGCAGGAATAGCCGGGACCGGGCTCCGGTTGGAGCAATACGTGAGCAAGCTTTTCGAACCCGCGACCCTGTCCACCCCCGACGGCTCCGGCCTGCAGCTGCGCAACCGCACCGTGCTCGCCCCGATGTGCCAGTACTCGGTGACCGCACGCGACGGAGTTCCCACCGACTGGCACCTGGTTCATCTCGGCGCACGTGCCGCCGGCGGCTTCGGACTCGTCGTCGCCGAAGCGACAGCCGTAGTGCCCGAGGGCCGGATCTCCGACCGCGACGCCGGGCTCTGGAACGATGCGCAGCGCGACGCCTGGAAGCCCATCGTGGACTTCGCCCACGAGCAGGGGGCGGCGATCGGCGTCCAGCTGGCACACGCCGGCGCCAAGGCCTCCACCTACCCCTGGCTGCCCGGGCAGGCCGAGGGCTCCATCCCAGTTGAGGAGGGCGGCTGGGAAACGGTCGGCCCCTCGACCACCGACATCTTCGGCCTGGCGCAGCCGCATGTGCTGGACGTCGACGGGATCAAGGCCTCGGTCCAGTCTTGGGCTGACGCCGCACGCCGCGCGGACGAGGCGGGATTCGACGTCGTACAGATCCACGCCGCCCACGGCTACCTCATCCACCAGTTCCTCTCCCCGCTGACCAACCATCGTGAAGACGCCTACGGCGGCAGCTACGAGAACCGCACCCGGTACGCGCGCGAGGTCATCGCGGCGATCCGGGCCGCCTGGCCGGACCACAAGCCGCTGGCGATCCGCCTCTCCGGAGACGACTGGGTCGAGGGCGGATGGCGGCTCGCGGATACCCTCCGGTTTGTCCGCGAGGCGCGGGAACTCGGCGTCACCGCCTTCGACCTCTCCAGCGCGGGCATCGGGTCCTACCACGGCCCCTCCGGCCCGGGCTTCCAGGTTCCGCTCGCGGCTGCCGTCCGTGAAGCCCTGGACGGCACCGATTCCTTCGTCACCGCCGTCGGGCTCCTCACGGACCCGGCGCAGGCCGAGCACGTCGTGGTCACCGGGCAGGCCGACGGCGTGAGCGTCGGGCGCGCTGCCCTGAAGGACGCGCACTGGCCGGCGAATGCGGCGAAAGCCCTCGGCATCACCCGCGACGTCAACCCCCGTGCCGACCAGTACTGGCGCGCCGCCTGGTAGCCGCCGAATAAAGCTTCCCGGGCCCGGGTGCCGCCCCGAGCCCGGGAAGACGGGCTTTCTGGATGGTGCTTGTATCCGCGGCTCGTGAGCGCCTCGGGGGCGTCACGCGTAATCCGGCCGCTCGGAGGGTCAGCGGGTGCCGGCGGTAGGTACCTCTTCGAGGACCTCGGGTCCGGTGAGATCCATCTCGCGCAGCGGCACCAGCTTCGACTTGGTGATGAAGCGGTGGCTGAGCCATAGGAGTATGAAGGCGGGCAGCCCGATGTACGAGGTCAGCACTTCCAAGCCCCGACCGGCAAGCACGGCCTCATAGTTCTGTCCAGCGATCACCAGGACCAGCAGGGCGAAGGCAAGCAGCGGGCCGATCGGGAACAAAGATGCCTTGTACGGCAAGTCGCTGACGTTGTTGCCCTGGGCCAGGAAGCCGCGTCGGAACCGGTAGTGCGAGATCGCGATGCCTGCCCAGACAATAAAGCCACACAGGCCTGACATGTTCAGCAGCCAGGAGTAGGCCGCGCCCTGACCGACGATCGCGGAGAGGAAACCGAAGAGTCCTACGGCCGCAGTCGCCAGCAGTGCCGGAACGGGGACACCCCGTGCGTTGGTGCGGCCGAAGATTTTCGGCGCCTTGCCGTCGTGGGCCATTGCGTAGAGCATTCGGGTGGAGGCGTATAGTCCGGAGTTGCCTGCGGACAGGATGGCGGTCAGGATCACCGCGTTCATCAGGGCCGCTGCAAAGGCGATCCCGGCGTGGGAGAAGACCAGAGTGAACGGCGACACCGCAACGTCGGCCTCGCCCGATGCCAGGAGGCTGGGATCGGTGAACGGGATCAGGCAGCCGATGATGAAGATGGCACCGATATAGAAAAGCATGATGCGCCAGAAGACCGCACGAATAGCCTTCGGTACTTCGCGGCGCGGGTTCTTGGCTTCGCCTGCGGCCACCCCCACGAGCTCGGTGCCCTGGAAGGAAAATCCGGCAATCATGAAGACGGAGATGATTGAGACCCAGCCGCCGTGGAACACGTCATCCCGGTTTTCCCAGTTACTCAGGCCCGGGGAGTTACCCCCGAGGATGCCGAAGATCATCAGCACGCCGGCGATCAGGAAGACCACCACAGCCGCAACCTTGATAAGGGAGAGCCAGAATTCCGACTCGCCGAAGGACTTGGCCGAAAGCGCGTTGAGCCCGGTCAGCATCAGCAGGAAGGTTCCGGCCCAGACCCAGCCTGGCACTCCCGGGAACCAGAAGTCCATGATGATACCGGCCGCGACAAGCTCGGCGGCCACTGTGATGGCCCAGTTGAACCAGTAGTTCCAGCCGATTGCGAACCCGAAGGACGGGGAGACGAAACGGGCGGCAAAGGTCTGGAAGGAGCCGGCAACGGGAATTTTGGCCGACATCTCGCCTAGCGACTGCATCAGCAGGAACACCATCAGCCCGACCAGGGCGTAGGCGACCAACGCGCCGCCGGGACCTGCCTGGGAAATGCTGCCGCCGGAGGCGACAAACAGTCCGGTGCCGATCGCACCGCCTATGGCGATCATTTGCAAGTGGCGGCTGCTTAGCCCCCGTTTGAGTTCGTTGGGCGTCTTTCCGGAGCCTCGGCCTGTCCCTATCGCTGAAGCGGCTCCGTGTGGTGCCAGGGCATCGGCTTTGACGTCAGCAGCAGTTCCGCTCAAGGCTGTCACGCGACACCGCCCAGAGACATCGCTGGGCACAGACCCAGATTCGATGCGCTTCCGACGGCCCGGCTGCCGTAAGCCGTGAAGATGGCCGCACCTGGCAGGCAGGCCGGCCCTACCCCGATGGGTCGACCGGCCTCAGGCCGGCCGGGGGCAACGGCCCGGTCATCTTTTTGCGCTGCGGATCTGAATCCCATGGTGCCTCCGGGAAGGTAGCTTCGGTGGATTGAGCCTCCCGGCAAGCCCGCCGCGAAGGATCGTGATCAAGCTAACATCGCGAAAAGAAGGAGCACTTTTCGGCGCTATTGTTGCGCCACAGCGCGGCGAACTCTTAGGCGTTTCTTCTGAATGCGGGCAGCGAGCACAAGACTAGCTAATCTTCCTGCTTTCACCGGTAAGTCCTGCTTGGTGATGTGGTATCCGCGCGCGTTGCCGCCGGCACCTGCAGATTCCATGGATGGACCAGGAGTAGCGGCCGCCAGAAGCAATCTTGAGAAGACGTCAGTTCGCGGCGAGGCCGGGACGAACCGAGCGCGAGCAAAAGACAGCCTCTGCTCCTCGGTAGCTCGTCTTAGCCCAAGAGATGCTTACCTAAAAGCAGACTCAGCGTAAATACATCTGTCTCTGCTGTAGCGTCCAAGCCGTTACCCCGACACATTCCGGAAAGGACGCCCACATGACGCTGCAGCTTGAGGAACTGACCATTGACGAGCTTCGGTCCCATCCCGCTTGGGCAGTGTTGAAGCAGGCGGCCAGCAGCTTCCAGCTTCTGCAGGCCCAGGACGGGTCCGTGCAGGAGCCGGCGGACAAGCCGCGGGCGGACGCCTTGGTCGACACGGTTCTGGAGGCCATCGGTGAGCTTGCTCCGTTGTTTCCGCATGATGCCGAGTACCTGGAACGGGTCTGCGAAGACCTGGCGGCATGGCAGGCTTCGGGCTTCGAGGTTCCTGATTTCCTGGACTCTTTGGTGGCCTTCCAGCCCCAGCTGAATCGGGTGGACCGCCTGCGGCACTTGGTGGTGTTCCCGATGTACACGCAGAATGGCAGCACGAATCGGCACCTCGAGGCCGTGCTGATCGAAGTCGCCTGGCCGGAGTTCGTTGCCGAACTGGAGGCCGGGGCATATTCCAACCCGATGTTTCTTCCCGTCCGCTTCATCGACTTCACCCCGGGGTACGAGTCGAACTCTGCCGTGCTCTTCCCCGAATCCGTCGCGGTACGCGAGACCCCCACCTTCAGCTGGGGCGCCATCTTTGCTGACCGTGAGGCTGCACGGTTCCGTCGGGTTCTGCGGGAGGCCGCGCGGGTCACTTCACTGGACCTGCCGGCTGATGCCGCTGACTTCCTGGATGACCAGCATCTGACGGAGGAGACCTTCGTCATGTGGGACCTGATCCATGACCGCACGCATATGCGCGGGGACCTGCCCTTCGACCCCTTCATGATCAAGCAGCGGATGCCGTTCTTCCTCTACACCCTGGAGGAACTGCGCTGCGACCTCACTGCTTTCGGTGAAGCCGTCAAGATTGAAAAGGATAAGGACGCAAGCCCGGAGGCCCGGAGGCACGCCAAGCTCGTGCAGTATGCGGTCATCTTTGACAGGATCTTCCGGTTTGCCATGACCGGGCCGCGGGTGCGCAACTATGACGGTCTCGGCGGCCAGTTGCTGTTCGCGTGGATGCACCAGCACCGGGTGCTCCATTGGACCGATACGAAACTCACCATTGACTGGGAGAACGTCGCCGAAGTCGTCGTCGCGCTCGGCCAGGGCATCGAGGAACTCTACTGGCGCTCCATCGACCGGCCCAAGATCGCCCACTGGCTGGCCGCCTACGAACTGATCTCCTCCACAGTGACGCCGCACCCGGCCTCAACCTGGGCGAAGGGGCCCGAAGCGCTGCCGTTGGCCGGGCCGCCGCGCGGCCTGACCGATCTGGTTCTCGATGACGAGTTCCCGTACTCGATGTTTTATGAGGCGTTGGAGAAGAAGATGCGGCCCGTTATCGAATCAACCGCCGGCATTACCGGCGAAACTGATGCCCCCAGGGACTCCACCGGGGATGCCCCGTGAGCTGAGGGATTCCAAGGACAAAGCAGCTCAACGTAGTTGTTGCGGGTCGACGAGGTCCTAAGCGGCGGCAGCTGCCGCAAGGCCCGGTGTCTGGTTCAGGTGAGGCGCTCCCCGGTGATGCGGGCCAGCTGGTCCAGCAACTCGGTCTGCAGCCGCTCATCATAGGCGGACCGGTGTGCCTGCTGCCGCCGCTGGTGGTGCCAGTAGCCGCCGCTCGTGAGGGCCTCCGGGTCTTCACTGACGGCAAGCCACGCCTGGGTGAGATGGCCCAGCCGGAGGTCGTCAGGGGCGTTCGGGCCGCCCATTTTGGTGGGCACCCAGCCGGGATCGACGGCGTTGCTCAGAACGTCCGGCCACAACCGGGCCACGACCAAGGCCAGGGCGGTGACGTAGAGCTTGCTGTCCGAGTAGGAGACACGGGCCGCCGCGCCGTCCCGGTCGATGCCGGCCAGGTCGGCGCTGCCGCCGTGGTGCATGCCGCTGCTGAGGTAGATCAGTCGGCGCGGCCGCTGGATGAGGGTGGTTAGCAGGTAGGGCGCGACGACGTTGACCTGGAAGACGTGAGCACCGCCGAGCACGCCCGCGTTGTGCACCACGGCGTCCAGCGGACCGGCCCGGTTCACCTGGTCGGCGACGCCGCGCGTTTCCTCTATGTCGGATAGGTCGCCGACCGCCCCGAGCGCGCCGCGGTCGAGGAGATCCCGGACCGAGGCCAGGCGTCCGGTGCTACGGGCATGAACGACGACGTCGTGCCCCTGGTCCAAAAGCGTCCGTGCCGTGGCCCGGCCGAGCCCGTCGGTGGAGCCGGTGATGAAGATCCGCGCCATAGGTCCTTCCTTCGTGCAGTCACACCCGTAAGTCCACTCTGGGCATCATTCCGACGCGATGGCAATAGCACCGTTGTCGAGGATCGGGATTTAGAGCAGACCGCCGTCGTTGTCCTCTCCGCCGTCCCTGGTGCTGTCGGACGAGGTGTCCGCATCGACGTCGGCGTCCACGTTCGGGTGGACGTCCGCTTCCGGTCACGTTGGCGGTGGTCTCATCCCACTGATTGTCAGCCTCGTACCCACTGTCAGCACTGGCCATGCCGGCGCCTCCTGCCTGCATGGCGCCGGTAGCGGCGGTAACAGCCAGTGACTTGGTCCAGAAAGCAACTCGGACGTTAACGCACGCGCGCCGTCGCCACCCGTCGGCTGCGTTCGGGCATGCTTGCCTAAGAGCGGTGGCCGCGCCCGCGGACAGCCAGCCCAGAGACTCCCACGACCGAAAGGAAGCCCCTCCGGATCATGAGCGCCCTCGGATACCTTGCCGCGTCGGCCCCGCCGCGACTGGCCATTGCCGGCTCCGCCGTGGCGATCCCGATCCTGGCCGTGCAGCAAATGGACGACGTCGTCCTCGGCGGCGCCCTGGTCTCCGTCTCCCTCGGCCCGAGCGTGGTTGCCGCCCCGCTGGTCGGCGCGGTCCTCGACCGTGCGCGCAGGCCGGGCCTCCTCATCGCGGCATCGGGCGTGCTGACCGCCGTCGCCTTCGCAATCACAGCGTTCCTCGGCCACATCCCGCTCCCGGTCGTCTTCGCGGCCCTGGCCGTCGCGGGAGCGGTCGCCCCGTTCTTCATGGGCGGGCTCTCCAGCTTCGTCTCCGACGCCATCCCGGACAAGCGCCGGGCCTTCGCCTACGACGCGCTCTCCTACAATTCCTCCGCCGTCGGCGGCCCCGCCCTCGTCGCCATCCTGGTGCTGTTCGTGCCCGCCCCGGCCGCGCTCTGGATGCTCTCGGCCGCGGCCGCCCTCGGCGCGGTGAGCGCGGTCGTGATCCGCCGCTCCTCCCACCCGGCTCCCGACGGTTCGGTCTGGCAATCCGTCAAGGCGGGCCTGGCCCAGATCGTCGGCAACCGGCGCCTGGCCGTGGTGACCGGAGCCTCGACCCTGACCCAGCTCGGCCAGGGCGGACTGGCCGTCGCCGCCGTCGCGCTCTCCATCGAACGCATCGGCTCGGCCGCCGAGGGCGCCGTCCTCGTCACGGCCTTCGCCGTCGGCAGCCTGCTCGGAGCGGTGTGGGAGACCATCCGGCCCACCCGCGCCCGCCCCCACCTGGTCATGATGGCCGGCTACTTCGCCACCGGCGCCTGCACCATCGCCGCCGCCTTCGACCTCGGGACCACCTGGACCATAATCGCGATCGGCCTCTCCGGCGTCTTCACCGCGCCCAGCACCACCACCATGCTCTTCCTCCGCAGCCACCTCAGCCAGCCCGAACTCAAGGCCCAGGTCTTCACCGTCGGAGCCGGCCTGCGCACCAGCGCCTCGGCAGCCGGCGCCGCCCTCGCCGGAACCGCCGCCGGCCTCGGTGCCGGGCTCGCCCTCGCCGGCGTCGGTCTCGCCTGGGCAGCATCGGCCGCCATCATGTTCGCCTACCCGGCGGCAGACCGGTCCCCTGCCGAGCGTGCGGATGCCCGAGTGGAGGACCCTGCCTGAGCTTCGGTCTCCCCTGGCGCTCAAGTCCGGCGGATCTTCCGCTTGCCCTTACTTCCTGCCGGTGTCAGGACTAGATTCGAACCACGTCAGGCTGACCATCACAGATCCACCAAACGTCTGCTTCCAGCCTAGGAGGAACCATGAATGAGTCTTTGAACCGCGAGGAATTGCCGCTTCCGGATTATGATCACATCCCGCTCGGCACATTGGGGTCCCGCATCTCGCCGCTGGATGAGCAGGGTGTGCAGGCGCTGCTCGACTACGAGCAGGGGCACGGCAATCGCCTGCCCGTTGTACAGGTTCTGCAGTCCCGCATCGACGCACTGAAGAACGGTGCGGAACCCAGCGGATCCATTCCGGAGAACATGCCCGAAGTCAGCCAGAGCCAGCAGGGTTCGCCCGTGTCTCCCGCGACGTCCGGCCCGCCCATCAACCCGCCTTCGCACGGCGACCCGACCAATCCCGCCCAGCCGCGCTAGGACCTGGAAGGAAGACAAGCCTGCAGCGCGAGGAACATCAGGGCCGGGTGAGCTCCTCCAGGAGTTCGAGGACGTGCCGGTAGTCCTGCCCGGTCGCCCGGGTCATGCCGAGTTCGCAGGTGCGGTTGCAGGAGGCGTAGGCGGCTGCCCCGAGGGCGGCCGCCTCCTGCCCCTGCTTCCGGGTTGCGGAGGCCGTCAGCTCGGGGTGGAGCATGCCGCGGTCGCCGGCGAAGGCGCAGCAGCCCCAGTTGTCCGGAACCTCCACCCGGTCGGCGACGGCTTCGGCGACGGCGGTCAACGCCGGGTTCAGGCCCATACGGGTCGAGGAGCAGGTCGGGTGCAGGGCCAGCGAGGCGAGCTTCGGGTGGTCGGGAAGCTTGGGCAGGATCTGCTCGGCGGCGAAATCGACGGCGTCGACAATCCGCAGCCGGGCCTGTCCGACCAGCGGCTCATCCGATGCGACGGCCTGCCGCAGGCCCTCGGTGCAGGAAGACGCGTCGCAGATGATGGGCAGTTCGCCGTCCCGGGTTGCCTCCCGGAGGGCCGCGAGGGTCTTCTCGCGCATGGTGTCCTGGCCGGCGGCCATGCCCTTGGAAGACCAGGGCGTGCCGCAGCAGAGGCCGTCGATGCCGGCCGGAACCAGCAGTTCGATGCCGGCACGCTGCGCCAGCTGCTCGAAGCTGGCCTGGACCCCCGCGCCACCCGAGGCACCGCCGTCGTCCCTCCCGGTTCCGGCCGGACCGAACATGGTGCCCACGCACGCGGGAAAGTAGACGGCCGCCGGTTGTCCGGCGGGGGCAGGGCGCCGGCGCCTCGACCCGCCGCCCGGTAGTTCCGGCGAGTAGAGCGGCACCCGGTCAGGTCCCAGCACGGCCCGGGCTGCCTTGTTGGCCGGCAGCACCGCACCGGCCGGGACCTTGGCGACGGCGTCGAGCGCAAGGCCTGCCCCGCGCGTCACGGTCCCCCAGTGCTTGGCCGCGAAGTTCCACGCGGCATTGTCGGCCGCACCGGAGTCCTCGCGCCGCAGCCGCTTCACCAGCAGCCCCGTGTTGATGTCCACCGGGCAGGCCGTCTGGCACATGCCGTCCACGGCGCAGGTCTGGACCGACTCGTAGTCGTAGTCCTTCTCCAGCTGCTCCGCCAGCGCGGTGTCCCCGGTCCGGCGGGCGGCCTCGATGGCGCGGAGCGTGACGATCCGCTGCCGCGGGGTCAGCGTCAGGTCCTTGCTCGGGCACACCGGCTCGCAGTAGCCGCAGGAGACGCAGCGGTCCACCTCTTCGGCCACCGGCGGCGCGGTCTTGATGTGCCGCAGGTGCGCCTCGGGATCGTCGTCGAGCAGCACCCCGGGGCTGAGCAGCCCGGCCGGGTCGAAGAGCCGCTTGAGCTGGCGCATCACGTCGTAGAGCTCGTCGCCGTACTGGCGCCGCACGTACGGTGCCATGACGCGTCCGGTTCCGTGCTCGGCCTTGAGCGACCCGCCCTCGCCGAGCACCAGGTCCACCATGTCCTCGGTGAACGCGCTGTAGCGTTCCAGCTCCGCCCCGCTGGCGAAGCCGTCCGTGAGCATGAAATGCACATTGCCGTCCTTCGCATGGCCGAAGATCACGCTGTTCCGGTAGCTGTACTTGTCGAACAGCCTGACCAGCTCGCGGCAGGTCCGGCCCAGCGCCGGGACGGGAACCACGATGTCCTCGAGCAGCGCAGTGGTTCCCTGCGGCCGGGCCCCGGCGACCGAGGCGTACAGCCCCTTGCGCAGGTGCCACAGCCCGGACCGGGTGGACGCATCTGTCGTGAAGTCGGGCGCCGATGCGAGCCCCAGTCCCGCGAGCGCGGCGGCCCCGCGGTGCCGCAGGTCCGCCAGCCGCTCCGGCGTCCGGGCGGAATACTCGACCAGCAAGGCCGTGTGGTCGCGCACCGCCAGGTCGCTGACGACGGCGGGCGCGCCCTTCAGCGTCTGGCCCACCTTCAGCGACAGGGAGTCCAGGAGTTCGACGGTGGCCGCGCCGGTTTCCACGATGGCGGGCAGGCCGGCGTTGGCGGCCTCCAGATCCGGGAAGACCAGCAGACCGGTGGCCGCGTGGGCGGGGCGCGGGACCGTGCGGAAGACGGCCTCGGCGACGAAGCCCAGGGTGCCCTCGCTGCCGACGATCAGATGGGCCAGCATGTCGACCGGCCGCTCGAAGTCCAGGAACGAGTTCAGGCCGTAGCCCATGGTGTTCTTCATGGAGAACTGCCGCCGGATCGTGGCCGCGGAGGCGGGGTTCCCGCGGACCCGCCGGGCCAGCCGGTCCAGCCCTTCATACAGGTCGGGCTCCAGCTGGCGCAGTCGGTCATCCGCGTCCGGGGCGCCGGTGTCGACGACCGTCCCGGACGGGAGGACGACGGTGAGCGACTCGAGCGTCCGGTAAGCGTTCTCGGTGGTGCCGCAGTTCATTCCCGACGAGTTGTTGGCCACCACGCCGCCGATCGTGCAGGCGGATTCGCTCGCCGGGTCGGGACCGAATTTCCGGCCGTAGCGGGCCAGCCTGGCATTGAGCGCCCGGACCGTGGCGCCGGGCTGCACGCGGACCCGGTCACCGCCGTCAAGCACCTCGATGTCCCGGAAGTTGCGGCGCACGTCCACCAGCACGCCGTCGGTCACGGCCTGTCCGCTGAGGCTGGTGCCCCCGGAGCGGAACGTTAGCGGCAGGCCTTGGGCGGCGCTGGCCCGCATCAGCGCGCCCACCTCGCCCGCGTTGCCGGCAACGACGACGGCCTGCGGGACCAGCAGGAAATGCGAGGCATCATGCGCGTTGGCGTGCAGGTCGATCGCGCGGGTCTTCACCTGGGCCGGATCGGCCACCGCAGCGCGAAGCGTGCTCAGCATTGTCCACCCGCCTTCCTCAAGACAACATTCTCCGAACTTCCTCAGCCTATGGGGCGGCACCGGAATATCCGCCGCTTGTTATCACCAAGCGATAAAGCCCGTTGGATGCCGGCAGCCGCACGGGCAACACTCGGAAGGGCAGGAGAATCCACCACTTCGGAAGGACAAATCCCATGATTTTCATCGTCGTGAAGTTCAACGTCAAGCCCGACTGGTCCGACCGTTGGCTGGACCTGACGCGCGAGTTCACCGAGGCAACCCGCCGCGAGCCCGGGAACCTGTGGTTCGACTGGTCGCGCAGCGTCGAGAATCCGAACGAGTTCGTGCTGGTGGAGGCATTCCAGGACGATGCGGCGGGCGACCACGTCAACAGCGAGCACTTCCAGCAGGCCATGAAGGAAATGCCGGAGGCCCTGGCGGAGACGCCGAAGATTATCAGCCGGCAGATCGAAGGCAGCGACTGGGACCGGATGGGGGAACTCACGGTCGCGTAGCCCCGTCCGGCCCCGCCGGCTCCGCTCCCGGCGACGGCGATCCCTTAGGTTCCCTCCGCACGGAACCCGAGGGATCGCCGTCGTTCTTAGTATTTGGTGTGCCCCGCCGCCGCGGGACACACTATGTGACATGGGACGCAATGATGTGCTGACGGGGATGGCCTCGGTCCGGAAGGCTTTCGCGCTGCTCGACGTGGTCGCGTCCAACAGCCGCGGGATGTCCGCGAAGGAAATCGCGGCGGCACTGGACATGCCCCTGCCCACGGTCTACCGGCTGCTCAAGACCCTGGTGGCCTCCGAGCACCTGGTCCACCTCAAGGACGAGAGCCGCTACGGGCTGGGCTACAAACTGCACGCCTTGGACAGCTCGCTGCGGCGCCAGATCGGCACGCCGCCCGCGGTGGCGAGGCTCATCCGCGAGCTGCACGTCCGTGCGGACGCCGCCGCCTACTACGCCGTGCACCGCGGCGACGACATCGTGGTCGCCCACGTGGTCGACTCCCCCGCCCGGCCGCGCATCACGCCGATGGGATTCGGCTTCAACGACGCGGCCCATGCCACGGCCTTCGGCAAGGTCCTGCTGGCTGCGATGGATCCGGAGCGGCGGGCAGCCTACCTGGAGCGCCACGGCCTGCCGGAAATGACGGACCGCACGATCAGCAGCCCCGACCAGCTCGAGGCCGAGCTGCGGAACGTGCTCGCCTGCGGGATCGCGGTGGAGCGGGAGGAGTTCATCCGCGGCGCCTCCTGCATGGCCGCGCCGGTCACCAGTCCCGCCGGCCAGACCATCGGATCCGTGGCCGTTTCCATGGATCCCGAGGATTTCGCCGGCCGGTGCGCCCGGACGGAAGCGCTGCTGCGCGATACGGCGGACAAGGTGAGCCGGGCGCTGCGCGGCACGCCGATGCTGCAGCTCTGACCCGCCAGGCACCTCCCCCGCAGGGCCCCGCCACACGTTTCTGCCACACGCGGCGGGAGGGGCAGGCCGGACCTGCCCCTCCCCTCCGGTGTTCCAAGCGGCCGGCCCTACAGGGCCGCGGATACCATCTGGTCCGCGATGTATTCGGCCTGCCGGATGGCCAGCGCCACGATGGTCAGCGTCGGGTTGGCCGCCGCTCCGGTGGTGAACTGCGACCCGTCCGAGACGAAGAGGTTCGGCACGTCGTGCGTCTGCCCGAAGGCATTTACGACGCCGTCTTCCGGACGTTCGCTCATCCGGGCCGTGCCCAGGTTGTGGGTCGACGGGTAGGGCGGCGTGTGGTGCGAAGAGCGGGCGCCGACCGCTTCGTACAGCAGCGACCCCTGCTGGTAGCCGTGCTCCCGCATGGCCACGTCGTTCGGGTGGTCGTCGAAGTGCACGTTGGGCACGGGCAGGCCCAGCCGGTCCTGCACGGTGCTGTTCAGGGTCACCCGGTTGTCCTGCTGCGGCATGTCCTCGCCGACGATCCAGAGGCCGGCCGTGTTGGCATAGCCGTCCAGCAGCGCGGCGAAACCCGGGCCCCAGGCGCCGGGGTCCACGAAGCTGGCCAGGAACGCCGGGCCCAGCGAGATGGTCTCCATGTAGTAGCCGCCGGCGAAACCCCGGTCGACGTCGTGGCGGGATTCGTCGGCGATCAGGCCCGCCATGGTCTCGCCGCGGTGCATGTTGACCGGCCTATCGAACTGCGCGTAGACGGAGCCGGTGGTGTGGCGCATGTAATTGCGCCCGAGCTGGCCGGAGGAGTTGGCGAGCCCGTCGGGGAAGAGCGGCGAGGCCGAGAGCATGAGCAGCCGCGGCGTCTCGATGGCGTTGCCGGCCACGGCCACGAGGCGGGCCTTCTGGCGCTGCAGGTTGCCCTCGCCGTCGATGTAGAGGACGCTGTCCGCCTTGCCTTCCGGAGTATGGGTGATCTGCACGGCCTGGCTGTCCGGGCGGAGGTCCAGCTTGCCGGTCCTGAGCGCCTTCGGGATTTCGGAGACCATGATGGACCACTTGGACTTGTTCTTATCGCCCTGGAAGTTGAAGCCGTCCTGGATGGACGCCGGCCGGCCGTCGTAGGGCTCCGCGTTGGTGGCGTAGGGGCCCGTGGCGAAGTGCCGGTAGCCAAGGCGCTCGGCGCCGTTGGCCAGCACCTTGTAGTTGTTGTTGGCCGGCAGCGGCGGACGCCCGTGCCGGTGGGTGCTGCCCATCTTCTGCTCGGCGCGGTCGTAGTAGGGGGCCAGGTCCTCGAGGCTGATGGGCCAGTCCAGCAGGTTCGCGCCGTCGATCCGGCCGTAGGCAGAGCGCGCCTTGAACTCGTGGGCCTTGAACCGCGGGGTCGCGCCGGACCAGTGCGTCGTCGTGCCGCCGACCGCCTTGACGAGCCACGCCGGCAGGTTCGGGAAGTCCCGGGCGATCCGCCACGAGCCCGACGTTGTCCGCGGGTCCAGCCAGGCCATCTGGTTGAAGGCCCGCCACTCGTCGTTCTCGTAGTCCTCGTTGGTCAGGTACGGTCCGGCCTCCAGCAGGACGACCTTGACGCCCTTCTCCACTAGCTCGTGCGCGAGCGTGCCGCCGCCGGCACCGGACCCCACGATGACGACGACCGAATCGTCGTCGTAATCGAAACGTGCAGATTCATCCTGGATGCTCACAGCGACTGTGCTCCTTCGACCTTGTCGGTGCCCTTGAAGAGGTCTTCCACGGCTTCAATGCCCTCGCCCGGGGACTTGGCTGCCAGCTGGTAGGGCAGCGGGCCGACCTCCGTCAGCGTCTCTTCGCTCTCCTCGATGCGAGGTTCGGGCAGCCAGTCCAGGTCGTTGAAACCACGGTTGATGTAGCCGCCCTTAGAGAACGACTCCCCCTCGTAGCCCAGGACTTCGCAGACCTCCGGGTCCTCATAGAAGTTCAGGACCGTCGTCCGGCGGATGAAGCCGAAGAACTCCAGGTCTGCGACGCGTTTGAGCACCGCCAGCGCCCTCTCGTCGGGGAGGTCCAGGAAATGCTCCTCGGTCAGCGAGTCCAAGGTCATCAGGCCCTGCGTGAGCGCCATCCGGAACCAGCGGGATTCCTCCGAGACCTCGATGATCTTCTGCATCATCCGCTCGTACGGCCCGTCGGGAATCTGGGGATGCGGAAAGGCCACCCGGATGATCCGGGTCAGGACCTTCCGGGCCTCCTCAGTCAGCTCAAGCGCGTTGAGCTGCGAATATTTCGCGGGAAACACCATCGTTGTCACCTCGGGTCGAGAGAGTATCTGCCTTGGCTCGCCGGCCGGGAGGCCGCAGGAGATCCTCCACCTCCAAGGCGCGAGCCGGTGCCAGCAGTCTGTCGGGTGCGCCGCTCCCGCGCCAATGCCCTTTATCGGGGGGTGAGAATGAAATTGCGACGCCGGCGCTTCCCTCAGCCACCGTGTTTGACCGGCCCGCCCCACTCCTTAAAAGCGTCTTCCTCCCGAGCGTGCTCGGACACTCGATTCTCATCCCGCGATAAAGAACCTGTTTGGTACGGGACCCATCCCATCAGAATGAACGGGACGGGCAGCAGCATCGGAGATGCAGCCGCCCTCTCCCGCAACGCCGAAATGAGATTGACCTGCATGAACGCCGCACTCGCCAAAAAGAAGATCACCGTCAGCACGGTGGACCAAGCACACCGCCTGCTGAACGCGGCCGTGGAAGAGTTCCAGCGCGAAGCCGCCGTGGACAGACTGCATGGGGTCCTGGTCACAAAGACAGGTCCAGGGCAGTACATCGTGGAACTGACCGACCAGGTGCCCTACGGCTTCACCGAAGAACTCGTCGCCATCGCGGCCTTCTAACCCCGATCCACGTCTACCTTAGCCCCAGGGAGTAGGCCGGTGATGTCCCCCGGCGAGGGTGCTGCTAGGCATAGCTGTCCGCCCGGATTCGGCGGGCTTCCCCGGTAGCAGCACGTGACGCGCTGGGAGGCCGAACTCATAGACGGCTGTGGGTGGCTTCCAGAGCTGTCCGGACGACGTGGGTCAGCGTCCCGGTTTGCTGGAGATGCCGGCGCTGGTACTGGGCACCGGTTCCCCTGCTCACCAGTTGTTTGAGCAGCGCTTTGACTTGCTGGTCGTCTCCGCTGTCGACCAGTGCCGGCGACAGGTGATCGATGAGCGCCTCGAGTACCTGACCAACGGGGCGCGGAACCCCGCGTTCCGGATCGAGAAGTTCTCCGGCAATCCCCGACCTGCTCGCCCGCCATCCCGCCAGCCTCAGCACGGCTGCGGGGACGGGAACCGGCGGCACTCCCACGCGCCATTGCCTCGCAGCCGTTTCGACCAGGGCCCGGCACAGGCCCGCGATCAGTACCGTGTCACCGGGATGGAGGCACACATCGGCGACGCGGATCTCCACGGTGGGATAGTTGCGGGACAGCCGCGCATCCAGGTAAAGCATGGCCTCGTCGAGCGGCACCCGCGTATCCAGCAGGGCCCGCAGACGCTGACGATACGCGTCGGCGCAGCCGTAAATCTCGGCCGGCCCCGCCATCGGCCACCGCGCGAGAGACTGGATCCGGTAGCTCTCGTATCCGGTGTCCCGGCCCTGCCAGAACGGCGAGTTCGTGCTCAGCGCGCTCAGCACGGGAAGCCAGATGCGGATCCGGTCCAGGACGGCCACGCCCTCCTCGTCCGACTCCACCCCGACATGCACATGGCAGGCACCCGTCAGCTGCTCGCGGGTGATCAGGCCGAACCTTTCCCGCATCGCGTCCACCCGCGGCACGCCGGACAGATGCGGCGTGAACGGAAGAACCGGCGTTGCCAACGCGGCCGCCCGCACTCCCGCTCTCTTGGCCAGCCTGTCGGCCAACGACCTGCCCGCGGAAATGTCCGCAGCCAACTCCTCGAGCCGCGTATGCACCGGACTTATGACCTCAAGCTGCTCCATCTGCAGCTCCGACACCAGCCGGATCCCGG
The DNA here is from genome assembly GCF_026011795.1 of Arthrobacter mangrovi. Taxonomy (GTDB): domain Bacteria; phylum Actinomycetota; class Actinomycetes; order Actinomycetales; family Micrococcaceae; genus Crystallibacter; species Crystallibacter mangrovi. The sequence goes on along the minus strand of NZ_BRVS01000006.1, from coordinate 31,169 downwards.
AGTCCGGAAACCGGCCCTGGCTGAGGACCTCTTCCACCCGGGGCACGACCTCCCCGGTCTCCTCATCGACCAGCAGGAGTTCCTCTTCGACGCCGAAGGTACGCACCGCACCAGCTTAGACATTGACGCTGATGCACCTCACGTCCTCTGTCCATGAACGACGACGGTCATCAGCTTTTTCGGCCGTTCCCCTTTCCGGGTCCGAAGGTGGCGGGCTTAGCCGCTTGCGCGCACAATCAGGGTGGGCGCAAGTTTGGTACTGGCCACGGTGCCGCCGCCGATCAGGTGCTGGAGCGTCTGGAGGCCCTGGCGGCCGATTTCGTGCATGGGTGAGCGGACGGTGGTGAGGTTGACGCCCGCAGCCAAGGGGGTGTCGTTGAAGCCGGCCAGGGCGATGTCGTCTGGGACCCGGATGCCGCGTTCCTGAAGCACCCCGAGGGCGCCAATGGCGGCGAAGTCGTTGACCGCGAAGATGGCTTCGGGCTTCTCCGGGTGAGCGAGCAGGCCGATGGCAGCCTTCTGGCCGGCGGCCGCATCGAAGCCCCCATGGATAATTCTGTCTTCCAGAACATTGATCCCTTTTTCGCGCATCACGTCCAGGAAACCACGGGTACGGTCCTGGGATGTGGAAGTCGTGGGGTCGCCGGCGATGACCCCGAAGCGGGTGCGTCCGGTGGATATCAGGTGTTCGGCAACAAGCCGTCCGCCGGCGTAGTCATCGCAGGTTACCGACAGGTGCTCTCCGCAGGTGCGGTTGATCAGCGCAAAGGGCACGCCGCGGCCCTTCAGCTCTTCGAGGTAGGGCTCGGTCAGATGGGCATCCCCAAAGATCAACCCGTCCGCCCGCCGCTCGAGCAGCATCTCGGCTTTGGCCCTCTGGGTTTCCGCTTTATCCAGGGAGTTGGCGACGACGGTGAAAAGACCTTGCTCGGTGGCGGCCTCATCGACTCCTTCGTACATGGTGGCCAGAACGAAGTCCTGCAGGCGCGGAACGATCACTCCCACCATGTTTGAGCGCGCGGTGCGCAGCGAGGCTGCATGCGGGTTGCGGGTGTAACCGCGTTCGCGGGCCAGGGCGAAGATCCGTGCGGTTGTTTGGGCGGAGGCCCACTTCGAGTCGGGCCCGGCCGGGTCGTTGAGCACCCGGGACACCGTTGAGACGTTGAGCCCCAACTCCTTGGCGAGGACCTTGAGCGTGACCGGTTCAGCAGCAGCCATGTTTCCGTCGTGTTTCCTTCCTGCCTCCGGCGTAAATTCTTCGTGAACGTGTTGCGCCTCACATCGTCTTCCCATACTATCTTTTGCAGCGGCTTACACAAACGTTTGCGGCATACGTTTGCCTCAATCGTTTGTGTAACGAAGCACACGAACATAGGGAGTTTCGGGCATTGGCTCACATTCAGATTTTTGGAACCGGCGGCACAATCGCCTCCCGGAAGGGCAGCGGCACCGGTGCGGTTGCATCCGACAGCGCTGAGGTCCTGCTCCTGGGTTTGTCAGGCAGGGACAGCGTCGTATCCCAGGACATCCTGACCACCGGCAGCTACCGGCTCGGCTTGGGTGATCTGCGGACCATTGCCGAATTCGTCAACAAATCCCTCGAGGACGAGCAGGTGGACGGGGTGGTCGTCACCCACGGCACCGACACCATGGAGGAGACTGCCTTCCTCCTGGATCTGGTCCATGATTCACCCAAGACCGTGGTCCTGACCGGCGCACAGCGGACGGCAGACAGCCCCAATCCGGACGGTCCGCGCAATCTGGAGGAAGCCGTGCTTGCCGCAGGATCGCCGGAGCTGCGGGGAGCAGGAGTCCTCATCGCCTTCAGCGGTTACATCCGATCGGCGCGGGGAGCGCGCAAGGCCCATACGACGGCGGCCAATCCCTTCGCCGGAGGATGCGAAGTCGCGCACATGGCAGGCGATGAGCTCATCGTCACCGGCCTGCCGCTCACGCGCCGGCCCCTGCCGCTGCCGTCATCGGCGTTCGACACAATCCGCGTGGAAATCGTCACCGTCTATCCCGGGGCGACCACGGAACTGTTCGACTATGCCGTAACTGCCGGGGCCGACGCAATCGTCCTGGCGGGATCCGGCGTCGGCAATGCAGGCCCCGGCTTTGCCGAATCGGTCGCCTCTGCCGTGGCGCGAGGATGCCCCGTCGTGCTGAGCACACGCACGCCCTGGGGACCGGTCGTGCCGACCTACGGCAACGGTGGCGGTACCGACTTGGTGAGCGCCGGAGCCGTGCCTTCAGCAGACCTGAATCCATTCCAGGCGCGGATCCTCGCAGCCCTTCTGCTTTCCCACGGAACGTCCCCACGGGACTTTCCCCACGTCTTTTCCCTCTACCGCTAACCCTTCATCCCTCAGGAGGAATTGTGTCCAAGAAGATCTATGTATCCGTCGGCATTGATGTCGACGCCGTCGGCGGCTGGCTGGGCTCCTACGGCGGCGAAGATTCCCCCGGCGACATTTCCCGCGGCCTCTTCGCGGGGGAAGTCGGCGTTCCCCGCCTGCTGAAACTGGCCACGGACCGGCAGATGCCCGTCACATGGTTCTGGCCCGGCCATTCAATCGAGACTTTCCCGGAGCAGTTCGAGGCAACCGTCGCTGCCGGCCACGAAGTCGGCGTCCACGGCTACAGCCACGAAAACCCGATCGCGATGACCCGCAAACAGGAAACCGAGGTTCTGGACCACTGCATCGATCTGTTCGTCTCCCGCACCGGGAAGAAACCAGTCGGCTACGTGGCACCCTGGTGGGAATTCTCCCCGGTGACCAACGAGATCCTGCTCGAGCGCGGCTTCCTGTACGACCACTCCCTGATGCACAACGACTTCAGCCCCTACTATGTGCGGGTCGGCGACAACTGGACCAAGATCAACTACGACGCCGACTCCGCCCAGGAATGGATGAAGCCACTGGTCCGCGGCCAAGAAACCGACCTCATCGAAATTCCCGCCAACTGGTACCTGGATGACCTGCCTCCCATGATGTTCATCAAGGGCAGCCCCAACAGCCACGGCTTCGTCAGCCCCCGGGATATCGAACAGCTCTGGAAGGACCAGTTCGACTGGGTCTACCGCGAGATGGACTACGCCGTCTTCCCCATCACCATCCACCCCGACGTCTCCGGCCGTCCGCAGAACCTGCTCATGCTCGAGCGGCTCTTCGACCACATCCAGGGCCATGACGGCGTCGAGTTCGCCTGCATGGAAGACATCGCCCGCGACTTCGCCAAGCGCAACCCCCGTTAGGAACCAGTATGAGCACTCCACCCACCCTGTCCCGGCCGGCGCCTTCGGCAGTCGAGCCCTGGAATACACCGATTACCAGGAAGACCATCACCTACGTCTCGGTCGTCTGCTTCATCGCCTGGGTCGCCTCCGTCTACGACTTCACCCTCTTCGGCACCCTGCTGCCCGTCATCAGCGAGGACTTCGGCTGGTCCACGGCCGAGGCCACCGCCATTAACACCTTCGCCACCATCGGCGTGTTCATCGTCTCCCTGGTGGTCGGCACCATCCTGGACAAGCTGGGACGCAAGAAGGCCCTGATCCTGCTAATGATCGGCGGCGCGGTCGCCTCCGGGCTAACCGGCGCCGTCATGGGCGCGGTGAGCCTGATCATCATCCGCTCCTTCTCCGGCTTTTCCATGTCCGAAGAGGTCGTCAACGCCGTCTACCTCAACGAGATCTATAAGAAAGCCAAGGGCCGCGGCCTGCTCTACAGCCTGGTGCAGGGCGGTTGGCCGATCGGCGCGCTAATCTCCGCCGGCCTGTCCGCACTGCTGCTGCCGGTCATCGGCTGGCGCTGGAGCTTCGTCGTCGCCGCCGTGCTGTCCCTGATCGTCGTCGTCATGGCGCTCAAGCTGCCCGAATCACCCACCTTCGCCGCCATGAAGGAGGTCAAGCGCCGCCGTGCCGCCGGCGACATCGAAGGCGCCAATGCGCTGGCGGCCGAACACGACCTGGAAGAAGGCAGCCACCATCAGGCCCGGCTCCGCGATGTCTTCACGCCCCAGCTGCGCCGGCATACGATCTGCCTGTCATTGGCGTGGTTCGCGAACTGGATCGGTATTCAGGTGTTCGCGGTCCTGGGCACCACGGTACTCGTCGAGGCCAAGCAGGTCTCCTTCGACAACGCCCTGGTCATCCTCGTGCTCGCGAACGCCGTCGGATTCTGCGGCTACGTCTTCCACGGCTGGCTCGGCGACCGCATCGGCCGCAAGCTCACCGTCGTGCTCGGCTGGACCGCCGGCGGCACCGTCAGCCTGATCATGCTGCTGGGCCCGGGAACGGAAGCCTTCATCATCCCCCTGTACGCGCTGACCCTGTTCTTCCTGACCGGTCCGTACTCCGCCCTGCTGTTCTACATGGGCGAGTCCTTCCCTGCCCACGTGCGCGGCACCGGCACCAACGTCGCGCACGTCATGGCCCCGATCGGAGGCATCGTGGGCTCCGGCCTGCTCAGCATCCTGCTCACGGCAGGACTGCCCATGGTGACCGCGGCAATCCTGACCGGCTCCCTGTTCATGCTGCTCTCGGGTCTGTTCATGCTCGGAACCCGTACCACCAACCGCATCGGCGACCACAAGAAGGCACAGGAGGTTTCGGCATGATCCGCGACGACGGACTTGAAGGAAAGGTCGCGGTCATCTCGGGCGGCGGCAGCGGCATCGGTCAGGCACTGGCCGTCGCGTACGCCCGCGCCGGCGCCCACTCTGTGGTCGGCTACCTGCCAGCCGACCCGCACGACGTCAACGAAACCGTCCAGGCGGTGGAAGCAGCAGGAGGCAAGTGCGTCCCGGTGCCGGTGGATGTTCGCAGCATTAACGGCACCGAGACGCTTGCTCAGACCGCGCTGGACGTCTTTGGCCGGCTGGACATCTCCATCGCCGCCGCCGGAATCCTGCGCCGGGCAGCGCTCGAGGACATGACCGACCAGGCCTGGGACGACATGATGGCCGTGGATCTCTCCGGCGTAATGCGCACCTTCCGCTCATGCGCCACCCGCATGGACGGGCCGGGCGCGATGGTCGCCACCTCCTCCATCGCCGGAGGAGTCTACGGCTGGGAGGAACACAGCCACTACGCGGCCGCCAAGTCCGGACTGCTGGGCATGTGCCGGTCCCTGGCCGTCGAACTGGCCCCACGCAAAATCCGGGTCAACACCGTCATCCCGGGACTGATCGAAAGCCCGCAGTCCCTCGACGGCGTCAACTCCCTGGGCCGCAAGGGCCTGGACGAGGCCGGCCGGCTCATCCCCTGGGGCCGCGTCGGCAACGTCGACGAGGCAGCCCGGGTGATCCGCTTCCTCACCAGCGACGACTCTGCCTACGTCACCGGCCAGCAGATCATCGTCGACGGCGGCCTCACTGTCCGCTGGCCCTCCTGACTGAACCGCTACGACAGGATATGAACATGAACCAACTCACTGGAAAAGTTGCCGTCATCACCGGCGCCGGCAGCGGCATGGGAGCGGCCATCGCCCGGCTTTTCGCCCAGGAAGGCGCGTCCCTGGCTCTGCTGGATCTGAACGAACAGCACGCCAAGGAAATCGCCGCCGAATGCGCCGGTTATGGGACCAACACCTCCTACCACGCCGCGGATGTCACCGACAGCGACGGGGTGCGGGCGGCCGTGGTTGCCGCCGCGGCCGAACACGGGGGCATCGACATCCTAGTCAACAGCGCCGGCATCCTTGACGAGACGCCCTTCCTGGAGATGAGCCCGGAGACTTTCGACCGCACCCTCGAGGTGGACCTGAAGGGCGTCTTCCTCAGCTGCCGGTGGGCCGCACCGGAAATGGTCAAGCGCGGCGGCGGACGGATCATCAACATCGCCTCACAGTTGGGCATCAAGGGCGGAGTCAATCTGGCCCACTACACCGCGGCCAAGGCCGGGGTCATCGGGTTCACGAAGTCGCTGGCGCTGGAACTGGCCCCGCACCACATCCTGGCCAATGTCATCGCCCCGGGCCCGATTGTCACCCCGTTGATCGACGGGCTCTCCCCGGACTGGAAGGCCGCCAAGCAGGCCGAGCTGCCTATCGGCCGCTTCGGGCAGGCCCATGAAGTGGCCCCGACCGCGCTGCTGCTGGCGTCCTCCCCCGGCGGCGACCTGTACACGGGTCAGACTCTCGGGCCCAACAGCGGCGACGTCATGCCCTAACCCGGAAGAAAGAAGCAACCATGTGCGGAGCCTGCCCCGGCGGAACGGCCGTCTCCCGTCTCACGGCTTATGCCAATCTCAACGGACTCACCTCTGAGGTAACCGCCCTGCTGCAATGTGCCGTCGGCAGCCGCATGACGCTCTCAAGGTTCGGCGGTCGGTGGGTGCTGCGCAAGCGCACCGGACAGCAGTTCATCGCCAGCGAACTGGAAGCAGTGGCCGGCCACATCGCACGGACAGGGGCCGTGGACTGGGAACAACTCCAAGCCGCGGCAGAGATAACCGTGGAGCCGTACGCGGCCGGCCCCTGGCGCACGTCACCGTACGATGCCGGGTTCAAACAAATTCTGGACACACCGCCGCAGCGGGCGGACCCGACGCTGGATGCCCGGCAGTTTACCGTCGCGCTACTGGTCCACGCCAGCAACGCACTGGCGGCCTGATCGCTGTTCAGGCCGCTCTTGGCTGGGCAAGCGGCCCGCGGAGCAGGAATAGAAAGCCTGCACCCAAACGCTGTGCCAGGGGGCCCGCTCACATTTGATGGGCGGGCCTTCCCTTCACCCCCACAAAACTGAAGGAGGCCTTCGTGCCGAACCATGCTCCCCTCTGGAACCCTGTCCGGATCGGTTCGACAGAGATAACCAACCGTATTGCGCTGGCGCCCATGACGCGTATCAGCGCCACCGAAAACGGACACGCTACCGAAAGAATGGCTTCCTACTACGAAGCCTACGCACGCGGAGGCTTCGGACTGCTCATCACCGAGGGCATCTACCCGGACACCGCCTACAGCCAGGGCTACCTTTTCCAGCCCGGCATCGCGACTCCCGAACAGGCCCGGTCCTGGGCGAAAATCGTCGAGGTCGTCCACGCCGCCGGGGCGAAGATTTTCGCCCAGCTCATGCACGCGGGAGGTCAGGCCCAGGGCAACGCGTTCGTCGATTCCTCCGTCGGCCCGTCTGCCATCGCCCCCAAGGGCGAGCAGTTGGCCTTCTACCGCGGAGAAGGCCCCTATTCCGTCCCCTCGGAAATCACGCCAGACCAGATGGACGAAGTCCGCAGAGGCTTTGTCGCCGCTGCCCTGCGGGCCAAGCATGCAGGCTTCGACGGCATAGAAATCCATGGCGCCAACGGATACCTGATCGATCAGTTCCTCACCGACTACCTGAACAAAAGGACGGACAACTACGGAGGCTCGTCCGAAAACCGGGTACGGTTCGCGGCCGAAATCTGCCGCGCCGTCCGCGACGCGGTCGGTTCGGACATGACGGTGGGAATCCGTATTTCCCAAGCTAAGGTCAGCGACAACGAGCACAAGTGGGGCGGAGGAGAAGAAGAGGCGAAGACGATATTCTCCTCGCTGGGAGCCACCGGGATCGATTACATCCACACCACCGAATACCGTGCCACTGCCCCCGCCTTCAACGACACCGGGGCATCCCTGGCCACGCTCGCCAAGCGGCACTCCGGGGTAGCGGTAATCGCAAACGGCAACCTGGACCATCCGGAAACCGCGGCGTCGCTGATCGGCGACGGTGCGGCCGATGTCATTGCGCTCGGCAAAGCGGCCCTCGCCAACCGCAACTGGCCACACCGTGTGAGGAACAACCTGGACCTCGACGAACTCGACGGAAGCCTCTTCGCACCCGTAGCGGACGTCAAGGACTGGGAACTGGAGCTGCCAGCATAGGGATCAGCCCTCGAACTGGCTGGGCAATACCCACCCACGGGCGAGAGCGGCACATATGCAGTGGGCAATAGTGCTTCTACAATGGGCGTGGCCGGCACAGGCTGCGTGTACCGCTCGATTGAGGGGCGTAGGGTCAATCCCCGCGCCCCTCAACCAGTTTTGGTCATCAGCAGGTTGTCTTCGCGGAACTCACGGCCGACTACCCGAATGCAGTTACGGCCAAACCGAAGGCAAAGAGCCCGTAGGCCAAGGCGAGAGTCAGCAGCGCCAACGGGCAAGTAGGCAGGAGGAACGGGGCCACCCAGACCCATGGCAGCTGCTGCCGCAGCCGCGAGGTGTCGGCATTTCGCCCCTCCGGCGCCAGTCTGTCAATGCTCCTTGGAACCGCATTGTGCTGCGCTGCCCGTATTCTCGAGGGCATCCGGCGAAGGGTCTGGCGGCCCATTAGCTGCTGCGGGCAAGGCCGCCGCCGTCCTTGAGGGACGGCGGCGGCCTCTGCGTTGCGAGGGCGGTGGGCTAGAAGCCGGGGCCGCCGAAGTGCTCCTGGGTGTATTCGCCGGCGGTGACGGTGCCGGCGTTTTCGGCGCCGTCGGTGCTGCCTTCGGTGCCGCCGGTGTAGACGGTGTAGGTGTCGCCGGCGGTGATGTCCGCGCTGGAGTAGACGAGGGAGGCGGTGTCCTTGGCGGGGGTGAAGGAGGCGACGATGTTGCCGTCGGCGTCGACGATCTGGATGAGCGTTCCGGCGGACACGGCGGATCCGAAGGTCACCTGGACGCCCGACTGCTTCGAGGAGTCCGACGGCGTTCCCGCCATGCCTGCGCTGCCGGCGGCGGCGAGGGTTCCGCCGTCGACGGTCAGTTCGCCGTTCACGTCCAGCGCGCCGTTGCCGTCGCTGGTGGGCCCGTTGACGGTCACGGTGCCGCCGGTGATGCTGGCGTTTCCGTTGGAGTCCAGGCCGTCGCCTTGGGCGTTGATGGTGAGGTCTCCGCCGGTCACGGTGACCGAGTAGTCGCCGACTTCCATCGAACCGCCGCCCCCTCCGCCGGGGCCGCCCATCGGAGCGCCGGCTCCGCCCTGCGTCGCGGTGGTGGCCGTGGAACCGCCCGCCGCGTTCACGCCGTCGTCACTTGAAGTGACGTCCACGCTGCCGCCGTTGATGACGATGTCCTGCGCCTCGACGCCTTCCACCGACTCGGTGATGTTCACGGTTCCGGCGTTGACGGTGAGCAGGTTGGCCGCTTTGAGGCCGTCGTCACCGGAGGACGCCGTCAGTTCGCCGCCGTAGACCGTTAGCCAGCCGCGGCCTTCGTCCTCCTCGTTGGTGGCCCTGACGCCGTCGCCGGCGGCTGTGACGTTGTAGCTGCCGCCGAGCAGGACCAGGTAGTCCTTGCCCACAATGCCGTCATCGGCCGCGTCCACCGTGACGTTGCCGTCGGCCAGGACCAGTCCGTCCTTGGAGGTGATGCCGTTGTTCGAGTTGCCGTTGACCGTCAGCGAGCCGGTGCCGGCGATGGTCAGGTCCGCCATCGAATACAGCGGGGCGTTCGGCGCGTCGGTCCCGGTGTCGGAGTAAGTCGCGGCGTCGGTGAGGCTGTTGGAGCTGCCGTCCTCGAGGAAGACCAGGGCTTCGTTGGCGGAGTTGACCACGAACGGCGAACCGGTGTTGCTGGTGAGTTCGACGCCGTCGAGGATGACGCGCACTACGTCCTCCTCCCCCGCGGCGATGACGACCTGCCCGTCGGACAGGCTGCCGGAGAGCCGGTAGGTGCCGGCCGCGGTGATGGTGACGGTGTCGCCGTCGACCGTGACGCCGTCGCCCTCTGCGGTGCTGGCCGCGTCGACGAGAGTCACCGACACCTCGTCGGTGGCGTCCCAGATGAGGTCGTCGGCGTCGAAGTGGGTGTCCTCCGTGATGGCATCGGCGCTGGCGGCGGCGGTGGAATCCTGCGTTGTACCGGCGGCTGCGGCGGTGGCCGACCCGGCTGTGTTGCTGCTTGAGGTGGACGTCGTGGACGCGGCTGCGCTGCAGCTGGCCAGTGACAGGGCGAGGGCCAGGGCCGCTATCGAGGTTTTCAGCGCGGCGGCACGGCCGGTGGTCCTGCGGCCCGATGAGATGGAGCTAGTCAGGCCGGCAGAGGCGGGGTTGGGCCGGCTGGCAGAGGTGGGGTTGGACGGAGTGGCAGAGGTCGGATTCGTGCGGACGGAAGTGGTGGGGTTGGGCCGGCGGAAAGTGGCGAAGTTGGGCATGGGAGTTCCTTTGAAGGTCTTGGGGTAGGTGGCTCGAAGCGGGACGCTCGAAGCAGGCGTCCGAGGTAGGTGTCTGAGGGGATCGGCTTGAGTGGTCAGCTCGCGCGGGCCAGGGGCCGCAGGGTCAGGCTGTTGGCGAGGGTGCGGTGCCAGCGGTTGGCGGGCAGCTCGGGGTTGAGTGCGGCCATGCCTGTGGCGAACTTGGAGATCCTGCTGGGGCGGATGCCGTGGGCCCACAGGTGGCGGTCCAGGCCGCTCGCCGCGGAGCCGGATTTCGTCTCGAGGATGACCGCCCGGTGCAGGACCTTGGCCGGCCCGCCGGGGTGGCGCCAGGTGACGCCGACGTCGATGGTGGCCCGGCTGCCGGAGGTAGGCAGGTACAGGGTGAATCGGTGGTAGGCCGTTTCGAGGACCGGGGAGAGCGCGTCCGACGGCGGGTTCCCCACCGTCTCCTGCAGGGTTTCGTTGATGTAGGCCAGGCCTTCCGGGGTGATGGTGTGGCTGTCCCCGAGACCGTAGGGAATGCGTTCCTTGACGGTGGCGGCGCGGGCTCCCTCGGTCTTGACTTCCAGGAAGCTGAGGTGGCTGTCCACGTACGTCCGGGTCCGGATCTTGTAGCGACGACGGCGCCCGTAGGCCGCGAGCAGGTAGCTCTCCAGGTCCGGGGTGTCGAAGTAGACGGAGTCGTAGGCGAAGGACCTCTTGCCCTGCATCTCGAGCACGCGGACCTCGGCGTGGAAGCTGCCGAGGACCAGCGCGGCTTCGTCTTCGCCGATCACGTATTTCCGGTCGACCCTGGTCTGCAGGGCGGCGGCGGCATTGAGTTCGTCGAGTCCGATGGCGGGCCGGCCGTACAGATCCTCCGCCATCGTGGCCGCGGGGTTCACGAGGCCCTCGCTGCGGCCGGATCGGTCAAGTGGAGCGGCTGCGGGGCCTCGAACGGCGAGTGCTCGGCGAAGCGGGTCTGTCCGGGCTGCCGGGCGGCTTCGTAGCGGACCTCGACGATGGTCTTGTCATTCACCAGGTCCAGTTCGGACACAGTGGCGGAGTGGATCCGGGCGCCGAGCACCAGGGCGAGCCGTTCCCGTAGGAGCGCTTCGTCGCCGATCGCCTGGTCCAGCACCACGATCTGGTGCCGGTAGCCGGGCAGCACCCGGGAGTGGTCACCGACGAACATGACGGTGAGGATCAGTCCCATGAGGAGCAGCGGGAGCCAGAGCGGGTCGCTGCCGACGCCGGCGATCAGGCCGAGGGCGAGGGCGGAGAAGTAGTAGGCCACCTCGTGCTGGGCCAGCTCGGTGGAACGGAGGCGGATGATGGACAGCACGCCGAACAGGCCCAGGCCGAGGCCGACGGCGGCCGTGGATCCCGACAGGGCCGTGGCGACGGCGAGGACGCCGACATTCATGCCGAGGTAGGAGACGGCGAGGTCGCGGCGGCGGTGCCGGCGCAGGTAGAGGGCGAAGGTGAGCAGGGTAATCGCTACCAGGTCGGCTGCGATCAGGATGAGGATGTTCATGCGATGTTCTCCAGGTGGTGCCTTGCTGTTCGTTTTCTACGATCCGGGACGTTGCTATGCCGTTCCTGTGTCGATCCAGTACCGGGCATATGAGCTTTTCCGGACTGGGCTTTGCCGGACAGGAACCGCCGCTGCAGGGCGAAGCTCACGCCGAAAAGCAGCGCCTCGGTCAGCAGCTTCGCCGGGACCGCCGGCAGGCCGGCATGCGTCAGCAGAAAGATCAGCGCGTAGTTGCAGCCCATCAGCGCGGCGACGAGGCCGAAGTACCTGACACCAGCGGCAACAAGCCGCGTCTGCCGGCCGCCGGGGAAGACCAGGTTGCGGTTGACCAGGAAGTTGACGGTCGAGCTGATGATGCGCGCGCCGACCACCGCCGCCAGCAGCGAATCCAGGACGTGGCCGAGGACGATGAACGCGGCCAGGTCGATCCCGAAGGCGGCGAAGCCCGACAGCGCGAACTTCAGCAGCGGCAGGTAGATCCGGACCGAGTCGGCCAGCGGCCGGAAGTGAGAGGACTCGTTGCCGGCCAGGTAGATCGTGGCGATCTCGATGCTCTCGATCCGGTGTCCGGCCGGGCCGGCGCGGAGCAGCAGGTTGAGCTCGTACTCGTAGCGGTCCCCGGGCACGCTCTGCAGCCAGGGCAGCATGGCCGCCGGATACCCGCGCAGCCCGGTCTGGGTGTCGTGCAGCGCGGTGCCGGACGCCAGCCGGAACAGCGCCCGGGTCACCGTGTTGCCGATCCGGCTCCGGGCGGGAACGGCGCCGTCGAACCGCCGCTCCCCCAGCACCATGACGCAACCGTCCGGCACCCGGCCGGGGACGCCGCCGTCGTTATTGGCGTCCCGCACGCGGTCCGCCACGCGCAGGATGTCCGAAATGGCGTGCTGGCCGTCGCTGTCCGCGCAGACCACGCCGCGGCCCGGATGGTGCCGCGCCACGTAGTCGAAGCCGGTCTTCAGGGCCTGGCCCTTGCCCCGGTTGCGCGGGTAGCCGATGACGGTGGCCCCGGCGGACCGCGCGGCCTCGAACACCGGCGCGAAGTCCGGCCCGCTGCCGTCGTCCACCACCAGCACGGCGAGCCGCCGGTCCGCGGCGCGCAGGCCCGCGATGAGGGTGATGAGCTTCAGGTCCGGCTCGAAGGCGGGAATCAGGATGATCATGGCTACTGCCCGATGTAGAGGATGTCGGAGGTGCCGCGTTCCTCGCCCCGGCCCAGCGGGTTGTTCACCAGCGCGCCGTTGAAGTACATGGTGGAGGAGCCGCCGCCGTCGATGTTGTACGCGGTTTCGGCGCCGAGGTCCTGCATGATGCCGGCCAGCTCGGTCATGGTGGCGCCGTCGCTGTAGCCCTCGGCGCGGCCGTCGACGACGACGAACACTAGGTGGTTCTCGTCGATCACGCCGACGGCGGTGCGCGGCTGTTCGCCCTGGATGGAGTGGTTGCCGAAGTTGGTGTCCACCTCGACGTCCTCGATGCCGTCGACGATCTGGCCGTCTTCCAGCAGCGCGGGGCCGAAGGAGAGGGTATTCCAGACGCCATCGTCCACCAGCTGCTGGGCGGTCGTGGCGGTCTCGTCGTACACCTTGACGGTGCCGTCCTGGTAGAAGGCGAGGCCTTCGCGCGCGGCCTCGTCCCGGTAGACCACGCCGTTGCGGATCACGATGCCGGTGCTGCGGAAGCCGTAGTAGTCGCCGTTGATGGCGAACAGCGCGTTGTTGGCCTCGGCGATGCCCGACGTGGTTTCGGTGATGTTTTCGCCGAAGCTGTCCTGTGCGAAGGCGGAGCGCAGCGTCGTGGCATCGGAAAGTACGACGTCGGCAACGTAGTAGGTGACCGTCTCAGCTCCGGAGCCGGTCACCACGGTGGAGATGTTGATGCTGTCGCCGCCGGACTGGTAGGAGGTGTCCGTGAGGGTCTCCTCGGTGGCGGCTGTATCGGCAGAGTCGGTATCGGTCGAGTCAGCTGTGTCGGCGTTACTCACGCCGGAATCGTCGGCGGCGGAGCCGCCCGAGGCCGAGCCGGCGGATGTCGCCGCCGTCCGGCTCGCCTCGTACTCGGAGACGTTGGAGATCTCGACCTTCTCGACCACGAACCGGTCGATGGCCCAGGCAGCGGTGCCGCCCGCGGCGAGCGTCACGGCGAGGGTGGAGGCGAGGACGGTTTTGCGGAGGCGCCCCATCGGGCGGGTGCTTTTGGATGTCATACCTCCGTTTTACGGAGGCACCCTATGCCCGGAATTGACCGTTCTTATGCCGCTCCTGTGAAACGGTTTGATCATCCGCGACGGCTAGCGGCAGCACCACGGTGAAGCGGGTGCAGCCGGGCTCGCTGTCCACGCTGACGGTCCCGCCGTTCGCCTCGAGCAGCGCCTGGACGATGGCCAAGCCCAGCCCCGAGCTGCCGGACTTGCCCTTGCCTGCGGTGCTTCCGGCGGGAACGGTGCGGGCCGTATCCGCCCGGCTGAACCGGGAGAAAATAGTGTCGAGGAAGGCCGGATCGATGCCGGGGCCGTTGTCGGTCACCGTCAGCCAGACCCGGCCGTCGGCCACCTGCAGCGCGGTCACCACCCGGGTCCCCGGCGGCGTGTGCTTGTGCGCGTTGGAGAGCAGGTTGATCAGCACTTGCCGCAGCTCGTCGTCCACGCCGGGAACGACGACGGGGTCCTCCGGCAGCTCCAGCTTCCACTCGTAGTCCGGGGCCGTGACCTGGGCGTCGCTGGTGGCCTCGATGATCAGCTCGGTCAGGTCCACCTCGGTCGGCTCGCCGCGCTGCCCCTCGTCCAGCCGGGCGAGCAGCAGCAGGTCCTCCACCAGCGCGGACATGCGCTTGGACTCGCTGTCGACGCGTTCCAGGGCGGCCCGCTCGGTCGGATCGACCTGCGCCCGGTCCAGGACCAGCTCGGTGTAGCCGCGGATGGCGGTCAGCGGGGTGCGAAGCTCGTGGCTCGCGTCGGCAACGAACTGCCGCACCTTCGTCTCGCTCGCGTGCCGGGCCCGCAGGGCGTTCGTGACATGGTCGATCATCTTGTTCAGCGCCAGCCCGACCGTCCCCACCTCGGATCCCGGGTGCGACACGGCCGGCGGAACCCGCACGGGAACCTCCACCTCGCCCGACTCCAGCGGCAGCTGCGAGACGGAATTGGCGACGGCGGCGAGCTCCTCCAGTGGGCGCAGCGAGCGGCGGATAATGATGGTGCCGACAAGCCCGGTGGTCAGCAGGCCGGCCAGCGACAGGCCCGCCATCGTGATGTCGAGCGAGGCCAGGGCGCTGTCCCGCTCCGCCGTCGAGAGCCCGGTGACCAGGACGGTGCCTTCCGGGCCGGCCTGCGCCGGCAGATCCGCCGCCACCACCCGGTAGCGTCCGCTGGACAAGACCAGGTCCGTCGGCCCGCTCGCCGGGTCGACCGAGCCCAACAGCGTCAGGTCCTCCGCGGACAGCGGCTCGGTGCTGCCGTCGTCCTGCACTAGAGCCGAGTTCTGCACTTGTCCGTCCCGGAACAACACGTTGAGCGTGCCCGGCCGCTGGCCGGCGGCGTTTTCCGGGTTCACTCCCCCGGCGGGCGGTTTGATGTCTCCCGGCCGCGGCCCGTCCGGGAAGCCGGCCCGCCCCGCGGCGTGCGTCAGACCGCCGTCGATCTCCCCCGTCAGGTAACTGCTCATTGCCACGTGGCTGAAGACGCCGATCGCCACGCAGATGGCCGTCAGCAGGGCCAGCGTGGCGAGGATCAGCCGGGTCCGCAGGTGCCGGTTCCGCACCCTCGGGTGCCCCGGCGACCGGACGGCAGTACGGGGGCTCACGACGCGGCGGGCTTCAGGACATAGCCGACGCCGCGGACCGTGTGGATCATGGGCGCGCGGCCGGCGTCGATCTTCTTGCGCAGGTAGGAAATGTAGAGTTCGACGACGTTCGCCTGGCCGCCGAAGTCGTACTTCCAGACGTTGTCGAGGATCTGGGCCTTGCTCAGCACGTGCTTGGGATTCTCCATCAGGTAGCGGAGCAGCTCCCACTGGGTCGAGGTGAGCGAAATGTCCTCGCCGCCGCGGGTGACCTCGCGGGTGTCGAGGTTCAGGATGAGGTCGCCCACCACCAGGTCGGCCGAGTCCGAGGCGGCCACGCCCGAACGCTGGACCAGCCGGTGCAGCCGCAGGACGAGCTCCTCCATGCTGAACGGCTTGGTCACGTAGTCGTCCCCGCCCGCAGCGAGGCCCTCGATCCGGTCCTGCACCGCGTCCTTCGCGGTGAGGAAAAGCGCCGGCACCTCGGGGGCGAACGCGCGGATCCTTTCGAGCGCCTCCAGCCCGTCGAGGCCGGGCATCATCACATCGAGGACCAGGACATCCGGGCGGAAGTCCCGGGCGGCGTTGACCGCCGCCTGCCCGTCGCCGACGGTGACGACGTCCCAGCCGATCATGCCGAGACCCATGCTCACCAGCTCCGCCAGGCTCGCCTCGTCGTCGACCACCAGCGCCCGGATCGGGCTGCCGTCCGGGTGCGCAAGACGCGGCAGGTCGCGGGTCGTGGACTGGCGCGGGGAATCGGGCATGTAGGTATCCTCTGGATCGGGTCCGGGTCGGACGGCATCCCGGCGGACCGCCTGCTTTCGCTGCGCGACGAAAACATAGGGGCAGCACGTCCCGGGCGCTGGCTTAACCCTAATTCTGCCCCGCGCACATTGTCCGTTCCTGTCCCGAACCTGTGGCGAAACTGTGCGCCGTGCTGCCGCACCTCATTACGTCGAGCACGAACCCCGTAAGATCCACCACGTTCTCAAGCTGCTCCCCCTGCTGCCATCGACGAAGATTGCGCACGAACATCTCGACCGCGGCGCGCTGCCAGCCCACGAAATCCGCCGACTGGTGCGGAGACACAAAGACGTTCTCCATCTCCCAGAACGGATGATCCGCCCTGAGAGGCTCGGTCTCGAAGACATCGAGTGTGGCGGCGCCAATGCGTCCTGATTGCAGGGCTGCGAGCAGGGCATCCTCATCGAGCAGCGGCCCGCGCCCCACGTTCACCACATGGGCGTTGGGCCGCATGACTGCGAGCTCCCGTGCGCCGATCAGGCCCCGCGTCGAGTCGGTGAGCGGTGCCGCGAGCACGAGGTCGTCGATTTCCGGCAGCAGTTCCGGCAGTTCGTCCATGCCCCGCACCGGGCCCAGCATGCGGCCGTCCACCGCCCCGCCGTCGATGCGCGGCGTGCGGCCCACGATGTCGACGTCCATCCCGACAGTCCTGAGCAGCAGCGCGATGCGTGCGCCCACCCCGCCCGCACCGATCACGGCGGCCCTGCGTCCCTGCAGCCGCAGCGTGGAGCGCTGATCCCATACCCGCCTTCGCTGGTTCTCGATCGAGCGCCTCATGTCTTTCGCTTGCAGCAGGATGCTTGCGAGCACGAACTCCGCCATGGGCTGCTCGAAGAGCCCCCGGGTGTTCGTGACGAGCACCTTTGAAGCGGCAACCTCGGGCGTTGCGACCGCATTTACGCCGATACTATTCGTCTGAATCCATTCGAGCCCCTCCGGTCCACAATCGCGGATCAGCGTCGTGGCGAGGTCCCATACAAGCATCACACGAGCGTCCCGCCGCGCAGCGCACAGTTCTTCGGCGGTGCGCACATACACGGGCACAGCGACCTCCTCGATGAGCGCAAAATCGCCGCGGACCGGGGCGTCCTTCGCCAGGACGACGATAACTCGGGGTTTCAACGGAACCTCCAACGGTTGTGACCGTGCAACGGAATGGTACTGCTTCCTCCAACTCCGGCTTTGAGTAACGGGTGTCCTCAGCTGTCTCCTGATCCCTCGCCGAACAGCCAGGCTGGGCCCGCAACGTCGCCGTAGCTGTCACCCGTCACGAGGTTCCATACGCGCTTGTAAGTAGCAGATTCGAGAAGTGTCTCCGCGCTGCGGGCGCCGGGGAGGGCGCCGAGCACCTGGGTCGTAAAGGCGTAAGTATCGGTGTGCCGGGGCAGTACGAACTGCCCGATGAGGTTGCAGCTGCCTGCCGTAGCGAAGAGGGTCTTGGTCGCGGGATTCTCGGCGAGGATGCTCGCGGCCTCGGGTAGGCGCGACGGCTCGATGTCGAGTAGCGCCCAGAACATCGCCTGGAAGCCCAAGACCTGCGGCTCGACGAGCAGCCGTAGCGAGACGATCTCCTGTTCAAGGAGGGTCTCGACGATGCGGCGAACAGTGCTCTCGGATTTGTCGCTCGCGGCCGCGAGCGACGCGAACGACGCGCGCCCGTCGCGCAGGAGCATGCCGAGAATGTTGCGCTCGTCGGCCGAAAGCTCGACGTCCGGGCGGCGTACTTCAACGTCGATGTCACGTTTCGCGCTGTTGGGCAGCCAGTCCTGGCCGGAGGTATAGGTGTGCGTAACCACAAACGCTTCCGAGGAGACTGCGAAATCCTGCCCGATGTCCGAGAGGATCTCACGCAACGACGAGAGCGACTGAGGCACAATTTCGGCCAGGCAGTGCGCAGACCCGACCGTAGCGGAAAGGTAGCGTACATTGGGGTGCCGCTGTAGGCAGCTGAGGAACTCCGGTCGCAGAGCGTCGCGACCCCGGTACTTCACCATTGCCGGCGGGCCGTAGCCGAGGCGGGAGACGTCAGTCCGGCCAATCACCCGTACGATCCCGCGGCGCTGCAGCGACTCGTAGCGACGGCGCACGGTACTCACAGAACTGCCAATTTCCGAGGCGATCTTCGGCCAGGGCGCGCGTCCCTCAGCGTGGAGTGCTGACAGG
This sequence comes from Arthrobacter mangrovi, assembly GCF_026011795.1. Classification (GTDB taxonomy): domain Bacteria; phylum Actinomycetota; class Actinomycetes; order Actinomycetales; family Micrococcaceae; genus Crystallibacter; species Crystallibacter mangrovi. The sequence goes on along the minus strand of NZ_BRVS01000006.1, from coordinate 12,792 downwards.
AGCGACCGGTCCAGTTCATCTGCTTCCATGGTCATATTCTTGCACTTTTTGCCGTTCACGTGAACGAAACATTCAAGATCTACCATTGGTCCGCAACGTAATCTTCAAAAATTACCCTTGACGTGACACTGCCCCACTGGTTTGATGTGGGTCACATCCAATGACGACCTGACCTGAATTGAGGCCCCCATGGCTATCGTCTCCTCCGATCGCAAGCACTCGAAGCTCGTCGCGTCCGGTGGCGTGCTCGCCACTATCGCGTTGCTCGCCACCGGCTGCTCGAGCAGCAACGGCAACGCAGCCACCGTTGATGAGAACTGCACGCCCGTCGCACAGGTCGAGACCATGACCGAGGGCAAGCTCAAGGCACTCGTCGTCGAACACCCGCCGTTCGTCACCATGCAGGGGGGCACACCCTCCGGCATCGAGGGCGAGCTGCTGCAGAAGATCGCAGCCGACCTCTGCCTCGAGCTCGACGCACAGGTAACCTCGTTCGCCGGAGCCATTGAGGGCCTGCAGAACAACCGCGCCGACATCTCGTCGAGCAACTGGACCGTCAACGACGAGCGCCGCGAGCTCTTCGAGGTGAGCAACCCGATGTACGAGAGCCGCATGGGCCTCGTCACCAAAGGCCAGGACTGGGATACCCCGGAGGCGCTGGAGGGAAAGAAGATCGGCACCCCGCAGGGATACCTCTGGAACGAGCAGCTGCACGCGCTCTATGGAGACAACATCACTGAATACCAGTCCGACGTCGCTGTCATCGACGACGTGAAGGCCGGTCGTATTGATGTCGGAATCGTGAACAACCACGCAAATTCGTGGCGCCTTACCCAGGACCAGTACAAGGACCTAACCCTGAAGACCATGCAGAAATCCGACAAGCTGCCCCATACACAGAAGGAGGCCCTCGCCGTCGTGCTCGTGAAGAAGGGCGAAACCGACCTCAACGACGCCGTCAACGTCGTGCTCAGTGAATATCAGGATTCCGGGGAGATGAAAGCGCAGTTCGAAGAGTACGGTCTGGACCCCCAGTTCATCGTCTCGAGCGGGTCCTGACCCTGATCCACGGAACTGAAACTCATCATGGACATGACTGAAAACCGGGTCCTGCTTAACGCCAACTCGATTTCGAAATCGTACGGCGCCAATGACGTGCTCAAAGGTATCTCTCTCGAGGTGCACGCGGGCGAAGTCATCGCCCTCATCGGTCCGAGCGGCGCAGGCAAGAGCACTTTCCTCCGCTGCCTCAACTACCTCGAGCGGCCGACCAGCGGCGGCCTCACCCTCGATGGCGAGCAGGTCTTCAAAAACCCCCTCAATCCCTCGAAGCACGAGCTGGTACAACTGCGCCGCCGAGTGGGCATGGTGTTCCAGAGCTTCAACCTCTTCCCGCATCTAAGCGTGCTGCAGAACATCGTGCTCGCCCAGACACTCAATGGAAAGCGGTCGAAACAGGAGGCCGAGGAGTACGCGATGAAACTCCTCGCTCAGGTTGGTCTGCCCGATAAAGCCTCCGCCAAGCCCTCGCAGTGCTCGGGCGGACAGCAGCAGCGCATCGCGATCGCCCGGGCGCTCGCGCTCGATCCCGAGATAATGCTTTTCGATGAGCCCACGTCGGCGCTCGATCCCGAGATCGCCGACGAAGTGCTGAAGGTAATGCGCGACCTCGCTGAGACCGGCATGACGATGATTGTCGTAACCCACGAGATGCGGTTCGCGGAGCGGGTGGCGGACCGGGTGCTGCTGCTTGACCGCGGACGCATCCTGGAGGAGGGCTCACCCGAGCAGGTGTTCACCAACCCGACCCAGGAGCGCACCAAGACGTTCCTGCAGGCGGTGCTGAATAGATGAACGGCATCAGTATCGAGACCCTTTTTTCGGGCATCGGAGCCGGTCTTAGCATTACGGTGATCCTGACGGTGGTCTCCTTCGTCGCCGGAAGCGTCCTCGCGGTGCCGCTGGCGCTGGCGCGCACGTCCCATCTGCGGGTCTTGCGCTGGCTCGCCATAGGCATCATCGACATCTGCCGCGGTGTGCCGCCTCTCGTGTGGCTGCTGATTATCTACTACGGCATCAGCCCGCTCATCGCACTCGAACCGCTACCCGCCGCACTCATCGGCCTGAGCCTCATCTCGGGCGCCTACCTCGCGGAGAACTTCCGGGCCGGCATCGATAACGTGCACAAGGGCCAACGCGAAGCCGCCATGGCGCTCGGCCTCACACCGACCCACCAGTTCTGGCGGGTCGTCGCACCCCAGGCCGTCAACATTGCGATGCCGCCCTCGGCGTCGTACGCGGTGAGCCTTCTGAAGGACAGCGCAAAGGCATCGATCATCGGCGTCGCCGACATCATCTTCATGGCGCAGCTCGAGGTCTCCCGGGGCGCCCCCGCAGTGCTCGTCTTCTCGATCGCGGCCGTGCTCTACCTGCTTGTCGGGATCCCGCTGTCGTACTTCTCGCGCTATGTCGACAGCGTGGTCCGCAGAAAGGTGGTGACCGTATGATCTTCGACCGATGGATCGAATGGCTGCCAGCCCTCTTGGAGGGCCTCGGGGTCTCACTTGCCCTCACCGGATGCGTCGCCCTGGTCGGCCTTCCCTTAGGCCTCGTGTTCGGCCTTCTGAGCACTCACCAGAACCGCCTCATGCGTACGGTCTTCATCGTGTTCATCGAGGTTTTCCGCGGCATTCCGCTCCTCGCGGTGATTTACTTGCTCTACTTCGGACTCCCGAGCGGCGGCATCACCCTCACCGCCTTCGTGACGATGGTCATTGCCCACGGGCTCAACCTCTCGGCCTACTCGAGCGAGGTATTCCGGGCGGGCATCTTGCACGTCGGCCCAGGGCAGCGCGAAGCGTTCGCCAGCCTCGGCATCACCCAGACGAGGGGCTTCTTCCACGTCGTGCTGCCGCAGGCGATGCGAGCGGTCATCGGCCCGATGATGTCGCTACTCATCATGGTGTTCCAGTCCAGCTCGCTCGCTTACACCATCGGCGTCGGCGAGCTCACGAGCAAGGCGTTTTCGATCGGCGCAATGACGTTCCAATACTTCGACGTTCTGGCTCTCGCGGGCATTATCTACGCGGTGATCTGCATCGCGTCGTCCCGCATCGCCTCGAACGTGGAGGAACGCCTGAAGACGGGACGCTGAGCGCAGCCTGGCACCAGCAGGGGCAAGCCGCGTGCCCCGAAACGCGCGGGATTGGGTGAAGTGCCAGCCTTGCGCTGCCCTGACGAAGGAATCACAAGGAATGAGAAAATCATGAAAATCGGTGTTGTTGGCCTCGGAGCCATCGGTGCACAGGTGCTGTGGAGCCTCAGCAAACGCGCCGGCGTCGAGGTGCACGGTTTTGAGAGCGGCTACATCGGCCACCCGCTCGCGGGGGCGGGTGGAGAAGGACGCCTGTTCCGGAACCTCGAACTCACCACGATGGGGTACATGCCGATCGTGAAGCGCTCGGACGAGCTCTGGGAGGAGCTGGAGCTGACGGGCGGCCGGCAACTGCGCCGCAAAATCGGCGCTCTGCTGCTCGGCGCTCCGACCGATGCGCAGATCGAGCACGCACTCCAGGCGGCACGGGAGTGGGACCTGGAGCACGAGACCTATGGCATCGAGGAAATGCGCGATCTCTTCCCGCAGTTCTCGATGGCAGACGGGGACGTTGGCATCTGGGATACCGGTGCTGGTGTCATCTCGCCCGAGCGGAGCATTTCAGTCGCCGTCGAGCAGGCGGTGCGGGCCGGAGCCACGGCCCGCGAGTTTACACCAGTCACCGCAGTAGACGAGCGGGCCGACGGCGTCACCCTCCGGCTCGAATCCGGCGAGAGCCTCAATGTCGACCGGGTGCTTGTGGCCTGCGGCGGTTGGACCACGAAGCTCGTGCCCGAGCTTCGCGACTGGATCGTGACGCGGCGCCTCACCTCGGCGTGGTTCTCGGGCAAGGACGACAGTAGTCTGCGGGGCCTGCCACCCTTCATGCGGGTCGCCCCCTCCTACTGCTACGGCATCCCGAACGCAGACGAGAAGCTCGTAAAGCTTGGGCTCGGCTTCAACGACCACCTGCCGACGGGTGACCCCGACTCGGTGCCACGGAAGTTTGGCCACAAGGAGGCGCAAGCCGAAATTGAGAAGTTCTCTTGGATCCTGCGCGACCTTCTCCCGGCCCTTGATCCGAATCCCGTGCGGCTAGAGACCTACATCGAGAGTTACACCCGCTCGATGCATGAGTTCATGGCAGTAGCGCCCGGCCGCAGCAACACAGTGGTGCTCGGCGGCTTCTCCGGGCACGGCTTCAAACTCGCCCCCGCGCTCGGCGAGATCGGCGCGGATCTCGTGGTCGACGGGAGCACCAAGTTCGACCTCGGCTTCCTCAGCGCGGCGAAACCAGTTTTCTCCATTACCGATGTCAATAGCGGCATCACGACCCACAATTCCGTCGTCGCATCCACCGGCGGCGAGAAGTAACCCTCCCTAAATATGTCCCACCACCTCGACAGAGTAGGAATAATGAGCAACAACACCCCGATCGCGACTTTCGACTGCTACCGCACGTTGATCGACTTCGACCTCAATCGCCTCGCGTTGCCGATAGTGCAGGAGCGCCTTGACGAGGTCGGCATCGATCATGACACCTTCCTCGACAACCTCCGCGTTATGCGCTTCCAGGCCGTTGCCGAGGGCCCCTACCGCAGGTATCAAGACCTCGTGCGCTCGACGCTTGAGAACGTGATGCTGCTGCACGGCGCCCGCTACGAGGACGCGTTCGGCGACCAGCTCGTCGAGGAGGCGAAGTCGCTTCCCGTCTTCCCCGAGGTACCGGAGGCGCTGCGCAAGCTCAAGGAGAAGGGCGTGCAGCTGGCGATCATCTCGAATTCGGATCGCGATTTCATCCCGCACCACGTCAAGACGATCGGCGTCGAGTTCGACTACGTGATCACGGCCGAGGACGCCGGCTGGTACAAGCCCCGCCCCGGTGCCTTCGAGCACCTCTTCAAGACGATCGATCGCGACCCTAGCCTCGTCACCCACGTCGCGCAGGGTTGGGAGTACGACATCATGCCCGCGAAGCAGTACGGCGTGCGCCGCATCTGGGTGAACCGCTACGGGTTCAAGGGCAGCGATTTCTACCAGCCGTACCACGAGATCCAGGATCTTTCGACGCTGCCTGACTTCTGGAATAACTGAGCGACGACGCGAAGTGGCCCCGCACCTCCTTCGAGGTGTGGGCGCCACTTCCGTACGTGGCGGGAGCGGACAGACCTTGCACAAGGCCGCTCAACTCCATGGCCGATTTTGCCGCAGCAGCAGTCCGCAGGCGTCGCTTCCAAATAGTCCCGCAGCAACTTGCGCAGCCAGCATCCTCAACCATCACCCGTTTCCGGGTCACGAGGGTGCTGGTCGCATTACGATCCGACGAAGGTGACCAATGACTTCCCTCAGCCCTATCCTCAAGCAGGCCACGCCCGTGGTCGTCGACCATGCCCTTGGCAGCTGGATCTATGCCACGGACGGCCAGGAGTACCTGGACTTCACGACGGGCATCGGCGTGACCAGCACCGGTCACTGCCACCCCAAAGTTGTCGCCGCCGCCCGCGAGCAGGTCGGCAAGATCATCCACGCCCAATACACGACGGTGATGCACAAGCCGCTGCTGGAACTGACGGAGAAGCTCGGGGAGGTTCTGCCCGCGGGCCTGGATTCGGTGTTTTACGCCAACTCGGGCTCGGAGGCCGTCGAGGCTGCGATCCGCCTTGCCAGGATGGCGACCGGCCGGCCCAACATTGTGGTCTTCCAAGGCGGGTTCCATGGCCGCACCGTGGCGGCCGCTTCCTTGACCACCGCCGGAACTAAATTCTCCGCCGGGTACGCCCCGCTCATGGCCGGTGTCCATATGTCGGCGTTCCCGTACGCCTACCGATATGGCTGGGACGAGGCCACTGCCGTGGAATTTGCGCTGAAGGAGCTGGACTACCTCCTCAAGACACGCACCGCACCGAACGATACCGCCGCCTTCCTGATCGAGCCTGCCCTTGGCGACGGTGGCTACCTGCCTACCCCACCGGCCTTCATGGAGGGTCTGCGCGAACGGGCGGACCGGCACGGCATCAAGCTCATCTTCGACGAGGTTCAGGCCGGCGTGGGCCGCACCGGCAGGTTCTGGGGCCACCAGCACTCCAGCGCATCCCCCGACATCCTTATTACCGCCAAAGGCATCGCTTCCGGTTTCCCGATCTCGGCGATCGCCGCCTCCACCGAAACGATGTCCAAGGCCTGGCCCGGCTCCCAGGGCGGCACCTACGGCGGCAACGCGGCCGCCGCCGCAGCCGGGGTCGCCACGCTCGGCGTTATCGAAGAGGAAGGCCTGGTCGAGAACGCCCGGATCCGCGGTGACCAGCTTCAGGCGGGCCTGAAGGAAATCCAGGCCAGGTTCCCTGCGATCGGCGACGTTCGCGGGATCGGCCTGATGCAGGGCATCGAATTCACTGCAGCCGACGGGTCCCCCGATGCCGCAACGGCGGCATCTGTCCAGCAGGCCACCACTAAACAGAAGCTCTTAACCCTCACTTGCGGGCCCGAGAGCAATGTCGTCCGCCTCATCCCGGCGCTCGTTGCTACCGAGAACGAAATCGAAGCCGGCCTGTCACGCTTTGAAGCGGCAGTAGGCGCAGTCGTGGGCGCTGTGCCTGCCGAAGCTGGAGTCTAAAGACCGCCATGACCCAAGATGTCCTTTCCGCCCCCGAGCGCGCACCGATCCTGGCGCGGCTTGAAGCTGCTGGCGTGCGCGCTGAAATCTCAGGCCACCGGATAGCCGAGTACTCCTACGATGCCTCGAATTTCCGGGTTCCGCCCGTGGGCGTGGTTTTTCCGCGCAGTGTTGGCGACGTAGTTGCGGTCGTGGCGGCGTGCCGGGAGACCGGCACGCCGCTAGTCAGCCGCGGCGGCGGGACATCGATGGCCGGCAACGCCATCGGTCCCGGTATCGTCCTGGATTTCTCCCGGCACATGAATCGGATCCTCAGCATCGACGAGGACGCCCAGACAGCTGACGTCGAGGCGGGCGTCATCCTCTCCCACCTCACCCGGGAAGCCGAGGATGCCACGGGCGGACAGCTGACGTTCGCGCCGGACCCTTCCTCGAAGACCCGCGCCACTGTCGGCGGCGCGATCGGCAACGACGCTTGCGGCAACCACTCCGTGCGATACGGCCGGACCTCGGACCACGTTGCCGAAGTCGACGTCGTCACCTCGGACGGCGCGCAACTCACGGCCACGCCCACCGGTCTGCGGGCAACGGACCCAGCCGACGCCTACTCGGTATCGCGCGCCTTCGAACTGAGCGAAGACCTGAAGGAACTCGCCCGGGACAACCTGGCCGCGTTCCGGACTGAGCTGGGACGTATCCAGCGGCAGGTTTCCGGCTACCATCTGGCCAACCTGCTGCCGGAGAACGGGCTGAACGTGGCCCGGGCCCTGGTGGGCACGGAGGGCACCTGCGCCGTGGTGGTCCGCGCACGGATGAAGCTGGTACCCAAGGCCCCAAGCGCGCTGCTGGTCTGCCTGGGCTACGCCGACGTCGTCGACGCCGCGAAGGACATCGAAACCATCCTCGAATTCTCTCCCGCCGCGGTCGAAGGAATCGATGAGGCCATCGTCGACACCATGCGGTTGCGCCGCGGCGCAGACTCCGTCCTCGGCCTTCCCGAGGGGAAGGCATTCCTGTACGTGGACCTGGACGGGGAGAACCCGGAGGATGTCTCCCGGGAAGCAGACCGGCTGCTGGAGCAGCTGGCCGCCAACGGCCGCCTGGTCGATGGCCGGGCCGTCCCGGACCCCGTGCAGCGGGCCACCCTGTGGCGGGTGCGCGAGGACGGCGCCGGTCTCTCCTCCCGCCCGGCCGCCGGCGGCGAATCGCAGGCCGGCTGGGAAGATTCCGCCGTCGCCCCGGAAAACCTGGCCGCCTACCTGGCCGACTTCCGCCGGCTGCTGCAGGTCTACGGGCTGACGGGGATCATGTACGGGCACTTCGGTGCCGGCTGCATGCACATCCGCATCACCTACGACCTGCGCAGCGAGGACGGCCGGGCCGTCTACCGCAAGTTCACCCATGCCGCCGCCGAACTGGTCGTCCGCCACGGCGGATCCCTCTCCGGCGAGCACGGCGACGGACGGGCCCGCTCCGAATTCCTCCCCGTCATGTACTCCCCCGCGATGATCACTGCGTTCGAGACCTACCGCGGCCTGTGGGACAAAGCAGGCATCATGAACCCCGGATCCATCACGGACCCCGACCCCATCGACACCCACCTCGCCCTCGAGGGCGTCCCGGACCGTGAATGGCGCACCCACTTCGAACTCCGCCCCAAGGAGGCCGCCGCTGCAGGCGCCGACAAATGGGTGCACGCCGTCCAGGCCTGCATCGGGGTGGGCCGATGCCGGTCCGACGCCGGCGGGGTGATGTGCCCGAGCTTCAGGGCCACCGGCGACGAAAAGGACTCGACCCGCGGCCGCTCCCGCGTCCTGCAGGACATGGTCCGCGGAGCCCGAAGCATCGACGAAGGCTGGCAATCAGAAGACGTCCGCGAGGCCCTGGACCTGTGCCTTGCCTGCAAGGCCTGCTCGAACGACTGTCCGGCCGGGGTGGACATGGCCACGTACAAGTCGGAGTTCTTCTCGCACTACTATGACGGCAAGATGCGGCCCCTGTCGCACTTCTCCCTGGGCTGGCTGCCGCGCTGGCTGAAGATCACCACATTGGTCAGCCCCCTCGTCAATCTGGTGATGGGAAGCCCGCTCGGCAAAGCCGTTGCCGCCGCCGGCGGCCTCACCACCAAGCGCGCCATGCCGAAATTCGCGTCCCGCAAGATGCTCCGCGATGCACTCGCAGGCTTCGGCAGCAATCACGAGACCAGTGACACCGTGCTGTTTGTCGACTCATTCACCAAGGGCTTCCGCCCCGAAGTCGCAGGCGCCGCAGCCCGGGTTATCGAAGGCACCGGACGCCGGATCTCATGTGAGCGCGACGCCTGCTGTGGACTGACCTGGATCTCCACCGGGCAGCTCGACACAGCCAAGAAAATGATGGCCAAAACGGTGGCGAAACTTGATGACGGGACGGACGCCCCGATCGTCGTCATCGAACCCAGCTGCGCCGCCGCGCTGAAAAAGGACGGGCCCGAGCTGCTCGGCACCGAGGCCGCCAAACGCGTCTCCCGCCGGATCCACAGTTTCGCCGAGGCCGTCACCGGCTGGATCGCTGGCGGCTGGACACCCCCGGTCGTCCCCGCGGCCGTGACCGTGCAGACACACTGCCACGAATACTCCACCTTCGGCGCCACCATCCAGCGCAAAGCCCTCGCAGCTCTGGGCGTAGCCGACGTCACCGAAGCCACCGGATGCTGCGGTGTCGCCGGCAACTTCGGCTTCGAAGCCAACCACTACGACATATCCATGGAAGTTGCCGAACAGGCACTCGCTCCGGCACTCGCCGGTACGCCCGAAAGCACGCCCGTCCTCGCCGACGGATTCAGCTGCGCTATGCAGGTCAAACAGCTGGACCCCGAACGCAAGAGCCTCCACCTGGCCGAACTCCTCGACCCCCTGACCACCTCACAAGACAAAGGACAACCATGACCATCACCACCCAGGCGCCGGCAGGGCTGCAGACCGAACTGTTCATCAATGGACGCTGGGAAGACCTTCCCGACCGGCCCCGGATCCAGGTACAGAACCCGGCAACCGGCGAGGTCATCGCCTCCATCCCCGATGCCAGTCCGGAAGACGGACGCCGCGCAGTTGCTGCCGCCAACACCGCCCAGGCTGCTTTCGCGGCGATGCCCGCACGCGCCCGCGCCGATATCCTGCTCGCCGCGCACAAACTGCTGCTGGAATCGAAGGAGCAGCTCGCGGCCATCATGACCGCGGAAATGGGCAAGCCGCTCGCCGAAGCACGCGGCGAGATCGAATACTCCGCTGGCTATCTGCAGTGGTACGCGCAGGAAGGGGTGCGCGTCCAGGGATCGCACGCCGAGTCGCCCAGCGGCAGGGGACAGATCGTTCTGTCCCGTGAACCCGTCGGCGTGTCGCTGCTGATCACGCCCTGGAACTTCCCCCTGGCAATGGGCGCCCGCAAGATCGCCCCCGCGATCGCCACCGGCTGCGCCGTCGTCGTCAAGCCTGCCGAGAAGACCCCCTTGACGATGTTGTTCCTCGCGAAGATTTTCGAGGAAGCCGGGGCACCCGCGGGCACCATCAACGTGGTCACGACCTCTAGCTCCAGCGCTATGGTGGCCCCCCTGCTCAGCGAAGGACTGGTACGCCACTTGTCGTTCACCGGTTCCACGCTCGTTGGCAGCAAGCTCCACGGCCAGTGTTCCGACCACATGATCCGCACCTCGCTCGAGCTCGGCGGCAACGCGCCCTTCATCGTCTTCGACGACGTCGACCTGGACCGTGCCGTCACGGAAATCACCGCAGCCAAGATGCGCAACATGGGCGAAGCCTGCACCGCAGCCAACCGCGTCCTGGTCCACGAAGGCATCGCCGACGAACTCGCCACCCGGTTGGCCGAGAAGTTCGCTTCGCTGCGCGTCGGCAACGGTTTGGACGAGGGCACGGACATCGGGCCGATGATTGATGGCGCCAGCGTCGAACGCATTCAGTCTCTCGTGGATGACGCCGTGTCCCGCGGCGCCGACGCCCGCACCGGCGGGGTCATCCCCGACGGAGCAGGATCGTTCTACCCGCCGACCGTGCTTGCAAACGTGCCCCGCGACGCGCGGCTCATGCAAGAAGAGATCTTTGGGCCAGTCGCACCCATCATTCCGTTCAGCGACGAAGACGACGCGATCGCGATCGCCAACGACACCGCCTATGGACTGGCCGGCTACTTGATGACGAATGATCTCGCCCGCGCCCACCGGGTCGCGCGGCGGATGGAAGTCGGAATGCTCGGCATCAACTCGGGCATCATTTCCGACGTCGCAGCGCCTCTGGGAGGCGTAAAGGCGTCGGGGATGGGACGCGAAGGCGGCGTGCTCGGGATCGATGAATTCCTCGAGTACAAGTACACGTTCATCCCCCACCAGTAACCAAGTGCACCGCAACCGGTTTCGAGAACCGGGGCTGACCGCCTTCACAGTGACGCGAAAGAAGGATTGAACAATCCAATCGATAGCGGAAACTACACCGTGAAAGACAACTAGGACAGGCATGGTGTGCCGCAGAAGGCGGCGCACCATGCCTGCTTTGAACTGTCAGGATTAGCGGCCTAGGTCCCTCTGAACATTCAGGTGCGGGTGCCTAGGTTGTGCCTCGGAAGCTGTCCGTCCGGGGATGTTGCCCGGTGGCGGCTGGGCCGGCACGCTGACAGCGTGTGGCCGCCGCATCCAGGCCACGTCCCGGACTGAACGTTCCACGTCGCCTTCGAGTTCCTGGGCGAGCTGCCGCTTCTCCTAAGCGGGGTATCGGTTCTGCTCCTGGAGGATCTGGTGCAGGGCTCCGTCGTGTCTACGAGTGGCGCCTTCGGGCAGTCGTTTAGGGACACGCCGAAGAGCGCGCGACACGGAGTTTTTCAGAGCTGTGGGCAAGTGCCTCCACAGGCTGTGGATGGCCACTCCAGACGCCGCAGCAAATCCGCGGAAAATCAATGGTTTCACCGACACCGGCATCCCTGGTTCCTGTGGACGACACAGGGGATGAATAACATACTTGTAATACATCATCTAGGGGTTTCGGCGAGATGCACACACTAGATGTAGTAGATTGTGACGTGTTGGGCAACCAACAAAAAACCTCAGCGGCGACCGTCGCTGAGAACCAGCACAGCAGCCAACTGAGGCATTCGTTTCCTTGGCAGGGGAATACGAAACAGCTTAGGGGGTACCGGCATCCGTCGCCAAGTGCACGGCGTGTCGCCCCACGGTTGGCGCATTAGTAGAAAGAACACTAATGACCACTTACCGACCGGGCCAGAAGGCTCCGCACTCAGGACAATACGAAGTAGTCGGCCGCCGCGGCGGGAGCCGCAATAAGGAAGTCACTTCCACCAAGGGCAATCCCCTACCCCCGACCAAGGGGGTAGGGCGAGGGTTACAGGCTCGTTGACGGGACCAAGAACAAGTCCGGTGGCAAGAAGTGAGCGGCGCCAGGGACACAGCGGTAAATCCGCTTGCCCGGCTTCCCAGCGAGCCGGAGGAAGACGTTGAGTTCTCATGGGGAGGACCGAACTTCCCCCGTCCGGTGGAGCGCTACAAGCGCCGTAAGCTCAGCCTTTGGCTCCCTGAGTCCTAACATCTAACGAGAGACCCCTGCCAATTGGCAGGGGTCTCTGGTGGTTCTTGGCGGCAAACCAATTGAGGGACCCGCCCTACCGCTTTATTCCGGATGCCGGCTATGCCGCTCCGCGGGTCCCGTCAAAGGCCTCCTTCTTTGTTACTGAGAATGCTCCGAGTGAGACATATTGATGAGACAAGCCCACGCCAGGAAATCCGGGGCGGCCTTCCGAGAGGCGGGCCGGCTGGCCGTGCCCCAGCAAAGGGTCCCTTAACGAGACAGATTTTAAGGCCAAATTTCCCAACGGTAGGACGATTAGATCGCTTCATTCTCGAGCTGGAAGCGAGCGATCCGCTGACGGAAAAGATCTTCACTGCCCGTGCGCCAGAATCCTTCTGGTTCGTCTTGCCCGTTACCACGAAGTTCCCATCCGAACCCCTTGAACAGTTGCCTCTCCAGCGCCCAAGCATCCTTGATCTTGGCTTCCCAGTCAGATGCGTGTAAGCGGCCATGAAAAA
>NZ_BRVS01000005.1 GCF_026011795.1 Arthrobacter mangrovi | reverse complement strand
TGGGCTTCCCGTTCCAGACCGAAGACTAAACCAACTACGTAACAGGTCCGTACCGACGGAAACCGTTACGGGGAAGGGCTAGAGCCCACCATGACAATGACAGATCCTGTCGCAGACATGCTGACTCGTCTGCGCAATGCAAACTCGGCATACCACGAGAGTGTGTCCATGCCGTACAGCAAGCTGAAGGCACGCGTTGCCGACATCCTGAAGGCCGAAGGCTACATCGCCGGCTGGAAGGAAGAAGAGGCCGAGGTCGGCAAGAAGCTGACCATCGACCTCAAGTTCGGTCCCAACCGCGAGCGTTCGCTTGCCGGCGTCCGCCGTATCTCCAAGCCCGGTCTGCGCGTTTACGCAAAGTCCACCAACCTGCCGCACGTGCTGGGTGGCCTGGGCATCGCTATCCTGTCCACCTCTTCCGGACTGATGACTGATCGTCAGGCCGGCAAGAAGGGCGTGGGCGGCGAAGTCCTCGCCTACGTCTGGTAACGGGAAGGAAAGAGAATAATGTCACGTATTGGACGTCTCCCCATCACCGTTCCCTCCGGCGTCGAGGTCAAGGTTGACGGCAACGTTGTTTCCGTCAAGGGCTCCAAGGGCGAACTGACCCACACGGTCGCTTCCCCGATCCAGGTTTCCCTGGAGGACAGCACCCTGACCGTTACCCGCCCGAACGACGAGCGCGAATCCCGCTCCCTCCACGGCCTGACCCGCACCCTGATCAGCAACATGATCATCGGCGTGACCGAGGGCTACAAGAAGAGCCTGGAAATCGTCGGCACCGGTTACCGCGTGCAGGCCAAGGGTTCGGACCTCGAGTTCGCCCTGGGCTACAGCCACCCGGTCCCCGTCAAGGCTCCCGAGGGCATCACCTTTGCAGTAGAGGGTCCGACCAAGCTCTCTGTATCGGGAATCAACAAGCAGCAGGTCGGCGAGGTTGCTGCCAACATCCGCAAGCTGCGGAAGCCGGACCCCTACAAGGGCAAGGGCATCCGTTACGCTGGCGAGCAGATCCGCCGCAAGGTCGGAAAGGCTGGTAAGTAATCATGGCTATCGGAATTAAGGGTAAGAGCAAGTCTGCCGCACGCGGCCGCCGCCACCTGCGCGTCCGTAAGCGCATCACCGGCAGCGCGGTCCGTCCGCGCCTGGTGGTCAACCGCTCCGCGCGCCACGTGTTCGTCCAGGTTGTCGATGACAGCAAGGGCATCACCGTCGCTTCGGCTTCCACCATGGAAGCCGACCTGCGTTCGTTCGACGGCGACAAGACCGCCAAGTCCAAGCGCGTCGGCGAGCTCGTCGCCGAGCGTGCCAAGGCTGCCGGTGTCGAGGCCGTTGTGTTCGACCGCGGCGGCAACCGTTACCACGGTCGCATCGCGGCAGTGGCCGACGGCGCACGCGAAGGTGGGCTGGCACTGTGACCGCTGAGAATAACGAAAAGGAAACTCAGGTGACTGAAGCAACTGAGACCACCGCGACCGCAGGCGCCGCAGAGAAGGCTTCGACCCAGGACGACCGCCGCGGCGGCCGTCGTGGAGAGCGCAGCGACCGCGGCGGACGCGGCGACCGTGGCGGCCGTGGTGGCCGCGACAACGCCCGCGACGCCGAGAAGGACAAGTACCTCGAGCGCGTTGTGACCATCAACCGCGTCGCCAAGGTCGTCAAGGGCGGACGCCGCTTCAGCTTCACCGCCCTGGTAGTTGTCGGCGACGGCAACGGCCTGGTCGGTGTCGGCTACGGCAAGGCCAAGGAAGTTCCGGCCGCTATCGCCAAGGGCGTGGAAGAGGCCAAGAAGTCCTTCTTCCGCGTTCCGATCGTGGCCGGCACCGTCCCGCACCGCGTTCAGGGTGAGGCAGCCGCAGGCGTCGTCATGCTCCGTCCGGCATCGGCAGGTACCGGTGTTATCGCCGGTGGCCCGGTCCGCGCCGTACTCGAGTGCGCCGGTGTCCACGACGTGCTGTCGAAGTCGCTCGGCTCCTCCAACGCGATCAACATCGTCCACGCCACTGTGGATGCACTGCGTCGCCTCGAAGAGCCGCAGGCCGTGGCTGCCCGCCGCGGGCTGCCCATGGACGAGGTCGTTCCGCCGGTGCTGCTCCGCAGCCTCCAGCAGAAGGCAGGTGTCTAATCATGCAGACGACCCCGAAGAATCTGACTCCGTCCGAAGGACAGTTGGAAATCACCCAGATCAAGTCCGTCATTGGCGGCAAGCAGAATCAGCGCGACACGCTGCGTTCACTGGGCCTGAAGCGGATCGGACACACCGTTGTCCGCAACGCCGATGCCGTGACCGTGGGCATGGTCAACACTGTTTCTCACCTGGTAAAGGTTGAGGAGGCGAAGTAGGAATGGCAGAAGAGAAGACTCTGAAGGTCCACCACCTGCGTCCTGCCCCCGGTGCCAAGACCGCCAAGACCCGTGTTGGTCGTGGTGAAGGCTCCAAGGGCAAGACCGCTGGCCGTGGTACCAAGGGCACCAAGGCCCGTTACCAGGTCAAGGCAGGCTTTGCCGGTGGCCAGCTGCCGCTGCACATGCGCCTGCCGAAGCTGCGCGGCTTCAAGAACCCGTTCAAGGTGGAGTTCCAGGTCGTGAACCTGGACAAGCTCAACGAGCTGTTCCCCGAGGGCGGCGAGGTCACCGTGGAGACACTGGCGGCCAAGGGCGCAGTCCGCAAGAACCAGCCTGTAAAGGTTCTGGGTACCGGCGACATCACCGTCAAGGTCGATGTGAAGGCTCACGCCTTCTCCGCCAGTGCCGCTGAGAAGATCGCTGCCGCCGGCGGCTCCACCACGGAGCTCTAGATTCCGACGCTAGTGGTCATCCACAGCCCATGAGTAAACTCTTGGTGGCCGGTCCAGACCGGCCACCAAGAGTTTCTTTTCGTTAAAAGCCCGTATTCACCGGCGGCGAGTTCAGCCGGTCCATGCTGAACCGATAGACTCGGTTCTTGTGTAATGCCGCTCGGCGGCATCGAATGACTTTCAGGAGGACGCTTGCTTAGCGCAATTGGCCGGGTATTCCGGACGCCTGACCTGCGACGCAAGTTGTTGTTCACGCTCGGTATCATCACCATCTACCGCATGGGTGCCTTCATCCCGGCACCCGGTGTTGATTACGGCAACGTTCAGCAATGTTTGGCGTTGGGCAACACCACGGGCGGTCTCTACCAGTTCGTGAATCTCTTCAGCGGCGGCGCGCTGCTGCAGGTGTCCATCTTCGCCCTCGGCATCATGCCGTACATTACGGCGAGCATCATCGTGCAGCTGCTGCGCGTGGTGATTCCCCGGTTCCAGGAGCTCCACCAGGAAGGCGCACAGGGGCAGTCCAAGCTGACCCAGTACACGCGCTACCTGACCATCGCCCTCGGCCTGCTGAACGCGACAACGCTGATCTCGCTGGCCCGCAGCGGCGCGCTGCTGGGCAACTGTCCGGTGCCGATCATCCCTGACGACAACCTGGTCACGATCATCCTGCTCATCATCACCCTGACCGCCGGTACCGGCCTGATCATGTGGATGGGCGAGCTGGTGACCGAAAAGGGCGTCGGCAACGGCATGTCCATCCTGATCTTCATCTCGATCGCGGCCGGCTTCCCGTCCTCGCTCGGCGAGATCCTCCGCGCCCAGGGCGTGAACATCTTCATCGGCGTGATCATCATCGGCCTGTTCGTGGTCGCCGCCGTCATCTTCGTGGAGCAGTCGCAGCGGCGCATCCCGGTGCAGTACGCCAAGCGCATGGTCGGCCGCCGCACCGTCGGCGGCACCAGCACTTACATCCCGATCAAGGTCAACATGGCCGGCGTCATCCCGGTGATCTTCGCGTCGTCGATGCTCTACCTGCCCACCCTGGTCGCGCAGTTCAACACGCCCTCGGACGGCACCACCCCGCCGCCGGAATGGGTCAACTGGATCAACACCTACTTGGTCAGCGGGGACCATCCGCTCTACATGGTGGTCTACTTCCTGCTGATCGTCTTCTTCACCTACTTCTACGTCTCCATCACGTTCAACCCGCAGGAGACGGCGGACAACATGAAGAAGTACGGCGGCTTCATCCCGGGCATCCGTGCCGGCCGCCCCACGGAGGAGTACCTCTCCTACGTGCTTGCCCGGATCACGCTGCCGGGTGCCCTCTACCTCGGCCTCGTGGCCCTGATTCCGCTGATCGCACTGGTGCTGATCAACGCGAACCAGAACTTCCCGTTTGGCGGAACCTCGATCCTCATCATGGTGGGTGTGGGTCTTGAGACGGTCAAGCAGATCAATGCCCAGCTACAGCAACGCCACTACGAAGGACTATTGCGATGACGAAGATGCTCATTATTGGCCCGCCCGGTTCGGGCAAGGGAACCCAGGCCTCCCGCATTTCCGAGCGGCTGGGCATCGTCGCCATTTCCACCGGTGACATCTTCCGCGCCAACGTGAAGGAAGAGACCCCGCTGGGCATCGAGGCCAAGAAGTACATCGACAAGGGAGACTTCGTCCCGGACAGCGTCACCAACAACATGGTGCGCGACCGCCTGAAGCAGGACGACGTCGAGCCCGGCTTCCTGCTCGACGGTTACCCGCGCACCACCGCCCAGGTGGAGGAGCTGGACAGCATCCTGGCGGACAGCGAGGACTCGCTGGACGTGGTCCTGCAGCTGACCGCGGACGACGAGGAACTGGTCAAGCGCCTCCTCAGCCGCGCGGAGCTGGAAGGCCGCGCCGACGACAACGAGACGGTCATCCGGCACCGCCTGGACCTCTACCACGAGCAGACCGAGGCCGTCGTGTCCCGGTACGCCGAGCGCGGCATCCTGACCAAGGTCGACGGCATCGGCCCGATCGACGAGGTCACCGACCGCATCATGGACGCGCTCAAGAGCGTCACCGCCTAATAGGCATGAACCTTAACCGCAGGCCCTGTTCGTCCGGACGGGGCCTGCGGCCTTAGCAGGAACAGAAGGAACCCAGCACATGGCATTCGGCCAGCCCAGCATCGAATACAAGACCACCGAGCAGATCCGCCGGATGCGCAAAGCCGGCCTCGTGGTCAGCCGCGCCCTCGACGCCGCCCAGGAAGCCGCCGTCGTCGGCGCCACCACCGCGGATATCGACGCCGCCTTCGAAGCCGTGCTGGACGCCGAAGGAGCCAAGAGCAACTTCAAGGGCTACCACGGCTTCCCCGCGACGGTCTGCGTCTCGGTGAACGAGGAAGTGGTGCACGGCATCCCGGGCGGCAAGGTCCTGCAGGACGGCGACATCCTGTCCATCGACGGCGGCTGCAGCATCGACGGCTGGCACGGCGACTCGGCCCGCGGCGTGATCGTCGGCACGCCGGACCCGGAGGACCAGCGCCTCTCCGACGTCACCGAAGAGGCCATGTGGCGCGGCATCGCCGCCCTGGCCAACGGCTCCCGCGTCGGCGACATCGGCAACGCCATCGACGATTACGTCAGCAGCGTCCCCGGCAAGCCGCTGGGCATCCTCGAGGACTACGTCGGCCACGGCATCGGCACCGCCATGCACCAAGCGCCCGACGTGCTCAACTACCGCACCAAGCACCGCGGCCCCAAGATCCGCCCCGGGCTGTGCCTCGCCATCGAGCCCATGCTGGTCCGCGGTGGCATCGAGACGAAGACCCTCGACGACGACTGGACCGTCATCACGACGGACGGCTCCCGCTCCTGCCAGTGGGAGCACACCGTCGCCGTGCACGAGCGCGGCATCTGGGTGCTGACCGCGGAGGACGGCGGAGTCGCCAAGCTCGCCCCGCTCGGCGTCACCCCCGTCGCCCTCGACTGAGCCCGGCGTCGCGCCGCGTTGACTCGTGGCAGGATGAGGCCATGTCTTCCATAACGGACGTGCCTGGCATCCGGGTGGGCCAGGTCGAGCGGATCGGCGACGGCTGGCTGACCGGCGTGACGGTCGTGCTCCCGCCACCCGGGACTGTCGGTTCCGTGGACGTCCGCGGGGGAGGGCCGGCCACGCACGAGACGGATGCGCTGGACCCGACGACGCTCGTGCCCGAGGTCGACGCGGTGGTGCTGGCGGGCGGCAGCGCGTTCGGCCTGATCGCGGCGCATGGAGCCCAGCGCTGGTGCGAGGAGCAGGGCCGGGGCTTCCGCACGCGCGAGGCCGTGGTGCCGATCGTTCCGGCGGCGGCGATCTACGATCTTGGCCGCGGCGGGGACGTCACGGCGCGGCCCACGGAACAAATGGGGTACGACGCCGCAGCGGCTGCGGGTGCCTCCCAGGACTTTGCCGCGGTGCGCCGGGGCAATGTCGGCGCCGGGACCGGGGCGGCCGTGGACCGGCGCCGCTACAAAGGGGGAGTGGGGACGGCCTCGCTGCGGATGGGCGGCGACAACGCCGACATCGTGGTGGGGGCCCTCGCGGTGGTCAACGCCGCCGGCGCCCCGGAAGCCGTTGCAGGCGCGGGAGTCCCCGGGGCACAGCCGCATGCGGGCGCATCGGGAGCGGCGGCCCCGGACGGGACGCCGCCGGCAGCAGGCACACCGCAGGCCGGTCCGCTCAACACGACGCTGTGCGTGGTGGCCACCAACGCGGTGCTGGATCCGGCGCAGGCCAAGCGGACGGCGTCGGCCGCCCACGCCGGCCTGGCCCGGGCGCTTAGTCCGTCGCACACCCTGGCCGACGGCGACGTCGTCTTCGCCCTGGCGACCTGCCGGCGCGAGCTGGCTCCCGGAACGGACGGTGATCCGCGGATGGACCTGCAGGTCCTCGCGGCCGAGTCGGTCCGCCTGGCCATAGCGGATGCCGTGGCGAGTGCCGAAACGGTGGAAACACCCGCCGTCGTACTTGCAAAGCATCCGAATTTAACTTAAACCCGCCTCTGGGGTACAGTTGTCTGTTGGTTGTCTCTGTTTTCGTGCCCAGTTCCGGGCCCGAAGCCGCCGGAAACGGCGGACTTCGTTGGAAACTCCGAGGCGAACAAACCCAAAAATTCCAGCCCCACACTGTGGTGGTTACTGACGTTAGCGGAGGATATGGCTAAGAAAGACGGTGTCATTGAGATTGAAGGCACTGTGCAGGAAGCTCTGCCCAACGCGATGTTCCGCGTTGAGCTGACTAACGGACACGTTGTGCTTGCTCACATCTCAGGAAAGATGCGTCAGCACTACATCCGGATCCTCCCCGAGGACCGGGTCGTAGTGGAACTCAGCCCGTACGACCTCTCGCGGGGCCGTATCGTCTACCGCTACAAGTAAAGACCGATTCCCGCGGGCAACTGCGGGCCGAGGTAGTTACGCAAGCAACAACTGCAAATAACGCAAAGGAAAACCATGAAGGTCCAGCCGAGCGTCAAGCGGATTTGTGACAAGTGCCAGGTGATTCGTCGCAAGGGTAACGTCATCGTGATCTGCGAGAACCCGCGCCACAAGCAGCGCCAGGGCTAAGCTCCCTGCTTCGGCAGGGGCGCTCCCGCGCGTAGTAACTCAATAAGGCAGCACCGCAGGGCAACCTGCACACCCCCGGTACGGAGGCCGGGGACCTGGACAACAGGGACGGAGCTGCTTCAGACCTCCGGATACAACAAGGAGAACCGCCAATATGGCTCGTCTCGCTGGCGTAGATATTCCCCGCGAAAAGCGGGTAATCATCGCCCTGACTTACATCTACGGCGTGGGTAAGACCCGTGCAGAGCAGACCATCGCGGAGACCGGGATCAACCCGGACACCCGCGTGAAGGACCTCACCGACGCGGAGCTCGTGCAGCTGCGTGACTACATCGAGGGCAACTACAAGGTAGAAGGTGACCTCCGCCGCGAGGTCGCCGCCGACATCCGCCGCAAGGTCGAGATCGGCAGCTACGAAGGCCTCCGCCACCGCCGTGGCCTGCCCGTCCGCGGACAGCGCACCAAGACCAACGCTCGCACCCGCAAGGGCCCGAAGCGCACCGTCGCCGGCAAGAAGAAGACCCGCTAAACAGCTGGCCCTCTAGCTACCAAACAACCTTTGTAGGAGAAATACATGCCCCCCAAGACTCGTGGAGCGGTGCGTAAGCCGCGTCGCAAGGATAAGAAGAATATTGCGCTCGGACAGGCGCACATCAAGAGCACCTTCAACAACACCATCGTGTCCATCACGGACCCGACCGGTGCCGTCATCTCCTGGGCTTCGGCCGGTGAGGTTGGCTTCAAGGGCTCCCGCAAGTCCACCCCGTTCGCCGCGCAGATGGCTGCTGAGTCCGCTGCAAAGCGCGCCCAGGAGCACGGCCTGAAGAAGGTCGACGTCTTCGTGAAGGGCCCGGGTTCCGGACGCGAAACCGCCATCCGTTCGCTGCAGGCCGCTGGCCTCGAGGTCGGCTCCATCCAGGACGTCACCCCCAGCGCCCACAACGGATGCCGTCCCCCGAAGCGCCGCCGCGTCTAATTAGCCGTTTCGTCGTTCCCTCGGCCGCTGTCCTGGTTCCCTCGCGGGGATCCGGACAGCGGCCGAAGGGGCCACTTCCGGCTGACTAGCCGCCCTTTTCCACCAATTCGTGTTGCGTCATATAGCGGACGCTCGCTGAAAGGAAATCTAAGTGCTCATTGCACAGCGCCCAACTCTTACCGAAGAAGTAGTAGCGGACAGCCGCTCCCGGTTCGTCATCGAGCCGCTGGAGCCGGGTTTCGGCTACACCCTTGGTAACTCCCTCCGCCGTACCCTGCTGTCCTCGATCCCCGGTGCCGCCGTTACCAGCATCCGGATCGACGGGGTCCTGCACGAGTTCACCACCGTTCCGGGTGTCAAGGAAGATGTCACCGAGATCATCCTGAACATCAAGAACCTGGCAGTCTCCTCCGAGCATGACGAGCCTGTCGTGGCCTACCTGCGCAAGCAGGGCCCCGGCGTCGTCACCGCTGCGGACATTGCCCCGCCGGCCGGCGTGGAATTCCACAACCCGGACCTGCACATCGCCACCCTGAACGAAAAGGGCAAGTTCGAGCTCGAACTGACCATCGAGCGCGGCCGCGGCTACGTTTCCGCGGCCCAGAACAAGTCCGGCGACTCGGAAATCGGCCGCATCCCGGTCGACTCCATCTACTCGCCGGTCCTGAAGGTCACCTTCAAGGTTGAGGCGACCCGTGTTGAGCAGCGCACCGACTTCGACCGCCTGATCGTCGACGTCGAAACCAAGGATTCCATCGCACCGCGCGACGCCGTCGCCTCTGCCGGAACCACCCTGGTCGAGCTGTTCGGCCTGGCCCGTGAGCTGAACACGCAGGCTGAAGGTATCGAGATCGGCCCGAGCCCGACGGACGCCGCCCTGGCTGCCGACATGGCTCTGCCCATCGAGGACCTCGAGCTGACCGTTCGTTCCTACAACTGCCTCAAGCGTGAGGGCATCCACACCGTGGGTGAGCTCGTAGCCCGCTCCGAGGCCGACCTGATGGACATCCGCAACTTCGGTGCGAAGTCCATCGACGAGGTCAAGGCAAAGCTTGTCGAGCTGGGTCTGTCCCTGAAGGATTCCCCTCCAGGATTCGACCTGGCCGCCCGCGCTGCCGCCATCGAAGAGGACGAAGAAGCCTTCGGCGAGGACGAACTCTAAAACGCAGGAATTCGCCGTCGTGGTGCTAGGTAGCGCCCAACGGCACCATATGAGGAGATAAAGAAATGCCTACCCCCCCTAAGGGTCCGCGCCTCGGAGGCGGTCCGGCTCACGAGCGCCTGATGCTCGCCAACCTGGCAGCAGCGCTCTTCGAGCACAAGCGGATCACCACCACCGTGACCAAGGCCAAGCGCCTGCGCCCCTACGCCGAGCGCCTGATCACCTTCGCCAAGCGCGGAGACCTGGCTGCCCGCCGCCGGGTGCTCGCCACGATCAGCGACAAGGGCATCGTCCACGAGCTGTTCACCGGCATCGCCCCGGCAGTGGAGAACCGCGAAGGCGGCTACACCCGCATCACCAAGATCGGCAACCGCAAGGGCGACAACGCCCCCATGGCCGTCATCGAACTGGTGCTGGAGCCGCTGTCCCCGAAGCAGGCCGTAGTCAAGGAAGCCGAGAAGGCTGCCGAGACCGCCGCGCCGGCTCCGGTTGCTGAGGAAGCTGCCGAGACCGAGTCGCCGGAATCCGCCGAGTCCGCTGAGTCTGCCGAATCGGCAGAGTCGGCTCCGTCGGCCGAATCCGCCGAGGAAGCCCCGGAGGCCGAGGAGAAGAAGTAGCTTCTCCTTTCCCTCTAAACTGGAGGGTATGACCTCACAGAAGCCCGCCGTCCCCACTCCGGACGGCGGGCTTCTGCGTGTCCGGATGGACCTTGCGTACGACGGCGGGGCGTTCAGCGGGTGGGCCGTGCAGCCCGGTCTGTTAACCGTCCAGGGGGCCGTCGAGGAAGCCCTCGCCACCCTGATTCGGCGCCCGGTCCGGCTGACCGTCGCCGGACGCACGGATGCGGGCGTCCACGCCCGCGACCAGGTGGTGCACTTCGACGTGGAGCCGGGGGAGTGGGCGGCGCTGGCTCGCGGCCGCGACATCGACCCCGCCGACTCCCTGCTCCGCCGCCTGCGCGGAGTCCTGGCCAAGGTCCTCGGCGGCCGGGTCGGCGCCCCCGTCCCGTACCGCGACCTCGCCGGAGCCATCGAAGTCCATACCGCGCGGCTGGCTCCGGAAGGTTTCGACGCCCGGTTCTCCGCCCTGTGGCGCCGCTACAGCTACCGCATCGCCGACCGCCCCGCGAACTGGGACCCGCTCGCGCGCAACATCACCCTCTGGCACAAGCACGAGCTGGACGTCGACCTCCTGAACGACGCCGGGAGCCGGATCCTGGGTGTGAACGACTTCCTGTCCTTCTGCAAACCGCGGGAGTTCTCCACCACCATCCGCGAACTCCAGCACCTCGAGTTCCGGCGCGGCGACGACGGCGTCATCACGGCCTCGGTGCAGGCTGACGCCTTCTGCCACAACATGGTCAGGGCCCTGGTCGGCGCCTCGCTCATGGTCGGCTCCGGGGAGCACGAACCCGCCTGGCTCGCCGAACGCCTCGCCTCCAAGGTCCGCGACTCCAAGACCAAGCTCGCGCCCCCGCACCCGCTCGTCCTTGAGGAAGTCGCCTACCCGCCCGCCAGCGCCCTGCTCGAACGCGCCGAACAGACCCGCGCCATGCGGACTGCAGAGTCAGAGTAATCGCCGGCTAATTGCTGCCGCCAACCGCTCGCGGAGACTTACAAAAATTTCAGGCCAGCAGCGGCGCCAGCAAAGCGGCCGCTATCATCGCCGGGCCGAACGGAATATCGGAGTTCCGGTTGAGCACCTTCGCCAGCATCAGCACCACGATCGCCACCGCGTTCAGCAGGAACGCACCCAGCAGCACCAGTAGCCACGCATCGAAGCCGAGGTAGCCCGCGTACAGCCCCACAATGGCCGCCAGCTTCACATCGCCCAAGCCGATCCCGCCCGGCTTGATCAGCGCCATGGCCAAGTACAGCGCAAACAGCGCCGCACCGCCAAGCAAGCCGCCCAGCAGTTGCAGCCAAGCCCCGGATACAGCCGCTCCCAGGCCCAACAGGACCAAGGCTCCAACCAGGAACGGCAGCACCAACCGGTTCGGCAGCAGCTTGTGCCGTGCATCGATCGCCCCCAGCAGCACCCCCATCACCGCCAAGTAGCAGAAAGCTGGCAGCACCGCAATCGCCCCGATGAACCACGCCATCAGCCCGCACAGCAGTCCGGCCAGCACTGCCATCGGCCCCCGCCAACCCCGAGGCACAGCCGTCCGATCCTCCCGCTGCGCCAGCGGAAAGACGAACCATCCGGCCACCGCTCCAAGCAGGGCAGCACTACCCGCGACTATCACGTCCACGTTCTGAGCCTACGTCGGCCTACTGACCGCTGAAGGTGTTGATCGCATTGATGACAGCGGGACCCAAAATCGCGATGAACAGCACCGGGAAGATGAAGAACAGCAGCGGAAACAGCACCTTCACCGGCAGCTTCATCGCCTTTTCCTCGGCCCGCTGCCGCCGCTTCACCCGCATGACCTTCGCCTGGGTACGCAGCACGCCGCTCAGCGCGATGCCGTAGGCGTCGGCCTGCACAATCGCCTTCACAAAGCTCCGCAGCTCGGGGACGTTCGTGCGGTCTGCCAGGGCGAGATAGGACTCCCGCCGGCTTCGGCCCACCTGCATGTCCTGCAGCGTGCGTACGAGTTCGTCGGCCAACGGGCCTTTGCCATTGGTGCCGGCGCGAGCCATCGCCGCTTCGAAGCCCAAGCCCGCCTCTACCGAGATCAGCATCTGGTCCAGCGTATTGGCCAGTTCGAGTTGAAGCTTTTGCTGCCGTTCCTGCCCCTTGCTGTAGAGAAGCAGGTCGGGGATGAAGTACGTCATCACCGTGAAGAACAACGCCGCCAAGAATAGCGTCGACGATGGCCGGACCGAGAGGAGAACCGTCCAGGCAAGCCCGGCGGTCAACGCCATCGGCAGCTTGATGGACAGCAGCTTCTCCAGCGGCATTGAAGCGGGACGGCCGGCCAAAGCCAGCAAGCGGTCTAGCTTCTGCACGTAACCGGCGGGTGTCAGTTTCCAACCCAGCCGGTAGAGAAATCCGAGCTCCCGCTGCTTGCCGCTTTCGCCCGTGTCGAAACCACGATTGAGGTTCTGCTGGACCGCGTGGCGGCCCTTCTTGTCGCTGGAAAGCAGCAGCCAACCCAGATAGCCGATGGACCCGGCCAACAAGAGGGTTCCCAGAAGGACGATTGGACTCATAGCCGGCCCCTCTCAGAACTTCAGGTCGATGATTTTGCGCAGCCACAGGCCGCCTATGATCATCAGGATGACGGAGACGCCGATCATGACCCAGCCGAGGGGCTCAGTGAAGAGGACCCCGATATAGTCGGGGTTCATAACGCCCAGAATCGCGACAATGCCGATTGGCAGCGCCATCAGGATGTACGCGGAGAACTTGCCCTCTGCCGAGAGAGCCTTGATCTGTCCCTTGATCTCTGCGCGCTCTCGGATCGTCCCGTTGACCTGGTCGAGCACCTCGGCCAAGTCGCCTCCAACCTCCCGGTTGATCTGGATCGCCTGGGCGATCCAGGTGAAGTCCTCGCTCTCCATCCGCTGCGCCGTGTCCATCAATGATTCCAGCAGGTCCTTGCCGAGGCTCGTCTCGGTGATGACGCGCCGCATCTCCTCCGAGGTGGGGGCATCGGCCTCTGCCGCGGCGGCGTCAATGGCCCGCAGGATACTGTGACCGGCCCGCAGACCCCCACTCAGCAGCTGCAGGAGGTCACCCATCTGCGAATCGAACTTCGCCCGGCGTTGGCTGATCAGCACTACAAGCAGCAGGTGCGCCAAAAATGGAGACGCCAGAACAAACAGCAGCGCTAGACCAACTCCGCTGAGCAAAGCTCCGACGGCTCCTGCTACGAGCGTTCCCGCGGTGACCAGGACGATGTAGTCCGCCTGGCTCAGCTTGAGGCCTGCCAGCTCCAGCAGTTCGCGCCGGTAGATCCGGGTCGGGCGCCGTTTGAGCTGTTGCTCAAGGACACGCACCGCCGCTCCGGCGAAGCGCGATAGTTGCGAGGTAGATTCCTCTTCAAACGGCCGACGACGGTCGCGGGGCAATGCGGCTGCCTGCGGTTGCATGGCGGTGAACCCCAGCAGGATTCCGGCCAGCACCAGTACAACGCCCAAGACGAGTAGCAAATGCATGGCTAGTGCCGCCCACCCAAGCGTGACTGCTGGCCAAAAACAGCGGGGGAGACCGTAATTCCCATGTCTTCGAAACGCTCGATGAAACGGGGCCGGATGCCCGTCGGTACCGGCCGGCCGAGGAAGAGGCCATCGGGCCCAACGCCCGCCGAGTAGTCGAAGACGAACGCATCCTGGAGCGTGACCACGTCGCCCTCCATACCCTGGACCTCGGTGACATGGGTGATCCGGCGCGTGCCGTCGCGCAGCCGGGCGATCTGGATGATCAGGTCGACCGCGGAGGCAATCTGCTCGCGGATGGCGCGGAGCGGAAGGTCCATCCCCGCCATCAGCACCAGCGTCTCCAGACGTGCCACGGCGTCACGCGGCGAGTTGGCGTGCACGGTCGAGAGCGAACCGTCATGGCCGGTATTCATGGCCTGCAGCATGTCGAGTGACTCTCCGCCGCGGACCTCGCCCACCACGATGCGGTCGGGTCGCATACGCAGGGAATTCCGGAGCAGATCGCGGATTGTCACTGCGCCCTTGCCCTCGGTATTCGGCGGCCGGCTTTCCAGTCGCACGATGTGCTGCTGCTGGAGCTGCAGTTCTACTGCATCCTCGATGGTTACAATGCGATCCGACTCCGGGAGGAAGGACGACAGCACATTCAGCAGTGTAGTCTTACCCGTGCCAGTGCCGCCGGAGACAATAATGTTGAGCTTGGCCTTGACGCAGGCATCGAGCAGCTCGGCCATCTCGGGTGTCATCGTCCCGAAATTGATCAGGTTCTGCACCGTTAGAGGCACCTTGCTGAATTTACGGATCGTAAGCGACGAGCCATTGACGGCCAAAGGGGGGATGACCGCGTTTACGCGCGACCCGTCCTCGAGCCGGGCGTCCACGAGCGGCGACGACTCGTCGATCCGGCGTCCCACCTTGGACACAATCCGTTCGATGACCTTGCGCAGATGTTCCTCCGAGCCGAAGCGCGCATCAGTGAGAGTGACGTGCCCCTTCCGCTCGACGTAGATCTGGTCCATCCGGTTCACCATGATTTCGGTGACGCTCTCGTCATCGAGGAAACGCTGCAGCGGCCCGTAGCCCATAACGTCGTCGGCGACGTCCCGAATGAGACGCCGGCGCTCTTCGGCGGATAGCGGTACCTGTTCTTCGTCGATGATTTGGCCGAGTTCTTCCCGTGCCATAGCCCGCAGGTCCTCTTCGGTCATCGACGTATCGCTGATCCTGGCACCCATGCGGTCGAACAAAGCCGTTGCCGCGCGTTGTTTGAGGCCGGCCAAAGCGTCCACCGGCGCAACCACTGCGTCGGCGGCAGCAACCGGAGCGGGCTTGGGCCTAGCGGGAACGGACGGGACGAGGGCAGGAACCGTCGCAGGCACAGACACTGCCTCCGACGGGGCTTGCGTCAGCGCGCCTAGCCGTTCAGAGAGCTTCATTGGAGCACCGCCCTTCGGTGAAGGCTCCGGCGCTTCTCCCGCCAGGCCGGATCAAAGCGTTCCACGAGAGACTTCAAGCCCTTGGTGGCAGGGTCCTTGATGTCCTCCTG
Organism: Arthrobacter mangrovi; assembly: GCF_026011795.1. Lineage (GTDB taxonomy): Bacteria > Actinomycetota > Actinomycetes > Actinomycetales > Micrococcaceae > Crystallibacter > Crystallibacter mangrovi. Next base: position 406,322 of record NZ_BRVS01000005.1, on the reverse strand, counting down.
CAACAGCGGAACACCGCGATTCGATGCGTAGCTCAGCGCCTTCGAGCGGGGGATCGCGATGTCGACCGGAGCATTCAGGCTCGCTTCGACGTCCTGGACTGCCAGCCCGGATTTAGTGTCCGCAAAGTTCAACACGACGTGCCGGTGCTCCGGCAGCAGCTCCAGCTTGCGGAGCACATCAGTGCCCATGCGCAGGCTGCGGACGCTCGAGACATCCATGCCTGCCACCCAAATCGCGTCCGTGCAATGTTCCAGAGCGGCAAGCGTGTGCTCGGTCAGCCCGGGTCCGGTGTCGACGACGACGTAACGGAACTGCGCGGTCAACTGCTGCAGGAGGTGGGTCACCTGATTGGCGGAGACGAAGTCGGCTGCAACCGGATCCATCGGCGCGCACAACGCATAGATGTTGGCGGGATGAACGGTCAGGAACGCCTTAAGCACCATTGAGTCCTGGCTCGCGGGGTTCGAGACAGCATCGAGAATGGTGTGCTCCGGATTCAGGTACAGGCTGGAGGCAACATCGCCGAACTGGAGATCGAGGTCAACGAGCACCACGTTCATCGGCGCCATCTTGCCCAATCCCACCGCGACATTCGTGGCAATCGTAGTCTTGCCGACGCCGCCCTTCGGGGAGATGACGCCGATGATCATTCCTTGCTCACGCGGCTGCACCGAGCCCGGTTGTTCGAGCCGAAAGCGGCTCGCGAATACCTGGCATGCCCTTTCCAGCAAGACGCGAATCGAGGGAATGTCAGCCACCGGGCTGAGCAGGTCACGGATTCCCGAGCGCATCGCCTGAAGAATCAGATCCGGGTTGCCGTCAGCCACGAGAACGGTGCTGATCTCCGGAAACTGGACATCGAACACAGTTGCCAGTCGCAAAGCATCATCGACAGCAAGTCCTGGCCCTAGAATCAGGACCTCCGGGCGATCGCCGCTTACGAATGACAGCAATTCCCTCGGTTGCATCGCCGCTGCATCCGGCGTGAAGGTCGTGAGCTCTCCCGGCAATCCGCCGGCTACGGCGAGGCGCAGCTTCTCCTCGAACGCCTTGTCCGAGCCGATGAAGATGAAACGGCTCATCGATAGACCTCTGAACGCTGGACCACTTCCGGCTTGCTTTCTTTCGCGTCTTCCGGCTCCTTGCTCAGCCAGATCTTGGCGAACTCTGCGGCGAAGACAATCTTTTGCCCGGCTTTGTCGTCGACTGCAACAGTGACCAGCATCGACCCCTCCGGCAACGCCTGAGCGTCTGTCTCGCCCTCCTCAGTCACCGGCTGGGGCGCCCGCTGGATGGCCGTCAAAAGAGCTTTTCGGACTACTAGCTGCGTCGTTTCCTTATCTGGGCTTCCCTCGATACCGCCCTTATCCATAGAGATATAGACGCCCACATGCTCGCCAGCCACGAGACGACCTCCTACAACACGCTGCGGTTCCAATTGAAAGGAGACTTCCTGCAGCCCTTTCGGAACATCGACCGCTCCGGCCGCTTGGACGTCTTCGGGAGCAACGAGGCGTTCGTTTAGTAGTTGCTCACCGGGGACCAGATCGACGGCAGTAACCTTCCCAGCGCTCTCGGTCAGGTCACTGATGGCACTGGGGGCAATTGCCGAGGCAGGGAGATTTGTTTCTGTCACTGAAGCGCTGAGAGCCTCAACGGGGGTGCCGGCCGGTACTGCAGTCTTCACGACCAGGACAGAAGCAGGTTCCAGATCTGCCATGGCTCGAGTATCGGCGTTGCCAACATATGTAAATATCAGCAGTACTCCGACAACTGCTAGTACCGCGGCAGCAACGCCAGCCACTAGACGCGACTTCATTCCGTCCCCAATTCCAGATTTGTTACTCGGTGAAATAGATCAGGCTGGCACCGAGATCGCCAGTCCCTCCCAGCTTGAAATCTTCATCGAGTGATGCGAATCGAATAAACTTTCCGATGATCCCTCGGCAGTCGCCGCTACATATCTGCCCAGCGAACTCTGCATTCCTGTAGACATATGGGTCCTTCATCGGCTGAGAAGAATTCCATGTCCCGCCACTGAACTTCCAACCCTTGACGCTGAAAGCGGCAAATCCCCGAATGAAATATTTTCCGCTGGTGCCGGTTCCTTCGGTCTTGTTGAACACTGGCAACAGGACCACCACTTCGCCGCCCGGCTGCTGGAGGGTCGTCATCCAGGATTCAAGCAGTGCCTTGCATACGGACGGCTCATCGTTTCCCGTGTCGCTTGGCATCCCAGCGGTCGCTGAAATTTGTGTGTAGACGTCGCACTCAGCAGGATCTGATGATTTTAGGTAGCCAAAGCCGCCAGGAATCAGGTTTCCGCTACTTGAAGTACATCCGGGCATGGGCACACCCTTGCTCGCTATAAGTTGCAAAGCGCCGCTGAGGGTGAACTGGCACTCCGAGAATGCCAGAGGAAAAGCTGCTGGTCCCGCTGATATGCCACCTGTAGCGACTGCTGCGGAGGCGTTTACGTCGGTTCCTGTCAGCCCTAGAATTGGCGCCACCAGGTAAGGAAGAGAGTCCTGACCAGCTGAATCTAGCGTCCCAACAGTTACTTTTACGCGATTCTTTATCGAGGTGTCTGCTTCTAGAATTCGAGCAGTTCCGTCGTTCACGTTGAGCTCAGCCAAGGTCATCGCGTGTGAATTCGGGGCGGTGCACGTGGCGCCTGCAGGATTGTCTGCACAAGACTTTGCCAACGAAAGCGCCGCGGCATCAGCGGCATTCTGTAATTGGGCCTTCTCCGCAGAAAGCCGACCAATATCAACTGCTATCGCCACGAATCCCAACAGCGCGACCAGAAGGAGCCCAGTTAGAACCGCGGTTGCACCCCGTTCGCTCTCCAAGTTCGTCAACCGCCGCATCGCATGACTCCCTGTGATACGAGGTCGATGGGCCCGAACAACCCAGTAATCGTGTTCAACTCGTATGTGATCTTGAAAGTGACTCGATGTTCAGGCACGCACTTATCCTTCACCGGAGCCGCAGTTGTGATCGAATCATGCGAAGAAACATCGAACGTCATTAGAGCAGGATCAAGTGACGGAGCGGACCGTAATGAAGCAGTCTTAGCAAGCACAGCATCATTCTCGATCGCCATAACACGGGCTCCCTCCCGGGCAGCCTCGGTTAACGTAATTTGAGCGTTGTAGCCGCGGCCAAATTCCATGATGCCGATCAAGAGAGCGAGTAGGACGGGGACGAGTAACGCGAATTCAACGACAGCTGCCCCGCGTTCATTGCTTGGAATGGCCATGTAGAGCCTGGAGTCCGACTTGTTCGTTCCAATGTGAAGGTGGAGGTATCTAGAGGCATCAGGACACCTCCACCTAGTCATCAGATTATGGAGTGCAGCTGGCTGCGGCGGTAGTGGTGGCGGCCGTGTAGGTCTTGTTCTGAATGCCGCACGCGGCTTCGTTGAACATGTCCTTGATTTCCGTGCCCAAAAAACCAACTGCAACGACAATCACAACCGCGATCAGTCCTACGACCAAGCCGTATTCGACGGCGGTGGCGCCCTTTTCTTCGCGGGCGAGGCGGGTGGTGACGAAATTGCGCGCGTTCAAGTACAGTCCGAGCATTGGATTCAACTCCTGAAGTGAGAATGACCGGGAAGTCATTACACGGATTCATTACTGATGGCAGGGAGATACCGCAGAAATGCCCCCAACTATTTCGAGAGGGAAGTCTCGAAGGAGTTGAATATGGCCCCCAAACCGAAATCCATAGTAAGGGGAAAGTACAAGGTTTAACCAAGCCGATTTAACCGTTGTTATCAAACCGTTATGTGCACTCGTGACTTTCGGCGTGTCTCGATCGATGCGGAGAACGCGCTGGCGCTACCTGGCCGGCCGGTCGGGCAGGTAGCGGCCTTCCCTTTGACCTCAGATAGGGCTGCACGATATCCTTGGTAGCTGTTGTGCGTGTCCAACCTCGATGCGTCCATGTTCGCGCGTTTGCCCAGTTGCAGGGCTACCTGATCCGCGGACGTGGCCGGGGCCCTCTGGACCACTGGTTACATTTCAGTCCTCACCTGAGATTCCGGTAGCGCATGAGAGAACTTGTGTGCGTGCCCGTTTGGGCGCGCCGCTACTTGCAAACAAGAAACGAAGGCCAAAACCGTGCGTACGTACACTCCGAAGCCCGGCGATATCAACCGCCAGTGGCACGTCATTGACGCCACCGACGTTGTCCTGGGTCGTCTTGCCAGCCAGACCGCAACACTGCTGCGCGGAAAGCACAAGCCGACCTTTGCTCCTCACATGGACATGGGCGATTTCGTCATCATCATCAACGCTGAGAAGGTTGCCCTGACCGGCGCCAAGCTCGAACAGAAGCGTGCCTACCGCCACTCCGGTTACCCGGGTGGCCTGTCCTCCGTCAACTACGCCGAGCTGCTGGAAAAGAACCCGGTGCGCGCAGTTGAGAAGGCCATCAAGGGCATGCTGCCGAAGAACTCCCTGGCTGCCCAGCAGCTGTCGAAGCTGAAGGTCTACGCAGGCCCCGAGCACCCGCACGGTGCCCAGCAGCCGAAGTCCTTCGAAATCACCCAGGTCGCCCAGTAGTCCTGGCCACCTAGCTAAAGAATTTATTCAAGGAGAACCGTGGCTCAGAATACTGAAGAGCTGAACAACGAGGGCGAGAACCTCACCAGCTACACCTCGGAGAGCGCTCCCGCTACCGAGACCGTTGCCAAGGAGCGCCCGGCCCTGACCGTGGCCGGCTCCGCCGTCGGCCGCCGCAAGGAAGCCGTTGCCCGCGTCCGCGTTGTCCCGGGTTCGGGCAAGTGGACCATCAACGACCGCGAGCTGGCCAACTACTTCCCGAACAAGCTGCACCAGCAGGAAGTGAACGATCCGTTCAAGATCCTGGAACTGGAAGGCGCTTACGACGTCATCGCCCGCATCCACGGCGGCGGCCCCTCCGGCCAGGCCGGTGCGCTGCGCCTGGGTGTTGCCCGTGCGCTGAACGAGATCGACCGGGAGAACAACCGTCCGACCCTGAAGAAGGCCGGCTTCCTGACCCGCGACGCCCGCATCATCGAGCGTAAGAAGGCCGGTCTCAAGAAGGCCCGCAAGGCTCCGCAGTACTCGAAGCGCTAAACCTGCTTCGCCGGGCCCGTCCCGGACTGCAGCGGCACCCCGTCCCGTGGATTTCCACCGGGCGGGGTGTTCCGCTTTAACAGGGAAACGACGGCGGGTCAGCGGTAAACACGGTCAACCCGCAGGGGAGAACGACGACGGCGGTCGGCGGGGAACGCCCGCATGCAGCAGGATGCGAACGACGGCGGCGGCGTCCTTATGTGTAGCAAACCACTGTCCCGTGCTGGTGCGGATTGGAGCGTGCAAACGCCGCGGCGGCAGGGGACATGTCAGTTTCCGAGCCCGTGCTCCCGTAAAATGGCTAGCGATGTCTAGATTATTTGGTACCGATGGTGTCCGCGGTTTGGCCAATGGTTTGATTACCGCCGAGCTGTCCATGGAGGTTTCCCAGGCTGCTGCGGTGGTGCTGGGCCACGAGCAGGTTCCTGCGGGCAGGCGGCCGGTGGCCGTGGTGGCGCGGGACCCGCGGGCCAGCGGCGAGTTCATCAGCGCGGCGGTGTCGGCCGGCCTGGCCAGTGCCGGGGTGGACGTGTTCGACGCCGGCGTGCTGCCGACGCCGGCCGCGGCCTATCTGGTGGCGGATCTGGGCGCGGATTTCGGCGTGATGATCTCCGCGTCGCACAACCCGGCGCCGGATAACGGGATCAAGTTCTTCGCGCGCGGCGGCCACAAGCTGCCGGACGAGGTGGAGGATGCGATCGAGGCGGAGATGAAGGCCGAGCGCCGCCGTCCGACCGGTGCGGAGGTCGGCCGGATCCAGCGTTTCTCCGACGCCGAGGACCGCTACATCGTGCATCTGCTGCAGACCCTGCCGGCCCGCCTGGACGGGCTGAAGATCGTGCTGGACTGCGCGCACGGTGCGGCCAGCGGGTGTTCGCCGCAGGTGTTCGCGGACGCGGGCGCGCAGGTCGTCGTGATCGGCGCGGAGCCGGACGGGCTGAACATCAACGACGGCGTGGGCTCGACCCACCTGGAGAAGCTGCAGGAGGCCGTGGTCAAGCACGGCGCGAACCTTGGCATCGCGCACGACGGCGACGCGGACCGCTGCCTGGCCGTGGACGAGCAGGGCACGGTGGTCGACGGCGACCAGATCATGACCATCCTCGCCCTGGCCCTGAAGGACGCGGGCAAGCTCAAGGACAACGTGCTGGTCGCGACCGTGATGAGCAACCTGGGCATGAAGCTCGCGCTGCGCGAGGCCGGGATCCGGATCGAAGAGACCGCGGTGGGGGACCGCTACGTGCTTGAGAGCATGCGCGCCAACGGCTACTCGTTGGGCGGGGAGCAGTCCGGCCACGTGATCTTCTCCGACCACGCCACCACCGGCGACGGCGTCCTGACCGGCCTGCAGCTGGCCGCGCAGATCGCCAAGACCGGCCGGCCGCTCTCGGAGCTGGCCAAGGCGATGAACCGGCTGCCGCAGGTGCTGATCAACGTCAAGGGCGTGGACAAGGCCGCAGTGAAGACTAACGTCGACCTGCAGCTCGCCGTCGAGGAAGCATCCCGCGAGCTCGGCGAGACCGGCCGCGTGCTGCTGCGCCCCTCCGGCACCGAGCCCGTAGTCCGCGTGATGGTCGAAGCCGCGGACATGGACACCGCCCAGGCCGTCGCGGAACGCCTCGCCGACGCCGTCAAGCGGCACCTCGCCCTCAAAGCGCCGGCCGCCGAGACCGCGGCCGGCTGACCGGCGCTTTCCTGGCTAGTCGTTGCCGTAGGCGTCGACGACGACCACTTCGAACTCCTTGGCCTTGGGCGGGATGCCGGTATCGAACTTGGCGTTGACGGCCAGCAGCTGGTCGCCGACGAGGGCGGCCGTGGTCGGGACCTGGAAGGCCTTGTCGGTGATGGTGTCCCTGAGCTTGCCGCTCTCGAGGTCGGAGTCGAGGCGCCAGCGGGTGATCTTGTTGTCGAAGTTCTGCACGGTCCAGAGGTTCCGGCCGTCCAGTTCGATGCCGTCCACGTACGGAACCTTGACGCCCGCGATGACCTGGCTTTCGCCGTCGTCGGTGTCCACGGTGTAGACGGCCTTGTTGGCGGTGTGGGCGACGATCAGGGTGTCATCGTCGTCGGTGGCGGCGATGCCGTTGAGGTTGAAGTCGCCGGTGATTTTTGCGGCGGGCCCGCTCAGGGCGAGGGTTTCGACCTCCCCGACGTCGCCGTCGCTGTCCACGGGGACGAAGTACAGCTCGCCCTTGACCGAGTTGGTGAACCACGCGCCGCCGCCGGTGAAGATGACGTCGTTGATGAAGGCGTTGGCGTCCTTGGTGAGGGCCACGGTCGCGGTCGTGTCGCCGTCGTCGACGTCGTAGAAGTAGGCGTCCCCGGCGGCCCCGCCAGCCACGGCGAGGGTGCCGCTGCGGGTGTCGAGGTCCATGCCGAGCGCCATCCTGCCGGCGGGCGCGTCGATGAACTGCTCCGCGGTTCCTTCATCGAGGTCGCCGAGGAAGATGTCGCCTTTGAACAGGTCGCCGGCGTAGAACGCGCCGTCGTCGTCGGCGGCGATGCCTTCGGCCGAGGACGCCCCGGGGAGCTTGATGACCTCGGAGCGGTCGTCGTCGCTAGTGGAAAAGGCCGGCGCGGAACCGGCTGATACGAGGAGCGCGGCTGCACCCAGCAGGCCTGCGGCGGTACGGCCGAGGGGCGGGCGCAATGCGGAACGAGGGGCTGGTTGGGGGTGCACGGGGATCTCCGTCCGGATCGGACCAGGAGTCACCGAGGCGGGCCCCTGGTGATGCGGCCCATTCTACCCGCGCGGCGCCGTGCCAGACAGGCGCAGAGGACACAGAATCGGGAACTTCTATGGTGCTGGCCCGTCCCCGGTGGGACATTTGGAGGAGCAGGCAGGACCAGTTCTGACAAAGGAGTCTGCAATGTCTTCCTCGCACCAGCTTCCCCCGGAACAGACCGCACCGGCCGGGGCGCCCGCCAAGAAAAAGGACCGCACGCACTTTCTGTACATCGCCGTGATCGTCGCGGTGGTCCTCGGCGCCATCCTCGGTTTCGTGGCGCCGGAGGTCGCCGTGGCGCTCAAACCGCTGGGTACCGGGTTCATCGCGCTGATCAAGATGATGATCGCGCCGATCATCTTCTGCACCATCGTGCTCGGCGTCGGTTCCATCGCCAAGGCGGCGACGGTCGGCAAGGTCGGCGGCCTGGCGCTCGGCTACTTCCTGGTCATGTCCACCTTCGCGCTGGCCATCGGGCTGGTGGTGGGCAACATCATCCAGCCGGGCGAGGGCCTGAACATCTCCAGCGGGAGCGTCGAGGCCCCGGAGGCCGAGGGGGAGGCCGGCACCGTCGACTTCGTCCTGGGGATCATTCCGACGTCGATGCTCTCCGCACTGACCGAGGGCAACATCCTGCAGACGCTGTTCATCGCGCTGCTCGTGGGGTTCGCGCTGCAGAAGATGGGGCGGACCGGCGTGCCGATCCTGCAGGCGGTCAGCTACATCCAGGCGCTGGTCTTCAGGATCCTGATCATGATCATGTGGCTGGCTCCGATCGGCGCGTTCGGAGCGATCGCCGCGGTGGTCGGCGAAACCGGCTTCCAGGCGATCGTCAGCCTGGGCACCCTGATGGTGGCCTTCTATATCACCTGCATTCTCTTCATCGTCCTGGTCCTGGGGCCGATCCTGAAGCTCGTCGCGGGCCTGAATATCTTCCGGCTGATGCGCTACCTGGCCCGCGAGTACCTGCTGATCGTCTCGACCTCGTCGTCCGAGGCGGCCCTGCCGCGGCTGATCGCCAAGATGGACCACATTGGCGTGGACCGCTCCGTGGTCGGCATTACCGTCCCCACCGGCTACTCCTTCAACCTGGACGGCACGGCCATCTACCTGACGATGGCGGCGCTGTTCGTGGCCGAGGCGATGGGCAAGCCGCTGTCCCTCGGGGAGCAGATCTCGCTGCTGGTGTTCATGATCATCGCGTCCAAGGGAGCCGCCGGCGTCAGCGGCGCGGGCCTGGCAACGCTGGCGGCGGGCCTGCAGTCGCACCGGCCGGACCTGGTCGAGGGCGTCGGGCTGATCGTCGGCATCGACCGCTTCATGTCGGAGGCCCGGGCGCTGACCAACTTCACCGGCAACGCCGTCGCGACGGTGCTGATCGGCCAATGGACCCACGAGTTCGACAAGGACCAGGCCGAGCGCGTGCTCTCCGGTCAGGACCCGTTCGACGAGACCACGATGAACGAGGACCACGGCTACGTTGCGCCGCGGGAAGAGGCCGTCGTCGGTTCGGCCGCGACGGACGCCGCCGAGACGGGGGCCACCGGGGCGGGCGCTCCCGGCGCGGGGACGCCGACCGGCGGAACGCCGCGCCGGGAGCGGGAGCTCTAGCCGGGCCGGAAACCATGGGCGGCTAGACAATTGGAGGCCCTCCCGTGCTTCGGGAGGGCCTCCGGACGTTGAGGAGGTTGGCTGCCGCCGGCTACTGGCGGGTGCGCAGGGAGTCGCGGATTTCGGTCAGCAGCGCGATCTGCGGATCCACGGTCTCGGCTTCCGGGGTGATGCCCAGCAGGCGGTTGCGGCGCTCGATGATGTGGTTCATCGGAACGATGATGATGAAGTAGACCGCGGCGGCAATCAGCAGGAAATTGACGATGGCGGTCAGCAGGACGCCGAACTGCACGAGGTTGCCGTTGAAGTTCCAGACCGCGAAGTCGTCGAAGTTGGGGGAGCCGACAAGGCCGGCGATGAACGGCATCAGGACGTTTTTCACCAGAGCATTGACGACGGCGCTGAAGGCCGTGCCGATGATGACGGCGGTGGCAAGGTCGATGACGTTGCCCTTCATGATGAAATCTCTGAATCCCTTGAGCATGGCGCTCAATCTACACGCGGCGCCTACCGGCCGGGACAGAAACACGGCAAACGGGCCGTGAACAGTTCAGCGGTAATCCGGCGCGGGGGGCAGTCCGTAGTAGGTTTCGAGCGCCTTCGTGCCGCTGCCGAACATTGCGCCGGCGTCCCTGGTCCCGATGTAGCGCAGGTGCCACGGCTCGGGGGAGTAGCCGGTAACGGACTCCTGGCCGGGCTGGTAGCGGACCACGAAGCCGAAGCGGTGCGCGTTCCGTGCCGCCCAGGCGCCGGCCGGGGTGTCAGCGAAGCAGGCCTCGAGGCGGCAGGAGCCGGAGGAGTCGCCGATGTCCAGGGACAGGCCGGTCTGGTGCTCGGAGAAGCCGGGCCGGGCCGAGACGCGGTCAGCCCCGGCCTTCCCGTTGACGTCGACCCAGTGCTGGTAGGTCGAGACCTGGGTTTCGTAGGAGCGGAAGCCGCTGAGCACGGTCATCGGGGCGCCGTCGGCGGCCGCGGCGGCGAACATCCGCTCGGCGGCTTCGGCCGCGGCGGCCCGCAGCTGGGTGCCGTCCCCGCCCGGGCCCGCGGTGAGCGCGGGAGTCGCCAGGTCGGCGGGGAAGTAGTCCCGCGGCTGCAGCGGGCGCTGTTTATTAACGACGACGTCGATGCGCGCCGGGTCGTCGTGCCCGCCCTGTGCCCGGGGTTCTTCGGTCTCCGGTCCCTTGGTCGTTGCCGGAGCGGAGGTCTCCGCCGGCTCCGAGGTGGTGGTTGCGGACCCTGTTCCCTGCGAGGGGGATTCCCTGGCCGGGGACGAAGGCGAGGCTGTGCCGCCGGGGGACACCGCCGTCGTACTTCCGCCCGGGGAAGGCGGCTCGGCGGGCGTGCAGCCCGCCATCAGGCCGGCCAGTCCGAGCAGGGCGGCGAGGAGGACAGGCTTGGCAGCATTCATCTCAGGTCTTCCGCAGCAGCATCCGGCGGACCGAATGGTCCGCGTCTTTGGTCAGCACCAGCTGCGCCCGGCCGCGGGTGGGCAGCACGTTCTGCTCGAGGTTCGGCTCGTTGATCCGGTGCCAGATGCCCAGCGCGGTCTCGCGCGCCTCCTCGTCCGTGAGCGAGGCATAGCGGTGGAAGTAGGACTCGGGGTCGGCGAACGCGGAGCTGCGCAGTTTCTGGAAACGCGTCACATACCACTCTTCGATGTAGGAGGTCTTCGCGTCAACGTAGATGGAGAAGTCGAAGAAGTCGCTCAGGGCCAGGCCGGACCGGCCGTCCGCGCGGGGCCGCGCCGGCTGCAGCACGTTCAGGCCCTCGACGATCAGCACGTCCGGCCGGCGGACCACGATCTCCCTGCCGGGCACGATGTTGTAGGTCAGGTGCGAGTAGTACGGCGCGCGGACTTCCTCGGCGCCGGACTTGACCTCGCTGACGAAACGGAGCAGCGCGCGGCGGTTGTAGGACTCGGGGAAGCCCTTGCGCTCCATGAGGCCGCGGCGGAGGAGTTCCTCGTTCGGGTAGAGGAAGCCGTCGGTGGTCACCAGCTCCACGTTCGGCGTGCCTTCCCAGCGGCGCAGCATCTCGCGCAGCACGCGGGCGGTGGTGGATTTGCCGACCGCCACCGAGCCGGCGACGCCGATGACGAAGGGCACGCGGCGGGTCTGCTCGCCGAGGAAGGTGGTGGTGGCCTTGTGCAGCTCTCCGGCGGCGCCGACATAGAGGTTGAGCAGCCGGGACAGCGGCAGGTAGACCTCGCGGACCTCGTTCATGTCCAGCTGTTCGCCGAGGCCGCGGAGCCGTTCGACGTCGTCGTGGTTCAGCGGCTGCTCGATCTCGTTCGAGAGGCGCGACCAAGTCTGGCGGTCCAGCTCGACGAAGGGTGTGACGTTGCTCTCACCGTTCGACGGCGCTGCCTTCGGTGCGTCATCAATCACCTAAGAATTGTGCCTGCTGGCCCGGGCATTACCCAAAACGGCGACGGCGGCGCGGCGCCCCTGCGCGCGGGCCTCCCGCGTGGGTGGCGGCGGCAGCAGGTAGGCTTGGTGCCATGTGTGGAATCGTAGGTTATGTAGGCCGCCGCGACGTTCTGGTCGCTGATGGCGGCTCGGATCTGGCCCCCGGTATTGACAGCCACGGCGCCCTGGACGTGGTGCTGGAGGGGCTGCGCCGCCTGGAGTACCGCGGCTATGACTCTGCCGGCGTGGCGGTTATCGCGGACGGCGGCATCGAGTCCCGCAAGAAGTCCGGCAAGCTGAGCAACCTCATCGAGGAGCTCGAGGCGCGGCCGCTGCCGCAGTCGCTGACCGGCATCGGCCACACCCGCTGGGCCACGCACGGCGGGCCGACGGACCAGAACGCGCACCCGCACCTGGCCGACGATGACCAGCTGGCCGTGATCCACAACGGCATCATCGAGAATTTCGCCGAGATCAAGGCGTCGCTGACGGCCAAGGGCCACACCTTCCGCTCGGAGACGGACACCGAGGTTGCCGCGGTGCTGCTGGGCGACATCTACCGCGCGCTCGCCGCCAAGGGCGAGCCGTCGCTGGCCAAGGCGATGCAGCTGGCCTGCCAGAAGCTGGAGGGTGCGTTCACGCTGCTGGCCATCCACCGCGAGCAGCCGGACGTCGTCGTCGCCGCCCGCCGCAACTCCCCGCTCGTGGTCGGCCTGGGCGAGAACGAGAACTTCCTGGGCTCGGACGTCTCCGGGTTCATCGACTTCACCCGCCGCGCGGTGGAACTGGGCCAGGACCAGATCGTCTCGATCACCCCGGACAGCTTCGAGATCACCGACTTCCACGGCAATCCGGCGCAGGGCACCGAGTTCGAGGTCAACTGGGACGCGGCTGCCGCGGAAAAGGGCGGCTACCCCTCCTTCATGGAGAAGGAGATCAACGACCAGCCCGCCGCCGTCGGCGATACGCTGCTGGGCCGCGCGGACGCGGCCGGCCGGCTGACGCTGGACGAGATCCGGATCGACCCGGAGCTGCTGAAGAACGTCAACAAGATCATCGTCCTGGCCTGCGGCACCTCCGCCTACGCCGGGCAGGTGGCCAAGTACGCGATCGAGCACTGGGTCCGGATCCCGACCGAGGTCGAGCTGAGCCACGAGTTCCGCTACCGGGACCCGATCGTGGACGCGAACACCCTGATCGTGTCCATCTCGCAGTCCGGCGAGACCATGGACACCCTGATGGCCGTGCGCTACGCGAAGGAGCAGGGCGCCAAGACGCTGGCGATCTGCAACACCAACGGCTCCACCATCCCGCGTGAATCCGACGCCGTGCTCTACACGCACGCCGGCCCGGAAATCGCCGTCGCCTCCACCAAGGCGTTCCTGGCGCAGATCACCGCCGCCTACCTGCTGGGCCTGTACCTGGCGCAGCTGCGCGGCATCAAGTTCCAGGGCGAGATCCGCGACATCCTCTCCGACCTGGGCGCGATCCCGGCGAAGATCCAGTCCGTGCTGGACAACGCGGACCAGATCAAGAAGCTCGCCCGCGAGATGGCCGAGACCAAGTCGGTGCTGTTCCTGGGCCGCCACGTCGGCTTCCCGGTCGCGATGGAAGGCGCGCTGAAGCTCAAGGAGCTCGCCTACATCCACGCCGAGGGCTTCGCCGCCGGCGAGCTTAAGCACGGCCCGATCGCGCTGATCGAAGAGGGCCAGCCGGTGTTCGTCGTCGTGCCGTCCCCGCGCGGCCGGCACTCGCTGCACTCCAAGGTCGTCTCCAACATCCAGGAGATCCGGGCCCGCGGCGCCAACACCATCGTGATCGCCGAACAGGGCGACGAGGCGGTCAAGGCCTACGCCGAGCACGTCTTCTACATCCCGGAGACGCCGACCCTGCTCGCGCCGCTGCTGGCCACGGTGCCGCTGCAGATTTTCGCCTGCGAACTGGCCACCGCCAAGGGCTACGACGTCGACCAGCCGCGCAACCTCGCCAAGTCCGTCACCGTCGAGTAAGCGAAGCAATGATCGTCGGGATCGGCGTCGACGTCGTCGAGGTGTCCCGCTTCCGGGCGCAGCTGGAGCGCACGCCCGGACTGCGGGACCGCCTGTTCACGCCGGAGGAGCGGAAGCTCAACACACGCTCCTTGGCCGCGCGCTTCGCGGCCAAGGAGGCGATCGCCAAGGCCATCGGTGCACCGGTGGGCATGAACTGGCAGGACTGCACCATCCGGGTCGACGGCGGGGGAGACCCGTACCCCGAATTCACCGGTACCGTCGCGGCGGCGTCCGAAGCCAAGGGCGTGAAGTACTGGCACCTGTCCATGAGCCACGACGGCGACCTCGCGACGGCGATGGCGATCGCCGAGAAATAGCCCTTGGAGCGGGCCGCCCACAGGTCTGATGGCGGCCCGCACCTGTGCACTCCAAGTTGGAGCCGGTAAGTTGGGGCCAGCTGTCCTGACTCATCGAAGGAGCATCATGACTCTTGGAACAAGCGGCACGTCCGTTTGTCCGCAGTGCGGCCAGGCCCTGCAGGCACTCGACGACAGCCAATGGGAGGCGGAAGGCCCGGTGCCGGAAGGCACGTTGGCGGTATACCGCTGCGAGGGGCAGCACCGGGTGCTGGTAGTGCCTCCGGCGATCCAAGGGTGATGTCCCGCTAGGGGCGGATGAACCTAGTCTTTGCCCGGGTTCGTGCCCTTTCCATGTCCCTGGCCTTTGCCGTTGTTTTCCCCGTTGCCGGTGGCGGGCGCATTGCCGTTGCCCGCGGACCCGCTGCTGTTGCCCTTTCCGGGGCCGGCGCCTGGCTTCTCTGCTGTTCCGGGGTCCGCAGTGCTGTCCTGCGGGACGGGCGCCGGAGCAATCGGGGCGGGCGCCGGGACGGAGGGCGGGGGCGCGGAGGGACTCTCGTCCACCGCAGCCTCCGTTTCCGGGCCGGCCGGCTCGTCCCCGGGTGACGGCGCGGGCGATGCCGGGGACGCAGCCGCCCGCTCTGCATGAAGGTCCTCGCCCAGCTGCGTGATGGCAGCGTCGATGGCCTGGTAGCGGGAGAACGAGACGTCTCCTTGGCCGGCGGCCCGGGAAAGCGCATCGGCAAGGCCGTCCAGCTCCTCCGTGGCTTTCCGGTAGTCCCCGGACGCGGCCGCGGCACGAACCACGGCTGCCTGCTCCTGCAAGGTGATGGCCGCTGCGTCGGTCAGAGCAGGCGGCGCCGAGCAGGCGGTTACCGCCGAGAGGGTAAGCGCAGCCAGGCAAGCGGCGGCCCGGCCGCGGCGTCGGATGGTTTTCACGGGACGAGGTTCCGTTCCAGTTCACGCATGTGGTCTTCCAAGGTTCCGGTCAGGGAGGGGGACGGCTCCGGGACAGCCGGCGCCGGGGACCCGCCTGCCGAGACCACCAGGATTGCTGCGGCCGCACCGGCGAGCAGGAGCAGCACAGCGGCCAGCCAGAAAACGTGCGTGCCGCGGAGCCGGGAACGTGCGCGCCGGTTCGGTTTTCGCGCGGACAGCGGGACGGTGGGGCGATGCGGTTCGATCCCGGCCGGGACGGGCAGCTCGTCTTGGCCCCGCATCGGTGCCAGGACCGCTTCGACTTCGGCCGCGTCCGGTCTGGCGGCAGGATCCATGGCAGTCATGCCGGAGAGCAGCTCCCGCCAAGCCGCAGGCAATGCAGGCGGGATCACCGGCGCGCTGCAGCCTGGCGACTGCGGACTCGACCGGAGTTCCGGGGAACTCGACCTGGCCGGTCAGGCACTCGAGCAGGACGAGCCCCAAGGAGTAGATGTCGCTGGAGGTCCCCAGCGCCTCGCCCTTGGCCTGTTCGGGGCTGAGATACGTCGCGGTGCCCACGGTTTTCCCCGTTGCGGTAAGCCGGGTACCGGCGATCACCCGCGCGATGCCGAAGTCCGTGAGCTTGGCCTTTGCCTCGCCGGTGTCTTCGTCGTAGCTGAGCATGACGTTGCCCGGCTTCAGGTCGCGGTGGATCACGCCCCGTTCATGGACGTAGCGCAGCGCGCCTGACAGGTCTGCACCGATCCTTGCTACATCCCCGGGTGGCAGCCGGCCCTGCCTCAGGCGGTGCTGCAGGTCGGAACCCTGTGCCAGCTCCATGACAACAAAAGAGCAGGACCCGCCCGCGGGAGTGGCTTCCGTGCCGGCGTCGTAAACGGCGATGAGGCCGGGATGATTGAACGTAGCCAGCAGGCGGACTTCGGCCTGCTGCCGGCGCAGCTCGTCCTCGTGGCCGGCATCGGGCTTGAACACCTTCACCGCGACCGCCCGGCCCAGCACCTCGTCGACGCCCCGGTACACGGACGCCGATCCACCCCGGCCGATCAGGCCCTGCAGTTTGTAGCGGCCGCCCAGGCCTGCCGGTGGAGCCGGATCCGCAAGCGGGATGTGTCAAAGGATGGGCCGCCCGCCGGTGACCGCGATGCGCGCCCCGGAGATGTAGCTTCCGTCATCGGAGGCGAGCAGGACGTATGTTGGTGCCAGTTCCGCGGGCTGGCCCGCGCGCCCCAACGGCGTATCCTGCCCGAACGATTCGACCTTCTCCGGCGGCATGGTGGAGGGGATCAGCGGCGTCCAGATCGGACCGGGGGCCACGCTGTTGACCCTGATGCCCTTGTCGCCGAGCATTTGGGCCAGGCTGGCGGAGAAGTTGGCGATCGCCGCCTTGGTGGCGGCATACGGCGCCAGAGTCGGATTGGGCATGTCCGAATTCACCGAAGAACTGCCGATGATCGATGATCCCGGAGCCATGTGCGGCACCGCGGCTTTGACCAGATGGAACATGGCCCCGATGTTGACTTTGAAGGTGTAGTCCCATTCTTCGTCGCTGATCTCGTCCAGCGACTGGTGGGTCATCTGGTAGGCGGCGTTGCTGACCAGAATGTCGATTTTGCCGAACTCGTCCACGGCGGTATCGATGACCTTGCGGCACTGCTCGGCCGTATCCAGGTCGCCGCGGACCAGCACGGCCCGCTGGCCGGCCTGCTCAACGAGGCCAGCCGTGTCCCGGGCGTCCTCGTCTTCGTTGAGGTAGGAAATGAGGACATCGGCGCCCTCACGGGCGAAAGCGATGGCTACTGCCCGGCCGATGCCGCTGTCACCGCCGGTGATGACGGCCGCTTTGCCCTTCAGCCTGCCCGTGCCACGATAGCTGTGCTCGCCGCAGTCGGGGACCGGGGTCATTTTCGACTGCTCGCCCGGAACTTCCTGTTGCTGTGCCGGCTGGCCCATGTGTTCTCCCTCCGGTGGACGTCGGATGTGCCGGCCCTGCTCGCCGACAACATAAGCAAGCTTACTGTCCGTGCAGGGCATTGTCTGCACGAAACGAAAGCCCGGCCGCGGAGTGGCGCCGGAGGTTAGGGTCAGGGGCGCACCGCGTAGCGCAGGTAGACCGTGCCGTTGGTGAAGCGGCGTTCGTCCAGCAAGTCGAGGGACAGCCGCTGGCCGGCGGGCAGCCCAGGCGTGCCGCCGCCGACCGCTATCGGCGCGACGAAGAAGATGCACTCGTCCACCAGCCCCGCCGCGAAGGCGTGCGCGGCCAGGGCGGGTCCGCCGATCGAAAGGTCCCGGTCTGCGGATTCCTTCAGCTGCCGAACAATCTCCGGCCTGAACTCCCGCTCCAGCCGCGTCCGTGATGTCGCCACGGACGCCAGCGTGGAGGAGTAGACGATCTTGTCCTTCTCCAGCCACTGCTTCGCGAAATCCCGCTCCACCTCTTCCAGCCCCGGGTCCGCAGCCAGTGTGTCCCATACGGACAGAACCTCGTGCATGCGCCGGCCCAGCAGGTAGGTTCCCACCGTACGCTCGATGTCGTTGACGAACGCGTGCACCTCCTCATCCGGAGCGGTCCAGTCGATGCTGCCGTTCCCGTCCGCGATGTAGCCGTCCAGCGACATAGTGGCGGAATAGATCAGGCTGGCCATCCGGCCTCCTCCTTGGTCAAGCACCGGTTGGGTCCGCCGTATCCCTCATTCGATGCCCAGGCATGCCGCGATGCTGTCCTGCCCCTGGGGCAGAGGACAGGACGCCTCGGTCCACTCTCCGCTGCCGAATTTGTCGCGAGTGGAGTCATGGAAGAGTTGCAGCGCCGGAGCATGCGTGGTGACCCGGGCGTAGCGCACGACCATGTCCCCCTCGACGGTGGGTCGGGCTACGGCGAGTTCCGCCCCGTTTTCCGTGTACCCCCGTTCGAGGCACTCGAGGGCTTCGGCCCCGAGCTTCTTCCCCTGGTCGAGCACCACGTCCGGGCAGGGCGGCAGCGCCGTCCGGTTCCTGAAAGCATCCGGCGCGGAGGAATCGGCGCGCGACTCGTCAATGACGGTTGGAGCCGGCGTGGCCTGGCAGCCCACGAGGAGCAAGGCGGCGGCCGCTGCCAAACACGCCTGCCTGCCGGCGCCCACACGTCCTCCCACGGTCTTCCACCCCCTTGGCGGCCACCTGCCGCTTTGCATGAGTGTGCCCCCGACCGGGCACGTCCGCAAGGCTGCACCTGCTCCGACGGCACGGGAAGGTACGACGGCGGGCGGCAGGCCGGCGTCGTACGTGTTACGCGTTAGGCGGATTACACGAAAGTGTCACCCGGATGCGGTAAGAAAGGAACAGACAATCCCCAAATGTCAGGAGCAGTTGATGGAAGCATGGCCCGGAGACGCCTATCCGCTCGGAGCCACTTATGACGGCAACGGCACCAACTTCGCGATCTTCAGCGAAGTGGCCGACGCCGTCTACCTTTGCCTGTTCGACGACGACGGCACGGAGACGCGCGTGCCGTTGCGGGAGGTGGACGGCTATGTCTGGCACGCCTACCTGCCGCAGATTCTTCCCGGGCAGAAGTACGGCTACCGGATCGACGGGCCGTACGATCCGGCCAGCGGCGTGCGCTGCAACGTGAACAAGCTGCTGCTGGACCCGTACGCGAAGGCGGTCAGCGGCGAGATCGACTGGGCGCAGCCGCTGTTCGGCTACAACTTCGGCGACCCGGACTCGCGCAATGACGAGGATTCCGCGGAGCACATGATGCTCGGCGTGGTGGTCAGCCCCTTCTTCGACTGGGACGGGGACCGCAAGCCGCGCACGCCGTACCACCGCTCGGTGATCTACGAGGCGCACGTGAAGGGCCTGACCGAGCTGCACCCGGACGTGCCGGAGGAGCAGCGCGGCACGTATGCCGGCGTGGCCCACCCGTCGGTGATCGCGCACCTGCAGAAACTGGGCGTCACCGCGATCGAGCTGATGCCGGTGCACCAGTTCGTCAACGACAGCACGCTGCAGGACAAGGGCCTGTCCAACTACTGGGGCTACAACACCATCGGCTTCTTCGCCCCGCAGAACACGTACTGCTCCACGGGCGACGCCGGACAGCAGGTCCAGGAGTTCAAAGCGATGGTGCGCGAGCTGCACCTGGCCGGCATCGAGGTCATCCTGGACGTGGTCTACAACCACACGGCCGAGGGCAACCACCTGGGCCCCACCCTGTCCTTCCGCGGTATCGACAACCAGGCCTACTACCGCCTGATGGAGGACGAGCAGCAGTACTACATGGACTACACGGGCACCGGCAACTCGCTGAACGTGCGGCACCCGCATGCGCTGCAGCTGCTGATGGACTCGCTGCGCTACTGGGCCACCGAGATGCACGTGGACGGCTTCCGCTTCGACCTGGCGTCCACCCTGGCCCGCGAGTTCTACGATGTGGACCGGCTGTCGACCTTCTTCGAACTCTGCCAGCAGGACCCGGTGGTGTCGCAGACCAAGCTGATCGCCGAGCCGTGGGACATCGGCCCCGGCGGCTACCAGGTCGGCAACTTCCCGCCGCTGTGGACGGAGTGGAACGGCAAGTACCGGGACACGGTACGCGACTTCTGGCGCGGCGAGCCTGCCACGCTGGGCGAGTTCGCATCCCGGATCACCGGCTCCTCGGACCTGTACGAGGATTCCGGCCGGCGCCCGGTCGCGTCGATCAACTTCGTCACTGCGCACGACGGCTTCACCCTGCGGGACCTGGTGTCCTATAACGAGAAGCACAACGAGGCCAACGGGGAAGACAATAACGACGGCGAGTCCCACAACCGCTCGTGGAACTGCGGCGCGGAGGGGCCCACGGACGATCCGAACGTGCTGGCGCTGCGGGCGCGGCAGCAGCGCAACTTCCTCGCCACGCTGCTGCTGAGCCAGGGCGTGCCGATGATCGCGCATGGCGACGAGCTTGGGCGGACCCAGCAGGGCAACAACAACGTGTACTGCCAGGACTCGGAGCTGTCCTGGATCGACTGGGGCAAGGTGGACCAGCCGCTGCTCGAGTTCGTCGCCGCGGTGAACCGGCTGCGGTCCGAGCACCCGATCTTCCGCCGCCGCCGCTTCTTCGACGGCCGACCGGTGCGGCGCGGCGAGGGCGAGGCCCTGCCGGACATCGCGTGGCTGACCCAGGACGGCACGCCGATGGAGCCGGAGGACTGGGACTCGCCGATCGGGCGGTTCATCGGCGTCTTCCTGAACGGCCAGGGCATTCGGGGCCGGGACGACCGGGGCCAGCCGATCACGGACCTGAACTTCCTGATCTACTTCAACGCGGACGACGTGGCGGTGGACTTCGTGCTGCCCTCGAAGGACTACTCGGCGAAGTGGGACGAGGTCATCGACACCGGCGGCGAATACGCGGACTCGGAGCCTGTCGCGGCCGGACAGAAGATCTCGGTCCAGGCCAAGTCCATGGTGGTGCTGCGGGCCCACACCCCGCCGCCGGAGGAACCGGACCACTCGGTGGCCGCTTCGCTGGCGGTGCTGGCTGACGAAAAGGGCGGCCGGAAGGACACCGCATGAGGACGCCGCTGTCCACCTACCGGCTGCAGATCAGCCCGTCGTTCACGCTGTTCGACGCGGCGGAACGGGTTCCCTACCTGCGGCGGCTGGGGGCGGACTGGGTCTACCTCTCGCCGATCCTCACCGCGGAACGGGGCTCGGACCACGGCTACGACGTCACGGATTTCTCTGCCGTGGATCCGGCGCGCGGCGGTGCCGAGGGCCTGAAGGCGCTCTCAAACGCCGCGCACGCCGCGGGCATGGGCGTGCTGGTGGACATCGTGCCCAACCACATGGGTGTCGCCACCCCGGCGCAGAACCGCTGGTGGTGGTCGCTGCTGGCCGAGGGCCGCGGTTCGCGCTACGCCGAGGCCTTCGATGTGGACTGGGACGCCGCCGGCGGCCGGATCCGGCTTCCGGTCCTGGGCGACGGCGACGCACAGTTGGACGAGCTCAAGCTGGCCGGGGGCGAACTGCACTACTACGACCACCGTTTCCCTGTCGCGGCAGGCACTGCCGAGGACGGCGCCTCGGCCCGCGAGGTCCACGACCGCCAGCACTACGAGCTGGTTAACTGGCGCCGGGCCGACTCGGAACTGAACTACCGCCGGTTCTTCGGCGTCAACACGCTCGCCGGCGTGCGGGTGGAAGTGCCGTGGGTGTTCGAGGAATCGCACGCCGAGGTCAGACGCTGGTTCGACGAGTCGCTGGTGGACGGGCTGCGGATCGACCATCCGGACGGGCTGGCCGACCCCGCGGGCTACCTGGAGGACCTGCACCGGCTGACCGGCGGCGCCTACGTGCTCGTGGAGAAGATCCTCGAGCCGGGGGAGCGGCTGCCGGAACGCTGGCAGTGCCAGGGCACCACCGGGTACGACGCGCTCGCGGACGTGGACCGGCTCTTTACCGATCCGGCCGGCCGGGCGGAACTGGAAGCGGCCGCTCCGGCGGAGCCTTTCGCGGAAATGATCCACGGGACCAAGCGCGCCATCACGGACGGCATGCTCCGCTCCGAGGTGCTGCGCCTGGTCCGGCTCATTCCCGCGGAGGCGGACTTGGCCGAGGACTCGGCGGAGGACGCGCTGGCCGAGCTGCTGACGTGCTTCCCGGTCTACCGCAGCTACCTGCCGGACGGCGCGGAGTACCTGGAGGAGGCCGCCATCGCGGCCCAGGTCCGCCGGCCGGATCTTGCGCCGACCATTGCCGCCCTGCAGGGTTTGCTCTCGCCGCAGGACGGGCTGACCGAGCTGGCCGTGCGGTTCCAGCAGACCTCGGGCATGGTGATGGCCAAGGGCGTGGAAGACACCGCGTTCTACCGCTACCCGAGGCTGACCTCGCTCAACGAAGTCGGCGCCGACCCGTCCATCTTCTCGCTGGAGCCGAACGAGCTGCACCAGCGGCTGCTGTTGCGCGAACTGCACGCCCCGCTCGCCATGACGGCGATGTCCACGCATGACACCAAGCGCAGCGAGGACACGCGGGCCCGCATCAGCGTGCTCTCCGAGCTGCCCGGGGAGTGGGCGGCAGCGCTGTCCCGGCTCGAGGAAGCGGCGCCCATCGGCGACCTGCCGCTGGCGGACCTGCTTTGGCAGGCGCTGCTCGGGGCATGGCCGCTGAGCCGTGAACGGGCCCATGCGTACGCCGAGAAGGCCTCGCGGGAGGCGGGCAACTCCACGACGTGGGTGCGGCCCGATGAGGACTTCGAACGGCGCCTGCATGCGGCCGTGGACGCGGCCTTCGACAACCCTGCGGTCCGCTCGGTCCTGGAGGACCTGGCCGCAAAGGTGCGCGGCGCCGGCTGGAGCAACTCGCTGGCCGCCAAGCTCGTCCAGCTGACCATGCCCGGCGTGCCGGACGTCTACCAGGGCACCGAATTCTGGGACCACTCGCTGGTGGATCCGGACAACCGCCGGCCGGTGGACTTCGCCGCACGGGAGCAGTCGCTCAAGGGCCAGGAATCCGGAGCCTTGCCGGCCGTGGACGAGGGCGCGGCGGCCAAGATGCTGGTGGTCTCCCGCGCGCTGCAGCTGCGCCGGGACCGGCAGGAGCTCTTCAGCGGCTACCGGGCCGTCCCGGCCACCGGTGCCGCCGCGGACCACCTCTTCGCCTTCGACCGGGGCGGCGCGGTCACGCTCGCCACCCGGTTGCCGCTGGGACTGCGCCGGGCGGGCGGCTGGCGGGACACCGCCGTCGTCCTTCCGCCCGGACGCTACCGGGACGAGCTGACCGGCCTCTGGTACAAGAGCACCGGGACCCTGCCGGCCGCCGAGGTCTTCGGGAACCTGCCGGTGGCGCTGCTGGTCCGGGAGGAGGAAGCATGAGCCGCTTCGATGTGTGGGCGCCGCGGGCCGAGTCGCTGGAACTGCTCGCCGCCGGACGGCAGTACGCCATGGAGCGCGCGGACGGCGGCTGGTGGCGGCTGCCGGAGGACGCCGCCGTGCCCGCGGGCGAGGTGGACTACGGGTACCGGATCGACGGCGCGGACAAGCCGGTCGCCGATCCCCGCTCGCGCCGCCAGCCGGACGGCGTGCACGGCCTCTCGCGGACCTTCGACCCAGCGCAGCACTCCTGGACGGACGCCGGCTGGCGCTCGCCGGGGCTCAGCGGCGGGGTGATCTACGAGCTGCACGTGGGAACCTTCACGCCCGAGGGCACCCTGGACGCGGCGGCGGCAAAGCTGGACTACCTCGCCGGGCTCGGCGTGGACCATGTCGAGCTGCTGCCCGTCAACGCTTTCAACGGCACCCACAACTGGGGGTATGACGGCGTGCTCTGGTACGCGGTCCAGGAAAGCTACGGCGGTCCGGCCGCCTACCAGCGCTTCGTGGACGCGGCGCACCGGCAGGGGATCGGCGTGATCCAGGACGTGGTGTACAACCACCTGGGTCCGAGCGGCAACTACCTGCCGCAGTTCGGCCCCTACTTTGCCGCCGCCGGCTCCAACCCTTGGGGCGACTCGATCAACCTGGACGGGCCCGAGTCGGACGAGGTCCGGCGGTACATCGTGGACAACGCGCTGATGTGGTTCCGCGACTTCCACGTGGACGGCCTGCGCCTGGACGCCGTGCATGCCCTGCACGACGAGCGCGCCGTCCACATCCTCGAAGAGCTCTCCGCCGCCACGGACGCCTGCGCCGCCGAACTGGGCAAGCCGCTGTTCCTGGTCGCCGAGTCGGACCTGAACAACCCGCGGATGATCGAGTCCCGCACGCGCAACGGCCTCGGACTGGACGGCCAGTGGAGCGACGATTTCCACCATGCCGTGCACGTGAACCTGACCGGCGAGACGTCCGGCTACTACGCGGACTTCGACTCCCTCGGCGCGCTGGCCAAGGTGCTGGCCGGCGGATTCTTCCACGACGGCAGCTACTCCTCGTTCCGGCACCGCCACCACGGGCGGCCCATCGACAAGGAGCACGTGACGACGCGGCAGCTGGTGGTCTGCACGCAGAACCACGACCAGATCGGCAACCGCGCCGCGGGGGACCGGCTGTCCGCCACCCTGGACTACGGCTCGCTGGCGCTGGCAGCGGTGCTGAACCTGACCTCGCCGTTCACGCCGATGCTGTTCATGGGGGAGGAGTTCGCCGCGTCGACGCCGTGGCAGTTCTTCACCTCGCACCCCGAGCCGGAGCTCGGCGAGGCCACCTCGCAAGGCCGGCTCCGCGAGTTCGAGCGGATGGGCTGGGACCCGGAGATCGTTCCGGACCCGCAGGACGAGAGCACGTTCACCAACTCGAAGCTGCTCTGGTCCGAAGTGGAGGAGGGGGACCATGCACGCCTGCTGCAGCTGTACCGGGAGCTCATCAGGCTCCGCCGCCAGGAGCCGGAGCTGACCAACCCGGACCTGCGGGCCGTCGCCGTGGACTTCGATGAGGACCGCCGCTGGCTGCTGCTGCGCCGCGGCCGCGTCACCGTCGCATTCAACTTCGCGGAGGACGAACGCAGGATTGAGGCCGGGCCGGGACGGCTGCTGCTCGCGACGGACCCGGACGCCAAGCTCGACGGCGCGCTGACACTGCCGCGCAAGTCGGCGGCCGTGCTGCGGCGGCAAGGCGAAGGCACCGCGTGACGGGCCGGCCAGGCAGGCACGGGCGGGGCCTCCATCCGGGTGGAGACCGGACATGATCCGCGCCTGGACCGGTGCGCAGGTGCGCGAGGCCGAGCGGCCGCTGCTGGAGGCCGGCGACGGTCCGGCACTGATGGCCCGGGCCGCCCACGGCCTGGCCGTGTCCGTGCTGCGGGCACTGCGCTCGCGCCGCGGCCGGGTCTCCGGCGCGCGGCTGGTGGTCCTCGCCGGCAGCGGCAACAACGGCGGGGACGCCCTCTATGCCGCCGCCGCCGTGGCCCGCAGGGGAGTGCGGACGACGGCGGTGCTCACCTCCGCGCGCTGCCACCCGGAGGCCCTGGCCACCTTCACGGCTGCCGGCGGCCGGGCCCTCCAGCTGCGGGAGGAGAACGCCGCGGAACTGGCCTCGCTCTGCGCTGGGGCGGACGTACTGGTGGACGGAATCCTCGGCACGGGTGCGGCCGGAGCGCTGCGCGGCCCGGCCGCCGGCCTGGTCCGTGCCATCGCCGATGCCGGAGCCCCGCTCGTGGTGGCCTGCGATTTGCCCAGCGGCACCTCGGCGGACACGGGGGAGCTGTTCGAACCGGTGCTCCGCGCCGACCTCACGATCACCTTCGGCGGAGCCAAGGCCGGCCTGCTCGCCGGGCCGGCGGCCGGTGCCGCCGGCACTGTGGAAACGATCGACATCGGGCTCGGCCCGCAGCTGCCGCAGCCGGCGCTCCGACGGCTGGAGCCTTCGGACTTCCGCCGGCTCTGGCCCGTGCCCGAACGCGATTCGCACAAGTACACCCGCGGAGTGCTCGGCATCGTCGCCGGCTCGGAACAGTACCCGGGCGCCGCGCTGCTGTGTACCCAGGCGGCCGCGGCCGCCGGGATCGGCATGGTCCGCTACCTGGGTCCGCGGGACGTCTGCCGGCTGGTGAACGCATCCACGCCCGAGGCGGTGTGCAGCAGTTCGGACTCGGTTGCGGAGAGCCGGGTGCAGGCATGGCTCGTGGGACCGGGAACCGGGACGGACAAGGAGCAGGCACGGCGCGTGCTTGATGCCCTCGCCTCCGGCCTGCCCGTAGTCGCGGACGCCAGCGCGCTGGACGAGCTGCCCGGCGAGCTGGGACCGCAGGTCGTGCTGACGCCGCACGCCGGCGAGCTGGTCCGGATCCTCGCCCGCCAGGACGTCGAGGTGACCCGCGAGCAGGTGGAAGCCTCGCCGTCGGAATTTGCCGCGCTCGCCGCCGGCCTGACCGGGGCGACCGTGCTGCTCAAGGGCGCGGCGACGGTCATCGCCTCACCCTCCGGCACGCTCTTCAGCCAGGACAACGCCACGCCCTGGATGGCCACGGCCGGGTCCGGGGACACGCTGGCCGGCATCCTCGGCGCACTCGCGGCCACCGTCGATCCGGCGGACTTGGACGCGGCCGGCATCGACCCGCCGGACCACGCGGCCGGCATCGCCGCCATGGCTGCCGCGGTCCACGGGCTCGCGGGCACTGCAGCCTCCGCGGGAGGACCCATCACCGCGTCGGACATCAGCCGTGCCGTGCCCCGGACGGTCCGCGGCTTGCTGCAGGAGAGCGTCCCAGGCAGGTAATTCCCGGCTGGAGCCGAACTGAGCCTTCAGCGTGAGCGAATCCGGCCCGCAGGAATAGCTCAGTCCGGCGGCGGGAGGATGCGGACGCAGCAGCGGCCCGGCGCGGGATCGAGGACGGCGGTGGATCCGCTCTGCCCCGCCACGTCGGTGGCGGCGGCGAGCAGGTCGAGGTTCATGCCGCAGACCGTGGCCGTGTGGGTCTTCGAAATCCTGTGGAAGGGGCAGTTCCGCATGATGATGCTGCCGTCGTCTTCACGCACCGGCTGGTACCCGTAGCGGGCCAGTGAATCCTCCAGCGCGCCCTCGGCGCCGATGGCGCGGCCCGCCTGTGCGGCCGCGTGGCTGAGGGTCTCCTGCACGGGCTCTCCGCTCCGGGCCGATTCGTCCACGGCGGCTGCCAGCAGCTCGGCCGCCAGGTCATAGTGCCGCTGGGGCAGGCTGACCGAGACCTCGCGGACGGTGGGGGCGTAGAGCTTGGTGGGCCGGCCCGAGCCCGGCCCGCTGCGCCCGGTCAGGCGCCGGTAGCTGACGGTGAGCAGTTCTTCGCGGGCCAGCCGGTCCAGGTGGAAGGCGGCCGTGCCGCGGACCATGCCGAGGGCGCCGGCGACGTCGTCCCGGCTCACCGGGGCGGCCGCGGCGAGGACGAACTCGTACACGGACCGTCGGTTGGTGTCCGCGAGGGCCGCGATGGCCGTAACGGCGTCCGGATGGCTGCGGTGTCCCATGGAAAAATCCTACTCTAAAAACAAGAACCATTGACGTAACAGCCGACGCTTTCTAAAGTTAGTTACCACTACTTTTAGAAAGGATTGGTCATGGTTACCCACCAGCCCAGCATTGCCACCCGCACGGGCGTACACAGCCCGGTCCGCCAGGCCTTCCTGCTCCTCCGCACGGTCTTCACCATCGCGCCGATTCTCTTCGGCCTCGACAAGTTCACGAACCTGCTCACGGATTGGACCCAGTACCTCGCCCCGGTTGCCACCCAGGTCATCCCGGTCTCCGCCCAGCAGTTCATGTACGGCGTCGGCGTGGTCGAGATCCTGGCCGGCATCCTCGTCGCCTGGCGGCCGCGCATCGGCGCGCTCGTCGTGGCGGCCTGGCTCCTCGGCATCATCATCAACCTGCTCGTCCTGCCAGGCTTCTTCGACGTTGCGCTGCGCGATTTCGGCCTGCTCGTCGGTGCGCTGGCCCTGAACCGGCTGGCCACCGCCGAATCCCGCCGGGCCGGCGACGTCATCGGCAAGTAGCGGCGGTCCGACCGGCCGCTGTCATCAATATGCCGGCCGCCGGGCGGCTTCGCAGAGGGGACTGCGCCGCCCGGTGGTCTTCGGCTGCGCGCGACCGGCCTCTGCCCTAGTCGCCGGCGGCGCCAGGTCCTTCGGGGCGGATAGGTTCCGCTCCGCCGGGTCCTTCGGGTTGAGCCGGGTCCGCGCCATTGGGTCGAAGCAGGAATGTGTACTTCTCGAGCAGCGCGGCGAGCAGGTCCAGTGCCGCGTCAATGTCCGACGGCGGAGGCTGGGTCGAGTGCGGATCCAGCTGTGCATGGGTGATGTGCTGGTCCACCCAGCATTTGATGCCCGCGGTACGGCCGGACAGCGCCGCGAGGTCCGCGCGCGGGACGGCCGGGTTCAGGTGGCCGAAGCGCTGGGGGTCCGCCGTCTCCCGGAAAGCCGCGGCCAGGTCCTCGCGGTGCGGTCCGGTGCTGCCGTGGAGGAACCATTCCTCGGCGAGGTACTTGGGCTCCTCGGCCATCTTCTGCAGCAGCTGCTTGAACGAGCCGGTGCGGCGGTCGCCGTCGACCATCCGGCGGATGCCGAGCGCCGCGTCCCGGTAATAGAGCCCGGCCAGCCAGGACGTGGCCGGCCCGCCCGGCGCCTCCGATTCGAGGGCCGCGCCGCGGGCATGCAGGTCCCGCCAAATCCGCCGGTTGCCGAGGAGTGCGGCAATCTCCGCCGTGACGCGTTCCAGCAGCACAAACCAGTCCGCGGGCGGACGCCGGACGCCCGCGCTGTCGTCGTTGTTTCCCTGAAGGGCGTCAGCGGGCATCGAATGCCCGGATCCAGAGCAAGAACCGCATGGCTCCCAGTGCACTCCATGGTGCTCCGGCAGGCAAGGGCGGCTCGACGGCGCACCGTCCGGGGCGCTTTATGGGCCCCGCGCTGGCGGAGGCAGCAGTTGCATGCCGGGCAAGTTTGCATTGTGTGCAAGTTTGGCCCTACAGTTGTCGGGTGCAGGAAACCTCTCCGGCGGCCTCACCGAGCCGCCGCGAATTGAATAAGCAAGCCACCCGGAACGCCATTTCCGCCGCGGCCCTGAAATTGGCCCGCGAGCAGGGGCCCGGCGGCTTCACCGTGGACACCCTGGCCGATGCGGCCGGCGTCTCCCGCCGGACCTTCTTCAACTACTTTCCTTCCATCGAGGCGGCGGTGGCCCGTCCGATCGAGGAGTTCCTCGACGGGGCCTTCAGCCGGCTGGACGAACGCCCGGCGGACGAGCCCATCGTGGATGCGGTCATGGCGACCCTCGGCGGCGACATGGGCCGCGAGCAGATGGCGGTGCTGTGCGAGGTCTATGCCATGACCGAGGACAGCCCGCAGCTGGAGCGGATGCAGCTGCAGCTGTGGAACAGCGCCCAGCAGAAGCTCGAGGACGGCCTGACCGTCAGGCTCGGCGCGGCCGCCGGCGAGCTGCTGGTCCGCGCGCTCGCCGGGTCGCTGGTTGCCTGCGCGAAGGCGGCGATGCGGACCGCCGCCGACTCCGCCGCCGGGCGCAACCCGGACCCCCTGTCATTCCACAACCACCTGCTCGAGAGCATCGGCCTGCTCCGCAGCGGCTTCAACATCAACGGCATCAACCACGATCCCAAGGACTCCTAGACCATGGCTTCTCTGCTGTATTCGCTCGGCAAACTCGCCGCCCGCAAACGCTGGTGGTTCATCTCGGCCTGGCTGGCGGTGATGGTGGCCATCGGCGGATCCGTGGCCGCCTTCGCCGGCACGCTCTCCAATACCTTCTCCATTCCCGGCACTCCGTCCCAGCAGGTGCTCGACGAGCTGCAGGGCAGCCTGCCGGATGCCGCGGGCGGGCTGGGCACCATCGTGTTCAGCACGGACGACGGCGGGGAGTTCAGCAAGGAACAGCAGGACGCGGTCGCCCGGCTGGCCAAGGACCTCGGCGGACTCGACGCGGTCAAGAGCGCGACCGATCCGTTCGAGCTCCAGTCCGCCCTGGACGACGCCCCGCAGCAGATCGAGGATGGCCAGGCCCAGCTCGACGAGGCCAAGGCCAAGCTGGAGCAGGGCCAGGCGGACCTGGATGCCGGACGCCAGCAGCTCGAGCCCGGCAAGGCGCAGCTGGCCGCGGCCGAGGAGCAGCTGCAGGCCGCGGAGGCGCAGGCCGCCCAGGCCGACGCCGCGGGACAGCCCGCCATGGCGGCCCAGATCCGCGCCCAGCTGGAGGCCCAGCGCGCGCAGCTGGAGCCGCAGAAGGCCCAGCTCGAGGCGGCCGAGGCCAAGCTGGACGACGCCGAGCAGCAGCTGAAGGACGGCCGCTCCGACTACGAGTCCGGCGTCGCCGACCTTCAGGCCGCGAAGCTGCAGCAGCAGTCCTCCGAGGGCGTGCGCTTCGTCAGCGACACCGGCAGCGTCGCCGTCATGCAGGTCCAGTTCGAGAAGTCGATGATGGAGGTCGCCAAGGAGGACCGCGAGGCCGTCCAGGAGATGACCGAATCGGCGCTGGTCAGCGGGCTGCACGCCGAGTACAGCAAGGACATCGTCGAAGACATCTCGCAGCTGTTCGGCGCCGCCGAGATCATCGGCATCACCGTGGCGGCCGCGGTGCTCGTGATCATGCTCGGCACGCTGATCGCGGCCGGCCTGCCGCTGCTCATGGCCATCGTCGGCGTCGGCGTGGGCGTCGGCGGCACGATCGCGCTCTCGGGCGTCGTCGAGATGAGCTCCGTCTCGCCGGTGCTGGCGCTGATGCTGGGCCTGGCCGTGGGCATCGACTACTCGCTGTTCATCGTCAACCGGCACCGTTCCCAGCTGCTGGCCGGCATGCCGCTGGAGGAATCCATTGGCCGCGCCACCGGCACGTCCGGCAACGCCGTGCTGTTCGCCGGCCTGACCGTCATCATCGCGCTCGCGGCGCTCGCCGTGCCCGGCATCCCGTTTCCGACCGTGCTGGGACTGGCCGGGGCCGCGACGGTGGCCGTCGCCGTCGTCGTTGCCCTCACCCTGACGCCGGCGATGCTCGCCGTGATCGGCAGGCGCATCCTCTCGAAGCGGGCGTGGGCCAGGGCGGGCATGTCCGGTCCCGCGGAGGGCAGCGCGGCAACGACGACGGCGGATGCCGCGTCGGTGAACGATCCCAAGCGGAGCTGGGCGCGGGTCGTCACCCGCCGGCCGTGGCTGGCACTGGTGGCCGGCGTGGCGCTGCTCGGCGTGATGGCGGTGCCGGCCACGCAGCTGCGGCTGGGGCTGCCCGACGGCAGCTCGGAGCCGGCGGATTCCACCGCCTACCGCGCCTACACGCAGCTCGGCGACAGCTTCGGCGAGGGCATCAACGGCCCGCTGGTGGTCGTGGCTGACCTGCCGGACGGGCTGCAGGGGAGTGAGGCCGACGAGAAGCTGCTGCAGGTCTCCCGCGAACTGCGGGGCCTGGAGTACGTGACGGCGGCGGTGCCGTTCGGAACCAGCGACGACGGCCGCACCGCGGCGCTGCAGGTCATCCCGGAGGAAGGGCCGGCGGCCGAGAGCACCGAGGAGCTCGTCCACAACCTGCGGGCGCAGGCCGACAGTATCGAGGCGAGCACCGGCGTCGGAATTTCCGTCACCGGGCAGCCCGCCATGCAGATCGACGTGTCCGACAAACTGGCGGACGCGATGCCGGTGTACCTGGCGATCGTGATCGGGCTGTCGCTGATCCTGCTGCTGCTGGTGTTCCGCTCCATCCTGGTACCGCTGCTGGCGACCGCCGGATTCCTGCTCTCGCTCGGTGCCAGTTTCGGGGCCGTGGTGGCGATCTACCAGTGGGGCTGGCTCTCCAGCGTCTTCGGCGTGCATGATCCGGGCCCCATCCTGAGCTTCCTGCCGATGATCCTGATCGGCGTGCTCTTCGGGCTGGCGATGGACTACCAGATGTTCCTGGTCTCCGGGATGCGCGAGTCCTATGCGCACGGCGAGGATGCCAGGGCCGCGGTGGTCAGCGGCTTCAACCACGGCGCCAAGGTGGTCACCGCCGCGGCGATCATCATGGTCTCGGTCTTTGCCGGCTTCGTCTTCTCGCACCTGACCATGGTCCGGCCGATCGGCTTCGGGCTGGCGCTCGGGGTGCTGCTGGACGCGTTCGTGGTGCGCATGACGCTGATCCCGGCGGCGATGCACCTGCTGGGCAAGTCCGTGTGGTGGATGCCGCGGTGGCTGGAGAAGATCCTGCCGGATGTGGACGTCGAAGGTGCCAAGCTGTCGGCGCCGGGGCCGCGCGAGCCCGAGCCGGAACCCGTCGGGGTCCGCTAGCCCGGCCTGGCCCCTGCCCGACCCGACCGCCCGGAAGAAGCCGCTACGGCCGGCTACTTCCGGGCGGTCCTGCTATCCGGTAGGACTCGTCGAGCAGTTCGCCGAGTTCGTCCGGCGCGACGCGCTCCAGCCGGACCAGTACGAGGTTGGGGGACCGTTCGTGGTGCGGCGTCCAGAAAAAGGTTTCCGGGTCCGTCCCGGCGAGGGCCTCGCGCTCGCGGGTCTTGACGGTCAGCACGCCGGGCTCCCAGATGCGCGCCATGAGGGTGCGGGCGAACCAGGCAGGGCGGCCCCAACTGGGCCGCTCCGTGACGCCAGGGAGGTCCAGGCAGAGCCGGCGCACGTCGTCCTCGGTGGGCATGGTTCCCACCTTGGCACGCCCAATATCAGCAGTCCACGTCCGGTGCCCGGGGGCGGCAAATTTAGTGGGTTCCCGGGGCTTGCGGGCGGGGGAGAAGCGGGTTCAAATGGAGAAGTCGCAGTCCGGCGGATGGTGGGGAATCTGCCGGCAGCAACCACAGGCAGTGGGGCAGCTGCAGAAAGGACCCGGGTATGCCGTTCTCCGCACTGAGGCCGTCGGACGACTTTCCGCGGGATCTGTCTACCCTGACCCGCGCCGAGCTGGAGCAGCTTGAGGCAAGGGTGAACGAGGAACTGTTCCGGGAGTGCAACGCCTATCTGGCCGCGCACGGAGAAACGCTCTACCGCTTCAACGCCGTGGCGCACGAATTGGCCATCCGCCGGGTGCTCGGGGACCTGGGTCCGCTCTGATTCCCCGGACGCTTCCACAGAAGCTTCCGTGGCTGTCGCCTCCGCAAAGGCCGCTTTGGTGCGGGTTCTGCACAATCGCCGGACGGGCTGGACGGAGCCGCGGGCGCCAAGTGGAAGAATGGAGTGGTGAATTCAGCAGCATCCGAGAGTTTTGACCGCCAGGCCGTCATTGATCTGGAGGCCATCCGGGACAACATCCGGCAGTTCCTGCAAGTGGCCGAGCCCGCCCGCGTGATGGCGGTGGTCAAGGCGGACGGCTACGGGCACGGAGCGCTTCCGGTGGCACGCGCGGCCCTCGAAGCCGGAGCCTCCTGGCTGGGCGTCGCCCATATCACCGAGGCCCTGGCCCTGCGGGCGGCCGGCATCGAGGCTCCCGTCCTGGCCTGGCTGCACACTCCGGACAGCGATTTCGCCGCCGCCATCACGGCCAGCATCGACATCGGCATCTCCGGCTGGGAACTCGAACACGTGGCTGCCGCTGCCAAGGAAGTCCAGCGGCCTGCCCGCGTGCAGCTGAAGATCGACACCGGCCTCGGACGCAACGGCTGCCCGCCGGATCGCTGGGAGGAGCTGATCGGCCAGGCGTCCGCCTTCCAGGAAGAGGGGCTGCTGCGCGTGGTTGGCGTGTTCTCCCACCTCGCCGTGGCGGACGAGCCGCACCGGCCGGAAACGGACGAGCAGATCGACCGCTTCCGCGAAGCCGTGGCCGTCGCCGAGGACGCCGGGATGGACCTCGAAGTCCGCCATCTGGCCAACACGCCGGGCACCCTGAGCCGTCCCGACGCCCATTTCGACATGGTGCGCGTGGGTCTTGGCACCTACGGCCTTTCCCCGTTCGAAAACGAGCGCCCCGAAGACCTCAAGCTTCGGCCCGCGATGACGCTGCGCGCCAAGGTGGCGAACTGCAAGCGCGTGCCGGAGGGCCAGGGTGTGTCCTACGGGCTGCGCTACCGGACGGAGGGGCCCAGCACGCTGGTACTCGTGCCGATGGGCTACGGGGACGGCATTCCGCGCAACGCCAGCGGCGCCCAGGTGGCCATCGGGGGCAAGCGCTACGACGTCGTCGGCCGGGTGGCGATGGACCAGTTCGTGGTGGACCTGCGGACCGCCGAGGCGCCCGACCTTGTCGGCGAGGAAGTCATCCTGTTCGGCGCGGGCGAAGACGTTCCGGGGGCTGCGGACTGGGCGGCGGCGTCCGGCACCATCAACTACGAGATCGTCACCCGGATCAGTCCCCGGGTGCCCCGGGTCTACCTCGGCCAGACACCCGTTGACGACGGCGGTGCGCCCGCCGGGAGCGCGGAATGAGCACCCCGGCGGCCGGACCCGCCTGGAGCGCCGAGTATCCGGTGGCCGGTGCCGCCGAAACGCAGGCGCTGGCCAAGCGGATAGGTGCGCAGCTTCGGGCCGGTGACCTGCTGGTCCTCACCGGCGAGCTGGGCGCCGGCAAAACGACGTTCACGCAGGGCCTGGGCGAAGGCCTCGGCGTGCGCCCGGGAATCATCTCGCCGACTTTCGTGCTGGTGCGGGAGCATCCGTCCCTGGGCGAAGGGCCCGACTTGGTGCATGTGGACGCCTACCGGCTGCAGTCGGACGCGGAGATCGACGACATCGACCTGGAGAACACCCTGGACAGCTCCGTCACGGTCGTCGAGTGGGGCCGCGGCCGCGTGGAGCATCTGGCCGACAGCTGGCTCGACATCAGCCTGCACCGCTCCACCGGAACCGGGCCGGCCGCAGGCCCTTCCGGCGCGGGCGACGGCGGCGGTAGCGCCGCCGTCGTCCTTGACTTCGATGAGCCGGATGAAACGGAGGACCGGCTGATCAGCATCGCCGCGTACGGACCGCGCTGGGCGTCGCACGGCCCGTTCTGACCTGCCGCTGCCCCGGCACGAGGTGCGATGGGGAGTCCTCCCCATCGCGGCGCGGACCGGTCCGGGCCTAGGCTGGGAGGCGCGATACGGCGTTGACAAGGAGTGCGGGCTTGGCGGGATGGGTGAAAAGGACGATCCATCCGCCGCTCGCCGTCGCTGTGGCAACGCCGGAGGGCTGGGAACGGGTGCCGGTGGAGCACACCGAGCTGGTGGCCGCCCTCGCAGGCCTTCCGGCCTGGACCTTTCGGCCGAGCCTGGTCATTGTCAGCTACTTTTCCGACGAGCCGCTTCCGCGCATCGCGCTGCGGGCCGCGCAGGAAGCGCAACGGCAGTACGAGGACCCGCTGCTGATCGCCAGCGAACCGCTCGAACACGCCGGCCGCCCGGGCCGCCGGCTTGAGTTCACCTACCGGATCGGCGAAACCACCGTGCTGGTCCGGCGCTGGATCCTGAAGCTGGAGCAACGCTGCCTGGACGTCGTCGCCAGCAGCACGGTGGGGCAGGTGCCGCTGGTGCGCGGCTCCTTCGACGCGATGATGGCCTCGCTCCAGTGGGACGAGGCGGCCGCATGAGCACCGTGCTGCGGCCCGAAGTCCGATCCGGAGGCGGACCCGTCCCGTTCGGCGGGGACCCGGCCGGGGGAATGCCCGAGGAACTGGCCGGCCTGGCCGAGGCGCAGGGCTACTTCTCGACCGGCCCCTGGCTGTCCGCCGAGGCCGCCTCTGTCCTGGCCAACTCGGCGCAGCACCGCTTCGGGAAGGCCGCCGCGCTCCGCCGGCCGCATCTCGCCCGCGAGTTCGGCAGCTGGGGCCTCACCGACTCCCGCGGCGTCTATACCGCGGACGCCCGGTTCTTCCGGTACGCCGTGCAGACGGCGCAGACAACGGCCCGGATCGACGGCTGGCACCAAGGGACGCGGACGAGCCTGCAGCTGTGGGTCGGGCGCCGCTGGACCGCCGTGGTGGCGGGAACCTCGGCGCGGGCGCTGCTGCTCGGGTACGAGTCGGGCGCCGGCGGCAGCATGGTCCAGCTGGATGTCGCCGGGGTCGAGGACACGGCGTCGACCATGGCTGCCTGGGCAGGCCTCGGTCCGGCATGGACGGAAGCCGCCCCGGCCAGCAGGGTGCAGCGGAAACACTTTGAACGGCGCATCCTGGACCGGCGGACGCCGCCGCCCGAGGGAGCGGACCCGCAGCTGCGCCGGATGTGGGGCGAACCGTGGTTTGTCTGGGTCGCCACCGTCGGCGCGGGCCGCTTCCGCCGAGGTTTCGTCAACGCGGGTCCGGCCGGCCATTACCTCTTCGGGCTCAACAACGACGGCGGCGTGCAGCTCGCGCCGCAGTCCTCCTCCCTCGTCTGGCACACACTGCGGGACGCAGTCGAAGATGCGCGCTTACAGGAAGGCTGCGGCTGACTTTTGGAGGCCGGAACGAGGGGCAGGCGGCAGCGGCCCCGAAGGGGGAGTTCTCCCCATCGCGGCCACTGAAACCTTTGTCCTAGAGTGGATCCGGCGGGGATGCAGAAATCCGCGCAAGGGACAGAAAGTGGTGGGAATGGCGGCCTGGGATATCGACGTCGCAGCGTCCAGCGGAATCGTCGCGCAGACAGCGGAGGAGATGCTGGAATTCCACGACGTGGAGAAAGACATGCTGGCCGCAGTCGAAGCCGCGGGTGGAGCCTGCGGGAGCACAGGGATCAAAGCGGCGCTTGAAGCGGCGCACTCCGACTACCTCGGGTTGCTGCTGTCGAATGCGACCGTCCGTGCCACCAATGCATGCAACGGCACGGCCCAAGCCATCAACTGGTACAAGGCCGGCGACATGGAAATGGCTGCCCGTGCGCAGGAGAGCGCGTCCAAGGTGCCGCAGGGGTGAACGTCTCGTTTGCCGCCCTCCCGGACTTCGCCGACCCGGACGCACTGGATACCCAGGCCGAGGCCATTGCCACCGCGGGCGCAGCGGCCAACAGCATCGCGGACAACTGCCATGCGGTGTGGTCCGGCCTGGGCGCGGTCTACCGCGCGCCCGAAGCGGATCAGGCCGTCCGGGCCTTCGACAAGGTCCGGGCTTACGGCGACGAGGCCCGCACGGTGGCAGGCCTGCTGCGGGATGCGCTGTCCGACTTTGCGGCTGCATCGGCAGGCTTCAAGACCCGCTACGCGAACCTCCTGGCCGAGGCCGGCTCCTGCCTCCCGACCGGCGTGGAGCAGACACCGGAACAGGTACGGGCCGGCATCGAACTGCAGGGCCGGGTGGACAGGCTCGTGCAGGACTACGAGGAAGCCGAAGCCCGGTGCATTGCCGCCATCGGCGCTGCCTCCGGCCAGCTCGAAACGCCCGGCTGGGTTGACGCGCTGGGTGCCAACAAAGACATCGCCGAAACCATCCTGGAGCACGTGCACCAGTCACCGGTCCATGTGCGAAAGCCGCTGGAGGTTGTTACCGAGCCGCGCGTTTTCGACCTGCAGCCCGGTCCGCCGCTGCGGCTGGAGGGGCCGCTGCACGTGGACGACATGGCATACGACTTCATCGACGCCAGCGGGCAGAAGTGGGTCCGGACCTCTTCGGGCCTCCTCGCGCCCCTCGGTTCGACCGTAGACGTGAGCCGGCCGCCGATCGACGTGGACGCGTATGCGCGGCCGCGTCCCGAACTCCGACTGGATCCGGACGCGGTTACTCCGCCGGCCTGGGCCAAGAACGCCGGCCGGGGCCTGTTTGTGCTGGATGCGGGCATGACCA
This sequence comes from Arthrobacter mangrovi, assembly GCF_026011795.1. GTDB lineage: Bacteria > Actinomycetota > Actinomycetes > Actinomycetales > Micrococcaceae > Crystallibacter > Crystallibacter mangrovi. The sequence continues at coordinate 369,106 of NZ_BRVS01000005.1, read as the reverse complement.
TCTGGGAACAAGGCTCGACACAGTACAACGAGGATCTGGCCAACCATCCTGATTGGACGGACGGCCAGCGGGCGGCCAGCGCGGCCGAGAACGTGGTTATCGTCGGAGGGACGTCGCTGGCCGGCGGTGCGGCGGGAGCCTGGGCCGGCGCCAAGGGCGGCGCAATCCTCGGGGGAGCCATCGGGTCCATCTTCCCCGGCCCCGGAACTGCGGTCGGTGCCGTCGTCGGCGGTATCGTGGGCGGTATTGCCGGCGGTGCGATCGGCAGCGGATTGGGCGAAAAAGTAGGCGAGGGATTGAAGAGCGCGTGGAACTCTCTGTGGGACTAGCGGCCGTCGCGGCCGGGGCGGCGATGGCGGTTGCCGGGTGGCGGGCCTACTCCGGGCGCTGGCGGCGCTGGCTGGCCTACGGGGGGCTGGTCCCGGGGATCCGCAGCTACCCGGGCCTCGGATTGCTCTACGGCGGCATCGGATTCATGCTCGCCCCGCTGGCGGCCTGGGCGGCGGAGACCGGAGCGCCCGATGCTGTCACGGCGGCGGTACTTCTTCCGGCCCTGGCCGGCATCCTGGTTTCGCTGCTGAGTATCGTCTGGCTCCCGCGCTTCATGCGCCCGGCCTGGGTCCGCACCGCCGAACACGAGGAACCGCTGCGCCTGCAGCAGAAGGGACGCCGATGACAGCGTCCGGCCCGGAGGACTGTCCGGTCGAAACCACGAACGACATTCGGATCCCCTGTCCGGCCGGCTGGTCCCGGCAACGCACCGAAGGGACCGATCTGGTGCTGCTCGCCCCGCCGGCCGGGAACGGCGCATTCCGGCCCAACGTCGTGGTGACCAGCCAGCCGTACGATGGATCCATCGCCAAACTGTCCACTTTCGCGATGGCCGCCGCCATCGCCGAGCTGGACCGGGCACACCTGATCGCCTGCAACATCTGGCCGCACCCTGCCGGCAACGGACGGCAGATCGAGTACACCCACCAGCTGGGGAACCAGGTCCTGCATGTCCAGCGCTGGACCTTCGCCGTGAACGGCCGCGCCGTGGACGTGACGGCAACCTGCGCGGCCACCCAGTTGACGGCGTTTGACGAGCTGTTCGGCTACCTGGCCGCCAAGATCGAGTTCCGGAGGGCCGGCTGATGGCTGCGTTTCCCCACAAGGAGCCGCGGACCGAGGCTTTCGCATCCGTGCACACCGGCGAACAGCTTGAGCAGCTCTCCGGCATCGCTGCCCGGCAGCCGTACGTCTCCCAGGGGCCCTGGCTCACCGCTGGCAGTCTCCAGTTGCTGCAGACCGCCGCGGAGTCCGGCAGGCTTGGGCGCTTCGGCATCGCCGGCAAAGCGGCCGAACTGGACCAGCTGGTGTCGGCAGGTCTGCTGACGGACAAGGGCAAGCTGACCGGACAGGGCCGGTTGGTCACCAGCCCTTGGCGGGATTCCGTCGCCTCGCTGCGCATCGCAGCGCAGTTCGGCGGCCGGGCCTCGGTCTTCCAAGCGTGGCTCGGCCCGGAGGGTTGCCTGGTCCTGGCGGGCCCGTCCTACGACCGATTCCTTGCCGGCAATTCGCAGGCCGGACACCAGTTGGACTTCCTGGCCCTGGGCCACCTCTATCCGGCCATCGCGGCCTGGGTAGGGATCGCCCCTGCCTGGAGCCTCGCGTCCGAACCGCTGTCCATCGACCTCCAGACGGTCAACCGCCGATTCGGTGGCGAGACGGTCCCGGTGCCTGAGGGCGCCGACCCGGTGCTGGTGAACATGTGGCGACAGCCCTGGTTCATCTGGCAGCTGCTGGTGGAGCCCGAGAGTGGCCACCCGGAAACGTTCATCAATGCCGGCGAGTCCGGGCATTACCATCTCGCCGTGGCAGAAGACCGTGCCCAGCTGAACGCGCGTCCTTCAGGCGCGTTGTACCGGGATCTCGCCCGCGCGATCGACCGGGCAGTCCACCGCTGACGGCCCAAAATGCGGGGACCGGCCAATCAAGGGCCGGGTTTTCGATTGGCTGAGTCGGGGGGTCGCGACAGTTTACGGTTTGGGCGCCCTGGCTCTGGAGCAATACGGCCCGGCTCGGTAGCCTGCAACGCATGGCCATCAAACTTGAGAACGTCGGCATCGCCGTCCGCGACCTCGAAGCAACGATTTCCTTTTTCACGGACCTCGGCCTCACGGTTGTCGGCCGCGACACGGTCAGCGGGGAGTGGACCGACACCGCCGTCGGCCTCGACGGGAACCATGCGAAGATTGCGACGCTCCAGACGCCGGACGGCCACGGCCGCCTTGAACTCTTCGAGTACATCCACCCCGAAGCGATCGAGACGGAGCCCACCCGTCCCAACGAGATCGGCATGCACCGCGTCGCGTTCTCGGTCGACGACATCGACCAAGCCCTGGAGATCGCCGCCCGGCACGGCTGCCGTCCGCTTCGCGGCGTGGCGACCTACGAGGACATCTACAAGCTCACCTACGTCCGCGGGCCCAGCGGCATCATCGTGATGCTCGCCGAGGAGCTCAAGAAAAACTGAGATTCGAGGCAGAAGGAAACGGCTCGAAGCATTGTGCAAAGGCACACGCCCGGCGGCGTTGTCGGTGCGAAACTGCTCTTCCTTGGGCCGGTAAACGCAGAGAGACTCGAAGCGGTGCCGGTTTTTGCGGCATCGCCGACCTTGTCCCGGAGCTTCGATTACTCCGTCCGCCGGAACCGACTGGAGAACATGATGTCCCTCGATCCGCACGTTCGCGACCGCATCTTGACCGCTGTGGACGAGGCCTTCGACGCCCAGATCGCCTTCACCCAGGAGCTCGTCCGCCATCCTTCCCTGCGCACCCGGGAAGGCAGCGCGCAGCAATTGCTGTTCGAGGCCATGGAACAACGGGGCCTGCAAATGGACCGCTGGGAACTGGATCCCGAGGAGCTCTCCGCCCACCCCGGGGCCGGGGCCATCGCCGTCTCCTATGACGAGGTGGTCAATGTTGTCGGCACCTGGACGCCCGACGTGGAGCGCGGACGCTCGCTGATCCTCAACGGCCACGTCGACGTGGTTCCCGAGGGCCCCGCGGAGCAGTGGTCTGCTTCACCGTGGGATTCCTATGTGAAGGAGGGCTGGCTGTACGGCCGGGGCAGCGGCGACATGAAGGCCGGACTCGCCGCCAACCTCTTCGCTTTCGACGCGGTCCGCGCCGCGGGCTTCGAACCCGCCGGCAGGATCCACCTGCAGTCCGTAGTGGAGGAGGAGTGTACCGGCAACGGCTCGCTGGCCGCCCATCTCCGGGGGTACCGGGCCGACGCCGTGGTCATCCCCGAGCCTGAGGAAGACATGCTGGTACGGGCGAACGTCGGCGTCATCTGGTTCCGCCTCGAGGTCGCGGGACAGCCGACCCATCCCCGGGAGATGCTCGCGGGATTCAACGCCATCGACGCCGCCTACTACGTCGTGGGCAAGCTCCGCTCCCTGGAAGCAGAGTGGAACGACGAACGCGCCGCGCACCGGTATTTCGAAGACCTCGCCCACCCGATCAACCTGAACATGGGCGGCATCCGGGGCGGGGACTGGCCCTCCAGTGTCCCGGCTTGGTGCCACGTCGACCTGCGGGTGGCGCTCTACCCGGGCCTGTCGGCCGAAAGCGTGTGGAAGCAGATCACCGAGCTACTCGAGGGCATCACGGCGGACGAGCAGGGCAACGGAATCCGCGCCAAAGCCGTGCGCACGGGATTCTTCGCCGAGGGCTACGTGCTTGAGGAAGGCAGCGACGCCGAGAACGTCCTCAAAGACGCGCACCGCGATGTCTTCGGGAAGGAACTTCAGTCCTTCGTCACCCCCGGCTACCTCGACGGCCGCGTCTTCACGCTCTACGCGGACACCCCGACGCTGGTCTACGGGCCGGTCTCCGAGGCGATCCATGGCTACGACGAGCGCGTCGACATCGAGTCCGTCCGCCGCATCACTAAGTCGATTGCCCTCTTCATCGCCGAATGGTGCGGTCTTAACGCCGTGGAACGCTGAGCCTGCGGCGTAGCGGTCTGCGGCCGGGCGCTTAGCCCTCGTTCTGCGCCGCCAGAAGCGCCTTGATGCGGCCTGTCGCGTCCAGCAGCGAGGCATCGTTCACTGAGGCGGCAGCGACGGCGTCATGGTTCCGGGCCGCGGCAATCAGGTCCTGCTGGTAGCGCCAGAGCGTATCGTCGCCCCCGTCGTTCAGGCTGCCTTTGGCCCCGACGATCTTGTAGGCCCGGCACTGCTGCCAGAGCGCGCGGATCAGCTGTACGAGCACAGGGTTTCCGGAGGCGTTGTACAGCGTGGCCAGCATCTCCTCATCGTGGTCGAGGAGGGCAATGACGCGGCCCTCGGCAATCGCGGTCCGCATCCGGGTGTATTCGTCCTGCATCTTGTCGACGTCCTCGGACGTGACCTTCCGGCTCCCCAGGCGCGCTGCCTCGACCTCCAAAAGGCGGCGCACGTCGTAGACGTGGATCAGTTCCTCCAGGGTCAGGCCTTTGACCACGGCGCCCTTATGGGGCTCGCGTTCGGCGAGTCCGGCTTCTTCCAGGCGGCGGATCGCTTCCCTCACCGGCATCACGCTGGTTCCAACCTGGGCGGCAAGGTCCCGGATGCGCAGGCGGGAACCGGCCGGCAGGTCCCCGTTCAGGATCGCCTCATGAATCATCGAGTACACCTGGTCGGTCAGCAAGGTTGACTCGACGCGCTTGGATATGACCACAGATCAAATATATCGCCGCCACTGACCCGACATCGGCGGCGCGGGAGTGGGGCCTCAAAAAAACTTCTCCCCACCGCCTTGTGTGATGTGTGATCACAAATTATCTTTGATGTAAGGCACATCACGTTAGCCAGATCACAAAGCCCCGTCAGCCCGCTAGAAGCTGCAAAGCACCGCGGAACGGTCGTCCCCATAGGGACTGCGGCCCTCCTGTGCAGGGGATCCGGAAAGGAAGTTGGAACAGATGAAAGATGTTGTAATCGTCGGCGCCGGACTCGCCGGTCTTTCCGCCGGGTGGCGGCTGCGGCACTGGGACACGCTGCTGCTGGAAGCGGACGGGCGCGTGGGCGGGCGGATCCGCTCGGAGCGCCGGGGCGACTACTGGCTGAACTGGGGCGGACACGTCTTCGCCGGGGCCGGGTCGTCCACGGACGCGCTGCTCAGCGAGGTCGGTGTTTCCGCCGTCGAGATCCCGGGCTCGCTCCAGGCCCTGTCGATGAACGGCAAGTTCATCCGCAAGGGACACATCGCCACGTACCCGTTCCGCATCCCCATGTCCCTCTCGTCCCGCATCGATACGCTGCGCGGCGGGATGAAGGTCGTCGGCGGCGTCGCCAAGTACACCCGGGTGGTGCGGAAGCGGGCGGGGGAATCCGGGGCGATGCGCCAGCAGCGCATCTACGACTTCCATAACGAGGAATCCTTCCAGGACTACATCGGCGACCTGAGCGAGGACGCGGCCGCGCTGTTCAAGACCACGGTGACCCGTTCGGCCGGCGACATGGACCAGATCTCGGCAGGTGCGGGCATCGGGTACTTCAGCCTGGTGCTGGGCTTCGGCCAGGGACTGAACCGCGGCATCGTCGGCGGGCCGTCGACGCTGACCGAAACGATCGCGGCGTCGCTGGGCAACCGCATCCAGCTCGGTGCCGCCGTGCACGAAGTCGTGCACAAGAAGAACTCCGTCATCGTCCGCTACACGCAGGGCGGGGTCGACCGCGAAGTGGAGGCCCGCGCCGTCGTCCTCGCCACGACGGCGGACGTCTCGCACCGCATCGGTGTGGACCTGCCGGAGGACCTGCGCGGCGCGCTCGGCCAGATCAAGTACGGCCCGCACGTCAGCACGGCCTTCCTGACCAACGAGACTTCGGCGCGGCCGTGGGACGACATCTACGCCATCGCGGCCCCGAAGCGCTCGTTCGCGATCGCCCTGAACCAGGCGAGCATCGTCCGCGGCACCGAGTCCGTGCGGAAACCCGGCGGCAGCTTCATGACCTTCTCGCCGGCCGGCCTCGGACGCGCGCTGCTGGAGAAGAGCGACGAGGACGTCATCCAGACCCACCTCGCCGATCTCGACCAGGTCCTCGGCCACGGCTTCGCCGACAGCGTCGTGGAGGCCAAGGCTGCCCGGTGGGAGGTGGCCTCGCCCTATTGCTTCCCCGGCCGGGCCAAGCTCCAGTCCACCCTCATGCGCGGAACCAACCGCGTCTTCCTGGCCGGCGACTTCCTCGGCACCCTCTACACCGAAAGCTCGATCACCTCCGGGTTCTCGGCGGCACAGGAAGCCGCCAGCCTGCTGGCCACCCAGCGCCAGGCACGGCCGAACCCGGGCATCTCGATCGTCGCCTAACGCCCAGCCGCACTTCTACCGAACCGAAACGAGGAATCTCTTCATGACTACAGAACTCACCGGTGTCCTCACCGCCCTGTCCACCCCCTTCAACGCGGACGAGACCATCGACACCGCTACCTTGCGGCGCGTCGTCGATCGCTCCATCGACGGGGGCGTAGACGGCGTCGTGGCTGCAGGATCGACGGGCGAGGTCGGTGCCCTGTCCTCCGAGGAGCGCCTGCTCCTCATCGACACCGTCATCGAGCACACAAACGGGCGGGTCCCGGTCATCGCCCAGACCGGCGCCACCTCGACCGCCGAAGCCATCCGCCTCTCGAAAGCCGCGGAGAAGTCCGGGGCCGACGTGCTGATGCTGGTCACTCCGTACTACGAGCCGCTGACCGTCGAGGACACCGTCACCTACATCAAGGATGTAGCCGGCGCGGTCGACCTCCCGATCATGCTGTACAACATTCCTGCCGTGACCGGAGTGAACCTGGACCCGGCCACCGTCCGCTCGCTGGCGGAGGAGGTGGAGAACGTCCGCTACATCAAGGACTCCAGCGCGAACTGGGAACAGGCGCTGCAGTTGATCCACCACCATCGCGACGTCATCGGGACCTTCATCGGGTGGGACGCCTACATCTACAGCGCCCTCGCAGAAGGCGCCGCCGGCGTGATGGCCGGGGCGGCCAACGTGGTCCCGAACGAGATCGTCGCCGTCAACCGGCGGATCGCCGACGGCGACCTCACCGGTGCCCGCGAGCTGTGGAACGACGTCTACCCGGTCATCGACGCGCTCCTGTCCGTGCCGTTCATCCCGTCCGTCAAGGCCGGGCTGGCACTGCAGGGGCTGCCGGCCGGCAAGCCCCGGCGCCCCACGGCCGAGCTCAACGCCACGGACCTTGCACGGGTCCGGCAGGCCCTGTCCGCGCTGAAGCAACCGGTCGGATAACACCACGACCGGGAGGCCAAAATGCCCGAATGCCAGCTTCTCAACATCGCGACCAAGGCAAAAGCCACCTCGTCTATCCCAACCCCGCAGGAGTAAGCCATGTCATCGACAAAGAACCCGGCGGCCCGTTCGCACGCGGGCGCAGCGGCAGACAAGCGACGATTCCTGATCAGAATGGTCAGCGTCCTGATCGGCGGCATGATCCTGGACGGCTACGTCCTCGGCATCATCGGACCGGTCGCGGGAACGATGGCCGAAGACCTGCAGCTCACGGCGTTCTGGGAAGGCCTGATCGCTGCAGCCGCCTTGGTCGGCATCCTGATCGGCGCCCCTCTGGGCGGCGTGGCCGCCGACAAGTGGGGCCGTAGACCGATTTTCATGTTCGACATCGGCCTGTTCGCTGTCGCGTCAGGCATGCAGTTCTTCATCGACTCACCGGTGTGGTTGATCGTGGTGCGGCTGCTGATGGGCATTGCCATCGGCACCGAGTACGCGGTCGGCTGGCCCCTGATGGCCGAGTTTTCCCCCACGCACCTGCGGGGACGGCTTATGGCCGCCATGGGGATCGCATGGTACGGCGGCTTCATGATCGCGTTCCTGACCGGCCACCTGCTCAACGAATACACCGAGCTCAGCTGGCACTTCATCCTGGGCACCAGTACCTTCCTCGCGGTGGCCCTGTTTTTGGCCCGGCTCGGACTGCCCGAGTCGCCACGCTGGCTGTGGAGCGAGGGCCGCAAGGACGAGGCCCGCGCCCTCGCCGCGAAGTACATGCCGGACGACGCGCTCGACGATGTCCAGCATGAGGACGTCCGCAAGGGCAGCTTCGGGATGCTGTTCTCCAAGGAGCACTGGCGCTCCACGCTGTTCATCTCGGGGTTCTGGTTCTGCGCGGTGACACCGTACTTCGCGATCGCGACCTTCGCCGACAGCGTGCTGCAGCAGTACGGCCTCGCCGGCGGACTGGCCGGCGGAGTCGGGCTCTCTGCCGTCGCCCTGGCCGGGGTCATAGTCACGTTCCTGCTGATCGAAAAGGCCGGCCGGCGGCTGTTGACTGTTCCGCCGCAGTGGCTGTGCGGCGTCGTCCTCGCGATCATCGGGCTGTGGGCAGGAGCGCCGGCGCCCGTCGTGCTGATCCTCTTCCTGGTCTTCTCGTTCTTCAACGCCGGCTACAACACGTTGACGAACGTGTACCCGGGCGAAGTCCTTCCGACCGAGATCCGCTGCATCGGTACCGGTTTCGCGGCCGCCGTCAGCCGGGTCGGGGCAGGCATCGGTATCTTCCTGTTGCCGATGTCCATGGAGAGCCTCGGGGCCGGTCCCACCATGCTGATCGCCGCCGCCGTCGCACTCGCCGGTGCCGCTCTCTCCCAGTGGCTCGCCCCGGAAACCAAGGGCAAGACCCTCACCGAAGCAGCCGCGGCGTTCTCGCACTAACGACGGCGTTGACCGCCTTCCGGCGCCGCGGGCCTGGTGCGACGCGAATAGCCGCACCGGGCCCGCGGCCCGCTCCAACCGCTAATAACAAGGCTTAAGGAAAAAACCATGACGACCTCAGGCACAGCCCTCTTCACCGTCCGCAGGGCGGAAGCCGCCCCGGCTCCCTCCCTCCCGCCGTTCGGCCAGTTCATCGACGGTGGGTTCACGGCCCCGAGTTCGGCCGCGACCAGCGAGGTGGAGAACCCCGCCACGGAAGAAGTCCTGATGCAGGTTCCCGACGGTTCCGTGGAGGACGTCGATGCCGCCGTCGCCGCAGCCGTCGCGGCCAAGGCGTCTTGGGCGGCGACGACGCCCAAGGACCGCTCGGCAGTCCTGCTGCGCATCGCGGACATCATCGAGGCCAACCGGGGACTCCTCGAAACCCTCGAAGCGGCCAACACCGGGAAGCCGGCTGCCGTAGCCGAAGACGATATCTCGAGCGCCATCGACACTTTCCGGTTTTCCGCCGGCGCCGGCCGCGCCTTCACCACGCTGGGCGCGGACGACTACGCGGAAAACCACACCTCGGTGATCTTCCGCGAACCCGTGGGCGTCGTCGGCGTGATCACGCCCTGGAACTACCCGCTGCTGATGGCCGCCTGGAAGATCGCACCGATCCTGGCCGCCGGCAACACGCTGGTGCTCAAACCCTCGGAGCAGACGCCGCTGACCACGCTGAAGCTGGCCGAGCTCATTGCCGACGAGGTTCCCGCCGGCGTGCTGAATATCATCACTGGGTCGGGGCGCATCGTGGGAGACCGCATCTCGGCGCACCCGGATGTGGACCTCGTCGCCATCACCGGAAGCGTGGGCAGCGGCCAGAAGGTCGCCGCGAACGCAGCCTCCACGGTCAAGCGCGTGCATCTGGAGCTGGGCGGCAAGGCGCCCGTTGTTGTCTTCGACGACGCCGACCTGGAAGCCGCGGCCCGGGGTGTCCGCGAGGCCGGGTTCTGGAACGGCGGCCAGGAATGCGGTGCGGCGTGCCGCGTCCTCGTCCACGAGTCCGTGGCGGAGAAGTTCACCGAACTGCTGGTGCGCGAGGTCAGCGAAATCTCCGTCGGTGCTCCGGGGGCGGGCGACGACGTCGAAATCGGTTCCATGATCTCGGGGGCGCACTACAAGCGGGTGCTGGCCGCGCTGGAGGACATCCGCAAGGAGGGCCTCACGATCGCCGTCGGCGGCAACGCCCTGGAAGGTCCGGGCTACTTCATCGAACCCACCGTGGTCACGAACGTGCCGGCCGGTGCCGCGATCACCAGCACGGAGATCTTCGGCCCGGTCGTCTCGGTGGAGACCTTCGGCACGGACGAGGAAGCCGTGAGCCGGGCCAACGAAACGATCTACGGGCTCGCCGCCTCGGTATGGACCTCCAACGCCGCCCGCTCGCTGTCCGTCCCCCGGCAACTGGACTTCGGCACGGTCTGGGTCAACTCGCATCTGGTCATCGCCAACGAGGTGCCCTGGGGCGGATTCAAGGGCTCCGGCTACGGCCGGGACCTCTCGATCTACGCCCTGGAGGACTTCTCCCGCACCAAGCACGTCATGTACAACCGGGGCTGAGTCCGAGGTCCTAGGAACGTACGGATTCAGGGCTCCGAAAGGGACCGGCCCGGCATCACGCCGGCCGGTCCCTTCGGCCGCAGAGGGACCTTCCGGGAATCGGCGGGTTTCCGTTAGAGGAGGTCCTCGACGGCGTGCGGACGGGCTGCACGCCGTAACCGCGTAAAATGGTGGGGTGCTGATCCTCTCCATTGATACCTCCGCCATCGCCAGTGCGGCCTTGCTGACCGGAGAGGGAGAGACCCTCGGAACGTTCGCCACCGAAGACACGCGGACCCATGCCGAGGTGCTGGCACCGGGCATCCACGGGATCCTCACATCCGCCGGCGTGGCCGGGACGCAGCTGGACGCGCTGGTGGTCGGCGTAGGACCGGGGCCGTTTACCGGGCTGCGCTCCGGCATCGCGACGGCGCGTTCGCTGGCTTTCGCGTGGCGCAAGCCGCTGCACGGTGTGATGAGCCTGGATGCCATCGCCGTCGACGCCGCGCTGGACGCCTGGCGCCAGGGCGTGGACGAGTTCATCGTGGCGACAGACGCCCGGCGCAAGGAAGTTTACTGGGCCCGCTACTTCAGCACCGGCGGCACGCATCAGCTGATCGACGGCCCGCATGTCTCGGCGCCGGCCGACGTTCCGGAGCTGCCCGTCTATGGGCGCGGCGCCGGCCTCTACCCGGAGCTGCTGAGGTCCGTCCCCGGCTTCACCGGCACCCAGCCCACCGCCGAAGCGCTCGGCCGCACCGCCGTCGTCAAGCTGGTCCGGGGACTGCCGCTGCTGGACACGACCCCGCTCTACCTGCGCGAATCCGACGCCAAGGTACCCGGGCCGCGGAAGCGGGCGCTGTGAACGCCGCCGGCAACACCGGTACCGGGGCCGGCCGCATCCGGACGATGACCGGCGCGGATGTTGCCGCGGTGGAGGAACTGGAGCGCGCGCTCTTCCCGCTGGATGCGTGGCCGCTGCAGATGTTCGAGGACGAACTCGCGCAGCCCGAGACCCGCAGCTACTTTGTCGCCGTGGACGCGCTGGACCGCGTGATCGCCTACGCCGGGCTCATGTGCATCGAACCGATCGCCGACGTGCAGACCATCGCGGTGGTGCCCGAGCGGGAAGGCCAGGGGATCGGGACGCAGCTGCTGACCCTGCTCATCGACGAGGCGGGCCGGCGCAAGGCCAAGGACGTGCTGCTGGAGGTCCGCGCGGACAACCCGCGGGCGCAGCGGCTCTACCGCTGGTTCGGCTTCGAACAGATCCACATCCGCCCGCGCTACTACCGGGACGGCGCGGACGCGCTGATTATGCGGCTGGAACTGGACCGCTGGACCGGGGCGCCGGGCGCGGACGCCGGGCAGGCGGGGCAGGCCCCACCGGCGCAACAGGCCGGGACCGCCCTGCAGACCGATCCCGTGCAACAGACCGACGAAACGGAGGATGCCCGATGAACCGCACGGAACCATTGGTGCTCGGCATCGAATCGTCCTGCGACGAGACCGGTGTCGGGATTGTCCGCGGGGACACGCTGCTGACCAACACCGTGTCCTCCTCCATGGACGAGCACGTGCGGTTCGGCGGCGTCATCCCCGAGATCGCCTCGCGGGCCCACCTGGACGCCTTCGTGCCGACCCTGCAGCAGGCCCTGGACAGCGCCGGCGTGACGCTCGACGAAGTGGACGCGCTCGCCGTGACCTCCGGGCCGGGCCTGGCCGGCGCCCTGATGGTCGGCGTCTGCGCGGCCAAGGCGCTCGCGGTCGCCACGGGCAAGCCGCTCTTCGCCATCAACCACCTCGTGGCGCACGTGGGCGTGGGCCTGCTGGATGGCGGCGCACTGCCGGAAAACCTCGGCGCGCTGCTCGTGTCCGGCGGCCACACCGAGATCCTGCGCGTGAAGTCCATTACCGACGACGTCGAACTGCTCGGCTCCACGATCGACGACGCCGCGGGCGAGGCGTACGACAAGGTGGCCCGGATCCTCGGGCTCGGCTATCCGGGCGGCCCGGTGATCGACCGGCTGGCGCGCGAGGGCAACCCGAAGGCCATCCGCTTCCCGCGAGGCCTCAGCCAGCCGAAGTACATGGGCACCGCCGAGGCTCCCGGCCCGCACCGCTACGACTGGTCCTTCTCGGGGCTGAAGACCGCGGTGGCCCGCGCCGTCGAGCAGTTCGAGGCCGCAGGCCAGGAGGTCCCGGTGGCGGACATCGCCGCGTCCTTCCAGGAGGCGGTGGTGGACGTGATCACCGCCAAGGCCATGCTGGCGTGCACGGAGAACGGCATCAGCAACCTGCTGCTGGGCGGGGGAGTGGCCGCCAACTCGCGGCTGCGGGCGCTGACGGAGGAGCGCTGCGCGGCCAACGGGATCACCCTGCGGGTGCCGCCGATCAGCCTGTGCACGGACAACGGCGCGATGGTGGCGGCGCTGGGCTCGCAGATCATCATGGCCGGGGGAGAACCGTCCGGCATCGCGTTCGCCCCGGACTCCTCCATGCCGGTCACCAGCATCCACCTGTAAGCGGGACAGGCTGCTAGGCGGGCTGACCTCAGGGCCGGCGGGTGGCCCGCTCCTATCCGCGTTGTCCTTTCCGCGTTGGCCTCAGTGCCCGGGAGGTGTGGGTTCCCGCCGGCGGGCGCCGGCGGACAGGCGGAGCAGCGCCATGATCGAGGCAACGATCAGGAGGGCGGCAACGGTGCTGATGCCCGAGTAGCCGATGAGGCCCATGACGGGTCCCGCGACGGCGCTGCCCACGGCCCCGGCCAGCGACATGGTTGCGTCGGAGAAGCCTTGCGCCGGTACGCGCTGGGAGGACGTGAGGGAGGCGACGAGCAGGGTGGAACCGGCGACGGTGGCCGCGGACCAGCCGAGTCCGAGCAGGATGAGCCCCGCGGTTACGGCGGGCATGCTGCCGGGCAGCAGCCCGGTCAGCGCCACCGCCGCCATGAGGGTGGCCATGCCCGCCAGGACGGTCGGTGCGGCTCCGATCCGGTCGGTCAGCCAGCCCATCAGCGGGGACAGCGCGTACATCCCCGCGATGTGCAGGGAGATGGTGAAGCCGATCAGGGCGATCGTGTCCGGGCTCCCGGCCGCGTTCCCGGCATGGTGCTGGATATGCAGCGGCGTCATGGACATCACGGCAACCATCACGGCATGCGCGGTCACCACGGCGATGACCGCGCCGCGGGCGGTCGGGTGCTCGCGCACGATCTGCCAGCCGGCGCGCCAGAGGCTTGAGCTGCTGCCGGAGGGCTCTGGTCCGTTTCCGTCCATGGCGCGGCGGGTCAGCAACGGGTCGGGGCGCAGGAACACTGCGACAATCGCGGCGCCGATGACCATGCCGGCCGCCGAGATCAGGAACGGCCCGGCCTGGGCCGGGATCCCCAGCCAGCCGGCCAGGACCGCGCCGGGATAGACCATGTTGGGGCCGGCGACCGCCCCGATCGTGATCGCCCAGACCACCAGGGACAGATCCCGTCCCCGGCGGGAGGGCTCCGCCAGATCGGTGACGGCGAAGCGTGCCTGCAGGTTCACGGCGGTGGCCAGGCCGACCAGGAAAGCCCCCGCCAGCAGCAGCGCGAACAGCCCGGTGGCGACGGCGCCGACCATGAGCGCGGTGCCGGCGATGGCCGCGGTAAGCCCGGTGGTCAGGGCGATGCGGCGCCCGCGGGCCAGGGCCAGTTGGGACAGCGGAATCGCGGAAACGGCCGCCCCCAGGGTCAAGGCCGTATTCACCGACCCGGCCAGGGCTTCGGACCCCGACAGGTCAACCGCCAGGATCGAGCCCAAGGCCAGCGTTGAGCCATTGCCCAGTCCGGAGAAGACCTGGGCGATGGAAAGGGTCCGCACGATGCGGGACTGGGTAGTCCGCGTCGCGGACAGAGCGGTGTTCACTTAGCTTGGGGCTCCTCGTCGTCGGGCCAGCTGCTCCAGCCCGGACGCCGCCCGGTGAGTCCGGGCTGCGATCGCGGAGGAGACAGGTGCGCGAGACGACTGTATTGTCATGGGTTTATGCAGTTCAACCATGACAACATGAACGGCGTGCGGCTGGCCGAGGAGCTCGTCAACATGCTGGACACGGACAACTGGGACGTTGGTGCGCTCGAGGAGCTCCTGGCGCGCTTTTTCGTCCGGCAGGCGGAGCTGGACGCGGCTGCGGAACAAGGGCTGAGGAGCTGGGCCGGCATGCTGCGGTCGGTCTTCACCGCCGAGGGTGAGGACGTCCGCTGCGCCGTCGTCAACACCCTCCTGGACCAGGGAGTCCGGCGCGTCTTCCTCACTGCCCACGACGGCATGCTCCCGCACATGCACTTCGCGGACCCGCAGGACAGCGTGATCGAGCGGGTCCGGGGGATGACCGCCGGGGGACTTGCCATCTTCATCACCGAGGCGGGAGGGGCCCGCCTTGGCGCCTGCGCGCGTGCCGGCTGCCGGCGGGTCTTCGCGGACACCAGCCGCGGGGGCCGCCGCGCGTACTGCTCCGCGCGGTGCGGCAATACGGACGCGGTCCATCGCTACCGCGGCCGCCGGGGCACGCCACAGGCCCGTGCGGGCTGACGCTGCGGGTCCTGCCGCCAACCCCGAACCAAGTGAGGATGCGGGGCCGTCAGGTCCGGGTGCGCAGGATGGACCAGTCGTCCAGGGCATAGTAGGTCCGGCGGCGGTACACCAGCGGCGGGGCGGATGAGCCGCCCTCGAGAATCTGTTGGACCTGTGCGGCCAGCACGACACCGGTCCCGGCGGCCATCCTGTCGAGCGGTTTGCATAGCAGCACCGTGCCGACACCCCGGAGGACGGGTTCGCCCGTCGGCGCCGTATGCCAGTCCATGTCGAAGCCGAAGCGGCGCGAACCGGGTGTCGCGAATAGTTCGGCGAGCCGCCGGTTGGCGGTGGTGAGCAGGTGGACGGCCAGCGCTTCACCGGCCAGCAGGGCGGCGCCGGACTCGGTGCCGGGGGTGATGGAAACGGCCAGCACCGGCGGTTCCGCGGACACCGAAATCACCGAGGACGCCGTAATCCCGGCGGGTCCGTCCGGTCCTGCCGCGGTGACGATCGCGACGGCCGCGGGATGGCCGGAGAAGGCGGCCCGGAACGCGCCCGCGAGGCCTGCCGCCCCGGAGTCCTGCGGATCTGGACCCATCCTGGCTCCTTCCCGAGCCTAGACTTCGCGCATCTGCCGGACCGCGTCGAGGACGACCGCGCGCAGATCGCCGTCGTTCTCCGCCGCCACCCGGCGCTGCCGCTGGTAGCCGGCACCGCGCTCGATGATCTTTTCCACGTCCGCCAGTTCGTTGCTGCACCCAAGCTTCCTGGCCACGGGTTCCAGCCGGTTGAGCACGTCCTCGCGCAGATGGTCGGTGACGAGTTTCTCGCGGCCGGCGCCGTCCAGGATGACGATCGCGTCCAATCCGTAGCGCGCGGCGCGCCACTTGTTCTCCTGCACGTGCCACGGCGGCATGGTCGGAATGGCCCAGCCCTCGTCCAGCACCGTGGAGAACTCATCCACCAGGCACTGGGTCAGCGCGGCGATCGCGCCGACGTCCTGCAGCGAGGACATCCCGTCGCAGATGCGCATCTCGATGGTGCCCAGCGCCGCCACCGGCCGCACGTCCCAGCGGATCTCGCTCAGCGTGTCGATCACCCCGGTGGTGAACATGTCCTGCACGTAGTCTTCGTAGTTGGCCCACGCCGGGAACTGGAACGGCAGCCCGGCGGTGGGCAGTTGCTGGAACATCAGCGCCCGCTGCGAGGCGTACCCGGTGTCCTCCCCGCCCCAATAGGGCGACGACGCGGAGAGCGCCTGGAAATGCGGGAAGTAGTTGATCAGGCCGTCCAGGACCGGCAGGGCCTTGTCCCGGTGGTCCAGCCCCACATGCACGTGGACGCCGTAGATCACCATCTGCTGGCCCCACCACTGCGTCCGGTCGATCAGCTTGGCGTAGCGTTCCTTGTCCGTCACGCGCTGCGACCGCGGCGCGGCGAACGGGTGGCTGCCGGCGCAGAAGAGCTCGATCCCCATGGGGTCCGTCACGTCGCGCACCGAGGCCATGCCGCTGGCCAGCTCGTCCTTGGCCTGTTCCACGGAGGTGCAGATTCCGGTGACCAGCTCCACGGTGTTGAGCAGCAGCTCCTGCTTCACGTGCGGATGCTCATCGTCATCCTTCAGATCCGGGTGGTTGCGCGACAGCTCGCGGAGGACCTTTTCCGCCGCGGACACGAGTTCGCCGCTCTCGGCGTCAACCAAGGCGAGCTCCCATTCGACGCCGAGGGTGGACTGCGCCGAATGCGCGAAATCGATATTCAAACCGGCTCCTGATCTGCTGCGTTGTCGTCCGGCACCCTGCGCCGGAACTGTGTTTCCGGCACGCAGCGCTGCGGCGGAGGACCTATCTCGATTCTACGCAGTGGTACGGTCAGGTACGTGAAATTGCTCGGTTCCCGCCGCCTGGCGTTGGGTATGCTGGCGGCCTCGTCCCTGCTGCTGGCCGCCTGCACCACCGCACCGCCCGCACCCCAGGACGGAACCGGCGCCCCGCCGTCGTCCGCGTCCGCCACCCCTACACAGGACGCCGCGCTCTCGTGGGGGCCCAGCCAGCAGGATTACGACGACGCCGCTGCCGCCGTCTCCGCGATGAGCGTCGCCGAAAAGGCGGGACAGGTGATGGTGGCGTTCTTCGCCGGCACCGATCCCGCGCCGCAAGTGGAAGCGATCAAGAAGCTGCACCTGGGCGGCAGCATCATCATGGGCGACAACGTCCCGACGGCGCCGGACGGCACGGTGGACGTCGCGGCGATGGCCGAAGTCAACAAGACCCTGCAGGACGCGATGTTCGACGGCCGGGACTGGCCAGGCATCATCTCGGTGGACCAGGAGGGCGGGCTGGTGTCCCGGCTGCGGGCGCCGCTGACCGAGTGGCCCACGCCGATGACCTACGGGGCCGCCGCGGACAAGGACGTCTCGCGGGATTCGATGGCGGCCATGGCCACGGAGCTGTCCGCGCTCGGCTTCACGATGGACCACGCGCCCAGCGTCGACCTGACCATCGGCCCGGCCGACCCCACCATCGGGGCGCGTTCGCTCGGCAGCGAGCCGGTACCGGCGTCGGCCCAGGTCCCGGCCCTGCTCGAGGGTTTCGAGAGCGCCGGCGTGCTGCCCAGCGTCAAGCACTTTCCGGGGCACGGCTCGGTGACCACTGATTCGCATCTGGACCTGCCGGTCCAGGACGCCCCGCTGGCCGAGCTGGAGGCGCGCGACTGGAAGCCTTTCCAGGCCGCTATCGATGCCGGGGCTCCGGTCATGATGATGGGCCACATCGCCGTCAACGCGCTGGAACCCGGCGTTCCGTCCTCGCTTTCGGCGCCCAGCTATAAGGCGCTGCGCGGGCTCGGGTTCGAGGGCGTCATCGTCACGGACGCGCTCAATATGGGCGCCGTGGAGAACGCCTACCCGGGCGGGAGGGCGGCACCCATGGCGCTCGCCGCCGGCGCGGACCTGCTGCTGATGCCGACCGACGTCTATGAAGCGCACGCCGCCATTCTGGCCGCGGTGGAGGACGGCACGCTGAGCGAGAAGCGGCTGGACGAGGCTGCCACGCGCGTGGCCACCCTGCAGCTGTGGCAGAAATCGATCGCGCAGGTGGCCTCCCTCGAGGAGGTCGGCACCCATGCCGACGAGGCCGAGTCCGCCTCGGCCGCCGCGCTGACGGTCCTGACCGGGCAGTGCAAGGGCGGCCAGGTCGACGGCGCGCTGACCATCCAGGGAGCGGACCCGGCAGCCAACGAGCGGCTGGCCGAGGCCGCGCGCTCCCGCGGGCTGCAGGTCGGTTCCGGCCCGGTGGTGACGCTGCTGGCCGGCCGGGAGTCCGGTACCGGCGACGTCGTTGTGTCCCTGGCGGAGCCGTGGGGGCTGGAGCTCTCGCAGGGCAAGACCAAGGCGGCGCTGTACGGGGACACCCCGGCGGCTTTCGAGGCGCTGCTGGACTACCTGACCGGCGAGGCCGGCGCGCCCGGCAAGCTGCCGGCGGACGTCGGGGAGTTCAAGGCCGGCACCGGCTGCGGCTGAGCAGGCCGCGGGCTGTGAGGACCCGCGCCGGCCGCACCGCCGGCCCTTCTTACGGCCTGACGTCGCGGCTGCGGCTGCGGTGGCCCGGTCCCGGCACGGGCTCCACCACAATGGCGACCCGGTCCTCGCCGATCCGGGTGAGCACCAGCGTCGCCTTGTTCGGTCCCTTGCCTGAGCCGGTCAGCAGGGTCTTGCGCAGCTCCTCCGGCGTGACCGAGGTGCCGCGTTTCTTGATCTCCAGCGTGCCGATCCGGTTGGCCTTCACCCACGCCTTGAGCTTCTTGATGTTGTAATGGTGCACCTCGAGCACCTTGTACGCGCGGGCAAACGGCGACTCGATGAGTTCGGGCGCGCAGAAGTAGGCGATGTGCTCATCCAGCAGGTGCCCGTTCAGCTGCCGGGCCACGTCCGCCACCAGCCCGGCCCGGATCACCGCTCCGTCCGGTTCGTAGAGGTAGCCCTCGGCCGGGCCGAGCTCCACGTCCTGGCTGGCCGGATCGAAGTCGACGCCGCTGGTGATCTCCGCCGAGCCTCCGTGTCCGATCACCAGCGCCGCGCGGCGAACGCCGGGACGGGCCAGTGCGTTGAACCAGAGCGCCGCCTCGGTCACTTCGCCGTCCACCGACACCCACTGCGCTTCGCAGCCGGCGGGCAGTGCCTCGTGCGGGATGCCCGGCCCCATCTTCACCCCGACCGGCAGGCCCCGGTCGGCCAGCTGTTCCACGAAGGACAGCGGCGGGGAAAACGCCTCCGGGTCGAACAAACGGGTGGTGCCTGACGTCGTCGTCGTCCTCCTGGCCGGATCCAGCCAGACGCCATCGATGCCGGCCAGATCCACGTCCTGCGCTTCCGCGTTGACCACGGTCGCGTTGGGCCAGGGCATCAGGTTGATCGTCGCCACGGCGGCGGTGGTCTCATCGCGTTCGACGGCGGTGACCCGGCGTTCCAGCGTTGCCAGGGCCAGGGCGTCCGCGCCGATGCCGCAGCCCAGGTCCGCGACGTGTTCGACGCCGGCGGCGACGAAGCGCTGGGCGTGCAGGGCCGCGATGTTCAGCCGGGTCGCCTGTTCCAGTCCCGCCTGGGTGAAAAGCATATTGGAGGCGAACGGGCCGAATTTGGCCTCCGCCTTGCCACGCAGCTTGGACTGGGTCAGCGCCGCCGAGATGAGCTCGGGGGAGTGGCCGGCCTTGCGCAGCGCGGTGCTGGTCTTCAGGCTGTCGGCCTCGGAATAGGGGCCCAGGGAGTTGAGCAGCTCCCATCCCGCGGGCGTGAGAATGGGTGCGATGTTCTCCGAAGCCATGGATTCAAGCCTAGCCCAGCGGCAGCCGCGCGGCGGCCAGGGGGAGTTCTCCCCATCGCGGTCCGTGCTGGGAACCTCAGCGCCCGCGGTCCCGGGTGCCCCGCCACAGGCAGAACCCGCTGCAGGCCAGCTGGAGCGGGACGAGCCACCAGCCCGCTTCGCCGGTGAGGATCGCAGCGAGGACGGGCAGCACGGCCACGAAGGTGAAGTCCGGCCCGGCCAGGTACGAGGAGGCCGCCCTGGCCGCCAAGTAGTTCCATGGCACGGCCGCCGGATCCGCCCAGCCTGGTTCCGGCCTGTAGGCGCCGCGCACGGCGGCGCCGGCAAGGCCGAGGGCAGCCACCGCGCCGAGGGCCAGGCTCAGGGGCCTGGTCGCACCCATGGCCAGGAGCGTTCCGAAGGCGACCGCAGCCCACCCTGCCAGCAGCACCGCGGGCAGCACGGCGTGGGCGAGACGGGCTCCGGCCTTGCTGATCGGCAGGCCGGCTTCCAAGGCCGGCCTGGCGGCCCAGCTCCTGGCGGCCGCGGATGTCCCGGCGGTGGCGATGCCGGCGCTGGCCAGGAGCGACATGCCCACCAGCACTGCGCTGCCTGCGCCGGCGATGTTGGCGACGGCAGCCGGCAGAAGTCCGCAAAGGAGGATCCAGCCGGTCCTGGCCGGTGCGCGCAGGAATGCCAGGGCGTCCGCCTCGATGAGGATCCGGAAAGCGGAAGCCGGTTTCCCTGCCGGGGCGAACCATGATTTCGCTTTCCCCTCCGGTGCCAGGACCCCGCGGAGGACGCCGGCGTCACCGAAATAGAAGGCGGCCGAGGCCTGGCCGGCTGCCTGCCCGCTGGCGACCAGCTCGCCAGCCGTCAGCCGGTCGAGCAGCATCCCGGCCGCAGCTGCGCTGGCCAGGACCAGGACCGCCAGGGCTGCCAGCGGCCAGGCCGCACCGTGGAGCACCAGCAGCGGCCATGATGACGGCGACAGCGGCAGCACGGACTCCACCCCGGCCGAACTCGCGGCGTATGCAGCCAGCGGCGTGGGCACGACCAGCAGCACGGCGGCCACCATGGCCGACAGCAGCCGGTGGACGGGACGCTGCAGCCGCGCCAGCTGGATGAGCGCGCCGGCGAGGAAGAGGACGGCGCCCAGCCCGGCGGCCGCAAGGCAGCCGAGGACAACGGAGGCGGCGCCATGCGCAGGATCCGCGAGCGCCGCCACCGGGACGAACACCAGGCCTGCGGTGGCCGCGGCCCTCGCCAGCCCGGCCGCAGCGGGCCATGCCAGGACCTTCCGGCGGTCGACGGGCAGGCCGAGCCACCAGTGGGCCTGCGCCGGCGTGGCTGAGACCGGACCCACGCGCAGGAACAGCTTCAGGGCGGCCGCCGCTGCGCACAGCAGCGCCAGATGGACGGCGACTTCACCCGCCAGCTGCGCGGTGCCGGGCGAAAGCTGCCGCGTCAGAACGGCGCCTGATTCGACCAGCAGCCCCTCCAGCAGGCCGTTCAGCACGGCGCCGGCGTAGGCGAGCGCCACCGCTGCCGCGAGCAGGACCTGGTAGGTGTCGGCGAAGCTCTCCGCCGTGGTCCGGGCCGGATGCCGCCGGGCCGCCGCACGGGTGAAGGCCAGGGGATCGAAGCCGGACGGCCGCTCCAGTTCGCTGGCGGCCCTCACGCCGACATCATCCCGGCCGCCTGCCCGGGAGCCACTTCGACCGTCTCGTCGCCGACCAGTACGCACCGGTCCGCGGCCGCGGCCAGGAAGCGTGCATCGTGGGTCGCCATCAGCACTGCGGCCCCGGCATCGACGCGCTCGCGGATCCGCTCCGCCAGCCGGCCCCGCATGCCGTGGTCCAGGCGCTGCTCGGGCTCGTCGAGCACCATGAGCGAAAACGGGCGGATAAATGCCGAAGCCAGCAGCAGCCGCCGGCGCTGACCGGAGGAGAGTTCGTCCGGCAGCGCGTGGCGGCGTCCGGCCAGCGCGAAGAACTCCAGTTCATGTCCGACGGCGGCGTCCGGGTCCGGTACCTGGTGGCCGCGGGCGGTCATCAGCAGATGCTCGCCGGTGGTCAGCGAGGGGAAGAACGCGTCCTCGTCGGGAACGGCGGCGACGGCCCGCCGGTACGCGAGGCTGCCTTCGGCCACCGGACGGCCGTTCAGCCGGACGGATCCAGCCACCGGGGCCTGGCGGCCGCTCAGCGTCCTGATGAGCGTGGACTTGCCCGTGCCGTTGGCGCCGATGAGGGCCAGGCACTCGCCGCCGTCGAGCCTGACGGTCAGGCTGCCGCAGACGGCGGTGCCCGCATAGCCGGCCGCCAAGGCGTCGGACTCCAGCAACGGTGCGGACCGGTTCGGGGACGGTGGCACTGGCTCGGTCCTCTCGCGCAGGGGGCAGTCAAAGCCAGCATAGGCCCGTTCGGCCGTGACGCGGCCGGCATGGGTAGCATGGCCTCATGATTCCTGGGGCAGCAACATACCTGGCGGCCGGCCGGCATTTCCGCGGAGTCCTGGCGCAGGTCCCGCCGGACGGCTGGGACAAACCCGGGCTGGGGGAGTGGAGCGTCCGGACCCTGGCCGGCCATACCAGCCGGGCGCTGGTGACCGTGCTGACCTACCTGCAGCGGCCCGCGGAGAGGATCGACATCGCCTCGCCGGCCGCCTACTTCGTCGGACAGGACTTCAGCTCTTCGCCGGGCGTGACCAACCGCGCCGTCGCGGCCGGACAGGATCTGGGACCGGCGCCGGCGGAAGCGGTGGACCGGCTCCTCGTGCAGGCCGGCCAGGTCATCCCCGCGGCCGAAGACCGCGTCATCGAAACCATCGCGGGCGGGATGCGCCTCAGCGACTACCTGCCGACGAGGATCTTCGAGCTGGCGGTGCACAGCGTCGACCTCGCCAATGCCTGCGGGATCCCGACCTCGCTGCCGGCCGACGTCGAACTCTGTGCCGCGAAGCTCGCCGTCGAGATCGCGGTCGCCCGGGGCGACGGCAGCAGGCTGCTGTCCGCGCTCACCGGACGGACGGCCCTGCCCGCCGGGTTCTCCGTGGTGTAGGAGATCCGTGGTGCAGGAGCGGGCGGGTACCCGGGGCAGCGAGCGGGCTTCCTAGGGGAATGCGGTGCCGTCGGCCAGGCTGGGCCGGACCGTGACCTCGATCCGCTGCACCGCGTTGTTGCCCATGCCCTGGTAGTTCCACTCCTGCTCAAGGGGCTGGATGTTTCCGGCCGTATCCTCGGCGCGGCACATCAGTTCGTGGGTTCCCTCTGAGGCCACCCAGGGAAAGGTCCAGCGCCGCCATGCGTACCGGTCCACCGCCGGCTCCAGGTGGGCCCGGAACCACGCCCCGTCGATCCCGACCGAGACGGCCGTGACGGCGCCGTGCCCGGACCAGGCCCGCCCCTCCAAGACGGTCGGCCCGGCGGCGAGGACACGGCGCCGGGTGGCAAAGTCCGCCTCGCCCGGCGGAACCATCAGGGCCCGCACCCGGATCCGCGAGACCCGGGTTCCCGAGTCCTCCGCGTCCTGCTGGAACCGGTAGGCGACGCTCTGCTGGAAGCCCTCGAACGGCGTCGTTACCGCCTCGATGCTGCGCAGCCACTTGACGCTGGTCATCCCGTACCAGCCCGGCACGAGCAGCCGGAGCGGGAAACCGTGCTGCGGCATCAGCGGCTGGCCGTTCATTTCGTAGGCCAGCAGCACATCGTCCGAGGCCGCCACCTCCACCGGAAGGCTCCGCGCATAGGCCTGCTCGACGCCGCCCTGGAAGCCGCGGTCCTCGCCGGTAAACACCAGTTCCACCGCGCCCGGTTCGAGCCCCGCTTCCGCCAGCAGGCCGGACAGCGGCGTGCCGGTCCAGACCGCGTTGCTCACGCCGCCCAGGACCCACGGCTGGCTCACCGGCCGCGGCTTCAGCAGCGAACGGCCGTTCCCCGCGCACTCCATCGTCACGTCCAGTGTCCGCGCCTCCCTGGCACGCAGGTCGCCCAGGCGCAGTTGCAGTTCGCGGTGCACCGCGCCGTGCAGCCGCAGCGACCAGGTCTCCGGGTCGACCGCCGGGACATCCCAGTGGATGACCAGGTAGTGCATGCCGGCCGGCGTGGCGTACCAGCGGAGCATCTCCAGCGGCATGGCATGGTTCCGCGATGCGAGCAGGAGTTCGTCCTCGGTGATCAGGCCGCTGCTCGGCTCTGCCGGATGCGGCGAGGGTGCCTTCTCCTGCGCCGGACGTGCCTGCCCTTGACGTGCCTGCCCGGCAGGGCGCCCGGAACGTACTGCAGTCTTCTTCATGCCTTCAGTGTCGTCCCGCTGCCGCGGACGGTCAGGAACCTGTGTTCCACCTGCTCAGTTCCATCAGCCGCTCGGGGGCCAGCAGCACGATCCGGTCCCGTTCGGTGCGCACGGTCTGTTCCTGCCGGAACTCGCGCAGCACCCGCACGATCACTTCCCGCGCTGTTCCCGCGGCCTCCGCCAGCCCGCGCTGGCCGGTGGTCACCACCAGTTCGTGGCCCGGCCCGGCGGGTTCGGGATGCGCCAGGTCCAGCAGGTGGCGGGCGACGCGCTGCCGCACGGACGTGAAGGCCGTACCGGCGATTTCCGCCATGAACTGCAAGGCGCGTTCGCTGAGTTCCTGCAGCAGCGCCTCGGCCACATGGCCGTCCTGCCGGGCGGCGGCGCGGACGACGGCGGGGGAGAGCCGGTGCACCTTCAGTTCGGTGAGTGCCAATACCGTCGCCGGCATGGTGAAACCCTCGGTGAAGAGGGAAACCACGCCGACCAGGGCGCCGGCCCGGCAGTAGCGGACCGTGGCGGTCCGCCCGTTCGGCGCCGTGACGAAGACCTTGGCCAAGCCGGTGACGACCAGCTCCAGATGGGCCATCGGATCGCCCTCGTGGTGCGTGACCGATCCGGCCGGCACCACTGCGGCGGCACTGCCGGCCATGACGCGCGCGAGCGACTCCTGCGGCAGCGGAGCCAGATGCGAGGCGGCAAGGGCCAGTTCCAGGTCCGTTCGTGGGACTGACCCATTCATCGCCGGCCTCCGGTCCGCCGCTTACTGGCGCCTTCTCCCATGGTAGGACCGCTGCGCGCAGCGGGCGACGCCCGCCGGGGCCCTTCCGGCTCTGGCTAGGGGCAGCGAAGCGTGCCAAGGTGGAAGGAGCCATGCTGTTCCACGAGGCACAGGAGGGGAATCCCATGTTTGCAGCGCGCGCCATGAGCGGCTTCAGCGTCAACGACATCGCGGCAGCCAAGGCGTTCTACGGCGACGTCCTGGGACTGGAGGTGAACGACGGCGACATGGGCACCTTGCGCCTCACCCTGCCCGGAGGTGCGGAGGTGCTTGTCTACCCCAAGGACACCCACGAGCCGGCCAGCTTCACCATCCTGAACTTCCTGGTCGACGACGTGGACGCCGCCGTGGAGGAGCTGAACGGCAAGGGCATCCGGACGAAGATCTACGACGATCCGCAGCTGCCCACGGACGCGAAGGGCATCATGCGCGGGAACGGGCCGGACATCGCCTGGTTCAAGGATCCGGCGGGGAACGTCCTGTCGGTCCTCAAAGCCTGAGCCGGGCGGCGCCGAGGTGCCGGCCGCCCGGAACCGGGCACGCCGCCGTCGTCCTGCACCCGTTCAGGCGAAGTAAACGCCGATCCGGTTCCCGTCGATCTCCTCGATGCGGATGTCGATTTCGTAGACATCGCGCAGGACCTCGGGCTGCATGATCTGCGCCGGCGGCCCCTGGTGGATCAGCCGGCCCTGCCGCATGGCCACGATGCTGTCCGAGTAGCAGGAGGCGAAGTTGATGTCGTGGATGACCAGCACCACCGTCTTGCCCAGCTCATCCGCCAGCCGGCGCAGCAGCCGCATCATCTCCACCGAGTGCTTCATGTCCAGGTTGTTCAGCGGCTCGTCCAGCAGGAGGTAGTCCGTGTCCTGCGCCAGCACCATGGCGATGAACGCGCGCTGGCGCTGGCCGCCGGAGAGCTCATCGACGAACTTGTCCGCGAGGTCGCCCAGGTCCAGGTACTCCAGGGCCTGGTCGATGTGGACTTTGTCGGCGGCGGTGGGCCGGCCGTTGTTGTGCGGGAAGCGGCCGAAACCGACCAGGTCCCGCACGCTCAGGCGCACGGTGAGCTGGTTTTCCTGCCGGAGGATGGCCATCTTGCGCGCCAGCTGTTTGCTGTCGGTGGCCGTAACGTCCAGCCCGTCGATGCTGACGCTGCCGCCGTCCATCGGCAGCAGGCGGCTCATCATCGACAGGAGCGTGGACTTGCCCGCGCCGTTCGGCCCGATGATCGAGGTGATGCCGCCGTCCTTGATGTAGCAGCTGACACCGTCCACCACGGTCTGGGCGCCGTAGCGCTTGGAGACGTCGGAGACGTGGATCATTTGACGGAGCCTTTCAGCAGCAGGGCGATGAAGACGATGCCGCCCACGAATTCGATGACGATGCTCAGCGCGGTGTCGAAGGCGAAGACCCGCTCCAGCACCAGCTGGCCGCCGACCAGGGCGATGACGCCCAGCAGCACCGCGATCGGCAGCACGTAGGCGTGCCGGAAGTGGCTGCACAGCTGGTAGGCCAGGCTGGCCACGAGCAGGCCGAAGAAGGTGATCGGGCCGACCAGCGCGGTGGAGACTGCCACGAGCACGGCGCAGATGACCAGCACCGAGGTGACCGAGCGCTTGTGGTCCACGCCGAGGTTCAGCGCCATGTCCCGGCCGAGCGAGAGCACGTCCAGCTGGTGCCGCATGCGCCAGGCCAGCCCGCTCACCGCGGCCACGGCCGCCACGGACACCAGCAGCAGGAGGCCGTCTACGTTGTTGAAGCTGGCGAAGAAGAGGTCCTGCAGGATGATGAACTCGCTGGGATCGATCAGCCGCTGCAGCAGGGAGGAGATCCCGCGGAACATCACGCCGAACACGATGCCCACCAGCAGCATCAGGTGCAGGCTCTTGCCTCCGCCGGTGAACAGCCAGCGGTAAAGCAGGAAGGAGAAGCCGACCATCAGCCCGACCTCGATCACGAACCGCACCGGGGCGCCGAGGCTGAGCAGCGCCTGGCCGCCGATGGCGAACGTCAGCGCGGTCTGGATCAGCATGTAGAGCGCGTCGAAACCCATGATGGACGGAGTCAGGATCCGGTTGGACGTAACCGTCTGGAAGAGCACGGTGGAAACACCGACGGCGTACGCGACCAGCAGCATCGAGCCCACCTTGATCGCGCGGCGGGGCAGGATGTAGCCGATGTTGCCGCGCAGGTCGATCAGCATGAACGTCGCGACCAGTGCGGCGGCCAGCACGGCGAGCAGGACGATCCAGGTCTTCGGGGCCAGCGATTTGAGCGGCCGGCGCGTGTGCTGGGTGAGGGCGGCGGGAAGCTGCGTGCTAGCTGTATTACCCACGGCGTTCACGCTTGCGCAGCAGGAGGCAGAGGAACAGAACGCTGCCGATCGCGGACACCACCACGCCGACCGGGATCTCGTACGGGAAGCGGATCGTCCGGCCGATGATGTCGCAGGCGAGGACGAAGCCGGCGCCGAACACCGCGACCCACGGCACCGAGCGGCGCACGTTGTCGCCGAAGGCCAGCGACACCAGGTTCGGGACAATGAGGCCCAGGAACGGGATGCTGCCGATGGAAACAACGACGACGGCACTGATCAGGGAGACGATCACGAGTCCCGTCATCATCACCTTGTTGTAGTTCATTCCCAGGTTCGTGGAGAACTCCTGGCCCATGCCGGCCATGGTGAAGCGGTCGGCGCACAGGTAGCCCACGACCGTCAGCACGGCCACGATCCAGAGCAGCTCGTAGCGGCCGCGCAGCACGCCGGAGAAGTCGCCGATCATCCAGCTGTTGAGGGTCTGGAGCAGGTCGAAGCGGTAGGCGAAGAAGGTGGTGACCGCGGCGATCACGCCGCCCAGCATGATGCCCACGAGCGGCACCAGCAGGGTGTTGCGCAGCGGGATCCGGCGCAGCACCAGCAGGAAGAGGCCCGTGCCCAGCGCGGCGAACACGGCGGCCACCGACATTTTGGTCAGCAGCGCGGCTCCGGGCACGGCGACGGTGACGACCAGGATGCCCAGCGACGCCGACTCCACGGTTCCCACGGTCGAGGGCTCGACGAACTTGTTGCGGGCCATGAGCTGCATGATCAGGCCGGCCACGCTGAGGGCCATGCCCGCCAGGACCACGGAGATGGTGCGCGGCACGCGGCTGATCCAGAAGATGTCCCAGGCCGTCTGGTCGCCGGCCAGGAGGGCGGGCAGCGAGACGTCGGAGACGCCGACGAACATGCTGATGATGGCCAGCGCCGCAATCGCGGCGCCCGCGCCTATCAGCTGGCCGCCGGAGCCGCGGGGGTGTGCCCGGGTGGCCCGCTCGGCTGCTGCCGGGGCAATCGGGGTGATCGTTGAGGAAGCCATAGTCGCCTGCCTGCGCCGCCGGGGCTCCCGCAAAGGTGCCCCGGCGGCGGAAGCGTCCTACGCCGCGACGGCTTCCTGCACGGCGCCGATCATGGCGTCGACGTTGTTCAGGCCGTAGCCCACCAGGTACCAGGAGCTCGAGTCGAGGTAGGTGATCCTGTCGTTCTTGGCGGCGTCCGTGCCGTTGACCAGCTCGTTGTCCAGCACGGCGGAAGCGGCCTGCCCGGCCTCTCCGGTGGCGGCGTCGCGGTCGATGACGAACAGGTGCGCCGGGTTCTTTTCGGCGATGTACTCGAAGGAGATGGCCTCCCCGTGCGTGCCCTCGGACTTGACGTCGGCGGCGGTCTTGACGCCCAGGACGTCATGGACCAGCCCGAAGCGGGAGCCGGCACCGTAGGCAGTCAGCTCGCCGCCGCTGGTCATCACGATCAGGCCGCTGCCGGCGTCTGCGGCGGATGCCTTGGTCTCCTCGATGCGGGTGTCGATGGCCGCCAGCTTCTTGTCGGCCTCGGCCTCCTTGCCGAAGATCCCTGCGAGGGTTTCGGTGTTCTCCTTGAACGACTCCAGCGGGTTGGCCATGTCGACGCTGACATCGATGGTCGGGGCGATCTTGCTGAGCTCCGGGTAGGCCTCGGCGGTTCGGCCGGAGATGATGATCAGGTCGGGCGCGCCTTCACTGATCGCTTCGAAATCGGGCTCCTTCATGGAACCGATCTTGGTGACGGAGTCCTCGCCGTACTTGGCGAGGGACTCGGGCATGACGGCCTGCGGAACGCCGTCGACCTCGACGCCGAGGGCATCAAGGGTGTCGAGCGCACCCAGATCGAAGGTGTAGACGGTCTCGGGGTTGGCCGGAACCTCGGTGGAACCCTGGGCGTGCTCGACGGTGACTGTTTCCCCCGCGGCGGCGCTGGCTCCGGGGTTCTGGCCGCACGCGCTCAGGGCCAGCAGGGAAGCGGCCGCGGTGACCGCAAGCAGCCGGGACGTCAAGGTCGAGTTCATTTTCTAGGCTCCAGATAAGATCGGTCCGGAGGGCTGGGCGGCCCGCCGGCAATAGGACACAAAACCGTTTGCTAATTTGTGCGCGCATTTGCACCCTAGCGGTTAGGTTAGCCTTACCGCAAAACCGGAGAGGGTCCTGAGTCTTCCGGTGACGCACCGACGAGGGGGAAGCTGTTGTACGTCGAACATTCCGGGCGGATGGACGGCCCCGTCCTGATGCTCCTCCACGGTGGCGGCGTGGCGGGATGGATGTGGCGCCCGCAGGTGCAGCAGTTCTCCGCAAGGTTCCGCCTTGTCGTGCCGGACCTTCCCGGGCACGGCAGAAGTTCGGCCGAGGCCTTCACCACCATCCGCGATACCGCGGACGAGCTGGCCGGGATCCTGGCGGCACTCCGCGCGGAAGGCGCTCCGGTCGCGGTCGCAGGGTTCTCGCTCGGCGCGCAGATCGCCGTGGAGCTGGTTGGCCGGAATCCGGGGCTGGTGGACAGCGCGGTGATCGTCAGCGCGCTGGCCGTACCCCTCGCCGCCGGTGCGGCTGCCGCGTGTGCGGCGGGACACCTGCTGCCGCTGGCCCGCCTTCGCGGGTTCGCGAGGCTGCAGGCGCGCGCCCTCCATCTCGGCAACGAGCTGTTCGAGGACTACTTCCGCACCACGCAGGCCATGAGCCGCCGCACGTTGGAGGCTGTGCTCCGCGAAAACGCATGCTTCGCCCCGCCCGAAGGCTGGGGCAGCACCGGGACGCGCGCCGCCGTCGTCGCGGGCCGGAATGAGAGGGCCGTGATGCGCCGCTCCGCGCGCCTGCTCGCGGATGCCCACCCGGATGCCGCGCTGCACATAGTCGAGGGCGCCGGCCACGGCCTGCCGCTGCAGGATCCGGAGCGCTTCGCGGCCATCCTGGAACGGGCGACGGCGGCCGCGTGACACCCGCTGGCACTCGCCTTGACCGAGTGCTAACTGTGCGAATAGAGTCAGCATTAGCACTCTCACCCTATGGGTGCCAACCTTTCAAGGAGCCTTCTGCCGGCACCGCGACGACGGCGGAAAAGTCCTTGGCCAACGTACCTATTCGTAGCTCATGCAAAGGAGAGAGCCGAGTGTCGGTCTCCATCAAGCCTCTTGAGGATCGTATTGTCGTCCAGCCGCTCGAAGCCGAGCAGACCACCGCTTCCGGCCTGGTCATCCCGGACACCGCCAAGGAAAAGCCGCAGGAAGGCAAGGTTGTCGCGGTAGGACCCGGCCGCGTTGACGACAACGGCAACCGCGTACCGGTCGACGTGACCGAAGGCGACGTCGTCATCTACTCCAAGTACGGTGGCACCGAAATCAAGCAGGGCGGCCAGGAATACCTGGTTCTGTCCGCGCGCGACGTCCTGGCGATCGTCGTCAAGTAAGTTTTCCGATGACCCCGGCCAGGCAACTGGCCGGGGTTTTCTCGATCAAGGAGATCACATGGCAAAGCAGCTGCAGTTCAACGACGCTGCCCGCAAAGCCCTGGAAGCCGGCGTTGACAAGCTGGCCGACACCGTCAAGGTGACCCTCGGCCCGCGCGGCCGCAACGTCGTGCTGGACAAGAAGTGGGGCGCTCCCACCATCACCAACGACGGCGTCACCATTGCCCGCGAAGTCGAGCTCGAGGATCCGTACGAGAACCTCGGCGCCCAGCTCGCGAAGGAGGTGGCGACCAAGACCAACGACGTCGCCGGCGACGGCACCACCACCGCCACCGTCCTGGCCCAGGCCCTCGTCAAGGAAGGCCTGCGCAATGTTGCCGCGGGCGCGGCTCCCGGCACCCTGAAGAACGGCATCGAGGTCGCCGTCGAGGCCGTTGCCGCGCGCCTGCTGGAGAACGCCCGCGAGGTTGAGGGCAAGGTGGCCGAGGTCGCCACCATCTCGGCCCAGAGCCCCGAAATCGGCGAACTGCTGGCCAAGGCCTTCGAGCAGGTCGGCAAGGATGGCGTCATCACCATCGAAGAGGCCTCCGGCCTGCAGACCGAGCTGGTCCTCACCGAGGGCATGCAGTTCGACAAGGGCTACCTCTCGCCGTACTTTGTCACGGACGCCGAGCGCCAGGAAGCCGTCCTCGAAGATGCGCTCATCCTGATCAACCAGGGCAAGATCTCCTCGGTGCAGGAATTCCTGCCGCTGCTGGAGAAGGCCCTGCAGGCCGGCAAGCCGCTGTTCATCATCGCCGAGGACATCGAAGGCGAAGCCCTGTCCACCCTCGTGGTGAACAAGATCCGCGGCACCCTGAACGTGGTCGCCGTCAAGGCGCCGGGCTTCGGCGACCGCCGCAAGGCCATGCTGCAGGACATCGCGACGCTCACCGGAGCGCAGGTTGTCTCCCCGGACCTGGGCCTCAAGCTGGACCAGGTCGGCCTGGAGGTGCTGGGTTCGGCCCGCCGGATCACCGTCACCAAGGACAACACCACCATCGTCGACGGAGCCGGCTCCGAGTCGGACGTGGCCGACCGCGTGGCCCAGATCCGCGCCGAGGTTGAGCGCACCGACTCGGATTGGGACCGCGAGAAGCTGCAGGAGCGGCTGGCCAAGCTCGCCGGCGGTATCGGCGTGATCAAGGTCGGCGCCGCCACCGAGGTCGAGATGAAGGAAAAGAAGCACCGCATCGAGGACGCCGTGTCCTCCACCCGCGCTGCCCTCGAAGAGGGCATCGTGGCCGGTGGCGGAACCGCCCTCGTCCACGCTTCCCAGGCCCTGGACACGGATCCGAAGGTCCTCGCCCTCGAAGGCGACGCCGCGACCGCCGTCGGACTGGTCCGCCGCGCGCTGGTCCAGCCGCTGCGCTGGATCGCCGAGAACGCCGGCTACGAAGGCTACGTCGTGGTCTCCAAGGTCGCCGAGCTCGAGGTCAACAAGGGCTTCAACGCCGCCACCGGAGAGTACGAAGACTTGGTCGACGCCGGCGTCATCGACCCCGTCAAGGTGACCCGCTCGGCACTGCGCAATGCCGCGTCGATCGCGGCCCTGGTGCTGACCACCGAAACCCTCGTTGCGGAAAAGCCCGCCGATGAGGACGAGCACGCCGGCCACAGCCACTAGGACAGGCGTTTCGGAAGCTCCGGAAGTTTCGGAACACAGGGGAGGGGATTCGGCTTCGGCCGGATCCCCTCCGCCTGTTTTGGCGGACGGAACGACGGCGGCGAGTAACGTCGGCCACATATCCGTCCGCTTGAAATAGAGCGGGGTCGCGAATGGTTCTAGGATGTATTTACACACCCAAACCCATCCCGGCTGCTGCTCCGTTCGAGATTCCCGCTGCGCCGGCATGTCGCGAAAGGCCCCAGAGTGTCTGAAGAATTCAACCCGTTTGCCTTTGAGGGCCTGACTTACGACGACGTCCTGCTGCTCCCCGGCCCGACGGACGTCATCCCGTCCGAAGCCGACACCAGTTCGCGGCTGTCGAAGCGCATCACCGTGCAGACCCCGCTGCTGTCCGCCGCAATGGACACCGTGACCGAGTCCCGCATGGCCATCGCCATGGCGCGCCAGGGCGGGCTGGGCGTGATCCACCGCAACCTGTCCATCCAGGACCAGGCCGAGCACGTCGACCGGGTCAAGCGCAGCGAATCCGGCATGATCACCAATCCGGTAACCATCGCGCCCGAGGCCACCCTGGCCGAACTGGACGACCTGTGCCGCAACTACCGTGTCTCGGGCCTGCCCGTGGTGGACCCCAACGGGAAGCTGCTGGGCATCTGCACCAACCGCGATACCCGCTTCGTCCCGAAGGCCGACTACGACACGGTCAAGGTCGACGAGGTCATGACCCGCATGCCGCTGATCACCGGACATGTGGGGATCAGCCGCCCCGAGGTCATCGACCTGCTCGGCAAGAACCGCATCGAGAAGCTCCCCCTCGTCGATGACGCGGGCATCCTCCGCGGACTGATCACCGTCAAGGACTTCGACAAGGCGGAGCAGTACCCGCTCGCGACCAAGGACGAGGAAGGCCGCCTGCGCGTCGGCGCCGCCATCGGCTTCTTCGGCGACGGCTACGAGCGCGGCATGACCATGATCGACGCCGGCGTCGACCTGCTCGTGGTGGACACGGCCAACGGCCACAGCAACGGCGTGCTGGACATGATCGCCCGGCTCAAGAAGGACCCGGCGGCGGCGCACGTGGACATCATCGGCGGCCAGGCCGCCACCCGCGAGGGCGCCCAGGCCCTGATCGACGCGGGCGCGGACGCCATCAAGGTCGGCGTGGGCCCCGGCTCCATCTGCACCACCCGCGTGGTGGCAGGCGTCGGCGTTCCGCAGGTCACCGCGATCTATGAGTCCGCCAAGGCGGCCATCCCCGCCGGCGTGCCCCTCATCGCCGACGGCGGCCTGCAGTACTCCGGCGATATCGGCAAGGCCCTCGTGGCCGGAGCCGACACCGTGATGCTCGGCTCCCTGCTGGCCGGTGCCGCCGAAAGCCCGGGCGACCTGGTCTTCATCAACGGCAAGCAGTTCAAGGCCTACCGCGGCATGGGCTCGCTCGGAGCCATGCAGACCCGCGGCAAGAACACCTCCTACTCGAAGGACCGCTACTTCCAGGCGGACGTGCCGGACGACGAGAAGCTTATCCCCGAAGGCATCGAGGGCCAGGTTCCCTACCGCGGCCCGCTGTCCGCCGTCGCGCACCAGCTGGTCGGCGGCCTGCGCCAGACGATGTTCTACACCGGTGCCCGCACCATCGAAGAGCTCAAGGCCAAGGGCAAGTTCGTGCGGATCACCTCCGCCGGGCTCAAGGAGTCCCACCCGCACGACATCATGATCACGGCCGAGGCGCCCAACTACCGGCGCTGACCGAACCACCCGCAGCGGCGGCCCTGGCACAATGCCGGGCCGCCGCTGCCGTTAACCCACGTCCGCCTGTCCACACCCCGCTCCGGCCGGCGGGGCGGACGCGCGCCGGTGGGATAACCTAGAGCCGTGACTTACGAGATTGAAATTGGCCGTGGCAAGCGTGGGCGTCGTGCCTACTCCCTCGACGATGTAGCGATCGTCCCGTCCCGCCGGACCCGCGATCCCAAGGACGTCTCGGTCAAGTGGCAGATCGACGCCTACGAGTTCGAGATGCCGGTCGTGGCTGCCCCGATGGACTCCGTGATGTCCCCGGCCACCGCCATCGCGATGGGCCGGCTGGGCGGGCTCGGCGTGCTGAACCTGGAGGGCCTGTGGACGCGGTACGAGGACCCGCAGCCGCTGCTCGAGGAAATCGCCGGCCTGAGCGAGGACAACTTCAGCCCGGCCGCGACCGAGCGGATGCAGGAAATCTACAACGCCCCGATCCAGCCCGAACTCATCACGTCGCGTCTGGCCGAGATCCGGGAAGCGGGCGTGACGGTGGCCGGTTCGCTGACCCCGCAGCGCACGCAGGAGTTCTACAAGACCGTCCTGGCCGCCGGCGTCGACATCTTCGTCATCCGCGGCACCACCGTCTCCGCGGAACATGTCTCCCGCGAGCATGAACCCCTGAACCTGAAGCAGTTCATCTACGAGCTGGACGTCCCGGTCATCGTCGGCGGCGCTGCCGGCTACACCCCGGCGCTGCACCTGATGCGGACCGGCGCGGCCGGCGTGCTGGTCGGTTTCGGCGGCGGGGCAACAACGACGACGAGGCGCGCCTTGGGGATCCACTCGCCGCTGGCGTCGGCCATTTCGGACGTGGCTGCGGCGCGCCGGGACTACATGGACGAGTCCGGCGGACGGTACGTCCACGTGATCGCCGACGGCGGCCTGGGCAGCAGCGGGGACATCATCAAGGCTGTCGCGATGGGCGCGGACGCCGTCATGCTCGGCGCCGCCCTGGCCCGGGCGGAAGAGGCACCGGGCCGTGGCTGGCACTGGGGCCAGGAAGCCCACCACCACGAACTTCCGCGCGGCGACCGCGTGCGGATCGGCACGGTCGGTCGGCTGGAGGAGGTGCTCTACGGGCCCTCGCACCACACCAACGGAACCTCCAACATTATTGGCGCACTGCGCCGCTCGATGGCCACCACGGGCTACTCTGACCTGAAGGAATTCCAGCGGTGCGAGGTCGTCCTGGCGCCGTACCAGTTCAACGACTAAACCTCGGAAGGACCTACCGTGAGCACGCCCGCCGCCCTCAGCCCGGAGAGCCGCGGCGAGGCGCTGTCCGCCCTCCGGGCCACCGGAACCAGCGGACGTGAACTCGATGTCCTGATCGTCGGCGGCGGCGTGGTCGGCGCCGGCGCCGCGCTGGATGCGGTCACCCGCGGCCTGGACGTCGGCATCGTCGAGGCCCGGGACTGGGCCTCGGGCACCTCCTCGCGCTCATCCAAACTGATCCATGGCGGCCTGCGCTATCTGGAGATGCTTGATTTCGGGCTGGTCCGCGAGGCGCTGCAGGAGCGCGGCCTGCTGCTGCAGCGGATCGCGCCGCACCTGGTCAGGCCCGTCCCGTTCCTGTACCCGTTGACCAAACGGTTCGTCGAGCGCCCTTACGTCGCCGCCGGCGTCGCTCTCTACGATGCGCTCTCGGTCGCCACCGGCCAGGGCAGGGGAGTGCCCTTCCACAAGCACCTCTCCCGGCACGGGACCCTGCGGGCGGCCCCCAGCCTGAAGAAGGAGTCGCTGGTCGGATCGATCCGCTACTACGACGCCCAGGTGGACGACGCCCGCCTGGTCGTGAACCTGGTCCGGACGGCGGCCGACTACGGCGCCCATGCGGCCAACCGGTTGAAGGTCATCAAGTTCCTGCGCGAAGGCGAACGCGTGGTCGGCGCCCGCGTGCAGGACCAGGACGACGGCGCGGAGTTCGACATCCGGGCCAGGCAGATCGTCAATGCCACCGGAGTGTGGACCGACGAGACGCAGGCAATGGTTACGGACCGCGGACAGCTGAAGGTCCGGGCCTCCAAGGGCATCCACCTGGTGGTCCCGCGCGACCGGTTCCAGTCCACGGTCGGCCTGATCCTGCGCACCGAGAAGTCCGTGCTCTTCGTCATTCCGTGGGGCCGGCACTGGATCATCGGCACCACGGACACCGAGTGGAACCTGGACAAGGCCCACCCGGCGGCGACGGCGAAGGACATCGACTACCTGCTGGACCACGTCAACCAGGTCCTGACCACGCCGCTGACCCGCGAGGACGTAGAGGGGGTCTACGCCGGCCTGCGCCCGCTGCTGGCGGGGGAGAGCGATTCGACGGCGAAGCTCTCGCGCGAGCACGTGGTGGCGCACCCGGTACCCGGACTGGTGGTCGTTGCGGGCGGCAAGTACACCACCTACCGCGTGATGGCCAGGGACGCGGTGGACGAGGCGGTCCGGGCGCTGGACGAACGCGTCCCGCCCAGCTGCACCGAGAGCGTGCCGCTGCTGGGTGCCCCGGGCTTCAAAGCGAAGTGGAACAAGCGCAGCCGCCTGGCCTCGCGTGCCGGCGTGCACGTGGCCCGGGTGGAGCACCTGCTCAACCGCTACGGCTCGCTCGCCGAGGAAGTCCTGGCGCTCATCGCCGCGGACCCGCAGCTGGCCGAGCCGCTGCCCGGAGCGGACGACTACCTCCGCGCCGAGGTTGTCTATGCCGTCACGCACGAGGGGGCACGCCACGTCGACGACGTCCTGACCCGCCGGACCCGGATTTCGATCGAGGCCTGGGACCGCGGCGTCTCCGCGGCTCCCGTGGTGGCCGGGCTGATGGCGCCCCTGCTGGGCTGGGCCGACGAGCAGCGGGACCGCGAGACGAAGTACTACCTGGCGCGCGTCGACGCCGAGCGGCTGAGCCAGGAGCAGCCCGATGACGCCGCTGCGGACACCGCCCGGATGGCCGTGGAGGACATCGTCCCGCTCGGCTGACCCCGGCCTGCGGATTCGGTTTTCTACAACGGGACGAAGTAGGGTTAATGGGTGTTGAAAACTGCCCTCAAGCCCCGCTGGATAGCGGCGCTGGTGCTGGCGCTGGCCGTCGCAACGGTCTTCGTGCTCCTGAGCCAGTGGCAGTTTTCGGCATCCAAAAGCGATGCACCGCCGCCGACGTCGCAGACGGAAACGGTCCGGCCGCTGACTGAATCCTTCAAGCCCGGTGTGCCCATGCTGGCCACCGAGGCGGACCAGATGGTGACCTTCGACGGCCGGTTCGATCCGTCGCACCAGGTCCTCGTGCGCGACCGCCTGAACGAGGGTGACAAGGGCTACTGGGTCGTGACCGGCTTTACCGTCGCGGACGCGCCCAAGCTGGACGGCGAAGCGGTGATGATTCCCGTGGTCCGCGGCTGGGTCGCCGATCCGGCCGAGGCCACCGCCGCGCCGGAAGGCGACGCGACCGTCGTCGGACGACTGCTGCCCAGCGAAGCCCCCGAGGCCGAACACCCGGTACCGGGCCAGGTGCCCACGCTGTCCGTGGCGCAGCTGATCAACCTGTGGGACATGCCGTCCTACTCCGCGTTCGTCACCGCCACCGACCTGACCGTGGGCGGCAAGGACCTCGGCGACGGGACCGCCGGCACGCAGATGCGCGGCGTCATCGTTGGCGCCCAGCCGCAGGAAACCCCGGTCAACTGGATGAACGTGTTCTATGCCGTCGAATGGGTCGTCTTCGCCGGCTTCGCCATCTTCCTCTGGTGGCGCCTGGTGGCCGATGACTACCGCCGCACGCTCGAGGAGCAGGAATTCGCCGCCGCCGAGGCCCGGTACCAGGCCGGCCTGGACGACGGCGGGACGCAGGACGGTGCACCGCACGGTGCGCCCAGGAACGAGGTATCCCCGTGACAGACAATCCCAACCCGCAGCCCCAGCAGACCGGCCAGCGCCCCGAACGGCCGGTCAAGCGCCGCTACGGCGGCACGCACGCGCAGATCCGCTCGGCCCTGACCTTCTACAAGGTGACCTCGTGGATCACCGGCGTGATGCTGCTGCTGCTCTGCGTCGAGATGATCCTTCGCTACGGGTTCAACCTCTTCCTGTTCGCCGGCGGCACCAACACGGTGACCGGCGAGCCGTTCGGCTTCGGTCTCGCCCAGGCCGAGCCTGCCGCGGTGGGCGGCGGCGTGAACCTTTCGATCGCCGTGCTGATCGCGCACGGCTGGCTGTACGTGCTCTACCTGATCGCCGACTTCCGGCTGTGGTCGCTGATGCGCTGGCCGTTCACGCGGTTCATCCTGATCGCGCTCGGCGGCGTAATTCCGCTGCTGTCCGTCATCCTCGAGAAGAAGGTCCACCGCGAGGTCGAAGAGGATCTGGCCGCCCATCCGGAAGCCGCCAAGCGCTACTGAGCCGGCACCCGGGGGAGGGGGCGCTAACGACGGCGGTCTGCGGCCGCCGTCGTTAGCGTTTCCGCTGGCGGGGAGCCGATGTGCGCCCGGCTGCGCGCGGCGACTATCCTAGGTGGGTGACTAATCCTCCCCCCGCCGCCGCCACGGACCACCGGCCGGTACTCGTCGTTGACTATGGGGCCCAGTACGCGCAGCTGATCGCGCGCCGCGTACGTGAGGCCAACGTGTATTCGGAAGTCGTCCCGCACACCTATACCACCGAGCAGCTGCTGGCCAAGAACCCGGCTGCCATCATCCTCTCCGGCGGGCCGTCCAGCGTCTACGCCGAAGGCGCCCCCGCGGTAGAGCCGCAGCTGTTCCAGGCCGGCGTTCCGGTCTTCGGGATCTGCTACGGATTCCAGGCCATGGCCAACGCGCTGGGCGGCAAGGTCGCGAAGACCGGGCTGCGCGAGTACGGCGCCACGAACGCCACTACGGTCGGCGCGGCCCGCTCCATCCTCGCCGGAATGCCGGAAACCCAGATCACCTGGATGAGCCACGGCGACTCGGTGCACGAGGCCCCGGAAGGCTTCGAAGTCCTGGCCAGCACGGCCGGGGCTCCGGTGGCTGCCTTCGCCAACGAAGAGAAGGCCCTCTACGGCGTCCAGTGGCATCCCGAGGTGAAGCACTCCGACCTCGGCCAGCAGGTCCTCGAGAACTTCCTGTTCAAGGGCGCCGGCATCACGCCGGATTGGACCACCGGGAACATCGTCGAAGAGCAGGTGGAACGCATCCGCGCCCAGGTCGGCAGCTCCCGCGTGATCTGCGGCCTGTCCGGCGGCGTCGATTCCGCCGTTGCGGCGGCGCTGGTCCAGCGTGCGGTCGGCGAGCAGCTGACCTGTGTGTTCGTGGACCACGGGCTGCTGCGCGAGGGCGAGGCCGAGCAGGTTGAGCGGGACTTCGTGGCCGCCACCGGCGTCAAGCTGTACGTGGCGAACGAGCAGGAACGCTTCCTGAAGGCGCTGGCAGGCGTCAGCGATCCGGAGACCAAGCGCAAGATCATCGGCCGCGAATTCATCCGCGCCTTCGAAGAGGCCGAGCGCGCCATCATCTCGGAGGCCGCGGCAGAGGGCGAGAGCATCGAATTCCTGGTGCAGGGGACGCTGTACCCGGACGTCGTGGAATCCGGCGGCGGCGAAGGCGCGGCCAACATCAAGAGCCACCACAATGTCGGGGGCCTGCCCGAGGACCTGCGCTTCGAACTGGTGGAGCCGCTGCGCAACCTGTTCAAGGACGAGGTCCGCGCCGTCGGTGCCCAGCTGGGCCTGCCGGCCGAGATTGTCGGCCGCCAGCCGTTCCCCGGTCCCGGACTCGGCATCCGCATCGTCGGCGAGGTGAACGCCGAACGCCTCGAGCTGCTGCGCAAGGCGGACGCGATCGCGCGTGCCGAACTGACGGCCGCCGGACTGGACAACGAGGTGTGGCAGATGCCGGTCGTACTGCTGGCCGACGTCCGCAGCGTCGGCGTGCAGGGAGACGGCCGCACTTACGGCCACCCGATCGTGCTCCGGCCGGTCTCCAGCGAGGACGCGATGACGGCGGACTGGTCCCGCCTGCCGTACGACCTCCTGGCCCGCATCTCCAACCGCATCACCAATGAAGTCGACGGTGTCAACCGGGTCGTGCTGGATGTGACCAGCAAGCCGCCGGGAACCATCGAGTGGGAGTAGGCCTCCCGACGGGTGGCCGCAGCACGAACAGCGCCGGGTGCATGACCCACGGGCAATTTGCCCCGGCCAGTGTTGCGGTCACTCGTTTCCGTCTTTGAATCGGATAGCTTGAGTGGCATGCCGATTTGGTCCAGGCTTATGTCCCAGAGTGAAGAGAAGAAGGTAGCCGTGTCCCGCAACCGCGCTGTCGAAGCGGACGAGGATATCCTGACCCACTGGCTGCAGCAGTTGGGGCAGCACGCAGGAACGGACACTCTGCTGTACTACGCGCCGACCCCGGCCAACAGCATCGATCTGACCCATGCGCACCCCTCCGGCCTGGCGCAGCTGCTGACCGGCCGCCGCACCCGGATTTCCACGCTGCTGCGCGACCCGGCGCATTACGGCGCCGCGATGAAGACGGCGCGCGCGCTTCGGGCCAAGATCTTCGAGCTCGG
Organism: Arthrobacter mangrovi; assembly: GCF_026011795.1. Lineage (GTDB taxonomy): Bacteria > Actinomycetota > Actinomycetes > Actinomycetales > Micrococcaceae > Crystallibacter > Crystallibacter mangrovi. The sequence continues at coordinate 328,650 of NZ_BRVS01000005.1, read as the reverse complement.
CAATGACCGCGGGATCGACGTGGGTTACCTGGCCGCAGGCACGGCCTCCTGGCGGGTCCCGGACGTTGGACGCTCCGAAGCGCTGTACGCGCCGGTGATGCTGATCCCCATCGCCCTGACGGTCCGCCCGAGCCAGGACGACTACGAACTCCAGCTGATGGACAAGGCCAGGCTGAACCCGGCGATGGTCCGGCACCTGCGGCACGAGCAGGGCATCGACATCGACCCGGATGCGGTGGCCCGGCTCGCCTACAGCACCGCCCGCTTCGACCCGCACCCTGTGCTGGACCGGCTGCGCGCCCTGACCGAGGACGTCCGCAGCATGACGATCGAGCACCACCTGCTCGTATCGACGTTCGCCGACGTTGCCCACACCGCCGCCCATGCCACCGTCGAGCCCGACCATCCGGTGCTGAACGCGCTCATGGCTGCCGAGATGGACCCCGAAACCGAGGTGCACATCCCGGTGCCGGAAACCGGCCTGCCTCCGCTGGATGAGCGGGCGCCGCAGGACGAATTCCTCGTGCTGGACGCCGATTCGGCCCAGCAGGATGTCCTGGACCTGGTCCAGGAAGGCCACTCGCTGGTGGTCTCGGCCCCGCCGGGCACCGGCCAGACCCAGACGGCCCTTAACGCGGCGGCGCTGCTTGCCTACGAGGGCAAATCCGTGCTGGTGGTCGCCGAGCGCAGGGCCACGCTGAACCAGTTTGCCAAGCAGCTGGACGACCTGAAGCTCGGCTCCATGGTGCTGCAGCTGAATCCGAACCTTACCGGGCAGCAGCTGAAGGACCAGTTGGTCCGCGCCATCATCCGGAACGAAAAGGCCGCCGCCCCCCAGCTGGAGAAGCTGCACAGCACGCTGGCCGGCCACCGGCACCAGCTGCAGGACCACGTCAAGTCGCTGCACAACGTCCGCAAGCGCTGGAATTGTTCGCCGTACCAGGCCATGCAGTCGCTGGCCAAGCTGACCTCCCTCGATCCGGCTCCCGCGACGACGGTGCGGCTGAAGCGCTCCGTCCTGGACAGCATCACGGACCGCGCGGAGCTGACGGGGCGGCTGCGCCGGGCTGCGGAACTGGGCAGCTTCAGCAAAGCGTCGACGACGAGCCCGTGGTTCGGCGCCAAGCTGCACAACAGGAAAGAAACCGAGGACGCCCACGAGCTGGCCGCCGGCCTCGCCCGCGACCTGCCGGAGCTTCGCACCCAGATGGAGCGTGCGGCCGAGCTTTCGAACATCGCCCTCGGCGTGACCTTCCGCGAGTGGGGCGAGCAGCTGCTGCTGCTGGTTTCCGTCCGCAGCAGCCTGGACAAGTTCACTCCGGACATTTTCGACCGGCCGGTCACGGACCTGATCTCGGCGACGGCGTCCTCCGGCTGGAGGCGGGAACGCGGCATCGAGATGAGCTCGATGACCCGCTCCAGGCTTCGCCGCGTCGCGAAGGAATACGTGCGGCCGGGCGTCCATATCGCCGACCTCCACCAATCCCTGATCGAGGTTCAGGAACAGCGGACCCAGTGGACCGACTACGCGACCACGCAGCGCCATCCGTCCGTGCCCTCCGGGCTGGCCGAACTGAACGGCTTCTACCTCGACGTGCGCCAGCGGCTCGGCAAGCTCGGGTCCGTCCTGGCAGAGCCGGGGGACGTCGCCCGGCTGATGGACCTGGAGCTGGGTGAACTCGCCAGCCACCTCGAGTCGCTGGCGGGCGACCGCGAGACGCTGGTGCACCTGCCTGAACGGACGCTGCTGCTCGAGCAGATGCGTGAGCAGGGTCTGGGCGAGCTGCTCGATGACCTTGCCGAACGCGAGGTTGATGCGGCCGCCGTAGGCTCGGAGCTGGATCTGGCCTGGTGGCAGTCCGCCCTGGAAGCCATGATCAGCGGCGACGACTACCTGGCCATGTCGGACGGCGACAACCTGCGGAAGCTTGAAGCGGTCTACCGGCTGGCCGACAACGCCCACATCGCCTCGGGTCCTGCAAGGCTGCGCTGGGAACTGGCGCAGAACTGGCGCGACGCCATCAAGAGCAAGCCCAAGACAGCTGAACGGCTGCGCGAACTGCTCAAGTCCGGCGACCCGACCCTGGCGGCCCTGAACGACCAGTCGGGCTCGCTGCTGACGACCCTGGTGCCTGTGTGGGCGGCCTCGCCGCTCGTGCTGCCCGCGGTGCTGCCCGCAGGCCAGCGGTTCGATGCCGTGATCATCCTCGATGCCGAGGCGACCAGCCTGCAGTCGGCCGTTGGAGCCATCTGCCGGGCGACGCAGATCATCGCCTTCGGCGACGGCCAGCTCGGCTCGGCCGAACCATTCGAAGTCAACGTGGACCGCCGCCCGGCCGCGGGCGGCGCTGACCAGCCGGAACCGTTGATCAGCGCATTCCATGCGCTGGAAAGGGTCCTGCCGGTGCTTCCGCTGACCACGGCCTACCGTGCGGTGGATCTGGCCCTCGCGGAGTCCCTGAGCGAAGGCTTCTACGGAGGTTCCCTGACCCGGCTGCCCTCGGCCGCCGAACTGACCGGCGGCGGAGGACTGACGGTCGAGTACCTACCGGACGGCACGGGCCTGCCCGGGGCCGGCCACGAGGGGGTCGAAAGCGTCCCGGCCGAAATCAGCCGCGTCGTCGACATGGTCTTCGAACATGCCCGGCTGCGGCCGGCGAGGTCCCTCGCCGTCGTCACCGCCACGCTGCGGCACGCCGCCCGGATCGGCGAAGCGATCCGGCTCCAGCTGCCCAACCATCCGGACGCGGCGGAGTTCTTCCAGAGGGCGGACGAGTCGTTCCGCGTCGTCCCGGTGGAACGTGCCTCCGGTTTGGTCCGCGACGACATCATTTTCTCCCTCGGCTACGGCCGGACGCCCCATGGCCGTGCGGTCCACAACTTCGGGCCGCTGTCCGAACCCGACGGCCGGAACCGGTTCGCCATGGCGATGACCCGTGCGCGGCACAACCTGCACGTGCTCACCTGCTTCCGCCCCGAGGACCTCGATGCAGACCGGCTCAGCCACGGCGCGGCCGACTTCCTCGAGCTGATCAGCAGGGCGATGCTGCCCGGATACGGCCAGAAACAGCGGTTCGCGGCCGGCATCGAGGATCCGCTGGTGGCCGACCTCGTGGAGCGCATTCGGAGCCACGGCGCCCGGGTGAAGGACCACTACCACGGCGTGCTGGACATCGTCGCGGCCGCCGATCCGGACCACGTCGCCAACGACCGGGATCCCGGCCTGCCCGTGGCGCTCGAATCGGACGGCACGGAGCAATACTTGAATATGACCGTGCGTGAGCGGAGCCGGCTCCGTCCGCAGCAGCTCGAACGGCTGGGCTGGCGCCCCCTGACGCTGTGGACGATCGAGGTCTTCACGGATCCGAACCAGTGCGCCCGGCTGATCGGAGGATACTTGGGACTGCGGGAACCGGACGAGGCCAAGGCCGGACGCCGGACTTCGCCGGCGGCCGCGCGCGCCGACGAGGCGCCGAAGCGTCCGTTCGGCGCTGCCGGCCGGGATGGGGAGGCGCCTGCGCACGACCATGCAGCGAAGGATGCCGCGGCGGTGCCCGAAGACGGGGCCCAGCCGGCAGGCGGTGGAACACCCTCCGGTGCTGACGGCGGTGACAGCGCTGAGGTTAGTGACAGCTCTGCGGGCGCCGAGGGCGCTGACAGTGCCGATGAAGCGGACGGTGCCGCGGAGGGCGGCGACGAGGCAGTCGAAGCAGGCGCTGGAGAAGCGTCCGACAGGCGGGAGATGCTGACCCGCAAGGCACTGCGCGAACGTGCCATCCCCGCGAAGGCTGCCGAAGACGACCCCCGTTCGTGGGGCGAGCGGGAGCAGGACCGGGATGCGTGGCTGAAGGAGCAGCGGCCCCCGCACTGGGGCTGAGCCTTGCGCCGGCACTAGCCGACCAGCACCAGGAAGACCTTGCCCCGGCTGCTCGCGCTGGCCAGCGCGGCGGCCTCCGATGGTGAGGCCGCGACCACAACGAGGCCGTCGCTTTCCTGGGGGCCGAGCAGGCCTTCGTCCGTTCCGGCCGTGTCCGCCTTCCAGAGGACCGGCACGGCATCGGCCAGCACCAGCGTCTCTTCAGGGTCCTCGTAGCCGTTGCCGGTGCTCAGGACGATGTCCACCAACTGGCCGGGAGCCACGAGCTGGACCGTCGACTTGTCGGCGGGGCGCACGGGCACTGCGGCCGTGCCCGGCGGGGCCCCGGCCAGCAACCCCGGACCGACCACCGAGGTATCCAGCACGGGGGAACCCTCACGCAGGGCCGAGGCCAGCCGCTGGCCGGCCAGTTGGACGGCGGATGCAGACGCGCCCGGTGGCACGGCGGCAGCCGGCACCCTGGCCGCGCGCAGATCCGAGTCCGCCAGGACGGTACCTGCGGGAAGGTCGCTGACCGCAACCATGACGGGCACGGTCGCTACCGGTTCGGGCGTCAGGGCCTGGACGGCGAGACCCGCGGCGGCGCAGAAACAAATGGCCGCGAGGAGGCGGTAGTGCCGTCTGACGGTGCGCCGCACCAGGCGGGCCATTCCTGCCGGAGAAGTACGCTGCATGGCGCCAGATTATTTCGGCCGCACGGGCCTGCAACAGGACAGCCGTCCCGCTTGTGGGCAAGCGGGACGGCTGCAGGTGCTGTGGAGGAACAGCTAAGGCGGGAAACCCCGGCGGTTTTAGCTGGCGGCGGCCGCCGGCGCGGTCGAAGCCGGTGCCTTCGATGCGGCCGACGAGGACGACGAGGAATCCGAAGCGGAGCCGCCCTCGCTCTTGGCCGAGGCAGCCGGCACCGTGCTGGTGCTCTTGGAGTCCCGGGAATCGGTCCGGTAGAAACCGGATCCCTTGAAGACCACGCCCACGCTGTTGAACTTCTTGCGCAGTGTTCCCGAGCATTCCGGGCAGACGGTCAGTGAGTCATCGCTGAAGGACTGCTGGATCTCGAACGCATGGCCGCAGTCTTTGCACGCATAGGCGTAGGTAGGCACGGTTATCCTCCTGGAAAAAATCTTGGTCCGGGACGCTCCGGGCGGCCAGTGTTGGCACTCGGAGATTCCGAGTGCTAATTCTACACCGTCTGCGGATCAAACCATGTCCACCCGTCCGTGGAGACCGCGCCCTCGAGCGGGGCGTCCAGATTCGTGACTTCGAAGGTGCCGGCGGGCACGACTTCATGGGAATAGAACACGCCGGCTTTCCGCGGCCTGGACGGCAGGGTCTCGAGCGCGGCAAGGAACCGGTCGTAGTAACCGCCGCCCTGGCCCATCCGGTTGCCGTTGCTGTCCACGGCCAGGCCCGGGATCAGGAGCAGGTCGACCCCGGCCATGACACTGTTGGCCAGCCGTTCACCTACCGGTTCATAGACCCAGGCCCGCGGGCTGCGGACCAGTTCCACGCCGTCGTACCACCGGGTCCAGCTCAACTGGTACCCGGGTTCGCAGACCGGTACGAGGATGTCGTACCCCGCCTTTTCCAGCGCCGGCAGGAGCAGGTCCGTGGACGGCTCGGGCCCGGTGGACAAGTAGGCCGCGACAGTCCGGCCCGGGGCAATCCCGAGCGGCGCCAGCCCCTCCATGATGACGTCGCACAGCGCCCGGGCTGCTTCCTGGCGCTCGTATTCGGTCATGCCGCGGCGCAAGTCGCGGAAATGCCGGCGGGCTGTTTCCTTGTCCATCGTGGTCATGGGTCGATCCTGCCACAGCCGCTGAACTGCCGCCCCGACAGGCGCCGGAATCGTCATAGTGGTGCTGAATCTCAGGGCCCTTGGGTACGCTTGAGCTCATGAAGTCTCCAAGCACTGTACGCAAAGCCGTCATTCCGGCCGCCGGCCTCGGGACACGATTCCTGCCCGCCACCAAGGCCATGCCCAAAGAGATGCTGCCGGTGGTGGACAAGCCCGCCATCCAGTACGTGGTCGAGGAAGCCGTCCGGGCCGGGATCAACGACGTCCTGATGATCACCGGGCGCAACAAGCGGCCTTTGGAAGACCACTTTGACCGCGTGCCTTTCATCGAGCAGACGCTGGAAAAGAAGGGCGACCTGGACAAGCTGGCAGCCGTCCGGGAGGCCTCGGAGCTGGCTGATATCCACTACGTCCGGCAGGGTGACCCGAAGGGGCTGGGGCATGCCGTCCTGCGTTCGCGCCAGCACGTGGGCGACGAGCCTTTCGCCGTGCTGCTCGGCGACGACCTGATCGACGAGAATGACGGGCTGCTCAGCCGCATGATTGCGGTCCAGGAGAAGACCGGCGGCTCGGTTGTGGCCCTGCTGGAGGTGGAGCCATCCGAAATCAGCGCCTACGGCTGCGCCGACGTGACCGCGGTGGACGGCGAAGACTTCGTCCGGATCAACAAGATGGTGGAGAAGCCCTCGGCCGATGAGGCTCCCTCCAACCTGGCTGTCATCGGCCGCTACGTGCTGCACCCGGCGGTGTTCGATGTCCTCGAAGAGACCGGCCCGGGACGCGGCGGCGAAATCCAGCTGACCGATGCACTGCAGACGCTGGCTGCGTCCGAAGGTGAAGGCGGCGGGGTCTACGGCGTGGTATTCCGCGGCCGCCGCTACGACACGGGCGATAAGCTCAGCTACCTCAAGGCCGTCGTCACCATTGCCTCGGACCGTGCGGATATCGGCGAGGACCTGCGGTCCTGGCTGAAGCAGTTCATCGAGGGTTCCCAGGCCTAGGGCCGCAGGGTGCCGCAGTGCTGAGTTCTGCCATCTGGCCTGCGACGGTCGAATGCGGGGACCTGCTGCTGCGGCCCATTTATCACCGGGACAAGCGGGAATGGCTACAGCTGCGCCAGCGCAATGCGGCGTGGCTGGCTCCCTGGGAGGCATCCAATCCCCAGCCGGGCGGCCAGCTGCCCGGCTTCGGGGAAATGGTGCGTTCCCTGAACCGGCAGGCAAAACTGGCGACGGCGCTGCCATGGGTGATTGCCGAGCGCCGCGGAGCCGCGCGCGAGCCGGTGATTGTCGGGCAGCTGACGGTTTCCAGCATCGTCTGGGGGTCGGCCTTGATGGCTACGCTCGGATACTGGGTGGATCAGGGCTCGGCGGGCCGCGGAATCGCGCCGACGGCGGTGGCGATGGCAACGGACCATTGCTTCCGGGTGCTTGGGCTGCACCGGATGGAGATCAACATCCGGCCGGAGAACGCGGCCAGCCTGCGCGTGGTGGAGAAGCTCGGTTTCCGCGACGAGGGGTTGCGGCCAAGGTACCTCCACATCAACGGTGCCTGGGCGGACCACCGCAGCTTCGCGCTGACCGCGGAAGAGGTGCCGGAAGGGCTGCTGACCCGCTGGCTCCACGACGGCGGCCAGCACCGCTGACCTGCTGATTTGCCCGCTTTCGACCCGTTTGGCCGACACACCGGGGGCAATGCCGCGCGGGGCATGTTTTGGCTCCTACGGTGTGAGAATGGACATTCAGAGCTCAGTGATCTTTGTAGCGATCGTGGGGCTCTGGCTTGTCTGGGTAGGGCCGTACCTGCTTCGTTTCCAACGCGCCGGCAGCCTCGCCGAAGCCGGCGGCCCGTCAATGACTTTTGAACCAGTGCCCGCAATCGCCACGGGAAGTGGCCCACAGGGGATCATCATGGAAAACACCGCCCATACCGGAAACACGCACCCAGCGCCGCTGCGCGGCAGCCATGCGCCGGCGGCTGCCGCCCGGCCGGCCGCACCGGCGCCGCTGAAGATCCGCTATGGTCGTACAGCCCTGGCCCTGCTGGGAGCTGCGGCACTCGTCACCCTGGTCATCGGCGGCGGACTGGCACTGTTCGGGGCCGTCTCCGGAAGCGTTCCGGGCTTTGCGCTGCTGACGGTGGCCGCCGTCGTCGTCGTCCTGCGCACTCTGGCCCGCAGGGATCGCCGCCGCAAAGCGGAAGCACGCGTGTCCCGCGCCTTCGAAGAGGCGATGGGCCCCGTGGTTCCCGAACAGGTGCCCGCCGCTCCGCGCCGCGAGACAGTATTGTTCGACGCCGCGGCGGGGGTCGAGGAACCCGCAGCGCCGGCGCCGCTGACCGCGGAGGTCCTGCGCGCCGAAGCCCGAAAGGTTGCTGTGGAGGCGGAAGCAGCCCGCCGCCCCGAGCCGGAATCCGGTACGCCGTGGCAGCCGGTGGAGGTTCCGAAGCCCACCTACACCCAGTCGGCCAAGGTGGAACGGCCGGCTCCGGAACCGCTCCCGGTGCCGGAAGAGAAAAAGCCGACGCTGAAGACTCCGATCAAGCAGGCAGCCGTCGCGCCGAAGGTTGAACTGCCCGCTGCCGCGCCCCGCGAGGAGCGTGCCAACCGGCTCAACCTGGACGACGTGCTGCAGCGCCGGCGCGCCTGATTTCCACCCGCTTGCAGGTGCTGCCGTCCCGTCCCGGGGATGGTAAGACGGAACCTATGGACATCAAGGGCCTCGGGGCCGTCGCTGACGAGACGGCAGGGATCGAACTCCTGGAGAGCCCTGCCATGGAGGAGCCCCTCGAGCTGGCCGTCAACTCCCTCGGTGGCTCTGTCCGATCCTGGCATCTGGCCAAACTCCAGCACCGGCCGGGAGCAGGGGCGACCGGCATCTACAGTGTCGACGTGGCGTTCGCGGACCGGCCCAACCGGACCGAGTACGTCTGCATCACCAGTTCGAACGTGCCCGAATGCGGGCTGCCCATGGTGCGCCTGCAGAAGGAAGGCATCAACCTCACGGCGTGGCTGTATCCGGCGGATCCGGTGCTGGCCGGGCTTCCCGCCGCGTGCGATCCCGCCGCGGTGGCCGCGGCGGCCTTCGGCGGTGGAACCGCGGATCTGCATATGGTCAATTACCGGCCGCTGCGCCGTGCGGTCCTGACTGCGGCGCAGGGACAGAACCGGGTGTTCATCAAGGTGGTCCGGCCGGACCGCGCGCAGGCCCTGCTGCGCCGCCACCGGATGCTAATCGAGGCGGGCATTCCCGCTCCGGAGGCGCTGCCCGGACCGGGCGCGGGAGTCGCCATCCTGCGCGAGGCGGCAGGTACTCCGCTGGCCCAGGCCCTGATGGACGACGGAGCACAGGACCTCGATCCGCAAACCCTGGTCTCGCTGCTGCGCAGGCTGCCGGAAGACGTGCTCGGCCTGTCCCGCAGGCCGGCGTGGGCCGAGCGGGCCGCGGACTACGCGAAGGCTGCGGCGGCGGTGCTGCCGGGGGAGCAGGACCGCATCTTCCGGCTGGCCGAAAGCGTCCGGAACCTGCTGTCGACGACCGACGCCGGCCCCCTGGTGCCGACGCACGGCGACTTCTACGAAGCCAACATCCTGGTTGACGGCGGCCGGATCACCGGCCTCCTCGACGTGGACTCGCTCGGCCCGGGACATCTGGTGGACGATCTCGCCTGCTTCATCGGGCACGTGGCCGTCCTGCCGGCCGTGCACAGCGCGTACGTGCACGTGCCCGAGGCGATGGAGAGATTCCTGCGGGCATTCGACACCGAGGTGGACCCGGCGGGCCTGCGCGGCCGGGCGGCAGGGGTCGCGCTGTCCCTGATCGCCGGCGCCAAGACAGCCGGCGGGAGCTGGGAGGCGGACGCGCTGCAACGGCTGCAGGCCGCGGAGGAACTGGCCGCGCAGGCCGATCAGCTGTCGGCCGCCAGGCGGTAGCCCACGCCCCGGACGGTGGCGAAACGCTCGGCCCCGAGCTTGTTGCGCAGGTACCGGACGTAGACGTCGACGACGTTCGAACCCGGGTCGAAGTCGTAGCCCCAGACCCTGGAGAGCAGCTGCTCGCGGCTCAGCACCTGGCCGGGGTTGCGCAGGAAGGCTTCGGCCAGCGCGAATTCGCGCGCCGACAGATCGACTTCCTTGCCGCCGACGGTCGCCCGGCGCATGCGCAGGTCCAGCTGGAGGTCGCCGCTGGACAGGAGGCCCAGGTCCACGGACGGAGGGTCGGTCCGAAGGCGGAGGCGCACGCGGGCCAGCAGTTCCTCGAAGCGGAACGGCTTGGCCATGTAGTCATCGGCACCGTTTTCCAGGCCGGCCACCGTATCGTCCACGGAGCTGCGGGCCGTCAGGATGATGACGGGGGTACCGTTGCGGGCCTCCCGGATGCGCCGCAGCACGGTGAATCCGTCCTGGTCGGGCAGGCCGAGGTCCAGCACGATCAGCTCGAAGTCTCCCGTCATCGCCAGGTGGTAGCCCTCGCGGCCGGTGGCGGCCACGCTGGGCACATAGCCGGCCGACTTCAGTCCCTTGGCGACGAAAGAGCTGATGCGCTCCTCGTCCTCGATCACCAGAATCCGGCTCACGCTGCCTCCTCCTGCTCGGGTTGCTGCTCTGCGATGACGATGGTGAAGGTGGAACCGCGGCCCGGCGCCGAGGCGAGCTCCACCCGGCCGCCGTGCGCCGCGGCGATGGCGCTGACGATCGGCAGTCCGAGACCGGATCCCTCCGCGCGGGTGCTGTTGGCGCCGCGGGCGAACCGCTCGAAAATCCGTTTCTGGTCCTCGGGCGCGATGCCCGCGCCTTCGTCACGGACCCACAGGCGCAGCTCGCCCTGCGCGCTGCGCGACCCCAGGGCAATCCGCGAACCCGGGGCGGAGAACTTCACGGCGTTGACCGCGAGCTGCAGCCAGGCCTGGGTGATGCGGTTCGGGTCCAGCGGCCAGCATTCCTCCGCCCGGGCATCCACGCTCCAGCAGCGGTCGCCGAGGGAACGCGCCTTGTCCAGCACGTCGTCGGTCAGCCGGCCGACCTCCAGCGGGCGCCGGGTGGCAAACTCCGGCCGGTCGGCCGCCGCCAGCGTCACCAGGTCGTCGACCAGCAGCCGCATCCGGTCCAGTTCGTCGAGGGCGATGGAACGGACGGATTCGACGTCCGCGGCATCGCCGGGGTCCTGCAGTTCGAGGTGGCCCTGCACGATGGTGATCGGCGTCCGCAGTTCGTGCCCCACGTCGTCCAGCAGCTGCCGCTGCGCCGTCATCGAGGTCTGCAGCCGGTCCAGCATTTCGTTGAAGGTCCGGGAGAGTTCCGAGAGATCGTCGTTGCCGCCCACCGGGATCCGAAGCGACAGGTCGGTCTCCGTGATCTTCTGCGCCGTCTCCCGCACCAGCCGTACCGGGGCCAGGAGCCTGCCGGCGACGAGCCAGCCGACCCCGGCAATCAGGATCAGCGCGATCAGCGCAATCAGCCCGTAGGTGCGGAAGATGCCGTTCAGCTCCTCCAGCTCCGCCTCGTAGTCGAAGGCCAGCACGAAAGTGCTCTGGGCCGGATCGGAGGAGAGCTGGACCGGCACCGTCACCACGCGGTAGGTCGTCTGCTCGGTCTCGACCGAGCTGAGCTGGATGCGGTCGCCCGGCGGCATCGCCAGGATCCGCTCCATAAGCTGCGCGTCCTGTTCCAGCCGCAGCGGAACCGCGGAACTTGCGGCGAGCTGGACGCGGCCGTCCACGATGCCGACCATGCCTTCGTTGGCAGCCGGCGACGTGCGGGCCATCGCCGTACGCACAAGCTGCGCTGCCTCGGTGAAATCGCGGCCCGTGTCCGGGTCCACGCCGATTTCAGCGAGGGTATTGAATTCCTCGACCGACCGGCGCAACGAGTCGTCGATGTTCTGGGTGATCTCGCCGCGCTGCAGTCCGAGAGCAACGCCGCCGGCGGCCGCCAGGCCAAGCGCGGAGAGTGCGACGACGGCGGCCAGGACACGCGTCCGTACGGAGAGCCCGCCGGGCCGGCTAAACAATCGCATCGGGCCCCACCGGAGAAAGTCTAGTCATCGATGCCGTCATCGTCCTCGTCGGGTTCAGCGGCATCGTCATCCTCGTCGTCATTGTCGTATTCCACGGGCGGCGCCGGCTGGACCGGGACGGGTGCCGGTGCGGGCGGGGACGTTGCCGCAGTCTTGTCCGGCGCGGGCTTGGGCGGTGCCGACGTCTCCTTCGGCTCGGGCACGGGCCCGGCGCCCTGGTCCGGGGCGGACTTCCGCGGTTCGCTGGCCGCGGGCGAGGGCGTGAACACGATGGAGGGGCCGAGGTCGGAAGAACCAGGCTCCTTGAAGGTGCTCGCCACGGCATAACCGGCCAGGCCCATGCCCAGCACGACGGCCAGGCCGATGAGCGTGTATCGGAGGGTGGCTCGCTGCATGCCACGATTATCCAAGCCGAAAATGAGATGAAGATGAGAGCCGGCCTACTCCTCGGCGGCCTCTTCTGCCGCCTGCCGGGCCTGCTTGGCCTCGTTCTTGCGGCCCAGGCTGTCCAGGGCGGCCGCTAGCCCCAGGTTTGCGGCAACCAGCAGCATCCGGCTGATGCCGGGCTGGTCGAGCACCATGCGGTACATGGGGACGGCGTCGCCCGGGCGGTCCAGCTCGGAGAGGATGTGCGCCGCGAACAGTTCGGCGTTGCCGGCGGAGGCCGCGTCGTCGGCTGCCGAATACAGGTCCGCCGCCTGCAGGGCCGCGGATACGGCCGCGGGACCGTGATCCAGGGCCCACAGGCCCCGGGCGCGCGTGTCGCTGTAGTCGGCCTCGTACCAGTGGGCCCCGTAGTCCCTTGCCAGCCGGATGGCTTCGTCCAGCTGCGTGATGCCGTCCGGATCGCCGGCTTCGCACAGCGCGTGGCCCAGGGCGTGCAGAGCCTGCGGCAGCACGGCGGCGTCCTCGGTTTCCTTGCGGGCGGCCGCGACCGCGGCTTCGAAGCAGACGATGGCGTCCGCGTCGCGGTCCTCGCGGGAGAGCAGCGTCCCGATGGCCAGCAGCGACCTGGCGGCTTCGCCGAATTCGCCTGCCCGGTTGAAGGCGGCAACTGCCTTCCGCCAGCTGTCCAGCGCCTCGGCCGTGCGCTCCGCGTGCCGGTGCGCATGCCCCAGGCTCATCAGCGTCCGCGCCACTTCCGAGGGCGGTGCCGCCGCCAGCCGCTGCCGCTGGAGCAGCTTGGACAGCACCGCAACGGCCAGTTCGTACTCCTCTGCCTCCAGCAGCTGGTTGCCCAAAGCCAGGCGGAGCGTGGACTCCTCGCGCACCTCGCCGCGTTCGGCCTGCTGGACGGCGGCGCGCCAGGCCAGCACCGAGCTCTCGTCGTCGCCGGCGGCCGCGCAGAGCTGCGCCACCACGACCGCGGCCGACACCGCGCCCTTGCGGACCCCGCAGGCCGCGTATAGCTCCAGGGCGGTCAGTGCGTATTCGATGGCGTCTTCGACATGCTCCCCGGTGCTTGCGAGGTTGGCCTTCAGCAGCCACATCGACGCGGCCAGGGCGCGGTTGGCCGGCAGGGACAGCAGCCGGTCCGCCGCCGCGATGGCGCGGCGCGGATGTTCGGCCTGCAGGTAAGTGTGGGCGAGGTACATGAGGGCCCCCGCCATGCTGTCGGTCCGGTCGCCCGCAGCGTATCCGTCGACGGCCTGCTCCAGCAGTTCCAGCGCCCGCGGCCGCGCTCCCTGCTGTGAAAGGGCGACGGCGACAGCCAGTTTGACGTCGGCGATCACCCCAGGGCCCGCCTTGTCCGCAACGAGTTCCTCCAGCGCCGCCTCCAGCACCGGCAGCTCCGGCTCCGTCGCCTCGCGGAACAGGACCGTGCCCAGGTCCGCCTCGACCCCTGCCTGGAGCGAGCGGCCGGTCCTGCGCAGCGTGGCGATGCGCGCCTGCAGGTACTCTTCGGCCTTGTCCTGGTCGCCCTGGATCTGAGCGACGGCGATCATCACTGAATACAAGGCAAGCACGACGTCGGCCTCATTTTCGCCGGCCTTATCGAGCCCCATCTGGGCCAGCAGCATCGCTCCGTGGTTGTCCTCCGCGTAGGCTGCCTCGTACGCGCGGTCGAGGCAGTCGCGGGCGCTGGCCGGAACCGCCGCCGGGTCCGGCCCCGCCCCGGCCAGGACGTCCAGCAGCCGGCGCTCTGTCGCGGGCAGCGCCAAACTCCAATCCGGCGGGGCGGGCTCCGCACGATGCCTTGCTGGCCTGATCCCCATGGTTCCAGTTGTAGTCGCCGCGGAGGAGCCGCGCAATGTGCCGCGGGGCGGCCGGCCGAGCGCCCCGCCCGACCGGCCGAATGCTCCGTGGCGGGCACTGCTGTGCGCGGCCGGCCGGGCCGTGCGCCCTAGACTGATCCTCATGAACTTTGACACCCGGGTCGGCGCCTATGGCGTGATCGTCAGGGACGGCGCGGTCCTGCTCGCCCGCTGGACGGAGTCGGGGATCCCTCGCTGGACGCTGCCCGGCGGCGGCCTGGAGCTCGGAGAGGACGCACCCTCGGCGGCGGTGCGCGAAATCGCGGAGGAGACCGGCTACACCGCCGAACTCGGCCGGCTCCTCGGCGTTGACAGCAAATTCATCCCCGCGGAGCGCCGGCTGCATGGGGCCGGCCGGCCGCTGCATGCCCTGCGGATCATCTATTCGGCCACCGTCACCGGCGGTGAACTGGCCCACGAACTGGACGGTTCCACCGACGAGGCGCGCTGGTTCGCGCTGGAGGAGGTGGCCGCGCTCGACCGGCTCGACCTCGTCGACGAAGGCCTTCGCCTCCTGGGCTCGGAGAATACCTGAGGACACGGCCGTGCCCCGGAATGTGTTGCAGCCCCCGGGATGTGATTAGACTCGGTCCAAGAGTTCCACCCGGCCCCAGGGCCGGCACAGTTTTGGACCATCGGGCCCCACCTGCCCGAGACCGCGATGGCAGTCCTGCCTGACAGAGCCCGGAGGGAGCCCCGCATGGAAGAGCCCCGCGGGCGTTCGGCGGCCGCCGACCCTATGGTCAGCTTCCGCAACGTGACCAAGAGCTACGCCGCCGGGAACCCCGCCGTCGACAATCTGACGCTGGACCTGGACCGCGGCGCGATCACCGTCTTCGTCGGCCCCTCCGGCTGCGGCAAGACGACCTCGCTGCGGATGATCAACCGCATGGTCGAACCCACCTCGGGCACCGTGCTGGTGGACGGGAAGGACATAGCCGGGCAGGCGCCGGCCAAGCTGCGCCGTTCCATGGGGTACGTGCTGCAGTCGGCCGGCCTGCTGCCGCACCGCACGGTGCTGGACAACATTGCCACCGTCCCGCGGCTCAACGGTGCCTCCAAGCGTGAGACCCGGGTCCGCGCGCAGGAACTGCTTGAAACAGTGGGCCTGCCCGCCGCACTCGGCTCCCGGTATCCTTCGCAGCTCTCCGGCGGGCAGCAGCAGCGTGTCGGCGTGGCCCGGGCGCTCGCCGCGGATCCGCCCATCCTGCTGATGGACGAGCCGTTCAGCGCCGTGGACCCGGTGGTCCGCGCCGAACTGCAGCAGGAACTGCTGCGCCTGCAGCAGCAGCTGGCCAAGACCATCGTGTTCGTCACCCACGACATCGACGAGGCGACGCTGCTCGGCGACAAGGTGGCCGTGTTCGCCACGGGCGGCCGGCTGGCCCAGTACGCCCCGCCGGAGGAGCTGCTGCGTGCCCCGGTGGACGACTTCGTCGCGGGCTTTGTCGGGCGCGACCGGGGGTTCCGCTCGCTCTCCTTCCGCGAGGCGGGCGAGCTGCCGCTGCATTCGGCCGCCACAGCCACCCTGGCGACGCTCGGGGACGCGCCGGGCGGCGTGTGGCTGCTCATCGTGGACGACGGCGGCGCCCCGGCAGGCTGGCTGCCTCCCGGGGAGCGGTCCCCGGACCGGCTGCTGGTCGGCGGCTCGCTGTTCACCTTGGGGTCGTCGCTGCGGCAGGCACTGGATGCGACGTTGTCATCCCCCTCGGGGCGCGGCGTCGCCGTGGACGGCCAGGGCAGGGTGGCCGGCCTGGTCGATGCCGAGGACGTGCTCAAGCGGCTCGAAGCGGGCAGGAGCGGCTGACATGGCGTGGCTGCAGGCCAACCTGCCCTTCGTTCTGGAGCTCACCTGGCTGCACTGGATCCAGGCCGTGCTGCCGCTGCTGCTGGGCCTGCTGCTGGCCCTCCCGCTGGGCTACGTGGCCTGGCGGCTGCGGCCGATCCGCGGGGCGATCCTGTCGGTCAGTTCGGTGCTCTATACGATTCCGTCGCTCGCACTCTTCGTGCTGCTGCCCTTCGTGCTGGGCACACGGATCCTCGACCCGCTGAACCTGATTGTCGCGCTGACCATCTACGCGGTGGCGCTGCTGGTGCGGTCCGTCGTCGACGCCCTCGAGTCCATTGACGACGGCGTTCGGCAGGCCGCGGTGGCCATGGGGTACCGCCCGCTGCGGCGCTTCTTCGGCGTGGACCTGCCGCTGGCGCTGCCGGTGCTCTTCGCCGGGCTGCGGGTGGTGTCGGTGAGCAACATTTCGCTGGCCAGCGTCGGCGCGCTGATCGGCGTCCGCAACCTCGGCACCCTCTTCACTGACGGGCTCCTGCGGTTTTTCGTCACCGAGATCGTCGTCGGGATCGTGCTGACGCTGCTGCTGGCCGTGGTGATGGACCTGATCATCGTCGCCATCGAGCGCATACTGACGCCTTGGCTCCGTGCCGGCTCCAAGCAGCCTCCCGGGGGCGGCGGCTTCGCTACGCGCCCGTCCGCGGGGGAGCGGCCGGACCCGGCAGAGGCGGCGGTCCTGCCATGAACATCTTCGCAGAGGTCACCGCGTGGTTCGCGGATCCGGCCCAGTGGAGCGGTCCTGCCGGCATCCCGGCGCGCCTCGCCGAGCATCTGGGCTACACCGTCCTGACCCTGCTGATTGCCACGGCGATCGCATTGCCGATCGGCCTGTACGTGGGCCACACCGGAAAAGGACGCATCGCCGTCGTTAGCGTTGCGAGCGCGCTGCGCGCCCTGCCGACGCTCGGCCTGCTGACGCTGTTCGTCATCCTGCTGGGGCTCGGACTCATGCCGCCCATCTGGGCGCTGGTCATCCTGACGATCCCGCCCCTGCTCGCCGGATCCTACTCCGGGATCGCCGCAGTGGATCGGACGCTCGTGGATGCCGCGCGGGCGATGGGCATGACCGAATGGCAGGTGCTGGCGAAGGTCGAACTGCCGAACGCCCTGCCGGTGCTGCTCGGCGGAGTGCGCGCGGCGGTGCTGCAGGTGATAGCCACGGTCGCCGTCGTCGCCTACATCAACCTCGGCGGTCTGGGCCGGTTCCTGATCGATGGCCTGGCCGTCAGCGACCCGGTCCGCATGTTCGGCGGCGCGATCCTGATTGCGCTGCTGGCCCTGGTCGTCGACGGGCTCCTCGCCCTCGCGCAGAAATTCGCCGTTTCGCCCGGGCTGGCCGACCGCCCGCACCGGCAGCGGCGTCGAACACCAACCGTTGGCGCCGTCCAAGGCGGCAGTTAAAGGAGAAGCATGAAGAACCTGTTCCCGGTCCGCCGCAGCATCGTGACGGCTGCCGCAGCGTCCGCCCTGGCCCTGACGCTGAGCGCCTGCGGCGGCGGCTCCAACCCGCTGGAAGAAGACGCCTCGGGCCCCGCCGCCAGCTCGGGTGCCGCGGGCCCGCTGCTGGTGGGCTCGGCCAACTTCCCGGAGAGCCAGATCATCGGCGAACTCTACGCCGGTGCGCTCAACGCGGCAGGAATCCAGGCCAGCACGAAGCCCGGCATCGGCTCGCGCGAGGTCTACCTCAAGGCCGTCGAAGAAGGCTCTGTGGACGTGGTTCCGGACTACAGCGGAAACCTGCTGCTGGCGGTGGATCCCGAGGCGACGGCTGCCTCAGCCGGCGAGATCAAGGATGCCCTTCCCGCCGCGCTGCCGGAGGGGCTGGGGGTCCTTGAACCGGCGCCGGCCGAGAGCAAGGACGCGATGGTCGTCACCAAGGCCACGGCGGAGAAATACAAGCTGACCTCCATCGAGGATATGGGGCCGGTGTGCAAGGACCTGGTGCTCGGCGCCAACCCGGAGTTCGCCGAGCGTGAGTACGGGTTGAAGGGGCTCAAGGAGAATTACGGCTGCGAGCCCAAGTCCTTCGAGCCCATTAACGACGGCGGCGGTCCCGCCACCGTGAAGGCGCTGATCACGGACGAGATCCAGGTCGCCGACATCTACACGACCACGCCCTCCATCGAGGACAACGACCTGGTGGTGCTGGAGGACCCGAAGAACAACTTCATCGCCCAGCAGGTGCTGCCGCTGGTGTCCTCCGACTCGGTGGGCAAGGAAGCCGCGGATGTGCTCAACAAGGTGTCGGCCGCGCTCACCACGGAGGACCTCATCGACTTGAACCGGCAGGTCAGCGGCGACGAGAAGCGCAACGCGGAGGATGCCGCCGCGGACTGGCTGAAGGAAAAGGGATTCGCGGAGTAACTGCAGGCAGTATGCGAAGATTCTTGAATGGCCGAGTTCAAGCAGTCCAACAAGCTCCATAACGTCCTCTACGACATCCGAGGCCCGCTGCTTGAGCATGCCCAGCGGATGGAGTCGGAGGGACACCGGATCCTGAAGCTGAACATCGGCAACCCCGCGCCGTTCGGCTTCGAGGCGCCGGACGCGATCCTCGTGGACATGATCCGGAACCTTCCGAATGCGCAGGGCTACAGCGATTCGCGCGGCATCTTCTCGGCCCGCACGGCGGTGTCGCAGTACTACCAGACCCGCGGGATCCAGGAGATCGGCGTCGACGACGTCTACCTGGGCAACGGGGTCAGCGAACTCATCACGATGAGCCTGCAGGCGCTGCTCAACAACGGCGACGAGGTGCTGATCCCGGCGCCGGACTACCCGCTGTGGACCGCCTCCGTCAGCCTCGCCGGCGGCCATCCCGTCCACTACCTCTGTGTGGAGGAAGAGGGATGGCTGCCGGACCTGGAGGACATGGAGCGGAAGATCACGCCCAACACCAAGGGCCTGGTCATCATCAATCCGAACAACCCCACCGGCGCCGTTTATCCGCGCCACATCCTCGAGGGCATGCTGGAGCTGGCCCGCCGGCACAACCTCGTGGTCTTCTCGGACGAAATCTACGAGAAGATCCTCTACGAAGACGCCGTCCACACCAACACCGCGCTGCTGGCGGACGACGTGCTGATCCTGACCTTCAGCGGGCTGTCCAAGGCCTACCGGGTCTGCGGGTTCCGCAGCGGCTGGATGGCGGTTTCCGGGCCGAAGCACCTGGCCTCGGACTACATCGAGGGCATCAACCTACTCACGAACATGCGCCTCTGCGCGAACGTGCCCGCGCAGCATGCCATCCAGACGGCGCTGGGCGGCTACCAGAGCATCAACGACCTGATCCTGCCCGGGGGTCGGCTGCTGGAGCAGCGGGACAAGGCGTACGAGATGCTCAACGCCATCCCCGGCGTGAGCACTCAGCAGGCAAAGGGCGCGCTGTACCTGTTCCCAAAGCTGGATCCGGACGTCTACCCGATCAAGGATGACGAAGCCTTCGCCCTGGACCTGCTGAAGCAGCAGAAGATCCTGATCTCGCACGGCCGGGCGTTCAACTGGGTGAAGCCGGACCACTTCCGCCTGGTCACGCTGCCGAACCTTGGCATCCTCGAAGAAGCAGTCAGCCGTATCGGCGAGTTCCTGAGCACCTACCGGCCATGAAGAGGATGAACGGGGAAGCGGGAGCGGAGGGGGCCGCGGGGTTCGACCCGGCGGGCCTGCTGCGCGTGGGCGAGGGTTTCCGCCTGGCCGACGTGGACCCGAATTCGGCCCCGGGCTTCGACGGCGGCAAGGACGAGGGCGCGCAGCTGCTGGCCTCGGCAGACGACGCGCTGTCCGAGCTCCAGGAAAAACTGTTCGCCCAGAGCCGCTTCGGGGCCACGGATTCCGTCCTGCTGGTGCTGCAGGCGATGGACACGGCCGGCAAAGGCGGCATCGTCCGGCACGTGATCGGCTCGGTCGACCCTCAGGGTGTGAAGCACAGGGCGTTCAAGGCGCCGACCATCGAAGAACGGGCGCGTGGCTTTCTCTGGCGCATCGAGCAGGCACTGCCGCCGGACGGGATCATCGGCGTCTTCGACCGCTCCCACTACGAGGAGGTCCTGATCCACCGCGTGCGCGGTCTGTCGCCGCTGGCCGAGGTGGAGCAGCGCTACGCCATGATCAACGAGTTCGAGGCGAAGGTTGCTGCCAGCGGCACCCGCATTATCAAGGTGATGCTGCACATCAGCAAGGAAGAGCAAGAGAAGCGGCTGAAGGAACGGCTGGATCGTCCGGACAAGTACTGGAAGTACAATCCCGGCGACGTGGATGACCGGGCCTTCTGGGACGAGTACCAGCACGCCTACCAGCTGGTGTTCGAGCGGACCAGCACGGAGGTGGCCCCCTGGTACGTGGTTCCGGCCGACCGCAAATGGTATGCGCGGATCGCGGTACAGCAGCTGCTGATCGGCACGCTGGCCGCGATTGATCCGCAGTGGCCGAAGGCGACTTTCGACGTCGAGTCGGAGAAGCGGCGGCTGGAGGAGAGCTAGTCCGTAGCGCCGTCTTCGGCGCCCGCGCGGGCGGCGTCCAAACGCTGGCGTGCCCCTTCGAGCCACGCTTCGCACCGGGCGGCCAGCGCTTCGCCACGCTCCCACAAAGCCAGGGACTGCTCAAGGCTGGTGTTGCCCGCTTCCAGCTGGTTGACCACGGCCACCAGTTCTTCCCTGGCCTGCTCGTAGCTCATCGCCGCCACGTCGGTGTTGTCGCCGTTGCCGGTGCCGGGCGTCGGGGTTTCGGTCATGGGTTCGCTCATTTCTGCAAAGGGGATGGAAAATGCCGGGGGACGGCCCGGCCGGGCCTAGATGACTTTGGCCGCCACTTCGCCGACCGCCACCCGGATCCGCAGCCGGGTGTCCGGCGCGGCGTCCGCGCTGTCACGCAGAATGCTGCCGTCCGGCAACTGGACGACGGCGTAGCCCCGATCAAGGGTGTTCTGCGGGGAGAGCGCGCGGACTTGTGCCTTCAAATGGCCGACGCGGTCTGCATCACGATGGAGGGCCGACGTCATGCAGTTGCGCGCCCGCTGCGTGAGGCGCGTGATGTCCTCGGCCCGGGAAGCGACCATGGTGGCAGGAGCGGACAGCACCGGGCGGCTGCGCAGGGCGGCCAGCCGCTCGGATTCCACCCGGATGAGGTGGTCGACGCGGCGGTCCAGCATCTGGCGTGCGCGGCCGATGCGGGTGAGCTCCTCGTTGACGTCCGGGACGATCCTCTTGGCCGCATCGGTAGGAGTAGACGCGCGCAGGTCGGCCACCTCGTCGAGCAGCGGGCGGTCTGCCTCATGTCCGATGGCGCTGACCACGGGCGTGGCCGCCGCCGCAACGGCGCGGATCAGGTCCTCGCTGCTGAACGGCAGCAGGTCCTCCAGCGAACCGCCGCCGCGCGCGATGACGATGACGTCGACGTCCGGACGGCCGTCAAGCTCGGCGAGGGCCTTCATGACCTGGGATACCGCGTTGACGCCCTGCACTGCCACCTCGCGGACCTCGAATGCCACAGCGGGCCAGCGCAGCGAGGCGTTGCGGATCACGTCCTTCTTGGCGTCCGAATCCCGGCCGGTGATCAGCCCGATGCGGTGCGGCAGCATAGGAAGCGGCTTCTTGCGGTCGGCGTCGAACAGGCCTTCGCGGCCCAGCGCCTGCCGCAGCCGTTCCAGCCGGGCCAGCAGGTCGCCCAGGCCAACCGGGCGGATGTCCCGCGTCTGCATCGAGAGCCGGCCGGTTTTGACATAGAGCTCGGGCTTGAGCTGGGCGACGACGCGGGATCCCGGTTCCAGCGGGAGTTCGAGCCGGGCCATGACGCTGTTGAACGCCATCAGGCTAAACGACGCCTCGGCCTCCGTATCGCGCAGGGTCAGGTAGGTCACGCTGTTGCGCCGGTTCAGCTCGATGACCTGGCCTTCAACCCAGGTGGGCGGCACCCGCTCGATATGGGTCTTCAGCTTCTGCGAAAGCATCCGCAGCGGCCACGGGTTTTCCGCCGTCGTCTCCATGGCCGTGGCAGGCAGGGTCGTCTTTGCGGCGGGGGGGCCCACTTCGCCGTGGACAAGTCCATGGTTGTGGTTCACGTCAGGAGCCCCTCTCGGCCCATGCGGGGCCATGCCGATCGGTAGAGCAAGTCCATACATTCTTATCAGCAATCACCGACAGTATTGATTCCTGCCCGGCCGCCACCCGCCCTGCCGCAGCCGCGCGCACCCCGTGACGGGGCTTACTGCCGAGCTGGTACCCGTGGTGGAAGCGGCTAGCATGGAGGGCATGACGAGCACCGCTGTCTCTGTTCCCATGCCCAGCATCCCGCGCAAGCGCCGCAGCCCGGAGGAAATCGCCGCAGCTGCCGAAGTGGAAGGCCCCCGGCGGGTCCTCCTCGCCGCGCCGCGCGGATACTGCGCGGGCGTGGACCGGGCCGTGATCGCCGTCGAAAAGGCCTTGGAGCACTACGGGCCGCCGGTCTACGTGCGGAAGCAGATCGTGCACAACCTGCACGTGGTCGGCACGCTGGAGGAGAAGGGCGCGATCTTCGTCGAAGAGACGGATGAGGTTCCCGAGGGCGCCCTCGTCATCTTCTCGGCGCACGGTGTTTCTCCGGCGGTGGTCAAGTCCGCCGACGATCGCGGGCTGCGCACGATCGACGCGACCTGCCCGCTGGTCACGAAGGTGCACCGCGAGGCGGTCCGCTTCGCCCGTGACGGCAACGAGATCCTGCTGGTCGGGCACGAGGGGCATGAGGAAGTCGAGGGCACCTACGGCGAGGCCCCGGACCACACGACTATCGTCAACAACCCTGCGGAAGCGCGGACGGTCCAGGTCCGCGACCCCGACAAGCTGATCTGGCTGTCCCAGACCACGCTGTCGGTCGACGAGACCATGGAGATCGTCTCCATCCTGCGCGAGCGGTTCCCGAAGCTGCAGGACCCGCCCAGCGACGATATCTGCTACGCCACCTCCAACCGGCAGGCCGCGATCAAGAAGATTTCCCCGCAGGCCGACCTTGTGATCGTGGTCGGCTCCGCGAACTCGTCCAACTCGGTGCGCCTGATGGAAGTCGCCCTCGAGTACGGCGCGAAGGCGTCCTATCGCGTGGACTTCGCAAACGAGGTGGACGAGTCCTGGTTCGAGGGCGTCTCGACGATCGGGCTGACCTCCGGAGCCTCGGTGCCCGAGGTCCTAGTGCGGGAGGTCCTCGCGCTGCTGGCCGAGTACGGCTACGCCGACGTGGAAGAAGTGGTTACGGCCGAAGAGGACATCCTTTTCTCGCTGCCGAAAGAGCTCCGGGCAACGCTGAAGGAAAAGGGCGATGTCTCCCGCGGCCTGGGCGGCCGCGGCTCCCGCCCCAACCGGTAGCAGGTTCGCGCGGGAACCCGTAGCGGGTTCGCGCTAAACGGCTGACGGGCCCGCTGGAACCGGTGGCAGGTTCCCGCGGGCCCGGAGCGCAAGGCCCGGCCCGCATCCCTAGGCGCTGCGTTCCTGTCCCGATATCAGTTCCGGCGCCGAGAGCAGGCGCGGTGTGCTCTCCAGCACCGTCGGGCCCGGCGCCGGCTCCAGTGCGGACGGATCGAAGGCGTTGATCTTGCGCGCGGTCGGAAGCACCCTCGATTCCAAGGTGCCGACGAAGGAGTTGTACTTTTCCACCGAGCCCTTGAGCGACGAACCCAGCCGCGTGACATGCTCGCCCAACGTTCCCAGCCGCTCGTACAGCTGGCGGGAGAGCTCGAAGATCTCGCGGGCGTTTTCGGTCAGCACCTCCTGCCGCCAGCTGAAGGCCACAGACTTCAGCGAGGCCAGCAGCGACACGGGGGAGACCAGCCCGACGTTGCGGGCGAAGGCATAGTCGAGCAGTTCGGGGTCGCTGTGCAGCGCAGCCGACAGCACGGACTCGGCAGGCAGGAAGCACAGCACCAGTTCAGGCGAGGCCTGAACGCCCTCCCAGTACTTCTTGCCGGCAAGGGCGTCCACGTGCGCCTTGACGGCCTTGGCATGGGCCGCCAGCAGCTGGGCCCGTTGGCGTTCCACATTGGTATCCCCGTGGGCCGGTAGCTCCTGCGCCTCAAGGTAGGCCCGCAGCGGTACCTTTGCATCCACCACCAGCGATTTCGAGCCGGGCAGCCGCACCAGCATGTCCGGCCGCATCGAACGGTCCGAACCGGCCAGATGGACCTGCTCCGAGAAGTCGACGTGCGCCAGCATGCCGGCGGCCTCCACTACGCGCCGCAGCTGCACCTCGCCCCACTGGCCGCGCGCCGAGTTCGACTGCAGCGCCGCGGTCAGGGTCTGCGTGGAACGCAGCAGCTGCTCGTCGCTGAGCCGGGCTGCGCGCAGCTGTTCCTGGAGCTGGCCGTAGTGCTCCACCCGGTCCCGCTCCAGCAGGCTGACCTGCTGCTGGACGCTGCGGAGTTTCTCGCCAACCGGCCCGAGGGCGCGGAGCACCACATTCTCCTGCTCACCCTGCGCAGAGAGCTGCCGGTTGTGCTGGCTGAGCAGCCGGTTCTCCGCCTCCGCCGCCGCCAGGCTCGCCGCCGCGGCACCCAGCCGGGCCCCGGCGTCGTCGATTTCCTCCGATAGGTCCCGCACCCTGCGCCGGAACGGCACGGCGACGGCACACGCACCGGCTGCGGCTCCGAGGAGCAGCGCCAGCAGCACCAGTACAACCTGAAAAGCATCCATGGCTCCAGCTTGCCAGCGGGGTATGACAATTTAGCCCAAGGCCCTGCCGGGACGAATCGCGCCCTACGCGGCCGCACCGGTATCCTTGACTACCGTGGCTCTTACTATTGGCATCGTCGGACTGCCCAACGTCGGCAAATCAACCCTCTTCAACGCGCTGACCCGCAACCAGGTGCTGGCGGCGAACTATCCGTTCGCCACCATCGAACCCAACGTCGGAGTGGTGCCGCTGCCGGACCAGAGGCTGGACAAGCTCGCCGAGATCTTCGGCTCCGCCCGGATCCTGCCCGCCACCGTCTCCTTCGTGGACATTGCCGGCATCGTCCGCGGCGCCTCGGAAGGCGAGGGGCTCGGCAACCAGTTCCTGGCGAACATCCGCGAAGCCCAGGCCATCGCCCAGGTCATCCGTGTCTTCGATGACCCCGACGTGGTCCATGTCGAGGGCAAGGTGGATCCGGTTTCCGACATGGAGACGATCAATACCGAGCTGATCCTGGCGGACCTGCAGACCATCGAGAAGGCCTTCCCGCGCATCGAGAAGGAAGTGAAGATCAAGAAGCGCGACGCCGCCGAGCTGGCCGCCCTCGAGGGGGCCCGCAAGGTGCTGGAGCGCGGCGACACGATCTACGCTTCCGCGGAGAGCGACAAGCTGGATCTGGAGCACCTCAAAGAACTGAGCCTGCTGACCGCCAAGCCGTTCATCTACGTCTTCAACGTGGACGACCAGATCCTGGGCAGCCAGGAGCGGCAGGCCGAACTGGCCAAGCTCGTGGCTCCGGCCGATGCCGTCTTCCTCGACGCCAAGCTCGAATCCGACCTGGTCGAACTGGAGCCCGAAGAGGCCCGGGAGATGCTGGAAATGAACGGCCAGGAGGAGTCCGGTCTCGACCAGCTGGCCCGCGTCGGCTTCCACACCCTCGGACTGCAGACCTACCTCACCGCGGGACCAAAGGAGGCACGCGCCTGGACGATCAACCAGGGCGACACCGCACCGCAGGCCGCAGGGGTGATCCACTCGGACTTCCAGCGTGGCTTCATCAAGGCGGAGGTGGTTTCCTTCGCGGACCTCGTCGAGGCAGGGTCGATGGCCGAGGCCAAGTCCCGCGGCAAGGTGCGGATCGAAGGCAAGGACTATGTCATGGCCGACGGCGACGTGGTGGAGTTCCGCTTCAATGTGTAGTTCCTGATTTCCCTGAGACCTTTTGCGCGTAGCCGCCCGGAACATGTGTTCTTGGCGGCTATTCGCTTTTTCGGCTACCCGTCGCCGAGCCGAAATGATGCCGGCGGCTTACTTCTGCATAACGAATTCGAACAGCGGCAGGGCACCGCAGGCGTCTGCCGTGATGCGGCCGGTGAGCGTCAGCTAGGCGGTCACCAGGTCCGTCTCTGGAATCAGGCCTCGGGAAGGGTGCAGATGTGCCCGCTAGTGTCTATGGGGTAACCGCAGAGCGGACACGTCGGACGTCCGGCGTCCACGATCTCACGGGTGCGCTTGGCGAATGCGCGGGCGGTGCCGACGGGCATGCGCACCAGCAGCATTTCCGTCGCGTTGGCTCTGCCCTCGTCAAGCGATTCGTCGTCGTCGGCATCGGTGATGGCATAGGCCTCTATCACGACCTGCGCCGTCGTCGGGTCCCAACCCAGGCTCATGGAGCCGGTGCGAAACTGCTCCTGAACCGCCTCGAGCTGGTCATTGTCGACTAGCTCGATGGGAGTGCTCGTGGGAACGCTGAAAGGGTTGCCCTCGACGGTGATGAGCTGGTCGAGAATTTCGTCGATCGTCTCCGCGAGCAGAGCCGACTGCTGCTTCTCCATGGCAATACTCACGATCTGAGTCCCCGCACGCACCTGCAGATAGAACGTACGCGCCCCAGGAGGGCCAACGGTGCCAACGACGACCCGATCGGGCCACGCAAACTCGTGAACACGTGTGGGCATGTCAGTATTTTAGGCACATGAGGTTCATTGCGATGTTGGCCCTGCACCGCCGCCGACCGGTGCATCGGCAGAGCGGACGCCGTTCGACAGCCCCGAGGCCCTTCGCGTAACCATTCACGGAGGTGCCACGTTATTCAGTTACTGAACGCGGTGGAGTTCCGCTTCAACGTTTGACAGTTAGGACAGATAGTGGATGGCGGCATCACGGCGTGTTCTTCGAGGTATTCGCCTGATCGGAGCTTCTGAGGCCAGACACTGATCACGTCGAGGCACGCTGCCCGGTCCACGAGCATTTCAAGGATCATGTGAGGTGTCGGTCATTGTTCATGGCCGTTCGTGGTCAGCTAGTACCGTGCTGCCGCCGTGCCACCATCGACCGCACGCCGGGCACTCGACCTTCCAGTCGTCTGACCAGGAAAGCGGGATCATTCGTCCGACGTCCTCGCCGCTCGACGGGCACCAGGTCTTCAGATCCTCCTCCTTCTGCAAGATCCCTGTCTCGATTTCGGGGACGTCCATGGGGGATCAGCCTTCCTGTCGGTAGCCGTAAATCTACACGGGGCGACTGACAATGCACGGTTTCCTGGGGATCATCATCACGCTCGACCGGAAGACAGACACGCTGCAGGAAAACCCTCTCCATGTGCTCGTCGGCCAGCTTCGGCAACGGAATTCGGCAACGGAAGGTGATGGAGTTCCGGTTCAACGTTTCTCGACCCGGGTCCGTTGATTCCAGTTATCCACAGACGGCAGGATGCCGGTTCTGTACAGCGAACTGCCGTCTCAGAATCGTCGTATGGGAATCAGATACTACGCATACGCCTTCGACGATGATCGGGCCGTGGAGGCACTCGCTGCCCCGCTCACCGTAATTGGCACTGACCCGCTCGCGGACGCGTTGGGTCTCGAGCCGGGCTTCATGATGGGTGTTACAGATTTCCGGCAATCCTTGCCCGAGCGCGACTTTCTCTACCTCGACAAGGCTTGGCCACACTTACAGAGGATCACTGCTCCGCCGTCTTCGGGTGCTGGGGCCAGGGCGGCCTACCGAATGTTCGAAGGGCGGGTGACATATAGCGACGGCGGTCTCACATGGAGCCCCTGGGTACGCGCACTCCCACCTCAAGAGGTCCCACTGATCGCTCGTGACCTGGACACCATCAGCGATGACGACGTCGAAGCGAGCTTAGGCGGGTTCTGCTCGAGTCATCAGGCACTGGAATCCGAGCTGGCCTATGCGGCCCAGTTCCTCCATCGAGCCAGGCTCTTCGTCCGTGCGGTGGCCTCGGAGGGGCGCGGATTCGCCTACATGATCGGTTGACCCGGTGCAGCCGCCGCCAGAGTGTTCGGCTCCCTGCTGCACTCAACATTCAATGCGCTCGCGGCCCTTGTGCTGCAACTGGGCACGCCGAAAAATTGTTCCTGCTTGCGGGCGGCGTTCTCGGGTCGCGGGAATGCAAGCAAATGACATAGTCGATGGCGTAATGAATGCGAGGTGCCGCCGCTGTAACCGCCGGCCCTGCGGTGATCCCTTACGCCGCGGCGAAGGAGGGGCTACGCGGATCATGGGTCGGCTCCAGCTGTCGCTGCTAGGAAACAAGCGATAGAGGCGTTTCCTCTACGAAGCGCGGTGAGTTCCGCTTTAACCTCAAGCGTTACTGACGCGTATTTTGTGCAGGGTTACCAGCAGCTTGGTTCGAGAATAACGGCTTAGTAGATGCACCGGATCCAAATGCCTGCACCCCTATTGTAGGGGAGGGGCGATGGGCTATGGTGGGCCCATGTCGCGGTTCAGCTTCCTGGGATGGCCGGTTGTCCGGCAATTCGCGTCGGGTGATGCACTCGGCCGCGGCGAAGCCGTGACATCGCCGAAGACCCGCGGGATCGCGCCCCGGACGTCAACTGCGGACCGGATGGTCCAAAGCGTGTGCCCCTACTGCGCCGTCGGCTGCGGCCAGCGCGTTTTCGTCAAAGACGAAAAAGTCGTCCAGATTGAAGGGGACCCCGATTCGCCGATTTCCCGGGGGAGGCTCTGCCCGAAAGGATCGGCCAGCGAGCAACTGGTCAACGCACCCGGCAGGCAGACAAAGGTGCTCTATCGGGCACCGTACGCCAAGGACTGGCAGCAGCTGGACCTGGACACCGCCATCGAGATGGTGGCGGACAGATTCCTTGAGGCGCGCCGGAACAACTGGCAGCAGAACGATGAGCAGGGCCGGCCGCTGCGCCGCACCATGGGCATCGCCGGCCTCGGCGGGGCGACGCTGGACAATGAAGAGAACTACCTGATCAAGAAGCTCTTCACCGCGGCCGGAGCAATCCAGCTCGAGAACCAAGCCCGCATTTGACACTCCGCCACGGTTCCCAGTTTGGGAACCTCGTTTGGCCGGGGCGGCGCCACGCAATCGCTCCAGGACATGGCAAATGCCGACTGCATCGTCATCCAGGGCTCCAACATGGCCGAATGCCACCCCGTGGGCTACCAGTGGGTGACGGAGGCCAAGGCTCGGGGTGCGAAGGTCATCCATGTCGACCCGCGGTTCACACGCACCAGCGCTGTGGCCGACAAGCATGTGCCCATTCGCGCGGGATCGGACGTCGTGCTGCTTGGCGCCCTGATCAACTACGTGCTCAGCAACGAGCTGTGGTTCAAGGAGTACGTGCTCTCCTATACCAACGCGGCGACGTTGGTCGGCGAAGACTTCCTCGACACTGAGGACCTGGACGGATTGTTCTCGGGGTTCGATCCCGAGACCGGGCAGTACGACCTGTCTTCCTGGGCCTATGAGCGGAAGCACGGCGCGGAAGGACAGGGCGGGCACGAGCACGGCGCCGATACCGCGGCGCGCGCGGCCGGCCATCAATACGGCAGCGGAGGGCCGCCGCTGGCCAACCCACAGTTCGAACGGGACATGACGCTGGAGCACCCGCGGACCGTGTTCCAGATCCTCAAGCGGCACTATGCGCGCTACACGCCCGAGATGGTCCGCGAGGCCTGCGGCATTTCCCTCGAGGATTTCGACTATTTGGCGCGGGCCGTCACGGAGAACTCCGGAAGGGACCGGACCACGTGCTTCGCCTACGCCGTCGGATGGACGCAGCACACCCTGGGCGCCCAGTTCATTCGGACTGCGGCGATCCTGCAATTGCTGCTGGGCAACGTGGGACGCCCTGGCGGGGGAATCATGGCCCTGCGCGGCCACGCCAGCATCCAAGGCTCCACCGATATTCCGACCCTGTTCAACTTGCTGCCGGGCTATCTCCCCATGCCCAAGGCCGAAATGGAGACCTTGCAGCAGTATCTGGACGGCATCGCCTCGCCGACCCAGAAGGGATACTGGGCAGCCGCCGACACCTACACCATCAGCCTGCTCAAGGCCTGGTGGGGCGACGCGGCCAACGAGGACTCGGAATGGGGCTACCAATACCTGCCCCGGATCAACGGCCCCCACGGCACCTATGAGACTGTCATGAAAATGCTCGACGACGACGTCGAGGGCTACTTCATCTTCGGCCAAAACCCCGCCGTCGGGTCGGCGCACGGGCGGCTGCAGCGGCTGGGCATGTCCCACTTGAAGTGGCTGGTCGTGCGGGACCTGAGCCTGATCGAATCGGCGACATGGTGGAAGGACGGCCCTGAAATCGCCTCGGGCGAACTCAAGACCGAAGATATCGCCACCGAAGTCTTCTTCATGCCGGCAGCGACCCACGTGGAAAAAGCAGGTTCCTTCACCCAGACGCAGCGGATGCTCCAATGGCGCCACCAGGCTGTCCGGCCGCCGGGCGATAGCCAGAGCGAACTGGACTTCTTCTACGAACTGGGCAAGCGGATCCGTGCGAAACTGGCGGGCTCGACCGATGAGCGGGACCGGCCGCTGCTCGACCTGACGTGGGACTATCCCCTGAACGAGCACGGCGAGCCTGACCCCGAGGCGGTGCTCGCGGAGATCAACGGCCGGCATCTGACAGGACCTCAGGCCGGCAAACCGCTTTCGTCCTACACCGAGATGCGCGCCGACGGCTCGACCGCTGGCGGATGCTGGATCTACACCGGAGTCTATGCGGACGGTATCAACCATGCGGCCGACCGGAAACCGCAGCAGGAGCAGGGCCCGGTAGCTTCCGAATGGGGCTGGGTCTGGCCTGCGAACAGGCGGATTCTCTATAACCGGGCATCGGCGGACCCCGACGGCAAGCCGTGGAGCGAACGCAAGAAGTACGTTTGGTGGGACCCGGAGCAGAACCGGTGGACCGGGCAGGACGTGCCGGACTTCCCCGTGGACCGCGCACCGGGGGCTTCTCCGGATCCCGATGCAGGCGGGGCTGCGGCGCTCGCCGGCGACGATCCGTTCATCATGCAATCGGACGGCAAGGGATGGCTCTTCGCGCCGAAGGGCATGGTGGACGGACCCCTGCCAACGCACTACGAGCCCCAGGAATCACCGATCGCCAACCCGCTCTACCGGCAGCAGCAGAATCCTGCCCGGCTGACCTATCCGCGGCCGGACAACCTCAGCGCGCCCAGCGCGGGCGAGCGCGGTTCCGAGGTTTACCCCTTCGTGTTCACCACGTACCGCCTGACAGAACACCACACGGCGGGCGGGATGAGCCGGTGGCTGCCTTACCTGTCCGAGCTCCAACCGGAAATGTTCTGCGAGGTATCCCCGGAACTGGCAGCCGAAAGGGGACTGGAACCCTACGGATGGGCCACCATCATCTCGCCGCGCTCGGCGATCGAGGCCAGGGTGCTGGTAACCGAACGGGTGAAGCCGCTGGTCGTTGGCGGGCGGACCTTCCACCAGATCGGACTGCCCTACCACTGGGGCGTCGGGCAGGACGCTGTGGTTTCCGGCGATGCGGCCAATGACCTGCTCGGCGTCACCCTCGACCCGAACGTGCAGATCCAGGAGTCCAAGGCCGGGTCATGCGACATCGTACCGGGCCGCCGGCCGCGCGGCGCCGCGCTCCTGGCGCTGGTCGCCGACTACCAGACCCGAGCCGGGGTGACGCCGGAGACCGGTAACCAGAAGCCCACCAGTCCCGGCCGAGCCTCGGGCCGCGGGACGAAGGAGGAGAACTGAATGAACCAACTGACCGAATCTCCGGACCACGTTAGGCACACCGGGCATCCTCGGAAGGGCTTCTTCACCGACACGTCGATCTGCATCGGCTGCAAGGCCTGCGAGGTCGCCTGCAAGGAATGGAACCGTAACCCCCATGACTCAACAGACTCAGGATACGAGCTGCTCGGTTCTTCCTATGACAACACCGGGTCCCTGGGAGCAGACACCTGGCGCCATGTCGCGTTCATCGAGCAAGACAAGGAGCAGATCGGCCGGGCCCGCGAATCCGGGCGGGCTCTCGTCAGTCTTGGCATGCCGGGCCTTGGACCGCCGGGGCAGGACCGCGCGGGGAGCCTGGCCGGCGCGGACACGACGCCGCCCGACACCCCCGACTTCCGGTGGCTGATGTCTTCCGATGTGTGCAAGCACTGCACCAACGCCGGCTGCCTCGACGTCTGCCCCACCGGCGCCTTGTTCCGCACGGAGCACGGAACCGTCGTCGTGCAGGATGATGTGTGCAACGGCTGCGGGACCTGCGTGGCGGGTTGCCCGTTCGGTGTGATCGAGCGGCGCAGCGACGGCACGGCAGGGCCGAAGACGGCGCGCGACTTCACACCGGGGGAGCAGGCCCCGACGCGCAATGCCGGCGTCGCCCAGAAGTGCACCCTGTGCTACGACCGGATCGTCGACAACCAGACGCCCGCGTGCGCCCAGGCCTGCCCCACGACGTCGATCAAGTACGGCGAGCGCGAGGACATGGTGGCTACGGCGAAGGAGCGGGTGGCCGAACTGCATGCGCGGGGGCTGACGGAAGCGCGGCTCTACGGAGCCAATGATTCCGACGGCGTGGGCGGCACCGGTTCCGTCTTCCTGTTGCTGGACGAACCGGAAGTGTACGGGCTTCCGCCGGATCCTCGGGTGCCCACGGCGGACCTGCCGCGGATGTTCAAGCGGGCGGGTATCGCCGCAGCAGGCATGCTCGCCGCCGCCACCGCGGCCTTCCTGGCGGGAGGCCGGGCTTGACCGTCTCCGACTTTGACGAGTACCGCCCGCCCGAACTGCCGCGCCGGCCCAAGCGGGGCAGCAAGCGCCGCCGCGCCGGTACGGGCGAGGGCCGCGGCGAAGTGCCGATGGTCCCCGAGGCCGAGTTCACTTCCTATTACGGCCGTCCGGTCGTTAAGCCGCCGCCATGGGGAGACCCGATCGCTGCCTACCTTTTCCTGGGGGGAGTGGCCGGCGGTTCGGCGCTGCTCGCAGCCGGCGCGCAGCTGACCGGCAGGACGATACTCTGCCGCAACAGCCGGCTCGCCGCGCTGGCCGCCGTCGGGATGGGAGCCGTGGCACTGGTGGAGGACCTGGGCCGCCCCGAGCGGTTCCTCAATATGCTTCGCACCATCAAGCTCACATCGCCGATGAGTCTGGGCTCGTGGATCCTGACGGCTTTCAGCGCGGGCGCCGGAGTCTCGGCCGTTTCCGAGATCGACCGGATGACCGGCTCGCGGCTGCCGCTCGGGCCCCTGCGCCGGCTGCTGCGCGGGCTCGAGGGGCCGGCGGGGATCGAAGCCGCGGTGTTCGCGGCTCCGCTGTCCGCCTACACCGCGGTCCTGCTGTCGGACACCGCGAATCCGACCTGGAACGCGGCCCGCGAGGATCTGCCCTTTGTCTTCGTCAGTTCTGCCGGCCTCGCCGCGGGAGGCCTGGCCATGATCACCACCCCGGTCCGGGAGGCCGGGCCGGCCCGGGCACTGGCGGTGCTCGGAGTCGCCGGCGAGTTGATCGCCAGCCGGCTCATGGAGAAGAACATGGATCCGGTCGCGGCCGAGCCCCTGCACTCGGATGGGCCGGGTCGGATGCTCGCCTGGAGCGAGCGGCTGGCCATCGTTGGCGGTGTCGGGGCCCTGCTCGGCGGCCGGTACCGGCTCACCGCTGCAGTCTCCGGCGTGGCGCTGCTTAGTGCGTCGGCGCTCACCCGGTTCGGGATCCTGCGCGCCGGTATTCGCTCGACTGAAAATCCTCGCTACACGATCGAGCCGCAGAAGAGGCGGCTAGCTGCACGCCGCGAGGCAGGCGTCGTCCACGATTCGATCACGACCAGCGAGTGAGCCGCCCGACGGCCGGCCGGCTGGCTGTACTGGGACCCGGCTGCGAGCGGCCCGGGGTCCCCGATGTGTGGCGGACCCGAATCGGGAAGGCCGGATGCGCTAGCGCACTTCGATGCCAGGCCCGCCGGTCGTGTGCCCGATGACGGGATGCCCGGGCAGCTCGCCCACCACGAGCAGTCCGCCGGAGGTCTGGGCGTCGGCGAGCATCAGCAGGTCATCCTCGGAGACCCCGGGCCCCGGCCGCAGGTTGGGGCGCACCCATTCCAGGTTGCGCCGCGTCCCGCCGGAGATGAAGCCGTCCCGGAGCGCTTCCCGGGCACCGGAAACCAGCGGCACCGCGTTCCGGTAGATGACCGCTCCCACTCCCGAGGCCCGGCACATCTTGTAGAGGTGGCCCAGCAGTCCGAACCCGGTGACATCGGTCGCGGCGCGGAGGCCGCCCTGCACGGCCGCTTCGGCGGCCTCGCGATTCAGCTGCACCATCGTGGCAATGGCTTCGGCGAATACCTCGCCGGTCTGCTTGTGCCGGTTGTTCAGCAAACCCAGGCCAATCGGCTTGGTCAGCGTGAGCGGCAGGCCGGGCCTGGCGGCATCGTTGCGCAGCAGCGCACCGGGATCGGCGATGCCGGTCACCGCCATTCCGTATTTGGGTTCCGGGTCATCGACCGAGTGTCCGCCCGTCACCGGGCAGCCGGCTTCGGCTGCAACCGCCAGCCCGCCGCGCAGAACCTCGGCCAGCAACTCCATCGGCAGGGTGTCCCGAGGCCAGCCCACGAGATTGATGGCGCTGACGGGCCGCCCGCCCATGGCATAGATATCGGATAGGGCGTTAGCCGCCGCGATCCGGCCCCAGTCGTAAGGGTCATCGACGACGGGAGTGAAGAAGTCCGCTGTCGAAAGCACCGCAAGGTCGTCGCCGACCAGCACGGCGGAGGCATCGTCGCCGCCGTCGAGCCCCACCAGGACGTCGGGGTGAGCCTGGCCGACCAGGCCCCGGACGACATCCTCGAGCTCCCCGGGGGGAATCTTGCAGGCACACCCCCCGCCGTGCGCAAAGCCGGTGAGCCGGACCGCGCCGGACTGTTCCTGGTCTAGGGTCATCATCCCGTCCATGGCCCCCAGTGTAGGAGGGTAGGGCAGTGTTAGCATCCTTTTGGAGGCGTCCGGGTCCTGGTGGGCCCCCCGGTCTTCAAAACCGGTGAGGCCGAGTACCTCGGCCTGGCGGGTTCGATTCCCGTCCGCCTCCGCCAACTGCCGCAGTCGAAGGAGGAGCGTGGGCAAGGACGACCCGCGAAGACTTATTCCGCGCACGGATCGATTGCTCGCGCACGCGGAGGTTCGCAGCGCCCGGGCACGTCTGGGCGACGACGTGATCCGTTCCATCGTCCGGGGGATCCAGGACCGCGCCCGCTCCGGCGAGCTTGCGCCGGGGGACGTCGAGCCGGAAGTCGTGGCCGCGGTAGCATCCCGTGCGGCCACATCGTTGCGGCCGGTGCTCAACGCCACCGGCGTCATCGTGCACACGAACCTGGGACGTGCCCCTTTGTCGGAGTCCGCTCGGAAGGCCTTGCTCACGGCGGCCGGTTATGTCGACGTCGAAATGGACCTGGCGTCGGGGACGCGCGCCCGCCGCGGAGCCGGAGCGCGTGAGGCACTGCTGCGCGCCTGTCCCGTTGCCGAGGACGCGCTGGTGGTCAACAACGGGGCGGCCGCACTGCTGCTGGCCACCACCGTCCTGGCCGGCACGGGCGAGGTCGTCATCAGCCGCGGCGAGCTCGTCGAGATCGGTGCGGGCTTCAGGCTGCCCGAACTGATCGAATCGACCGGAGCCCGGTTGCGGGAAGTGGGCACAACGAACCGGACGCATCTGCACGATTACGAGTCCGCCCTGGGGGAGCAGACCGGCTGCCTGCTCAAGGTCCACCCCAGCAATTTCCGCGTCACCGGATTCACCTCCGGTGTGGGCATCAGCCAACTTCGCTCGCTGGCTGATGGGCACCGCGTTCCCTTGGTCGTGGACCTCGGCAGCGGGCTGCTCGCCCCGGACCCCGTGCTGCCTGATGAGCCCGACGTCGCCAGCGCGCTGGAATCCGGTGCCGACGTCGTGATCGTCAGCGGTGACAAACTCCTGGGCGGCCCGCAGGCCGGGCTACTGCTCGGGCGTGCCGAAGTCATTGCCAGGCTGGCGCGCCATCCGCTGGCTCGGGCCCTGCGGGCGGACAAGCTGGCACTGGCCGCGCTGGAAGCGACCATCGCCGGGGAGGCCCCTCCGGTGACCGCCGCCCTGCACGCCGACCCGGCGCGGCTCCGGGAACGCACCGAAGCGCTCGCGGAGGCTGTCGGCTTTCCTCTCGTCGAGCACGACGGCAGGGTCGGGGGCGGGGGAGCGCCGGGCGTGCCGCTGCCCGGGTGGGCCGTCCGGCTCCCCGAAGATGCGGCCCGGTTGCTCCGCACGGGCGACCCGGCGGTGCTGCCCCGGGTCCACGGCGGTGCCTGCCTGCTGGATCTGCGGTGCATTCCGGAGGACGAGGATGGACGGCTGGCCGATGCAGTGCGGTCAGCACTGATGCGTACCGGAGAACCGCTCGGGGCGGGAGGCGCCTGAAGATGTTCGTGGTGGCCACCGCCGGACACGTCGATCACGGCAAGAGCACCCTGGTGCGCGCGCTGACCGGAATGGAGCCTGACCGGTGGGCCGAGGAGCGCCGGCGCGGGCTCACGATCGACCTTGGCTTCGCATGGACCAGGCTGGCCTCGGGCAGGGATGTGGCGTTCGTGGACGTTCCCGGCCACGAACGATTCCTCGGCAACATGCTGGCCGGGCTCGGGCCGGTGCCTGCCGTGTGCTTCGTCGTCGCCGCCGATGAAGGCTGGCAGGCCCAGTCCAGCGACCATCGCGATGCGATCGCAGCCCTGGGGATCAGCCGCGGGATCGTGGTGCTGACCCGCAGCGACCGCGCGCCCGGCGGCGCCGACGGTGTACTCGCGCGGGTTCGGGCCGAGCTCAAGGACACCGGCCTGCAGGACGCGCCTGCCGTCATCGTGTCCGCGGTCGACGGGACCGGGCTCGACGAGCTGCGCGGAGCCATGGACGCCATGCTGGCGTCGTTGCCCGACCCGGAACCAAACGCGCGTGTACGGTTGTGGATCGATCGGTCGTTCACCATCAGCGGCGCCGGAACGGTCGTGACCGGAACCTTGACGGCCGGCACGCTCGCGCAGGGTGACCGTTTGCTGCTGAGCGGCCACGACGTCGCCAGCCCGGTGTCGGTCCGGGCCCTGCACAGCTGCAACGTGGCCGCCGGCTCTGTTGGACCCACAAGCCGCGTCGCCGTCAACCTCCGGTCCGGGCTGTCGGCCGATGCCATCCACCGCGGCGACGTGCTCGTCACCGGGGACAGTTGGCCGGTAGTGGACACGGTCGACGTCCGGCGGACCATGGGTGCCTCTTTCGCAGATGCACCAGGCCAGGTCGTCGTCCACATCGGCACCGCCGCCGTGCCCGGCCGGATGCGCCCGTTTGGTCCGGACCACGCCCGCCTGACCCTCGACCGCCGGTTACCCCTCGAACTGGGCGACCGTCTGGTGCTGCGGGCGACCGGCAGCCGATCGGTCCTGGCCGGGGCGCAGATTCTCGACGTCGAACCGCCCGCGCTCGACCGCCGCGGCGACAGCGGCCGGCGTGCTGGTGTACTGGCCGCAATGCCACCCGGCGGGAACCCGCTGACGGAAGTGGTCCGCCGGGCCGCGGTCCGCGTCGAACAGCTGCGCCGGATGGGTGTTGCCGGCCTCGACCGGGTGCCAGAGGGGGTAAGGGCCGTCGGAGAGTGGTGGGTGCACGAACCGGTTTTCGACGCGTGGCGACGGCGGCTGCGCAGCGCCGTGGAGCAACTCGCTGAGCAGGACCCGTTGGCGGCCGGGCTCTCCCGCGGAGCCGCCCGGGACCTGATCGGTCCCGCCGGCGGCGCACTGCTGGAAGCGGTGGTCCGGGACGCGGGACTGGAGAACCGGGCCGGTTTCATCGCGCTCCCCGGGCAGCGCCGGGACCTTGGTGCGGCCGAGGCAGGGATCGGCGCGGTGGAGGACCGGCTGAAGATCGCGCCGTTCGCGGCCCCCGAAGCCCACGACCTGAATGCCCTCGGCCTGGGCACCCGTGAGCTGGCGGCTGCCGAGCGCAGCGGCCGCCTGCTGCGGCTCGGCGACGGAGTCGTCCTGCTGCCGCGGGCACCTGCCCTGGCCATGCGGGAGCTCGCCGCCTTGCCGCAGCCGTTCACGACCAGCGAGGCGCGCAGGGCATTGGACACCACACGACGGGTCGCCATCCCGCTGCTGGAGTACCTCGACAGCCGCGGCTGGACCCGTCGGCTCGACGCCAACCGGCGGACCATCGCCTGAACCCGGGACACGACACGGGATGGTGGCCGGGGCATGCAGGAGGCTGCACTCCGCACGCGTTTCCAGTTAGGTGTCAATAACTGATTCCTGAGGCCTGGGGACGTGCAGAGGTGTGCGGACGGTTGGCGACTTCCACATTTCCCGCCTATTTCGCGGGGGTTTCCGGGCGTTGACCATTTGTGAAGAACATGTTTGAGACCATGACGGCCCCCGTCGCCTTGGTTGCATCTCGATAACAAGTCCGTTGTGAAGCAAAATTTTTATACCCAATTTTGCGGCCTCGGTCTACTCTCTTA
Source organism: Arthrobacter mangrovi (assembly GCF_026011795.1). Lineage (GTDB taxonomy): Bacteria > Actinomycetota > Actinomycetes > Actinomycetales > Micrococcaceae > Crystallibacter > Crystallibacter mangrovi. Next base: position 290,418 of record NZ_BRVS01000005.1, on the reverse strand, counting down.
TCCATGTGAGGCGGGCCACTGGCGTGGAGGGGGTCTCAATCGTTTCAACCGCGCCAGTGGCCCTTCTCCGGTGACCTCGCAGAGGCATCTTCATCATGTGAGATACAAGGAGGCGGAATGCGTTTCGGACGTTATTCCAAGGCAATCGGAGTTGCAGCAGTCGCGGCTCTGGCACTGAGCGCCTGCGCATCGGCAGGCGGCGGAGCCGAATCTACGGGGGAAGCCAGCGCGACCGGCGGAACCATCAGCGTTGCGGAAGTCAACGCGTTCAGTTCGTTCAACTCCGACACCGCCGCTGGCAACGTCGATGTCAATGGCAAGGTCGCCTACATGACTCGGGGCGGCTTCTACCACATCGACAATGAGCTCAACGTCGTTCGGAACGAAGAGTTCGGGACCTACGAAAAGGTCTCCGACGATCCGCTGGTCGTGAAGTACACGGTCAAGGAGGGTGTCACCTGGTCGGACGGGGATCCGGTCGACGCCGGTGACCTGCTGTTGAACTGGGTGGCCGAGTCCGGTTATGCCAACGATGCCAAGAGCAACGAGGAAGGCGAAGTCACCTCGGGCACCAATTACTTCGACTACGCGGGCGACACCAGCGGCCTTGGGCTGACAGAGATTCCCGAGATCGGTGATGACGGCCGTTCGATCACCCTGACCTACTCCAAGCCTTTTGCCGACTGGGAAATCGCCTTCGGCGGCCTGCAGGACGGCGGCATCGGCATGCCGGCCCATGTTGTTGCCGAGAAGGCCGGCCTTGCCGACGAGCAGGCTTTGATCGACCTGATCAACGGCCTCAAACGCGGGGACGCCGAGAAGCCGGCCAAGCCCAATGCCGAGCTCAAAGCCGTGGGAGATTTCTGGAACACCGGCTTCGACAGCAAGTCCCTGCCGGGGGATACATCGCTCTACCTCTCCAGCGGTCCCTTCATCGTGGACAGCGTGACGCCGGACCAGTCCATCACGCTGGTCCGCAATGATTCCTACAACTGGGGTCCGAAGCCGAGCATCGACGAGGTGACTATCCGCTTCATCGGCGCAGCACCCGACCAGGTGCAGGCGCTCAAGAACGGCGAAGTGGACATCATCGCCCCGCAGCCGTCGGCGGACACCGTCGAACTGCTCAACGCCATCGACGGCGTGACGGTCAATATCGATGACCAGCTGTCCTACGACCACCTCGACCTCAACTACAGCGGCGTCTTCGCGGATGCCGATGTCCGCGAGGCCTTCATGAAGTCCGTGCCCCGGCAGGCCATCGTCGACCGCATCGTCAAGCCGATCAAGGAGGACGCCGCGCCGCTCAACTCGCAGTTCTTCGTACCGGCCCAGGAGGCGTACACGCCCTCGGCGGAAGGCAACGGCTCCTCGGCCTACGCCGAACCGGATATCGACGGCGCCAAGGAGCTCCTGGCGGGCAAGACACCTGAAGTCCGGATCATGTACAACAAGGACAACCCGAACCGCGCCGACGCATTCTCCCTGATCCAGGAGTCGGCGGAGAAGGCCGGATTCAAGGTCGTCGACGGCGGCCTGGGCGCCTCCGACTGGGGTGCTGCCCTCGGCAAGGGCGGCTACGACGCCTCCATCTTCGGCTGGATCAACTCGGGCGTGGGCGTCTCCGGTGTTCCGCAGATCTTCCGGACGGGAAGCGGTTCCAACTACAACGGATTCTCCGACCCGAAGGCCGACGCGCTGATGGACGAGCTGATGGTCACCATCGAACCGGCCGAGCAGGACAAGCTCATCACCCAGATCGACAAGATAGTGTGGGACTCCTTCTACGGGCTGCCGCTGTTCCAGGCAGTCGGACTGGACGCTTACAACAGTGACCGGGTCGAAGGCGTCGTCTACCAGCCGAACCAGACCGGCGTGTTCTGGAACTTCTGGGATTGGAAGGTCAAGGGCGAGTAGGGCCCCTGGCGTTCTGTTAGCAAACTAAGCGAAGGCGCCGGGACCACGAGCAGGACGGTCCCGGCGCCTTGGCATTCTCCAGAAGTGAAAATCGAGGTCTTTCAACACCATGGTGACCTACATCGTGCGGCGGCTCTTCACGGCCGTGCTTATTCTCCTAGGCGCTTCGTTCCTGGTGTATCAGCTGACGGCCCTGTCGGGTGACCCCCTTGCCGACCTCCGGGAAAGCAATCAGCCGAACAAAGAACAACTGATCCAGCAGCGTGTCGAACTGCTGAACCTGGACGTCCCGGCCCCTCTCCGCTATTTCCGCTGGCTCGGCGGAGCGGCCCAGTGCCTGGTGCCCTTCGTGGGCAGCTGCGACTTGGGTTTCGCCATCAACGGCCAGCCCGTCACCGAAGCACTGGGCCGCGCGATGGGAATGACCATCCTGCTGGTGACCGGTGCAGCCATCCTGGCGGTCGTCGTCGGGGTGTGCCTCGGCATCGTGACCGCACTGCGGCAGTACAGCACCCTGGACTACGGGGTGACCTTCATGGCGTTCCTCTTCTTCTCCCTGCCCGTGTTCTGGGTCGCTGTCCTCCTGAAGGAATACGCCGCCATCGGCTTCAACAACTTCCTGCGCGAGCCCCACATACCGCCGGCCACCATCGCCGTGATCGCCTTGGTCAGCGGGATCTTGTGGTACATCTGCGCGCGCGGCACCGTCAAACGCCGGCTCCTCGCCGCGGTCACTGGATTCGTCCTGGCAGCGGGCATCCTCTGGGCGCTGTCCGTGACACGTTGGTTCAGCACACCTGGTCTTGGCCTCGCGGTGATCCTGATCGCCGGCGTCGCTATTGCTTTCGGGGCGACGACCCTCGCGGCGGGGCTGAAAAACCGCAGGGCGCTCTACTCCGCGCTGGCCGCGGTTGCAGTCGGGCTGGTCCTGTACTTCCCGCTCCAGCCGCTCCTGGCGCAGGCCACCACGCTCATGATTGCGCTCCTGGCCATAGCCACCATCCTGGTGGGGATTGGGATCGGCTACTTGATGGGCGGCTACGACCGCCGGCAGAACATCAACGCCGCGGCCATCACCGCGGTCCTGGTTGCCGGGATGGTCCTGCTGGACCGCTATATGCAGGCTTGGCCCGCCTACTTCGGCAACTCGCGGATCAACGGCCGGCCCATCGCCACGATCGGTTCCGAAACGCCCAACCTGCGCGGCGACTACTGGGTGCAGGGGCTGGACACGTTCACGCACCTGTTGCTGCCGACCATCGCCCTGCTGCTGATTTCCCTGGCCTCCTACAGCCGCTACGCGCGCTCGTCGATGCTGGAAATCATGAACATGGACTACATCCGGACGGCGCGGGCCAAGGGCCTGGGGGAGCGCACGGTCGTCATGCGACATGCGTTCCGGAATGCGCTGATCCCCATTGCCACGATCGTGGCCTTCGACATCGGCGGCCTGATCGGCGGCGCAGTCATTACCGAACGCGTCTTCGCTTTCGCCGGTATGGGACAGCTCTTCATCGAGGCACTGGTGCGCGTGGACCCGAATCCCGTCATGGGTGTCTTCCTCGTGACCGGCATCATGGCGCTGGTCTTCAACTTGATCGCGGACCTGCTGTACTCCGCGCTGGACCCGCGAGTGAGGGTTAAAGTATGACCACGATGACGACTTCGGCGCCGGAGATCCAAGGTACCGGCCCGGAAAAGCAGGGCTTGAGCCAGGGCCAGATCGTCCGGAAGAGGTTCATCGGAAACGCTGCGGCGATCGCGAGCCTGGTCATCTTCGTCATGATCCTGGTTCTGGCCTTCTCCGCCGGCGGTTTCATGGGCATTCCCGGCTGGTGGAAGTACACACACAACGAAGTCAATGACCTGATCAACGGCGGGCGTCCGACGCTCCAGGTGTTTCCGTTCAGCTTCGGCGAGCACCCGTTCGGGCAGGACCGGCTCGGCCGGGACACCTTCGCGCAGACCATGCGGGGCGTGCAGATCTCGGTCCTCGTCATGTTCATCATCGGCATCGTGGGCGGCGCGATCGGCGTGGTCGTCGGAGCGCTGGCCGGTTATTTCCGCGGCTGGGTCGACAATGTCCTGATGCGCCTGACCGACATCGTGATCGTGATCCCGCTGATCATCCTCGCGGCAGTCCTGGGCCAGATGGCCAGCCGGGTGGTGGCGTCCAACCTGCAGCCCCTGGCCCTCGGCCTGATGGTGGGGCTGGTCGTATGGACGGGGCTCGCCCGCCTGGTGCGTGCCGAGTTCCTCTCCCTGCGCGAGCGGGAATTCGTGGATGCGGCCCGCATCGCCGGCGCCTCCAATGCCCGGATCATCTTCCGGCACATCCTGCCCAACGCCGTCGGAGTGATCATTGTCTTCGTGACGCTCAGCATGTCCTCGGCGATCCTGCTGGAGACCTCGTTGTCCTACGTCGGCATGGGCGTCAAGGCGCCCGATGTATCCCTCGGGCTGCTGATCAGCCAGAACCAGGAAGCCTTTTCGACCCGTCCCTGGCTGTTCTGGTGGCCGGGCATGTTCATCGTCGCCATCTGCCTCTGCATCAACTTCATCGGAGATGGCCTGCGCGACGCGTTCGATCCCCGCCAGAAGAAGTTCAACGCCAAGCGGGCCCGGGACGTTGTGGCCCGACGGCCGCGCCCCGCGGGGCCGGCGAAGGAGCAGTGAAATGACGCTCCCCGCCGCCCCGAACCCGCGACGGTCAGGCCGCGATCACCAGCACGGCCGCGGCTACCAGTGCGGCTCCCACGGCGAGCACCGTCCAGTTGACGCTGATGCGCGCCCGGGAGGCCTGGGCCATGCCCGGTTCCACGGCGCCCGAAGCGAGCAGTTCGGACCAGCGCTGCCGGACGTGATAGGCGGCCGTACCGGAATCGGACGTGGCCAGGTCCCCGGGCCGCACCGAGCCGGCGGGACCGTAAGTGGTCTCGGGCAGCCCGCGTACGTGGTCGGGCTGCGCGCGCTGGACCGCGAACAGGCCGGGGGCCGGGGCGGACCAGGCGCTGTAGCGGCCCGAGGCCGTCACCAGGGTCAGGGCGTACTTGGTATCGACGGTGACGAGGGAGTGCCACGGCACATCGATGGTGCGGACCGGATTCCGGAGCCTGACGCCGTCATCCGAAACGACGACGGCGGGGAACCAGGCCAGCCACCACGCCACATAGGCCGCGGCCAGAAGCGGCGAGGATTGCAGGAGGCCGGTGCCGCCGTGGGTCAGCCAGGCGGAGCCCGCGCTGACAGCCGCGATCAGCCACACGATGCCGGTCAGCCAGGGCGCGCTTCTGGCTCGGAGGACAACGGGTCCGGTGTTGCGCTTGGACATGGCTCCATCCTTGCAGCCGCCGGCACCAGGGCACGAACGGGACTAGCCGCCGTCGGACTCCCGGAAAACTTCAGAAGGACAAAGCACCATGACTGAAATGATCGACCCGGTCATCCCCGCTCCGCTCGAGGATGTCTCCGGCGACCGCGGCAGGCCCGTCCTGCAGGTCACCGACCTCAACGTGGACTTCGGCGTGGACAAGGAATGGGTTCCGGCGGCCATCGGACTGAACTATGACGTGCATGCCGGCGAGGTCCTGGCACTGGTGGGAGAGTCCGGTTCGGGCAAGAGCGCGAGTTCCATGGCCCTGCTGGGGCTCCTGCCCCCCAACAGCCGCGCGAGCGGCAGCGTCAAGCTCAACGGCCAGGAGATCCTGGGCATCACACCGGCCAAGCTGCGCCGGATCCGCGGCAACGACGTCGCCGTCATTTTCCAGGAACCGATGACGGCGATGAACCCCGTGTACACCATCGGTTTCCAGATCGTAGAGACGCTCCGCCTGCACAATGCCATCTCTCCGGAGGAAGCGCGGGAGCGTGCCCTCCGGCTGCTGGAGATGGTGGAACTGCCGGACCCGGCCAAGGCGTTCAAGTCCTATCCGCATCAGCTCTCCGGGGGACAGAGACAGCGGGCCATGATCGCGCAGTCGCTGTCCTGCGACCCTAAGCTGCTGATAGCGGACGAACCCACCACGGCGCTGGACGTTACGGTCCAGGCCGAAATCCTGGGCCTCATGCGCAGCCTGCGGAACAAGCTGGACAGCGCCATCGTCCTCATCACCCATGATATGGGCGTGGTCGCCGACCTGGCGGACAAAATCGCGGTGATGCGGAACGGCCGGATCGTCGAAACGGGTACGGCCGAGGAGATCTTCCGCAATCCGCGGCACGAATACACCCGGCAGCTGCTGGCGTCCGTGCCGAGGCTGGGCGCCAGCCATGACCGCGGCGAAGCGGAGGTGGACGTCACCGCGGCGCTTGCCTCGGCAACGGGTGTCACCCTGGACGTCGTCGACGACGACGAGATGAAGCGCCGCGAGGAAGAGAACGAGGCCGCCCTGGCCAGCGCCGCGGAGGAAGCGGTCCACGGCGACCCGGTGCTGGAACTGGCCGGTGTGGCGATCGATTACCCGAAACAAGGCAGGGTTCCGGCCTTCAGGGCAGTGGAGGGCGCCGACCTGGTGATCTACCCGGGCCAGGTCGTGGGTCTGGTGGGCGAGTCGGGCTCGGGCAAGACCACCATCGGGCGGGCCGCCGTCGGCCTGCTGCCGGTGGCCGAGGGCTCGCTCAAAGTGGTCGGCCATGAGATTGCCGGAGCGAGCCGCCGGCAACTGCAGTCGCTGCGCAGGAACGTCGGCATGGTGTTCCAGGACCCGTCGTCGTCGCTGAATCCGCGGCTGCCGATCGGCGAGAGCATCGGAGAGCCGATGTACCTTGCCGGAGTTGCGAAGGGCGAAGCGCTGCAGAAGAAGATCGAGGTCCTGCTGGACCAGGTGGAGCTGCCGCGGGCCTACCGGAACCGGTATCCGCACGAGCTCTCGGGCGGCCAGAAGCAGCGTGTCGGCATCGCCCGGGCGCTGGCGCTGCAGCCCAAGCTGATGGTCGCGGACGAGCCGACCTCGGCGCTGGACGTTTCCGTGCAGGCCAAGGTGCTGGAGCTGTTCCGCGATCTCCAGCGGGAACTGGGCTTCGCCTGCCTGTTCGTCACCCACGATCTGGCGGTCATCGACGTGCTCGCGGACCGGATCTGCGTCATGCGGCACGGCAGCATCGTCGAGCAAGGAACCCGCGACGAGATCCTGCGCAATCCCCAGGAGGCCTACACACAGCGGCTGCTGGCGGCAGTTCCGCTGCCTGATCCCGTCTTGCAGCGCGAGCGCAGGGAGCTCCGGGAACAGCTGCTCGGGTCGGGGAGCTGAATCGGGGAGTTGAAGGCGTACCGCAGCGAGGAGCACGGCATTCCGAACCGCCGGACGGCAATTTCCGGCCCGTATTGCGATCAGGCATCACTCATCCGGCTTAGCTGCGGATGCCCGGAGGCCGGGGATACACTGAACCCCGGGGGCACTATCCAGCGCCTCCGGCCTCTGGCGAAGGGCTGACCAGGATGTATTCCTTCGAGCGTCAACGGACGGCAGCAGTCCGGACAGCGTCCTTCATGGTGCCGCGGGCCTAGGGGAAGGCATGCCGCGATCCGGATCCGGGCCGTATGCCGCCCTTCCCAATGAATCGTTATTCCGCCTGTCCGCCCTCGGGCGGCCTGCAGGCCGGAGCGACGCTTCACAGGGAAGGGATCCGGTCTCCCGGCGAGCCGCCGGGCCGGAATTGCGGGCAAGCTGTAAAACACATACTGTAACCCGGGTCACTTCTGACGTGGCCGCCGAGTTCGGCGCTGGAGGGACACCGAAACGCGACGATCCACCCGGCGCCGTATTCCGCCCGGGAACTGACTAGCTACTGAGGAGGCGGAATGCGATTTGCTCGCACTTCCAAAATTGTTGGCCTAGCGGCCGCGGCCGCGCTGGCTTTGAGCGCCTGCGGGGGCGGCGGCGGGGGAACGGACGGTGCCGATGCCTCGGCAGTCATTACCGCCAACACCACCGAGCCGCAGAATCCGCTCGTGCCCACCAATACGAACGAGGTCGGTGGCGGCCGCGTCGTCGACCTGCTCTTCGAAGGCCTGATCAGCTACGACGCTTCCGGCGCGCCGGTCAACGAGGTCGCTGAATCCATCGAGACCAAGGATTCGAAGAACTACACGATCACCCTGAAGCCGGACCAGAAGTTCACGAACGGCGACCCGGTCACCGCCAGTTCCTTCGTGGACGCCTGGAACTACGGTGCTGCGGCAGAGAATGCGCAGCTGAACGAGTACTTCTTCGACAGCATCGCCGGCTATGACGAGGTCAGCGCCAAGGACAGCAAGAAGAAGGAGATGTCCGGGCTGAAGGTTGTCGATGACAAGACCTTCACCGTGGAGCTGGCCCAGCCTGAGTCCGACTGGCCGCTGCGCCTGGGCTACACGGCCTTTTCGCCGCTTCCCGAGGCCGCCTTCCAGGACATGAAGGCTTTCGGCGAGAATCCGGTGGGCAACGGTCCGTACAAGCTTGCCGGTGACGGCGCCTGGCAGCACGACGTCGAGATCGCCTTGGTGCCGAATCCCGACTACACCGGCACCCGCGCTCCCCAGAACGACGGCATCACCTTCAAAATCTACTCCGGCTTCGAGGCGGCTTACCAGGACCTGCTGGCCAACAACCTCGACCTGCTCGACACGATTCCGCCGAGTTCCCTGAAGAACTTCAAGACGGACCTCGGCGAGGGACGCTACCTGGAGAAGCCGTATGCGGGCAACCAGGCCATCACCATTCCCGGGTATCTCGACGAGTGGAAGGGAGAGGCCGGCGAGCTGCGCCGCAAGGCTATCTCCATGGCGATCAACCGTCCCGAAATCACGAAGGTGATCTTCTCCGGCGGCCGCGAGCCTGCCACCGAATTCACCGCGCCGGTGATCGACGGCTACGACGCGGATATCAAGGGCAGCGAAGTGCTGAAGTTCAATCCCGAGGAGGCCCGTAAGCTTTGGGCAGAAGCGGACAAGATCGAGCCGTGGGGCGACAAGGCGTTCACGATCTCGTACAACTCCGACGGCGGCCACAAGGAGTGGATCGACGCGGTGGCGAACAGCATCAAGAACGAGCTGGGCATCGACGCACAGGGGAAGCCCTACGCGACCTTCGCCGAGGTCCGGGAGATTGCCACGTCCAAGCAGCTTGAGGGCGCGCTGCGTACCGGCTGGCAGGCCGACTACCCGTCGCTGTACAACTTCCTCGGCCCGACCTTCGGGACGGGAGCCGGTTCCAACGACGGCGATTACTCCAATAAGGAGTTCGACGCCAAGCTCCGCGAGGGACTGTCCGCCAAGAGCCCGGAGGCCGGGACCACGGCGTTCAACGAGGCCCAGGAAATCCTGCTGCAGGACCTGCCCGCGGTGCCGCTGTGGTACCAGGTGCGCCAGGTCGGCTGGAGCGAGAACGTGGACAAGGTCGACACCGCCTGGAACGGCGTCCCGATCTACCACCAGATCACCCGCAAGTAGCCCGAGCGGCCCGTGGGGTCCGGCCCTTTGGCCGGGCCCCGCGGGCTTTTCCACGACGGCGGCACATCAGAGCGAACAGGCAAAGGACTCATGCAGACTCACACGTATCATCCCTCCGACGGCGGGGCGGGCTGATGGCCTGGTACATCGTCCGGCGGTTCCTGCAAATGATCCCGGTCTTCTTCGGGGCGACCTTCCTGGTCTACTTCCTGGTCTTTTCACTGCCCGGCGACCCGATCCAGGCGCTGTTCGGCGACCGTGCGGTCAACCCGGCCGTCGCCGACCAGCTGCGGGCGCAGTACAACCTGGACCAGCCCTTCCTGGTGCAGTATTTCCTGTACTTAAAAAACCTGGTGACCGTCAATCTGGGCAATGATTTTTCCGGCCGCCCGGTGGCCGAGGTCCTCGCCCAGGTCTTTCCGGTGACGATCAGGCTGGCAATCCTTGCGCTCCTGTTCGAGGCCGTCTTCGGCATCATCTTCGGCGTAATCGCGGGCCTGAGGAAGGGCCGTTTCTTCGACGGAACCATCCTGGTCGCTTCCCTGATCGTCATCGCCATCCCGATCTTCGTGCTCGGCTTCGTCATGCAGTACGTCGTGGGGGTCAAGCTCGGCTGGGCCAAACCGACGGTCGGCGCGGAGGCCGGGTGGTCCGACCTGATCCTGCCGGCCATCGTGCTGGGCCTGGTATCCCTGGCCTACGTCATACGCCTGACCCGGACGTCGATCATCGAGAACCTGAACGCGGACTACGTGCGCACCGCCACCGCGAAGGGACTGTCCCGTCCGCGCGTCGTCGTCGTACATATCCTGCGCAACTCCATGATCCCCGTGATCACCTTCCTCGGGGCGGACCTGGGCGCGCTCATGGGCGGCGCGATCGTCACCGAAGGCATTTTCAATGTGCCCGGCGTGGGGCAGCGGCTGTACCAGTCGGTCCTGCGCGGAGAGGGACCGACGATCGTGTCGATCGTCAGCGTCCTGATCCTTGTCTACATCCTGGCCAACCTGCTCGTGGATGTGCTGTACGCCTGGCTCGACCCGAGGATCCGTTATGCCTGAGCACCGCAGAGACTACATCGAACACTACGTCGCCCCGATCGAGGAGACGCCGCTGCAGGCGACCGACAAGGTCTCCGAGGACGTCCAGCCACTCAGCCTGTGGGCCGAGGCGTGGCGCAACCTGCGCCGCCAGCCGCTGTTCGTCATTGCCTCGGTCCTGATCTTGCTGATCGTCGTGGTGGCGCTTTTCCCGGCGCTCTTCACGCAAACCGAGCCGAACGCGAACTGCCAGCTGGCCAACTCCGACGGCGGTCCCGCCCCGGGTCATCCGCTAGGCTTCACCATCCAGGGCTGTGACGTCTACGCGCGGCTGATCTACGGCACGCGGGCCTCGCTGACGGTCGGTATCTTCGCGACCCTCGGTACCCTGCTGATCGGCGGAACCCTGGGCGCCATCGCCGGCTTCCACGGCGGTTGGCTGGACTCGGTCATTGCGCGGATCGGCGACGTCTTCTTCGCCCTGCCGCTGATCCTCGGCGCGATCATCATCATGCAGCTGCCGTTCTTCCGGGAAAACCGGAATGTCTGGACCGTGGTGATCACGCTGGTGGTGTTCGGCTGGCCGCAGGTGGCGCGGATTACCCGCGGCGCCGTCATCTCCGTGCGCAACGCGGACTTCGTCACGGCCGCGCGTTCGCTGGGCGTGTCCCGGCCGGCGGCGCTGGTGCGGCACGTCATTCCGAACGCGCTGGCACCCGTCATCGTGGTCGCTACCGTCAACCTGGGCATCTTCATCGTGGCCGAGGCCACCCTGTCCTTCCTGGGGATCGGCCTGCCGCCTGACGTAATGAGCTGGGGCAATGACATTTCCGCGGCCCAGGTTTCGCTGCGGTCGAACCCGTCGACCCTGCTCTGGCCGGCCGCCGCGCTGTCCGTGACCGTGCTGAGCTTCATCATGCTTGGGGATGCCCTGCGTGATGCCCTCGATCCGAAAGCCAGGAAACGATGACGACGATCCACGAAGTGAACAGCACCGGGCCGCTGCTGGAAATCCGCGATCTGGCCATCAACTTCAGCAGCTCCACCGGGGATGTGCCGGCCGTCCGCAACGCGCATCTGACCGTCATGCCGGGTGAGACGGTCGCCATTGTGGGGGAGTCCGGGTCCGGCAAATCCACCACGGCATTGGCGGCCATCGGCCTGCTGCCCGAGAACGGACGCGTCACGGGCGGCCGGATCCTGTTTGCCGGCGAGGACCTCACCCAGGCCGGTCCCAAACGGATCATGGAACTGCGGGGCAACTCCATCGGCATGGTTCCCCAGGATCCGATGTCCAACCTGAATCCGGTGTGGAAGATAGGCCCCCAGATCAAGGAGACCCTGCGGGCCAACGGGCTGCCCTCCGGCCCTGACGACGTGGCCAAGGTGCTGTCCGAAGCGGGGCTCCCGGACGCCGAGCGGCGGGCCCGGCAGTTTCCGCACGAATTTTCGGGCGGCATGCGGCAGCGCGCGCTGATCGCGATCGGCCTTTCCTGCCGGCCGAAGCTGCTGATCGCGGACGAGCCGACCTCCGCCCTGGACGTCACCGTGCAGCGGCAGATCCTGGACCACCTGGAGACGATGACGGCGGAACTCGGCACGGCGGTGCTGCTGATCACCCATGACCTCGGCCTCGCGGCCGAGCGCGCCCGGAAGGTCGTGGTCATGTACAAGGGCCAGGTCGTGGAATCGGGTGCCGCGCAGGAAATCCTCACGAATCCGCGGCACCCGTACACGAAGCGCCTGGTCGAGGCGGCGCCGTCTTTGTCCTCCCGCCGCATCCAGTCCGCACGCGCGGCGGGGGTCGACTCCGCCGAGCTCCTGGCGCCGCCGGTCGAGGAGGCCGCGGCCGCGGCGGACAACGTGATCGAAGTGCAGGACCTGACCAAGGTCTTCAAGCTCCGGGCCGGGTTCGGCAAGTCCACGGACTTCACCGCGGTCGACGGCGTTTCCTTCGCCATTAAGCGCGGAACAACGACGGCGGTGGTGGGGGAGTCGGGGTCCGGCAAGTCCACGGTGGCGCGGATGGTGCTGAACCTGGAGGCGCCGACATCGGGCCGGATCCTCTTCGACGGGGTGGAAATGGCCGGGCTCTCGCGCGGGGAACTGCTGAAGTTCCGCCGCCGGGTGCAGCCGATCTTCCAGGACCCGTACGGCTCGCTGGACCCGATGTACAACATCTTCCGGACCATCGAGGAACCGCTGCGGGTGCACAGGATCGGTGACAGCCGGAGCCGTGAGGCTAAGGTCCGGAAACTGCTGGACCAGGTGGCGCTGCCGGCCTCGGTGATGCGCCGGTTCCCCAACGAGCTCTCCGGCGGCCAGCGCCAGCGCATCGCGATTGCCCGCGCCCTCGCCCTCGACCCCGAAGTGGTGATCTGCGACGAGGCCGTGTCCGCGCTCGACGTCCTGGTGCAGGACCAGATCCTCAATCTGCTGGCCGAGCTGCAGCACGAACTCGGCCTGAGTTACCTGTTCATCACCCATGACCTGGCGGTCGTGCGGCAGATCGCCGACCACGTCTGCGTCATGGAAAAGGGCCGGCTGGTGGAGGCCGGCAGCACGGACACTGTGTTCGATTCACCCCGCCAGGACTACACGCGGGACCTGCTGGCCGCGATTCCGGGCGCCCGGCTGGAACTGCCGCCGGAGGTGGCCTGACCCGGCCGCGGCCCCGGGGTACGGCGTACGACGGCGGGGCGCATCCGCCGTCGTACGCGCCGCCGGCGTGCGCGCATTAGGTTCGTTTTGCCTTCAGACGCTAGTATGTACATGCCCCTTTTTGAGGGCGCGGCCACGTCCAGGCCGGATTCTCCAGTTCTCAACCTGAATTGAGCCATCACGTATGTCTGAAACCACCACGTCGACGCAGAGCGCCGTCCGCAGCGACCTTCGGAACGTCGCCATCGTAGCCCACGTCGACCACGGTAAGACCACCCTGGTGGACGCGATGCTCCGCCAGACCGGCGCCTTCTCCACGCACGGCGAAGTCGAAGAGCGCGTGATGGACTCCGGTGACCTGGAACGCGAAAAGGGCATCACCATTCTGGCCAAGAACACCACCGTGTTCTACTCGGGCCCCTCGGCCAACGGCGAAAACGTCACAATCAACGTAATCGACACCCCGGGCCACGCGGACTTCGGCGGCGAGGTCGAGCGCGGCCTGTCCATGGTGGACGGCGTGGTGCTCCTGGTCGACGCCTCCGAGGGCCCGCTGCCGCAGACCCGGTTCGTCCTGCGCAAGGCGCTGGCCGCCAAGCTGCCCGTCGTCCTGCTGGTCAACAAGACGGACCGCCCCGACGCCCGGATCGACGGCGTCGTCGCGGAATCGATGGACCTGCTGCTCGGCCTGGCCTCGGACCTGGCCGACGAGGTTCCCGACCTGGACCTCGACGCCGTCCTGAACGTGCCGGTGGTCTACGCCTCCGGCAAGCTCGGCCGCGCCTCCCTGGAGCAGCCCGCGGACGGCACCGCCCCGGACAGCGAGGACCTCGAGCCGCTGTTCGCCACCATCATGGAGCACATCCCGGCTCCCACCTACGATCCCGAGGGTGTGCTGCAGGCCCATGTGACGAACCTGGACGCCTCGCCGTTCCTGGGCCGCCTCGCCCTGCTGCGCATCTTCAACGGCACGCTGAAGAAGGGCCAGACCGTGGCCTGGGCCCGCGCCAACGGCGAGCTCAAGAGCGTGCGCATCTCCGAACTGCTGGCCACCAAGGGCCTGGAGCGCGTTCCGGCCGACTCCGCCGGCCCCGGCGAGATCGTCGCCGTCGCCGGCATCGAGGACATCACCATCGGTGAGACCCTGACCGATGCGGAGAACCCGCAGCCGCTGCCGCTGATCACCGTCGACGATCCGGCGATCTCCATGACGATCGGTATCAACACCTCCCCGTTGGCCGGCAAGGTCAAGGGCGCCAAGGTCACGGCCCGCCAGGTCAAGGACCGGCTGGACAAGGAACTGATCGGCAACGTCTCGCTGAAGGTGCTCCCGACCGAGCGTCCGGATGCCTGGGAAGTCCAGGGCCGCGGCGAGCTCGCGCTGGCCATCCTCGTCGAGCAGATGCGCCGCGAGGGCTTCGAACTGACCGTCGGCAAGCCGCAGGTGGTTACCCGGACCGTGGACGGCAAGGTCCACGAGCCGATGGAGCACATGACCATCGACGTCCCCGAGGAGTACCTGGGCGCCGTGACGCAGCTGATGGCCGCCCGCAAGGGCCGCATGACGAACATGGCCAACCACGGCACCGGCTGGGTCCGGATGGAATTCGTGGTTCCCGCCCGCGGCCTGATCGGTTTCCGGACCAAGTTCATGACCGAGACCCGCGGCGCAGGCATCGCCTCCTCCTACTCGGAGGGCTACGAGCCGTGGGCCGGCCCCATCGAATACCGCACCAACGGCTCCATGGTGGCGGACCGAGCCGGCGTGGTGACTCCGTTCGCGATGATCAACCTCCAGGAGCGCGGTTCGTTCTTCGTCCAGCCGACCTCCGAGGTCTATGAGGGCATGATCGTGGGCGAGAACTCGCGCGCGGACGACATGGACGTGAACATCACGAAGGAAAAGAAGCTGACCAACATGCGTGCGGCCTCTTCGGAAAGCTTCGAGAACCTGACCCCGCCGCGGACGCTGACCCTCGAGGAGTCGCTCGAGTTCGCCCGCGAGGACGAGTGCGTCGAGGTCACCCCGGAGGCCATCCGCATCCGCAAGGTGATCCTGGACTCCAATGAGCGGGCCAAGGCCAACCGCGCCCGCGCCAAGGCATAGGCTGGCTCCGTGACAGCGCAGAGGCAGCCCGCAGATCCACACGAGAGCGGGCTGCCTCCCGCCTTTAACCCGCTGCCCGGCCCGGGCTCCCCGGGCGCGAGGGCTGCGGGCCAGGTGTCCGTCCGCTCGCGGGAACAGGAAAACGGACGACGGCGGCGGCTAACGTTGCGGGGCTGGGGCACCGCGGCGGCATGCGGGCTGGTGGTGGCCCTGGTGGGGACGAACCTGCACAGCCAGGTCTGGTTCACGGCCGGCCAGGCCTACCCCTGGGGCGCCGCGGCGGCCCTGCTCTTCGCTGCTGCCGTGATGGTCTGGGTCGGGCTGCGGACCATGAACGTCCTGGCCGCCGGGCTGACCGGGATCATCGCCTACGTCCTGGTGGGCCTGATGGCCAGCGGGCTGTTCGGGGAACCGCTGATCGTCACCGCCACGTCGGCGGACAAGGAACTGGCCGTCGCCATCGCGGGCCGGATCTGGACCATAGGCCTGGCCGTCATGGTCATCCTCTCGGTTGCCGTGACCGCCTGGGCGCTCAAACCCCGCCGCTAATCAGGGGTGCCGCTAGTCCGGAGGCCGCTAATCCGGAGCCAGCTAGTCCGCGGTGCGGTCCACATGGTGGGCCAGGAAGATCGACGTTGCGGTGCCGTCCTCGTCGGGCGGCCGCCGCGCATATTCCTCCAGCACGGCGTGCAGCTTGTCCATCAGTTCTTTCCGGTTGGCATCGTTCAGTTTGATGCCCATGCGGGCCGTCTCGATCTCGTCCGGCGCCAGCCCGTCGATCTCCTGCAGGAAGGTCTCCACCAGTACCGGCGCGGCATCGGGCATCGCGGCGCCCCAGGAGCGGCGGGTGGCCCGGTACGGCACCTCCCGCGCCCCGCGGTTGCCCCTGCGCGGTTCCTCGGCCTCCAGGAAGCCCGTATTCAGCAGCGTCCTGACGTGGTGCAGGCTCGTGGCGGGGTTCAGGTGCAGCAGCCCGGCGATCTCCTTATTGGTGCGCGACCGGTGGAGGCAAAGCCGGAGGATGCGCAGCCGCACGGGCGAGCTGAGCGCCCGCCCGGTGGCCTGCAGATCCTGGTCGGTTGGCATATGCCCAGCATACGTCAGAAACGCCCGGCTGATTGATGTTCCTCAATCGCTGCGGCTGCGGCGGCGCGGCGGGGGCGGCACTTCTTTGGCGGCCGTCACGGCTCCCAGGTCAACCACCACATCGCCGCGCTTCGTGCGGACGGTGCACTCGCCGTCGTCAGCGGAAACCAGCTCGCCGAGGGCATCCGTGAGGCCGCCGGGAATCCGATAGCGGACCACGACTCTGGTTCCGGGGGCCGCTGCGCGGAGGAATCCGGCCGGGGTGGGGGAGGGCACGCCACCAGTTTAGGCGAGGACCGGGCGCGGGGAGATAATGGACGAAGGGCTACCCTTGGGGTAGCAGACAAGAAAGGTGCTCAAGGACGTGACGTATGTAATCGCGCAGCCGTGCGTGGATGTCAAAGACAAGGCATGCATCGAAGAATGCCCCGTGGACTGCATCTACGAAGGCGAACGCTCGCTCTACATCCACCCCGACGAGTGCGTGGACTGCGGCGCCTGCGAGCCGGTGTGTCCCGTCGAGGCCATCTACTACGAGGACGACACGCCCGAGGAGTGGGCCGAGTACTACAAGGCCAACGTCGAGTTCTTCGACGACCTCGGTTCGCCCGGCGGCGCCGCCAAGATCGGCAACACGCACAAGGACCACCCGCTGATCGCCGCGCTGCCGCCGCAGAACCAAGACTGAGCGCATGGGCTTCGGACTACAGCTTCCCGATTACCCGTGGAACGCCATGGAACCGTATCGGGACAAGGCCGCGCGCCATCCGGACGGCATGGTCAACCTCTCCATTGGTACGCCGGTCGATCCCACGCCGCCCGTCATCCAGGAGGCGCTGAAAGCTGCGGCCGACTCGCCGGGGTACCCGACCACGCACGGCACGTTGAAACTGCGCGAGGCAATCGCGGACTGGTACGCCCGGCGGCGGAACGTGCCGGGCCTGGACCCGGAGGCCGTCATGCCGACGGTCGGGTCGAAGGAGCTGGTGGCCTGGCTGCCGCTGCTGCTGGGCCTGGGCAAGGACGACGTCGTAGTGCGGCCAACCGTCGCCTATCCCACCTATGACATCGGGGCCATCCTCGCCGGCGCCACGCCGGTTGCCGCCGATTCGCTCGACGAGCTGGACCCCGCCACGCGCGGGCGCGTCAAGCTGGTCTGGATCAATTCGCCCGGCAACCCCACGGGCATCGTGCGTGATATCGCGTCGATGCGCGGGTTGGTGGAGCAGGCCCGCGAGGCCGGCGCCGTCGTCGCTTCGGACGAATGCTATGCGGAGCTGGGCTGGGACGAATGGGACCAGGACCGGGGCGGCAGGGCCGTCCCCAGCGTGCTGGATCCCGAGGTGGCGCAGGGCAGCCACGAGGGGCTGCTGAGCGTGTACTCGCTGAGCAAGCAGTCCAACCTGGCCGGCTACCGGGCCGCCTTCATCGCCGGGGACCCAGTCCTGATGGCGAACCTGGTTAACAGCCGCAAGCACGCCGGGATGATCGTGCCGAGGCCCGTCCAGGAAGCGATGCGTGCCGCCCTCAACGACAGCGCCCACGTGCAGGCCCAGAAGGACCTGTACCGGAGCCGGCGGGAGCGGCTGCTGCCGGCCCTGCGGGACTTCGGGCTGCAGGTCCAGCATTCGGAAGCGGGCCTCTACCTGTGGGGCACCACCGGCGAGGACACCTGGACCGCGGTGGACCGGCTCGCCCAGCTCGGCATCGTCGTCGGTCCCGGCGTCTTCTACGGAGAACGCGGAAACGGCTTCATCCGCGTCGCCCTGACCGAGGCCGATGAGCGGATCGACGCGGCGGTCGAACGGCTGCGTTGACACGCTGCAAACCTGAAAGTGACCTCCGGATTAGATATCGGGGCACCCGTGCCGGTAGCGTTTGATCCGAGTGTGCATAGTAGCGCCGCCACTTCGACGGCGTCCGTGCAGATAGTTTCCACGACTCCTGAAGGGGACTCAATGACAGAGCAGACCGGTGCCACCCTGCAGTATGACGGCGGCCAGCTTGACCTGCCGAGGCTCAAGGCGGCAGAAGGCAATGACGGCTACGACGTTTCGAAGCTGCTGAAGCAGACCGGCGCGGTCACCTTCGACCCCGGCTTCATGAACACCGCGGCCACCACGTCCGCGATCACCTACATCGACGGCGACGCGGGCATCCTGCGCTACCGCGGGTATCCGATCGACCAGCTGGCGGAGCACTCGAGCTTCCTCGAGGTTTCCTACCTGCTGATCTACGGCAACCTGCCCACGCCCTCCGAGCTCGAGGCCTTCGACCAGAAGATCCGCCGGCACACCCTGCTCCACGAGGAACTCAAGGGCTTCTTCAACGGGTTCCCGCGCGATGCGCACCCCATGCCGGTGCTGTCCTCGGCGGTGAGCGCGCTGTCCACGTTCTACCAGGACTCGCTGGATCCGTTCGACGATGAGCAGGTGGAGCTGTCCACCATCCGCCTGATGGCCAAGCTGCCGGTCATCGCCGCCTACGCGCACAAGAAGTCCATCGGGCAGGCGCTGCTGTACCCGGACAACTCCATGAACCTCGTGGAGAACTTCATGCGGCTCTCGTTCGGCCTGCCCGCCGAGCCGTACGAGCTGGATCCGGTCATGGTCAAGGCCCTGGACCTGCTGCTGATCCTGCACGCCGACCACGAGCAGAATTGCTCCACCTCCACGGTGCGCCTGGTGGGCAGCTCGAACGCCAACATGTTCGCCTCCGTTTCCGCCGGCATCAATGCCCTGTTCGGCCCGCTGCACGGCGGCGCGAACGAAGCGGTGCTGAACATGCTGCGCCAGATCCAGTCCTCGGGCATGCAGCCGGAAGACTTCATGGAGAAGGTCAAGAACAAGGAAGCCGGCGTCCGCCTGATGGGCTTCGGCCACCGCGTGTACAAGAACTACGACCCGCGCGCCCGCATCGTCAAGGCCACGGCCCACGAGATCCTCAGCAAGCTCGGCGGCAATGACGAACTGCTGGACATCGCGATGCGGCTCGAAGAGAAGGCCCTGGCGGACGACTACTTCATCGAACGCAAGCTCTACCCGAACGTGGACTTCTACACAGGCCTCATCTACAAGGCCATGGGCTTCCCGGAGAAGATGTTCACCGTGCTCTTCGCCATCGGCCGCCTGCCCGGCTGGATCGCCCAGTGGCGCGAGATGATCAAGGACCCGCACACCAAGATCGGCCGCCCGCGCCAGCTGTACACGGGTGAACTGGAGCGCCAGTACCCCGCCCGCTGAGCCTTGGCCGGCGTACGACGGCGGCAATCGCCTTAAACGCGTGTGTCCCCCGGAGCAGTCCGGGGGACACACGCGTTTAAGGCCGCGCTAGGAGCCGGCGTAGCCGTTCGGGTTTTCCTTCTGCCAGCGCCAATGGTCCTGGCACATCTGCTCCAGCGACCGCTGGGCGGACCAGCCGAGCTCGGCCAGGGCGGCGGTGGGGTCCGCGTAGCTGACTGCCGCGTCGCCCGGCCGGCGGTCGGTCAGCTCGCGGGGGATCTCGAAGCCTGCGGCCTTGCCGAACGCCTCCAGGACCTCGAGGACGGAGGAACCGCGGCCGGTGCCGAGGTTCCAGCGGCGCACGCCGGAACGGCCGGCGATGTAGTCCAGCGCGGCCAGATGCCCGGCCGCGAGGTCCATGACGTGGATGTAGTCGCGCACACCGGTGCCGTCCGGCGTCGGGTAGTCGCTGCCGAAGACGCGGACCTTCTCGCGGCGGCCCACCGCCACCTGTGCGACGAAGGGCAGCAGGTTGTTGGGCACGCCGGTCGGGTCTTCGCCGATCCGGCCGGACTCGTGCGCGCCGACCGGATTGAAGTAGCGCAGCAGCGCGATGCGCCAGCGTTCGTCCGACGCGCCCAGGTCGGACAGGATGTCTTCGATCTGTTCCTTGGTCCGGCCATAGGGATTTGTGGCGTCCAGCGGCATCTTCTCGGTCAGCGGGACCTGGTCGGAATTGCCGTAGACCGTCGCGGACGAGCTGAACACGATGGTCCGCACATCGTGGGCCTCCATGCAGCGCAGCAGGTTCAGCGTGCCGGTGACGTTGTTGTGGTAGTAGCGCAACGGTTGTTCCACCGACTCGCCGACGGCCTTCAGCCCCGCGAAGTGGATCACGGCATCGATCTTCTCCGCATCGAAAACCTCGCCCAGCGTGTCCGCGTCGAGCAGGTCCACCTTGCGGAATGCCGCGGTACGATTGGCCAGTTCCTGCACGCGCCGCAGCGACTCCTCGCTGGAATTGGCGAGATTGTCGACCACGACGACGTCGTGCCCCGCCTCAAGCAGCGCCAATGTGGTGTGCGAGCCAATGTAGCCGGTTCCCCCGGTAACCAGAATCCTCATGGCTACAGCCTAGTTCCTGGCGCCTCCGGTTCGATATTTGACGGTGGTCGAGGGCAACGCCTGCGTCTACAGTGGACCTAGGACGTCGGGAAAGGAACCCTCATCGATGGAGCACACCGGCAGCTCGGGCTGGCGCATCACGGCCGACACCTCGGCGCAGATGCTGATGGCCCTGTACTTTCATGATGTCGCCGGACTGGACGGGGCAGGATCCCCCGCCGTTTCGGCAGCCGAACCCCACATCCGCCGGGCAGATCCGCGGCAGCTGACGGCCCACGTCGGCGGCCCGGCCGCGCTGCGGCGGGAGTGGGAAGACTGGTGGTCCCACCTGGTCAAGGAAGACACCGGGGCCGCGACAGCCTTGGACCCTCCGGCCTTCGCGGCGTTCGATGACAGCCCCGCCCTGCAGTTGGTCATGCAGGCCCACTACGGGGCCGCGACGACGTGGGCGCGCGAACGCAAGGCGGAATACCAGCGCGCGGCGCAGGAGCGCGAAGCGAGCGGGCGGGCCAAGCTCATCAGCCGGCTGGTGCAGGACCGGGAGATGGAACTGGGCCGCGACGCGCGGCAGTTCGAACTGAAGCTGATCGAGCTGCCGCTGCACGAGGCCCGGGCCTGGTACGTGGAACCGAACCGGATGATCCTGAGCCAGAAGCTGATCGAAGACGAGGCGGCCTACCGCAGTTTCGTCCAGCCGGTGGTGGAACTGCTCGTCTAACTCCCGCCTAGCCTCAGGTTCGGGCGGCTGAGGCGGCGTCCGCGAGGGTGATGACCACGGTCCCGGACGGCGTTTCGGCGGTGGACCAGCCCCCGGCTGCCCGCTCCCAGCGCAGGCCGGCGAACGCGACCGACTCGATCCGCAGTTCCTTGGCCGAGGCCACCGCCCACTGCGCGATGGCCCAGCCGGTTGTCTCGTTGGCGCTGACCTGCAGTTCGTTGCCTTGGACCGACGGCTCGAGTCCGGGGTATGCCAGGTCCAGCTGCTCTTGGACGGACGCCGCGTCTCCGGCGCTTTCGGGTGTCTTCAGGACGCAGTTCAGCGCTGCGGGGGAGTGCCCGGTCAGGGCGGAGGCAAAGGCTTTGCCTTCCCCCTCGTGGTCGGCGTAGGCCTCGGGATAGGCGCTGCGCTGGACCTTCTGCGCCGCCTCGGTGATGGACATGGTCTCGTAGCCCGGCACCTGTTCGAGCTCCTCGTAGAAGCGGTTGGTGGCGTAGACCGGGTCCATCACCTGGTCCTCAGTGCCCCACCCCTGGGAGGGGCGCTGCTGGAACAGCCCGCGGGAATCCGGACCGGCATTGTCGCCGTGTCCGATGTTGCGCAGTTTCGACTCTTGGATCGAGGTGGCCAAGGCAATCGAGGCAGCCCTGGCCGGCAGGCCGCGCTGGACCGCGATGCCTGAAATGAGGGCTGCGTTCGCGGCCTGGTCCGGAGCCAGTTCAAAGGTCTCCGGACCGACCACGGCCGTGCAGCGCTCCCGCACCAGGATTTCCGACCGCTGGATCGACGACACGGCGAGCCATACCCCGCCGGCCACCAGGGCGACCAGCAGCAGCAGCACCACGAGGGCGCGGCGTCGTCGGCGACGAACCATAAGGCGGAAATCCCCCGAATCAGTTGGCGTGGAGGGCGGCGTTGAGCTCGACGGTCTGCCCGGCGCGGGGCAGGACCTCCACGACGCCGGACACGGAGTTACGCCGGAACAGCAGGTTGGAAACGCCGGAGAGTTCCACGGCCTTGACCTGGCGCGCCTCGCCGCCGGCTTCCAGCAGGCTCACGCGCGTGCCGGCCGTGACGTAGAGGCCTGCCTCGACGACGCAGTCGTCGCCGATGCTGATGCCGACGCCGGAGTTGGCGCCGAGGAGCACGCGTTCGCCGATGCTGATGCGCTCCTTGCCGCCGCCCGAGAGGGTACCCATGATCGACGCCCCGCCGCCGACGTCGGAACCGTCTGCGACGATGACCCCGGCCGAGATACGGCCCTCGACCATGGAGGTGCCGAGCGTACCGGCATTGAAGTTCACGAAGCCTTCATGCATGACCGTGGTCCCCTCTGCCAGGTGGGCGCCCAGGCGTACCCGGTCGGCGTCCGCGATGCGCACGCCGGACGGCAGCACGTAGTCGACCATGCGGGGGAACTTGTCTACGCCGTAGACGGTCACGTTGCCGCGGCTGCGCAGCCGGAGGCGGGTGGCCTCGAAGTTTTCGGTGCTGCAGGGGCCGAAGTTCGTCCAGACGACGTTGGCGAGCAGGCCGAAAATGCCGTCCAGGTTGATGGAATTGGGCTGTACCAGCCGGTGCGAGAGAAGGTGCAGGCGCAGGTAGGCGTCGGCGGTGTCGGCGGGCGCGGCATCCAGTTCGATGCCGCGGCTGACCAGCTCGAAGCGCACGCCACGCTCCGCGTCTTCCTGCTGGGCCAGTGCCTTCAGGTCCTGGTCGGGTCCGTCGGCGGGGGCCTCTCCGAGGCCCGGGGCGGGGTACCAGACGTCGAGGATCGTTCCATTGGCGGCGACGCTGGCAAGGCCGGTGCCGTAGGCGGTTCGGGGCAAAGCGGAATCAGTGTTGTTCGCAGGCATGTTTCCCAGTCTACCGACGCCGGATTGGCCGGCGTGCCCCATTACGCTAGGGGTGTGACTGCTTCGACCATTGCCCTTGACCTGACCTCCGACGTCGCCGAGCTGACCGCCGCGCTGATCGATATCAACAGCGTCTCCGGGAACGAAGGTGCTCTCGCGGACGCCGTCGAGTCGGCGCTGCGCGGCCTGCCGCACCTGCACGTCCTGCGGGACGGGGACGCCATCCTGGCGCGGACCGAACTGGGCCGGGACGAGCGCGTGATCCTGGCCGGCCACCTGGACACGGTCCCGCTGCCCACGGTGCCGCAGTCCCGCGGCACCGTGCCCTCCAGCTGGGACGACGGAGTGCTGTACGGCCGCGGAGCCACCGACATGAAGGGCGGCGTCGCAGTCCAGCTGGCCCTCGCCGCGCAGCTGACCGCACCTCGCCGCGACGTGACCTACGTGTTCTACGACCATGAAGAAGTCGAAGCCTCGCTCAGCGGCCTGGGCCGGCTCGTGCGGAACCACCGCGAGCTGCTGGCCGGCGACTTCGCCATCCTGCTCGAACCGACGGACGGGACAGTGGAGGGCGGCTGCAACGGCACCAGCAGGTTCGAGGCCACGACCGTCGGCAAGGCGGCCCACTCGGCCCGGGCGTGGATGGGGCAGAACGCCATCCACGCGGCCGCCGAGATCCTGGTGCGGCTGCGCAACCACGAACCGGCGACCGTGACCGTGGACGGACTCGACTACCGGGAGAGCCTCAACGCGGTCAAGATCAACGGCGGCACCGCCGGCAACGTGATCCCGGACAAGGCCGTGGTCGAGATCAACTACCGCTTTGCCCCCGACAAGACCCCGGACGACGCCGAGGCCTACGTCCGCGGCCTGCTCGAGGGATTCGAGGTGGTCCGCACGGATGCGGCGGCGGGGGCGCGGCCTGGGCTGCAGCACCCGGCCGCGGCCGAGTTCGTTGCCGCCGTCGGGGCGGAGCCGAAGCCGAAGTACGGCTGGACGGACGTGGCCCGGTTCAGCGAGCTGGGCATTCCGGCGGTGAACTTCGGTCCCGGGGACGCGCTGCTGGCCCATACGGACAACGAGCACGTGACGGCCGAGGCCATTCGGGCCTGCCTGGAGGCGCTGAGCCGCTGGCTCCGCTGAGCACGGCCGCTTAAGCGGGTGCAGGCGGCGTCCGCTGTGGACGCCGCCCGCACCCGGCCGACCGAATCGATGCTCCCGGTCAGCCTGCCTTGGCCGCCACCGGGGGAGCGCTGACGGGACGCGTCCTGCCGGCAGTGCGGCTGCCCAGGAACCGGGCGAGCCAGTTGGCCACACCGGACAGCGTGAAATTGATGATGATGAACAGGACGGCGGCCACGGCGAGTGCCTGCAGGATCGGACCGGATGATCCGTAGATCTGCATCGACCGCAGCAGCTCGGAGTAGGTGATGATCGAGCCGAGCGCGGAGTCCTTGAGGATGACGACGAACTGGCTGACCAGCGAGGGCAGCATGGCGACGAGTGCCTGCGGCAGTTCGATGCTGCGCATGGACTGGCCGCGGGTCATGCCGATGGCCATCGCGGCTTCCCGCTGGCCCTTGGGCAGCCCGTGGACGCCGGAGCGCACCAGCTCGGCAATGACCGACCCGTTGTAGAAAGTCAGCGCAAGAACCACCGCGACGAACGGTATGTCCGCCGGCTCCAGGACCTTCAGCTGGCCCAGCAGGAGCCAGAAGAAGATCATCATCAGCAGCACCGGGACGGCCCGGAAGAACTCCACGATGATGCCGCTGAGCCAGGCGATGGACTTGTTGTGCGAGAGCCTGCCGACGCCGAACAGCAAGCCGAAGACCACCGAGGTCACGATCGCGGCGGCAGCGGCCCGGAA
The DNA here is from genome assembly GCF_026011795.1 of Arthrobacter mangrovi. Classification (GTDB taxonomy): domain Bacteria; phylum Actinomycetota; class Actinomycetes; order Actinomycetales; family Micrococcaceae; genus Crystallibacter; species Crystallibacter mangrovi. The sequence continues at coordinate 265,388 of NZ_BRVS01000005.1, read as the reverse complement.
GGTGTTGACCAGGCCGGGAATGATGGTGAATTCCCAGACCTCCTGGGTCAGGAAGGGAGTCCAGAGCTCCGGGGCCAGCTGCCCCTGGTCGTACAGGCCCTTGAGGACGAACAGCGCTGCGCCAAGGAACACTAGAATGCCCACGATGTTCGTGATAATGATGCGCCGCCGGGCCCTAGGTCCGGGCGCGTCGAAAAGTACGCTCTGCCGGGTTGTCATCGTGCCACCGCCAGTTTCTTCGAGAGCCAGGTCGTCAGCAGGCCGATCGGGATGACGATGACCACGAACCCGAGGGCGAACGTCGCGAAGATCGCCATGATGACATCCGGGCGGAACTCGATCATGGTCTTCATCAGGCCCGCGGCCTCGGGGACCGAGGCGACAGTGGCGACCGTGGTGTTCTTGGCCAGGGCGATAAGGGTGTTGCCCATAGGCGCGATGGCTCCGCGGAAAGCCTGCGGAAGGACTACGTAGCGGGCCGCCGGCAGGAAGCTCAGCCCGATGGCGCGGGCCGCTTCGGCCTGCCCCAGGGGAACCGTGTTCACCCCGCTGCGGATGGCTTCGCAGAAGAAGGCCGCGTGGTACACCGACAGGCCGACGATCGCCCAGAGGAAGAAATTGAAGTCGAAATCGTCGGACAGATTCAGCTGCAGCTGGAAGACGAGCACCAGGATGCAGAACGTCATGATGATGGTCAGCGGCGTGTTCCGGAAGATGTTCACGTAGGCGGCACCCGCCCACTGGAAGCTGGGCACGGGCGAGATCCGCATCAGCGCCAGCACGGTACCCAGCGCCAGCGCGCAGAGGAAGGCCCAGAACGTCAACTGGATGTTGACCCAGAGGGCAGCCACCACATCATAGGTCTCCAGCGCCGTCAGGTAGCTCTGGAAGTATTCGGACAAGAGGTCCATCCCCTTTCATCGGGAAGAGACGCGCACGCCGCGGGGCAGGCAGCTTGGCCTGCCCCGCGGCGTCAGCGGCTTAGGCGCAGGCGTCGCCCGGCTTCGGCGGGTTCAGTTCCTCGTTGAACTTGTAGTCCACGCCCTCGGTGTTGGCGGTCAGTGCCTCTTCCCAGGCTCCCGACTCGACCATCTTGTTGATGGCGGCGTTGATGTCGGCGCACTGGTCGGTGCCCTTGGGCAGGCCGACGCCGTAGCGCTCCTCGGAGAAGGGGTTGCCGACGACCTTGAACTTGCCCTTGAAGTTCGGCTGGGCGGCGAGGCCGGCCAGGATGATGTCGTCCGTGGTCACGGCGTCGATCTGGCCGCTCTGCATGGCGGTGACGCACTCGGCGTAGCCGGGGCGCTCCAGCAGGTTGACGTTCTCGGCGTGCTCATCCTTGATGCGCTGCGCCGAGGTCGAGCCGGTGACCGAGCAGAGGTTCTTGCCGTTGAGGTCGTCCGGACCCTTAATGTCCGTGTTCTCGGCACTGACCAGCAGGTCCTGGCCTGCCACGAAGTACGGCCCGGCGAAGTCCACGGTCTTCTTGCGCTCATCCGTGATCGAATAGGTCGCGAAGATCATGTCCACCTGGCCGTTGGAGAGCATATTCTCGCGGTTGGCGGACGGAGACTCGACGAATTCGATCTGGTCCGTGGAGTACCCCAGTTCGTTCGCTACGTACTTGGCCACGTCGACGTCGAACCCGGTGAAGTCGTTGCCCGACTTGTATCCCAGGCCCGGCTGGTCGTACTTGATGCCGATGCGGATCTTGTCGCCGCCGGCCGAGCCGCCCTGCGTTTCCCCGCCGCTGCTGCCCCCGTCGCCGCCGCAGGCCGACAGGGTGAGAGCGGCAACAGCGCCCATGGCGGCCATTGCTATACGCATCTTGCGCATGTTTTCTCCTTGCGTCATGGTCCTTCCGCGCCGGAAAGGGACCGCAGTTGCTGACTTAGTGGTTGAGGATCTTGCCGAGGAAGTCCCTGGCTCGTTCGCTCTTCGGGTTGGTGAAGAACTCTTCGGGGGTGGCCTGTTCGACGATCTGGCCGTCCGCCATGAAGATCACGCGGTCGGCCGCCTTGCGGGCGAATCCCATCTCGTGGGTCACCACGATCATGGTCATGCCTTCCTTGGCGAGGCCGACCATGGTGTCCAGGACCTCGTTGATCATTTCCGGGTCCAGCGCGGACGTAGGCTCGTCGAAGAGCATGACCTTGGGCTTCATGGCCAGTGCCCGCGCAATCGCGACGCGCTGCTGCTGGCCGCCGGAGAGCTGCGCCGGCAGTTTGCCCGCCTGGTTGTCGACGCCGACCCGCTTCAGCAGGCTCATGGCCAGTTCCTTGGCAGCGGCCGGCTTCGTGCCCTTGACCTTGACGGGGCCGAGTGTGACGTTCTCCAGGATGGACTTGTGCGCGAAGAGGTTGAAGGACTGGAACACCATGCCGACGTCGGCGCGAAGCCGGGCGAGCTGCTTGCCTTCGGAGGGGAGCCTGGTGCCGTCGATCAGGATTTCGCCGTCGTCGATGGTTTCCAGCCGGTTGATCGCCCGGCACAGGGTGGACTTGCCCGAGCCCGAGGGGCCGATGACGACGACCACCTCGCCCTTCCTGACCTCCAGGTTGATGTTGCGCAGGACATGCAGGTCGCCGAAGTGCTTGTTGACATCTTTGAGCTGCACCAGCGGCTGTCCGGCGCCTTCACGGGCTGCCGGGGCAGGCGCACCGGAGGCCGCCGGCACGGGTTGGCTGTGGGGGGTGTCACTGGTCATGACTTGAATCTAGCGAACGTTTCCGCGCAAGCCACGCATTTCGCCTTTCCTGCTTGAATCGTAATTCAAGAGAAACCTGCCGCCGGCCCGCGCCGAGCAGGGGAAATATCGTGAAAGGAGGTGCCTGGGCCGCGCGGATCTGTAGCCTTGGGTAATGAGTAACCAGCAAGATTTTCCGCTGCCGTCGGATCTGGCGGCACGCCTGCCCGCCCGGCACAAAGGTTCGGTGGAGCTGCGTCGCTCGCAGGCCGATATCCCGCAGGCGGACCAGTATCTCCTCGACACCCGGGACCGCGAGGACTTCACCCACACGGACCCATGGCGCGTCCTGCGCATCCAAAGCGAGTTCGTCGAGGGATTCGGGACCCTGGCGGAACTCGGTCCGGCCATCAGCGTGTTCGGTTCGGCGCGCACGCGGCCCGGGACGGTGCACTACGACATTGCCGAGCAGATCGGGCGCCTGCTGGTGGAACAGAACTTCGCCGTCATCACCGGCGGCGGCCCCGGATCGATGGAGGCCGCTAACAAGGGGGCCAGCGAAGCCGGCGGACTCTCCGTCGGGCTGGGCATCGAGCTGCCGTTCGAACAGGGCCTGAACGACTGGGTGGACCTAGGCATCAACTTCCGGTATTTCTTCGCCCGGAAGACGATGTTCGTGAAATACGCCCAAGGCTTCATCGTGCTGCCCGGCGGCCTCGGAACCATGGACGAACTGTTCGAGGCCATGGTGCTCGTGCAGACGCAGAAAGTGACGTCGTTCCCGATCGTCCTGGTCGGCAGCTCGTTCTGGAGTCCGCTGATCGACTGGGTCAAGAGCACACTGCTGGGAGAAGGCATGATCGCCGAGGCCGACCTGGACCTGGTCAGCGTGGTGGATACGGCCGCCGAGGCCGTCGACCACATCATGGCGGGGCTGTCCGACCGCAATGGCCGCCGCCGGCCGCCGACGGAGTCGATGTAGCGAAGCCGATGCAGGGTGAAGCCCGCGCGGGCGGTCCCGCCACACCCGCCGCGAGGCCCCGCCGCCGGTGTGGCGGAACCGCTGCCGCCGGCGGGATGTAGCAGTCGGTCGCGCCCGGCCGCATCTGGCACGATGGTGCTGTGAGCCTGTTCCTGGTTTTTCTCGCCATTGCCGCCGCCGGGGCGGTGGCCATGGCGGTTTCAGGACGTTTCAGCCCCCGCACGCCTCCGACGGCGGAAGCAGGCTGGCAGCACGGGAAGGTCGCGAGGCTCGAGGGCCTGAGCGAGTCCGATCCCCGGCTGCCTCCCGTGCTGCTGCCCGAGCGGCCCGTGCCCGAGGACATCGAACGGCTCCGCTTCTCGGTGGGGCTGCGCGGTTACCGGATGGACCAGGTGGACCAGGTGCTCGATGCGCTTCGCGATGCGCTCGCGGACCGGGACAGGACGATTGCCCAGCTCAGGAGGCAGGAACACTGGAAGAACGACGACGTCCCGCCGCCGGCACCACAATCGTGACCGGCGTGGAAGACGGGCGCCGGGGCCCGCGTGCGCTCGTGCGCGGCCAGTTGCAGCACTGGAGCAAGCGCCTGGCCGGATGGCCCTGGTGGATCCAGGTCGTGCTCGTTTACGCGCTGGCCCGGCTCTTTTCCTTCTGCGTCTTCCTGGCCGTGGCGCGCCAGCAGGGCCCGAGCCCCTGGGGCGGCGCCCACCCGGACTACCTGTCCTTCATCGGAATCTGGGACAGCGCGTGGTACGAGCAGATCTACCGGCGGGGGTACCCGGAGGAGATACCGCGCGGCCTCGACGGGAGGGCGCTGGAGAACCAGTGGGCGTTCTATGCGCTGTTCCCGGCGCTGATCCGCGGCCTGAATGCGCTGACGGGCATGCCTTGGCAGGGCCTGGCCCCGGCAGTGGCAACGGTGGCTGGGTTCGTCGCGGCTCTGCTGATTTACCGGATCTTCCGGCTGTTTGCCGTGCACGCCACCGCGCTCTGGGGCACCGTCTTCGTGGCGGTCTTCCCCGTCGCCGCGATCCTGCAGGTCCCGTATGCCGAGTCGCTGAACCTGGCCCTGCTGGCCGGCAGCCTGTACCTGGTGATCAGGCGCCGGTTCCTGCTGGCCATCCCGGTCGTCCTGATGATGTGCTTGTCCAGGCCCACCGGTGTCCCGTTTGCCGCGATGCTGGGCCTCTACCTGCTCTGGCGGCTGCGCCTGCGGGCCGAGGACCCTCTCGATCCTGGGGAATTCGTACGGATCGCGACGCTGGGCCTGGTCAGTTGCGCAGGCGCCGTCACCTGGCCCGTGGTCGCGTGGATGGCCACCGGGGAGCTGCGCGCCTATACCGACACCGAAACGGCCTGGCGCGGCACCGATCTCATCCCGTTCAAGCCCTGGTACGACATGGGCACGGACCTCTTCGGGCCGATCGGCGGCGTCCTCGCGCCGCTCGTGCTGCTCATCGCCGCGGTGCTGGTGCTGACCAGCGCAACCGCGCGGCGCATGGGCGTCGAATTGCGGCTGTGGTGCGCGGCCTACCTGGGCTACCTGTTTGTGTTCCTGCATCCGCAGACCAGCACCTTCCGGCTGCTGCTGCCGCTGTTCCCGCTCGCTCTGGTGGCGTCGATGGCCTCGCGAAGCAGGGCCTACCGGATCTGCCTCGCGGCGGCATTCCTGGCTTTGCAGATAGTGTGGGTCACGTGGCTCTGGTCGTGGGCGGAACTGCCCGGCGGCGGTGATTACCCGCCCTGACCGGGGACGACTGCGGCACGCCACGGCCGGCATTGATTTCGTGCCGGCTTGTGATGTACGCGATAATGGGTCTAGTTGTAGCACGGCGGATCGTCGAGGTCCGGCCGTGCTGTGTTGGCGGGCGCGGACGAAAGACCGATGCCCCTCGGTGGAAGGGATATCCAGATGGCTGCGATGAAACCGCGTACCGGAGAAGGACCGATGGAGGTCACCAAGGAGGGGCGCAGCCTCATCCTGCGGGTACCGATCGACGGTGGCGGCCGGCTGGTGCTTGAGCTGAACGCCGAAGAGGCCAGCAACCTGAGGGACTGCCTGCTGGGTGTGACCGACGCCGTCGCCAGCTAGGGAAGCAGCCAACGTGGTGCAACCAGCCCTGACGCCGGAGGAAGAAACCGCCCGCACGCTGGAGGAGGCCCTGCTTTCGGCCAATATGCCGCGGATCGTGCCGCGGCCCGCCCTGGACAGCCATGCCCCCGTCCTGGACTCGGCGGCGGACGTCCTTGTCGTGCCGGTAGCGCAGGGCGGCTCGTCAGCCGGCGACGGCGAGCGGGCCACTCCGCAGCCGCGGCGCGGTGCCGCGGAGGCGGCGGCGCGGTACGGCGTGGACGTCACCCTGCTGGCCGAGGTGCACTCGGTGACCGGCAAGCCGGGCGAAATCCTGAATGCTACGGCGCCCCGGCAGGAGGAGACGCTACCGAGGCGGCTTGTGTTCCTGGGCGTCGGGGACGAAGCGCCGCCCAGCCTGCGCAAGGCCGGTGCCGCCCTGGCCAAGGCGACCTTGGGCGCGGGTACGGTCCGCACCAGCGTGGTGGACGGACTGCCTGAGGCGGCGCAGCAAGCGTTCATCGAGGGTTTCCTGCTGGGCGGCTACCGGCCGCCGAGGGCCGGAACCTCGCCGGCGCCCCAGGGGCCGGCCGCCGAACTCGAACTCAGCGGCGGGTCGGCAGCGGCGGTTTCGGCCGCGACCGCGACCGGGCGGGCCGTCTGGCTGAGCCGGAACCTCGCCAACATGCCGTCGAACGTGAAGAACCCGGCCTGGATGGCCAGCCAGGCTGTGCGGCTCGCCGATGCCGCCGGCTTGGAGGTGCGGATCTGGGACGAGGCGGAACTGGCCGCCGCCGGCTTCGGCGGGCTGCTCGCCGTCGGCAGCGCATCGCAGTACGGCTCGCGGCTGGTCCAGCTGACCTACACTCCGCAGGACCCGGCCCCGGACGCCCGGCACGTCGCGCTGGTCGGGAAGGGCATCACCTTCGACACCGGAGGTATTTCGCTCAAGCCGCGCGAGTCGATGGTGCCGATGAAGACGGACATGGCGGGCGCCGGCGTCGTGCTTTCGGTTCTCAACGCCGCCGCGGAACTGGGCGTGAGGCACCGCGTTACCGGGCTGCTGGCGCTGGCGGAAAACGCCATCGGGGGTGCGTCCTACCGGCCGGGGGACGTCGTGTCCGTGTACGGCGGCACGACGGTGGAGATCGGCAATACGGACGCGGAGGGCCGGATGGTGCTCGCGGACGCGCTGGCGTACGCCGTCGGAGAACTGGCTCCGGACGAACTGATCGACATCGCGACCCTGACCGGTGCCGCGTCCATGGGGCTGGGACGCCGGCACGCCGCCCTCTACGCCACGGAGCCCCACCTGGTGGCAGCCTTCGAAGCAGCGGGCGAGGCCTCGGGCGACCGGGTCTGGCACATGCCGCTGGCCGAGGTGGCGGAGGAGTACCGGTTCTCGCTGGATTCGGACGTCGCGGACCTGTCGCACATTTCCTCGCCGGGTTCGAAGGTCTCTGCCGGGTCCATCACGGCGGCACTTTTCCTGCGGGAGTTCGTCGGGGACGTTCCCTGGGTCCACCTGGACATCGCCGGTCCCGCCCGTGCCACGGCGGACGATGCCGAGGTGACCAAGGGGGCCACGGGCTTCGGCACGCGGCTGCTGCTGTCCTACCTCACCGCTTGACGGCCAGCAGGAGCCCGTCGCCCGTGGGGAGGATGGTCGAGAGCAAGGCCTCGTTCTCCCGCACGGCCTTGCCTACCTGCCGCAGGATGTTGGTCGTGTCGTCCCGGATGGCCGGGTCGGAGACCCGGTCGCGGTCCAAGGCGTCGTTGATGATGAGCATGCCGCCGCTCTTGAGCAGCCGGGTGGCCTGGTCCAGGTAGAGCGGGTACGAGCGCTTGTCCGCGTCGATGAATACCAGGTCGTACGCGCCGTCCGTGAGCCGGGGGAGGACGTCTGCCGCGCGGCCCGATATGGTGCGCGTGCGGTTGCTGGGGATGCCGGCCTCCAAGTACGCCTCCCGGGCCGCACGCAGGTGGTCCACGTCCGAATCGATCGTCGTCAGGACGGCGTTGGTGGGCAAGCCGCGCAGCAGGCACACGCCCGAAACCCCGGCGCCCGAGCCCACCTCGACGACGGTGTGTGCCTTTGAACCGGCGGCCAGGACGGTCAGGGCGGCAGCAACGCCCGGGCTGACCGAAGCCACCCCAAGCTCGCGGGAGCGTTCGCGGGCGCGGAGCAGCACCTCATCCTCGGCGGGCAATCCCTCCGTGTAGGACCAGCTGGTCTGCTTGTCTGCGCTCATCTACCTTCGCTTCCTCGATCGTTTTTCTGCGGCCCTGCCTAGCCTACTGTCCGGCCGCCCCGGGCTGTATACGGCCCGAGTCCAGACGGTCCTTTTTGGAGCCTGCTACCAGAATTCTCCCAGCTTTCCGAGGCAGGATGGACATGCGCCTTAAACCAGCAGATACCGGCTGATCAAAGGATGAACCTGCAGGGGAGTCAGGGCAGCCGCCGAGGGGAGACACCATGACCAAGCACCGACCCGTCCCTCAGGACGCGCCTGCCCCGGCGGCGGACTGGACGGCGCCGACGTGGGAAGAAGTGGTAGTCAACCACTCGGCGAAGGTCTACCGGCTCGCCTACCGCCTTACCGGGAACAAACACGACGCCGAGGACCTCACCCAGGAAGTGTTCGTCCGGGTGTTCCGTTCCCTGGAGAACTTCAAGCCCGGCACGCTGGACGGCTGGCTGCACCGCATCACCACCAACCTCTTCCTCGACCAGGCGCGCCGGAAGAGCCGGATCCGCTTCGACGGCTTGTCCGAGGACGCCGAGGCCAAGATCCCCGGAAAGGACCCGGGCCCGGAGCGCAGCTTCGAGTTCAACAACCTGGATATCGATGTCCAGACTGCCCTGGAGGAGCTGCCTCCGGACTTCCGTGCCGCCGTGGTCCTTTGCGACCTCGAGGGACTTTCCTACGACGAAGTATCCGAGGCGCTTGGCGTCAAGCTCGGCACGGTCCGGTCCCGCATCCACCGCGGGCGCACCATGCTGCGCGAGAAGCTGGCGCACCGGGACCCGGCGGCCAAGCGGGCCTCCCGCCTGAAGCTGCCGCGAATAGCAGGAGTGCTCTGAATCCACCATGCGTCATCCCGAACGTGACTTGGCGGACTACCTGAACGGTGAGCTTGCCGACGACCGCCGACCCGGTTTCGAACGCCACTTGGCCGGCTGCGAACGCTGCCGGAGCTGGATTGCTGAACACCGTGCCCTGCAGGAGCGGCTGCGCTCCCTTGATGTGCCCGCTCCCGGTCCGGACCTGACGGGCCGGCTGCTCAATGCACCCGCCGCGGCGGATGCGGAGCCCGGTGATTACCCTTCCACGGCGGATAAGGCTGCAGCCGGAGCGGGTGAACCGCCGGCCAAGCGTGCCTCCCGGCGGCAGACCCTGCTGGTGATCTGTGGAGCCGCGGCGGGTTTTGCCATGCTGACCTTTGGCACGGCCTACATCCTCGGCGGCGAGGAGCCTGCCCTGCAGGCGGCCGGACAGACGGATGGCCAGGTCTCCGGCACTTCGACCGTGGACCTTGGGGGCCTGGCTGCCGGAGAAAAAGTGGGCAGGGAAGAGCTCGCCCAGCTGCGCCGCAGCGGCTGGAACTGCCCCCAGCTGTCCGGGCTGGGCTACGAACTGGAATCGGCCCGGGCCATGACGATCGCCGGGGAGCCTGCCGTCCGGGTGGAGCTCGAAGGAGAGGACGGCAGCGTCGTAGTGACCGAACAACGCCGAAGCGTGGAACGCCCGCGGCCCGCCGCGCCGGAAGCAGCCCGTGCGGTGGCTCCGGTCAACGCGGTAACGGGGCGCTCGGTAGCGGCGGACGGGTTCCGGCCGGTCAACGGAATGGACCGGGACATGTGGCTGCGTGCCGGGCCCAACTGGACCGTCGTGCTGAACTCGGCCGACGTGACCTACACGATGTGGTCGGATGCCCCGTTGGCCGACCTGCCCGACATGGTCGGCCAGGTCATCATCGCGGAGAAGTCCCGCCTCATGACTCCGCGGCCCACCGTGCTGGACGATCCGGTCAGCAGGATCATCCGCGGCCTGGGCAAGATGGTCGTGCCGGCGGATTCGCCGTCAGAGGAAGCCAAGTAGGTGCCGTGCGGCTCGAACAGGTAATCTTCAATCGTGCTCGGAATTAACGGAACGGAACTGATCATCCTTGCGGTGATCGCCGTTATAGTGCTCGGTCCCGAGCGTCTGCCCGAGTATGCGGCGCAGCTTGCCCGGCTCGTCAAGCAGGTCCGCCGGATGGCGGCCGGCGCGAAAGAGCAGCTGCGCGAAGAAGTCGGCGATGAGATCGTGGACATGGACTGGCGCAAGCTGGATCCGCGGCAGTACGACCCGCGGCGCATCATCAAGGAAGCACTGCTCGATGATGATGACCTGCCGGCGCCGTCCGCCGGAGCCACGGCCGCAGGCGCCGCGGGGGCAGCCGGTACTGCCGTCAAGGCCGTTTCCCGCCCGACCCCGGCCGCCGCGGAGCGGCTGGAGCAGGGCCAGCCCGCGCCGTTCGACATCGAGGCAACCTAGGCCGGAGCTGCCCCGGCAACGTAGTCCGGAGCAGTCCCCGGCGCTACGCCGGAGCGATCCCCAGCGACCTCCCTGCGAGGCCCCGCGGGGTGGCGGCAAGGCCCTCCGCGATGGACCTCAGGGCCACGGCCGCCGGCGAACGTCCGGCCGCGCCGTCGTCGAGCACGATCGGCAGCCCGCTGTCCCCGCCCTCGCGCAGCCGCTGCTCCAGCGGGATCTGCCCCAGCAGCGGAATCGCGGTGCCGAGGGAAACGCTCAGCCGGTCGGCGAGCGTCCGGCCTCCGCCCGAGCCGAAGACCTCGAGCCGGCTTCCGTCGGCCAGCTCCAGCCAGGACATGTTTTCGATCACGCCCGCCACCTGCTGGCCGGTCTGCGCGGCCATGGACCCCGCCCGTTCGGCCACCTCGGCCGCGGCGCTCTGCGGCGTGGTGACGACCAGCAGGCGCGAGGCCGGGAGCAGTTGCGCGACGGAGATGGCCACGTCCCCGGTCCCCGGCGGCAGGTCCAGGAAGAGCGCATCCAGGTCGCCGAAGTACACGTCGGTCAGGAACTGCTCCAGCGCCCGGTGCAGCATCGGCCCGCGCCAGGCGACTGGCTGGTTGCCCGTAACGAACATGCCGATCGAGATGACCTTCACCCCGTGGGCCACCGGCGGCAGGATCATTTCGTCCACCTGCGTGGGGGCCTGGTTGATGCCCATCAGCCCGGGGACCGAAAAGCCGTAGACGTCGGCGTCCACGATCCCAACGCGCAGCCCCTGCGCCGCCATGGCGCAAGCGAGGTTTACGGTGACGCTGGACTTTCCGACGCCGCCCTTGCCGCTGGCAACGGCATAAATCCGGGTGAGGGAGGCGGGATCCGCGAACGGATTGCCCCGGCCGCCAGCCTTGAGCCGGTCCTTGAGCTCGTTGCGCTGGGCGGGCGTCATGACATCCATCAGCACCGTGACTCCTGCGACGCCGGCGAGCGGCTCCAGCACGCGGCGGACGTCCTCGGTGATGGTGCCGCGCAGGGGGCAGCCCGCGATGGTGAGCAGCACCTCGACGGTGACATTGCCGCCGTCGTCAATGGCCACGTCCTTGAGCATGCCGAGTTCGGTGATCGGGCGGCGCAGCTCAGGATCGATCACGGTGTCCAGCGCACGGCGCACCGCCTCCAGGCTGGCGGTCTGGTCAGTCATGTCCTAGCTCTCCGATGCGCTTTCGGCCTCCGCCGAGACCCGCGGCAGCGCGGACGTCGCGTCGGAAACCTTCTTCTTCCGCTTCCGCTGGCGGTCGTCCTTCTCTTCCGATTCGAGCAGTTCCTCCAGCACCGTGCGCAGTTCGCTGCGGACAAAGTCACGGGTGGCCACTTCGCGCAGCGTGATGCGCAGCGAGGCCAGCTCCCGGGTGAGGTACTCGGTGTCGGAAAGGTTGCGCTCGGCCCGCTGGCGGTCCTGCTGCAGGGTGACCTTGTCCCGGTCGTCCTGGCGGTTCTGGGCCAGCAGCAGCAGGGGAGCGGCATACGACGCCTGCAGCGAGAGCATCAGGGTCAGCGCGGTGAAGCCGAGCGCGGCGCTGTCGAAGCGCAGAGACTCCGGCCCGAAGGTGTTCCACATCAGCCAGACCAGGCAGAACACGGTCATCCACATCAGGAACTGCGGGGTGCCCATGAAGCGGGCGAAGCTCTCCGTGGCATGGCCGAAGGCGTCGGGGTTTGGCTTTAGCCGCGGCAGCAGCCGCTGCCGCGCCTCGCGGGGTACATCCAGTCCACTTGTGGTGTTCTGCTTTTCAGCCATTGCGTCCTGCCTTCCGCATCAGCTCGTCCGTGTCATCCTGGGCCCGCCAGTCGTCCGGGAGCAGGTGGTCCAGGACGTCGTCGACAGTGACGGCGCCTACCAGCCTGCCGTCTTCATTCACGACGCCGAGCGCGTTGAGGTTGTAGGTGGCCAGCATGCGGGCCACTTCGCTGATATCCGCCTGGTCGGAGACGGGTTCCAGGTCCGTGTCCACGATATTGCCGAGGGCCTCCGGCGGCGGGAAACGCAGCAGCTGCTGGATATGTACGACGCCGAGATAGCGTCCCGTAGGCGTCTCCAGCGGGGGGCGGCAGACAAATATGGCCGAGGCCAGGGCAGGGCTGAGTTCTTCCCGGCGCACGTGGGCCAGCGCTTCGGCGACCGTGGCTTCGGGCGGCAGGATGACGGGAACCGGCGTCATCATCGAGCCGGCCGTGTCCTCCTCGTACTCCATCAGGCGGCGGACGTCCTCGGCTTCTTCCGGTTCCATCCGCTGCAGCAGGTCTTCCTTCTGCTCCTCCGGCAGTTCCGCCAGCAGGTCGGCCGCGTCATCCGGGTCCATCTCCTCCAGGACGTCGGCGGCCCGTTCGATCTCCAGGGCGGAGAGGATCTGGACCTGGTCGTCGTCCGGGAGCTCCTGCAGGACGTCGGCCAGGCGCTTGTCCTGCAGCTCGGTGGCGATTTCGATGCGGCGCTTGTCGCTCATCTCGTGCAGCGCGTCGGCGAAGTCCGCGGGTTTCATGTCCTCGTGGCTGGCGACGAAGGCGGTGGCCGCCTGCGGCTCGGTCCTGGCTCCCGGGCGGGCGTCCTTCCAATCCACGATGAGCGTTTCGTTCCGGCGCAGGCTGCGCAGCGGCGAGGACGAGTAGCCGCGGCGGACGAACAGCTGGGAGACGAACCAGTCGCCGTTGCGCGATTTCTCCATCGCGATGTCCTCGATGGTGGCATCCCCCGTGCCGTCCGCGAGCGTGACGCGGCGGTCGAACATTTCGGCGACCATGAGGATCTCGGCGCCGCGCTGTTCGAAGCGGCGCAGGTTGACCAGCCCGGTGCAGATGATCTGTCCGGCATCGATCGACGTGATCCGGGTCATCGGGACGAAGACACGCTTCTTTCCGGGGACCTCGACGACAATACCGACCACCTGGGGCGCCTTGCCGCCGCGTTCCAGCGCGACGGCGTCGCGCAGGCGTCCCAAACGGTCGCCCAGCGGGTCGAAGACGTCCAGGCCGAGCAATCTGGCGATGAAGACTCTGGTGGGATTTGTGCTCACTCCCTTAGGCTACGTGCTCGCGCCCGGCGGCGCCTGCCGGGGCCCGGAGGAGCAGCCGTCAAGTTCACTTTGGGCGATACCACCGGCGCAGTACCCGCCGGTAGGGGAGAATAGGTTTATGTCGATGCTTGGCCGTAGCGAATCCCGTGACCCCAGCCAGCAATTGCCCCAGGGCGAGCTGCTAGGCAACTACCGCACGTACCTGGATGCCCAGAAGGTGGTGGATTTCCTGGCGGATGAGGAGTTCCCGGTCCAGCACGTCTCCATCATCGGCAATGACCTGAAGTCCGTCGAACGGGTGACCGGCAGGCTGAGCTACCCTCGCGTGGCGCTGACCGGCGCGGCGACCGGCGCCTGGTTCGGCCTTTTCGTGGGCCTGCTGCTGATGCTCTTCGGCGGCGGCCAGACCTTCGGGCTGGTGCTCTCCTCGATGGCCATGGGCGCCGCGTTCTGGATACTGTTCAGCGTGATCAGCTATGCCTTCCAGCGGGGAAAGCGGGACTTCACCTCCACCAACCAGATCATCGCGACCAGCTACGACGTGGTGGTGGCCGGCGACATGATCTTCGAGGCGCGCCGGGTGGCCAGCCAGCTGCCGATGCCCGGCCACGCCATGCACCCCGGCGCGGAGCAGGGCCGTTACGTGCGCCCGGAGCAGCAGCCGCAGCGGCCCGCCCAGTGGGGCCATGATCCGTACGCGTCCGGCGCCACGGAAGAGCAGGGCCAGCCCCAGCCGCCGGCGGACGCCGGGAACGAACCCGGGACCCCGGTCCGCGGCCGGTTCCCCGACCTGCCGGACGGGCGGCCGCAGTACGGAGTCCGGCTCCCGCCCGAGCAGGAGCAGCAGGGGACGCCGGCGGCCGATCCGGAGCATGGCCACCGCGAAGGCGACGAACGGCGCTAACGGGCGGCCGGCACGTCGGCAGGCACGTCCAGTGCAAAAGCCGGGGAACCGTCGTCCGACGGTTCCCCGGCTTCCCTGTTTGCCGGCGGGGCTGCTACTCGCCCGTGGGGCTGTAGATGCCTGCCATCCAGGACTCTACCTCGTCCGGTTCCCGCGGCAGCGCCGCGCTGAGGTTGACGGGTCCGTCCGCGGTCATGAGCACGTCGTCCTCGATCCGTACGCCGATGCCGCGGTATTCCTCCGGCACGGCCAGGTCCTCCTGCTTGAAGTAGAGGCCCGGTTCGATGGTGAAGACCATGCCCTCGGCCAGGATGCCGTCGAGGTAGAGCTCCCGCTTCGCCTGCGCACAGTCGTGGACGTCGAGGCCGAGGTGGTGGCTCGTGCCGTGCGGCATCCAGCGCCGGTGGTGCTGGCCGCCTTCGGCGAGTGCCTCGGCCAGAGGAACCGGGAGCAGGCCCCACTCATCCAGCCGCTCGGCCAGTACGGTCACGGCGGCCTTGTGGACATCGCGGAACTTGGCGCCGGGCTGGGCCGCGGCGAAGCCGGCATCCGCGGCATCCAGCACGGCCTGGTAGATCCTGCGCTGCACCTCGGTGAACTTGCCGTTGACCGGCAGGGTGCGGGTGACGTCGGCGGTGTAGAGCGAGTCGGCCTCGACCCCGGCATCCAGCAGCAGCAGGTCGCCGGACTTCACCTGGCCGTTGTTGCGGATCCAGTGCAGGATCGTCGCGTTGTTGCCGGCGGCGGCGATGGTGTCGTAGCCCAGGTCGTTGCCTTCTTCGCGCGCCCTGGCGAAGAAAGCGCCCTCGACCACGCGTTCGCCGCGGTCGTGGGTGATGGCCCGGGGCAGAACCTTGACGACTTCGTGGAACCCGTTGACGGTGGCGGCCACGGACTTTTTCAGCTCGCCGACCTCCCATTCGTCCTTGACCAGGCGAAGCTCCGACAGGGCCTCGGCCAGCAGGGCGTCCAGGTTGTCGGACTCCTCCAGGTCCACGCCGGTGTTGATCCGGGACGTGTCGACGAGGGCGTCGACGTTGAAGTCCACCTCGCGCAGGAGCCGGATGCGCATGCCACCGATGCTGACCACGCCGGCATCCTTGGTGATCGCCACCTCAAGCTCGCCGAGGTCCCGCGTCTCGATCCCGAGCTGCTTCTGCAGCTGGTCCAGTGTGGGCCGCGGGCCGATCCAGAACTCGCCATAGCGGGCGTCGGCGTAGAAAGCGGGCGTATCCCGGCCTGCGAGCGGACGGAAGTAGAGGGTGGCATGGTGGTTGCCGCCGTCGTCTCCCTGCCCTTCAGGGACGGGTTCCATCACCAGGACGGCATCCGGTTCGTGGTCCAGGCCCAGCCCGGTCAGGTGCGCGAACCCCGAGTGCGGCCGGAACCGGTAGTCCGTGTCATTGGAGCGGACCTTAAGCGGGCCGGCCGGAATGACCAGGCGTTCGCCCGTGAACTTGAGGGAAAGAGTGCGACGGCGGCGCGCGGCAAAGGGCGCGACTTCCGCCGTTGCGGGGGGAGCGGAGGTGTCCGGGGCCCACTGCCCTGCCATGAAATCCTTGAAGGCCTGGGACTCCGGCCGCTGGGAGCGGTTGTTCCCGCGTTCCTCGAGCGGCTGGCCCTCGGAGGCCGGCTGTACGGTGCTGTCGTTGGCGTCTGTGCTCACCAACCCATAGTCTCACCGGCACCAAGCCCTGCCAAACAGCTTCGATGGGCCTGCCGTGCCTGCGGGCGCGGCGGTGCCGCAGGTAGATTGGTTAGATGAGGATCGACCTGCATGCCCACTCCACGGCGTCGGATGGCACGGAACCGCCGGCCGACCTGGTGCGCGCCGCCTTCGACGCCGGCCTGGACGTCGTGGCACTGACCGACCATGACACCACCGCCGGCTGGGCGCCGGCGCTGGCGGCGGCCCGGGACCTGGGCGTCGGGCTCGTGCCGGGCATGGAGATCTCCTGCCGCACCAGGGAAGGCATCAGTGTCCATGTCCTGGCCTACCTGCACGATCCGACCCACGCAGGGCTGCTCGAGGAAATCGGCAAGGCCCGCAGGGCCCGGCTGACCCGGGCCGAACGGATGGTCGAGCTGCTCGCCGAGGACTTTCCGATCACTTGGGCGGACGTCACCGCCCAGACGGCGCACGAGGCGACGGTCGGCCGGCCGCACATTGCCGATGCCCTGGTGGCGGCGGGCGTGGTCTCGGACCGCAGCGAGGCCTTCAGCAACATCCTGACCTCGCATTCGCGCTACTACGTCACGCACTACGCCCCGGATCCCGCGCACGCCGTCGAGCTCGTCAAAGAGGCCGGGGGAGCGGCAGTATTCGCGCATCCGGTGGCATCCAACCGGGGCCGGGTCGTCGGCGAGGATGTCTTCCACCAAATGATCGACGCTGGGCTGGACGGCGTCGAAGTGGACCACCGCGACAACCCGGAAGAGGGCAGGGCGTGGCTGCGGAGGCTGGCGGCTGAACAGGGGCTCCTGATGACCGGCTCAAGCGACTACCACGGGGCCGGAAAACCGAACCGGCTGGGCGAGAATGTGACGGCCGCGGCGGTCCTGGAGCGCATCCTTGAAATCGGCAGCGGAGCCCCTGCGTACCTGCCCAGCGCGGCCTGAGCCCGGGCCTGGCCGGCGGCTGATGGTATGCTGGGTGCCGACCGATGCTTGCCCCGGGCAACCTGAACGGCGTTACGCCGCGGGTTTCCGGGCACCGAAAGCATCCTGATCCTGAAGCAGGCTGAAGACCAGCTGCTTCCTGCACGCAGGCCGGAGACATCTTCGGCCGCCTTTTTTATGCCGCTGAATGCGGCTTGTCATGGCCTGGCTTTGAGCGCCGGGCGGGATCGCGCGCCTGGAATCCATCGCCGGATTCTTGAACACTGTCCACGGCCCGACGACGGGCCGCCGGGACAACGCATGGCAAATCGGCCCCTCTGGCCGGCGCGCACTGAATTTGGGCGGTGACCGGCGAGCCGTCCATGACCGAGAGGAAGAGAATGACACCGCCTGGTGAAGATTTCTACCAACTCAGCGGTTGGACTGTGATCCTGCTGCTAGTGCTGTTTTACGGCGGCACGCTCCTGATGTCCGCTCTCATCGGGAAGAAGAAGGAAAACGCCGACGGCTACATGACCGCCGGCAATAAGATCGGATTCGGTGTCTCCGCCGCCAGCATGACGGCGACCTGGATCTGGGCTTCGTCCATGTACGCGTCGGCCACCGCCGGTTACACCTACGGGATCTCCGGGCCGATCCACTACGGCCTCTGGGGCGCCCTGATGATCCTGTTCATCTACCCCTTTGGCCGCCGCATCCGCAAGGTCGCCCCCAAGGCGCACACCCTCGCCGAGGTCATGTACGCGCGCCACGGCCGCTCCAGCCAGCTGATGCTGGCCGGCTCCAACATCGTCGGCAGCCTGATCAGCCTCACCTCCAACTTCATCGCGGGCGGCGCACTGATCGCGCTGCTCTCGCCGTTCAGCTTCAGCCAGGGCATCATCGTGATCGCCGCCGGCGTGCTGCTCTACACGCTGTGGTCCGGATTCCGGGCCTCGGTGCTCACCGATTTCGCCCAGGTTGTCGCGATGCTCGGCGCCGTCGTCGTCATCATCCCCGCGGTCTTCTTCGCCGCGGGCGGTCCCGACATGTTCGAGCAGGGTGCCCAAAACCTCACCCCGCAGCAGTCGAACTTCTTCTCCAGCGACGCCTTCCTGAACCAGGGCGCTCCCTACATCGCCGCCGTCCTGGCCTACGCGATCGGCAACCAGACCATCGCCCAGCGGCTGTTCGCGGTCCGCGAGGACCTGATCAAGCGGACCTTTGTCACGGCGACGGTGGGCTACGGTGCCACCATCATCGGCGTCGGCATGCTCGGCGTGATGGCGCTCTACCTGGGCCTTTCTCCCGCCGGCGGCGACGTGAACAACCTGATCCCGCAGATGGCCTCGACCTACCTGCATCCGCTCCTGATCGGCGTTTTCCTGATCATGATCATCGGGGCGCTGTCTTCCACCGCTGACTCGGACCTGGCCGCGCTGTCCTCCATCATGATGGCCGACGTCTACGGGCAGAACGTCGCCGGCAAGAAGAAGGCGAACCCGAAAACGATGCTGCTGGTCGGCCGCATCACCATGATCGTGGCAACGGCCGCCGCCCTGTACTTCGCCAGCGGGCAGATGAACATCCTCGACCTGCTGGTCTTCGTCGGAGCGCTCTGGGGCGCCCTCGTCTTCCCGGTGATCGCCAGCTTCTACTGGGAAAAGGTCACCAACAAGGCCTTCACCATCTCGGTCCTGGTCGCGCTGGCCGCGTTCATCCCGGTCCGCTTCGAATGGCTGCCCATGGACGGCGCCCTCGGCATCGTGACCGACGTGGTCGCCGTGATCGGCATCGGCGTCGTGCTGGGCCTGATGTGCTTCGGCTTCTTCGGACTCAAGGCCGCCAAGATCATCGGTGCGGTGGGCGCACTCGCCGCGGCGCCGTTCGCCATCGGCTTCCTGCATGACTATGCCGTCCTGTCCGGCTCGCTCGTGGCCTACGCGGTGAGCACCCTGGTCTGCTACTTCATGTGCTTCCGCAGCGGCACCAGCTTCGACTTCGACCTGATCAAGCAGCGCATCGGCGACTTCGACCAGCGGCCCGAGACCGAGGCAGCCGAGGCCGCCACGGTCCAGGCCGGAAAGTAAGGAGAAAACATGGCTACGTTCTTCCTGACCCTGTACGTACTGATCTGGCCGCTGATTGTGGCGGCCACCCTGTTCGCCATCTGCAAGGGCTTCTTCAAGGACTGGCGGGAGGCGCGCCAGGAGGGCCGCACCCTGATCTAGGGGCGCCTTGAACAGCGCTTAAACCCAGGAGGGCCGGCAGGACACACCGTGGTGTCGTCCTGCCGGCCCTCCTGCTTTTGGCTCGTCGCGGGCTTGCCCGGCTCAGCAGCCGGACGCCGCATCGGCCTCGGCGACTTGGGCTCCTGCTCCATAGCGCAGCACCTGCACTGCCTGGCCCGCCTGCCCCAACCGCCGGGCCATGACGTCGATGGCCTGCGGGTTCTCGTCGACGCAGACGAAGTGCCTGCCGGCCGCGGCGGCCACCGCCCCGAGGGTCCCGGAACCTGCGAAGAAGTCCAGCACCCAGTCGCCGGGGCGGCTGCTCGCGGCAACCATGCGGCGCAGCAGCCCCTCGGGCTTCTGCGTCGGATACCCGGTCTTTTCCTTGCCGGTGGGGGACACGATGGTGTGCCACCAGACGTCGGTCGGCAGTTTGCCGCGGGCGGCCTTTTCCGCGGTGACCAGGCCCGGCGCCATGTACGGTTCGCGGTCGACTTCGGCGCTGTCGAAGTAGTAGCGCTTCGGATTCTTGACGTAGACCAGGATGTTGTCGTGCTTGGCCGGCCAGCGGTTCTTGGCGCGTCCGCCGTAGTCGTACGCCCAGATGATCTCGTTCAGGAAGCACTCCCGGCCGAACAGGGCATCGAGGAGCACCTTGGCGTAGTGGACCTCCCGGTAGTCCAGGTGGAGATAGAGCGTGCCGTCCTCGGCGAGCAGGCGCCATGCCTCGGCCAGCCGCGGCTCGAGGAAGGACCAGTAGTCCTCGAAGGCGTCGTCATAGCTGGTCAGCATGCCCTTGATGGTCTGGTAGGAGCGGCCCTTGAAGCCCACCCGGTCGCCCTCGCCGTCGGCGCTGCGCACCATCGACGTCTGCTGCCTCCGCTGGACCCGCCCCGTGTTGAAGGGCGGGTCCACGTAGATCATGGTGAAGGAGGCATCCGGGAGGGACGGCAGGAATTCGGCGTTGTCCGCCTGGACCACCAGATTCCCGCCGTCCGACGTCCACACCGGGTCCTCCGGCGCGGCAAAAGCCGTTGTCACTGCGCGTATCCTGTCCCGATCCGCTACTCGGCGGCGGGCTGGCTGCTGGACTGCACAACTTCGCCGTTGCGACGGCGGGTGCGGGTCCGGCGGCGGCGGGGAGCGGTGTCCTCGCCCGCGGGCTTGCCGCCCTCCGAGCCGCCGGCCTGCGTGGCTGCCGCGGCGGGCTGCTCGCCGGAAGCGGAGGAGGAACGACGACGGCGGCTGCGGCCCGCGCCCGAGCCTGCACCTTCCGTGCGCGTCTCTTCGCGTCCGCCCTGGGCACGCCGGCTTCCGCTTCGCTCACCGCCGCGTTCGCCCCCGCGCCGGCGGTCGCCGCTGCGCTTGTGGTCGCCGCCGCGGGTGTGCTTCTTGCCGGTCTCGCCGAGGTCTTCGAGCGCCTCGGCGCTGATGCCGGCCAGCTTGCGCTGGTTGCGCGGCAGGCGGCCCTTGGTGCCCTCGGGAATGTCCAGATCCGTGTACAGGTGCGGGGAGGAGGAATAGGTCTCGACCGGCTCCGGAACGTCCAGGCCGAGGGCCTTGTTGATCAGGCCCCAGCGGGGAACGTCGTCCCAGTCGACGAACGTGATGGCGGTGCCCTTGTTCCCGGCACGGCCGGTGCGGCCCACGCGGTGCAGGTAGGTCTTCTCGTCTTCGGGGCACTGGTAGTTGATGACGTGGGTGACGTCGTCGACGTCGATACCGCGCGCGGCGACGTCGGTGGCCACCAGGACGTCCACCTTGTCGCTGCGGAAGGCCCGCAGCGCCTGTTCGCGGGCCCCCTGGCCGAGGTCGCCGTGGATAGCCGCAGCGGCGAAGCCGCGGTCGACGAGTTCCTCGGACACCTTGGCTGCGGTGCGCTTGGTCTTGGTAAAGATGATCGTGCGGCCGCGACCGTTGGACTGCAGGATGCGTGCCACTACCTCGGTCTTGTCCAAGCTGTGGGCCCGGTAGATGACCTGGCGGATGTCCTTCTTGGTGATGCCTTCGTCGTCCGGGTCCGCCGCGCGGATGTGCGTCGGCTGTGTCATGTAGCGACGGGCCATGGCCACTACGGGGCCGGGCATCGTCGCAGAGAACAGCATGGTCTGGCGGACGGCGGGGGTAGCGCCGAGCAGGGTCTCCACGTCGGGCAGGAAGCCGAGGTCCAGCATTTCGTCGGCCTCGTCCAGGACCACGATCCGGACGTTCTTCAGGCTCAGGTGGCGCTGCCGGTGCAGGTCGATCAGGCGGCCGGGGGTGCCGACGACGACCTCGACGCCCTGGCTCAGTGCCTCGATCTGCGGCTCGTAGGCGCGGCCGCCGTAGATGACCGCAATGCGGGCGTTGCGGTGCCGGGAGGCGGTTTCGAGGTCGCGGGCCACCTGGACGGCAAGCTCGCGGGTCGGCACCACGATGAGTGCCTGCGGTGCGCCCGGGACCGGCAGTTTGTCGTAGCCGTCGTCATCGCGGCCGATGACCCGCTGGAGCGCGGGGATGCCGAAGCCCAGCGTCTTGCCGGTTCCGGTCTTGGCCTGGCCGATGATGTCGTGGCCGCCCAGGGCGACCGGCAGGGTCATGGCCTGGATCGGGAAGGGGTGGGTGATTCCGGCGTCGAAGAGGGAGCGGACGATGTCGGCACGGACATTGAAGTCCGCGAAGGTCTGCTGCGGCAGTTCGTGGGGCCGTTCGTCCGAAGCCAGCGTCGCCTCGACGGCGATCTCTTCGGTGCTGTTGTCCGCGTGGAGCAGCTGCCCCTCGTCCGCGGCCAGGTTTTCAGTGTTCAATGACATAACCGTTCGATAAGGCGCCTGCGCGGCCGGTGCTCGACTGCATGCACGCGTAGCGCGGGCATGCAGGAACTGTCGGACGCTGCAGGCGCGTCCAGCGGAAGCCGATCGCGGGCTAACAACTGCGTACCGGACCGAGGCCATCCGTGGCCGGTCCGGCGAACAAAAATCGCGTAGGGGCGGGATCTGTTGAGTTGAAACTTACAAAGTCTTCGAACATTCAACGACCGGGCATCCAGTTCTACGCTTCCCAGTCTACCGGGCACGTGCAAATCGCCGGCGAAGGCAACGGGGGCCGGCAGGTCGTGCCGCGGTCCGGGGACACCCGGCCACGGAGTCCAAGAGCGTCCGGCACTAGGTTCAGGAGCCGGCGACCCGCTCGAACAGAACCGAGCGCTTGACGATATCCGCCTCGATGAGCCGGACCCGGACGGATGTGCCCGGCTCGAGTTCGCCCTCGCAGCGGGCCGTCACGGCCGGTTCGCTGAGCTGGATCGTGCCGCGGGGGACCGGGTCGCGCCGGCCGTTCCCAGCGGAACCGTTGCCGTTGCTTTTCCCACTCACGTTCCCGGAGTCGTTCCCGGAGCCGTTGCCGGTTCCGTTCCCGCCGCCGTTGCAGCCGTTGTTGCCGTGCCGGTTGTTTTGCCGCGCGCTGATGACGACGGCATCGAACTCTTCGCCCACGCGGTGGCTCAGGAGCGCCGCTTCGACCGCGTCCAGGGAAGCCCGGTCCAGCCTTGACGCAAGCTGGTCGGAGGCCGCCATCAGCTCCGGCAGCTGCGGCAGCGCCTGCCGCACCCATTCCGGGACCTGCAGCCCGGAGACCAGGGCCTCGCAGGTCAGCAGGACGAAGCGGTCCACCAGGCGGCGCAGCGGTGCGGTGGTGTGGGCGTAGGGGGCCGCAATTGCGGCCTGGATATCCTCGGCCGGTGGTTCTCCGTCGAACGGCGTGTAGCCGGCGCCCCGGAACAGGGACCCTGCCGCGTTCATGATGGCCAGTTGCTTCGGTTCGGATGTGTCCAGGCCCCGCAGGTATTCGCCGTAGGCAATGTCCCGCGGCCAGGGATGGCCCAAAGCCATGGTCTGGCGGCGGAACCGTTCCTCGGATTCGGCGTCCGGCGCGGGCATGGTGCGCAGGATGCCGACCTTGCCGGCCAGCATGATCCGCGCCGCCGCCATGCCGGTCATGAGGGACAACTGGGCATTCCAGTCCTCCACCGGGAGGGCGGGGCGGGCCAGGATGAAGTAGTGCCGCCCGTCGTGCGCGATCTCCTCCTCCGGCAGCTCAAGGCTCGCGCCGCCGCGGGCGAGTTCCAGGGCCTGGCGTTTGATGCCGATCTCCTTCAGCAGCGCCAGGTAGTCCGGGGCGGTCCCTGAGTCGATGTCCTCCTGGACCTGTGCGTAGGTGAGCTTGGCTCGGCTGCGCACCATCGCCCGGGTGAGGGAGACCTGAATGACATTCGCCCCGCCGTCGAGCATGAACTCCCAGACGTAGGCACTGCGGTCAACGCCGGGCAGCAGGCTGCCGGCGTTCTCGCCGATGGCATCGGGGTGCAGCGGGATGCGTCCATCCGGCGCGTAGATAGTCTGCCCGCGGCGCCGGGTGGCCCGGTCCAGCTCTCCGCCGGGCTCGATGAACGAGGGAACGTCTGCGATGGCGTACCAGGCCCGGTAGCCGTCGCCGGCACGCTCCAGGTACATCGCCTGGTCCAGGTCCGTCGAACCGGGCGGGTCGATGGTGACGAATTCCAGTGCCGTGAAGTCGCGCCGGGGCAGCCGCTGGCCGGACACCGCGCGCTCTGCTTCGGCCAGCACGGACGGCGGGAACGGGCCGGGCAGCTCCAGCTCGGTCCGCAGTTCCTTCAGGACACGGGCAAGCAGGTGCTGCGATTCGTTGACCTTGGCATCCAGATGTGGGTACGGCACATCCCCAGCCTAATCCTCAGGCGGCGCCGCAGGTCAGGCTACGCTGGAACCTATGAGCACCGAAGAGCAGCCGGCCGGCGCGCCCGCGGCCGGCACGGATGAGGCCCACCGCCAGTACGTCATCGATTTGTACGGCGTCATGGCCTATGGGGAGCTCTCGGCCTTCGAGCGCTTTTCCTCCGATGCCCGCTTCTCGCCGACGTTGCGGGACCGGGCCGAGATCGGCCGGGTTGCGGTGATTGAATTCGAGCATTTCGAGATGGTGAGCGCCGAGCTGGCGCGCATGGGCGTCGACGTGCAGACGGCGATGCTGCCGTTCCAGGCCTCGATCGACGCCTTCCATGAGCGGACCAGGCCGGGGGACTGGTACGAGTCGCTGATGAAGGCCTACGTAGCCGACGCTGTCTCCGGCGATTTCTACCGCGCGATAGCGAGCCGGCTCGACCCGCAGACCCGCGAGGTCGTCGCCGGCATCAAGGAGAACAAGGAGCAGCTGGAGCTGCTGACCACCCGGCTCGCGCAGGCCCTCGAGGGCAATGAACGGCTGGCCTCGCGCCTGGCCCTGTGGGGGCGGCGCCTGGTCGGCGAGGCGCTGACCCAGGCCCAGCGGATCGGGATCGAGCGGTCCTTCCTGGGCGGCCTGCTGGGGTTCGAGGAATCCGGGGCGCAGGAGACGGTCATTGCCGAGCTGTTCGCGGAACTGACGCGGAACCATTCCCGCCGGATGAACGCGCTCGGCCTGACCGCCTGATCACAGCGGGGGCAGCGCGGCCTTCAGCTTGGCCGCCGCGGCAGCCGGATCGTCCGCCTCCGTGATGGCCCGTACGACGACGACCCGCCGGGCGCCGGCACCGGTCACCTCCGCGATGTTGTCCAGCCCGATCCCGCCGATGGCGAACCAGGGTTTGTCAGAGCCCGCCGCTGCGGCCTGCGCCGCGGCTTCCGCCACCAGTTCCAGGCCGACGGCGGCCCGGCCGGGTTTTGTCGGGGTCGCCCACACAGGACCCGTGCAGAAGTAGTCCACGTCCGCGTCCTGCAGCGCGGCGCGAACCTGCGCCGGCGTGTGCGTGGAGCGGCCGATGACCGCCCCTCCGGCCGCACCTGCGGACAGGACGCTCCGCGCCGCGGAGGGCGGCAGGTCCCGCTGCCCGGCGTGGAAGACCGGCGCACCGGCGATGGCAGCGAGGTCGGCGCGGTCGTTGACCGACCACAGCCCCGAGTGCCGCGCGGCGACCTCGGCCAGGGCGTGCAGCAGATCGAGCTCTTCGGCCGCGTCGAGCGACTTGTCCCGCAGCTGGATGATGTCGACGCCGCCGGCGTAGGCGGCGTCGAGGAACTGTTCAAAATCGCCCTGGGCCTTACGGGCATCCGTGCACAGGTACAGCCGTGCTGAACTCAAATCCATAGCTGCAACCATAACCTTGCGGCGGCCCCGCCGGATCCGTAAGTGCGTCACATCCGCGGCGCGCGGCCCGCCGTGAGTACACTGGTGGCGACACTGCGGGAGCCTGGTACCGCGGCGCCCGGCCTCGTGAGCCGGAGCCGACAGGCTGAGAGGGTGCGTGGCACCGACCGTTGAACCTGATCCGGTTCGTACCGGCGTAGGGAAGGAATGACGGACTTTGGCTGTTCAAAAACATCTGGCCGTGGTCGGCGCGGGCATCGTCGGCCTGGGCATCGCGTGGGAGGCAGCGCGCCGCGGGCACCGCGTCACCGTGATCGACCCGGCTCCCGGGTCCGGGGCGACCTTCGCTGCCGCCGGCATGCTGGCCCCGGTCAGCGAGCTCTACTACCAGGAGGAGCAGCTGCTCGCGCTGACCTTGGAATCCGCCCGCCGGTACCCGGACTTCCTGCAGGGGCTGGGCAGCACGGGACACCAGACTGCCGGAACGCTGGTGGCGGCCTTCGACGCGGCCGACCGGCTGGCCCTTGAGGACCTGCGCCAGGCGCAGCTGGCCCAGGGGCTGCGGGTGGAACAGCTGACCAGCCGCGAGGCGCGCCGGCTGGAACCGGCGCTGTCCCCGGCCCTGTCCGGAGCCTTCCTCGCCCCCGACGACCACCAGATCGATCCGCGCGCCCTGTCCGCGGCGCTGCTGGACGCGCTCGCCGGGGCCGGGGCCGGTATCGTGCGCCGCCGCGCCGCCGCGCTGGCGAGGTCGGGCACCGGGGAAGTGACCGGCGTCGTCCTCGATGACGGAACGCGGATTGCCGCGGACGAGACCGTGATGGCCAACGGGCTCGGCACCGCCTTGCTCGACGGACTGCCCGCATCCCTGCGGCTGCCGTTGCGGCCGGTCTACGGCGACATCCTGCGCCTGCGGGTCCCCCAGGCGCTGCGGCCGCTGGTGCGCCTGACTGTGCGCGGGCTGGTGCGCGGCCTGCCCGTCTATGTGGTGCCGCGCGAGGACGGGACGGTGGTCATTGGGGCCACGTCGCGCGAGGACGGCGCGGACGCCCCCTCGGCGGGCGGCGTCTACCAGCTCCTGCGCGATGCCCAGGCGCTGGTGCCTGCGGTCGCCGAGCTTCAGCTCGAGGAGACCACCTGCCGGGCGCGGCCGGGGACCCCGGACAATGCGCCGCTGCTGGGACGCGTGGCCGAATCGGAAGGGGACGTGCCGGGCCTGCTGGTCGCCACGGGCTTCTTCCGGCACGGGGTCCTGCTCGCGCCGGCGGCGGCCAGGGTCTGCGCGGACCTGGCGGAAGGCCTGCCGGTGCCCGCGGAACTGCTGCAGTTCCGGCCGGACCGCTTCAGCACAAGCATGGAAGGGAGCCAACGATGAACATCACCCTGAACGGGGACCGGCAGCCGGTCGCCGAGGGAATGACACTGCTGGAACTGGTCGCCGCCACGACGGGGCGGCGCCTGACGGCGGAAGGTAAACCGGACGACGGCGGACGGCTGGGCGTCGCGGTGGCGCTGAACGCCGAAGTGGCTCCGCGGGGAAGCTGGGCGGGCACGCTGCTGTCCGACGGCGACGGCGTGGAACTGATCACCGCGGTGCAGGGAGGCTAGGAATGGACGAGCTGGTCATTGACGGAAAGCCGCTGGGATCGCGGCTGATCATGGGCACCGGGGGAGCGCCCAGCCTGGACGGACTGGGCGCAGCCCTGCAGGCGTCAGGCACCGAGCTGACCACGGTGGCGATGCGGCGCTACAGCCCGGGCACCGGTGCCTCGCTGTTCGCGCTGCTGGAGCAGCAGGGCATCCGCATCCTGCCGAACACCGCCGGCTGCTTCACCGCGAGGGAAGCCGTGCTGACCGCGGAGCTTGCCCGCGAGGCGCTCGAGACCGACTGGGTGAAGCTGGAGGTCATCGCCGACGAGGAAACCCTGCTGCCCGACGCGGCGGAGCTGCTGGAGGCGACGGAACAGCTGGCCGGCCGCGGGTTCAAGGTATTCGCCTACACCAACGACGACCCGGTCCTGGCCCGGCGGCTCGAACTCCTCGGGGCAGTGGCCGTGATGCCGCTCGGCGCCCCGATCGGCACCGGACTGGGTATCCTCAACCCGCACAACATTGAGCTGATCGTGTCGCGGGCCGGCGTGCCGGTGGTGCTCGACGCCGGGATCGGCACCGCCTCTGACGCCGCGCTCGCGATGGAGCTCGGCTGCGACGCCGTCCTGCTGGCGACCGCGGTCACCCGGGCGCAGGACCCGGTGCGGATGGCGGAGGCCTTCAAACACGCCGTGATCGCCGGTAGGCTGGCCGCAACGGCCGGGCGGATCCCCAAGCGCCGGCATGCGCTGGCTTCTTCGGCGTTCGCCGGCCGTCCTGACCTGTAGCCTGGAGAGCCTCGCGGCCGGAGGAACAATGAGCGCGCACGACATTCTGGACCGGACACAGATCGACCAGCAGCTGCGGACGCTGCCGCACTGGCGGTACCGGCAGGGAGGGCTGGTGACGGTGTACAAGCTGGAAAACGGCCGGGCGGCGCTGGACTTCATCGCGGCGGCGGGGGACCTGGCGGAGGAATCGAACCACCACCCGGATCTGGACTGGCGCTACGACCGTGTGTTCCTGCGGCTGACCTCCCACGACGCCGGCGGGGAGGTCACCACCCGGGATATCTCCGCGGCGGCCTCGCTCAGCGAACTTGCCGAGCGGCTCGGCGCGGACGCGCGTCCGCAGGAGTACCGGAGCTTCGCGCTCGCGGCGGACACCAGGCATCCGGAACAGATCTCCGGCCTCTGGAAGACGGCGCTGGGGTACAAGGAGGGCTGGCAGGGGGAGTTGGTCGACCCGTTCGGCCGCGGCCCCAACGTGTGGTTCCAGCAGACGGGCACGCCGGCCGAGTCCCGGCTGCACCTCGATGTGTACTA
Source organism: Arthrobacter mangrovi (assembly GCF_026011795.1). GTDB lineage: Bacteria > Actinomycetota > Actinomycetes > Actinomycetales > Micrococcaceae > Crystallibacter > Crystallibacter mangrovi. Next base: position 237,290 of record NZ_BRVS01000005.1, on the reverse strand, counting down.
CCCGCTCAGCGACATCGGGCCGGTCGTAGCGGCGGCGGCCGACGCGGGCGGGGTCCTGGATGACGCGCACGCCCCGTCCTGGACGATTGCCACTGACGCGGACGGCAACCGCATCTGCCTGTGCACTGAGCACCCGGACAACGAGAACGGCCCGGAGGGCGCCTGACGGGGCGGACCGGAAGCTGGATCCGGCGACGTCGGACCTGGCGCCGCCAGTGGGGGCAGGCTGGTCCCGCTAGCCTGCAGCTAGGCTCGCAGCGCCGCTTCCAGCCGGGACAGGTCGGCCGCCGTGCGCCGGCGACCCAGGAACCAGGCCGTAAGCCATGCCGCCGGTACTGCAACGGCGAGGGGCAGCAGCCAGCTGAGGAAATAGACACCGGGCTCGGAGCCGAGGCCGAAGGCCATCAGCACCAGCCACAGCAGGACGGCCGCGACGATGCCGGCCGCCGCGGGAACCAGCGCCCCGTAGGCCTGGCGCTTCTTATCGGCCGCCCAGACGACGGCGCCAATGGCGCCGGCGCCCAGGACCAGCATGACCAGTTCGACCATGACGCCGGCCGGGAAGGCCTAGAGGGCGCCGAAACCGACGCGGCGGGGTTCCTCGGCGCCGATCTCGACATAGCCCAGCACGTTGGCGGGCACGATGACCAGGTTGCCCTTGGCATCCTTCAGGCGCAGTTCGGCGCCTCCGTTCATCGCGCGGGAAACCAGCTCGGCGACCGCGTCCGCCGTATCCGGAGAGTCGATGACAAGTTCCCGGCCGACGTTCTGGATTCCGATCTTGATTTCCACGCTTTGCCTCCTGCTTACGCTGTGCTGAATGTTCCGTACGAGTCGAAATCTATCCTAGGTTTCCTTCGGGAAACGTGAAATTCCGCGCCAAGCTAAACGGTAAATGAGGTCCACGGCGTCCTCGCGCGCCAGCTCCCCGCCGGTCTGCAGCCAGTAGCGGGCGCTGATCTGCGCCATGCCGGCCAGCGAACGGCCGAGCAACGTGGACTCCGCCTCGGACAGCTTGGTTTCTTCGGCGATCACCGCGGCGATGGCGGAGGCCAGGCGGGCGTTGAAATCCTCCAGGCGGCCGCTGACGTCAGGGTCGTTGTTGAGGTCGGATTCGAAGACAAGCCGGTGCGCCTGGCTCTCCTGCGCGATGAAGCGGAAATAGGCGTCCATCGTGGCATGCACCCGGAGCTTGTTGTCCGGCGTCGAGTTCAGGGCAGCCATGAGCATCGCGTTCAGCGACGCGAGGTGGTGGTCCAGCAGGGCGAGGTAGAGCTCCCGCTTCCCGGGGAAATGCTGGTACAGCACCGGCTTGCTGACCTTGGCCGTCTCCGCAATCTCGTCCATCGCGGCGCCGTGGTAGCCGTTGGCGACGAACACCTCGTGGGCCGCTTGCAGCAGTTGGCGGCGCCGTTCCTCGCGCGGCAGCCGGGCAGGCCGGGCAGCCGGTCGGGATTCAGTGCTCACAGTCGTCGGACCTATCCGGCGCGCGTTTGGCCGCGTCGCCAATTCGCGGGTAAATCAGCTCTCAATGGGCAAGTTTACCCGGCAGGTGCGGGCGGGTTCATTTTTGTCCGCATTCTGCCCGCTGCGCGTAGATTGGCACTATGAGCACGCAGGAATCCGTCGCGCTGCCGCCGCTGGTGCAGCCCGCCGCAGCCTTGACCCCGGAAGAGATGCAGCGCTACTCGCGCCACCTGATCATCCCGGAAGTGGGGCTGCAGGGCCAGCTGCGGCTGAAAAACGCGAAGGTGCTGGTCATCGGGGCGGGAGGCCTGGGCTCGCCGGCCATGCTCTACCTGGCCGCCGCGGGCGTGGGCACCATCGGCATTGTCGACGACGACGTGGTCGAGGCGAGCAATCTCCAGCGGCAGGTGATCCACACCGTGCGGGACCTGGGGCGGAGCAAAGCCCAATCCGCGCGGGACAGCATCCTGGACCTGAATCCGGGCACCGCCGTCGTACTTCACGAAACCAGGCTGGACGCGGGCAACGCGCTGGACATCTTTGCAGGCTATGACGTGATCCTCGACGGCACGGACAACTTCGCCACCCGGTACCTGGTCAACGACGCCGCCGCGATCCTGGGCAAGCCCTACGTCTGGGGGTCGATCCTGCGCTTCGACGGCCAGGTCAGCGTCTTCTGGGACCGGTACGGGCCGAACTACCGCGACCTCTACCCGGAGGCCCCGCCGGCCGGGTCCGTCCCTTCCTGCGCCGAGGGCGGGGTGCTCGGCGTGCTGTGCGCCCAGATCGGCTCGGTCATGGTGAACGAGGCCATCAAGCTGATCACCGGCATCGGCTCGACGCTGCTGGGCCGCGTGCTGGTGTTCAACGCCCTCCAGATGAGCTGGCGCGAGCTGAAGGTCCGCAAGGACCCGCACGGGGAACCGATTACCGAGCTGGCGGACTATGAGGCGTTTTGCGGAGTGGGCCCGGCCCCGGTGGTGGACGCCGGGCACACCGTCAGCGCGACCGAGCTTGCCGCGATGCTGCGGTCAAGGGACGACGGCGGTGCGTCCTTCGAGCTGATCGACGTGCGGGAGCCGGGGGAGTACGAAATCGTGCGCATCCCCGGCGCGAGACTGGTGCCCAAGGGCCGGATCCTTTCCGGCGAGGCGGCGGGGGAGCTGCCGCGGGACAAGGAACTGGTCCTGCACTGCAAGAGCGGAGCGAGGTCGGCCGAGGTGCTGCGGGAGTTGCTGGACCACGGCTATACCAAGGTGCGCCATCTCGACGGCGGCGTCCTCGCCTGGGTGCGGGACGTGGAGCCGGAAAAGGCGGTTTACTGACGCGGGCTTGAGCCGGAGGCTAGACCAGCGGCCGGGCACATGTAGCCAGGTGCAGGCGCGGTCCGGGCATGGCAGTGTCAGGCCGACGCGGCCTCGCCCGGCTCGGACTGGCGCGGGCAGTTGTCCTCGGCTGCGGTCGGGGCGGGTTCTCCCAGGCTGATGCCGTAGAGAGCCTCAAGGGCAGCGATGTATTCGTGCTGGCGGCCGTCCGCGGCGAGTTCGCGGGCCCGGACCGTGGGCAGATGCAGCAGCTGCTTGACCATGCGCCGCATGGCGAACTCGACTTCCCGGGCCGGCCCGGTGCAGCCGTGCTGCGAGCGGACCTTTTCCAGCTCCGTCTCCAGCACGGCCATGGTGTGGCGGCGCAGGGCGACGATGGCGGTGTCGATGGTGCGGGCCTGCTGCTCCTCCTCGAAGGCGCGGGCGGCGTGCGTGACGATCTCGGCAGCCTGGTGGACCGACTCGGCCTGCTCTTCGGGAGCGGCGAGCCGCACGGACTCGAGGGTGATCAGGTCCACGCCGTCAAGGTCGCCGACACCCGGCTCGAAGTCGTGGGTCAGGGCGAGGTCGATGACGATCAGCGGCTTGTCCGTCCCGCGCCGGACTTCTTCCACGCGATCGGCGCTGACCTGCTGGTCGCTGCCGCTGCAGCCAATGACCACGTCCGCGGCGGCCAGCGCGGCCGGGAGGGTCTCCTCCGTCAAGGGGGTGCCGCCACGGGTCGCGGTGAAGGTCCGGGCGCGGCCCGAGGACGAGTAGACGGCGACATTGGCGCAGGAGCGCTCGCGCAGCAGGGCCATGGTGGCGCCGGCGTAGGCGCCGGTCCCGAAGACGACGACGTTCTTGCCGGACCAGTCGCGGTCCTCCGCAAGGTCCGTGGCCAGTTCGAGCGCGACGGAGACGATGGACAGGCCGCGCCCGCCGAGCGCGGTCTGGGCGCCGACATCCTTGGCCGTGCGGGAAGCGGTCTGGAAGAGCCTGACGAGCGCACCGCTGGCCGTGCCGGCCTGCTGGGCGACGTTGAGGGCGCGGCGGACCTGGCCGGCGATCTCGCGTTCGCCGATGACTGCGGAATCCAGGCCGGCGCCGACGGAAAACAGGTGCCGGGCCACGTCGTGGCCGGTGTTGGTGGTGAAGGAGCGGGAGACAAGCTGTTCGTCCAGTCCGGACTGGCGGGCAATCTCGGCGACTACGGCCGAGCGGGCGGCCTCGACGTCCGTGTCGGCCCCGGTTTCGCAGTAGAACTCCACGCGGTTGCACGTGGCCAGGACGACGGCACCGGAAACGGGCTTTCCGTCTGCGAGCACGTTGGCAGCGACCTCGGAGGAGCCGGCGCTCAGGCGGGCAACAGTTTCGAGGTCCAGATCGGAATGCGTCGCAACGAGAGATAGTAAGACCACAGCGTTTCCCATCTTAGCCGCCGGCGGTCCGGCGAATCTTGTAAGGATGCCCTGTTAACCCCGCGTTAGGGGCGGATTCATCCGTGATTTTAGCCACTGAGGGCCCAAGCGTGCTCGTCCGCGCCTGTCAGCCGGCTCCGCCCCGTTGGCTTTGGCGCCTGACCACAGGGCAGAATCGGGGGTATGACCTTGAATGCTTCCCACCCCCTGATGGACGGCCGCACCGCGGACTCAGCCCTGATCACTGCCTACCGCGGAGGGAAGCCGGAACGCCGGCCGGTCTGGTTCATGCGCCAGGCGGGGCGTTCCTTGCCCGAGTACCGGGAGGTCCGCCGCGGCATCGGCATGCTTGACTCGTGCCTCAAGCCTGAACTGGCTGCTGAAATCACACTGCAGCCGGTCCGTCGGCACGACGTGGACGCCGGCATTTTCTTCTCGGACATCGTGATTCCGCTCAAGCTGGCCGGGGTCGACGTCGACATTGTCCCCGGTGTCGGACCGGTGCTCGGCGCTCCCGTGCGCACCGCGGCCGACGTCGCCAAGCTGCCGGTGCTGGACGATGCGGCCCTCGAGCCGATCCGTGACGCTGTCCGGCTGACCGTGGCGGAGCTCGGCAGCAAGCCGCTGATCGGTTTCGCCGGCGCGCCCTTCACCCTCGCGGCCTACATGGTCGAAGGCAAGCCCTCCCGGGACCACCTCGGTCCGCGGACCATGATGCACGCGGAGCCGGAAACCTGGCGGGCGCTGACGGACTGGGCCGCCGACGCGTCCGGCAAGTTCCTCCGGGCCCAGTTGGAAGCCGGTGCCAGCGCCGGCCAGCTCTTCGACTCCTGGGCCGGATCGCTGGGGCTCGCGGATTACCGCCGGCACGTCGCCCCGGCGTCGGCCCGCGCCCTCGACCACGTCCGCGACCTGGGTGCCCCGCTGGTCCACTTCGGCACCGGCACGTCGGAGCTGCTGGTGGCGATGCGCGACGTGGGCGTCGACGTCATCGGCGTGGACTACCGGTTGCCCCTCGACGAGGCCAACCGGCGCCTGGGCGGCACCACGCCGCTGCAGGGCAACATCGATCCGGCGCTGCTGGCTGCTCCGTGGGAGGTCCTCGAGGCCCACGTGCGCGAGGTGATCGCCGCCGGAGCCGCCGCGCCGGGCCATGTCCTCAACCTGGGCCACGGCGTCCCCCCGGAAACCGACCCGGAGGTGCTGACGCGGGTCGTCGAACTGATCCACAGGATGGAACTCTAGCCATGCCGCACCGCGCACAGCAGTCCCGGCTGCCGGCTGCCATCGTGGTCGGCGGCGGGATCGCCGGGCTCGTCTCGGCCCGTGAACTGGCCCTGCACGGCGTCAAGGTGACGGTGCTCGAGGCCGCCGAGCGCTGCGGCGGCTGCGTCACCCGGCACGAGGTCGCCGGCTTCCTGCTCGACGCCGGCGCCGAGTCCTTTGCCACCCGTACCCGCACGGTCTCCGATCTGGCTGCCGAGCTGGGACTGGGGGCGGAACTGGTCCAGCCGGACCCCGCCGGTGCCTGGCTGCAGCTGCCCGATTCCGTCCAGCCGCTGCCGAAAAGCGGCATCCTGGGCATCCCCGCCGACCCGCTGGACCCGGCCATCGTTGCCGCGATCGGCCGAACGGCGGCACTGCGCGCCGCGGCCGACAAGGTGCTGCCGCTGGGCAACCTGCTGTCCAAGGAGGGACTGAGCCTGGGCGAACTGGTCCGCGCCCGGATGGGCGGCACCGTGTTGGAACGGCTGGTCGCGCCGGTGGCGGCCGGCGTCTACTCGGCGGACCCGGACGTGCTGGACGTCGACTCGGTAGCCCCCGGCCTGCGCGCCTCCGTGGCCAGCCACGGTTCCCTGCAGGCCGCCGTGGGCGCCCTGCGCAGCGCGGCTCCGGCCGGTTCGGCGGTGGCCGGGATCGACGGCGGGATGGGCCGGCTGACCGAGGCCCTGCTGGCAGATCTGGCCCGGCACGGCGTCGCGGTGCATACCGGGGCCAAGGTGTCCGCGGTCTCCAGGCGCGACGGCGTGTGGCGGGTCGAGTCGGAGGCCGGCCCGTTCACCGCGGAGGGCCTGGTCATGGCCGCTGATGGCGGCACCGCCGTCGACCTCCTGGCGCCGGAACTTCCCGGCCTCGGTGCCCTCCGGCCGGGACCCGGACCCGCCGTCGCCCTCGTAACGCTGGTGCTGGACGAGCCGGAGCTGGACGCGAAGCCGCGCGGGACGGGCCTGCTGGTGGCGGCCGGGACCCGGGGCGTCCGCGCCAAGGCACTCACGCACGCCACCGCGAAGTGGCCCTGGCTCGCCGAGCAAACCGGTCCGGGCACGCACGTGCTGCGCCTGTCCTACGGCCGGGCCACCGGGCACCCGGAGGCGGCCGGCGGCGAGGACTACACGGGCTGGACCGATGAGGCGCTTTACCGCCAGGCGCTGACCGATGCCACGGCCCTGCTGGGCGTGCCCGTCATCGACGCCGACATCCTCGGCTGGAAGGTGGTCCGCTGGACCGGCGCGCTGCCGTCCGCCACAGTGGGGCACCGGGACCGCGTCGCGGCCGTGCGCGAGCTCGCGGGCAGCAGTCACCGGCTCCAGGTGGCCGGAGCATGGCTGGCCGGGACCGGGCTGGTTGCCGTCGTCGCCGATGCCCGCGCACGCTCGCGCCAGCTGGCGGCAGAATTGGCGACGCAGCCGCCGTCGTCCTGAAATTTCTTCTACAATGTGTAGAAGTTGCCGTTTTCGACTAACACCTACTCAGAAGGCAGACTGTTAAGCATGAGTGAAACGTCCCCGTCCGGGTCAACCAACGCCGCCGATACCGCGGAAAAAGAAGCCCTCTTCTACACCCTCTGGACAGTCTTCAAGCGTTCCGGCGCCCAGATCGCCGACTCGGCCCTCGCCGAATTCGATTCGACCGTCGCCGCTCTCGGCGACAAGGGAGTGACGCTGCGCGGGGCCTACGACGTCTCCGCCATGCGCGAGGACGCGGACGTGATGATCTGGCTGCACGGCGCGGAACCGGAGCAGCTGCAGGCCGCCGTTCGCACCATCCGCCGGACCGGCCTGTTCGAAGAGACGGACATCGTCTGGTCCGCCATGGGCGTGCACCGGGACGCCGAGTTCTCCAAGGACCACAGCCCGGCATTCTCGCGCGGCGAAGAGCCGGAATCGTGGCTGTGCGTCTACCCGTTCGTACGCTCGTACGAGTGGTACCTGCTCCCGGCGGCGGAACGCGGGAAGATGCTGCGCGACCACGGCCTGCTGGGCCGCGACTTCCCGCAGGTGCGCGCCAACACCGTGGCCTCGTTCGCGCTGGGCGACTGGGAATGGATCCTGGCCCTCGAGGCCCCGGAACTGATCGACCTGGTGGACCTGATGCGCCACCTGCGCTACACCGAGGCCCGCAACCACGTCCGCGAGGAGATCCCGTTCTACACCGGCCGCCGGATCACGACGGCGGAGATCGCCGAGGTGCTGCGGTGAGCACCGACGCTTCCGCGTTCGATCCGCTGGCCGGCGTCGACGCGAACGGACGGATGGAGCCGAAGCCGTACGACGCCGTCGTCCTCGCCTCCTTCGGCGGACCCGAGGGCCAGGAGGACGTCATCCCGTTCCTGCGCAACGTCACGCGCGGGCGCGGCATCCCGGACGAGCGGCTCGAGGAAGTCTCCCACCACTACCGCGCGTTCGGCGGCATCAGCCCGATCAACGCGCAGAACCGAGCGCTGAAGCAGGCCCTGGAGGCCGAGCTGGCGCGGCGCGGGATCGAGTTGCCCGTGCTCTGGGGCAACCGCAACTGGGCGCCGTTCATCGCGGACACCTTCCGGGAGGCCTACGACGCCGGGCACCGCCGGGTGCTCGCCGTGAGCACCAGCGCCTACTCCTGCTACTCAAGCTGCCGGCAGTACCGCGAGGACTTCGGCATGGCCCTGCTCGAGACCGGCCTGGACGGCAAGCTCGAGGTGGACAAGGTGCGCCAGTACTTCGACCACCCCGGCTTCGTCGAGCCGTTCGTCGAGGGCGTCGCCGCCGGGCTGGCCACGGTGCGGGCCGAGCTGGCCGCCAAGGGCGAGCCGGACGCGCCGGTCCATATTATGTTCGCCACCCACTCCATCCCGATCGGCGACGCCGAGGCCGCGGGGCCGCGGGGCGTGGAGTTCGACGGCGGCAGCGCCTACGTTGCGCAGCACCTTGCCACCGCGCAGGCGGTGCTGGACCGCGTGCCCGAGGCGGCCGGCGCCGACTGGTCGCTTGTCTACCAGTCCCGCTCCGGCGCGCCGCACATCCCGTGGCTCGAACCGGACATCAACGATGCGCTCCAGGAGCTGCCCGCCAAGGGCACCAAGGGGGTCGTGATCGTGCCGCTCGGCTTCGTCAGCGACCACATGGAAGTCGTCTGGGACCTGGACACCGAGGCCCTGCAGACGTGCGCCGAGCTGGGCCTCGCCGCCACGCGCGTGCCGACCCCGGGCGTGCACCGGAGATTCGTCGAGGGCCTGGTGGACCTCGTCTGCGAACGCACTGTGGAGAACAACATTGCCGACCGTCCCGCGCTGACCAAGCTCGGCCCGTGGATGGACGTGTGCATGCCCAACTGCTGCGCCAACCGCAGGGGCGAGAAGCCGACCGTGGCAGGCATCGACTCCACGGTGGGAACGGGCGCCAAATGAGCATGAACGTCCGTGTCGGCACCCGCGGCAGTGCCCTGGCCGTAACCCAGACGACGACGGTGGCCGAGGCGCTGGCCTCCGCCGGGACGCTGGGATACGAGCTCGTGCGCATCCGCACTGAGGGCGACGTGCTGAAGGGCTCGCTGGCGCAGATCGGCGGCACCGGCGTCTTCGTCGCCGCCCTCCGCGAGGCGCTGCTTGATGACCGCTGCGACGTGGCCGTCCACTCGCTGAAGGACCTTCCGACCGGTGCCGCCGAGGGACTCGAGATCGCCGCCTATCCGCAGCGCGTGGATGTCCGTGACGCCCTCTGCGCCCGCGACGGCCTGGACCTCGCAGGCCTGCCTGCCGGCGCCAAGGTGGGCACCGGTTCGCCGCGGCGCGCGGCGCAGCTGCGGGCCGCCCGTCCGGACCTGGAAGTCATCGATATCCGCGGCAACGTGGACACCCGGCTCGGCCGCGTCCGCGGGATGCACGGTCCCGAGGTGGTCGAGGGCAAGAAGGGCGACCTTGACGCCGTCGTGCTCGCCGCCGCCGGGCTGAAGCGGCTGGGGCGCACCGGGACGATTACCGAGCTGCTGGACCCCTCCGTCATGCTGCCTGCCCCGGGGCAGGGAGCGCTGGCGGTGGAATGCCGGTCGGCGGATGCGGCCGCGGAGACCGTGCTCTCGGCGGCCCTGCGGGAGTACGACGACGAATCCACCCGGCTCGCCGTGACGGCGGAGCGTTCCCTGCTGGCCCGGCTCGAGGCCGGCTGCAGCGCGCCCATCGGTGCCCTCGCGGCCAGGCAGGACGGGAAGCTGGTGCTGGAGGCCGTGGTCTGCAGCCCGGACGGGCAGCGCCTGCTGCGTCGCCGGATGGACGCGCCGGCGGAGGGAACCGGAGCGGCGCTGGACCTCGGCGTCCGCCTGGCCGAGGACCTGCTGGCCGAGGGTGCGGCGGAGCTGACCCCGCTCGCGGGACACTGACGATGCAGCTGCGCCGGCCGCGCCGGGCCCCGGAGAGGCCGCTCGCCGGGATGACGGTGGTCCTCCCGCGCAGCGCGGACCGTGCCGCGGGCATGGTCACCGAGCTGCGGCAGCGCGGGGCAGAGGTGCGGCTGATGCCGCTGATCGACTTCGAGCAGCCCGCCTCCACGCAGGAGCTGGACGAGGCGCTGCGGATGCTCGGCCAGGGCCGGTTCGAATGGATGGTGCTCACCAGCATCACTACCGTGCGGGCCCTGAAGCAGCGGGCCGCCGCGCTCGGCACCACCCTGCCGGACCTGATCGGCGATACGAAGGTCGCCGCCGTCGGTACGGCCACGGCAAGCTCACTCGAGGCCGAAGGCATCGCCGTGGACCTGGTTCCGGAGGGCACCATGGACGCGGTCGGCCTCGTGGAGGACTGGCCGCTGGGCACCGAGCTGCGGCCCGAGCAGTCGCTGCGCACCAAGGTCTTCCTGCCGCAGGCGGACCTCGCCGCCAACACCATTTTCGAAGGGCTGATGGGCAAGGGCTGGCAGGTGCTGCCCGTGGTCGCCTACCACACGGTGGACTATCCGGCCCGTCCCGAGCGCCGGATTACCCAGAGCCTCGCCCCGGCCGGAGCGCCGGACCCGCAGGCCGGGCCGGAGCCCATCACCGCGGAGGACTTCAAGGAGGCGGTGGCGGCAGGAGAGATCCACGCCGTTGTCCTTACCTCGCCGAGCCTCGCCCGGCGGCTGCACCACGTGGCGCCGCACCTGCCGGAAGAACTCCTGCTGGTGGCGATCGGTAACAGCACCGCCGCTGAATCCCGGCGGCTGGGCCTGCAGCTGGCGGCGACGGCCGCCCAGCCCACGCCGCAGGGCATTGCCGACGCGTTGGCCGCAGCACTCGAACAACGACCGAACCGACGCTGAAGGAGCCTCATGAGTTTCCCCCAACACCGTCCCCGCCGCCTGCGCACCACCCCCGCCATGCGGCGGCTGACCGCCGAGGTCCGGGTCGAGCCATCGCAACTGATCCTGCCCGCGTTCGTGCGTGAGGGAATCAGCGAGCCGGTGCCGCTGAAGTCCATGCCCGGCGTCGTGCAGCACACGCCCGAAACCCTGCGGAAGGCGGCGGCCGAGGCCGCCGAACTGGGGCTCGGCGGAATCATGCTCTTCGGTGTGCCCGAGGTGCGGGACGCCACGGGCAGCGCCGGGGTGGATCCGGATGGGGTGCTCAACCGCGCGATCGCGGACGTCAAGGCCGAAGTCGGCGATGACCTGGTGGTCATGAGCGACGTGTGCCTCGATGAGTTCACCGACCACGGCCACTGCGGCGTGCTGGCCCCGGACGGTTCCGTCGATAACGACGCCACCCTGGAGGTCTACGCCCGGATGGCCGTGGTGCAGGCCCAGGCGGGCGCCGACGTGCTGGGTCCCTCCGGCATGATGGACGGCCAGGTCGCCGTCATCCGGCAGGCCCTGGACGAGGCCGGCCTGCAGAACACCGCCGTGCTGGCCTATGCGGCCAAGTACTCGTCCGCCTTCTACGGACCCTTCCGGGAAGCCGTCGATTCGCAGTTGAAGGGGGACCGGCGGACATACCAGATGGATCCCGCCAACCGCCGCGAGGCGATCCTGGAGGTCGAGCTTGACCTGCAGGAGGGAGCCGACATGGTCATGGTCAAGCCGGCCATGAGCTACCTGGACATCCTGGCCGACGTGGCCGAGATGTCCCCGGTTCCGGTGGCCGCCTACCAGATCTCCGGCGAGTACGCCATGATCGAGGCCGCCGCGGCCAACGGCTGGATCGACCGCAAACCCGCCATCCTTGAGTCCGTGCTGGGCATCCGCCGCGCCGGAGCCGATATGGTGTTGACGTACTGGGCCGCCGAGATGGCCCGCTGGCTGAAGGAAAGCAAGTAAGCAATGACGCGCTCTGAAGAACTGTTCAACCGTGCCCTGAAACTGATGCCCGGCGGCGTGAATTCACCGGTGCGCGCGTTCGGTTCCGTCGGCGGGACCCCGCCGGTGATGGTCTCGGCGTCCGGCCCCTACCTCACGGATGCCGACGGCCGGGACTACGTCGACCTGGTCTGCTCATGGGGCCCGGCCATCGTCGGCCATGCGCACCCGGCCGTGCTGGAAGCGGTCCATGCCGCCGTGGACCGAGGCCTCTCCTTCGGGGCCTCGACCCCGGCCGAAGCGGAACTGGCCGAGCTGGTCATGGGCCGGGTGGCCGCCGTCGAACGCCTCCGCATGGTCTCCACGGGCACCGAGGCTACGATGACCGCCGTGCGGCTGGCGCGGGGCTTCACCGGACGCAACCTGGTCATCAAGTTCGCCGGCTGCTACCACGGCCACCTGGACGGCCTGCTGGCCTCCGCCGGATCGGGCCTCGCGACACTGGCGCTGCCCGGTTCCGCCGGCGTCACGGAGGCCACCGCCGCAGAAACCCTGGTGCTGCCGTACAACGATCTGGCCGCGGTGGAAGAGGCCTTCGCCAAGCACGGCCAGGACATTGCGGCGGTGATCACCGAGGCGGCGCCGGCCAACATGGGCGTGGTGACCCCCGCGGAAGGCTTCAACGCGGGGCTGTCCCGGATCACCTCCGAGCACGGCGCACTACTGATCTTCGACGAAGTGCTGACCGGCTTCCGCACCGGCTATGCCGGCTACTGGGGCCTGACCGGGGGAGCGGCGCAGAGCACGGCGCCGTTCACGCCGGACCTGATGACCTTCGGCAAGGTCATCGGCGGCGGGCTGCCGGTGGCCGCGCTGGGCGGCCGGGCGGAGGTCATGGACTACCTGGCCCCGGTGGGCCCGGTCTACCAGGCCGGCACCCTGTCCGGAAACCCGATCGCCATGGCGGCCGGCATCGCCACGCTCACCGCCGCCACCCCGGACGTCTACGCGCAGATCGACGCGGCGTCGCTGGAGCTGTCCGCTGCCGTGTCCTCGGCGCTCGACGCCGCCGGCGTCGACCACAGCATCCAGCGGGCCGGCAACCTCTTCAGCGTTGCCTTCGGCACGTCGGAGCACGGCGTGCGCAACTACGAGGACGCGCAGGGCCAGCAGGCGTACCGCTACGCGCCGTTCTTCCATTCGATGCTGAACGACGGCGTGTACCTGCCGCCGTCGGTCTTCGAGGCCTGGTTCCTTTCCGCGGCGCACGACACCCGGGCCATGGACAAGGTCTACGCAGCACTGCCCGCGGCCGCCGAGGCCGCGGCGGCCGCGACACCGCCCAACTAAGGAGCACTCATGGCACTGACGACGCGGCGGCGGCAGCTGCTGGAAGCGCACCAAAGCCGGCGCCGGCCAACGCCTTCCGACCCGGGCCTCTGGTCCGACGGACTGGGCCGGACGGCGACCCGGTCGGCCCAGATCCTGCTGACCCTGGCGTTGGTGACGGTCTCGGTGTACGTCATGCTGCAGCTGCAGCTCGTCGTGATCCCGCTACTCATCGCGCTCATCCTCGCCGCCGCGGTGTCACCGCTGGTCCGGAAGCTGCGGGACTGGGGCTGGCCGAGCACCCTCGCCACCTCGGCGACCTTCTTCGGCCTGCTGGTGGTCCTCGGCGGCATCATTACCGGGATTGTCTTCGCGGTCCGCAGCGAATCGGAGGAACTGGTCCAGCAGGCGACCGGGGGTTTCAAGCAGCTGCAGACCTTCATGGCGAATTTCCCGCTACCGGTCAGCCAGGCCCAGATCGACGAGGCGGTCGCCGGGATCGGCGAGTTCCTGACGAGTTCCGCGGCGCGCCGCAGCGCGCTGAGTGGCTTGTCGACGGCGACCGAAGTGATCACGGGGGCCGTGCTCATGGCCGTGGTCCTGTTCTACTTCCTGAAGGACGGCGACCGGATTTGGTCCTTCCTGCTGCGCTGGGTCCCGGCCCGGCGGCGGGGCAAGATGGAGCTGGCAGGTGCCAAGGCCGTCGACGTGCTGGGCAACTACGTCCGCGGAACGGCCATCGTGGCCGCCGTCGATGCGGTCGTCATCGGGCTGGCACTCTTCATCCTCCAGGTTCCGCTGGCCCTGCCCCTGGCCGTGCTGATCTTCATCGGCGGCTTCATCCCGATCGTGGGCGCCACCGTCGCGGGAGTCCTTTCGGCGCTCGTGGCGCTGGTGGCCAACGGCCCGGTCGCCGCGCTGGTCGTGATCGGCGTCGTGATCCTGGTGAACCAGCTCGAGGGCAACCTGCTCCAGCCGGTCGTGATGGGCCGTTCCGTGAGCCTGCATTCGCTGGTCATCCTGCTCGCCCTGGCCGCCGGAACCATCCTGGGCGGCATCATCGGCGGCATCCTGGCTGTGCCGATCGCAGCCGTCGGCTGGGTTGTCATCCGGGTCATGTCCGGATACGGCGAAGACCGTCCTGGTGCCGAACCCGCGGACCAGACTACCGTCGGCTGATCCTCCGTCTGCCCCTTCAGCGGGCAGGCTGCCCTCCGGAGAAAGAGTGAGGCCCCGGCAACCGCGCAGGTTGCCGGGGCTTCGCTAAACAGGAAGATCCGGAAGGTCCAGACCGTCCTAGAACGCCGGGGTGACGTCGCCGCTGGGCCAGGTCTTTTCGATGTAGCTCTTCACCTCAGGGGTATGGAGCAGCTCTTCCAGCTTGGCGATGGCAGGTGTTTCCTCGCCGGCGCGCCACACCAGGAAGTTGGCGTAGGGATTGTCCTCAGTGGACTCGACGACCAGGGCGTCCTCCGTGCTCATTCCCGCTTCGAGGATGAAGTTGCCGTTGATGATGGCCAGGTCGACCTTGGGATCGTCGATGAGCGGCAGCAGGATCTCCGGCTGGTTTTCCTCGAACTTCAGGCCCTTCGGGTTCTGCGCGTCCGTGAGGGTCAGGGCGGCGCTGTCGTCCTTGATGTCCTTCAGCAGGCCGGCCTTTTCGAGCATCTTGAGGGCCCGGGGCTGGTTGGCCGGATCGTTGGTGATCGCGATAGTGCCGCCGTCGGGGATTTCCTTGATGTCCTTGTGCTTGGAGGAGAAGCCTGCATACGGCTCGATGTGGACGCCGGCGCCGTGTTCGAATTTGTAGCCCTTGTCCTTCATCTGCTGCTCAAGGAACGCCAGATGCTGGAAGTAGTTGGCGTCGATCGACCCGTCATTGAGGGCGATATTCGGCGTCTGGTAGTCCGTCATCTCCTGGATGTCCAGGTCGATGCCGGCGTCCTTGGCCAGGTTCTGGTCGACGAATTCGAGGATCTTGGCGTGCGGTACCGGGCCGGCGCCGACCGAGATCGTCACCGGGTTGGCCGGGTCGGGGGTGGCGTCGGAAGCGGACTGGGATCCGCCGCAAGCCGTCAACGCCAAGGCCGCGGCAATGCCGGTGCCCAGAAGAGTGAGTGTTCTACGCATCTGAGTGCGTTCCTTTCGAATATCCCGGTCCGATGAGGCATCCGGACCGGACGTGGTGCAGCTAGCGGCTACTGGCTGCAGTCTTCTGCACGTGCCATGGGACCGTGCAGGAAGTTCTTGGCTGGCGGCGGGCCTGCCGGACGGCGCCGGCTCAGAGCCCGACGGCGGCCTTGGGCTCGTGGCGCCGGGCCTTCCTGCCAGCGCCGCCGGCGCTGCGGTGGTCGACCCGCCGCGACATGCCGTCTCCAATCCACTGGATGGCCTGGACCAGGATGACCATCAGGACGATGGTGACCAGCATGACCGTCGTGTCGAACCGCTGGAACCCGTAGTTGTAAGCGAGCTGTCCCAGTCCGCCGCCGCCGGTGAGGCCTGCCATGGCGGAATAGCCGACCAGGGTGACCAGCGTTGTGGTCAGCGCCGCGACCAGGCCCGGCAGTGCTTCGGGAACGAGGACCTTGGAAACGATCTGCATCCGCGTGGAACCGAGTACCAGGGCCGCGTCGATCTTGCCGGAGCTGACGTCCCGAAGGGCGGTCTCCACCAGCCGCGCGAAGAACGGCACCGTGCCGATGGTCAGCGAAACGCAGGCGGCCAGCGGTCCGATCGAGGAACCGGTGATGACACGGGCCAGCGGGATCAGCGAGATCATCAGGATGGCAAACGGAATAGAGCGCGTGATGTTCACGATGACGTCGGACACGATGTGGTTGGTGATCCGCATCGGGCGCAGCCCGCCCGGGGCGCTGGTGTAGAGGAAGATGCCCAGGGGGAGCCCGATCAGCAGCGTGAACAGCCCGCTGACCGAAACCATCAGCAAGGTCTCGACGATGGCCTCGGGCAGGGCGTCGGTTATTCCGGGATTAGTGGTGAGTTCTTCAATCAGGTTCATGCTGCCTCCGATCCGGCAAAGCTTACTGAGACGCCCTGGTCACGCAGGTAGCCGACCACCGGACCGGCGTCGGCGCCCTCCGGCAATTGAATGCGGAGATGGCCGAACTGCGCGTTGTCCAGGGACTCGACGCTGCCCGCAAGAACGTTCAGGTCGAGGTCGAACTTCCGGGCCGCAGCGCTGAGCACCGGGGCCGACGCCGTGTCGCCGGAAAAGAGCACCTCCAGGACGACGCCGGAACCCAGCGGCTCGGCGGCGGGCAGCGGCAGGAGCGTGCGGGAGAGCTTGCTGCCGAGGTCCGCCGCCACCGTGCGCAGCGGACCGTGTTCGACGATCTTCCCGCCTTCCAGCAGCGACACCGAGTCGCAGATCCGCTTGATGACGTGCATTTCGTGGGTGATCACGAGCACCGTCAGCTGCAGCCGCCGGGTCAGGTCCTTGATCAGGACGAGGATCTCATCCGTCGTCTTGGGATCCAAGGCGGACGTCGGTTCGTCGCAGAGCAGGACATCCGGATCGGAGGCGAGGGCCCGCGCAATTCCCACGCGCTGCTTCTGTCCGCCGGAGAGCTGCGCCGGGTAGGCGTTCTCGAAGCCTTCCAGGCCAACGAGCTTCAGCAGCTCGGCTGCCTTCGCCCGGGCCTGCCGCTTCGGACTGCGCACGATCTCCAGCGGATGCGCCACATTCGCCAGCGCGGTCCGCGAGTCCATCAGGTTGGCATGCTGGAAAATCATGCCGATCCTGCGCCGCGCCGCCCGGAGATCGGCATCGTGCGCCGAACTCAGCTCCGCTCCGTTGATGCTGACCGATCCGGAGGTCGGCGCATCCAGCAGGGTCAGGCACCGTACGAGTGTGGACTTGCCTGCGCCGGAATGACCGACAATCCCGTGGATCGAGCCCTTCGGCACCTGCAGGCTGACACCGTCGAGGGCGACAACTTCCCGGTCGCCTTGGCGGTAGACCTTGCGGAGGTCTGTAACAGTGATCATAGATCCTCTGGCAGTAGGGGACGGCCCTGGCCATCGGGCACAGGAACGGACACGATAATTATGACAGCCCTGCCGGTGATGCCCTATCCGCCCCTTCCGGTACTAGGCCGAAGAAATGCCGGCCGGTATGGCCTCGCGTGCCTCCCTCAACGGCCAGAGCCCGTCCACGAGCGCGTCGGGGTTGGTCCGGCGCAGCCATTCCTGGAAGTTTGCCGCCTGGCGTTCGCACCAGGTGATCTGCGCGTCGTGGAGATCCAGCGGGTCGATGGCCAGTTGCGGGTATTTTCGTGCGAGGGCGTCGGCGACCCCGATCGTTGCCAGGGCATCCGCGGCAGAGGTATGCGCGGCTTCGAGGCGCACGCCATAGTGCTCGCTCATGGCAGTCAACGTCCGCTTGCCGCGCCGATAGCGGTCCATCTGCTTGTCCAGCACGAACGGGTCGATGACCGGCCGGGGTCGGCAGGGGAGCAGCCCGTGGCGGGTGCACTCGGCAGCCAGCACGGTGAAGTCGTAGGAGGCATTGAACGCCATGACCGGGATTGCCTCCGCGAAGAAGCCTGCGAGGACGGAGGAGATTTCCGCAGCCGCCTCCGCCGCGTTCCGCCCCTGCGAACGGGCGTGCGCCGTCGTCACGCCGTGGATGGCGCTGGCTTCCCCGGGTATGTCCATGCCGGGGTCCACCAGCCACTCATGGTGTTGCAGCGGACGGCCGGCCCCGTCCACCAGCACGATGGAGGCAGTGACGATGCGGGCCTCCAGGGGGTCGCGCCCGGTTGTCTCGACGTCGAAGGCCGCCCGGGGAAGTTCATGCCAGCTCATCATGCGGCCACGCTACCGGCCGGTTGCGACATTTCCGGGGAGGCGGAGGCGCGTGTGGATTGAACAGGCTCCGCGCGTCCTGTGGAGGAGCCGTGCGTCCGGACCTCTAGAGTGGAAGCCATGCGCCCGGAGTTCGTCGATGCCGTCCTGGGGCTTGCGGCCATGGTGCCGGCGGGCAAGGTGCTCACGTACGGCGACGTCGCGGAACTGCTGGACGCCGGCGGGCCGCGGCACGTGGGCCGGGTCATGTCGCACTACGGGTCCGAGGTCGCCTGGTGGAGGATCGTGCGGGCCGACGGCACCCTTCCGGGCGGTCTCGTGGAGCGTGCCCTGCCGCACTATGAGGAGGAACGGACTCCGCTTTCGGACCTCGGCCGCTCCAGCCGGCGAGTGGCCATGCGCCGGGCGCGATGGCTGCCGTCGGACAGTGATCTTGCCCGCATCGAAGTGTTGAGCCGAAAGTTGTCGGAGCCGGCTGCTGGAATGGACGAGTGAGCACAACGACTGATCTTCCTGAGCAGCTCCGGCTCGTCCGCCCCGGCCGGACGCTTGCTGCGGCACCCTTGCCGGATCCGCAGCAGGAGGCCGTGATCGGGCTTGCCGCCGGCAGCGGTCCGGTGCTGGTTTACGGTGCTCCGGGCACGGGCAAATCCACGGTCCTGGTCGAGCTTGCCGTCCGGCGGGTGGACGCGTCCGGGCTGGACCCGGCACGTATCCTGATGCTCGGACCGTCCCGGCTTCACGCCGCAAGGCTGCGTGATGCGCTGACCGCCCGCCTGGACCGCAGCCTCAGCACTTCTCCGTCCAGGACGTGGGCGGCCTATGCCTTCGACCTGATCCGCAGGGCCCGGGCAGAGGGCCGGCTCCCGCTGATCGGGCGGACCCCGCGCCTGCTGTCGGGCCCCGAACAGGACCAGATCATTGCCGAACTGCTGCAAGGGCACCGCGCAGGCTTGGGGGCAGGAACGCGGTGGCCGGCAGACCTGGGAGAGGCGCTGAAGACCCGTGGCTTCCGGCAGGAAATACGCCAGCTGTTCGACCGCGTGATCGAATACGGTGCCACATCCGAACAGCTGGATTCGCTCGGCGCCAGCCTTGGCCGGGAGGACTGGCGCGCGGCGGCGGCCCTCTTCCGCGAGTACCGGGACCTCATCGACCTGCGCATGCCCGAGGCCTTCGACCCGGCGGGAATCATCACGGCGGCCCGCCAGCTGCTGCTCGATGATCCGGAGTTCCTCGAGCGGGAGCGCGAACGGCTCGACCTCATCCTGGTCGATGACCTGCAGGAAGCCAATCCGGCGGTCTACGAATTCCTTTCCGTGCTGGCGGAGGGCAAGGACGTCGTCGTGACGGCATCGCCGGATACCGTCGTCCAGGGCTTCCGCGGCGCGCGGCCCGACCTGCTCGTGCGGCTGCGCGACCTGCTGTCGCCGGGCAGCGCGGGCCTGCGGGTCATGGAACTGAGCCGGGGCCACCGCATGGCGGCCCCGGTGGCAGAAGCTTGGCAGCGGGTTGCCTCGCGCATTTCCCTTGTCCCCGGCGCCCAGGGCGCGCGGACTGCGGTGCCTCCGGCTTCTGCCACAGTGTCGGCTGCGCGGGTCGGGGCCCATCTGGTTGACTCGCCGGTCCACGAGCAGCGGTACGTCGCCCAGCGGATCATGGAGGCAAAGCTCTTCGAGGGACTGGGGCTCGGCGGGATTGCGGTCATCGTCAGGACCGGCGGCCAACTGTCCCAACTCGCCCGCTACCTCACCGGGCAGGGCATTCCCGTCAAGGTACCGGTGGCGGAAACGGCGGTCCGCGACGAGCCCGCGGTCCGTCCGCTGCTGGAGGCTATGGCCATCGTGCTGGAGGACGACGAGCTTACCCCCGACCGCGCTGTGGGCCTGTTGACCTCGCGGATCGGGGGTGCCACGGCGATTGACCTGCGCAGGCTTCGCCAGTCGTTGCGGCGGGAGGAACTCCTGGGCGGCGGAGGCCGCCGCAGCGACGATCTGCTGGTTGAGGCGCTCGGTTACCCGGACTCCCTGGCGGGGCTGGGACGGGAGGCGGCTCCGGCGCGGCGTATCGGACGGATGCTGGCAGCCGGCCGCGAGGCGGTCCAGCAACCAGGTGCCAATGCCGAAACGGTGCTCTGGGCGCTCTGGGCCGGCTCCGGGCTCGCGGAGAGGTGGAGCGCGCAAGCGCTCCAAGGCGGGCCGGCCGGCACCCGCGCAGACCGGGACCTGGACGCCATGATGGCGCTGTTCCACACGGCCGAACGGTACGTAGACCAGATGCCGGGCTCAAGCCCGGCCCAGTTCCTGGACCACATGCTGAACCAGGAACTGCCCATGGACAACCTGGCTCCGCGGGCCCAGGTCCAGGATGCGGTTGAGCTGCTGACCCCGGCCTCTGCCGCCGGCAGGAGCTGGCCCATGGTCATTGTGGCCGGGATCCAGGACGGTATCTGGCCCAATACCCGGCTGCGCGGGGAACTGCTGGGCAGTTCACAGTTCGTTGACGCCCTGGAAGGCGGCATCGAACAGGCCCGCCGGATCGATCCTGCCGCCCGGCTCCGGGAGACGCGGTACGACGAACTCCGCAGCTTCTCCACGGCGGTCTCACGGGCGGAACGCATCCTGGTCTGCACGGCAGTCCAGTCGGAGGAAGCACAGCCGTCCGGATTCATCGATCTTGTCGACCCCTGGCTGGACTCGGAGCGTCCGCGGCCGCTCACCAAGGTCATGCGGCCGCGGACGCTCCGTGCGCTGGCCGCGGAGCTTCGGCAATGGGCACAGCACCCCACGTCGCATGAGCTCGCTGAGGAGGCAGCCGCGGGACTCGCCATGCTGGCGGCGAGCCCGGTCCCGGTGCCGGGAGCCCATCCTTCGGATTGGTGGGGGATGCTTCCACTCAGCAGTGACGGTCCCGTGGTACCGGACGGCCAGCCCGTGCCGGTTTCGCCGTCCCGCGTCGAGGCCGTCCACAAGTCGCCGCTGGACTGGTTCGTCCAGGCGGCGGGAGGAGAGGCCGCTACGGATTTTGCCCGCAGCCTGGGGACCCTGGTGCACGGGATCGCCCAGGATATGCCGGAGGCGACCGGTACGGAGTACGTCGAGGAGCTGGCGCGCCGGTGGCCGAGCCTTGGCATGAAGGAAAACTGGGAGGGACGGCTGGACTTCGAACGTGCGGAGAAGATGGTCCGCAAGCTCGCCGAGTACGTCATTCTGATGCGTTCGTCAGGGCGCCGCCTGGTCGCCGTCGAGCAGGATTTCTCGGTCGACCTCCCGGGAGCCGAACGGGTCGCACGGCTGCGCGGGCAGGTCGACAGGCTGGAGATCGATTCCGATGGTCGGCTGGTCATCGTCGACCTCAAGACAGGCAAGTCTGCGCCCACGGCGGCAGACGTCGAACGGCATCCCCAGCTGGGCAGCTATCAGGCTGCGGTCCTCGCCGGCGCCTTCGAGGGTGCATTGGCCGGGGCCCCGGATGGCGCGCCGTCCGGCGGGGCGGCGCTGGTGCAGCTGGGCAAGGACGTCAAGAGCGTTGGCGTCCAGCAGCAGGAGCCCTTGGCCGCGGCGGATGACTGGGCCACCCCGACGATCCACGAAGCGGCCCGGTTGATGTCCGGAAACCGGTTCGAGGCACGGCACGATCCGCTGAAGGCCGGGAACGGGTCGCACGGCTGCCGGCTTCCGGGAGTCTGTCCGCTATGCGCCGAAGGAAAGCAGGTGACGGAATGAGCGTGGAGCATTCGACAACGACGTTCACGCCGGAGGAATTGGCGACCAAACTTGGCCAGCACCAGCCGACGCCGGAGCAGTCAGGCATCATCAGCTCGCCGCTGCAGCCGCTGCTCGTGATCGCCGGGGCAGGCTCGGGTAAGACAGCCACCATGGCTGACCGCGTCGTATGGCTCGTGGCGAACGGGCTGGTCAGGCCTGACGAGATCCTCGGTGTCACCTTCACCAGGAAGGCAGCGGGGGAACTGGCGGCGAGGATCCGCGCACAGTTGGCCAAGCTCGACCGCCACGGGCTGTTGCCGGGCGACAGCGGGGATGCTGCAGGCCTGCTCGAGCCTAAGGTCTCCACCTACCATTCGTATGCCAACGGGCTGGTGTCCGACTATGGCCTGAGGCTCGGCATCGAACGGGATGTCGTGCTGCTCGGCAGCGCGCAGTCATGGCAGCTGGCCAGCCAGATTGTCGAAGCCTACGAAGGGGATATCGGTCACCTGACCGGCGGGAAAGCAACGCTGGTCAAGGCCGTGATGCAATTCGCCGGTGAGTGTTCGGAACACCTGGCTGCGCCCGAGGACGCAATCGATTTCCTTCGCGGGGAGATCGGGCGCATCGAGGAGCTCCCGTACGTAGCGGGCAGCACGCGACGGCCGAAGGCGGAGGTCAGGAAGCTTCTCAACCGGCTCAAAACCCGGATCACGGTCGCCGGGCTGGCCCGGGACTACAGCACAGCGAAGCGGCAACGCGGCGTGTTGGATTACGGCGACCTGGTCTCCTTGGCCGCCGCCATCGCCCGCGAGGTGCCGCAGGCGCGGGACCTGGAGCGGTCGCGCTACAAGGTTGTCCTGCTGGACGAGTTCCAGGACACGTCGCATGCCCAAATGGTGCTGTTTTCCGAGCTGTACGGAGACGGCCATGCCGTGACCGCCGTAGGTGACCCCAACCAATCCATCTATGGATTCCGGGGCGCCTCGGCAGGGCAGCTGTTCGCCTTCCGGCAACACTTCCCGGTTGTGCTCGAGGACGGCAGCCGGCTGCCTGCACCCGCGAACTTCCTGACAATAGCGTGGCGGAACAGCGTCAACGTCCTCGAAATGGCCAATCGCGTGGCAGCACCGCTGAACTCGGTGGACCCCAACCGTCCGAAGCCGGGTCGGATCGAGGTGCCCCCGCTTCGGCCCCGGCCCGGTGCCGGCAATGGCAAAGTCCTCCTGGCCCGGTTCGGGACGGATACCGAGGAGGCCGAGCACGTGGCGGACGGCGTCGCCTCGGCACGACGGACCGTCTACTCCCGCGATCCCGAATCGGGCGCCGCGGAGCCGGTGTCCACGGCGGTTCTTTGTCGTCGCCGCGCGCAGATTCCGGCAATCGCCCGGGCGCTCGACGCCCGGGGGATTCCCTTCGAGATCGTGGGACTATCCGGGCTGTTGGGCCAGCCGGAGATCGTCGACCTGGTCGCGACCTTGCAAGTGCTGGCCGACCCCGGGCGCTCCGATGCGCTCATGCGCCTGCTGGCGGGGGCCCGCTGGCGCATCGGTCCCGCAGACCTGATGGCCTTCGCGGACTGGTCGAGGTTCCTGGAGAGCCAGCGGCGCCGTGCCGGGGAGGCCACGGTGGATCTGGACGAGGATGAACAGACTGCGGCGGCGGGCGAGGTTGTGCAGCAGGATCTCGTGGAAGCGGCCTCCCTCGTCGAAGCCTTGGATCGGCTGCCGAAGCCCGGCTGGACTTCGCGGCACGGGCGGAGCCTGTCGGACGTCGCGCTGTCCCGGTTGCAGCGGCTCGCCGAAGAGATCCGGCAGCTGCGCACCTTCGCGGGCGATGACCTGCTGCTCCTCTTGGGCGAAGTCGAGCGATCGATGCTGCTCGACCTGGAGGTAGCCTCCAAACCCGGGGTGTCGATCCACCAGGCACGGCGGAACCTGGACGGTTTCCAGGATGCCGCGGCGGCGTTCATCCAGACCGCGCCCCGGGTCGATCTGCTCGCATTCCTGGCCTGGCTGGAGGTGGCCGCGGACCAGGAGGGCGGCCTCGATGTGGCCCAGGTCGAAGTGAGTCCTGACGCCGTTCAGTTGCTGACCGTGCACGCCTCCAAGGGACTCGAGTGGGACGCCGTGTTTGTGCCCGGACTGAACGCGGGGGACTTCCCCGGCCCCTCGAACAGCCGCTGGACCAGTGGCAACGAGGCGCTGCCCTGGCCGCTGCGCGGGGACGCCGCGGACCTGCCCCAGTGGGACACGGACCAGCCCGACCAGCTGTCGTGGCTCAATGCCGAGGCCGACTACAAGGCGGACGCAGAGCAGCACCACGAGGAAGAGGAACGCCGGCTCGCCTATGTCGCCTACACGCGGGCCAAGCATCTGCTGGTGTGCAGTTCGGCAGCCTGGTGCGGGAGCAGGGCCAAACCGTCGGCTCCGTCCCTGTTCCTGGCGGAGCTGGCGGAACTCGCCGCGGAGGAACCGGACGTTGCGGCGGTGGCCGGCTGGATCACGGACGAGGAACTTGGCGACGCCAATCCTGCGCGCATGGAAGTCGAATCGGCCTACTGGCCCTACGACCCGCTCGCAGGGCCACGCCGCTTCCGCGGCGGGCGGGAGGAACCGGCCAGGACCGGTCGCCGGGAAGCAGTGGAACGCGCCGCGGCCGCCGTGCTCGAAGCCCTGGCCGAGGGCCGCACGCTGTCGGAGGACACCCCGTGGACGCGCGAGGCACGGCTGCTGCTCCAGGAACACAACGCGCCTCGCACCGCGAACCTGGTTGAGCTGCCGGCCCACATTTCCGCGTCGCTGCTCGTGGAGCTGAAGGACAATCCGCAAGACGTTATCCGCTCGTTGCGCCGCCCTGTTCCGCGGAAGCCGGGAATAGCAGCGCGCAAGGGAACCGCCTTCCACAGCTGGGTGGAAGAATTTTTCGGCACCACCGGCATGCTGGACCTGGACGAAGTTGTGCCCCCCGCGGACCGGCACGTCGACGAGGGCTACGACCTGGCGTCGATGATGCAGACCTTCAAGAACTCCGAATGGGCCGAACGAACGCCGGCCGCCATCGAGGTCCCGGTCGAAACGAAGGTGGACGACGTGGTGGTCCGGGGCAGGATCGACGCCGTCTTCCGAAACGCCGACGGCACCTGGGACCTCGTGGACTGGAAGACGGGTCCCCCGCCCGCGCCGGGGAAACTGGCGGTGCGGTCGGTGCAGCTCGCCGTCTACCGGCTGGCTTGGGCCCGCCTGCAGGAGATCGACCCGTCGCAGGTCAAAGCGGCCTTCTACTACGTCTCGGCGGACACGACCGTCAGGCCGCACGACCTGGCAGGGGAAGAGGCGCTGGAGGCGATTGTCCGCGCGGCCTGCACCCCCTCAGGAGGATAGTCAGGTCCGGGGGCGCGGCTCGATGACGGGAATCGCCGTGGTCGTCGCTTCCGGGCCCGCCGCCGCCTCCGGATCCGCGGTTACCCGGGCGCCGTGGGACGGCAGGCGTGGTTCGTCGCCGTCGTCCGCGGGCTCGTCGTCCGCACGTGCGTTTTCGGAGCCGCCGGCTCCGCTGACGATGCCGTCCCGCTTCCGATCGGCACGCCCGGCATCGTCCCGGCCGGAGCCGTCGCCGTCAGCCGGGGTGGAGGCCGCGGCGATGGAGCCCTCGACCACAACGACGGAGCCGTCCGGGCCGCTGCCGGCCGCGCCGCCGACCACCACGGGCGGCCGGGATTCGGCGTCGCCAGCGGCATCGCGGATCAGGACGACGGAGGCCCCGCCTCCGGCGCCACGCCGGTTTGCTTCATCCCCGCCGCCCGGCGCATCGTTTTCGTCCGAACGGCCGCCCGCGGCCTGCCCGGCGCCGGGCAGCCCCGCCGGGGGAGCGGGCAGCGCGCCCGCCCGGCCCGCCCCTGGTGCGGCAGGCCGGTCAGCGGCCGGAACCGGCGACAGGACGACCGGCGCAGGGGGCAGTTCCACGCTGATCGGCTGGCCGCCGTACTCGCGGATGTCGGCCTCGAGTTCCTTCAGCATGTCCTCGGCCTCCGCGATCATTTCCGGATCGTCGGCGGCAACGCCGCGCACCAGCCACTGGGCCAGCGCGAACTCGGCGGCCAGGGCAGCGCGGCGCATGAGATGCGGATCCACGGCTTCCGTGCGGTACTTGTTGTACGTTTCCAGGACCACGTCCGCGAAAGACTGCTCGTGGACTGCGATCAGCCAGGCGAAGTCGTCCGCGGGGTCCCCGATGCGCAGATCCGTCCAGCCCGTCACGGACGTGACCAAGCCCTCGGAAATCTGGAGGTTGTCTTCGTGCAGGTCACCGTGCACCACGCAGGGATTGAACTTCCAAAGCGTGACGTCCTCGAGCGCATGCTCCCAGCGGCGCAGCAGTGCCGAGGGTATCTTGCCGGTGGTGGCAGCCTGGTCCAGTTCGTTCAGCCGCCGGGTACGGAATTCGTCCGCCGTGTAGCTGGGCAGGTCGGCCCGGTCCACCATTGACTGCGGCAGGTCGTGGATCCCCGCCATCGCCCGGCCGATCTCCATCGGGAGACCGCCGCCCTCCGCGACCAGGGCCTCAAGGTCCAGGGTCGTCCCGGGAACATGGTTGTAGACAAAGGTTCGCAGCTCGCCGCGCTGCACCGTGCCGGCGATGGAGGGTACCTGGAAGGAGAGCTCGGCCCGAATACCGGGCGAGAAGGAGCGCAGCACCAGCAGCTCGGTCTCCAGCCGCATGCTCGCCTCCGCATGCTTCGGTGAGCGGACCCGCCACTGCTTTCCGGCGTCGTCGATGACCACGGCCGAAGTGAAATCTGCCGCATCGTCGGGCGCACTCACTATCCCGGCGGGGGAAAGCCCGGGTACGGCCGCGCTGGCCAAAGCAGCCAGTTCCATAGGTGTCCTTCTCACATCTTCCACCGTAAAGGCAGAACCGAGCCGCAGTGGGGCGGTCCCGGCGGCGAGTCGCAGACCGCGCGAATCGGGGGAGGATGGGCGGTGCCGCTTCTCCCCAGCCGACCGGCGCGAATATCGGCCACGGCTCCGCTCTTAGTACGGTAGAGGGTATGAGCACCGCGACGCATGAAGCCGGATTTCCCCCGTTGGGCGGGCTGACCCTCGCCCAGAGCACCATGGACCGCGGCTGCGAGCGGCGCAGCGACCCGGGGCTCCTGGACAAAATCGGGGGTGCGGAGAGCACCGCCGTGATGCTTATGTCAGCCGGCAAAACGCTGATCCGTGACGGAAAGATCGTGCTCCTGCCCTCTGCCGGACGCGTGCTGCCCCCGGCTTCGATCTACCTGGGCCGGGCCGAAGAAGGGTCGGAGGTGCCAGCCGGCACGGACATCGTCCTGGAAACCGTTGCGCCCCAGGACCAGGGAACGTACGACGGCGAGTGGCTGGGGCTCCGTGACGTGGCCACCACGCTTTCGGTCCAGGATGCGGGTCTTTTTGTCGAGGCTGCGGCGGTTTCCAATTGGCACGCCACCCATACGCACTGCCCGCGCTGCGGCGCCCCCACCGAAGTCGAGTCCGGCGGATGGGTCCGGCGCTGTCCCGAGGACGGCAGCGAACACTATCCGCGCACGGACCCGGCGATCATCGTCTCCGTGGTCGATGAACAGGACCGTCTGCTGCTGGGCCATTCCGCGGCGTGGCCGGCCGGGCGGTACTCGACACTGGCCGGCTTCGTGGAACCGGGCGAATCGCTTGAGGCGGCCGTGATCCGCGAAGTCGAAGAGGAGTCCGGCGTTGTCGTGCGCTCCCCGCAGTATCTTGGTTCGCAGCCGTGGCCCTTCCCGTCCTCCCTCATGCTGGGGTTCACCGCAACCGCTACGGGCACGGCAACCCGGCCGGACGGGGTGGAGATCCTGGACGTCCAGTGGTTTACGCGCGAGGAACTGGCGTCGGCAATCGAGAACGGGCAGGTCCAGGTGGCCGGCGGCATCTCCATCGCGCGGGCGCTGATCGAGCGCTGGTACGGCGGTCCGCTGCCGGAGTCGAAGGAAGGACGCTGAGCGTGGCGCTGCCGGGCATGGCCGCGGGCCTGGAAGACAGGATCCTGGGCGGACTCGACGACGAACAGCGCACGGTCGCCTCGACGCTGACCGGCCCCATGTGCGTGCTGGCGGGCGCAGGCACGGGCAAGACCAGGGCAATTACCCACCGCATTGCGTACGGCGTGCACTCGGGGGTGTACAAGCCGCAGCAGGTCCTGGCCGTGACGTTCACCGCCCGCGCCGCCGCGGAGATGCGTTCCCGCCTGCGGGACCTCGGTGCGGGCGGTGTGCAGGCCCGCACCTTCCACGCCGCGGCCCTGCGCCAGCTCCAGTACTTCTGGCCGCAGGCGGTCGGGGGACAGCTGCCGGCGCTGCTGGACCACAAGGCGCAGATCATCGCCGAGGCGACGCGCCGGCTCCGGCTGTCCGCCGACCGGGCCGCGATCCGCGACCTCGCGTCGGAAATCGAATGGGCCAAGGTCTCCATGCTCACGCCGGACGGCTACGTGCGGGCGGCGGCGGGACGGGCGGAACCTGCCGGATTCGACCTGACGACGGTCGCCCGGCTCTTCCAGGCGTACGAGGACGTCAAGACGGACCGCAACATCATCGACTTCGAGGACGTGCTGCTGATCACCGTCGGCATCCTGCAGGAGGATGCCCGGATTGCGGCCGAGGTCCGCAACCAGTACCGCCATTTCGTGGTCGACGAGTACCAGGACGTGTCGCCGCTGCAGCAGCGGATGCTGGACCTCTGGCTCGGAGACCGCCAGGAACTGTGCGTCGTCGGGGACGCGAGCCAGACCATCTACTCCTTCACTGGCGCTACCTCACGCCACTTGCTCGGGTTCACGCGGAAGTTCCCGTCCGCGCAAGTGGTCAAGCTGGTGCGGGACTACCGGTCGACGCCGCAGGTGGTGCATCTTGCGAACTCGCTGCTGACCGAACGAACCCGGCATCCACGGCGGGGCGGCAACGATCCGTGGCCGGAGCCGCTGGAGCTCATTGCACAGCGTGCCGCCGGACCGGAACCGTCATTCACCGAGTGTCCCGACGACGAGGCCGAGGCGGCGCAGGTTGCCGGGCGGATCAAGACCCTGCTGGCGGAGGGCATCCCGGCCAGCGAGATCGCCGTGCTGTACCGGACCAACGGCCAGTCCGAAGCCTACGAGCAGGCCCTGGCCGGCGCGGGCATCGGCTACCAGCTGCGCGGAGCCGAGCGGTTCTTCGCCCGCCGCGAGGTCCGCGACGCGATGCTCCAGCTGCGGGCGAGCGCCCGGGCCGCCGGAACGGATCCGGTGCCCCAGCTGGTCCGCGACGTGCTTGGCAACCTCGGCTACACCGACGAGGCGCCCCAGTCCGGCGGCGCGGTGCGTGAGCGCTGGGAATCCCTGGCCGCGCTGGTCGCGCTCGCGGACGAACTCAACACCGCCCGCGGCGAGGCCGCGGGCGGGGTCTTCACCCTGCACGACCTGGTCATGGAGCTGGAGGAACGCGCCGCGTCCCAGCATGCGCCGACCGTCCAAGGCGTCACGCTGGCGTCCCTGCACTCGGCCAAGGGGCTGGAATGGGAAGCGGTCTTCCTCGTCGGCCTGAGCGAAGGGCTGATGCCGATCAGCTTCGCCGACACGGAGGACGGCGTGGACGAGGAACGCCGGCTGCTGTACGTCGGCATCACGCGCGCCCGGCAGCATCTGGCCCTGTCCTGGTCGCTGGCCCGGACACCGGGGGGCCGGGCGCACCGCCGGCCCTCGCGTTTCCTGGACGGCCTCCGCCCTAGGTCGTCATCGTCCGCTCCTGCACGCCCGGCCACCGCCGCCACGCGGAAGAAGCGGGCCGCCCCGGCGAAGTGCCGGGTGTGCGGCATCCTGCTGGCCAGCGGCGCCGAGCGCAAGGTGGGACGCTGCGACAACTGCCCGCCCACGTACGAGGAGGCCACGTTCGAGGCGCTCCGGGAGTGGCGCAAGGACGTAGCCCAGGAAACGGCCATGCCGGCCTTCGTGATCTTCACCGACGCCACCCTGACCGCCATCGCGGAGGCCCGCCCCCAGTCGTTGCAGGAGCTCTCCCGCCTGGCCGGCGTGGGGCGGACCAAGCTGGAACGCTACGGCGAAGACGTGCTGCGCATCCTGGCGGGGAACTAGGACGCCTGCCGCGACGGGCGGAGTCCGGGCTGCAGCTGGCAGACGCAGCCTCCGTGGGGGCTGTACTCGTGCCTGCCGACCGTGCCGTCCCCGCTGCGAAGCTGCAGGACGGCGGACCAGGCGGCCGGCCGGTTCCTGCCGTCGAGGAAGAGCAGGACCTGGAGTGCGGCCAGTCCCGCCGCCGCCACGGACTGCGCGGCCTCGTCCACGGACGTCAGGCCGGTGGCGGACTCCTGGCGCAGGAGAGCCGAGATCTCGTTCCAGTCGGGGTCCTGCCCTGCCTGATGCCGGTCCACGCAGTCCAGGCAGGCGGTCTCGCCAGGGACCACCAGCGGCCCCACCAGTGCATCGGATTCGCGGAGCAGGACGGGCAGGTGCGGATTGCCGCACTCTGCCAAGGCCCGGGCCGCGTCGGCTGAGGGCACGTCCCGGTCGGTGTAGACCACCAAATCCAGGAAACGCGGCCTGCTCGCGGCCGTTCCGGGCGCGGTCGTATTCGGCATGATGTGCGTCGACGCCGTCGGATCGATGTGCGCAATCATCTTCCGCGCCGCCTGGGCCCGGTTTAGTCCGACGTCCCCCAGCCTGTAGGCGCCGGACCCGACGTCGGCCGGGCCCACCGTGGCCCCGTCCTCGAGCAGCAAGGTGCCCACTCCTGCCGCCGCCAGCGCGCAGGCGATCGCGCCTCCCGTGCGCCCCAGGCCGATCAGGTGGACCGCCGCGTCGGCCCGGCGCCCCAGCAACTCGGAAGAGTCGCACCCGTAGACGGCGGACCAATGGGCCGCGTCGGGCGCCAGCCGGTCGGCGCGCAGGCCGGTGGGGCCAGGCGCGGAAGAATCGACCAGCACCGGCGCCAGCGCGGCCAGCAGGCCTCGGCCGCGTTCCGGACTGATGCCGCACCGGCCTGCTGCCGCCGCCAGTTCGTCCTCCGGCAGACCGCGGCGCAGCAGCTGCAGGAACCGCCGGTCCCCGGCGTCGATGCCGCTGAGCACCATGCCTCGGGAGCCGTAGCCGATCTGGACGGTGTCCGCGCGTTCGACCAGGCGCAGGCCCGGGTTGATCCTGTAGGCCGCCATGAGTTCCTCCTGCCGGAATCGGAACTCCCATGCTGGCACGGCCGGCTGCCGGCGCCCGAGTTATCCACAGCTGGCGGCCCCGGAGGACCGGGATGGTGCGGCGGGGGATCGGAGCACGATACCGTCAATGGCATGCAGAATTCAGACAGCGGTCCGGCCTTGCTGGCCGCCGGCAGTGCCGGGATGGAATGGACCACCGCGGACGGCAAACCGGTGCGGATCAAGCGCTCGCACCGCCGCCGGCGGACGGTCTCGGCCACCTGGAGCGGCGACACCATGGTCGTCTCCCTGCCGGGCCATTTCACGGCCCGCGAGGAACGCGAATGGGTGCCGCGCATGATCTCGAAGCTGGAGGCGCGCCAGAGTGCGGGCCAGAAGCGGCTCGCGGCCGGTGACGGCGAGCTGATGGCGCGGGCGGTGGCGCTTTCGGAGCGGTACATCGACGGTGCGCCCAGGCCGAGCCGCATCCGCTGGGTTTCGAACCAGAACGGCCGGTGGGGCTCGGCGACGCCGGCGAGCAGGAGCATCCGCATCTCGGACAAGCTGGCGGACATGCCTGCCTGGGTGGTGGACTACGTCATCCTGCACGAGCTGGCGCACCTGATCGAGGCGGACCACAGCGCCGCCTTCTGGCGGCTGCTGCGGTCCTACCCCGATCTGGACCGCGCCAAGGGATTCCTGCACGGCGTCGACTTCGCCACGGCCAAGGGCCTCAGGAACGACGGCGGCGCCGAGGGCGGATCTGCGGACGCGGACTAAGCGTCGGGTGCTTTGGGGTCCCTGCCCGGGGTCCCGGGTTCGCCGTCGTCGCCGGACTCGCCGCCACTCGCGGAATCCTTCCCCGCCTGCGGCTCATCGAAGCCGCCCGAGAGAAGCTTCTGGAGCGCCTCGTCCACTTCGGCGTCCGAGGCATCGAGCAGCTGGCGCCGCGAGCTGAAGCCGGCGGGATCGTCCAGGTCCTCGGCCGTCGGCAG
The DNA here is from genome assembly GCF_026011795.1 of Arthrobacter mangrovi. Classification (GTDB taxonomy): domain Bacteria; phylum Actinomycetota; class Actinomycetes; order Actinomycetales; family Micrococcaceae; genus Crystallibacter; species Crystallibacter mangrovi. The sequence goes on along the minus strand of NZ_BRVS01000005.1, from coordinate 205,535 downwards.
CAGGTCCGGGTGGTGCCAGATGGCGTCCCTGCCGGCGAGGCCGCGCTCTTCCTTCAGCGCGGCCCACAGCGCGGCGGCATCGCGCAGCCGGCGCGGCCGGAGCTCCAGTCCGACCAGTGCGGCGAAGGCATGTTCCGAAGGGCCGCCGGTGGCGCGGCGGCGGCGGACCACTTCGCGCAAGGCGCCCGAGGACGGCAGGTTGGCGGTGGCGGCGGCGCTGAGCTCGTCCACCCACCCCTCCACCAGGGCGAGCGTGGTTTCGAGCTTGAGCAGTGCCGCTTCCTGTTCGGGCGTCCGCTGCGGCATGAACACGCCCTGCGAGAATGCGTTCTGCATGCTTTCGGGATTCGTGGGGTCGATGTCCCGGGCCACTTCCTCGATCCGGGACATATCGATGTGGATGCCGCGGGCGTAGCTCTCGATCGCGCCCAGCAGGTGCCCGGCAAGCCACGGCACGTGCATGAAGAGGCGTGCGTGGGCGGCTTCGCGGACGGCCAGGAACAGCCGGATCTCCGATTCGGGAATGTCCAGTCCCTCGCCGAATGCCTTCATGTTGGTCGGCAGCAGCGCCATCTTCCCCTCGGCCAGCGGCAGGCCGATGTCGGTGGAGCTGACCACGTCCTTGGCAAGGGCGCCCACGGCCTGGCCCAGCTGCATCCCGAAGAGGGCGCCGCCCATGTTCTGCAGCATCGACCGGGCGCCGCCCAGCATTTCCTTCATCTCTTCGGGAACCTGCTCGGTCATGGCGGAGGTCAGCGCAAACGCGATGCTGTTGGCCACAGGCTCGGTCAGGCGCTTCCAGGTGCCAAGCGTGGCTTCGACCCATTCGGCACGGGACCAGGCCCGGCCAATGAGGCCGGTACCCTCGAAATCGGTCACGGGATCCAGCCACAGCTCGGCGAGCCGCAGGGCCTCGTCCACCTCGCGGGCCTGGTTCGCGCCGATCGAGGGGTCATTGTCGGAAGCCGCGACCTGGCGGGCGCTCTCGTGCGCCAGCTTCCAGTTGACCGGCCCGTCGCCGCCCGCGCTCATCATGGCCTGGACCTGCTGGAACATCTGCGCGAGCATGTTGGGGTCCGAGGGCAGGCCGGCCGCCTTGGCCATCTCCGCCGGATCCATGCCTTCTCCGCCGCCGAAGAACTTGGCAAACATCTCGGAGAGCGGATCCTGGGGATCATCGCCATTGTTGGCTGGATTGGACGTCATCACTACCACCGGTCCTTGTGGGGGTTGCCGCGGATACAGGGCCTGGGCAGCAGCGCGGGCCACGGGCGCTCCTTGCTGCTGCTGGTTCCACGTTACCGGTAGCTTTCCCGGCCTGTCGCGCGGCATCGCGGCGGTTCGCTGAGGGCAAATCCGCGCGGCGGCCGGTACGGGAATCCACGGCGGGGCTGGCCGCGCACTGCGGGACGACCGGCCGGATCCCGCCGAGCGCGTAGGCTTTGGGCAGGACATTCTCCACCGACGTGCCCGCTTCCGGAAGGACAACCATTGATCGAGCCGACGCAGACGGCGGCCGGCGGCCAGCAGCCGCCGGCGGTGCCGAACCCGCCGAAGAACCGGCGCCGGCCGGTCATGATGGCCGCGGGGATCGTCGGGGCAGGCCTGGGACTTGCCGGACTGTTGCTGCCGGCCCCCTACGTCATCGAGACACCGGGGCCGTCGTTCAACACCATTGGTGCCGTGGACAGCCGGACGCTGATCGAAATACCGGGGGAGAAGACCTACCCCACCTCCGGCAACCTGGACCTGACCACCGTCTACATGAGCGGCGGGCCGCGGAACCCTGTCCGCCTGTTCGAGGTCGCCGCGGCGTGGCTCGATCCGCGGCAGACCGTGGCCCCGGAGGAACTTGTCTATCCTCCGGGAGTGACCGGGGAGGAAATCCAGAACCAGAACGCGGAAGCCATGACGTCCTCCCAGGAGACCTCGGTCGCCGCGGCGCTGGCGCACCTGGGCGTGAAGTTCGACCAGCGGATGACCGTCGTCGGCTTTGCCGACAATGCGGCCGCCGAGGGCCTGCTGAAGATGGACGATGTCGTCGCCACGGTCAACGGCAAGCCGATCACCGGGATCGAGGTGCTGCGCGCCGAGCTCAACGCCGGGCACGGCAAGCCGGTTGAGCTCGGTGTGGTCCGGGACGGGAAGCGACTGGACGTGGAAGTCACTCCTAAAGCGAACGACGACGGCGAATTCCAGCTCGGTGTCCTGCTGGGCACCGACTTCGATTTCCCCTACGACGTCAAGATCCAGCTCGACAACGTCGGTGGCCCGAGTGCCGGCCTCATGTTCGCTTTGGGCATCGTCGACAAGCTGACGCCGGGAGAAATGACGGGCGGCAAGCACTTCGCCGGAACTGGGACCATCGACGCCGAGGGGAAGGTCGGCCCTATTGGCGGCATCGTCCAGAAGATGGACGGTGCAAGGGACCAGGGCGCCACTGTCTTCCTGGCGCCGGCCGGTAACTGCGGCGAAGTCGCGGGACATGTCCCGGACGGCATGCAGGTGGTCAAGGTCGAGAACCTGGACGGGGCGGTCAAGGCCGTCGAACGGATCGGGAGCGGCAGCACGGCCGGGTTGCCGTCCTGCGGCTGAAAGTCACAATCGGGTGTCGGATTCCGGCACTGCCTCCGCTCGGCTTCGCGCCGGTCAGTGCCGCAAGGCAGAATGGAGGGCAGCGGAACCTCCAGGCCTGCGCAATCGTGGAACAACCGGAGGGTTTTGTGCCCCCGGCACGCCGTAATGCTCGATGCATGCAGACAATGAGGTAGAGAGTGACTTTCGGATCAGACCGGCCCTTTGACGACCGGCCAACAGCACCAAGTCCGCTGAAGAAGAAGCGTTCGCCCCTGGTACCCACCCTGATTGTGGTGGCCGTCCTCGTGGTCGCCTTCGTGTTCTTTTCGCAGGTTTACGCGGATATCCTGTGGTACGACCAGCTGGGGTATCTGGAAGTCTTCCTCAAGGAAAACGGCACCCGGATCGCGATCTTCGTCGTCGCGTTCCTCGTGATGGCGGTGTCGGTCTACCTGAGCCTCCGCGTGGCCTACCGTTCCCGTCCGGTGTACGCGCCTGACAATGCCATGCAGGACAACCTCAACCGGTACCAGGAACAGCTCGAACCGGTGCGCAAGCTGCTGATGGTCGGCATCCCGATCGTGCTCGGCGGCTTTGCCGGCACCGCCGCGGCGTCCGCATGGCAGACAGTCCTGCTGTTCTTCAACCAGGTGCCGTTCGGCCAGCAGGACCCCCAGTTCGGCCTGGACTACAGCTTCTACCTCAATACCCTGCCGTTCCTCGGCTTCATCACGGGTTTCCTGGTCAGCGTCGTGCTGATCGCCGGCATCGCCGGCCTGCTCACCCATTACCTCTACGGCGGAATCCGGCTGGAGGAAAAGGGCTTTTTCGCCTCTAACGCAGCACGCATCCACGTCGCCGTTTTCGCGGCGCTGTTCCTGGTCCTCCAGGGCGTGAACTACTGGCTGGACCGCTACAGCACAGTGCAGTCCAACTCGGGCAGCTGGACCGGCGCCCTCTACACGGACGTGCACGCGGTCATTCCGACCAAGGCGATCCTCTCCGTCGCCGCGATCATCGTCGCGATCCTGTTCGTCGTGGCCGCCGTGATGAACCGCTGGCGGCTCCCGCTGGTCGGCACGGCCATGCTGGTGGTGACGGCGATCCTCGCGGGCGGCGTCTACCCGTGGGTGGTCCAGCGCTTCCAGGTCACGCCTAACGAGCGCAACCTCGAAGCCGACTACATTGAACGCAACATCGGCCTGACCCGCCTGGCCTATGGGCTCGAGGACACGGAGGTCACGTCCTACGACGCCACCGTGAACGCCGAAGCCGGCGCCCTGCGCCAGGATGCCGAAACGACGGCGAACATCCGCCTGCTGGACCCGAACCTGGTGTCCAATGCATTCGCCCAGCTCGAGCAGTTCCGCCAGTACTACCAGTTCTCCGACACGCTCAACGTGGACCGCTACAACATCGACGGCAAGGTGCAGGACACCGTCATCGCGGTCCGCGAACTGAACACCGGCGGCATCCCGTCCGGCTGGGTCAACGAGCACGTCCTCTACACGCACGGCTACGGAGTCGTGGCCGCCGCAGGTTCCCAGGTGCAGGCGGACGGCAAGCCGTCGTTCCTGCTGAGCGGAATTCCCTCGACCGGCAAGCTGGGGGACGACTCGACCTACGAGCCGCGCATCTACTTCGGCGAGTCCTCGCCGGACTATTCGGTCGTCGGTGCCCCGGAGGGCGCGTCGCCCGTGGAAATCGACCGCCCGCAGAGCGCCGGAGCGGACACCGAATCGCGCAACACGTTCACGGGCGAGGGCGGTCCGAGCATCGGCAACTGGTTCAACCGGCTCGTCTACGCGCTGAAGTTCCAGTCCACGGACCTGATGCTCTCCGACACGGTCAACTCCGAGTCGCAGATCCTTTACGACCGCAATCCCCGCGAGCGTGTGGAAAAGGTCGCGCCCTACCTGACCGTGGACGGCAACCCCTATCCCGCAATCGTGGACGGCCGGGTCAAGTGGATCGTGGATGCCTACACCACCAGCGAACACTTCCCGTACTCGACCCCGCAGCAGCTGGAACGGGCCACGCAGGACACCCAGACCGCCGAAGGCCGTGCGGTCGCGCTGCCGCCGGAGGACATCAACTACATCCGGAACGCCGTCAAGGCGACCGTGGATGCCTACGACGGCTCGGTGGATCTCTACGCCTGGGATGACCAGGACCCGCTGCTCCAGGCCTGGCAGAAGGTCTTCCCGACCACGCTGAAGCCGTACAAGGAGATGTCCGCCGAACTGATGGCGCACGTGCGCTATCCGGAGGACCTGTTCAAGGTGCAGCGCGAACTGCTCGCCCGCTACCACGTGACGGACGTCGGCCGCTTCTACGAGAACAGCGACGCCTGGAGCGTCCCGACCGATCCCACGCTGGGCGCCAATACGGACGTCAAACAGCCCGCGTACTACCTGTCGCTCAAGATGCCGGGCCAGGACACGGCGGCGTTCTCGCTGACGACCCCGTTCATTCCATTCGTGGCGCCGGGCGGCGAGCCGCGCAACGTGCTCTACGGCTTCCTGTCCGCGGAGGCCGACGCGGGTACCGGCAAGGACGGCGTGAAATCGGAAGACTACGGCAAGCTCAGGCTGCTTGAATTGCCGCGCGAGATCACCGTCCCGGGCCCGGGACAGGCCCAGAACCTGTTCAACTCGGACACGACGGTCTCGCAGGCACTGAACCTGCTGCGGCAGGGCGCCTCCGAGGTCATCAACGGCAACCTGCTGACGCTGCCCGTCGGCGGCGGCATCCTGTATGTGCAGCCGGTCTACGTGCAGTCCTCCGGAGCCTCTTCCTACCCGACCCTGCGCCGGGTGCTGGTCAGCTTCGGCGAGGAAGTCGGCTTCGCCCCGACCCTGTCCGAGGCCCTCGACCAGGTCTTCCAAGGTGACTCCGGCGCGACCACGGGAGACCAGGGGAACGTAGGGGAGACTCCGGAGGACGCCGGCGGCCCTCCTGCAGAGGTGGACAACCAGAAGACGCTGCAGGATGCGCTCCAGGCTGCTTCGGCCGCCATCCAGGAAGGCCAGGCGGCACTGGCCGAGGGCGACTTCGCGGCGTATGGCAAGGCGCAGGAGAAGCTGCAGGCGGCGCTGCGCAAGGCCATAGAAGCCGAAGGCAAGATCACCGGCGAGACCCCGCCGGCCGAAGGCCAGGCCACCCCGGCTCCGACGGAAACGCCGGCGCCGTAGCGGCCGATTTGCCCAGCCACCCCGCGGCCTGTAAGGTATTTAGAGCGCCGCGGGGTGGAGCAGTTCGGTAGCTCGCTGGGCTCATAACCCAGAGGTCAGAGGTTCAAATCCTCTCCCCGCAACGAATGAAGGTCCCGACCGGAGGAATCCGGCCGGGGCCTTCCTGCATTTCCCGCAAAATCCGCACCGGATCCGCCGGTCCGCGCTAGTGTCGGCTCATGGGCACTGATTCCCGCGACGAACTCGAGGAGCCTCCGCGCGGACGTAATGAAACACCTGCGGAGAAGCTGGACCGGAACTGGTACGAGCTCCTGCAGGAAGTGCGGGTGATGCAGACAGGCATCCAGATCCTGGCGGGATTCCTGCTCACATTGCCCTTCCAGGCGAAGTTTGCCGAGCTGGACGGCCTGCAGGTCGCCGTCTACCTGGCCCTGGTCTTCGTTTCCGCGAGCATCACGGCGCTGCTGCTGACGGCCGTGAACATGCACCGGGTCTTCTTTCGGCGGCACATCCGGCTGGCCTTGGTGGAAAACAGCGATCGGATCATTCGCGGAGCCATGCTGTTCGCCGGACTCATCCTGATCGGTACGACATGGCTCATTTTCGACATGGTGCTGGGCCGGACGGCTGCCACCATCACAGCGGCCGTGCTGGTCCTGCTGCTGGTGCTGATGTGGGTGGTCCTGCCGCTGGCCGTTCGGCGCAAATACGCGGACCACTCCGGCCGCGGGACGGAGCAGCCGGCCGGGCAGTGAGGGGTCCGGCGGCGGGGACACCGGCGCTTGAGGCAGCAAAGCGGGGCGGCAGATCGGTTGATCCGCCGCCCCGCCCCTGTGCGGCTGCGGTTACTGCCCCGACTCGAGCGAGGCCGGCGCCGTGCCGGACTTCAGCGCGGCCAGACGTGCTTCGATTTCGGTCTGCTCGCCCAGATCTTCCAGGCTTTCGAACTGGGCGTCGAGGCTGGACGCCGCGAGTTCGTTGGCTCCGCGGACGCGGGCCTCTTCCCGGCGGACCTTCTCCTCGAAGCGGCTGACCTCGCTCGTCGGATCCATGATGTCGATGCTCTTGAGCGCGTCGTGGACCTGCGACTGGGCGGCAGCGGTGCGCGAGCGGGCAACCAGCTCATTGCGCTTGTTCTGCAGCTCGGTCAGCTTGCCCTTCATCTGGTTGAGGCCCGTCTTGAGCTTCTCGACGACTTCGGTCTGCGACGCGATGGTCGGTTCGACGCCCCGCGCCTCGTTCTCGGCGGCAATCTGCCGCTGGATGGCGACCTTGGCGAGGCTGTCGAATTTCTCGGCATCGACGGTGTCGCCGGAGGCCCGGTACTCGTCCGCCTTCCGGCTGGCGGCCAGCGCCTTGTTGCCCCAGCTGCGGGCGTTCTCCATGTCCTCGTTATGGTCGTCCTGGAGCATCCGCAGGTTGCCGATGGTCTGGGCGACGGCGCTTTCGGCCTCTGCGATGTTGTTCGAGTAGTCCCGGACCATCTGGTCCAGCATTTTCTGCGGATCCTCGGCCTGGTCGAGCAGGGCATTGACGTTGGCTTTGGCCAGCTGGGAGATACGGCCGAAAATTGATTGCTTTACCACAGGGATTACCTTTCGATCTGCTATCTGGTTTCCGTGACAGCCGTCAGGCTGGTCGAGTCCATCTCTTGTTAGAAGTTGCCGCCGGCACCTCCGCCGTCGCCGAATCCGCCACCTCCGAATCCTCCGCCGAAGCCGCCGAAGCCGCCGCCCCCGAAGACGTCGCCGCCGCCGAAGCCGCCGCCGTCGCCGCCGAAGCCGCCGCCGCCGTGGTGGCCGCCGTGGAGAATGGAGTCGATCAGGATGCCGCCGAGGATGGCGCCGCCTAGGCCGCCGCCGCGTCCGCCGAACATGCCTCCTCCGCCGAAACCGCCCATGCCGCCGAAGCCGTCGACATCCTGCTGGGCCATCTGGCTGGCCTGCTGCGCAAGGGCACTGGCCTGCTGGGCGTAGTTGAGGGCCTGCTCCGGATCCGAGTCGGCGATCTGGATGGCGTAGTCGAGGTTCCGCTCGGCTTCCGCAAGGCGGGTCCTGGCTTCGCTGCCGACGCCGCCGCGCCGCGCCCGGATGTAGTCCGAGGTGCCGGAGATCTGCGCCTGGGCGGACATGATGGCATGCTGGAGGGCCTCCCGGGCGCGGCGCGCCCGGTCCTGCGCGTCCCGTACACCGGCGAGTGCCTGGTCCAGCTCCGAGTTGGCCGCTTCGAGCCGCTGGACCAGGGCAATCGGATCGGTCCGGCCGCCCGCGATTTCGCGCTTCACCGTGTCCAGGGCAGTCTCGACCTGCGCGGCCGGCCCGGCGAGTTCCGGGTGCTGGCCGTTGGCGATCAGCGCCCGGGCCTGGGCGAGGTCCTGGGCCGTGTCCGCCACAGTGCGTTCCAGCGTGTCCCTGGCTCCGTCGAGGTCCCTGGCGGTCTTGTCGATCGCGTCCAGCAGCACATTGGCTTGGTGGACGCTCTCCTCCGCGGCCCGAACGGCAACGACGGCGGCGCTCCGGTCCCCGGCGGCCAGCTTCTCCTCCGCGGTTGCTCCGGCGTTCGCGACGAAGTCGAGGCGTTCCTGGGCCTGGTCGATGTTGTCGGCAACCTGCTGCAGGGCCGAGTCCGCGTAGCGCGAGCGCAGCTGGTCCAGGGTGCCCCGGCCGGCTTGAAGCCGGCCCCGGGCCGCCTCCGCGGAGCTGCGTGCGTCGGCCAGCGCCGCGGGCGCATTCTTCTCCAGCTCGCGCAGCGCGTCGAAGTCCTCTTTGTGCTCCTGGAGGGACGCGCTGACTGCCTCGCAGCGCCGGATGATGTCCCCGAGCCAGGCCCGCTGCTGGTCCTCGGTGTCCGGAATATGGTCGTCGAGCTGCTGCTGGAGTTTGAAGGATTCCATCATGTGGGTCTTGGCCGCAGCGATGTCATCGGAGAACGGCTTGACGGCGTCCTCGCCGTACTGGGCCATGGCAAAGCCCAGCTCCTGCTCGCTCGACTTGATGGCATCATCCGCGGCAATGAGCAGGCTGCCTGCCTTTTTCCTCAGGTCCTCGACGCTCATGGCCTGGTGCGGGTCCAGCGGACGGCCGTCAGGGCCGACCTGGATGTGCTGCTGCCGTTGTCCGGGACCCCGCCGGCGCTTGTTCTTCACGTAGAGGTAGGTGCCCACGCCGCCGGCAGCGACGACGCCGCCGAGCAGCAGCACGGGCGCCAGCGAGCCTCCGGAAGATGCAGAGCCCACGTCCCCGCTGCCGCCGGACGCGACATCGGAGACGGCCTGGGCGGCCAGCACGCCGGCCTCGGCCCAATCGCCGCGGGACAGGGCCGGGCTGATGGACTGGAAAATCTGCTGGTCGTACGGCCGGATCGCGCTGCCTTCGGCCGACTGGAACCACGCCTTGCGGGACTCGACGGCCACCGCGAGCATGCTGTCCGAGCTGCCCAAGCCCTTGTTTCGCGCCGTCGCCACGAGCCAGTCGTGCGGATCGGCCGGGTCCTCGAAAGTGTCCACGTAGACCACGAAGAGGCCGAGCCCGTGCTCCTGCCGCAAATCCTCGACCGCGTTTTCCACCTCGGCCTTGTCCGCACCCAGGACGTTCGCCTGGTCCACCACGAACTCGCCGGGCGGAATGTCGACCGGAGGCTCGGCCATGGCTGCGGCAGGGGACATGAGCACTATCGACAGGCCGAGAGCGGCCCCTAACCGCGCGAGCAATGGTCGCATCAAGAACCCTTCAGCACCTGGTGGTGCAGTCATGGACGGCGGCCTGATATGGTGTCGGCTGCCAGAGGCAGACCCTCCGTCCCGCCCCCACTTGCGATTCTATGGTGCGTCCGCGGGAGCGTCTACCGAACCAACGCCCAAGGTCAGAAGAGGGTTCCGCCGGTGGGCAAGGCGGTGTGGCGTTCGGCATCTTCCCAGATAACTTCCAGCCAACGTGCGCCGTAGTCCCAGCGCAGCGAGGCATAGTGGAAACAGCTTCGAGAAAGGAAGACCATGTCTGAGCACAATCGGGATGGCGACCCCCGGTACAACCCGGCAGTGCCGCCGCAGCCGCAGACTCCTCCTGCGTCCGGCCAGGGCCATACCGACCGGTCATCGTCGGCCGACCAGGCACCGGGGGCGTCCGCCTCCGCCGATACCCAGTCCATCCCAACGTCGGCACAGGCCACCCAGCCGATCTCCGGCTGGCAGCGGCCGGACGGTTCGGGCCAGCGGTCATACGGCCTGCCGTCGTACGGACAGGGCGGGAGCCAAGGGCAGTATCCCCACTCCGCGCCGTCCTACGGCCAGTATCCGGGACAGTCCTTCGGGCAGCCGCAGGCCTTCGGGGCGGGTCCGGCGCCGGCCGCGAAACCATCGGCGAAGAAACGTTTCGGCAGCGGGACCCTGGTGGCGGGCATGCTGCTGGCGGGCCTGGCCGGCGGCGGCGTGGCCGTCGGGGCACAATCCCTGGCGGGCGGCTCGGTCGCATCCGTGGCGGGCGCGTCGGCCCAGCAGTTGATCGTCAACAACACCGACTCCGTCAACGAAATCACCGCGGCCGCAGCCAAGGCGTCGCCGAGCGTGGTCACGATCTCGGTCGCGTCGGGGAACTCCGGCGGCTCCGGCTCCGGCATCATCCTCGACGGCGAGGGCCACATCCTGACGAACACCCACGTGGTCACCCTTGGCGGCCAAGCCTCGAACCCCACCCTCGAGGTGCGCACGAGCGATGGCCAGGTCCACGAGGCCAAGGTCGTCGGGACCGACCCGCTCTCGGACCTGGCCGTGATCAAAATCGAGGCAGACGGGCTGACGCCGGCGTCGTTCGCCGACTCGGACAAGCTCAACGTCGGAGATACGGCCATCGCCATCGGCGCCCCGCTGGGGCTCAGCGGCACGGTGACGGACGGCATCATTTCGACGCTGAGCCGCACCATCAGCGTCTCGTCCTCCGAAGCCCCGAAGGAAGAACAGAGCCCCGCCCCGAACGACCAGTGGAACTTCCAGTTCCCGGACGAGAACTCCAACGGCAATTCCTCCTCCTCGTCCGGCGGCAGCATCTACCTCAACGTCATCCAGACGGACGCCGCCATCAACCACGGAAACTCCGGCGGCGCCCTCGTGGACACCAAGGGCGACGTCATCGGCGTCAACGTCGCGATCGCTTCGGCCAGCCAGGACAGCGGCAGCATCGGCGTCGGCTTCGCGATCCCGGGCAACTACGCCCAGCGGATCGCCGACGAGCTGATCAAGAACGGGAAGGCCACGCACGGCTATCTGGGCGTGAGCGTCACGGCCAAGGCCTCCGACAACTCCAGCGGCGGAACCCAGTTCTCCGTCGGGGCGGAGGTCGCGGACGTGGTCAATGGATCTCCGGCTGACGAAGCCGGCCTGCGCAAGGGCGATGTCATCACTGCCGTCGAAGACCGGGTTATCGAGGACAGCGTCTCCCTGACCGCGGCCATCCGCGAACATGCAGTCGGCAGCACCGTAGCCCTGAAGGTCCTGCGCGGAGGCAATGAGCAGACCGTGGACGTGAAGATCGGCGAAAATCCCGGCAAGTGACCCCACCGGTTGAGTACGGCCGCGTTCCCCGCATCGGGGGACGCGGCCGTTCCGGTTCGGGGCCGGGCCCGTTCGTCCGCCCCGCTGCCGGTATGGTTAGGTAAGTTGTACCGGCAGAGCATTGCGGGGCACCGCGGAAGGAAGACGAAGCAACGATGCAGGATCCTGCCCTGAACATTGTGGTTCTGGTTAAGCACGTACCGGACGCCCAGTTCGACCGCCATTTGTCCGACGACGATTACACCCTGGAACGGGACGAGAGCATCCTCTCCGAGCTTGATGAGTACGCCCTCGAAGCCGCGCTGCAGCTTTCGGAAGCCCGCGGCGGCCCCAAGGCCGGCAACGTCGTCACCGCCCTGACCATGGGCCCCGCGGCGGCGGTCAACGCTGTCAAGAAATCGCTGCAGATCGGTGCGACGCAGGGCCTCCACGTCTGCGACGATGCCCTGTCCGGCTCCGACGCGGCCGGAACCTCCCTGGCGCTGGCGGCGGCGATCCGCACGCTGGGCAACGTGGACCTGGTCCTGACCGGCATGGCTTCCACGGACGGCGAGACCTCGCTGGTCCCCGCCCAGCTGGCGGAGCGCCTCGGTCTGGCCCAAATCACGTTCGCCTCGGAACTGGCGGTCGCGGGGAACACCGTGACGGCCCGGCGGGAGTCGGACAGCCACTCGGCCACCCTAGAGGCGCCGCTGCCCGCGCTGGTGTCCGTGACCGACCAGATCAACGAGCCGCGCTACCCGAACTTCAAGGGCATCCTGGCGGCCAAGAAGAAGTCCATCACGCAGCTTTCCCTTGCGGACCTCGGCCTGGATGCGGCGGAGGTCGGCGCCGCGGGCGCCTGGACGTCCGTCGTCGAGGCCAAGCCCCGCCCGGCGCGTGCGCAAGGAACCATCATCACCGATGAGGGCGATGCCGGCATCCGCCTGGCCGACTTCCTTGCCGGCCAGAAATTGCTGTAGCGGCGGCGGACCGGAAAGGATTCCACGAACATGACCAACATTCTTGTCTTCATCGACACTCCGGACGGCGCCCTGCATAAGAGCCACCGGGAACTGCTGACGCTCGCGCGCAGCCTCGGCGAGCCCGTGGCTGCGGTCCCCGGGCCGGTCAGTGACGGCCTGGTTGCGGCCCTCGGCGAGTACGGCACCGCCGCCGTCGTCCACGCGGACTCCGCGGACCTGGACGATGTCCTCGCCGTCCGCAAGGCGGACTTCCTCGCGGCGGCCATGGACCGGACGCAGCCGCAGGCGGTCCTCCTGCCCAACACCTTCGACGGCAAGGAGATCGCCGGCCGGCTGTCCATCAAGCGCCGCAGCGGTGTCGTTACCGATGCCATTGCGGTTGCCAATGACTTCACGGCTACCAAGAGCGTGCTGGCCGGCGCCTACACGGTAGACGCGCAGGTCCGGACCGGGACGCCCATCATCACGTTCAAGGCCAACAGCATCGAGGCCGAAACGGTCCCGCAGGCCACGTCGCCCCGGACCGAGACGGTCCCGGTGCCCGCCGGCGCGCCCGCGGCCCGGATCACCGGCCGGTCGGAAAAGGCCTCCAGCGGGCGTCCGGAACTTTCCGAGGCACGCGTCGTCGTCGCCGGCGGCCGCGGCGTGAACGGGGACTTCTCCGCGGTCGAGGACCTGGCGGACGCCCTCGGCGGAGCGGTCGGTGCCTCCCGCGCGGCTACGGATGCAGGCTGGATCGAGCACTCGGCGCAGGTGGGCCAGACCGGCCAGACGGTTTCGCCGCAGCTTTACATCTCCGCCGGCATCTCGGGCGCCATCCAGCAGAAGGCCGGCATGCAGACGTCCAAGGTGATCGTGGCAGTGAACAAGGATCCGGACTCCCCGGTCTTCGAGATCGCGGACTTCGGCATCGTGGGCGACCTGTTCAAGGTCCTGCCGCAGGCTGCGGCCGAGATCCGCAAGCGGAAGAGCTAGCGGCGGCCGTGGTCGAACCGGAAGAAGCCGGCGCCCCGCTGGCGCCGGCGCGCGTCCTGGTTTTTGCCGCCCACCCGGACGACCTCGATTTCGGGGCGGCGGGGACGATCGCCCGCTGGGCTGCCGCCGGCAGCGACGTCAGCTACTGCATCATGACCGACGGCGATGCCGGAGGCTTCGATGAGGCCCACCGCCCGGACATCGTGGCGCGGCGGACGGCGGAGCAGGAAGAGGCAGCGCGGATCACCGGCGCGCGCGGCATCCACTATTTCCACGAGCGCGACGGCTTCCTCGAACCCAGCTATGAGGTCATCGGCAAGACCGTAGAACTGATACGCCGCATCCGGCCCGAGATCGTGCTTGCCATGCACCCGGAACGCGCCTGGGACCGGATCCAGAAGAGCCACCCGGACCATCTGGCCTGCGGCGAGGCCGTCACCAGGGCGGTCTACCCGGCGGTCGAAAACCCCTACGCCTATCCGGAGCTGGCGGCCGGCGGGCTGCCGGCCTACAAACTTCCGTACCTCTGGTTCTACGGGGCTCCGCGGGAGCGGGAGAACCACTACGTGGACGTGACGGACCTGGTCGACGTCAAGATCGCGGCCATCCGGGTCCATGCCAGCCAGCACCCGGACGTCACGGAAATGGAAAGCCGGGTCAAGGCGATGATGCAGGAGAACGCGCGGCGCGGCGGCCTTCCGGAGGGCTCCAGCGCGGAGGCCTTCCACGTGGTCGGCATCAACACGCCGTCCACGATCGCCGGCTTCTGACCTGGCGGGACGATGGCGCCTTCCGGGACCGGCGGGTTCCTGAGGGCCGCCGGTCCCGCGCCGGGCCTACTCGGCGAGTTTCATTTCAAGGGTGAACGGCGGGGTCGGGGACTGGGCTCCGCCGCGGGCCTCGAGGGTCAGGGCCGCCGCCTTGTAGCCCGAGATATTCTCCACCACCGCCGGCTCTTCGCCGCTGATGTTTTCGCTGCTCAGCGAGCCGACGGAGACCGGCGCCGAACCGCTGGCCGGTATCTTCCATAGCTGGTAGACCTGTCCGTTGCCGGGCGCGGGGAGGTTGCGGAAAGTAACGACGGCGGCGTTGCGGTCCGCGGACACGGCCACATCCGCGGCGGCTCCGTTCTCGCCCTCGACGCTGGTCTTCACCACGTCTCCCGCCCCGAGGACCGCGTCGCCGGGGGAACGGCCCAGGGTCTGCACCGCGGCAAACGCTCCGACGATCAGCACCACGGCGGCGACCACCAGCAGCACCAGCTTCGTGCGCCGCGGCATCGGGCGCCGCTCCGGAATTTCGTCCTCCACCGTCAGCTGGTCCGCATGCAGAACCGAGGAATCATCGGACGCCTCTGCCGCGGGCTCCTGCTCAGCGTAGGAACCGGGTTCGAAGTCGTCGGCGTTGGCGGATGCTTTGTCGCGGGGCAGTGGCGTGTCCATAGGTTTCCAGCATAGCCGCGGAACCTGCGCGAATCCCGGGCGGCACGCGGCGGCGGCTTAGAGCTTGGCGCCGGCGAATCCGTGCTGCCGCCACGCTTCATAGACGGCGATGGAAGCGGAGTTGGCCAGGTTCAGCGACCGCAGCGAGGGCAGCATCGGGAGCCGCAGCCGCGCGGTGACGTGCGGATCCTGCTTGACCTCAACGGGCAGGCCGACCGACTCCGGGCCGAACATCAGCACATCCCCGGGACGGTACTCCACGTCGACGTAGGACCGCTCGCCGTCGGACGTGAAGGCAAAGACGCGCTCCGGCTGCAGGGCCTCCCAGGCTTCCTCGAGCGACTTGTGTACGTGGACGACGGCCAGGTCGTGGTAGTCCAGTCCGGCCCGGCGGAGCTTGGAGTCTTCGAAGCTGAAGCCGAGCGGCTCCACCAGGTGAAGTTCGCTGCCGGTGATGGCCGCGAGCCGGATGGCATTGCCGGTATTGCCGGGGATTTCGGGGGTGTAGAAGAGAATGCGGAACACAGGTTTCATCCTAGACGTTCCGGCTCAGCCTGCCGGCGGGGCCGGGCGGTCCGCCGGGGCAGCTGCTCCGCGAGCGGCTACCTGTGCATGCCGGCCAGCAGCTTCCCGAGCGCCGGCACCAGAACGGTATTCGGCGCGGGGCCTGAGGCGAGGAAGAACTTCAGCTCCCGCACCAGCCGCGCGGCGTTGACCACGTCCACCGGGGAATGTGAATGCGGATCATAGCCGCGGGCATAGTCGATCACGGGCTCGTGCAGGTTGCCGTCGGGGGCGTGAATGACGGTCCAGCCCTGGACGTTCAGCTCGGGGAACAGATCCTGCATCCGCCGGACCGCGGGAGCCAGCCGGGGCGGCTCGATGATGCGCCCGTCCTTGCGCAGCGTGGTGCCGTTCCACTGGAAGATGCCGCGGGGCAGCAGCATGGAATCGATCAGGGCCAGGCGGTATCCGGCCAGGAGGGCATGGTCGATATAGCCGCGCCCGTCCGGCGAGTGCAGGCCGTTCACCAGCCGTGCGGACGGAATTTCGGGCAGGATCTGCTGGGAGAGCAGGCGCACCGTGCGCGCCTCGCGCTGCAGGCGCGACGCCGCGCCGAAAATGCCGCGCTTGCGGGGTACGCCGTGGATCTGCTGGCGCGCCAGCGCCAGGGGGACGGCCGCCGACGCATCGGGTGAGTCGTAGGCCGGAACGAACACCGCCGCGGCCTTGGCCGCGTTGCGGCCGTCCGGCGCCCGGTGCGGGGCGGTAGTGAAGTTCGGCCCGGCCGCGAAGGACTCGGTGTCGCTGGCCGGCGCGGGCGCCCCCGCCGCCCCGTAGGACCGGTCGTACGTGGCGCGGGCGTCCGGGTTGCTCAGCACTTCGTAGGCCAGCGTCACCTGCCGGAACGCGGCCGGGTCTCCGCCGTGGTCCGGGTGGGTTGCGCGCGCGGCCCTGCGGTAGGCGGCCTTGATCTGTTTGGCCGAGGCGCTGGTGGGCAGCCCAAGGGTCTCATAATGCGATGGTGGAGTCACGGCCGCCTTTCCGTCTTCGTGCCCGGGATCCTAGCCTAATTCAGCCGGGGTGCCCGCGGGCGCGGGACGGTGTGAGGCATAGCGCAGGAGCAGCATCGAGTCCGATTCGAGGACGTGCTGCAACCGGAGCGGCTGCGGCCGGTGCCCGCCCTCTGACCTGGCGATCCGCGTCCCTGTTCCGCCGACGAGCAGCGGGCTGACGGTCAGGCAGAGTTCGTCCACCAGGCCGGCATCTTCGAAGGAGCCCAGCAGCGCCGGCCCGCCCTCGCAGTGGATCTGCTGCAGGCCGCGCTCGGCCAACGCCCGGACGATCCCGGCCGGTTCCACTCGTTCCTGCCCCGATTCGATGACGTCGGCGACGGCCTCGAGCTCCTTCCTGCGGGCCGGGTCGGACCCGGCCGAGGTGAACAGCAGGGGGCGCACCGGAGCCTTGCCGAAAAACGCGCCGGACGGGTCCAGGTCCAGCGAGCCGGAGACGACGGCGACGGCGGGGTGCTCGGCCATGCCGCGGTCGGCACGCCACCGCCGGGCCTCGGCCCCCAGCAGGTCGCCGCCGTATCCTTCGGCGCGCACGGTTCCGGCGCCGACAAGGATGACGTCGGCCAGCCGCCGCAGCAGCTGGAACACATGCTGGTCCACGGCGTTGCCCAGCCCGCCGGACCGACCCTCCAGCGTGGCGGCACCGTCCAGGCTGGAGACGAAATTGAAGCGGACCCAGTTCCGCTTGTCCGGCACGTCGCCGTACCACCGCAGCAGCTGTTCGTCCGTGACTGCGGAAACAGGCTCGGGAAAAATCCGGTTGATCGGGGCCAGGCCGTCGGCCATCGATGCCATGTGCTGCCTTCCGTATCAGCCGCGGGCCGGCTCGTTGACGTCGCCCATGTTGTGCCTCAGGTATGCCGGTTCGCGCCAGCCGAAGGCGGCCTCGACCAGCCGCACCGCGGAACGGGCCTCGCCGACGTTGTGCATGCGGACTATCCGGGCGCCGTTCATGATGCACATCACCGCAGCCGCCAGCGAGCCGGCCAGACGGTCCTTCTTCTCCTGTCCGAGCGTCTCGCCGATGAAGTCCTTGTTCGAGACTGCGGCCAGGGCGGGGAACCCGAGATCCGCGATCTCCCGGAAGCGCCTGGTGATTTCCAGCGAATGCAGCGTGTTCTTGTTCAGGTCATGCCCAGGGTCGATGATGATCTTGTCCGCGGCGATGCCCAGGTCCAGCGCCGCGTCCACCCTGCGGCGGAGGAAGTCCCCGACCTCGGCGACCACATCGGCGTATTCCGGGCGGGGGTAAACGGTGCGGGGCGCCGCGAGCGAGTGGGTGATGACGATGTGCACCCCGCTTTCCGCGACGACTGCGGCAAGGTCCTTGTTGCGCAGCCCGGTGGTGTCGTTGATGACATCGGCGCCGGCCGCGATGCTCGCCTGCGCCACCTCGGGCAGGAAGGTATCAGCGGAAATAACGACGTCGGACCGGGATCGTACCGCTTCGATCACCGGGACGATCCGGTCCGCCTCCTCGGCGGCGGACAGTGCCGGTCCGGGGGCAAACGGGACGCCGCCGATGTCCACCCAGTCCGCCCCGTCGTCCACGGCATCCAGTGCCGCGTCCACCGCCGCGTCGAGCGCAAAGGTCCTGCCGGCGTCGTAAAAGGAATCAGGCGTCCGGTTGACGATGGCCATCAGGGCGACCTGCCGGCTGAAGTCGATCCGGCGGGTGCCGAATGTATGCACCGGGTGTTCCAGCGCCGGCAGGTACGTGCCGTGCAGGGCCGCTTGGCTCACAGGCTGGTCAACTCCTTGTCGGTATCGGCCAGATCCTCGGCGGCCACCGGGCGGCGGGAGCGGATCAGGTCCTGGATGGGTTCCTGGACATCCCAGATGTTTACATTCATACCAGCAACCACCGTTCCCTCACGCAGCCAGAAGGCGATGAATTCGAGGGAATCGATGCTGCCGCGGATGACCGGGTCAGCCGTGGCCCAGGGGAAGTAGCCGGAGTATTCCATGCCGATATCGAACTGGTCGGTGTAGAAATACGGGATCGCGTCATTTACCGCATCCCGCCCGAGCATCGCCTTGGCCGCCGTCTTGCCCTGCTCGATCGCGTTGGCCCAGTGCTCGCTGCGCAGCGGCGCGTCGAGGACCGGGTGGTAGGCGTTGGCGACGTCGCCGGCGGCAAAGACGTCGGCAGCGGAGGTGCGCAGGCCGCCGTCCGCGTCGATCCCGTTGGAAACGGCGAGCCCGGCAGCCTCGGCCAGCGCCGTATTGGGCACAGCCCCAGCGGCAATCAGGACCAGGTCGGCGGGCAGGCGCTCGCCGTTGTCCAGCACGACCTCGGATACCTGTCCGTCCTCGCCGGCCAGTTCCATCGGGCGCGCGCCGGTGCGGATGATGACGCCTTCGGAGCGGTGTTTGTCCGCGAACCGGTTGCCGATCACGGAGCCGAGGGCGGCACGCAGAGGCACCTGGTCCCGGCCGACCATGGTGACCTCGTTGCCCAGGGTCCGCGCGGTGGCGGCAACCTCCATGCCGATCCAGCCCGTCCCGATGACGACCAGCCGCCGGCCGCCGGCCGCCAGGGCGGATTTCAGTCCGGTGCTGTCCTCGACCGAGCGCAGGTAGTGGATGCCGGCGAAGTCCGATCCGGGCAGGTCCAGCCGCCGCGGGGCCGCGCCGGTCGCCAGCAGGAGCCGGCTGTACTGTAGGGACCTGCCGTCGGAGAGCCGAAGGGAGTGCTCGCCGGGGTGCAGCGACGCGGCCGAGACGCCGGTCCGCAGGTCGATGTTGTTGTCCGCGTACCAGCCCGGTTCCTGCACCAGGGCCGCGGAGGCCTCTTCCTTGCCGGCCAGGTAGGCCTTCGACAGCGGCGGCCGGATGTACGGTTCGTGCTTCTCCGCGCCGAGGAGGACCAGTGGACCGCCGTAACCCTCTTCGCGCAGTGTGCGGGCGGCGGTTGCCCCGGCGAGTCCTGCTCCGGCGATCACGAACGGCTGGTTTTCCATCATGGCTCCTGCAGCTCGGTTCCTTCGCCCCTGCCGGTGCTGCGCTGCAAGAAAATCCGGCACGGTCTGCGGAACTTTCTAAAACCGATGCTCCTGACTTTAGAAAGCGCCGCCGGGCAAGTCAATGGCTTGCGCGCCCGGCCGGTTCGTGAAAGCCGGGGACCGGACGGTAAGATTCTGGTGTGCCCGTGTACCTTGACCACGCGGCGACCACGCCCATTTCGGCGCAGGCCTTGGCCGCACTCACCCATGAACTTAGCCGCAGCGGCAATCCGTCCTCGCTGCACGGCTCCGGCCGGCGCGCCCGCCGCGTGGTCGAGGACGCCCGGGAAACGCTGGCCGCGGCGGCCGGGGCCCACCCCAGTGAAGTCATCTTCACCTCGGGCGGCACCGAAGCCGACAACCTTGCGGTCAAGGGCCTGTACTGGGCCCGCCGGGACGAAGACCCGAAGCGGCGCCGGATCCTGTGCTCCCCGGTGGAACACCATGCCGTGCTGGACACGGTGGAATGGCTGGAACGGCACGAGGGCGCCGAGGCCGTCTGGCTGCCGGTCGACGCTGACGGCGTGGTCTCCGTCGAGGCGCTGCGGCGGGAAATCGAAGCCGACCCTGGTTCCGTGGCACTCGTGACGGTGATGTGGGCCAACAACGAGGTGGGCACCGTGCAGCCGGTCGCCGAGATCGTGGCGGCGGCCCGGCCGCACGGCATTCCGGTGCATTCCGACGCGGTGCAGGCGTTCGGGCACCTGCCGGTGTCGTTCACGGATTCCGGCCTGGACACGATGGCCATCAGCGGCCACAAGATCGGCGGACCGGTGGGCGTGGGCGCGCTGCTGGTCGGCCGCTCGGTGAAGCTGACGCCCGTCCAGCATGGCGGCGGACAGGAACGCGACATCCGCTCCGGCACCCTGGACACCCCGGCGATCGCGGCCTTCGCCGCGGCGGCGGAGGAGGCCGCCGGCCAACTGGCAGAAGAAGCCCCGCGGCTGGCGCGCCTGCGGGAGAAGCTGATTGCCGGCGTCGTTGCCGCCGTCCCGGAGGCGGTGCTGCGGGGCGCGCCGGATCCCCACCTGGAGGGCCGGCGCCTGCCCGGCAACGCGCACTTCACGTTCCCGGGCTGCGAGGGGGACTCCCTGCTCTTCCTGCTGGACCTGGCCGGCGTGGAGTCGTCCACGGGCTCGGCCTGCACGGCAGGAGTGCCACGGCCGTCCCACGTCCTGCTGGCCATGGGGCTGACCGAGGAGGAGGCCCGCGGGGCGCAGCGCTTCACGCTCGGGCATACATCGACGGACGCGGACGTTGACGCATTGGTGGCCGCACTGCCGGAGGCGTACGCGCGGGCCAGGAAGGCCGGCATGGCCGGACACGTGTCCAGCATCCGGACGGCCGGCACCCAGCCCTGGTAGCGACGGGACCGGCCGCGGCAGGACCAACGATTTTGAGCAACAAGAGGATGACTTCATGAAGGTATTGGCAGCGATGAGCGGCGGCGTGGACTCGGCCGTGGCGGCGGCACGCGCCGTGGAGGCGGGACACGACGTCGTCGGCGTCCACCTGGCGCTGAGCCGGATGCCGGGCACCCTGCGCACCGGCAGCCGCGGCTGCTGCACCATCGAAGACTCCCGCGACGCGTGGCGGGCCTGCGACATCCTGGGCATTCCGTACTACGTCTGGGACTTCTCCGAGCGGTTCAAGGAAGACGTGGTGGACGACTTCATCGCCGAGTACGCGGCCGGCCGCACGCCCAACCCGTGCATGCGCTGCAACGAGCGGATCAAGTTCGCCGCGCTGCTGGAGAAGGCGCTCGCGCTGGGCTTCGACGCCGTCTGCACCGGCCACTACGCCAAGGTCATCGAGGACGAACACGGCAACCGGGAGCTGCACCGCGCGGCGGACTGGGCGAAGGACCAGTCCTACGTGCTGGGCGTCCTCACGCACGAGCAGCTCAAGCACTCGATGTTCCCGCTGGCGGACACTCCGTCCAAGGCCGAGGTGCGGGCGGAAGCGGCGCGCCGCGGCCTGTCCGTGGCGAACAAGCCGGACAGCCACGACATCTGCTTCATTTCCGACGGCGACACCCGCGGCTGGCTGGCCGAGAAGATCGAAATGGAACCGGGCCAGATCGTGGACCAGACCGGCACCGTGGTCGGCGAGCACGAGGGCGCCAACGCGTTCACGGTGGGGCAGCGGCGCGGGCTCAAGCTGGGCCGGCCCGCCTCGGACGGCAAGCCTCGCTTCGTGCTGGAAGTCCGGCCCAAGGAGAACAAGGTCGTGGTGGGCCCGGAGGCGCTGCTCGCGGTGGACCAGATGCGCGGCATCAAGGTTTCCTGGGCCGGGCTGCCGATCGCCGAGGTCGAGGCGCGGACCGAGTTCGACTGCATGGTCCAGGTCCGGGCGCACGGCGACCCGGTGCCGGCCCGCGGCCGGATCGAGCTGGACGAGGACGGGCGGCAGCAGCTGCTCGTGACCCTCGTCGACCCGATGCGCGGCGTGGCGCCGGGACAGACGATGGTGCTCTACCAGGGCAGCCGCGTCCTGGGGCAGGCGACCATCGACTCGGCACGCTCGCTGAGCTGGGACCCGGCCGGCGTTTCCTGACCCTGCCGCCACTCGAGCCACGGCTTCCGGCGCGGCTAGGGTGAACCCATGACTGCGGTGAAGTGGCGGCCCGTGATTGTCTTCGTCCTGCTGGCCTACGCGCTGGCCTGGCTCGCGGCGCTGCCGCTCTGGCTCGGGGACGGGCTGCGGGAGCCGCTGTTCCCGCTCTATGCGGTGCTGATGATGGCGGCCCCCGCGGCCGCCGCACTGGCCACCAGCCGGTTCGTTGACCGGCCTCCCTCCATTCCGCGCGAACTGGGGCTGGTGCAGTTCCGTCCCGCGGGCAGGTTCGTGCTGTTCCTCGCCGCGGGTTTGGTGCTGCCCGTGCTGCTCGCGCTGGCGGCGCTGGCGATCGGCGCGCTGCTGGGCGTCTACCCGGCGGACTTCGTGGGCTTCTCCGGCTACCGGCTGCTGCTGGCCCAGCAATCTCAGGCGGTCGGACTGGCCGTTCCGGACCTGCCGATCGGAGTCCTGGTGGCCGCCCAGTCCATCAATATCGCGCTCGCGGCCGTCATCAATACCATCCCGGCGCTGGGCGAGGAGCTCGGCTGGCGCGGCTGGCTGCTGCCCCGGCTGATGCCGCTCGGGGCCCCGGCCGCCGTCGTCGTATCCGGAGTCGTGTGGGGCGCCTGGCATGCGCCGCTGATCCTGCTCGGCTACAACTATCCGGACGGGCCGGGCTGGCTTGGCGTCCTGGCCATGTGCGGGATGTGCACGGCCTTCGGCGGCGTCTTCGGCTGGCTGCGGCTCCGCTCGGGCTCCGTCTGGCCGGCGGCGCTGGCGCACGGAGCGCTGAACGCCTCGGCCGGACTCATGTTCCTGTTCGTGGCGGCGGGCGGGCAGTTCTCCACCTTCCACGCCTCGGTGCTGGGCTGGTCCGGCTGGATCGTGCCGCTGCTGCTGGTTGCCGGGCTCATCGCCACCGGACAATTCCGTCCCGCAGCTTCACACACCGTGGCCGCTGCGCACCCTCCGGCGGGCAAACCTTAGACTGGGGACATGACTGAACCGCGCCCAGCCGACGACTTCGACCCTGCCGCCAGCTCGCTCTCCGGGCGGGTGGATCCGGACGTGATGACGGAGCTGCTGTCCGTGCGCGGGAGCATCGACAACATCGACGCGACCCTGGTCTATCTGCTGGCGGAACGATTCAAGGCGACCCAGCGGGTGGGGTACCTCAAGGCGCGCCACCAGCTGCCGCCCGCCGACCCTGACCGCGAGACCGCGCAGATTGCCCGGCTGCGCCAGCTGGCCGAGGACGCCCACCTGGATCCGGCCTTCGCCGAGAAGTTCCTGAATTTCATCATTTCCGAGGTAATAAGGCACCACCAGGCGATTTCCGACGAGCACAACGGCGGCATCAGGACTCCGGCCACGCCGGACGAGCCGTCGGGAGAATGAGCACGGAACGGAACGACGGCACCCAGGCGCCCGAACCGGCGGCAGCCCGCCCGGACCCGGGAGCCGTCACGGCGACGGCGCTGGGCAGCTGGCCGGGCACCGATCCGGCGGAGGCTGCCCGGATCATCCGCGGCGAGCTGGGCGAGCCGAACCTGCCCCATCTGGCCGAGCTGCCGGGCCGGGGCGTCGGCTCGGATGCCGTGGGCCGGACCGCCGCCATGCTCGTCGAGCTGCCGGTCGACCTGCAGCCGCACGGCTGGCGGATCGTGGACCGGCCCGGGCTGGACCACCGGCGCGCCGCCTCGGCGCTCAGCACGGACATCAACGTCCTCGCCGACATCATCGGCGGAGAGGAACGTCCCGGGCGCTGGCTGAAGGTGCAGTGCGTCGGTCCGCTCTCGCTCGCCGCCGGCCTCTACCTGCACAATGGCGAACGTGTACTGCGCGATCCCGGAGCACGCCGCGACGTTGCCCAGTCGCTGGCCGCCGGGATCGTGGAACACCTGGCGCAGGTCCGCACCGCGGCCCCGGGAGCGGGCCTGATCCTGCAGCTCGACGAGCCCGAAGCTGCCCGGGTAATGGCGGGGACCATACCGACGGCGAGCGGCTACCGCACGCTGCGGGCCGTGGCCGGGCAGGAGGCGGCCCAGTTGTGGCGGGAGCTGGCGGAAGCGGCTGCCGCCGGGGGAGCGGCCCAGACCGTTGTTTCGCTGCCGTCCTCGGAGGAGGTTCCGTTTTCCGTGGCGGACAGCGCCAGGCTCGACGGTTTCGCCGTGCCGGTCGCCGGGCTGTCGACCGGCCAGTGGGAAGACATCGCCGCCGCGGCCGAGGCAGAGCGTACCGTGTGGCTGGGCGTCATCGGCACGGACCCGGCGGCCGGGGACGTTCCGCAGGTGAAGGCCATTGTCGATTCCGTGCTGCGGCCGTGGCAGCAGCTGGGCCTCCCGCTCGCCCGGCTGCACCAGGTCCGGCTGGTGCCCGCGGGCGGACTCGCCGGCCTGTCGCCCGAACATGCCCGGCAGGTCCTGGCCCGGCTCAGCCAGGCCGCGGACGCGCTTAACCAGACGGTGGCGGAGGCGTAGGCGCCGCAGGTTCCAGACGGTACTCGAAGGCACCCTCGTATTCGAGGACGGTGCCGAACTGGCGCTGGAGCACCTTGGTACGGATCCTGAACAGCCCGGCGGCAGCGTCCCACCACTGTTCGGTGAAGGCCGCGGCATCCAGCAGGCGCGGGAGCGGTATCCTCAGCCGTCCCGCCGCCAGCGCCGTGCCTCGCGAGATCAGCCGCATCCGCCCGTCCTGGCCGGCGCTGCAGTCCAGCCGGGTCCGTACCAGGCCGCTCCGGCCGAGCGAATCCACTAGTTGGCCGCTCCGGGCCCCGGCGTCGCCCGTGTGCTCCCACCACGTGGTGTCGTCCTGCATGACGCGGGTAACCCCGCCGAATTCCAGGGTCCGGACCGCGGCCAGGAAGGGCCGCCCCTGGGGATCCGTTCCCGGGCGGTTTTCGATCCGGATCGGCACGTGATGGCCGTATTCCGGAAAGAGCGAGCGGTCGAGGCTGGCGAGCCGCAGCAGCGGGCGCAGGCTGCGGCGCGGGCAGCCCGCCACGTCGAAGACGCCGGTGCCGACTCCGACCCGCGCGCCGCCGTCGTTGTTTCCCGCCCCCAGGCTGAAGTAGTCCTGCAGCTCGGGCTGCAGGCGTCCAAATCCAGGTCCCATCGCCAGCTGGTACACGGACTGTCCCGCCGAATGGTTCGGATCCCTCATGCCTCGCTCCTTGCGGTCATAGCCGGCCGGCCGCCTTCAGCCGGATGTACAGGTCCGCCAGCGCGGGCGGCAGTTCGTGCGGCGTCGCGTCGACCACTTCGGCCCCGAGCTGCTTGATCTGCGCGGTCAGCGCGGCACGGTCCAGCAGCGCCCGTTCGGCGGCGGAGGCGCGGAACGTCTCCGACGCCGTGGCGCGGGCGGCCCGCAGCTCGTCCAGCAGCGGATCGCGGACCGAGGCCACGACGACCACGTGCTCGGCAGTGAGCCGGGCCAGCGTGGGCAGCAGGGACTCCTCGGCCGAGCCGGAATCCAGGGCGGTGAGCAGCACGACCAGCGAGCGGTGCGAGGAGATGGCGTCCAGCTGGCCCGGTATCTGCGACCAGTCCGCCTCGATGAGCTCCGGCTCCAGCGGGGCCATGGCGTTGACCAGCTGGTGAAGCATGTTGCCCTTCCCGGCGGATTTGACCGTGGCCCGGGCCCGCCGGTCGAACGCGAGGAAGTCCACCCGGTCCCCGCCGCGCTCGGCCAGGGCGGCCAGCAGCAGCGCCGCTTCGATGCCGGTGTCCATGCGCGGCTCGTCGTCGATCCGCGCGGCCGCGGTGCGGGAGGTGTCCAGCACCAGGATGACGCGGCGGTCCCGTTCCGGACGCCAGGTGCGTACGACGACGGCCTGCCGCCTCGCGGTGGCGCGCCAGTCAATGGAGCGGACGTCGTCGCCGTGCACGTAGTCGCGCAGCGAATCGAACTCCGTGCCCGCGCCGCGGATCTGCACCGCCGCCTTGCCGTCCAGTTCGCGCAGCCGGCGCAGCTTGGACGGCAGATGCCGCTTGGAGTGGAAGGGCGGCAGCACCCGCAGCCGGCCGGGCAACGGCAGGGTCAGCTGGCGGGCCGCCAGCCCCAGCGGCCCGAGGGACCGCACGGTGACGTGTTCGGTGCGCAGGTCGCCGCGGCGCCGGGGGACCAGGCGGACGGGAACCAGCCGGCGTTCGCCCGGAGGTACGTCGACGTGCCGGGTGGGGTCCACGGCGCCCGCGGACGGCTGCCAGCCGTCCCGCACCTGCGCGGACAGCCGCCGGCGCCCGTTGTTGGTGACGAGGAGCTCGGAGGTGCAGCTTTCGGTGAGCCGGACGCTCCCGGGCACCCGGCGTTCGAGCCGCAGCTGCCTGATGGAGGCTGCCAGGGCAAGGTCCGCCGCGGCCGCCGCGGCGAGCAGGCAGGCAGCCCACAGCGCCGTCAGTCCGGACGGGAACAGCAGCAGGGCCACGGCCCCCGCGAGGGACACGAGCACGAATCGACCGGTCAGAGCCATGCGGGCACGCCGCTCAGCGCGGAACCGGCACGGTGGCCAGGATGCTGTGCAGCACGTCGTCGATGCGGACGCCGTCCATCTCTGCCTCCGGGCGCAGCCCCACGCGGTGGCGCAGGGCGGGCAGGGTCAGCGCCTTCACATCGTCCGGCGTCACGAAGCTGCGGCCGTTGAGCCAGGCCCACGCCTTCGAGGTGTTCAGCAGGGCCGTTGCCCCGCGCGGCGAGACGCCCAGCTGGAAGCTCGGTGCGGAGCGGGTGGCGCGGACCAGGTCCACGATGTAGCCGAGTACCTCCGGGGCGATGCTCACGCGGGACACGGCGGCGCGGGCCTGCGCCAGGTCCTCGGCGGACGCCACCGGGCGCACCCCGGCCGCCTTCAGGTTCCGGGGGTCGAAGCCGAGGCTGTGCCGCCGGATGATTTCGATCTCGGCCTCCCGGTCGGGCAGCTCCATGGTCAGCTTCAGCAGGAAGCGATCGAGCTGCGCCTCCGGCAGCGGGTAGGTTCCCTCGTACTCGATCGGATTCTGGGTCGCGGCCACGATGAACGGCTCCGGCAGCCTGCGCGGCTTGCCGTCCACCGAGACCTGCCGCTCCTCCATCGCCTCCAGCAGCGAGGCCTGCGTCTTCGGGGGAGTGCGGTTGATCTCGTCGGCCAGCAGGATGTTGGTGAACACCGGCCCCTCGCGGAAGACGAACTCCGCGGTGTGGGAGTCGTAGATCAGCGAGCCCGTGACGTCGCCGGGCATAAGGTCCGGGGTGAATTGGACGCGTTTGGTGTCCAGGCTCAGCGCGGCCGACAGGGTGCGGATCAGCAGCGTCTTGGCGACGCCGGGAACGCCCTCGAGGAGCACATGCCCGTGCGAAAGCAGCGCGATCAGCAGGCCCGTGACGGTGCCGTCCTGGCCGACGACCGACTTGGCCACTTCCGCCCGGACGTCCAGCAGGGCCTGCCGGAGCCGTTCATCGGACGGCGCGCCGGCAGGGATGTCCGCGCGGGAATCCCGCGTCCCGCTCCAGCCGGAGCCCGCCGGTTCATCCAGCGGCGGCTGCTGCGCCGTCATCCCGGCCGCGTGCTGCGGATGCTCACTCATCGGTCGGTAACCTCTTCCTCTAGCTGTTGCAGGTTCTGTGCCCAGTCCACCAGTTGGGACTCGGTGCGGGGGACGAAGATGCGGAGCAGCCCGTCCAGGTCCGGTACCGGGCGGCCCAGGTGGCGGGCGGTGGCCTCGACCACAGCGGCGGCGTCCGCCCCGGTCCCGAGGCGCAGCTCCGCGGCCAGCCGGGTGAGGGTAGCCGCCCGGAGGTTTGCCGCGGCCCGGTCCAGCGACTTCGAGTCCTGGTACAGGCGGGCGCGGCCGGCGGCGGTTTCGGCCGAACGTACGACGACGGGCAGCGGCTCCTCCACGAGGGGGCCGAGGCGGCGTCCCTTCCAGATCATGGCCAGTACGCCGACGGCCAGCAGCCACAGGAGCACGGGGGTGACCCAGGCCGGGAGCAGTTCCATCGGGCTCTGCGGCTCGTCCGAGATGCTGATGTCCGCCAGCGACGGGCGGTACCAGACCAGCCGGTCGTCCCGTCCCAGGGTGTTCAGCGCAAGGGCCGCGTTGCCCTCACGGACGGTCGCGTCGTTGGAGAGCACCTGCCCTGCACCGAGGACGACCGTGGAGCCGTCGGCAGCGGCCGCGTAGGCGGCGGCCGGCCGGTCACCGGTCTCGAAGCCGAAGCACATGACCGGTCCGCGGTAGGCGAGGCCGCCGCGGGTGATGGTGCCGGCCCCCTCCGGAACGGCC
Source organism: Arthrobacter mangrovi (assembly GCF_026011795.1). Classification (GTDB taxonomy): domain Bacteria; phylum Actinomycetota; class Actinomycetes; order Actinomycetales; family Micrococcaceae; genus Crystallibacter; species Crystallibacter mangrovi. Next base: position 177,436 of record NZ_BRVS01000005.1, on the reverse strand, counting down.
GCGGCGGGCGGCGTCCCGCCGTCTTCGCTCCGGCACTCGGCCGCCAGCGGACCGCCGTCTTCGGGGACGACGCCGGCGGCGGAGAAGCCGGGGGCGAGCGCACGAAGCTGGCGGAAGTCCGGCTCGACCAGGATCAGCCGTCCGGCTGCGCCCGCGACCTCGCCCAGCTGGTCCTCGTCCAGGTATGCGTTCGCATCGTGGAACAGCAGCGTGCCGCCGTCGTCCAAGGCCGCAATCGTGGCGTCCAAGGTCCCTGTCTCGACCACGTCCGTGCCCTGTTGCCGCAGGACCTCGGCCACGGCCTTGGCTCCATTCGGCGCCGGATTCTCCGGGGACAAGTCGTTCCGGTCGGAAGGGGGCGTAGCGAGCAGCCGGATCAGGACGGCGGCTGCGAGCAGGAGGACGACGATGATCCAGAAACGCCACCGGCGGAAGCGGCGCCGGGTGGCATCCCACGCGGAGCCGGAATACGTTCCGGGCTGCTCGGTGGCCTCCGGCCGCACCCCGGCGCTCACCGCGGAACCGCCAGGGCGGGTGCCTCGGCGTTCAGCACAGGACGGGTGGCCTGCAGCTGCCCGTCCAGCCGGGCCGCCGCACGGGAATCGGCCTCCGACGCGGGCAGTTTGCCGTAGCGCACGGCGTCGAAGACCGTCGCCGCCTGCACCAGGTCGGCCGAGAGGGCGGGGAAGGCCGGGCCGATGCGCCTCGCGGCCTCGTCCGCCGTCTGGCCGGGCTGGCGCGCCAGCACGACCCGTTCCTCCATCGACCGGACCACGGCACGAAAGCGCTCCGTGCACGATTCGTCCCAGTCGCCCCGGGCCGCGGCCGCGTCGGCCCGGCGGCGGTGTTCCTCGGCGGAAAGGACCTGGTCGGCATCGAAGACCTGCCCCGCCTCCGCCGCCCGCGCGTTGCGCCGCGGCCGCACCAGCCAGATGGCGGCTCCGATCACGAGCAGCACCGCAACGACGATGAACAGCGTCCCCAGGTTGGGGCTGGCGCCCTGCAGCGAGTTGACCAGGTCCGTGAACCAGTCAGTGATGCGCCGCAGGATCTCGTCCAGCAGTCCCGGCTTGGCCTGCTGGTATTCGTCCTTGGCCAGCTCGCGGATCAGCAGTTCCCGTGCTTCGTCCTCGCCCAGCATGCCCAAAGCCGTCATCGGTAGTCCGGGCCTCCGGGCGGCACGGAGCCCGGAGCCGCAGCGAGCCCCGGGATCGACCGCGTGGGTTGGCCGGCTGCCTCTTCGTGCTCCCGCATGAGCACCACGTCGAACCCCTCCCGGCGGATTCGCAGGTCGAGGTAGACGAGGGCGATGACGGCGGCCTGGAAGGCGTAACCGATGGCGGCGAACAGCGAAGAGACCAGCATGGATATAAGGGTCAGGGGGCCCATGGCGGCCAGCATCGCCTCGGGGTCGCTCGGATCTCCCATGGCCGGCGCCGCCAGCCCGATGAAGAAGGAAATCGGCGTGCTGATGACGGAGGTAATCACGCCCACGATGATGGTGCACAGCAGGATGATGCCGAACGTCCGCCACCAGCTTCGGTTGGTCAGCTGCCACGACCGGACCAGGGACTGGACCAGGCCGGCGCGCTCCATCACGATCACGGCGGGCGCGAGCATGAGCTTCACACCGAGCCAGACGGACACCGCGGCCAGCCCAAGGATGACCAGCACGATGATCCAGACCGAGGTGATGCCGAGCTGGTCCGCGAGGAAGAAGGACCCGGCGACAATGGCCACCAGGGCGACGACGGTGGCCAGGAGGTAGAGCAGGCCCATACCGACGAGGGTCCAGACACGTCCCTTGGCCAGCGACCACATGAGCGCGAAGCCTGTCTTCTGGTTCACTGCAGCCCGCGCCGTCGGAATGGCCAGGACCCCTTGGAGGAGCAGCACACCGACGCTCGAGAGCAGGCCCAGCACCAGCGACGAGAGGATGACCGAGGCCCCGAGGGCCGCGGCTGATTCGTCCGACAATTCTTCCGCGGTGACGAGTTGCAGCCCGCCCAACAGCGAGATGATGAGGCCGCCCGCGGCCCATGCCAGGACGCTGATGACGATCTGCAGCAGGATGGCGCTGCCGAAAACGGCGGCCGCGTTCTTGCGCGCAGCCTGGAAGGCGCCGTCGAGGATCTCGCCTACGCCCAGCGGCCTAAGCGGGATGACGCCCGGCTTCGGCGGGGCGACGTAGCCGGGGTAACCGCCGTACGGATTCTGCGGCGCGCCCCAGGCCTGGTAGGGCCCGCCCCACTGCGGCTGCTGGCCCCACTGGGGTGCGGGAGGTTGTTGGGCGGGCTGGCCCCATTGCGGCTGTTGGCCCCATTGCGGTGCGGGAGGTTGTTGGGCGGGCTGGCCCCACTGTGCCGGCTGCCCGGGCGCCTGCCAGCCGCCGACTGGTGGCTGCGGCATCCTGCCGTCGTCGTCCGATGGCTGCCCCATGACCGTTTCCCCTTGCTGGCCGCGTCTGAACCCAATGACTGCCTGCCGCGTGAGGGACTGCTGGCGCGTAAACTGCGGGCCGCCGTCGTCCTTGTGGCAGAATCCTGAGTGGCCGGCAATTCCCGGCCTGACAACAGCCTATAGTTTCAGTCTGCCAACTTCACGCAGCCGACCGGCGTCTCTGGTTGCCCGCAGACACGATAACGGTGCGCTGGAATCGGCACTGCGCCGGGTGATAGGGGATTATGGAGTCATGAAGGCACGCATACTCGTTGTAGACGATGATGAGGCACTGGCCGAGATGATCGGCATCGTGCTGCGCAATGACGGATTCGAACCCGTCTTCTGCGCGGACGGCGGCCAGGCCCTCGACGTGTTCCGCAACAGCAAGCCTGACCTTGTGCTGCTCGACCTCATGCTGCCCGGCATGGACGGGATCGAAGTGTGCCGGCAGATCCGCGGTGAGTCGGACGTGCCGATCGTGATGCTGACCGCGAAGTCGGATACCTCCGACGTCGTCCGTGGCCTGGAGTCCGGCGCCGACGACTACGTGCCGAAGCCGTTCAAGCCCGCCGAACTGGTTGCCCGGGTCCGCGCCCGCCTTCGTCCCGGCGACCAGCGCGCCCCGGAGACGTTGCGGATCGCCGACGTCGTTATCGACGTCGCCGGCCACGTCGTTCACCGCGGGGATGAGCGGATCTCGCTGACCCCGCTCGAATTCGACCTGTTGGTTGCGCTGGCCCGCAAGCCCTGGCAGGTTTTCACCCGCGAACTACTCCTGGAGCAGGTCTGGGGCTACCGCCACGCCGCAGACACGCGCCTGGTCAACGTCCATGTCCAGCGGCTGCGCTCGAAGATTGAACGCGATCCCGAGGCGCCGGAGGTCGTGCTGACCGTCCGCGGTGTGGGTTATAAAGCCGGCCAGAGCTAGTTGAAATCTGCCTCCGCGAAGTGGATTAAGGGGCTGAAGGCGGCAGCCGCCCGCTTCTGGCGTGCGCTGGGGCGCGGCTGGCACCACGTCGTCGCGCGCTGGCGCCGCTCGCTGCAGTTCCGGACCGTGACGGCAACCGTGCTGCTGACCGCCTTCGCGTTCATGGGTGTCGGCGCATTCCTGTCCAGCCAGATCGCTGCCGGCCTCTACCAGGACCGCGTGCAGCAGGCCGAGGCCGAGTCCCGCCAGTCGCTGAACCAGGTCCAGGGCATTTTCGAGAGCTCCTCGGCCAGCGACCGCGCCACCGTGACCACGATGGTCTCGGACACGCTGAAGCTGCTGGAGGGAACGGCCTCGGGCACCCCGCGCTATTACCTGCTGACGCCCATGCGGAACGCGCAGAACCTCTACGTGGCGACCCAGTCGAACACCAGCATCACGGCCAACGTCATTCCCGAAGGGCTGAGCCAAGCGGTCATTTCGGGGACGGGCCAGTACCGGCAGCCGATGTCCCTGCCGGTGGGGGACAGGGACGTACCCGCGATCGCCTTTGGGACCCAGGTCAACCTGCCTCCGGGCAATACCTACGCGCTGTACCTCATCTACGACCTCTCGTCTGTCCAGGACACCCTCGACTACATCCACCGGGTCCTGTGGATCGGCGGACTGCTGCTGCTGGCGCTCACCGGCGGCATCGTCTGGCTGCTGACCCGGGCGGTGGTCCACCCGGTGAGCCAGGCGGCGACCGCGGCAGAGAAACTCGCGGCGGGGCAGCTGGAGGAGCGGTTGCAGGTAAGGGGCGACGACGAACTGGCCCGCCTGGGCTCGTCGTTCAACAAGATGGCCGGCAGCCTGCAGGAGCAGATCACCCAGCTGGCGACGTTGTCCGAGATGCAGCAGCGCTTCGTCTCCGATGTCTCGCACGAGCTGCGGACTCCGCTGACGACCGTGCGGATGGCGGCGGAGGTTCTCTACGATGCCAGGGACGAATTCGACCCCATCAACGCCCGCTCGGCGGAGCTGCTGTACAACCAGGTGGAGCGCTTCCAGGCGCTGCTGGCGGACCTGCTCGAGATTTCGCGCTTCGATGCCGGAGCGGCGGTCCTCGACGCGGAGCCGACCGAGATCCTGGACGTGGTCCGGCACGCCATGGACGGGGCCGCGCCGCTGGCCGTGACGTATGGTTCCAGCCTCGAACTGCACACCGAGGTGTCCGAATGCGTGGTGGACATGGACCCCCGCCGGATCGACCGGATCCTGCGGAACCTGATCGTCAACGCCCTCGAGCATGGCGAGGGCAAACCGGTGGAGGTGCTGGTGGCGGCCGACGACGACGCGGTGGCCGTCGCGGTCCGCGACCACGGAATCGGCATGACGGCGATGGAGGCCTCCCGGGTATTCGACCGGTTCTGGCGCGCCGATCCGGCGCGGGCCCGCACCACGGGCGGCAGCGGGCTCGGCCTTTCGATCGCCACCGAGGACGCCCGGCTGCACGATGGCTGGCTCCAGGCATGGGGGGAGCCGGGTGCGGGTTCATGTTTCCGCCTGACGCTGCCCCGCCGCCGGGACTCGGCCCTGACCAACTCGCCGCTGCCCCTGCCGCCGCGGATGTCCGCGATGGCGGATGAGCCGGAACCGGAACCGGAAACGATGCGTACGAAAAAGGAGGAACCGAGTGGCGCCGACCAGAGTTGAAACCCACGCGCGGCCGGGCACCTTGATGCGCGCCGTCGTCGTACTTGTCCTGGCGATCCTGGCGCTGACCGGATGCTCCTCGATTCCGCTCGCCGGACCGGTCGGCACCAGCCAGGCGGAGCAGGAGGAAACGGAGGCGCCGGCCTACACCTTCAATCCGCCGGGCCCGGCACCGGGCGCCTCCCCGAAGGAGGTCGTCAACGGATTCCTGCTGGCCAGCCCTGCCACCCAGGACGACTACCGGATTGCGCGGGAGTTCCTGGCGCCGTCGCTGGCGGGGGAGTGGCAGCCGGTGGAACGCACCGTTGTCTACCGCAACGAAGTCAATGTCGTCGGCTCGCCGTCGGAGACGGAGTTCGTGCTGCAGCTGGAAGTTGCCGCCGTGATCGACGAGTTCGGAGTGCGCCAGGAGGCAGAAGCGGGAGCCACCGAATCAATTCCGGTGGTGCTCACCGAGGTGGACGGCCAGTGGCGGATTTCGGAAATCCCCGACGGCACGATGATCTCCGCGGTGGACTTCCAGACCCTGTTTTCCCCGCACGATCTCTATTTCTACGACGCCACGTACACCTACGCGGTGCCTGATGTCCGCTGGTTCGCCAGCCGGCAGGGCGTCTCCGCGGCAATCGTCGCGGCCTTGCTGGAGGGACCGGCACCGTTCCTGAACGGCGCGGTCATCAGTGCTTTCCCGGAGGGCTCGACCCTGGTCCGGCGGGCCGTGCCGGTGGAGAGCGGTGCCGCGACGGTGGACCTCTCCTCGGAGGTCCTGGCGGGGACGACCTTCCTGCGGCGGCAGCAGATGCAGCAGCAGTTGGAGCTGACCCTGGGGGAGCTCAACACCGTCAGCACGGTCAATATGACGGTCGACCAGAGGGAAGTGGACCTGGGTCCGGCGCCGGATCCGGCGTTCAAGCCCGCGGTTGCAGGTCCGGCCGTGGGCAGCACGCAGGTGGCCGTGCTGGATGACGAACTGGTCTTCTACGAAGGCTCCCGCCCCGTCGAGCCGAAGGGCCTGCCGTCCGTCGCCGAGTTCTCTCCGCGTGCTCCGGCGATGTCGCTGGACCAGCAGCGGTTCGCCTTCCTTAACGGAGACCGGAACCGCCTGTACGTCATCGGCGCCGACCGGCGGGTGCGTCAGGCCGCATCAGGGCCGGCGTTGACGCACCCGAGCATGGACCCCTTCGGCTGGGCCTGGACGGCGGCCGGCGACGGCAGCGGCGCAGTGTATGCCGCCGCGGCGGGCGAGGAAGCGTCCCGCATCAGCATCAGCGCGGAATGGCTGTCCGAACGCACCGTGACTGAGTTGAAAATCTCCAGGGAAGGTGCCCGGGCACTGATTATCGCGAGGACGGGGGATACCTCCAGGGCCTATATCGCCGGCGTCGTTCGAGACCAGAACGGCCAGCCGCGCAGCATCAACACCCCCGTTGCGCTGCACCCCTCGGTCCCGGTCGACTCGGGCGTCTGGGCAGGGGAATCAACGGTGATCGTGATGGAGGCGTCCGACAAGGAGCCGGTGACCGCCGAGATCCTGCAGTTCAACGGAACATCGCACCGGATGGCACCGCTGGACGGCATGCTGCAGATCAGCGCGGGCAACGGCGACCAGGATGTGTACGCGCAGACGCCGCGCACGCTCTACATCAGGGTCGGCAACAGCTGGGCCCCGCAGTCGCAGCCGGTGGTGCAGGACCCGACCTTCCCCGGCTAGGTCCCGAAGTTCTCCACATGCGGTCCCGCTCCGATTGCGGGCAGGCGGCAGGCGCTGCCAGTGTGGCGGCATGTGGACGCGGAGCGCTGCTTGGCTCGACTCACTGTATTTCGGGCCGGTGGCCTGCACCCTCCGCAGCTGGTTCGCGGAATTCAGCCACCTGGTCCTGCCCAGTGACTGCGTTGGCTGCGGGGCCGAGGACCAGGTCCTGTGCCCGCGTTGCCGCACGGCACTCCGTGCGGCAACGGTGCGGCCCTACCGCGCCGAGGCAGGCGCGGAATCGCTTCCGCTGATCGGGGGCAGCCTCGAGGAGGTCCTGCCTGTCGTGGCGGCGGGCCGGTACAGGCGGGAGCTGTCGCAGGCGGTGCTGGCCTTCAAGAACCACGGACGCACGGACCTGGCCCCCGTGCTGGTACCCGCGCTCGCAGCGGCGATCCAGGCCGCGGCGGCGCTCGCGGGCGGCCGGCCCATGCTCCTGGTCCCGGTGCCGAGCCGGCCGTCTTCGCGGCGCCGCAGGGGCTACGATCCGCTGGATTTGCTGCTGCGGGGACTGCAGCGCCGGCGATTATTGCCGCCGGGAGTGATGGTGCGGCGGCTGGCCGCTGTCCGGACACCCTGGCGGGGGCAGTTGCGCGGCGTGCCTGGCGGCTCCTCGCAGAAGTCGCTGGGTCGGAGCGGCAGGCGCCGGAATGTCGCCTTCTCGATGCGGCTCAAGCGCGGCGCGGCCGGGGCCGTGTCCGGCAGTGTATGCATCGTAGTGGACGATGTCCTGACGACCGGGGCGACGCTGGCGGAACTGACGCGGGTCCTGGCGGCGGCGGGCGGACGGGTCGAGGCCGGCGTCGTTCTTGCTGCCACCACCGCGCCCGCGGGCGACACAACCGTCTGCTCCCGGCCCTAGCCGAGGGCGTCATCCCGCTGTGCGGATGCGTCATACGGCGGCCGTTCGCCCCGAAGCTAAACGGATGGCCAAATTTGCAGCGAGGGGGTGAATAAAGCATGACCGTGGACTAACGTGAAGTATGGGCTCGAGCAAGACCCGTCTTCAGCGGCTGGGAGGATCAATCTCTTTCAGCCGCTGTTGTGTCATCTAGCAACATGGAGGGCACCATGGAATTCAACATCAACGGTCGCAACCTGGCAGTCTCAGACAGGTTCCGCGAATACGCCGAAGAGAAGGTATCCAAGATCGAGCAGCTCGGCGACAAAGTCCAGCGCCTCGACGCGAAAATTACCAAGGCAGTCAACGCCCGCCAGGCTGACAGTTCCATGACCGTTGAACTCACCGTTATGGGGCGCGGCCCCGTGGTCCGTGCCGAAGCCTCCGCCGCAGACAAGTTCGCGGCATTCGACCTCGCCTACGGCAAACTGATGGAACGCCTGCGCCGTGCCCGGGATCGCCGGAAGGTCCACCACGGCCGCCACAACCCCAAGGGCGTCCACGAGGCCACCGCGGCACTGGAACCGGCCAGCACGTCCGTACCCCTGCATGTGGAAACCGAAGGAGCCAGGAGCGGAGCCACACCGTCCGCTTCCGCCCCGGAGACCACAGGCTACGAAATCGAAAACGATGTACCCGCAGGGGACTCCCCGGTGCTGATCCGCCGCAAGGTCTTCCCGGCCCAGCCGATGACCCTCGACGATGCTGTCGACAATATGGAGCTCGTCGGACACGACTTCTACGTCTTCATCGACTCCGCCACCAATGCCCCCAGCGTCGTCTACCGGCGGCGCGGCTGGACCTACGGCGTGATCACCCTCGACGCCGATTGCACCGAAGAAACGGCCGCGGCCAAGGAAGAACTCCTTGCATACCGCGCCGCACAGGAAGCCGGCGTCTAGCCCCATTCGCGGCGCGACTGCCTACGATGGGTAGATGGCCGCCCGCATACCGCTTTCGCAGGCACGGCGAATAGCACTTGCCGCGCAACTGCTTCACCAGGAACGGCCCACCGGCGTTGCCACGGCAAGGCAGGTGGGCCGGACCTTTGACCGGCTGCAGTTGCTGCAGATCGATTCCGTCAACGTCCTGGCCCGGGCCCACTACCTGCCGATGTTTTCGCGGCTGGGGAATTACGACGTCGGGATCCTCCAGCGCTTTTCGGGCCGGGCTCCGCGCAGGATAGTGGAATATTGGGCGCATGAGGCCAGCTACATCCGGCCCGCGCTCTTCGCCGACTTGAAGGTCTGGCAGAAGCGCCGGTGGATCGGCGGCCACGGGCTGGACGCAGACCTCCGCCGGGATCTCCCGGAGCGTATCGTTCGAATCCTGGACGGATCCCGCCCGCTCACGGCGAGGGAAGTGGCTTTCCGCATCGGTCACCGGGAGGACAAGGACGCGGCGAACTGGGGCTGGAACTGGAATGCCGTCAAACGTGTCCTGGAGGTCCTCTTTGAGCTGGGAGACATCAGTGCGGCCGGGCGGAATGCGCAGTTCGAGCGGCTCTACGCCCCGACAGCCAAGGTCATGCCCAAGGACGCCGGAGCGGACCGCCCGGTCGACAAGGACGAAGCAATGGTCAGGCTGATGGACGCGGCGGCCCGCGCGCACGGCGTGGGAACGGCCCGCTGCCTGGCGGACTATTTCCGGGTGCCGGTGCGGGCGGCCCGGGACGCACTCCGGGTCCTGGTCGCCGAAGGAGCGCTGGAGGAAGTCGAGGTCGAGGGATGGCAGGGCACGCACTACCTGCATCCTGCGGCAGCGAGGCCCAGGCGGGCGAAAGGACAGGCCCTCCTCGGCCCCTTCGACTCGTTGGTCTTTGAAAGGGAGCGGCTCGAGAAGCTGTTCGGCTTCCGCTACAGGATCGAAATCTACACACCGGCGGAGAAGCGACGGTACGGGTATTACGTGCTGCCATTCCTCCTGCGCGAAGAGCTCTGCGCGAGAGTCGACCTGAAAGCACACCGGTCCGCCGGATACCTTGAGGTCCGTTCCGCCTTCAGCGAAGCCGGCGCCCCGCCGGACACGTCGGAAGCGCTTGCCGCGGAGCTCGTCCTGATGGCCCGGTGGCTCGGGCTCGGGGGAGTCCGCGTGGCGGACCGCGGCGACCTGGCTCCCGCCCTGGCCCTCAGCGTGGCCAGGCAGGGTTAGGACGGCGGCCCCGGGAACCAAAGCACTGGTTGACGCGTCTCTCCCGTAGACTGAACAAGCCAGACCTCTGTGCAAACGACTGGGAGCAATGTAGTGCCATCGATTCTCGAACGAGTCCTTAGAACCGGCGACAAGAGGACGCTGAAGAGGCTTCGCACCTACGCGGATGCCATCAACATTCTCGAAGAGGACTTCTCCGCACTCACCGACGCTGAGCTGCGGGGCGAGACGGATACGCTCAAACAGCGCTACCAGGACGGCGAGAACCTCGACGACCTGCTGCCGGAGGCATTTGCCGCCGTCCGGGAGGCAGCCGGACGCACCCTCGGCCTGCGCCACTTCGACGTCCAGCTGATGGGCGGGGCGGCCCTGCACCTGGGCAACATCTCCGAGATGAAGACCGGTGAAGGCAAGACCCTGGTGGCGACCGCCCCGGCCTACCTGAACGCGCTCACCGGCAAGGGCGTCCACGTGGTGACCGTCAACGACTACCTGGCCGAATACCAGTCCGATCTCATGGGCCGCGTGTACCGGTTCCTGGGCCTCACCAGCGGGTGCATCCTCTCCGGACAGACACCTGCGGAGCGCCGGGAACAGTACAACGCTGACATCACCTACGGCACCAACAACGAGTTCGGCTTCGATTACCTCCGCGACAACATGGCCTGGAGCAAAGAGGAACTGGTCCAGCGCGGACACAACTTCGCGATTGTGGACGAGGTCGACTCAATCCTGATCGACGAGGCAAGGACGCCGCTGATCATCTCGGGCCAGGCTTCCGGCGACGTGAACCGGTGGTACACCGAGTTCGCCCGGGTCGTCCAGCGGCTCGACGACGGCAAGGACTACGAAGTCGACGAGAAGAAGCGCACCGTCGGCGTCCTGGAGGCCGGGATCGAAAAGGTCGAGGACTACCTGGGCATCGACAACCTCTACGAATCGGCCAATACGCCGCTGATCGGCTTCCTGAACAACGCGATCAAGGCGAAGGAACTGTTCAAGCGGGACAAGGACTACGTCATCCTCAAGGGCGAGGTCCTGATCGTGGACGAGCACACGGGGCGAATCCTCGCCGGCCGCCGCTACAACGAGGGCATGCACCAGGCGATCGAGGCCAAAGAAGGCGTCGAGATCAAAGCGGAAAACCAGACTATGGCAACCGTGACGCTGCAGAACTACTTCCGCCTCTACAGCAAACTCTCGGGCATGACAGGCACCGCCGAGACCGAAGCGGCCGAGTTCATGAGCACTTACAAGCTCGGCGTCGTGCCAATCCCCACTAACAAGCCCATGGCCCGCATCGACCAGCCGGACCTGATCTACAAGAACGAACTGGCCAAGTTCGACGCCGTGGTCAAGGACATTGCCTCGCGGCACGAAACAGGCCAGCCGGTGCTGGTCGGCACCACAAGCGTGGAGAAGAGCGAGTACCTCTCGAAGCAGCTGGCCAAGCAGGGCATCCGGCATGAAGTGCTGAACGCGAAGAACCACGCCCGTGAAGCGTCGATCGTCGCGCAGGCAGGGCGCAAGGGCGCGGTCACGGTTGCGACCAACATGGCCGGCCGCGGTACGGACATCATGCTCGGCGGCAACGCCGAGTTCAACGCGGTGGCCGAACTCGAACGGCGGGGCCTCGATCCGGCCGACAACGCGGAAGAATACGAAGCGGCGTGGCCTGCGGCCCTGGAAGCAGCCCAAAATGCCGTGAAGGCCGAACACGAGGAAGTCCTGGGCCTTGGCGGCCTGTATGTCCTGGGCACCGAGCGGCACGAATCCCGGCGTATCGACAATCAGCTGCGCGGCCGTTCCGGGCGCCAGGGCGATCCCGGCGAGTCCCGCTTCTACCTATCGCTCACGGACGATCTGATGCGGTTGTTCAACTCCGGCGCCGCCGAGCGCATCATGAACTCCTCGCGCATGCCCGACGACGTGGCGCTCGAGTCCAAGATGGTTTCCAAGGCCATCGAGAACGCCCAGGGGCAGGTCGAGGGGCGGAACGCCGAACAGCGCAAGAACGTCCTGAAGTACGACGACGTCCTGAACCGGCAGCGCGAGGCGATCTACGGGGACCGCCGACGCATCCTTGAAGGGGACGACCTGCACGAGAAGGTCGGGTTCTTCCTCGAGGACGTCGTTACCGCGATGGTGAACGAAGCCACGATGGAGGGCCATGGCGACGACTGGGACTACGAGCAGCTCTGGACCAACCTCAAGCAGCTCTACCCGATCCAGCTGACCATCGACGAGGTCCTCGAGGAGGCCGGCGGAACGTCGAAGATCACGGCCGATTTCCTGCGCGAGGAAATCATTTCGGACGCGAAGGTCGCCTACGCGGCGCGCGAGGAGGCACTCGGTTCCGCCACGATGCGCGAACTCGAGCGCCGGGTGGTGCTGTCCGTCATCGGACGGAAGTGGCAGGAGCATCTCTACGAGATGGACTACCTCAAGGAAGGTATCGGGCTGCGGGCCATGGCACAGCGTGATCCGCTGGTCGAGTACCAGCGGGAGGGGTTCATCATGTTCCAGGCCATGATGGAAGCCATCCGGGAGGAAAGCATCGGCTACCTCTTCAATCTCGAGGTGAAGGTGAATCAGCCGGCCACGTCCCTGCCTGGCGTGGCGGCAGACGCCCGGGGCGCGGTTCAAGGCCCGCAGATCACTGCGGCAGGACTGGAGGCGCCGCAGCGCCCGGCCGCCCTGCAGTTCACCGCACCGTCGGTCTCCGGCGATGCCGAAACACGGGTGGAGCGGCAGGCGTCGGGAAAAGCCGGCGATTCCGCTTCGCAGGCCAAGGGCAACCGCGCGGGGGCGGGCAGGAACGGAAAGCGCCGAAAGTAGCAGCCGGCTTGCCCTAGCCCATCTCGAGGGCGGCGACCTTCCAGAGTCCGCGTCGAAACTCCAGACGGAGTGCCACGGCGCGGACTCTGGTCGTCTCCACGATCACCAGGGAGGCTTCGTAGGCGTTTGCGGAGACCGGGCACACCCTCGAAGAGCGGACGACGGCGCTCCGATGCATCCTCGGCTCCGGGGCGCGCGCCGGCCGCCGCCGTTCCTGCCCGGCCTGGACCAGCGCGGCCCGCTGGACGAGCTTCTCGTAGCAATCCGGTTCAAGCCAGCGGGCCAACTGCTGGACGGGGCGGGTTCCGGCGATGACTTCCATGGCGGCCTGTGCCACCGACCTCGCGGTGGCAGTGACCTGGCGCAGCTCTTCGGCCGGTGCGGTTGCATCCTCCTTCCCGGCGGCAGGATCTGCGGGAACCCCTCGGGCGGTCTCGCTGTGCTGCTCTTCGGCCTGTCGCCGTGCACGTACGCGGGGCTCCAGCCTGACGATGGGCGCGAAATAGCTTTCCGGGTCCACGGGACGTACGGGGCGCACCGTGAGAGGGCGTGGTGCGCCGCTGGCCGGCGCCAGGACAGGCAGGCCTGAGTCGGCTTCCGGAGCCGGAATGGGTTCTGCATGGCGGAGTCGGGTTACGTTGGTCATGGCTTGCCTTCCTCGAATGGGGCGGTGCTAGTCAATGGGGGCGATCAGGACCTGTCCGGGCAGGAGCCGCTGCGGATCGCCGCCAATCGTGTCCTTGTTGGCTGCGTACCATTTCGGCCAGTGGCCCGCGATTTCGGCATCAGTGGCGAAGGTGCCCAAGTCCCGTGCGGCGATGCGCCAGAGGCTGTCTCCCGCAACCACTGTCACGGTCCGCTCCTCGGCGCCGGGTTGTGCGGGGCCGGAAACCTGACGGGCGATGAGGCCGGGACTGGCCGGCGGCGCCGATGGCTTCCAGGAAGGATCAACGGCCTGGTCCTTGGGGCAGGCGGAACGCGGCTGGCTCGGGCCGCTGCCCGGTCCACCGGCAGCTTCGGGAGAGAAATAGGGCGGGATGACCTCCGCGGCGCAGGAAGAGGCCGCCGCAGGGGAGCGGCCCGCGTCGGCGGCCTGGGCCACGGCCGGCACGGCCAGCAGGTTCATGCCCAAAGCTGCCGCCGCGAGCCGCTTCATGAATGCCGGACTTACCGCCAGCGGAGCTGCCGCAAGCTTGGCGTGACCTGATTTTTGCAGCACGATTCCTACGAACGCGCTGGCCATTGCGAAGAGCCACCACAGCACGAGGAGCAGCCCCAGGACGACTGCGCCTGTTGCCAGCAGGTCCGGATAGCTCCGCAGGGCAAGCTGGGGGCTGCCGATGTCCAGCCGCAGTCCCGACCAGAGCAGCAGGGATGCGCATCCCAGAACGGCCGCGGCCAGAATTACGTCGGTACTAATCCGCTTCATGGCCGTCCCTCTCAGCTTTGCTATTGCTGTGTTTGATGCAGTTTGACCGTTTTTGAGTTGCTATAGTGCCCGATACTGGCATATGGGTTTGGCTGTGTAAAGACGTTTAAGCACGTTTGATTACGTTTGGTTGCGGTTCTATGCTGATGCCGTGCGATGGGATTCCTTATTCGAGGACATGGAGGCGCAGCTCCATGCAGCCGGACAGCTGGAGCTGGAGGCGGGTGCCAACGAACTGGCCAGGGCCGCCCAAGCGGAAGTCCTCCTGACGGACCGGCTGCGGGGGCAGGCCGGTGCAGAAGTCCGCGTCGCGACCATGTCCGGCCATTCCTTCAGCGGCTCAATCGGCCATGTCGGATCTTCCTGGCTCGTCCTGCACGAACGCGTCCGGAGCATTCTGGTCCCGTTGCCAGGGATTCAACTCGTGGAGGGGCTGGGGCGCCGCGCAGCCCCGGAGACCTCGGCGGGGGCTCGGCGCCTCGGCCTCGGCTCGGCATTCCGTGCCCTGGCGAGGGACCGTGCCGAGGTCGTGCTGTACTTCGCGGCGGGCCCTGCGTCGTCAGTAGCGACGGGTTACATTGACCGGGTCGGCAACGACTTCCTGGAGCTGGCGTCCGTTCCCTCCGGAGAGGCGCGCCGTGCTTCGAGTGTCCGATCGGTCCATGCTGTGCCTTTCACCGCCGTTGCAGCTTTGGCCTCGGCGAGGAACGACGCCTAGTCCGGTACCGATTGCCGCCGGACCTTCGGCATTATCGTTTGTGCTCGGCCTTGGATTCCTCGACAAGCCGGCGCGTTTCCGCGTACTTTTCCTTGATGTACTCGTCCAGCATGGACTGCTCGACGCGCCACTGACCCCGGCCGCCAATCTGGATGGCGGGCAGTTCGCCGCTTCGCACCAGCGCATACGCCTGCGAAGACGAGATCTGGAGAATCTCGGCGATATCGGTCAAGGTCAGGAACCGCGACATTACAACTCTTCCCGGTGGACAGTCGGACAGCCCAATTATGGCATCTTGCGGCGGTTTGGTCCCGGTTGGGGCGCGGTGTTGTGGATTGCCTGTGGTGGAAGTTTTCCACACCGGGCCCGGTTCCGGAGCCGGCATCTTGCTTTTGCGCCGGCCGCCACAAGAATGGGATTCAATCCGAGACACGAACGCCCATAAGTCTCCGGTCGGGAAAAACGTCCCGGCCAGAGGGCGTTGCGCCATTCCAACAGGGGGAAGTATGAGTAATCCGGGTGATGCGCCCGCGCCTGCACCGCGGCTAAAGCGGCCTTCCTGGAAGGATCCCCGGCTCATGGTGGGAATCCTGCTGGTGCTGGTCTCCGTGGCTGCAGTCACGGCACTGCTTGGCAGCGCAGACAAGACCGTGCCCATGCTGGCGGCCAGGGACGACATAGGAGTCGGGGAACCGGTCCGCATGGAGGACCTGTCGGTTGTCGAGGTACGGCTCGGAAACGTGGAAAGGGCATATCTGCGTGCCCAGGACGAACTTCCGCAAGGCGCCATCGCAACTGCCTTGCTCCGGAGGGGTGAGCTGATCCCGGCGTCGGCACTCGGTTCCCCTGACCTGCTGGGCCGCAAGCCTGTGAGCCTCACGATCGACAGTCCGCTACCTGAAGGGGCCCGGGCGGGCTCCCGCGTGGACGTGTGGGTAGCAATGCCGGACGGCCGCAACGGGTTCAGCCAGCCGGAACTGCACTTGGAGGCGGCCGAGGTTTCGGAGCTCAGCGAGGCGTCGTCGGCCCTTGGAGCGGCTGAATCGGAACGGCTGCATGTGCTGGTCACGGACGAGAAGATGCCCGGCCTGCTCAATGCCCTGTCCAATGGGGCCAAGATCAACGTGGTACTCAACCCGGGTCGTTCCTCATGACGATCCCGGTCATCGCCTTCGGGGAGCCAGAGCAGGACATCGTCGGCGGCCTGGAAAGACTTCACGGCCCCGTGACCGTCGTCCGGCGGTGCACCGACATGGCCGAGCTGCTGGCGACGGCCCAGACCGGTCTGGCCCGCGCCGTGATTATCGCCGGCGGCAGCTCCGTCCTCGGCATCAGCCTGCTCGAACGGCTCCACAGCGCCGATGTTGCCGTCGTAGTCTTGACCGACGACGACGCCGAACAGCACCGGCTTGATGCCTTGGGCGTGGCGCACGGGGCATTGTTGCTGGAGCCGGAACGGATCGCCGATCTGGTCGGAGCTGCCGTGGTTTCGCTGGGCGATCCGGGACGGCGGAACCTGGCCGCCAGTTACGCGGATCCGGCGGTTTCCCTCGCTCCGCCGGCAGAGGTCAGCGAGCCCGACGAACCTGCGGCTCCGGCCGGAGCCGTCACTGCAGTCTGGGGACCAGCGGGAGCACCCGGACGAACGACCCTGGCCGTCAACCTGGCCGCCGAAATGGCGGCAGCGGGAAAGCGGGTGACGCTCGTCGATGCGGATACCTATGGAGCCAGCGTGGCCGTGTTCCTGGGTCTCATGGATGAATCCGCGGCGCTGGCCCAAGCCTGCCGCCTGGCCGACCAGGGGCTGCTCGACGATGCGTCGCTCGAACGGATCAGCGTCAAACTCGCGGTCCAGGGTGCGCCTCTGCTGGTCCTGACCGGTATTACCCGGACTGAGCGGTGGACGGAGCTGCGGCCCGGAGCTCTCGGAAACGTCCTCGACTTGGCCCGGAAGCACGCGGACCACGTAGTGATCGATTGCGGCTTCTGCCTGGAGTCGGACGAAGAGCTTAGCTTCGACACGATGGCGCCCCGCCGCAATGGCGCCGCGCTGCGCTGCCTGGAGCTGGCCGACACCGTCTACGCCATAGGAACGGCGGACGCCGTCGGCGTGCCCCGGCTGGTCCGCGCGTTGAACGACCTGGAGCAGGCCGTGCCGACTGCCTCGCCGCAGATCATCCTGAACAAGGTGCGGGCGTCGTCGGTCGGGCCCGCGCCGGAGGACCAGCTGGGTCAGGCATGGGAGCGTTTCGGCCCCTCCACGGAAGTCAAGGCCTTCCTTCCGGCCGACTTCGCGGCAGCCGATGCGGCGCTGCTGACCGGCTCCGTGCTGCTTGAGAGCGCCCCTGAGTCGGCGCTGCGGCTGGCCATTGCCCGGTTGGCGGGGAGGGAGGTCCCGGCGCGGAGGGGGCGGGGGAGAGCCAAAGTGAAGTTTTAACCCACCGGCGTTAGGCTTGCAGTCATGGGCCGCAATGGTGCGGCCGAGGACCACCTAACGGGAGGCGTTTTGATGTCGTCTGGATCCAATCTCACGGATCTGCCAAGTTCAGACAACTACCCTGCGGCCTACATCGAGAACTATTACGAGCATCTGGCAGACGAAGACGCTCGTAGCTACAGCGCTGACGTCCTCGAGGCCAGGGCTACGGCGCACCGGGAGCTCGCGGGCGCCCGGGCGCCGGGCCAGCCGCTGGTATCGATCCGCCACGAGGCCAACGCCAGCATCGTCATGATAGTCACGGACGACATGCCCTTCCTCGTGGATTCGGTAACCGCCGAGATCGTCCGCCAGGGCATTGCGATCCGCATGCTGACGCACCCCATCTTCGTCGCCACGCGCAACCGCAGCACCCACGAACTCGTCAAACTGAACCGGGTGCAGTCCAACGCCGGCGTTTCCAGCGGCGACACGGCCGCAATGCAGAACCTTTCCGACATCATCGGAACGGGTGACAACGCTTCCTACATCGAGTCCTGGATAGCCGTGGAAACGGCTCGGATCCCGGACGAGCAGCAGTCGGACGAGTTGGTCGCCGGAATCCAGCGGGTGCTGCGCGACGTGCGGACTGCCGTGCAGGACTGGGGTGCCATGCGCCGGCGCGTCCGGGAAATCGCCGCTTCGCTCGATTCCGTCAAGGACGCGGCCCGGATTCCGGATCTGGACGAGGCCCGGGCCCTGCTGTCCTGGCTCGACGACGGGAATTTCACATTCCTCGGCTACCGCGAATACGACCTGGCGAACCAGAACGGCGAGGACGTCCTGCTGGTCCGCGAGGGAACCGGGCTCGGTATCATGCACGATGTCGCCGCCGGACGGCACGTGCAGCACCTCACCGAGGAAGGCCGGGCACGCGCCCGCGAGAAGCGCGCGCTGGTCATCACCAAGGCGAACTCAAGGTCAAGCGTCCACCGCCCTGCCTACCTGGACTACATCGGCGTCAAGAGTTTCGATGCCCAAGGCAACGTCGACGGCGAGCAGCGCTTTATCGGCCTGTTCGCCAGCAGCGCCTACAACAGTTCGGTGCGCAGCGTGCCGATCGTACGGGAGAAGGTCGACGGCGTCCTGAAACTGTGCGGCTTCCCGCCGGATTCGCATTCGGGCAAGGACCTGCTCTCCATTCTGGAGTCGTATCCGCGCGACGAAATCTTCCAAATGGAATCGGAAGAGCTGGCCGAAATCGCGATGGGCATCCTGCGGCTCCAGGAACGCCGCCGCACCCGGCTTTTCCTGCGGGAGGACATTTACGGCCGGTTCGTATCGGCGCTGGTGTACTTGCCGAGGGACCGGTACACCACCGCCGTCAGGCTGCGCATCGAGGACGAACTGCGGCGTACCTTCGATCCCCATAGCATCGACTACGAAGCGCGAATGACCGAGTCGGCTTTGGCGCGGCTGTTCTTCCGGATCCGCCTGAAGCATGGCTCGGCGGTGCCGCAGGTAGATGCCGGCGTGCTTGAGCAGCGGCTCGCGGCCGCCGCCCGGTCGTGGCCCGAGGCGATTGACCAGGCGCTGCGGAGCAGGGCCGAAGGTAAGGAGACCGACCGCCTGTCGCGACGTTGGGCCGACGCGTTCCCCGCCAGTTACCGGGTGGACTACGAAGTTGAAGACGCGCTGGAAGACATCGCCCGGTTCGAGACTTACGGCGCCGACAGCGATGTCAGCCCGCTAATGCATGTGTACTTGCCCGAGACGAAGGCCCGCAGCGACGAGGATGCGCGGCTCAAGCTGTACCTGCCCGAACCCAGGTCGTTGAGCCGGATCATGCCGGTGCTGCAGAACCTCGGGCTGGACGTCCTGGACGAGCGTCCGTTTGAGATCATGACCGCCGACGGCGAAGACTTCTTCCTCTACGATTTCGGGCTGAAATACCCTGCCGGAGTCAATCCCCTGGAAACCGGAAACCTGGTCCAGGAAGCCTTCGCCGCCGTCGTTACCGGCTACAGCGAGTCCGACCGCTTCGACCGGCTGGTGCTGCAGGAACGGATACCGTGGCGCCAGGTGGCCATGCTGCGCGCCTACGCGAGGTACATCCGCCAACTCGGTTTCCCGGCGTCGTTCGGTTTCACCGCAGACACTCTGCTGGCCAATCCGAAGGTGGCTCACGGCCTCACACGGCTGTTCCAGGCCCGGTTCGATCCGGATCTGCCGGAGGAAACCCGGGGCAAGGCCGTGGAAGAGGCCCGGGCCGACCTCGACGAGGGCCTGCAGGCCGTCCCCACACTGGACGCGGACCGTGTGCTGCGCACCCTGGCCAACGTCGTGGATGCGACGCTGCGGACCAACTATTTCCAGGACAAGCCGTACCTCAGCTTCAAGCTCAGCCCCTCCCGTATCGAAGGCGCGCCGTTCCCCCGGCCGAAATACGAGATCTGGGTGTATTCCCCGCAGGTCGAAGGCGTCCACCTGCGGTTCGGCGAGGTGGCCCGCGGCGGCCTGCGCTGGTCCGACCGCCGGGAGGACTTCCGCACGGAGGTCCTTGGGCTGGTCAAGGCCCAGACCGTGAAGAATGCGGTGATTGTGCCGACCGGTGCCAAGGGCGGCTTCTTCGCCAAGCAACTGCCCGATCCGGCGGAGGCCCGGGCGGCGTGGATGGCCGAGGGCCAGGCCAGCTACCGGACTTTCATCCGCGGCCTGCTGGACATCACCGACAACCTCGTGCGGACGCCCGAGGGCCAAGCCACAGTGCCTCCGGAACGGGTGGTCAGGCACGACGGCGACGATTCCTACCTCGTGGTGGCGGCCGACAAAGGCACGGCGAGCTTCTCGGACCTCGCGAACGACATTTCCCGCGAGTACGGCCACTGGCTCGGCGACGCCTTTGCCTCCGGCGGGTCCGTCGGCTACGACCACAAGGCCATGGGGATCACTGCGCGCGGGGCATGGGAATCCGTTAAGCGGCACTTCAGCGAGCTCGGAGTCGATACCCAGCAGGAGGACTTCACCGTTGTCGGCATCGGCGACATGAGCGGCGACGTCTTCGGCAACGGCATGCTGCTGTCGGAGCACATCCGTCTGGTGGCCGCCTTCGACCACCGCCACATCTTCCTGGATCCGGCGCCGGACGCGGCGAGGTCGTTCGCCGAGAGGCGCCGGCTCTTCGATCTACCCCGCTCTTCCTGGGCGGACTATGACACCGACCTGATCAGTGCCGGCGGCGGGGTCTACTCCCGAACGGTCAAGTCCATTCCCCTCTCGCCGGAAGTGCGGCAGGTGCTCGGCCTGGATGAGGGGCTGACCGCGATGAGCCCGCCGGACCTGCTCAAGGCGATCCTCCAGGCTCCGGTCGATCTGCTGTACAACGGCGGCATCGGCACCTATATCAAGGCGTCGAGCGAATCGAACGCCGAGGTCGGCGACAAGGCCAATGACAGCATCCGGGTCGACGGCCGGGACATCCGGGCCAAGGTGATCGGCGAGGGCGGCAACCTCGGCATGACGCAGCGCGGGCGCATCGAGGCGGCCCTGAACGGGACCATTCTCAATACGGATGCCATCGACAATTCCGCCGGCGTCGATTGCTCCGACCATGAGGTCAACATCAAGATCTTCGTCGACCAGCTGGTAGCGGCGGGCAAGCTTCCGGCCCGCGAGCGTGCCGAGCTGCTGCATTCCATGACGGACGAAGTAGCCGCCCTGGTGCTGGAAGACAACATCGACCAGAACGTCCTGCTGCTCAACGACCGCCAGCGGGTGCTGGACTGGAGCCCCAGCTTCGAACGCCTCATGGACTGGCTGGAGCGCCATGCGGAACTGGACCGCGGGCTCGAGTTCCTGCCAACGACAGCCGAGCTGCACGAGCGCATCGAGGGCGGCCAGGGACTGACCTCGCCTGAGCTGTCGGTCCTGGCGGCCTACGCCAAGATCGAGCTGTCACGGGCGCTGGCGTCGAGCAACCTGGCCGACGACCCGTACTTCGACAAGGTTCTGAGGCGGTATTTCCCGCGGCAGCTTGTGGAGCGGTTCGGCGACGACCTGGGGATGCACCCGCTGCGCCGGGAAATCATCGCCACGGTGGTGGCCAACGACATGATCAACATGGGCGGCATTACCTTCGCGTTCCGCGTGATGGAAGAAACGTCCGTGGACGAGGCGGGGGTGGCCCGGGCCTTCTCTGCCCTGCGTGAGATCTACGACCTGGACGAGTTCGTGGAGGGGCTCAACGCGCTGCCGGCCAGTTTCCCGACGGAGATCTGGTCCACAATCCATCTCGATATGCGCCGGCTCCTCGACCGGGCGGTGCGGTGGTACGTCAACCACGTGGAGAGCGGGACGGCGGTCGACCAGGGGATCAGCACCTTCAAGCCCCTGATGGACCCGCTGCGCAGCCGGTTGGTGAACTATTTGCGCGGCAAGGACCTCGAACGGGTCCGTGAGTGGCGCGAACAGGCGGACCAGTGGAACCTGCCGGAAACCATCGCGCACCACTGGGCGGAGCAGTTCGAGAGTTTCGGGCTGCTCGACATTGCGCGCATCGCCGGCCGGGTCGACGAACCGGTCGAGTCAGTCGCGCACGTCTACTACGCGGTGTATGACCGGTTCGACGTCGATGCGTTGCTGATCCGGATTACCAACCTGCCGCGCGAGGACCGGTGGCAGGCGCTGGCCCGGGCCGCGATGCGCGACGACCTCTATTCGACGATCACCGACATCACTCTGGCGATCATGACGACGACGGATCCCGACCTCGAGCCGGTGCGGCGGCTTGAGGAGTGGGAGGGCAGCAATGCCGAGAGCATCGAACGTGCCCGGGTAATGTTCGAGGAAGTCAACCAGCTTGACCGGGACGACATGGCCTCGCTGTCAGTGGCCCTGCGCCTGTTGCGTTCTACAGTACGGAGCTAGCCGACCTTGGCAATTTTCACCGACCCGATCAACGAATATGCCGACTTTGCTCCGGGTGATGCCGAATGGCTGCATCTGCTGGTAGGGGACTGGCAGCTGATCGCAGACCTCGCGTTCGCCGACCTTGCGCTGTGGCTGCCGACGCCGGACGGCAGCTATGTGGCTTTGGCCCATGTGCGGCCCTCGACGACGCACACGGTCTTCCACTCCGATTTCGTGGGGGAGCGGATCCGGGCGGATCTGCTGCCGCTGGCCGACGCCGCGCGGCGTTCACAGGTCATCGAGCGCTCAAGCGAGAGCGACTGGACGACGGAGATGGCGATGCGGGTGGAAGCGGTTCCCATGGTCCGCAACGGACGGACCTTGGCCGTCCTGACGTCGCATATGGACCTCTCGAGCTCCAGGATGCCGTCGCGCCTGGAGTTGACCTACCGCCAATGCGCCTACGATCTGCTGCACATGGGAACCCTGGGCCTGTGGCCCGACTTCGCCTCGCCGACCGGGTCCCGTCGCGGCGCACCGCGGGTCGGTGACGGTCTGATCAGGCTGGATGCCGAGGGGATCGTCGAGTACGCCAGCCCCAACGGCGTCTCGGCTTTCCGACGGCTCGGGGACGTGGAGTCCCTCGAGGGCCGGTCCCTGGCCGAGATCACCACCGCGCTGCTGAAAGACCGGCGCATGGTTGACGAAACCCTGCCCCTGGTCGTCACGGGGCGGATGCCTTGGCGCACTGAACTCGAGTCGCGCGGCGTCACCCTGTCGCTGCGGGCCATACCGCTGCGCAATCAGCACGAGCGGTTCGGCGCGCTCGTGCTCTGCCGGGATGTGTCGGAACTGCGGCGCCGTGAGATGGAGCTGGTCACCAAAGACGCGACGATCCGGGAGATCCACCACCGGGTGAAGAACAATCTCCAGACCGTCGCGGCGTTGCTCCGCATGCAGTCGCGCAGGATGGTCAGCGAGGAGGCGAAGCAGGGGCTGGAGCAGGCTATGCGCCGCGTCGCCACTATCGCCATGGTCCACGAGACGCTCTCCCAGGGGCTGGCCCAGAACGTCGACTTCGACGAGCTGATCGGACGGCAGTTCCGGCTGTCGGCCGAAGTGGCCTCCGAATCACAAACGGTGGCCACCCAGCGAAGCGGCGAATTCGGAGAATTGCCCAGCGAATTCGCCACCCCGCTGGCCCTGGTGATCAACGAACTCGTAACCAACGCCGTCGAGCACGGACTCAAAGGCCGAAAGGGGAACGTCTGGCTGACGGCCCGGCGCGGGAATGGCGGGAACGGCCGGGAGCAGCTGCGGGTCACCGTCGAAGACGACGGGGTCGGGCTGGCCGACACCCAGGGCGGAGAGGGACTCGGCCTCCAGATTGTGCGGACCCTGGTGACGAGCGAACTCGGCGGAACCATCGAGTGGACGTCCCGCGAAGGGGGCGGAACCCGCGTCGGGATCGAGCTGAACCTGGACCCGCAGCGGCTCCGGTAGCGCGCGAAAGGCCGCCGCCCTCGGGGCGACGGCCTTTCGACGAAGCGGCAGCTCGTTAGGAGGCGCGGCGGGCGCGTGCAGCGCGGCGCTTCATGGCACGGCGCTCGTCCTCGCTCATGCCGCCCCAAACGCCGGCATCCTGGCCGGATTCGAGGGCCCACTGCAGGCAAGTGTCGATGACGGGGCAGCGCCGGCAAACGCTCTTGGCTTCTTCGATCTGCAGCAAAGCCGGCCCTGTGTTTCCGACGGGGAAGAACAGTTCCGGATCTTTGTCCAGGCATGCCGCGCGGCTACGCCAATCCATGCTGATCACATACTCCTTTAGACAGGTCCAGCTGAAAATTCTTTGTGAAATCTTTCACGAATGGACTCACAGTAAAGGGGGCTCTCATGGCCCCCCATTCGCTTCGCTTAAAGCGTTTCACGTTAAATCTGTGTAAACAAGGGTGTTCCCAGACTTAATCGCTTTGAAACCCTGAGTCATTCATCACACGGCCTTGCCGGAAACAGGTGTAGCATCGTGGGTTTCGGTTCCTTACCGACTATCTAAGGTACTGTGCCAATGTGTCAATACCTTCCGCCAACCCCACGCCCGGCACGCGCCCCGTCGCCGTCGTCGTCATTTCACTGGTGCTGGTGCTGGAGGCTTTGGCGTTGCTGGGGGCCGCGGCCTGGTTCGTCTACGGCCTCATGACGCAGACCCCGCTGTCCATGGGGGGAGCCATCTTCCAGCTGGTCCTTCTGCTGCTGCTCTCCGGCTGGCTGCTCGCGGCCGCACACTTCTTCTTCCGCGGCTACCGCTGGACCCGCGCTGCGGCCCTGGTCTGGCAGCTCTTCGTGATCGTCATCGCCTTTCCCACCTTCACCAGCGGGCTCGTACTGCCGGGGCTGCTCCTGTTGCTGCCGGCGGCTGTTGTCCTCCTGCTCATCTTCACCCGGCCTGTGACGGACTATTTGACGAAGGGCTCTGCGCCGGGCGCCGTATAGCCGCATCTCTCCGGTCAGCCGAGCACAAGGCCGGTCTGCAGGGGAACGGCCCCGCCATGCTCAATCCGGTACGCGCGGCCTGCCGGAGCGGCCCGGCTGTCCAGCCGAAGGCCGAAGAAATCGCCGTCGGCCGGCGAAGCCGGGGAAAGTACGTAGCCGCGCCCGCTGCCGCGGGCCGCCACGGCGAGCGGCACCTGCTGGAGCAGGCCGGGACCCGTTCTTGCCGCCAGCACGGCAGAGGCTCCGGCGTCCACCAGCCGGCTTAGTTGCTGGTGGGCCGGCGGACCCAGCCGGTGCGCATCATCGACTAGCAGCAGGACGTCCCGTCCCTGCACCTCGAGCGAGGACCAGTAGGCGCCGGGATCTGTGTCCGGCGGCACGCGGAAGCAGCGGTACAGCTGTTGGGCCTGCCGGGCCAGCAGTGCCAATAGATTTGTCTTGCCGCTGCCGGCGGGTCCGAGGACCATGAGGGGGCCGCCGGGATCGACGCGGAGCACGGACGGGCCCAGTTCATCTCCCTCGACGCCGATGACCAGCCCACCGCCGGGGGCCGAGGGGAGGTCTTCCGCCCGGACTTCCGTCGGCAGCGGTTCGATCCGGAAGGGACGCCGTCCTGCAGGTCTTGACCCTTCACGAGCCGCTGCGGGCCGGGAAGGTGCCGGAACATCGGCCAGCTGGGCGACGGCTTCGGCGCCGGGAACGAGGGGGCCATGGACCAGCGCGCGGCCGGGGATCATTTCCATGGCGGGCAGCCTGGGCCAGGCCATGAGGGCATCCGGGCCGGCGAACGCCGGGAAGAACAGGCGGTTGGGCGCCATGCCCAGCAGCCGTCCGGCGGCGAGCTCCCGGTCACCGGAAAGGCATAGGGTAATGGCGGCCGCTGCTCCGTCCCGTGCCAGGTGCTGCAGGGACTCCTCCGCCGAGCCCAGCCGTCCATCGCGGAAGGCAGAGGCCCAGCGGCCCCAGCCGGACAGCAGGACAACCAAGGGGACGGCGGCACGGCCGGCGAGGGGTGACCCTGTCCCGCCCGCCGCGATCCGGCAGGCTGCCTCCTGTGCGAGGCGTTTCAGGATCCTGGCCGCACGATCGGTCTCGAGGGGACCGGCGTAGGCGCCCGTGCGGGCAGCCCCGGCGGTGAAGGCCAGTGCCCCATCGCCGTCGAGGACGTAAAGATGCCGCTCGGCGGACGAAGAGAGGACCCCCGCGGCGACTGCCTGAACGACAAACCGGGTCCCGCTGCCGCTTGCTCCGAGCGCGGCAAGGTGGCCGTCCTCCTCGGGAGACCATTCAAGCGGAAGCTGCCGCTGCTCGGTCGGCAGGTCGAGCAGCCCGAGCGGCAGGCTGTCCCTCCTGGACGAGGGCGGAAGCGACTCGAGGGCCAGCAGGTCGGGCAACGGCGGAGGAATCTTCAGCGGGACCGCGCTGCCGGCTGCAGCTGCTGCCTGTTTGATTTCGGCGACCAGTCCGCTTAGCGGGTCCGGGCCAGTGCCGTCCGCCGCAGCAGCAGGTTGGCTGCGGCGCCCGGAGACGGGAGGACTCAGCCAGTCCCGGAGCGTGGCGGCCGCCGCTGCGGCTGCCTCCGGCATGATCGAGGCAGACGCTGACTGGAATTCCCGGGCTTCGGTCGGACCGATGCGCAGATAGGCCCTGCCCGGCGTATCGACCGCGATTGCGGCCGCCTTGCCCGAGCCGACGAGATCGGACGATTCCAAGGCAGTCTGCACGCGCAGGGCGATCGACGACGTGACGTTGGCGCGGATGTCGGCGGAGATCGCTCCCTGCGGCCGTTGAGTAGCCATGACGAGGTGGAGTCCCAGGGCACGGCCGAGTGCGGCGATCCGCATCAGCTCGGGGATGGCCAGAGGCACCTCGTCGGCCAGCATGCGGAACTCATCGACGACGACGATCAGCCGGGCAAGCTGGCCCGGCAGGCAGTCGCGGATGTCCGACACCCCGAGACGGGCGAATTCGAGCTCGCGCCGCCGGGCTTCCGCCCGCAGCCAGCTGAGGGCCCGTGCCACGTTGGACGGGGTCAGATCCGTCAGCAGGCCGCTGCTGTGCGGCAGATCGGCCAGGATTCCCAGGCCGGATCCGCCCTTGAAGTCGATCAGCAGGAAGTTGACCTTGTCCGGCGCATGCTCGCAGGCAAGGCCCAGCACGAGCGAGCGAAGCAGCTCCGACTTGCCGGCGCCCGTCGTGCCGGCGACCAGCAAATGCGGACCGTCAGCTGCCAAATCAAGCATCAGGGGACCCTCGGCGCCGGTGCCGATAACGGCGCGGATGCCGGGCGTAGCGGCGTTGATGATCCAGCGTGCGGACGGCTCCCCGGGCAGCAGCGCACGCAGTCCGCAGGCTGCGGGGACGCCGCCGCGTGGTTTCCGCGGTGCCGCACCCGGGCTGCGGGCAGCCAGCCGGGCGAACCGATCCAGGGTGGCGGCGCTGACCAGATCCGGACGAAAAGGGGTGCTGGCAGCGTCCCGGTGCAGCCATCCCTGCCCGGAGCCGAGCCGGATCTGGACACCATCATCGGTCCGCGGGGCGAAGAAGCGCACGACGCTAGGGGCCATCGCGCAGTCCTGGAGCTCAGCCTCGGCCTCGTCATGCCTGCCTGAGACCAGCAGGACCGTTGGCGCCCGGGTGTTCCGCAGTTCCGTGGCTAGGACCTCGGGTCTGGAGACGAGCACCACGCCCCGCAGGAACCGCGCCTCGGCCGGCAGCGCGGCGGCGTCCCCATAACAGATGACCGCCAGGTCGGATTGCAGTGTCCGGGCGCCGAGCTGCAGGAGGCAGGAGTTCAGCAGGCGGCGCACCGCGGACTCGGGACCGGTGCAGCTGATCCGGCGATCGGCGAGCACGTCGACAGCCAGCGGAGCATCGGGCAGGTGCGGTTTCCGCATTGTGTCTGCTCCACCGCCGGATGCAATGTTGGCTTCCTGGCCGGCCGTGCCGAGGCGCAGCCACACGTGCTCCGGAGCAGCCGCGACGGGATCGGACGGCCCGTCCCGGAGCCGGCCGTACAAGAGCGTGGCAGGGTCCGGTGCCGCCCGCATGCGCCTGCGGGCATCCGCGGCCGCGGCAGCCGCCACCGCAGCTGCGAAGGCGCGCCGCTTCCGGCTGCCGGCCGCGTAGGGAATGGCGGCGGTCAGCAGGGAGACCGCGCTGAAGGCCAGGAAAAACCACATCCCGGTGAGCACGGCGAGTGCCACGCCGGCCACCAGCGGCAGGCCGCCCAGCAGAAGGGTGAGTTTGCCGCGCGGATCGGGTGCGGGGGCCGCCACCTGCACGGGCGTGCCAAGGTCCTCGTCCGGCGTGAGGGCCTGCACGGGCTCGACGGCCAGCAAGAGTGCCATCGGGCTGCTCCCCGCGGTGATCCCGGAGGCCGAGGTCAGGTCGGCGGCCGGGACCCGGCGCCCCCGCGCCCATAGCCCGTTGGCAGATCCGAGGTCCGTAACCCTGATGGTCCGGTTGTCTACCGTGATCCGGGCATGCTGCCGGGACAGCTGCGGGTCCTCTACGACCAACGTAGCGCCGTCCCGGCCAAGGACATGCTCGCCGCGGGCCAGTTCGAGGAGCTTGCCGGCGTCCGGGCCGCCCGTCACTGCCAATGTCAGCACGGGCACGCCGGCGTCTGCCTCCGTCGTCGTTGTGGGGCCCTCCGGGTGCCGCACCGGCAGCCCGCAGATAATGACGGCCCCGTTAACCAGCGGGGACTGGTGCGGAACGAGGTCCTGGAGCCTGCTGCCGGCCACGGTCAGCGACACGTCATCGGCCGAGGCGCCGAGCTGCAGCAGAAGCCACTGCGCCAGGGCGGAGGCATCGGCGGACTCGTCGTCGGCGACGATTTCCCGCAGCTCAGCGGCCCGCCGGGCATAGGACGGCGGCAGGTTGTCGGAGGCGGCGACGGACAGGTGCAGCGGCATGCGGATCCTTGGACGGAGCGGCTTTTCCTGCACCCTAGCCGCGGCCGCCGGGCGCGCGCTGCCCGTGGCCGGCGCCTGTGGATAAACCGGAGGCGGCAAACGGCGGCACACAGTAGCGGTAACCTTGTCAGGGACCTCCCGGTCCGCCTGTCAGCAGCGCAGCACAATGTAGAAGAGGTATCCACCCGGTGAAGATTGCCGTCATTGCTCTGGGAAAGATCGGCCTGCCGCTCGCGGCGCAGTTTGCATCCAAGGGGCACGACGTGATCGGCGTCGACGTCAACGAAGGCGTTGTCGCGCAGGTCAACGAGGCCTCCGAACCGTTCCCGGGGGAAGCCCGGCTGCAGGAGAAGCTGAGCGAGCTGGTGCCGGCCGGACGGCTGAAGGCCACCACCAGCTACGCCGAGGCCGTGCCGGGCGCGGATGCCGTGGTCCTGGTCGTCCCGCTGTTCGTGGATGCCGAGGCGCGGCCGGACTTCGCCTGGATGGATGCGGCGACCGAGGAACTGGCCCGCCACCTGACGCCCGGCACGCTGGTCTCCTATGAGACGACCTTGCCGGTAGGAACAACCCGCACCCGCTGGAAGCCGATGCTCGAGTCCGGCTCCGGCCTGACCGAGGGCAAGGACTTCCACCTGGTCTTCTCGCCCGAACGGGTCCTCACGGGGCGCGTCTTCGAGGACCTGCGCAAATATCCCAAGCTCATCGGCGGGCTCTCCGAGGCCGGAGCCGCGGCCGCGAAGGACTTCTACGAAGCCGTGCTGGACTTCGACGACCGCCCCGACCTGGCCCGGCCCAACGGCGTCTGGGACCTCGGATCCGCCGAGGCCTCCGAGCTGGCCAAGCTTGCCGAGACCACCTACCGGGATGTCAACATCGGCCTGGCCAACCAGTTCGCGCGCTACGCCGCGACCGCCGGCATCGACATCTACCAGGTGATCGAAGCGTCCAACTCCCAGCCCTACAGCCACATCCACCAGCCCGGCATCGCCGTCGGCGGCCACTGCATCCCGGTCTATCCGCGGCTCTACCTCTGGAATGACCCGGAGGCCTCCGTGGTCCGCGCGGCGCGCGAAGCCAACGCCGGTATGCCGGACTACACGATCGGCCTGCTCGAAGGCGCCTTCGGCGACCTGGCCGGGGCACGCGTCGTCGTCCTCGGCGCCGCTTACCGCGGGGGAGTGAAGGAGACCGCCTTCTCCGGCGTCTTCGGCGCGGTCGAAGCGCTGAAGTCCCGCGGAGGCACGGCGCTCGTCCACGACCCGCTGTACAGCGACGCTGAGCTCGAGAAGCTCGGCTTCGCCCCGTACCACCTGAGCGAGCCGGCGGACGCCGCCGTCGTACAGGCGGACCACGCCGAGTACAAGAAGCTGGGGCCGGACGACCTGCCGGGCATCAAGGTCTTCATCGACGGCCGCAGGGTCAGCAGCCCGGAGCAGTGGCAGGGGGTCACCTACCGGGTGATCGGCAAGGCCTGAGGGCACCGCGGCAAGTACGACGGCGGCACGCAGTTTCGCACGAAAGGGAGCTATAACGGTGGGATTTATCGCTGAGACAGCCGATGTCTCCGAACGCGCCCGGCTGGGCGAGGGCACCAAGATCTGGCATCTCGCGCAGGTCCGCGAGGACGCGGTCCTGGGCGCCGACTGCATCGTCGGCAGGGGCGCCTATGTGGGCACCGGGGTCCGGATCGGAGACAACACCAAGATCCAGAATTATGCGCTGGTCTACGAGCCGGCCGAGCTCGGCCGCGGGGTCTTCATCGGGCCGGCCGCGGTCCTGACCAATGACACCTATCCGCGCTCGATCAACCCGGACGGCACGCTCAAGAGCGCGCACGACTGGATTCCCGTGGGCGTGAGCATCGCGGAGGGCGCCTCGGTCGGGGCACGGGCGGTCTGTGTGGCGCCGGTGCGGATCGGCCGCTGGGCCACGATCGCCGCCGGCGCCGTGGTGACCAAGGACGTGCCTGACTTCGCGCTGATGGCCGGGGTCCCGGCGCGGAGGATCGGCTGGGTCGGCAAATCCGGCCACCCCCTGCGCCAGGAGGACGGGGCCCCGGCGCACCGGTGGGTGTGTCCGGAAAGCGGCGACGCCTACACGGAGGAGAACGGGCTGCTGCGCGAAGCCGCGGCGGACCCGACGGCCAATACGGAAGAAGGGCAGAACTGAGTGAGCAAGGACTTTATCCCGGCCGCGAAGCCGATCATCGGGGACGAGGAACGGGCCGCGGTGGACGCGGTGCTGGTTTCGGGCATGCTGGCGCAGGGGGCCGAAGTGGCTTCCTTCGAACAGGAGTTCTCCGAAGTCCTGCTTGACGGGCGGGCGGCGGTGGCCGTCAACTCGGGCACGTCCGGCCTGCACCTGGGCCTGCTCGCGGCCGGTATCGGCCCGGGTGACGAGGTCATCGTCCCGTCCTTCACGTTCGCCGCGACGGCGAACTCGGTGGCGCTGACGGGCGCCACCCCCGTGTTCGCGGACATCGAGCCGGACCATTACTGCCTTGACGCCGCCGCTGTCGAGCCGCTCATCACCGAGCGCACCAAGGCCATCATGCCGGTCCATCTCTACGGCCACCCGGCGAACATGGACGCGCTGGGCGCCCTGGCGGCCGAGCAAGGCCTGGCCCTCTTCGAGGACGCGGCGCAGGCACACGGCGGCGCGCTGAACGGCAAGCGGGTCGGCACCTTCGGTACCTTCGCCATGTTCAGCCTCTACCCGACGAAGAACATGACCTCGGGAGAGGGCGGCATGGTCTCCACGGGGGACCACGACGTCGAACGCCGGCTGCGGTTGCTGCGTAACCAGGGGATGGAACGGCAGTACGAGAATGAACTCGTCGGTTTCAATGCCCGGATGACCAACCTCCATGCGGCGATCGGCCGGGTCCAGCTGACCAAGATCCGGCGCTGGACCGAGCAACGGCAGGCCAACGCGGCGTTCCTGACCTCCAGCCTCGAGGGCGTCGGAACGCCGGCGGTCGCGGACGGGGCGACCCACGTCTACCACCAATACACGATCCGCGTGCCGGAGAATGAGCGCGACCGCTTTGCCGCGGCCCTGAAAGAGGAATACCGGATCGGCTCGGGCGTGTACTATCCGATCCCGAACCATCGCCTGCCGTCCTTCAGCCGGCCGGCCGACCTGCCGGTGACGGAAGCCGCCGCGCGGCAGGTGCTGTCGCTGCCGGTCCATCCCTCCCTGGACCAGGAGGACCTGGACCGCATTGCGACCGCGGTCAACGCGCTGGCGAAGGCAGGTGCCTGAGCCATGGGTAAGCTGCGCGCCGGCCTGATCGGGCTGGGTATGATGGGCCGCCACCACGCCAGGGTGCTGCAGGAGACCGAGGGCGTGGAACTGGTGGCCGTTGCGGATGCCTACGGCGACCCGCACGGCGTCGCCGGTGACCTGCCCTTCTACAACAGGGTTGAACAGCTGATCGAGCACGGGCTGGACATGGTGATGTGCGCCGTGCCCACCGGCCTGCACGAGGAAGTCGGCCTCGCCCTGGCAGAGGCCGGCATCCACACCATGGTCGAGAAGCCGATCGCCTCCACGATCGAGGGCGGCGAGCGGCTCGCCGACGCATTCGAGAGCCGCGGCCTGGTGGGTGCCGTCGGGCACATCGAGCGCTATAACCCGGCCCTGCAGTCGCTGCGTGCGCGCCTGCAGAATGGCGACCTGGGCGAGGTTTACCAGATTGCGACGCGCCGGCAGGGGCCGTTCCCGTCGCGGATCGCCGACGTCGGGGTGATCAAGGATCTGGGAACGCACGACATCGACCTGACCGCCTGGCTGGCAGAGAGCCAGTACGAGTCCGTCAGCGCCCGGACCACGACCCGCTCCGGACGCGAACATGAGGACATGCTGGCGGCGAACGGCCAGCTCGCCAACGGCATCATCACCAGCCATCTGGTCAACTGGCTCTCGCCGATGAAGGAACGGATGACCGTGGTGACGGGGGAGCGCGGTTCCTTCGTAGCCGACACGCTGACGGCGGACCTGACCTACTACGAGAACGGGACCATCAGCACCGAGTGGGACTCCGTGGCCAATTTCCGGGGAGTCAGCGAGGGCGACGTGACCCGCCTGGCGATCGCCAAGCGGGAGCCGCTGAAGGTCGAGCACGAGGCATTCCGCGACGCCATCCTGTCCGTCCGCGGGGAGGCGCCGGCGGACAGCGGGGCCGGTGCCGGGATCGTGTCAATGCGGGAAGGCCTCAACACGCTGCGGGTGGCCGAGGCCATGGCCGCGTCCGGCCGCGAGGCCAGGACCATCCGGCTGCAGGACTGACTGCATGCACATCCTGGTTGCCAGCCGCATTTTCGCTCCTGAAGCCGGCGCCGCGGCTTATCGCCTCGCCGCCACCGTCAAGGGGCTCGAGGAGGCCGGGCACACGGTGACGGTGCTGACCAGCCGTGCCCCTGGGGCGGCAAGGTCCACCCGCGGAATCCGGCGGTGGCCCGTGCTGCGGGACCGGACCGGCGCCGTCCGCGGCTACGTCCAGTATGCGAGCTTCGATATCCCGCTGTTCTTCCGGCTGCTGGCCGCGCCGCGGTTCGATGCCGTGCTGGTCGAGCCGCCGCCGACCACCGGCGTGGTGGTCCGGGTCGCCAGCCGGCTACGGCGACGGCCGTACGTCTATTTCGCCGCCGACGTCAGTTCCGATGCGGCCGCCGGCATCGGGGTCCACCCCCTGGTCGTGGCGGTGCTGCGGACCGTCGAACGGTGGGTCCTGAACGGCGCCGCCGGCGTCCTCAGTGTTTCCTCGGGCGTGAGCGGCGCCGTGCGGAGCCTGACCCGCGGGCGGGCCAAGGTCGCGGAGGTCGGCACCGGGATCGACACCGACACGTTCACCCCGGCAGTATCGGGGGCAGGGGCGGAGGCAGCCGTGCCGACCGGATCGAAGCGGACCTTTGTCTATGCCGGCACGATGTCGGAGATCCAGGGCGCCGGTGTCTTCGTGGACGGATTCCTGAAGGTCATGGACCGCTTCCCTGACGCCGAACTGCTGATGTATGGCCAGGGCGTGGAACTGGCCGAACTGGCCGAACGCGCTGCTCCTGCCGGCAACCGTATCCGGTTCATGGGCGTGGCCGGCGGCTCCGAAACGGCCGCGGCTCTGCGGGAGGCCGCCGCCGGCCTCGCCTCGGTGCGTCCGGGACGGGGCTACGATTTCGCCTTTGCGACGAAGGCCTTCGCCAGCCTGGCCTGCGGTGCGCCGGTGATCTACGCCGGGGTCGGTCCGTTGCGGGAGATCGTAAAGCGGGACAACCTCGGGCACAGCGTGGACTGGGATGGCGGGGAGGTTGCCGAGGCCATGGCCACGGTGCTGGAAAGTCCGGCGGCACCCGCAGAGCGCGCCAGACTGGCCGGCTGGGTCAGGGAGAACTATTCACTCCGCCGCGTGGGTTCGAAGGCCGCGGAGGCCGTCGCCGCAGCGGTCCGCCGGGCCTGACGACAGGCGGCCCCGTCCGCGCGCCCGGCCACCACGCCCCGCTCGGCGCGTCCGGGCCGGGCGCCGGCCGCGCGTGCTGCCCCGGGGCCGGGCGTTGGCCTGTCAGCCGAGCAGCCGGGCCAGTAGCGCACGGGTCACCGATTCGTCCTCTGCCGAGCTCAGGGCACGCGCCGCCCGGTGGGTGTTGGCCTTGTACCGCTCCACGTCGGCGTTCGTCAGGGACGCCACCGCCCGGGTCAGCGCGGCATTGCTGAAATCCTCGGTGATGACGCCTAGATCGTGCTCCTGCATAAGCTTCGCCGTCTCGGGCGAGGGGCTGAAGACCAGGGCCAGCCGCGCCTGGACGAAATCGAAGAACTTGTTCGGGAGCATCAGCCGGTGGTTGGTGGTCTGCGGCGGGAGGCTGAAGACGCCGACGTCGTACCGGTTGAGCGTCGCCGGCAGTTCCTCCGGCGTGACGGCATCGTGGAAGGTGATGCGCGGATCCCCGGCGGCCAGGTCCTTGAGCTGCTGCCAGTACCGGCCTCCGTCACGGGCCTTCACCAAGTAGAGGTCCAGGGTGAAGCGGTCGTCGAGTGCCTTGACGGCTTCGATGGTCCCCTCAAGGTTCCGGCCCGGTACCGCCGCGCCGCTATGGACGAGGCGGATCCTGCCGGGCACCGGCGGCGAAGGTTCCAGGTCGCGGAAGGGTCCGGCGTTGCGGACCACCTCGGTGGGGCAGCCGAACTGTTCCGTGTACAGGGCCGCGATTGAGGCATTAACCGCAGTCACCGCCGTCGTTCTCGGCAAATACTTGGCGCAGATGCTGTACATGTAGGGCTTGACGAGCAGCCGCCAGGGCAGGACATGGGCACGTTCCTCAGGCGCCCATTCGTGCATGTCGCCCCACACCGGGGCGCCGTGGGCAACCGCGTGCGCGAGGGGGAGCGCACGGGCCTCATTGGCCACGACCAGGTCGAAGGTCCGGCCGCCGACCAGTTCCCGGGCCTGTTTGAGGGCCGGCGCGGACAACTCGACGGCGGCAAAGCGCCGCAGGGCCAGCTTGAGCACGCCCGCCGGGGTCTGGGGCAGGGACGGCAGCGCGGAGTCGACTTCCAGATGGTGGGTGGCTCCCGGCGGCCGGTTGCCGTAGCAGAGCGTGGTGACCTCGCCGGCTTCGGCCAGCAGCCGAACCTGCCGCAGGACCCGGGAATCGGCCTCGATATCGGAGAAAGAGATGCACAAGATCCGGGGGGCTGCCATCATGTCCTTTGTCTGTCGCGGCTCAGGCCAACTGCCTGGCTCCGGCGGCAGGGACGCGGTGGAGCCAGGACAAGCCTACCGTCCGGGCACCAACGGAAAACCCAAGGTGGCCCGGCTAGGATTGCTGTGTCCACCGCGGCCGGACAGCCGCGCCCGCCGAGAACCCGTCAGGATGCACGTGAAGATAGCGATCACCAAGAGCACCTTGCGGATCCCGCCGACCTACTTCGCCGTGGCCCACGCGGAGCACCTCAAGGGCAGCCACGACTTCCGGGTCTTCACGCTCGTGGCCGAGATCCAGGACAAGTCCATTACTGTCCCCATCACTGACTTCGTGCCCGGGCAGCTGCTCGGCTTCCGCCGCCGCGAGCTGGTGATGCCGGCCTTCATGCCCGCGATGACCTTGGCGGTGCGCCGCTACAAGCCGGACATCGTCCACCAGCACTTCGGGACCTGGTCCCGCCCCGCCGTCGAAGCGGCCCGCCTCTCCGGGACGCCGCTGATCACCACCCTCCACGGCTCCGACGTCGTGTCACTGGCTAACCCTGCGGACACCATGATGGCCAAGTGGCACCACCGCAACGTGCTGGCCGCATCCGCGCAGAGCCAGCGGCTTCTCGCCGTCAGCAACTACCTGGCCGGGCGGGCCACCGCGCTGGGAATGGACGCAGACAAGATCGAGGTGCACTATCAGGGGGTCGACACGGACTACTTCGCGCCGGGCGCGCGGGAGGAACGGGAAACGCCGATCGTGCTGTTCGTGGGCACGCTGAACACCCAGAAGGGGATCCGGGACCTGATCGATGCCTCCCTGGCGGTCTGGCGCAAGGCCCGCCACCGGCTCGTGGTCATCGGCGACGGCCCGCTGCGCGACGCCGTCAAGGAGCAGGCCGCGAGCCATCCCCACATAGATTTCCTCGGCCGGTTGGACCGCGAGGCGATCCGCGGCTGGATGCAGAAGGCCCACGTGCTGGTGGCACCGAGCCAGGAGGCAGGGGGAGCGAGGGAGGCGGCGGGCCTCGTGGTGCTGGAGGCCCAGGCCTGCGGGACCCCGGTGCTTGCGTACCGCAGCGGCGGCATCCCGGAGATGCTCGACGACGGTACTACCGGCCTGCTCGCAGGCGAAGCGGACTACTCCCAGCTGCGCGACGGCCTGCTGGAGCTGCTGAGCCTCGGCGACGCGGGCTACCAGGACATGCGCGGCGCGGCGCGGCGGTTCGTCGTCGAAAACCGCTCGCTGGCCGTCAGCGCGGAGCAGCTGGATGCCCACTACCGGATGGTGGGGGCCCGCGCCTGACCGGTTCCGTGGACCTATGTCCCCTATGGAATACTGGGCTGGTGAGTCGTTCCTGGGTAGTCGTGCCGATGTTCAACGAGGCTACCGTCATCGGCTCGGTTGTTACCGGCTTGCTCGAAGAGTTCAGCCATGTGGTGTGCGTCGACGACGGCAGCTCTGACGGATCCGCGGAGATTGCCCGTGCGGCGGGGGCCGTGGTGGTGCAGCATCCCGTCAACCTGGGACAAGGCGCGGCGCTCCAGACGGGCTTCGAGTACGCACTGCAGGACCCGGAGCTTGAGGCCGTCATCACTTTCGACGCGGACGGGCAGCATAGAGTCGCCGACGCCGCCGTGATGCTCGCCAGGGTCCGTGCCGGCGAAGCGGACGTTGTTCTGGGATCGCGCTTCCTTGAAGGCAGGGCGGACGTGTCCCGGCTCAAGCGGCTCGTCCTGCGCACCGCCGCCCTGCAGTCGCGGATGTCCACCGGGCTGCAGCTGACCGACGCGCACAACGGGCTGCGGGTCATCGCGGCCCCCATCGCCGCGAAAATCCACTTGACCCAGAACCGGATGGCGCACGCTTCGGAGCTGATCCACCAGCTGGCCGAGCTGAAGCCGGTCCTGGTGGAACATCCCGTCGAGATCGTCTACACCGAGTACTCCAAGGCCAAGGGGCAGTCCCTGCTGAACGGCGTCAATATCCTCGCGGACCTCTTCTTCAGGTGAGCACATGATCATTCTCGTCCAAATCGTCCTGGTCCTGGCCGTCATCGTCGGGGCCCTGGCTCTCATGCGCGGCGGCGGCAATGCCAAGCACCAGGCCGTGCGCCGGATCCTGCTGGTGGCCTTCGCCGCCGTGGCGGTGCTCTCCGTGTTCGTTCCGGGACTGCTGACCCGGGTGGCGAACCTGCTCGGTATCGGCCGCGGCACCGACCTGGTGCTGTACGCGCTGATCGTCGCGTTCATGGTGTTCATGGCGAGCTCTTTCCAGCGCGCACGCCAACTGGAGGCCCGGATCACCAAGCTCGCGCGCCGGATCGCGCTCGATGAGGCACCGCGGCCCGACGCGGCCGCCAAGGAGCAGCGGGATGGGTGAAGCCGCCGGCCACAGTCGCGGCGCGGCCTTGGGGCCGGAAGCGCAGATCGTCATCGCGGTCCACACTGCTGACCGGCCCATCCGGCGGGCGGTCGAATCCGTCGCAGCGGCGGGCCAAGGCAGGGCGGCCGCCGTCGTCGTTTGCCACAACATGGATCCGGCGCCCGTCCGGAAGGCCCTCGCGGGACTGGACGTGTCCGCTGCCGAGGTCGTGGAGCTCAACGACGGCATCGCCTCCCCGGCCGGTCCGTTCAACTTCGGCCTCAGGTGCGCTACGGCGGAATTCGTCGGGATCATGGGCTCGGACGACGCGCTGGAGCCCGGTGCCGTCGCGGCCTGGCTGGACCTCGCAGCGTCCACCGGCGCCGACGCGGTCATCGCGCCGCTGCGCACCCGATCGGGACGCCCGATCCTGACACCGCGCGCCCGCATCCTGCGCAGCGCACTGGTGGACCCGCTCAAGGACCGGCTGGCCTACCGGACCGCGCCGCTGGGGCTGTTCCGCCGCCGCCTGCTGGAGGCGCACCAGCTGTCGCTGACCGAGGGCCTGCAGACCGGCGAGGACCTCGAATTCGGGCTGAAGCTGTGGTTCTCCGGCGCCCCCGTCGCCTATCGGCCCGGCCTTCCCGCCTACCTCGTGGGCGAGGACGCCGAGGTCCGGGTGACGTCCGCCGTCCTTGCGCTGAAGGAGCAGTTCCGCGACGTCAGGCACCTGGTCGAAGGAGAATGGTTCGCCGGCCTTCGTCCGTCCGTGCGGGACGCCATTGCCGTGAAGCTGCTGCGAGGCCACGTCCTCAGCGCCGCACTGCGCCGCGGATCCGGTTTCGCCTGGGATCCCGCGGACTGCCAGGAGCTTTCGGCACTGACCGCCGAAATCGCCGTCTTAGCGCCCGGCGCCGCCCGAGCATTGAGCGGACCGGACGCAGACCTGCTCGCGGCCCTGCGCGCCACCGGCAGCCCGGCGGACGTGCGCCGGGCCCTGCAGCGGCGGGAGGCCGCCGGCCCGCTGCGGAGGAGCCTGACCAGGCATTTAGCCGACAACCTGCGCAGGGAAGCTCCGCTGCGCAGCAACGCAAGTTCACTGCTCGCCTCGGTCTTGGGGAAGGCCCGCCGTTTGCCGCGTGCCGTCCCCGCCGCCAACAGCCCGCAGGGGCGGAAGGACGCCACATGAGTTCGAAAGCCGGAAAGCTGCTGATCCTGTCCCTGTCACCGCTGCGCAGCGATCCCCGGGTGCTCAAGCAGGTCAACCTGTTCCGGGACAAGTACGACGTCGTCACTTGCGGTTTCGGGGCGGCCCCCGATGGCGTCGAGGACCACGTAAAGTTGGCGGCCGGCCTGCCGAGCTGGCCACGGGACCCGAAGGGGCTGCTCAAGCGCCGGTACCGGCAGGTGTACTGGAACATAGCGGCCGTGGCCGAGGCCAGCAGGCTGCTCCGCGGCAGGCGTTTCGACGCGGTGCTGGCCAACGATGCCAACACCCTGCCGCTGGCGCTGAGCCTCGATAGCGCCCACGGCGTGCATGCGGACCTGCACGAGTTCGCGCCCAAGGAACACTTCAATAAGCCTGCCTGGCGGCTGCTGGTCGCGCCGTACGTGCGCTGGGTCTGCCGGACCTTCCTCCCGGAGGCCAAATCCGTGACCACCGTGTCGGACGGGATCGCCAGGCAGTACGGCCATGACTTCGGGGTCGAGGCCGCTGTCGTGACCAATGCGGCGCCTTATGCTGACCTGGCGCCGAAGCCGACGAGCCGTCCGATCCGCCTGATCTACAGCTCGGCGGGCCAGCGCTACCGGCGGATCGAGGACATCATCTCGGCGATGGACGGGGCGCCGGAGGGCCTGGAACTGGACCTGATAGTGATGCCCAACGAGCCGGCCTACGTGGACGAACTGCGGCGCCAGGCCGAGCCCCTGGCCAACGTCCGCTTCCGCGAGCCCGTACCGTACAGCGAGCTGGTGCGCACCATCAGCGACTACGACGTCTCCATCTCCGTCATCCCGCCGACCAACTTCAACCTGGCGAACGCCCTGCCGAACAAGTTCTTCGAGGCGGTCCAGGCCCGCACTGCATTGATCATTGGGCCGTCTCCGGCGATGCAGGACCTGCTGGAACGGCACGGCCTCGGTGCCGTAACGGAGGACTTCTCCGCCGCCGCCCTGCGGAAGGTCCTGCTCGGGCTGACCCCGGAGCAGGTGGACCAATGGAAGAAGAACGCCCATCAGGCTGCCGAGGAGCTCTCGTCCGAATACCAGAACCGGGGGTGGGAGCGCGCCATCGACGCCCTGTTCGACGGCGGCCAGCGGAGGCCGCGGTGACCGGCCAGGCGGCAGCTCGGGCCACGGCCGCCCCGAAGGTCCTGCACCTGTATGACGCCGCGGACGTCGGGGCCACGCTGGTGAAGTACGGGCGCCGGGAGGGGCTGCCGTGGAAGCACTTCAACCGCCTTCCCCCTTCGGATACCGCCCACGGCCCGACCGCCGGGTCCCGCCCCGCGCGCATAGCCGCGGAACTGGCCTGGCAGGCGGCACGGGCCGCGGGCATCCTCCGGGCCGACCTGCTGCACCTGCATTCCGGCTCGCGGCTTGGGGTGGTCCGCTCGCGTCCCTACCGCCCCTTCGTGCTGCACTTCCACGGCACCGACATCCGCACCCAGTTCTACGAATCAGCCCGGCGCCCGGCGCTCCAGTGGGGAGCCGACCACGCCGCCGTCGTCCTCTACTCCACGCCGGACCTGGCGGAACATGCTGCCGAGGCACGCGCGGATGCCGTCTACCTCCCCAATCCGCTGGACACCGAAGAGCTGCCCGCATGGACCCCGGCGTCCCGGCCGCGCGTCGTGTTCGCGTCACGCTGGGACGATTCCAAGGGAGGCAGCGCACAACTGGAGGCAGCGCGGTCGGTGATGGCCGCCGTCGGGCCGGAAACCGACGTGCAGGGACTGGACTGGGGCAACGGGGCGGCGCAGGCCGCCGCGCTCGGGGTGCAGCTGCAGCCCAAGATGCCGAAGCCGGCGTACCTGCGCTGGCTGGCCTCCGCGCACTGCGTGGTCGGGCAGAGCGGTGGAATCATGGCGATGAGCGAGCTGCAGGCCGTGGGGATCGGCGTGCCCGTGGTGATGCGCCCGGCCGCCGGATACTACCCCGGACCGTCGCCGGTCCTGCAGCCCGAGCGGGCCGAAGAATTCGGCGAGCACGTCCGCAACGCGATCGAAGACCCGCAGGGCGTCTCGGCTCAGCTCGACGGACCGGGCTGGGTCCGCGCCAACCACGGCCCCGAGCGGATCGTCCAGCAGCTCGCCGGGATCTACGCCGCGCTCTGACGCGTTCGCCGCCGGCGGCTTATTGCTGGACACTGCCTTCCGTCGTGCCCGCCAGCCCGGCCAGGGCCGCCTGCTGCGCAAAGTCGGGAACCTCGGCCACGACCTCGTCGAACGTGCCGTAGGCCGCCACGGCGCCGTCCCGCATGAAGAACACCACGTCCGCGTGGCGGATGGTCGACAACCGGTGCGCCACCGTGATGACGGTGACGTCGCCGTGCAGCTGGCCGATCGCCGTCGTCACCGCCGCCTCCGTGGCCGTGTCCAGCGCCGAAGTCGCCTCGTCCATCACCAGCACGCGCGGGTTGTCGTAGAGCGCCCGGGCGATGCCGAGCCGCTGCCGCTGGCCGCCGGAGAGGGCCAGGCCGCGCTCGCCGACCAGGGCGTCGATGCCGCCCTCGCGGGCGTTGAGCGTCTCAAGCAGCTGGGCCCGGGCCAGCGCCGTGCGCACGCGCTCCCGGTCGACCTTGTCCGGATCCCATGCCAGGGCCACGTTCTGCGCGACGGAGGCGTCGAACAGCGAGACCTCCTGCGGCACGTAGCCGATCCGCCGCCGCCAGGACTTGAGCACGGACCCCAGTGGCTCGCCGGCCACCTCGATGCGGCCATGGCTCGGCTCGAGGAGACCGAGCAGCAGGTCCACCATGGTGGACTTGCCGGCCCCCGACGAGCCGACGAAGGCCACGTGGCTGCCGGCCGGGATGCGGATGCTCACCGAATCGAGCGCGGGGGAGCGGGCATCGGGGTAGCTGAAGCTCACGTCGCGCAGCACAATGTCGGCGGCCCGGTCGGGCAGCTCGTGCTGCGGCCGCTCCGCCGTCTGCCGGGCCATCTCGGCCTCGCCGTCGCGGATGTCCTGCACGATCTGGCGGGCGAAGGAGCCGCTGGTGTTGACGGAGGACTGCACCGCCTGCATGCGCGTCAGCGACGGGATCAGCCGGAAACCGGCCACGGCGAACAGACCGAC
Source organism: Arthrobacter mangrovi (assembly GCF_026011795.1). GTDB lineage: Bacteria > Actinomycetota > Actinomycetes > Actinomycetales > Micrococcaceae > Crystallibacter > Crystallibacter mangrovi. The sequence goes on along the minus strand of NZ_BRVS01000005.1, from coordinate 135,492 downwards.
GGCGCTGACGGCCCCGGCCGGACCGCCGGTCAGGTACCCGACGCCGCCGAGCAGCGCGAAGCCTATGACCAGGGCGGTCTCCAGCACGTAGCGCGGGATCTGCGAAATCTGGATGGCGCCGGCGCGGGCGTAGGAGGACCGGGTACGCGTCGCGTGGACCTGCTCCTGCACCTCGCCCGCCCGGTCGGCCAGCGTGATCTCCTTCAGCGCGCCGAGCGCCTCGTACAGGGTCTTCGCGGTCCGGTTGGACCATTCCCGGTTCTCGCGGCCGATGGCCACCGCGCGCGGGGAAATCACCTTGGCCAGCAGCAGTGCCACCAGCCCCAGGTAGACCATTGTGACAACGGCGATCACCGGCTGCGCCACAAAGAGTACGACGACGACCGCGGCCAAGGTGCCGAGCTCACCGAACAGGGACATCGCCGGCATCAGCACGCCGGAAACGGTGATTCCGACGCCGACATCCACCGACCGCACGATCTCCGCGGAGTTCCGTCCCAGCCGTTTCTCCCACGGGGAGGCGAGGTACGCCGCGAACAGACGGTCGCCGATCGCCACCTCGTGCCGGGCGAAGCGCTTGGTGGCGAAGCGCAGGAGCAGCACCGCCAGCACTCCCTTGAGGACGATCAGCAGGCAGATCACGATCAGTAGCGGCAGCACCAGGCCCTGCTCGGTCAGGTTGCCCAGCACCGGGAAGGTGACATCTTCACCGCCGACCAGCCCGGGCAGCAGCGCCGCCACCAAGCCCAGGGCGACGACATCGAGCAAAGCCAACGCTGCCGAGGCGGCCGCGTAACCGGTGAGGAATCGCCGACTGCCGTCCGGGAGGGTCTTGAGCAACGGGCCGATGATTTTGAAGATGCTGTTCATACTTGCACCAACATTAGACGTCTTATCCACAATCCGCGTCCCGGCTCTTCTCCGATATGCACGTTTCACCTAGGGTCGGAACGGAAATAGCAGACCGACGGCGGGCACAGTCTCAAACAGGCCCGCCGCCAGCACACGGCGCTCTGCGCCCAGGGGGATGGCATGGACGGCATCCGGATTGTCGAAGACGAGGTGCGCGAGCTGATCCGCCGCCGCGGGATCGATCCTGCCCAGCAAGCCGCCGAGGTGCGGCGCCTGGTCGACGCGGCGGTCGATGACTATGACGAGCGTTCCATGCTCGGGACGCTGCCGCCCCTGGGCCAGCTGGAGTACGCGCGCAAGTACGTCTTCGACGCCGTCGCCGGCTTCGGGCCGCTGCAGCCCCTGCTGGATGATCCGCTGATCGAGGAAATTTGGATCAACTCGCCGTCCGAGGTGTTCGTGGCCAGGGGCGGCGAGTCCGAGCTGACCTCGGTGACCCTGAGCCAGCAGCAGGTGCGCGACCTGGTGGAACGCATGCTCAAATCGTCCGGGCGCCGGCTGGACCTCTCGTCGCCCTTCGTCGACGCCGCCCTGCCGGACGGTTCGCGGCTCCATGTCGTGATTCCCGACATCACCCGCAAGCACTGGGCCGTCAACATCCGCAAATTCATCGCCAAGGCTTCGCGGCTTGAGCATCTGGTGGAGCTCGGCTCGCTCTCGCCCGAAGCCGCACGGTTCCTGGCCGCGGCCGTGGCCAGCGGCCTCAACATCCTGGTCTCGGGGGCCACCCAGGCGGGCAAGACCACCATGCTCAACTGCCTCGCCGCCAGCATCGGCAGCCGTGAACGGGTCGTCACGGTGGAGGAGATCTTCGAGCTCCGCCTGCCGCTCCGAGACGTCGTGGGCCTGCAGTGCCGCCAGGCGAATCTCGAGGGCGGGGGCGAGATCCCGCTGCGCCGGCTGGTCAAGGAGGCTTTGCGCATGCGCCCGGACCGGCTGATTGTCGGCGAGGTGCGCGAAGCCGAAAGCCTCGACATGCTGATCGCGCTCAATAGCGGCCTGCCAGGCATGTGCACGGTCCACGCGAATAGTGCGCACGACGCGATCACGAAGATTTGCACGCTACCGCTGCTGGCCGGCGAGAACATCTCCTCAGCTTTCGTGCTGCCGACGGTGGCGTCCTGCATCGACCTGGTCGTGCACTGTACCCGCGCCGCCTCGGGCAAGCGGCAGGTCGCCGAAATCGTTTCCCTCGGCCGCCGCGTGGAGAACGGGATTATCGAGACCTCGACGCTGTTCAGCCGGAGGGACGGGGACCTGGTGGCCAGCGAGTCGGCCAGCCCCAGCGAGGAGAAGTTCGCCCGGGCCGGCTATAACGTGATGCAGCTGATCGGCAGCACGCCATGACGGCCGCCGCCGGGCTGGCGGGCGGGATCGGCCTCTTCCTGATCTGGTGGTCATGCTGGGAGGTTCCCGGCCCGCGCCAGCGGCCCGTGCGCCGGACCAGGCCCAGCCGGCTGCAGGAGATGATCAGGCAGGCTGGCATCCAGAGGGTCAGTGCCCGGGGCCTTCTGGCCAGTTGCGCCGGTACCGGGGTGTTCACTGCCCTGCTCATTCTGGTCATCACCCAGTCGCCCCCTATTGCCGCCTGCTTCGCCCTTTTCGGCGGGTGGCTGCCTTATCTGCTGGTCCGGTGGCGCGCACGACGGCGGGTGGCGGCGATGCGGGAAATCTGGCCGGACGCGGTGGACCACCTCCGCTCGGCCATCCGGGCGGGGCTCTCCCTGCCGGAGGCATTGGTCCAGCTGGGTACCCGCGGACCCGTGGAACTGCGGGGAGCTTTCCTCGAGTTCGGCGCCGATTATCGTGCGGGCAGCCGGTTCGACCAGTCTTTGGAGCGACTGAAGGAACGGCTGGCCGATCCGGTGGCGGACCGCATCTTCGAGGCGCTCAAGATGACGCGGGAGGTGGGCGGAACGGACCTGGGAAAGCTCCTGGGAACCTTGGCCGACTTCCTCCGGGACAGCGCCCGGACGCGCAGCGAACTCGAGGCCCGCCAATCGTGGACTGTCAACGCCGCACGCCTGGCGGTGGCGGCGCCGTGGATCATCCTGATGCTGATGGCGACCCGGCCGGAGGCCGTCGCCGCGTACAACTCCGCCGCCGGCGCCATGGTGCTCCTGGGCGGACTCGTGGTCTCGGTGGTCTGTTATCGGCTGATGCTCAGGCTCGGGGCCCTCCCGGAAGACGAGAGGGTGCTGCAATGAGCCACCCGCTTACTCTCGGGATCCTGGTCGGCGCCGTGCTGGGAAGCGGACTGTGGCTGGTGTTCGTCCGCCTGCCGGTTATGCGCCGGACACGTTTCGTCGATCGGATCTCGCCGCAGTTGAAGTCTGTTGACGTGCAGTCCCGGCTGCTGGCGGCGGGCCCGGGTACCGTAACCCCCTTCGGTGCGCTGGAGCGCATCGTTCGCCCCGTGGTCTCGGACCTGATGTCATGGTTCGGCCGGTTCAACTACGGCACGACGGTATTGACCAAACGCCTGGCACAGGCGGGCCGGAAGCAGAGCCCCCTCGACTTCCGGGCCGAACAGCTCGTGTGGGCGGTGGGCGGCCTTGCCCTGGGCGTGGCCCTCGCTGTCATCTCAGCGGCCAGCGGTGGCTTCGATCCGGTCGCCGCAGTCGTATTCACCGTGGGGCTGGCGGCCGGAGGATTCCTGCTCCGCGACTACCTGCTCACCATGCAGATCCAGCGCAGGGAAACCAAGATGCTGGCGGAGTTTCCCAGCCTGGCCGAACTGATGGCCCTCGCGGTCAGCGCCGGTGAGAGTGCAACCGGGGCGCTGGAACGGATTTGCCGCACCTCCAAGGGCGAGCTCGCCGGCGAATTCGCCTCCGTCCTGGCCGCGACCCGGGCCGGGACTCCCTTGCTCGCCGCCCTCCAGGAATTCTCGCACCGCAGCCGGCTGGCCGCCTTGATCCGGTTCGTCGACGGCATAACCGTTGCCGTCGAAAGAGGGACGCCCCTGGCCGATGTGCTGCGTGCACAGGCCCAGGACGTGCGGGACATGGCCAAGCGGGACCTGATGGAAGCGGCCGGCAAGAAAGAGATCGCCATGATGGTCCCGCTGGTATTCGGCGTCCTCCCCCTGACCGTCCTATTTGCCGTCTACCCGGGCCTCGCCCTGATCGACCTCGGTTGGTGAGGGCATGGTCCACGGTTCCAACAGCACGACAAGCCCAACGAGAGAAGGCCAGACATGAGCAACCAATCGTTCTTCCTGCGGATCGCAGCCGTGTTGTCGATAACAATGTCGCAGGCGGCAATCCGGCTGCGGACCACATTCACCGACGATGACCCGGAACGCGGAGACGTCCCCGGGTGGGTGATGATCACGTTGATGTCGGCGGTCCTGGTGGCCGGGATACTGGCGATCGCGAAGCCGGCCCTCGAGGGGCTGTTCAACGACGCCATGGGACGGGTCAGCCAGCCCTGATGCGGGCGGGCAGGCAACGTTCGGGTGCCCGGCTCGTCCTCACCCAGGACAAGGGCTCGGCGGCAGTGGATTTCGTCCTGGTCGGCGGCATGCTGGCACTCATCTTCGTCTCCATCATGCAGCTTGCCCTGGTGCTGCATGTGCGGAACACACTGATTGACGCCGCCGGAGCCGGAGCCCGGTACGGGTCGTTGGCCGACCGGAGCGCCGCAGACGCTCTCGCCCGGGCGGAGGCGTTGATCGACGGCACGCTCAGCCCTGCCTATTCCCGGGATGTCCGGGTCGACGAGATCAACCGGGCCGGCCTGCGGACCCTGCGGGTGTCGGTCAAGGCTCCGTTCCCCGCGCTAGGCCTCCTTGGGCCTGCGGGCCTCCTGGAGGTGGAAGGCCATGCGCCATTACCTCGCTGACAGGACCGGGCTGACAGCCGTGGTGCGGGCGTGCCGGACGGCCGCGGGGAGGACAGCAGCCAAAGCGCGCGACGAATCCGGCAGTGCCGTCGTCGAGTTCGTTTTCCTGGGCACCCTCCTGCTTGTGCCGGTCGTGTACTTTGTGATCGCCGTCGGACAGGTGCAGGGCGGATCTTTCGCCGTTGTGAGCGCGGCCGACCACGCGGCGAAAGTCTTCGCCGCGACGGAAGAGCCGGGCGCAGCCCACAGCCAGGCAGCGGAGGCCGCCCTCGTGTCGGTCCAGGATTTCGGGTTCGATGCCGGAGACCTCACGGTCTCGATCGGGTGCGGGTCCGGGGCATGCCTGGAACCAGGTTCGACAGTGACCGTCGAGGTCGCGCTCGATGTGCCGCTGCCGTTGATGTCCGGGCTCGGGATGTCATTCGCTCGGGTCAACTCCTCGGCCACCCAGATTGTCGAGCAGTACGGATGAGCCCTTTTTCGCTGTCCCGGCCGCGCGGGCGGGGCGGCACCGCGCATACTGGTGCCTCGCCCGCCGGCCGAGGGGACGAAGAGGGGCAGGTCGCGGTCCTGATCATCGGGTTTGTCGCCATCAGCCTGCTGATCCTGACGGTCGTCATGGCCGCCTCCTCGGTCTACATCGAGCGGAAGAAGCTCCTGTCCGTCGCGGACGGAGCTGCCGTGGCCGCCGCAGACACGTTTACCTTGGCCGACGTCGAGACTGGCGAAGGGGGGCCGGTTCCGCGGCTCAGCGATGGCGCCGTCCACAGCGCGGTCCAGCGCTATTTGGCGGAAACCGGGGCCGCCGGCCGATTCAGCGGGCTGGCGATCAGCGGCGGCACGGGATCTCCGGAAAGCCGCACGGCGCATGTGGAGTTGTCCGCCGTCGTCCATCCGCCGATGGTGAATTTCCTGGTCCCGGACGGCGTTCCTATCACCGTCTTCAGCGACGCCCGCTCTGAACTGCGGCGATGAAATGAGCCCCCGGCGGATCTGCGGGTTTGTGGGATTGCGCAACTGCGGACTTCCGGACCGCCCCGTCGTCGTTCTCCTAAAGTCATGCCGTACCCGCCTCGGGGAGCGGCGGTGTGCGCGTTCCCGGCTGCGTTAGCCAGCACCGACGATGCCGCGGAGGGTCTCGGCATTTCGAACGGCATGGCCAAAGCCGTCGTTGTTGAAGTAGACGTAGACATCCCTTCCGGATCCCTGCCAATCGCGGATCCTGTCCGCCCACCAGTGCAGGTCCTGCTCCGAATAGGAGCCGGCATAGAGATGCTCGTGGTCGGGGCCGTGCATCCGGATGTATACGAAGGGAGCCGTCGCCGCCAGCACGCACGGCAGGTTGGCGCCGCTCATGACGCAGTAGGCGGCCCCATGATGTTCGAGCAGGCGGTAGACGTCCGGATGATGCCAGCTCGGGTGGCGGAACTCCACGGCGACCCTAATCCAGTCGGGCAGCCGTGCCAGGAAGTAATCAAGCCTCGCGTCGTCGCGTTCCATCCCGGGCGGCAACTGGATCAGCAGGACGGCTCGCTTGTCGCCGAGCTCATGCCAGGAATGCCTGATGCGTTCGATCCACGCCTCGGGTGCGTAGAGCTTTTTGGCGTGGGTCAGCCCGCGCGACGCCTTAACGGAGAGGGCGAAGCCCTCGGGCAGCCGGCGCCGCCAGCCGGCAAAAGTCGCGTCGCGGGGCCAACGGTAGAAGCTGGCATTCAGCTCGACGGTGCCGAATTTCCTGCAGTAGGACGCGAGCCGGTCGCGGGGCGCCGTCCCGGCGGAGTAGAGGACATTATCCCAATGGTCGTAGCTCCAGCCCGAGGTGCCGATGTGGACACTCACCTTCCGCCACCATCAGCCACGCGTTCATCCCCGTTTCGCAGTCATCCGAGCAGGACCAGTATGCAGGACACGGGAAGCTCTGGTTGCATGGCGTAGTCTTGAGGGACCATGGCTGAGATCGACTTTCCCGCAGAAATCCGTGCCCTCCGCGCGACGTACGAATCCATTGAAGCTGTTTCGGACGTGGAGAGCATCCGGAAAGACATCGCCGTGCTCAGCGAGCAGGCCGGCGTCCCCGACCTCTGGGACGATCCGGCAGCGGCGCAGAAGATCACATCGAAGCTCTCGCACCGCCAGTCGGAACTGGAGCGCCTCGAGAGGCTCTCCTCGCGGATCGACGACCTTGAGGTTCTCGTGGAACTCGGCCAGGACGCTGGCGACGAGGACTCCATGGCCGAGGCTGCCGGGGAACTGCAGTCTTTGAAGAAGGACCTGTCCCAGCTGGAGGTGGTTACCCTCCTGGCCGGAGAATATGACGAGCGCGAAGCCGTCGTGACCATCCGTTCCGGCGCAGGCGGCGTTGACGCCGCGGACTTTGCGGAGATGCTGATGCGCATGTACCTGCGGTGGGCCGAGCGGCACGGCTATCCGACGGCGGTGCTCGACACTTCCTACGCCGAAGAGGCCGGACTGAAGTCGGCCACGTTCGAAGTGAAGGCGCCCTACGCCTTCGGAACGCTGTCGGTGGAAGCCGGCACCCACCGTCTGGTACGGATCAGCCCCTTCGACAACCAGGGCCGCCGCCAGACGTCCTTCGCCGCGGTGGAAGTCATCCCGCTGATCGAGCAGACGGACTCCATAGAAATCCCGGACAACGAGATCAAGGTGGACGTTTTCCGCTCTTCGGGCCCGGGCGGGCAGTCCGTGAACACGACCGACTCGGCCGTGCGCCTGACCCACCTGCCGACGGGCATCGTGGTTTCCATGCAGAACGAGAAGTCCCAGATCCAGAACCGCGCCGCCGCCATGCGCGTGCTGCAGTCCCGGCTGCTGTTGCTCAAGAAGGAGCAGGAAGACGCCGAGAAGAAGGCGCTCGCGGGTGACGTGAAGGCATCCTGGGGCGACCAAATGCGCTCCTACGTGCTCAACCCGTACCAGATGGTCAAGGACCTACGGACTGAACACGAAGTGGGCAACACCGGCGCGGTGTTCGACGGCGAGATCGACGATTTTATCGACGCCGGTATCCGGTGGCGTGCCAACAACCGGAACGCGGCCGAATAGGAACTGCCGCGAGCAGGACCTGCGGAGAACAGGACAGCACAGCTCCGACAGGTGTGAATGTCCGCCAGCGCCCAGCCGCGGCAGGTTGTTTCCCGCGACATGCGGACAGCCGGGCACGTGCGAGGGACAGGCCTTCCAGTTAGTGACGGGACCCCGTCCGCCAATCCAGGCGGGCGGGGTCTTGCCGTACCGGGCGACCCGCAGAAGGGCTGGCCCCGGCTCCGCCGGGGGATAGGAAGAGCCTTCGCACGAGGGTAATCGAGTGCGGCAGGAGGCATAGCCCTCGGGAATGCCGGAGCCGCAGGAGCCCGGCTACTCCGGCGGCGAGGGACTGCCCGCTGCGTCTCCCTGGTGCTACCAGAGCATCCGTGACCGGAACGTAACCCCCGTGGCGGCACCCGGCCATTGACAGCCGAGTGATCCGCGTCATAGATTCTCTGTAATCTGAATCACCTTTCAGGTTTTGGGGGAGACGAGTGGTTGCCCTTGGGTGGTTCAGTCTCCAGCGACTCAGCGGATCCACGACGAAAGGCATCCCGTGAAGGCTACGAAGAAGTTCCTTATGGCTGCGGCGCTCGCCACCGGTTTGGCAGTCACCTCCTGCGCGCCCAGTCCCGGCGGGGAAGGCGACGCCGCCGGTGCGGCCGGCGGTCCCGAAAGCATCAATGTCGGCATCGTCTATTCCAAGACGGGTCCCCTCGCGGCCTATGGCGAGGCGTACTACGAGGGCCTGCAGGCCGGCATCGACTACGCCACCGAGGGGAGCGGCGAAGTCAACGGCACCAAGCTCAACCTGACCTACCATGACGACGGCGGGGATCCGGACAAGGCGGTGACAGTCGCCAAGGACTTGATTGGCCAGGACTACAAGATCCTCGCCGGCACGGTCGTCTCGGGCATCGCCCTCAAGCTCGCGGAGCAGGCCGAGCAGAACAAGGTCCTGTACATCTCGGGCCCCGCGGCCACCGATGCCATCCAAGGCATCAATGACTACACCTTCCGCTCCGGCCGGCAGAGCCTGCAGGACGTCGCCACGGCGGGCACCTTCGTCGACGACCTCAAGGGCAAGAAGGTCCTCGTCTTCGCGCAGGACAACGCCTTCGGCCAGGGCAACCTCGCCGCCGTCGAAGCCGTACTCGGTGGCCAGGGCGCCACGGTCGAGAAGGTTCTGGTTCCCGAGGACGCCACCGAATTCACGCCGTTCGCCCGCCAGCTGATCGACGCCAAGCCCGACCTGGTCTTCGCCGCCTGGGCGGGCGCCACGTCCGGCTCAATGTGGGAGGCGCTCAGCCAGCAGGGCGCCTTCGATGCCGCCCCCATCGTCACCGGGCTCGGCGACGCCGCCACCTTCGGCGCTTACGGAGCGGCTTCGGACAAGATCCGCTTCCTGAACCACTACTTCCCCGGCGCGGCCGGCAACGACGTGGAGAAGGAAATGGTCTCCTCGGTCGAGGCGGCGGGAGCCAAGCCGGACCTGTTCACTCCGGACGGTTTCGTCGCCGGCCAGATGATCGTGCGCGCGGTGGAGCAGGGCGGCAACGACGTCGACGCCATGGTCACCGCGTTGGAGGGCTTCACTTTCGAAGGTCCCAAGGGCGAGACAACGGTACGGGCCTCGGACCACGCGCTCGTCCAGGACATGTACCAGGCCAAGCTCGTAGAAAAGGACGGCGCCTGGGTTCCGGAGCTGATCAAGGTCGTCCCCGCCGGCGAGGTAGCGCCGCCGGAAAAGAAGTAACCGGCCACCATCCGTCCCGGTGCGGCGGACCGCGTCCTCGACAGCCGCGGTCCGCCGGCCATGACGCCAGGACCTAGCGAAGGATTTCCATGAGCAACCCCGCCCAGCCTGCGCTCGCCGTCGACAACGTCGGCCTGCAGATTGGCGGCGCCCGAATTCTTGAGGGCGTCGGATTCTCGGTACCGCGCGGCGAAATGGTGGGCGTGATCGGCCCCAACGGCGCCGGCAAGACCACCCTGTTCAACCTGATCTCCGGGGTCCTAAGGCCCATGGCCGGCACGATCGCCATCAACGGACAGGATGTCACCCAGTTGCCCGTCCACCGCCGGGCGAAAGCGGGCCTGGGCCGCACCTTCCAGACCTCGAGCCTCTTCCCGGGGCTTACCGTGCTGGAGAATGTCCGATTGGCCGCCCAGGCTCGGATTGGCCGCAGCCTTTCGGTCCTGCGGTTTCCCGGGGCTTCGGATGCGGCCACCAGGGCAGCGAAGGAAAATGTCGACGAGGTCGGCCTGGGTGCCAAGAGCTCGGCCGCCGCCGGTGACCTCTCCCACGGCGACAAGCGCAAGGTGGAAATTGCCATGCTGCTGGCGGCGGATCCGGCGCTGATCCTGCTCGACGAGCCGATGGCCGGCGTCGCTTCCGGCGACGTTCCGGCACTGAGCGCCATTATCCGCCGGATGCACCGGGACCGGGGCTGCACCGTCATGATGGTCGAGCACCACATGGACGTGGTGCTGGGACTCGTGGACCGGGTAGCAGTGATGCACCACGGCAGCCTGCTGGCCATCGACACGCCCGAGGCCGTGATGGCCGATCCGACCGTCCAGAGCGCCTACTTGGGGGAGCCCGTCTGATGACCAGCCACACCACAGCCAGACCTATCCTCGACGTCGCCGGGCTGAACGCGCGGATCGGCGGCCAGCAGGTCGTCGAGGACGTCTCCTTCACCGTTCCGGCCAGCGGCATCACCGCGCTGCTGGGGCGCAACGGGGTGGGCAAGACCAGCACCATCAAAGCCCTGATCGGCCTGATCGACCGCACCGGCAGGGTCGAGCTCGACGGCCAGCGGATCGACAAGGATCCGACTTGGAAACTCATCCGCCGGGGCGTGGGCTACGTACCCGAGGACCGCGAGGTCTTCGGCAAGCTAACGGTGGCCGAGAACCTGCGGCTGGCCGAACGGGACGCGCACCCGCGGCGCGAACTCGTGGAGCAACTCTTTCCGGACTTGGTCAAGCGCTCCGGACAGATGGCCGGTACGCTCTCCGGCGGGCAGCAGCAAATGGTGTCGCTGGCGCGTGCGCTGCTCAACGACAATAAGGTGCTGCTGATCGACGAACCGACCAAGGGCCTGGCTCCCAAGATCGTGCAGGAGGTGGCGGAAGCGCTGGAACAGGCCGCAGCCACCGTGCCGATCCTGCTGGTGGAGCAGAACCTGCAGGTGGTCCGCCGCCTGGCCGGCGATGCGGTGGTCCTGTCCGGCGGACGGGTGGTCCACACCGGAAACGCCCTCGACTTCCTCGACGACGAGGACCTCACCCGGCGGCTTCTCGGCGTCCACGCCGACGCTGAACAGGAAGCGCAGGAGGCGGAAGCGCCGGTGGCGGCGGGCGCGACGGCGGTTTCCTCCTCGGTAGCGGCGTCCTCCACACAGGCAGCGGCGCCCGCCCCGGCGGCAGCCGACCCGGCACGGAAGGGAGCAGGGCTGTGAGCACCGTGATCCTTCTGCTCGTGACCGGGCTCGGCCTCGGCGCGCTGTACTTCCTGGTCGCCTCCGGGCTGTCCCTCATCTACGGGCTGATGGGCGTGCTGAACTTCGCCCACGGGTCCTTCCTGACGGTGGGTGCCTTCGCGGGCTGGGAGGTCGCCCGCCGCACTGGAGCCGACAGCTGGTTCTCCTTCCTGGTCTCCATCCTGATCGGCGCCGCCGTGGGAGCGCTCTTCGCGGCCTTCACGGAACTGGTCCTTATCCGCCGGCTGTACGAGCGGCACATCGAACAGGTCCTCATCACCGTCGGCCTGTCGCTGGCCACCGTGGCGCTGTTCGAGGGCATCTGGGGAACGGACCCGGTCTTCATCGACGGCCCGGCATGGTTCAGCCAGACGACCAACCTGCTCGGCGCGCAGATCCCGAACGACCGATTCATCTCCATCATCGCCGCCGCCCTGGTGCTGCTGGGCATGGTGCTCTTCCTCAAGCGCACCCGCTACGGCATGATCATCCGCGCCGGCGTCGAGAACCGGTCCATGGTGACGGCCCTCGGCATCGACGTGCGCAAGGCCTTCACCCTGGTCTTCACCATCGGCGGCGCGGCGGCCGGCCTGGGCGGTGTCCTGGCATCGCACTACTTCGGCTACGTCTCGCCGCTGCTCGGCGGCTCGCTGCTGATCTTCGCGTTCATCGTCACGGTGATCGGCGGGCTGGGGTCGCTCACCGGAGCCGCGGTGGCCTCCGTCGCCGTGGCCCTGCTGCAGCAGTTCGCGAACTTCTACCTCTTCGGAACCGGCGATTTCGTCGTCGTTATTGCCCTGGCCCTTGTCCTGCTCTTCCGTCCCTCCGGACTCCTTGGGAGAAAATCATGACCACGAGCGAGACCGATACCCAGCACCCGGCTCCGGAAACGGGAGACGCCGAGGCTCAGGCAGTGTCCGCGAACGACGGCGGTGCCTCCTCCCGCCCGGGGGACACCTCCGCGGCGGACCGCGGAGGCAGGCGGGGCGGTGCGAAGGCCTTGGCGAAGTGGGGGGCCGGCGGGGCTGCGGTGGCCCTGCTCGGCCTGCTGCCGCTGCTGAACCTGTCGCTGCCGGGCGTGCTTCCCGGTCCGACGTACACGCCGGGATCGCTGCACCTGATGGCGATGTGCATGCTGATGGCGGCTGCCGCGCTGAGCTACCACATGCTCCTCGGCGTCGCGGGTTTGCTCTCCTTCGGCCATGCCCTGTACTTCGGCGCCGGCGTCTACGGGCTGGCCATCATCCTCGACAACCTGGACATCCCGCTGCTGCCGGCGATGGGCCTGACCCTGCTGGTCGTGATCGTGCTCGCCCACGTCGTCGGCGCGGTCAGCCTCCGCGTCGCGGGGATTCCCTTCGCGATGGTGACGCTGGCCTTCGCCGAAGCAGGTTCGGTGCTCGTCGGCCGCAACCCGGGCGGGGCGAGCGGCGGCGAGGAGGGATTGGCGCTGGCCACGGACAGCCTCCCGGACTTCCTCGTCGGCGTGGTCAATACGCGCAACCTCTATTGGCTGGCCCTGGTCGTGCTGGTGCTCGTCTTCGCCATCGTCACCTGGGTGCAGTACAGCCGCGCCGGCCACGTCGCCGCCGCCGTGCGCGAGAACGAACTGCGGGTGCGGGTGATCGGACTGCAGCCGTACCTGATCAAGCTGCTGGTCTTCGTCGTCGGCGGCGTGCTTGCCTCGCTCGTGGGCATGGTCTACCTCCTGCTGCAGTCCGGGGCGGTCCCGCGGAGCGTGTCGGCGGATTTCACCATCACGCTCCTGGTCATGGTGGTCCTGGGCGGTGTCGGCTCCCGCTGGGGCGCCATCGTGGGCGGCGTCTTCTACACCCTGCTGGACCAGCGGCTGACCTCGCTCGCGAACTCCGATGCCATCGAGGGCCTGCCGGACTTCCTGCGGATCCCGCTCTCGGAACCGCTGTTCATCCTGGGAACCCTGTTCATCCTCGTGGTGCTCTTCCTGCCGGGCGGCCTCACCGGAGCCGCCGGCCGGCTCGGCCGCGGCCGCAGGGCCAGGGCCGGCCAGACGGAAAAGGCCCGCGCCGTGCTGGAGGATGCCGCGTGACAGCCCGGCCCGAGGACGGACTGCACACGCTGGGCCGCTGGACGTCGGACCGGGCTTCCTCGACGCCGGGCCGCGTGGCCATCGACGACCGCGGCGTGACCTTGGCCTACCGGGACCTGGACCGCCGGGCGGCAGCGCTCGCCGCCGCATTCCGTGCCGCGGGCTACGGCATCGGCGACCGGGTCGCTACGGTGACAGGCAATTCGGCGGACCATGTGGTCCTGTTCTTCGCCTGCGCCAAGGCGGGGCTGGTGCTCGTCCCGCTGTCGTGGCGGCTCTCGCCGCCGGAGCTGGCGGACCAGCTGGAGCATGCCGACCCGGCGCTTGTCCTGGTGGAGCACGAATTCGATGCCCTGGCGGCGGCCGCCCTGGCCCGGCTGCCTGAGGCGGCGCGGACGGCGCCGCTCGGTCCGGCCGGGGTGGAGGCGCACGTTCCGCCGCCGACCCGGCGCGGCGCCCAAGCCCTGGAACAGCGGGAAGTGCACGACGCCGACGCCCTGCTCATGGTGTTCACTTCCGGTACGGAGGGGCGCAGCAAGGCGGCCGTGCTGACGCACGCCAACTGCTTCTGGACGAACCTCTCCCTCTCGCGCACCGCGGAACTGAACAGCAACGACGTCGTACTCTCCGTCCTGCCGCAGTTCCACGTGGGCGGGTGGAACATCCAGCCGCTGCTGGCCTGGTGGACAGGCGCCACGGTCGTGCTCGAGCGCTCCTTCGATGCCGGACGGGTCCTGCAGCTGATCACGGAACGGCGCGTGACCACGCTGATGGGTGTGCCGACGCACTACCTGATGCTGGCCGAGCACCCCGACTTCGCCGCCGCCGATCTGTCCAGCCTGTCCCACGCGATCGTGGGCGGCGCGTCCATGCCGGCGGCGCTGCTGCGGGTCTGGCACCGCAGGGGAGTGGCGCTGAGCCAGGGCTACGGGCTGACCGAGGCGTCGCCGAACGTGCTCTGCCTGCCCAATGAGGACGCCGCCTCGATGCTCGGGTACGCGGGCAAGCCATATCCTCATGTCGATGTCGCCGTGGCCGATCCGGCCACCGGGCGGCTGCTCGAGGGCGCCGCCACCGGAGAACTCCGGGTCTGCGGGCCGGGCGTCTTCGCAGGCTACTTCCGCGACCCGCAGGCCACCGCGGCCGCGCTCGCCGGAGGCTGGCTGCACACCGGAGACCTGGTCGAACGCAACGCCGACGGTTTCATCCGCGTGGTCGACCGGCTCAAGGACATCTACATCTCGGGCGGCGAGAACGTGGCGCCGGCCCAAGTCGAAGCCGTGCTGCTGGAGCACCCGGCCGTCGCGGAGGCCGCCGTCGTCGGAGAGCCGCACGAACGCTGGGGCGAAACCGGAGCGGCCTACGTCGTGGTCCGGCACGGGAGGGTGACCGACGAAGAGGAATTGCTGGAACATTGTGGGCAACACCTGGCGCGGTTCAAGGTGCCCGGACGCATCGAATTCGTCTCCCGGCTGCCCCGGACCGCACTGAACAAGGTAGCGCGCAGTCGATTGCGGCAACGGGCCGCGGGGCAGGCGCTGGAAGGATCGGAGGTCCGCACATGAGCACGGCACCCAGGACGGCCCGGGGCACGCGCACCCGGGGGAAGCTGCTGCAGGCCGCGGAAACGGTCTTCGCGTCGGTGGGATACCATGACGCCTCGATCGTGAAGATCACGGAAGAGGCCGACGTCGGACTGGGCACCTTCTACCTGTATTTCTCCGGGAAGCAGGAGATATTCGACGAAGTGGTCGAGGACCTCAACCGGCGCGTCCGCCACGCCATGACCGAGGCGGCCCGCGAGGCAGGAAACCGGCTGCAGGCCGAGCGCGCCGGCTTCCGCGCCTTCTTCCGCTTCACCGCCGAACACCCGGCGCTGTACCGGATCGTCCGGCAGGCGGAATTCGTCTCGCCCGGGGCGCTGCGGATGCACTACACCCGGATCGTCAACGGCTACATCGAGGGGCTCAAGCACGCCCAGGCCGAGGGCGAGGTGCGGCCGATGGATCCGACGGTAGCGGCGTGGGCGCTGATGGGCATCGGCGAACTGATCGGGATGCGCTGGGTCCTGTGGGAAGAGGAGACCCCCGGGCCGGGGAAGGCGCCCCGCCCCGACGTGCCGGAAGAAGTCTTCGAGGAAATGATGCAGTTCATCGAGCGTGCCCTGGCGCCGGAGCCCGGTCCGCGGACGGAAGGAACGGCGAATGAGTGAGCACAACACCGGCGGCTACCGGACTGCGGATGTCCCCGTGCACGGCGGGGCGCTCCGCTGCGGGCTCTGGGGTCCGGAAGATCCGGCCGCTCCGGTCCTCCTGGCGGTCCATGGGGTGACCGCGTCGCACAAGACCTGGGGACTGGTGGCCGCCCGGCTGCCGCACGTGCGGATCATCGCGCCGGACCTGCGGGGCCGCGGCCGGAGCAACGGCCTGCCCGGTCCGTACGGCATGGCCGCCCACGCGGAAGACCTGGCGGCCGTCCTGGGCGCGTTCGAGGTGGAGTCGGCCGTGGTGGCCGGCCATTCCATGGGGGCGTTCGTTTCCGTGGTGCTGGCACACCGGTATCCGCGCCTGGTGCGCTCGCTGGTCCTCATCGACGGCGGCCTGCCGCTGCAGGTTCCGCCGGGCCTGAGCGACGACGAGGTCATTGAGGCCGTCCTCGGACCGGCAGCGGAGCGGCTCGGCACACGCTATGCGAGCCGGGAAGCGTACCGCAGCTTCTGGAGGCAGCATCCGGCGTTCGCCCGGAACTGGAACCCGCTGGTGGAGGAGTACGTCGATTACGATCTCGCTGGGGAGGAGTCCGGACTCCGGCCGGCCACCCGTTTCGAAGCGATGCGGGAAGACACGGCGGACCTGAACCGCGGCCCGGACCTGAGGGCGGCGCTGGCGGCGCTGGCCGTCCCGACCTTGCTGCTGCGGGCTCCCCGCGGACTGATGGACGAGCCGGCCGGCCTTTACACCCAGGCCCACGCGCGTTGCTGGGAGGGGCAACTGGAACGGCTCACCGTCCGGGACGTTCCGGACGTCAACCACTACACGATCGTGATGGACGCCCCGGGAGCCGGCGTTGTGGCGGAAGCGGTTGCCGCGGCGCTCGTGCCGGACGCACCCGCGGAGCCCGGAGGACCTTCGGCAGTTGCGGCGCCGACGGCGCCTCGATAACGGGCTCCTCCTGCCGGGCCCTCCGCGCCTTCCCACGGCATCGGCCACTGGTTATCCTGACCCTGTGGCAGCCGGCCTTGAGGGACGGTCTCGTGCGTCCGGGCCGGTTCCGGGCAGTTACCGGAACCGGCCCGGGCGTCTTGCTGCGCGGTTTGGTTAAACGACACGCCCGGCCCTGATCTGCAGGCAAATCCCAAGAAATCGCGCATATAGTCAAAAAGCCGATGGTTCTTCCCCCGAGCAGAAGCCCATCCTTCGGTACACAGTGGGCAGAAGTAGTCATGATCCGATTCGACAACGTCACCAAGGTCTACGACCAGAACTCCCGTCCGGCTCTGGACAGGGTGTCGCTGGAAGTCGACCGCGGGGACTTCGTCTTCCTGGTCGGTCCTTCGGGATCGGGTAAATCCACGTTCATCCGGCTGGTCCTCAAAGAGGATCGGGCCACCCGCGGCTCCGTCTACGTGGCCGGCCAGAACGTCGCCAACATCCCGAGCTGGCGGGTGCCCAAGCTGCGCCGCGGGATCGGCGTCGTCTTCCAGGACTTCCGGCTGCTGCCGAACAAGACCGTCGCGGCAAACGTCGCGTTCGCCATGCAGGTCATCGGGAAGAGCAGGGCCGTGATCCGGGAAACCGTGCCGGAGGTCCTCAAGACCGTGGGCCTGGACGGCAAGGACCACCGGATGCCGCACGAACTTTCCGGCGGTGAGCAGCAGCGCGTCGCCATTGCCCGCGCCGTAGTCAACAAGCCGGGCATCCTGCTGGCTGACGAGCCCACCGGAAACCTGGACCCGGCGACGTCCATGGGCATCATGAAGGTCCTGGACCGGATCAACCAGAACGGAACCACGGTCGTCATGGCCACCCACGACAACGTCATCGTGAACGACTGGCGCAAACGGGTCATTGAGCTCAAGGACGGCAGGGTGGTCCGGGACGAAGCCGAGGGCATCTACGCCGGAGCGCAGGGGGAAGCCAAATGAGACTGGCCTTCATCCTCGGCGAGATCGGTTCTGGCTTGCGGCGGAACCTGGCGATGGTCACCTCGGTCATCCTGGTGACCTTCATTTCGCTGACCTTCGTGGGCGCGGCGGGCATGCTGCAGCTGCAGATCAACCAGATGAAGGGTTTCTGGTACGACAAGGTCCAGGTGGCGGTGTTCCTCTGCGTGGACACGTCGACGGCGGCGACCTGCGCCTCCGGTCCGGTCACCGACGAGCAGCGTACAGAGATCGAGAGCACCCTGAAGAGCCCGGCGGTCACGCAGTACGTGGACAGCTATGTCTACGAGTCGCAGGATGACGCGCTGGGGCACTTCAAGGAGCAGTTTGCCAACTCGCCGATTGTTGACTCCGTAACCGCGGACCAGCTGCCGGAGTCGTTCCGGGTCAGCCTGGTGGACCCGGAGAAGTACGAGGTCATCAACGAGATCTTCTCGTCGCTGCCCGGCGTGGAGGTCGTGGTCGACCAGCGGGAAATCCTCGAACGGGTCTTCAACGTCATGAATGCGGCGTCGCTGGTGGCCGTAGGCATCGCCGCGATCATGATCGTCTGCGCCATTCTGCTGATTGCCACCACCATCCGGCTCTCGGCGTTCAGCCGGCGCCGGGAAACCGGCATCATGCGCCTCGTCGGGGCGTCCAAGGCCGTCATCCAGCTGCCGTTCATCCTGGAGGGCGTCATCGCGGCGGTGATCGGAGCCGTGTTGGCTTCGGTGACGCTGTGGGCGGTCGCCCGGTTCTTCATCGGCGACTGGCTGGCCCGCGAATATCCGGACACTGCCTTCATCTCCGAGTCTTCGGTACTGCTGATTGCCCCCATGCTGATCCTGCTGGGAGCGGTGCTGGCCGGCGTCTCCTCTCTCCTGACCCTACGTCGTTACCTGAAGGTCTAAAATCATGTCACTCGAGCACAACAACAGGTTGGGGAACCGGATCGTGGAGCGCAGGGGCCGGCGAACATGCCTCCCGCAGGGGGTCATCAGCGCGGCCCTGGCCGCGTTCCTCGCGTTCTCCCTGGGGGCGGCAGGTCCGGCGCAGGCAGACGAACTCGACGACCGGGCGGCGGACCTCAAGCAGGAGGTCGCCCAGGTCGAGGAGTCCCTCGAGTTCCTTGACGCGGACATCATTAAGACGGTCACCCGGCTCAAGGAGTACCAGGGCAAGCTTCCTGCGGCCCAGGAGAAGCTCGCCGCAGCCCAGGGGCGCGTCGAAGAGGCAACCGGAAAAGTAGCCGCCTTGGCGCAGCGCGTGGACATGGCCCTGCAGACCAAGGACAGCATCACGCGGCAAATGGAGACCGACGCGGCCGAACTCAAGGACACGAAGAAGGTCATCGGGCAGATTGCCACCCAGGCTTACAAGCAGGGCGGCGTCCCGTCGAACCTCCAGCTGTTCCTCGGTTCGGAGGGCAGCTCGGGCCTGAGCGACTTCGGCCTGGCCAACCAGGCCCTGCGGAGCCAGAACGCCGCGCTGGACAAGCTCTCGCAGCAGAACGCAACGAACGTGAACTCCGAGGCGCGGCTGGAAGCCGTTGAGCAGGAAATCCGGGACCTTAAAGCCCAGGCGGAGGATGCACTGGCCGCGGAGCAGGATGCCCGTGACGCAGCGGCGGCGGAAAAAGAAAAGGTCGACACCCTGATTGCGGAGACCTCGGCGCTCTCCGACGAGCTGCAGGCCCGCAAGCCGCAGATCCAGAAGCAGCTGGCGCAGGTCCAGGAGGAGCAGCAGCAGGTCCAGGGCGCAATCGCCGAACGCCAGGAGCGGCTCCGCCGGGAGGCTGCCGAGCGGAAGCGCAAGGAGGAGGCCGAGCGCAGGGCCGCCCAGGCCGCCTGGGAGAGGGAACAGGCCAGAATCAAGGCAGCCCGCCAATCCGCCGCCTCGGCCGGCCGGCCCGTGCCGCAGATCGTTCCCACGGTAGAGCCGCCTGCCCCCGCGGCCCCCGAGCCCTCGTCGTTCGGCCTGGTGTATCCCGTGGCCGGCAGCGTGACCTCCGGCTACGGCTGGCGTGCGACACCGGCCGGTACGATCGACTTCGGCGGCAGCGGCGGCTACATGCACACCGGCATCGACTTCGGTTCCGCCTGCGGCACCCCCGTGACCGCTCCTGCCAGCGGAACCGTCGCGACGGCGGGCTGGGGCGGTGCCGCCGGCAACATGGTGATCATCAGCCACGGCGTGGTCGGCGGGAATGCGCTGGACACCAGCTACTTCCACCTGACACGGTCGGTCGTTTCCGCCGGCCAGTCGGTGGGCCAGGGCCAGGTCCTCGGCTACGTCGGCACGACCGGCAATTCCACCGGCTGCCACCTGCACTTCGAGACCACCCTGAACGGCTCCCTGGTCAATCCGATGGGGCTGCTGTAGCACCCCCAGCTATACTGGTTCTTTCGATACCCCGGAAGGAGTCGCCGTCGTGCCCAAAGAAAGTGGCCGTAAGGTAGTGGCCACCAACCGCAAGGCCCGGCATGACTACCTCGTCCTCGATACCTACGAAGCCGGCATGGCGCTGATGGGAACCGAGGTGAAATCCCTGCGCGAGGGACGCGCCTCATTGGTGGACGGCTTCGCGACGTTCTACAACGACGAGCTGTACCTCGAGAACGTCTACATTCCCGAGTACCTGAACGGCAGCTGGACCAACCACAGTGCGCGGCGCCGCCGCAAGCTGCTGCTGCACCGCGAAGAACTCAACAAGATCTCGCAGAAGACACGCGAATCCGGCTTTACCCTGGTGCCGCTCCAGCTTTACTTCCTGGACGGGCGCGCGAAGGTGGAAATCGCCGTCGCACGCGGCAAGAAAGACTACGACAAGCGCCAGACGCTGCGCGAACAGCAGGACAAGCGCGAGGCCCTGCGCGCCATGCGCGAACGCAACCGCTGATCCGCACCGGACCTAGTCCGCGCCGGCGGTCAACTCCTCGCGCAGCAGCTGCTGCCATCCTGCGAATCCGCCCTCCTCGTGGGCCCGCCGCTGGCGCTCCGCGCCGTTGCCCTCGCGCCTGATGCGATCCAGGCCGCAACGGACGAACTCCTCGTCGCCGTGCGCCGAGAGTGCGCCGGCAACGTGCTCCAGCAACCTGCCCAGCTGGTCATGCGCGGGGACGAGCCGCGCGGTCTCCAGGTCGATCAGCTCTCCGGCCATGCCGTAGCGTGCCGCCTGCCAGAGAGCGATGTCCAGGTGCTCCGGCTGCGGCTGCCGCACCGGCGGCTCGCCGGCCGCCGCCGCGGGCAGTTCCGTAGCGGCCAGGGCCCGAAACAGGCAAGCAGCCAGCAGCGTGTGCCGCGCCGAGAGCTGGCTGTCCGCGCCGCGCCACTCGACCGTGGGGTAGTTGGCCGAAGGCCGCATGAGCCACGAGACGTATCCCGGATCGGCCGCCACGCCGGAATCGAGCAGTTGCTGCAGCCGGCGACGGTAGTCCGCGTCGTCCGCGAACACCGGTGGACAGCCTTGGATCGGCCACCGGCGGTACAGGATGGTGCGCCAGCTCGCGAAGCCGCTGTCGCGGCCGTACCAGAACGGTGAATTCGCGGCGACCGCGGTGAGCGTGGGGATCCACGGCCGGCACCGGTTCATTACCTGGATACGCAGCTCCGGGTCCTTGATCTCCGCGTGGACGTGCAGGCCCGTGACGTACTCATCGGCGACGACGGCGGGAGCGTTGCTGGCAACCCGCCGGTACCGTGGGGTGTCGGTCACCTTCGCGGGCACCTGTGAGGCGTTGTAGACGACGCCGATGCCTGCGGGCTGCGTGCCTGCTTCCTCCGCTGCGCGGGCGAGGGCGCGGCGCATGGCCACGAGGGCGGTCGCCGCCTCGGCGCGGCCGGCGCAGGGAAAGGTGGCCAGCTCGATCTGGCAGTCGAGCAATTCGGCGGAGACCTGGAAGAGCGGATGGTCCTGTTGCCCCAGCCTGGCCCTCAGCGCGGGCCCCATCGGCTGCGGCTCGCTGCTCACCGGATCGACCAGGAGGAATTCTTCCTCGATTCCGAACAGCACCACGGGCACCTCCTGGCTGTGAGGGGAGGCTTCCTTGCCTCCGGCTCCTGTCTAGAGACTAGTTCAGTGCGGCCGCCGCCGCGCCGGCGTCCCGCTGCCGCCCGGGCGGAATTATCGGCCGGGAATGGACCGGGAATGGATTCGCGCGGAATGTGGTTACAATGGTAGTCCGCATCGATGGTGCGGTTTGGTAACTCAATACGGGGATGACAGGTTTCGACGATGTTAGTCGCGCCAGGGGAAGCGGGCCGAGGATGCAGAGTTATCTCGGAAACGCCCTCTGCAAAACAATAAGTGCCGAATCTAAGCGCACTGACTTCGCTCTCGCTGCCTAAGCAGTAGACCGAGTCCGTCAGCCCGGGGACGCTCCCGCCCCGGATGCTGGCGTCATTTAGGGGGCCACTGCTGGACACTTTCGCCGTCGGAGTGTCCGGGACTTTTAGACGGCTGGGCCCGGGTCAGCCACCTGTTTGCAGGATGGCTGGGGCCAAGAAAACCCGACGCAAACTGCGCCCGGAGAAGTCCTGGCAACACAACATCGGACGGGGGTTCAATTCCCCCCATCTCCACTCATGAAGAGGGGAAGCGCCGGCCGGCGCTTCCCCTCTTTTGTGCGCCTGCGGGCCCCGTGGCGGTTTCCCCTGCGGGGTGTTGCCGGCGGCTGCAGCTCCCGTGGTGTTCTTGCAGGAACCTTGAACCGGCCGGGGCTGGTGTTTGACACTGCCAGCGCCGTCGGCAATGCTGAAAACATAGGATGCAGCCGGGGGGGGCCAGCCTTGGGGAAGGCAGGCGGCGGGCAGCCAATGCGATCCGTAACGACTTGGGGGCCGCAATGGGATCTGAGGGCCGTTGGGAACTTCAGCTGATAGGAGGCTGGCAGCTTCGCCGGGACCATGTGCCGGTCAAGGTCGCCATGCGCCAGCAGCGGCTGGTTGCTGCCCTCGCGCTGTACGGCAGGCAGTCGCGCGCCTTCCTGGCCGGCCTGCTCTGGCCGGACAGCTCGGAGAGCCAGGCCGCCGGCAGCCTGCGCGAGAGCATCTTCCTGATCAACAAGCATTTGCCGGGCCTGCTCGGACAGACGGCGGATCCGCTGGATCTTTCCCGCGCAGTCAGCGTGGATGTGCTGGACGTGCGGATGCGGGCGTCCCGCCTGCAGGACCATCCGGGGCTCAACCGCGGGTTGCTGCACCTGGTCGAGGACGCAGACCTGCTCCCGGGCTGGTACGAGGACTGGGTTGTCGCCGAGCAGGAACGCTGGCAGCGCCTGCGGCTGACGGTGCTGGAACGGCTGGCACGGCAGTACCTGGACCAGGGGAACACTGAGCAGGCGATGGAGGCTGCCAGGGCGGCGACAATGATCGAACCGCTAAGGGAGAGCGCGCAGCGCCTCCTGATGCAGGCCTGCCTGGCGGAGGGCAACCACGCCGAGGCGCTGCGCCTCTACCAAAGCTTCCGGGTCCGGCTCCGCCGCGAATTCGGGGTGGCCCCGTCGGCGATTATCGCCGACCTGATCGGGCCGCTCCTGATGGACGACGCGGGAAGCGAGCGCAAGGTCCGGTAGCCGGGGCGCGACCGAAACGACCGGGGCGAAGCGCCCGGCCGCGGGCCGCCGTCGTACTGCTGCCGCTGGTTCCCGTCCGAGGCAGGCTTGCTATGCCTCCGCGGTGAGGGAGCGTGCGTAAAGGTCCATCAGCGCGGGCTGGCCGCCGCTTTGCATTGCGTGCCGCTGCCGGTCCGCACCGGTGCCCTCGGTCCAGATCCGCTGGAGCGAAGCGTCCACCCAGGCCGCGTCCCCGGCCTCCTCCAGCGCAGGGCGGATGGTGCGCACCAGCAGGTTGATCACGTCCCTGGCCGGCAACAGGACCCCCGAATGCGGGTCGATCAGCTTGTCGGAGAGGCCCTCCCGGCCGGCCTGCCAGACTGCCGCGTCGAGTAGTTCGACGTCGGGGATTGGGTAGTCTTTGCCTGCCTCCTCCTCCTGCAGGGCGGTCGTCACCAGGCCTCGGACGACGGCGGCGATCAGGACGGCGTCCTGGGCCTCAAGCTGTACGTCGGCCGCGCGCACCTCCAGGGTGGGGTAGTGGTCCGACAGGCGGGCCAGCCACGTCAGGACTCCGCGGTCGATGATGACGCCGGCGTCCACGAGGCGCTGGATCCGGCGCTCGTAGTCGGCGGCGTCGGCGAAGATCGGCGTGCACCCCTGGACGGGCCAGCGGCGGTAGTGGACGATCCGCCAGCTGGCAAAGCCGCTGTCCCGGCCCAGCCAATACGGGGAGTTGGCGCCAAGGGCAACAATCGCGGGCATCCAGGGCCGGATGCGGTTGAGCACCTGCACGCCCGCCTCCTTGTCCGGCACGGAGACATGGACATGCTGGCCGTTGACGAACTGGTCCGCCACGATGCCCTTGGCGCTGGCTTTCAGTTCGTGGTAGCGCTGTTTGTCCGTCAGCTGCGGGTAGTCGTCTTCGATCCGCGCGGCTGTCCCCGTCGCGGCGGCGCGTACCTCCGCTTTCCTGGCCGCAGAGTCGAGCTGGCGGCGGAAATTGAGCAGCGATTCCTCGGCCTCCGTGAGGGTCGTGCAGACGGGGGTGGCCGTTTCGATCTGGCAGTTGAGCAGCTCCCGCTGGATGTCGTCCCGGGCCACGTGCAGTGAGCCCTCAAGGTACTCGGCGACCCGGTCGGCCTCGGGCACAGGGAGGCCTGTCTCCGGGTTGAGGAGCAGGTACTCTTCTTCGATGCCCAAGGTTGCCATGGACGTCCCTTCTGCCGGTGCGGATACCACCACGAGCTTACCTATGTTTCCGGCGCCGCCGGGCATTCCGGGCCACCACGGTGCCGGTCAGGAGCCGAGCAGGCAGTTCTCGTGCGGCCCGTCGCTGGCCACCCAAAGTGCCGCGGTGGCCTCCTGGCCGAGGTCGATCTCGCGGGGCCGGTCGGCCGAGCCGATCCGCACCACAAGCGATCCGCCGAACGGCCGGTGGCCGATGACCTCGACGCGGTCATCGAGGCCGATCTCTTCCGTGCTGAGGAAACGCAGCAGCTCCGGGTTCGCGTCGCTGATCCGGATGATGTGCCCGGTGTGCCCCGGATCGAGCTCGCCGAGCTGGTGGGCTGCGGGCATCCGGACGGTGCCGTCCGCTGCCGGGATCGGGTCCCCGTGCGGGTCCCGGGTGGGGTGGCGAAGCTTGGCGGACAGCCGGTCGACGAACGTGTCCGAAACGGTGTGTTCAAGGAGTTCGGCCTCATCGTGGACTTCGTCCCACGCATAGCCGAGTTCCTGGACCAGGAAGGTCTCGATCAATCGGTGCCGGCGCACCATGGCGAGGGCGAGTGCCTTGCCCTCGCCGGTCAGCTCGACGGGCTGGTAGGGCTGGTGGACGGCCAGGCCGAGGTCCACCAGCTTGCGGACCATTCCGGTCACCGAGGAGTTGGCGACCCCCAGGCGGGCTGCGAGCTGGGACGGGGTAACCCGCTGGTCCTGCCACTCGGTGGAGGTGTAAATGACCTTGACATAGTCCTGGACGCTCGCGGATTTAATGCTGAGGGCAGGGCTGTTCCGGCTCATCGGTGACATGGTTGGGCCTCTTCAGGCTGGGATCTGCTCATGCTGCCGCGACACGGCGGCACGGGCGCGGCGGCGGCGCCACTGCCACACTATCCCGTTGCGCGGGCCGAGCAGGTAGACGGCAAGGAACACCAGGGCCTGCGCCAGCACCACCGAGGCTCCGGTCGAGACGTCCAGGTAGTAGCTGGCGTAGATGCCGGCGATGGCGGCGGCGACGGTGATGGTGATGGAGATCAGCAGCATCCGGTCGAAGTTCCGGGTGAGCAGGAACGCCGTTGCCCCGGGGGTGATGAGCATGGCGACGACGAGGATGATGCCCACGGCCTGCAGCCCGACGACGACGGTCAGGGCCAGCAGGCCGAGCAGCAAGGCGGTGAGCCAGCGGGTATTCAGCCCGATGGCATGGGCATGGATGCGGTCGAAGGCCAGCAGGGTCAGGTCGCGGCGCTTGTAGAGCAGGACCGCGAGGGTCACAGCACCCAGGACCAGCACCTGCAGCAGTTCCGGCAGCGACACGCCCAGCACGTTGCCGAAGAGGATGTGCTGCAGGTCGGTCTGGCTGGGTGTCTTGGAGATGATGGCCAGGCCGAACGCGAACAGTGCCGTGAAGACGACGCCGATAGCGGTGTCGCCTTTGAGCTTGGTCGTGGAGCGCACCGCACCGATCAGCGCCACGGCACCGGCGCCGAAGACGAAGGCGCCCACGGAAAACGGCAGGCCGAAGATGTAGGCCAGGGCCACACCCGGCAGCACCGCATGCGACACCGCGTCGCCCATCAGGGACCAGCCCATCAGGATCAGCCAGCAGGACAGCGCTGCGCTGACGGCCGCGGCGGCGACCGTGACCAGGAGGGCCTTGGTCAGGAAGCCGTACTGCAGCGGTTCGAACAACCAGTTAACGATCTCCATGATGTCCTTCCGGAACGTCGCTGAGGGCGGTGCCGAAGGCCAGCGCCAGGTTCTCGTTGGTCAGGACGGTTTCCGGCCGTCCGTGGGCCAGTACCCGCTGGTGGAGCAGGATCGCCTCGTCGCAGAGTTGGGGGATGCCGGCGAGGTCATGGGTCGAGACGAGGATGGTCTTGCCCTCGTCCCGCAGGTCCTTGAAGAGGCTTGTCAGTCCGGCCTCGGAGGCCTTGTCGACGCCGGCGAACGGCTCGTCGAGCAGCAGCAGGCCCGCGTCCTGGGCGATGCCGCGGGCGACGAAAGCACGCTTGCGCTGGCCGCCGGAGAGTTCTCCGATCTGGCGGTGCTGCAGGTCGACCAGGCCGACCCGCTCGAGAGCCGCCGCCACCGCCGCCCTGTCCGCAGGCCGCGGACGGCGGGAAGGGCCCAGGCTGCCGTAGCGGCCCATCATGACCACATCGCGCACGGAGACCGGGAAGGTCCAGTCGACGTCTTCTGCCTGGGGTACGTAGGAAACCGCGTTGAGCTTGCGGGCATCCTTCGGCGCGGCGCCGAAGATGCGGACCGTCCCCGAAGTCGCCTGGACGAGTCCCATCAGCGCCTTGAAAAGGGTCGATTTGCCCGAGCCGTTGACCCCGATGAGGCCGCAGATGGTTCGCGCCCGCACGCGCACGCTGACGTGCTCGAGGGCGGTGACGTCGTCGTAGGAGACCCGCAGCGAGGATACGTCGATGGCGTCTGCGCCTGGAGTCAGCTGGCGGAGGCTCATGGTGCCAGTCCTTCCTTGATGAGTTCGATGTCGTGGCGGATCAGCGACAGGTGGCTGGGAACGGGGCCGTCCGGGCGGGAGAGCGAGTCGACGTAGAGGGGAGTGAGGAGCCGGGCTCCCGTGGCTTCCGCGACCTGCTCCATGGCCCCCGGGTTGACCGTGGATTCGCAGAAGACCGAGGGCACATCGTGCTGCTGGACGAAATTGATGGCGTCCTTGATCTGCCGGGGGGTGCCCTCGGCGTCGGAATTCACCGGCCAGAGGAAGGCCTCGCGGAGCCCCGCATCCCGGGCGAGGTAGGAGAAGGCTCCCTCGCACGTAACCAGCGCGGGAACCGCCGCCGAGCCGGCGAAGGCAGCGTGCAGTTCGCGCATCACTTCGTCGAGCTGCCGCTTGTAGGCCTCGCCGTTGGCGGCGAAGTCGCCCGCATGTTCCGGGACCAGCTTGCTGAGCGCCGCCACCGTATTGTCCACGTAGATCTTGGCTGCCTCCGGCGACATCCAGGCATGGGGGTTCGGGCGGCCCTGGTAGTTGCCGGACCGGATGTCCACCGGCTTTACTCCTTCGGAGAGGACGGCGTGCGGTGCCGGCACCGCGGCGACGAAACGGGCGAACCAGCGTTCAAGCCCGAGGCCGTTGTCCAGGATGAGGTCCGCGTCCTGCGCCCGGACCAGGTCCGAGGGCGTCGGCTGGTACCCGTGGATTTCGGCGCCGACCTTGGTGACCGATTCGACCCGGACATAGTCCCCGCCCACCTGCCGGACCAGGTCGGCCAGCACGGTGAAGGTGGTCAGGACCATCGGCCGTTCGTCGGCGGACACGGCAGGACGGGCTCCGCTGCCTGGCGCACAGGCCGGAGGCGCGAGGAGGCCCAGCACGACGAGCACCGCGACAGTCCATTTTTTCGGCATGCCTAAATTTACTTCGTCGACCTACCTAAAGAAAAGATGTGCGCGCTGGATGACATGCGGAGTCGGGCTGCCGGGCCGGGGTGCCGGCTGACAGGGCTGTAGCGGCCCGTTGGGCGCGCGCCGGGCCGCTAGCGCTTGAAGGCTCGCCAGCTAAGGGTCAGGTACGGAAGCTGCAGGACGGCGGATGGATCGTGCCCGAGGTGCTCGTGCAGGTACCAGTCGAGGTTGGCAAGCACTTTGGCCCGTGTCTGTTCGTTGGCGCGCAGGTAGTAGCTGCGCGACTTGGCCAGTTCCATCAGGTCGGCCGGCTGCAGGGGATCGGTCCACCGCGTCAGATGGTTCTCCAGACCGGTGAATTCGCCGCCGACGTCCGGCCGCGAGTGGGGCTTGTAGACGTCGCCGGCGTGCATGATCCGCGAGAGCCGGTGCACCCACGGTATGGAAACGTCCATTTGGTTCCAGACCAGGCCGAGGACGCCGCCGGGCCGCAGGATCCGCGCAGCCTCGGTGCTGGCGGCGGCGGCATCGACCCAGTGCCAGGCCTGCGCCACGGTTACGAGGTCGAAGGAGGCGTCGGCGAGGCCGGTCTGCTCGGCCGTCCCCAGCAGGACCGCGGCCTCGGGATACTTCTGCCGCAGCTGGGCCAGCATGTCCGCCGAGGGGTCCACGGCGGTGACCCGCAGGCCCCGGCGCAGCAGCTGTTCCGTGTACTTGCCGGTGCCGGCGCCCAAGTCTGCGACGTCCCGGGTCCCCGCCGGCACCAGCCAGTCCACGGCATCGTCCGGGTAGCCCGGCCTGATGCGCTCGTAATGTTCGCCGCCCTGTTCGAAGCTTCGGCCGAAGTCCCTGCGCCGGTCGTCGTCCATCCGCGGGCCGCGGTGTTCCACTGCCTTGGTCCCGGCCGTCAGTCTTCGGCGTGCTCCCCGGGCGCGGCGGCGGGACGCTGGCCGATCAGCTGCGGGTTGAGCCGGTGCAGGACCTCCTCATGCAGGACGCCGTTGGTGGCGAGGGCGTTGCCGCCGAAGGGGCCGTCCTCGCCTTCAAGGGAGCTGAAGCGGCCGCCGGCCTCCGTAACGATCGGCACCAGCGCCGCCATGTCGTAGAGGTTCAGCTCCGGCTCGCAGGCGATGTCCACGGCACCTTCCGCGACCAGGCAGTAGGACCAGAAATCACCGTAGGCGCGGGTGCGCCAGACCGATTCCGCCAGCCCAAGGAACTCGGTGAGATTTCCGCGTTCCTGCCAGCCGCTCAGGCTTGAGTAGGAGAGCGAGGCGTCTTCCAGCTGACCGACGTCGGAAACGTGCAGGCGCGTCGCGGAGGACAGCGAACGTCCCATGTAGGCGCCGGTCCCGGCGGCGGCCCACCAGCGTTTGCCCAGTGCGGGGGCACTGACCAGCCCGACCACCGGCTTGCCCTCGTCGATCAGCGCGATCAGGGTCGCCCAGACCGGCACGCCGCGGACGAAGTTTTTGGTCCCGTCGATCGGGTCGATGATCCAGCGCCGCGAACCGTGCCCGCTGCTGCCGAACTCTTCGCCGAGCACGGCGTCCCGCGGCCGGGCGCGGGACAGCTGGCCGCGGATGGCCTCCTCGGCGGCCTTATCCGCATCCGTGACCGGGGTGAGATCCGGCTTGGTCTCCACCTTCAGATCGAGCGCCTTGAAGCGGGACATGGTCTGGGCGTCTACGGAATCAGCCATCACATGGGCCAGCCGCAGATCATCGTTGTAGGTCTGTAGGTCGCGGATCATAGGCTTCAACCTACCGCTTCTTGCACCGCGGATGCCGCATGTGAAGTCCGCGGGCCTGCCGCAGGGCCTATTGGGTGCCCAGCTCTTTCACCTGCTGGCGCACTTCGCTGCCCAGCAGCCGGCGGAGCGAGGCCAGCCTGGCGGGCCCGGATTCGCCGGCGCGGCCGGCAGCCACCCAGGCGTCCAGTCCACAGTCGACGGCGCGGTCGTCATGCTTGCAGCCGCGGTCGCAGTCCGCGCTCCCGGGCTCCAGGTCCGGGAACGCGGCGAGGATCCGGTTCGGGTCGACATGGGCCAGGCCGAAGGAACGTATTCCCGGCGTGTCGATGATCCAGCTGCCCGGCGCGGCGTCCTGGAGTTTCAGAGCCAGGGCCGACGACGAGGTGTGGCGGCCGCGTCCGGTCACCGCATTAACCCCGCCGGTCGCCCTATGGGAGCCGGTCAGCGCGTTGACCATGGTGGATTTGCCGACGCCCGAGTGTCCGAGCAGGACACTCACCGAACCGTCCAGGTAGCCGCGAAGCTGGTCCAGGGCCTCGGCATCCAGCCGCGCCGAGGCGCCCTCATCGGAGCTGGAGTCGACGCCGGCAGCGTCCTCGTCCGCCGTGCGGCTGACGATCACCGGCAGCGGGAGGTGCCTGTAGTTGGAGAGCAGCACCTCCGGATCCCTCAGGTCCGCTTTGGTGACGCACAGCAGCGGGGCGATGCCGGCGTCGTACGCCGCCACCAGGGCACGGTCGATGAAGCCGGTGCGCGGTTCCGGGTTCGCCGCGGCGACGACAATCACCAGCTGGTCCGCGTTGGCGACCACCACGCGTTCCACCGGGTCGGTGTCGTCGGCGCTGCGGCGCAGCAGTGTCCGGCGCTCCTCGACACGGACCAGGCGGGCAAGCGTGTCCGGCTCACCTGAGACGTCGCCGACCAGTCCGACGAAGTCGCCGGCCACAACCGGAGTCCGTCGCAGCTCACGTGCCCGGGCCGCGATAACGGTGCGTTCGTCCGCGGTGTCTTCATCGACGACGGCGGTGTAGCGTCCTCGGTCCACCGTCACGATCCGCCCGACTACGGCGTCATCATGGGCCGGGCGGTCCTTGGTCCGGGGTCGGGAACCGCGCTTGTTCGGGCGAATGCGGACGTCGGACTCGTCCCAGGTCCTGCGGCCTGCCACCGTCAGCGGGCCCCGGCAGCAGCGCTCGGCGCCGTGGCACACAATTGCTGCCACAGCCGGGGGAACTCGGGCATGGTTTTGGACGTGGTGCCGATGTCATCGACCTGCACGCCTTCCACCGCCAGTCCAATGATCGCGCCGGCCGTCGCCATCCGGTGGTCCTCGTAGGAACGGAACAGGCCCGCATGCAGCGGGCGCGGCCTGATCACCAGTCCGTCTGCGGTTTCCTCGGCGTCGCCGCCCAGCCTGTTGATTTCCGCCACCAGGGCGGCCAGCCTGTCCGTCTCGTGGCCGCGCAGATGCCCGATGCCGCTGAGCCGGGACGGCCCGTCGGCCAATGCGCAGAGCGCCGCGGCAGTGGGGGCGAGCTCGCTGGTATCCGCCAGGTCCGCTGCCTTGATGCTGCCGCCTCCGGAGACGGACAAGGTGCCGTCCACGTAGCTGACTTCGGCGCCGAGCTTCGGCAGGATGCTGCGCCACTGGTCGCCGACCTGCGTGGTCTCCGCGGGCCAGCCGGGAATCCGTACCGTTCCGCCGGTGGCGAGGGCAGCCGCCAGGAACGGACCCGCGTTGGACAGGTCCGGCTCGATGTCCACGTCGAAGGCCCGGACGGGGCCGGGCTGCACGATCCAGTGGTTCGGGACCGAATCGTCGACCTCGACACCAACCCCGCGCAGCACACGCACGGTCATGCGGACGTGGTCAAGGCTTGGAACGGGGGGACCGGAGTGTTCCAGGTGCAGCCCGTCCGTGAAGGCGGCGCCCGCCAGCAGCAGCGCCGAGACGAACTGGGAGGACGCACTGGCGTCGATCACGATGTGCCCGCCCCGCACCGCGCCGCGGCCCTCCACCGTGAAGGGCATAGCGTTCCGCCCGCCGTCGTCGACCACCAAGCCGAGTTCCCGCAAGGCAGCGATGGTGCTGCCCATAGGCCGTTGCCGCGCTGCCGGGTCCCCGTCGAAGACTGTAGGCCCGTCACCGAGCGCCGCAAGCGGCGGAACGAAGCGCATGACCGTTCCCGCCAGTCCGCAGTCGATCCGTTTGCCTGCCGGGGAAGAGGAGCGGCTGATGGGGGTGACCCGCAGGTCCGGGCCGAAGGCGCCGTTTCCGGGGACTTCTTCCACGACGGCGCCAAGGGTCCGCAGTGCGTCGATCATGAGGCGCGAGTCCCGCGAATGCAGGGGAGCGCGGAGCATGCTCGGCCCATCGGCCAGGGCGGCCAGGACGAGGTACCGGTTGGTCAGCGATTTCGAGCCGGGGATCTGCACGACGCCGTCTACCGGTCCGGGAACAAATGGTGCATCCCAAGGAGCGGGAGCGGCGGGCATGTTGGCAGTCATTAAGCGCGCTGACCCGCCACATCAGCCACGGTTGCGCGGACGGCGCGCTCGGCCTTTTCCAGCTTGCGGCGCGAATCCTTGCCCAGTGCGGCCGCGCTCTTGCGGGTGTCCTTGCTGATGGAGCGCACGCTCTTGCGGGCATCGGAGGCCAGGTGCTCGGCACGCCAGGCAAGACCCGGGCGTCCGTTCGTGTCGACCGCTGCCAGCAGGGCCGCGCCCATCAGGGAACCGTTCTTCAGCAGCTGGCCGCGCCGGTTGCGTTTGCCTTCGGCCGTGTCCGCCGCCATGGACTTGTACTCGACGTAAGCGTTGACCGCGGTGGCTCCGGCCAGCAGCAGGGCCGCGAGGCGCGAGAACTTTCCCCAGCCGAGCAGGAGGCCCGCCCCGATCTGAGTGACCCCGACAGCCTGGGCGATCAGCCTGGCGTTTCCGGCCAGCGGTGCTGCCGACGGGAAGGAGGATGCCGCCCTGTCCAGGCAAGGCTGCAGGGCCCGGGCCGTCGACGCGGTGTTCCGCAGCCGTTCGACGCCGGCAGCAACATAGCTGGTGGCCAGTAGGGGACGGGCAACAACGCGGACGATGGTCATAAAAGCCTCCTGGCTCTCGCTGAGGGTCCATAAGGGCAAGCCCGCGGGCGTCAACCTGCGGGGTGGCGCTGGCTCTAGTTTGGCACTTTTGCGTGCAGGACACACTTTAGGCGCCCATGTGGCGTCCCGAAGGCGCCTGCGGAATATTCGGCCGCCTGCGGCCGTTGTGCTCAGTGCGTTGGCCATACTGTGCCCAACAGTGAATGCTCTGAACCAACAGAAGGGATTGCCATGCCCCTGGCGCTCGACCAGCAGCGGGAGCAGTGCAGCCCCGCAACCGGTGCTGCCCGAAAGCCCCTGCGCGTAGACTTGGGGGCGATGACTACTGACAATGCCCAAGAGTCCATCTCCGGGAACGGCGGCGGGACCGCGGGAGAGCCGGAGCAGCCCGAGACGGAGGCTGAACGCGCAGAGCGCTTTGAGCGGGACGCGCTGCAGTATGTCGACCAGCTGTATTCGGCGGCGATGAGGATGGCACGGAACCCCAGCGATGCCGAGGACCTGGTCCAGGAGGCCTACACCAAGGCGTTTGCGGCGTTCCACCAGTACAAGCCGGGCACCAATCTCAAGGCCTGGCTCTACCGGATCCTGACCAACACCTACATCAATCTGTACCGGAAGCGGCAGCGCGAACCGCAGCAGTCCAATACGGACCAGGTTGAGGATTGGCAGATGTACCAGGCCGCCTCGCACACCTCGTCCGGGCTGCGGTCCGCCGAGGCGGAGGCGCTGGACCATCTGCCGGATTCGGATGTGAAGAACGCCCTCCAGGCTATTCCGGAGGAGTTCAGGCTGGCCGTCTACTTCTCTGACGTAGAGGGCTTTGCCTACAAGGAAATATCGGAAATCATGAATACCCCCATCGGTACGGTGATGTCCCGCCTGCATCGCGGGCGGAAGATGCTCCGCGAACTGCTCGCGGACTACGCGCAGGGCCGCGGCCTCGGTGCGGACAAGGCGGCGTCATCGGCGGGTACACAACAGGAGAACAGGAAATGAGCGACTGCCACGGCTTGGGCGACTGCGAAGACGACCGCATGCAGCGGATCTACGAGTATGTCGATGGGGCCCTGTCCCGGGACGACCTCTCCGAGATAAAGGCGCATCTGGAGACCTGCACGGAGTGCTCCCAGGAACATGACCTGGAGTGCCTGATCCGCTCCGTGGTCCGGCGTTCGTGCCAGGAGCACGCGCCGCAGACGCTTAAGGAACGCATCTTGGACCGTATCGGCCACATTAAGGCGGCCGGCTCGGTGCAGGCGGACGTCTGACGCTGCCGCAGGACCGAGCCGGTATGCGAAGAACCCCCAAGCCCTTGTGGCTTGGGGGTTCTTCGCATACCGGGGCGCCTGGCACCGGCGGTGCTCCTAGCGGAGCGCCGCTTTAGGTGTTGGGACGCTTGCCGTGGTTTGCGCCGCCGCGCTTACGGTCACGACGCTTACGTGCACGCTTGCTCATGGCTGCCTCCTTACCTGGACGAAAAGAACCGCCTATCAGTCTCCCATAACTCGGGCACCACACCTAACCGGCGACGGGAACCCGGGGCCCTAGGATGGTGCCAATGCCGGCTTTCAAAGGAGAATCCATGCGCGCGGTGTATGCCAGGTCCCAGTCCGACGGGGATCCGCTATCGGGTCTGGTCGTCGGCGAGCTCCCGCGCCCGCAGGCACCTCAGGGCTGGAAGCGCGTCCGGGTCAGGGCGTCCGCGTTGAACCACCACGATTTGTTTTCGCTGCGCGGGATCGGCCTGCCCGCGGATCGCCTTCCCATGGTCCTCGGCTGCGACGCTGCGGGGATCGACGACGACGGTAATGAAGTCATCGTCCACGCCGTCATCCCCAGCGCGGATTGGTCGGGGGACGAGACGATGGATCCCCGGCGCTCACTGCTCTCCGAGCTATATCCCGGCACCATGGCGGATGAGGTGCTGGTCCCGGCCCGCAACCTGCTGCCGAAGCCGCCCGAACTGGACTTTACCGCGGCGGCCTGCCTCCCGACGTCGTGGTTGACGGCGTACCGGATGCTCTTCACGGTGAACCCCGCGGCCCCCGGCTCCACGGTCCTGGTCCAGGGGTCGGGCGGGGGAGTCGCGTCGGCGCTGATCGCGATGGCTTCTGCGGCCGGCTACCGCGTGTGGGCCACCGGACGTACCGAGGAAAAGCGCGAGCATGCCCGCAGGCAGGGCGCTGCTGCCGTCTTCGAGCCCGGGGCCCGGCTGCCCGAGCGCGTGGACACGGTCTTCGATTCGGTCGGGGAGGCCACCTGGGCGCATTCCCTGAAGTCGCTCCGTCCGGGCGGCGCCGTCGTCACCTGCGGTGCGACGAGCGGACCGAATCCGCCCGCAGACCTGAACCGCGTGTTCTTCCTGCAGCTGCGGGTCCTCGGATCGACAATGGGCACGCGGGAGGAATTCGCGCGGATGCTGCAGTTCCTCGTCGCGACAGGCATTCGCCCGCAGCTGGACAGCGTGCTGCCGCTGGAGCAGGCCCGGGACGGTTTCGCGAAGATGGCCGCCGGCGACGTGGCCGGCAAGATCGTCTTCACGCACTGACCGTGCCGCGGCTGCAGGCCCGGGGGCTTAGGAGGTGCCCCTAGGACGGCTCGGGCAGCTCCAGCCAGTGGTACCAGCCGCGGTGCAGCACCAGCCACGCCATCAGGCCGTAGCCGGCCTGGCCGGGAAGGCCGCCGTTGGCTGCGAGGTCGGTCCGCCACTGTTCGTGGTTGAGCAGCGGCGTGAACGTGTCTACGTAGACATGCTTGCGGCGCGTGGTGACGTCCGCGAAGGCGGCGGAAAGCTCGGCCAGCCGCTGGTTCCGGGCCGCGTCCAGGCCGGGCGGCGGGCCGACCACGAACACCTTGATGCTCAGCTGCGCGGCTCCGTCGAGGATGTTCGCCAGGTTCAGCCGGCTCCGCGCCGTGGTCAGATCCAGGTCCAGGTCACGGTCGGAAAGACCGATGACCAGCCGGTTCTCGTAGCCGTCGTCGAAACGCCGGCCGGCCTCCTGCAGCCACCGGCCGGCGAGCTCTTCGGTGCCTTCGTTCGGCGAGGCCAGCGTGAAGGTCTCCAGCGTCGCGGGGGAGGGATTGGTCCGAGCCAGGGTGCGCCCGAGCCATCCCAGCGCGCGCTGGTCGCCCATACCGGCTAGAAGTTCGTCGCCGACAGCGGCGATCCTGATTCTGCGTTGCTCCACGGGATGCTTTCTGGTTGGTTCGGCCGGCGGCTGCTTAAAAGCAAGAGGGTGGGGTGCCTGGGCACCCCACCCCACATCTTACTTATTTGCGCTCGAAGACCTTCTTGACGAGGACGTCCTGCTCAACAGCGTGGCGCTTGGCCGAGCCGGTCGACGTGGCGGCCGAGGCCGGCCGCGAGACCAGCCGCATGCTGCGGTCCAGCTGCTGCGGCAGGTGCAGCCCCATGAACGGCCACGGTCCCTGGTTGGCCGGCTCGTCCTGTGCCCAGACCACTTCAGCGTTCGGGTACTTCGCAAGCTCCGCCTTGATCTCCTCGACCGGCAGCGGGTAGAGCTGCTCGACCCGGACCAGTGCGGTCTTGGTGTCGGAGCTCTTCTGCCGCGCCGCGAGCAGATCGTAGTAGAGGCGTCCGGAGACCAGCACGACGCGGTCGACGTCCGCCGGGTTCAGGTCCTGGACCTCGGGGATGACCTTGCGGAACGTGCCCTCGGTGAAGTCCTCGACCTTGGACGCCGCCGCCTTCAGGCGCAGCAGCTGCTTGGGGGTGAAGATGATCAGCGGCTTGCGCGGACGGGCGTACGCCTGGCGGCGCAGCAGGTGGAAGTGCGACGCCGGCGTGGTCGGGTTGGCGACGACCATGTTGTCCTCGGCGCACATCTGAAGGAAGCGTTCGATGCGTGCGGAAGAGTGGTCGGGGCCCTGTCCCTCGTAGCCGTGCGGCAGCATCAGCACCAGCGAGGACCGCTGGCCCCACTTCTGCTCGGCGGAGGAGATGAATTCGTCGATGACGGTCTGGGCGCCATTGACGAAGTCGCCGAACTGGGCTTCCCAGAGGACCAGGGCGTCCGGCCGTTCGACCGAGTAGCCGTATTCGAAGCCCATGGCCGCGTATTCGGACAGCAGCGAGTCGTAGATCCAGAGCTTGGCCTGGTCCGGGCTCAGCCGGGTCAGCGGAGTCCACTCGGCGCCGGTCGCGCGGTCGTGGAGGACGGCGTGGCGCTGCACGAAGGTGCCGCGGCGCGAGTCCTGGCCCGCCAGGCGGACCGGGACGCCTTCCAGGAGCAGCGAGCCGAAGGCGGCGATTTCGCCGAAGCCCCAGTCAATGCCGCCCTCGCGGGACATCTGCTCGCGCTTCTCCAGCAGCGCCTTCAGCTTCGGGTGGACCGTGAAGTCCTCCGGAACCTCAAGGTGCGCCTTGCCGATGCGCGCCATGACCTCACCGCTGACGGCGGTGTTGGCCGGGACGTTGGTGGTGTCCTCGGCCTGCTGGGACAGCGGGCGCTCGAGGTCCGAGATCGGCGAGGAGTCCTTGGTGACCACCGGAATCGGCGAGGTCTGGGCGGCGTGGGTTTCCGCGAAGACCCGCTCCAGGCGTTCCTGGTAGTCGCGCAGGGCCTGGTCGGCTTCCTCCTGCGTGATGTCGCCGCGTCCCACCAGCGCTTCGGTGTAGAGCTTGCGCGTGGACCGCTTGGCCTCGATCAGGTTGTACATCATCGGCTGCGTCATCGAAGGGTCGTCGCCCTCGTTGTGGCCGCGGCGGCGGTAGCAGACCAGGTCGATGACGACGTCCTTGTGGAACCGCTCGCGGAAGCGGTAAGCCAGCTGCGCGACGCGGACCACGGCCTCCGGATCATCCCCGTTGACGTGGAAGACCGGAGCCTGGATCATCTTCGCCACGTCGGTGGAGTACACGGAGGACCGCGAGGCGTGCGGCGAGGTGGTGAAGCCGACCTGGTTGTTGACGATCACGTGGACGGTGCCGCCGGTGCGGTAGCCGCGGAGCTGCGAGAGGTTCAGCGTTTCGGCCACAACACCCTGGCCCGCGAAGGCAGCGTCGCCGTGCACCATGATCGGCAGCACGGGGAACGCGCCGTCGCCGCGGTCCAGCCGGTCCTGCTTGGCCCGGACGACGCCCTCGAGGACGGGGTCCACCGCCTCCAGATGGGACGGGTTGGCAGCCAGGTAGACCTTGGTCTCGTTGCCGTTGTCCGAGGTGAACGTGCCTTCGGTGCCGAGGTGGTACTTGACGTCGCCGGAGCCCTGGACGCTGCGCGGGTCCTGGGTTCCCTCGAACTCGCGGAACACCTGGGCGTACGTCTTGCCTGCGATGTTGGTGAGGACGTTCAGGCGGCCGCGGTGCGCCATGCCGATGGCTACCTCGTCCAGTCCGTCGTCGGCGGCGTCGGAGATGACCGCGTCCAGCAGTGGGATGAGCGACTCGCCGCCCTCGAGCGAGAAGCGCTTCTGGCCCACGAATTTGGTCTGCAGGAAGGTTTCGAAGGCTTCCGCGGCGTTGAGCTTGCCCAGGACGCGCAGCTGTTCTTCGCGGCTCGGCTTGGCGTAGGGCCGTTCCAGTTCGTTCTGGAACCATTCGCGTTCCGCCGGATCCTGGATGTGCATGTACTCGATGCCGGTGGTGCGGCAGTAGGCATCGCGCAGGACGCCGAGGATGTCGCGCAGCTTCAGCCTGCTCTTGCCGCCGAAGCCTCCGGTGACCCATTCGCGGTCCAGGTCCCACAGCGTCAGGCCGTAGGTGTTGATGTCCAGGTCCGGGTGCTTGCGCTGGACGTACTCCAGCGGGTTGGTGTCCGCCATGAGGTGGCCGCGCACCCGGTAGGCATGGATCAGCTGCTGGATCCGGGCGATCTTGTTGACCTGCAGCTCGACGTCCACCTGGTTGTCGAGATGCCAGCGCACCGGCTCGTAGGGAATGCGCAGGGCCTCGAAGATCTCGTCGTAGAAGTCCTGGTCGCCGAGCAGCAGGGATTCGACCAGGCGCAGGAACTCGCCCGAGCCTGCACCCTGGATGACACGGTGGTCGTAGGTCGAGGTCAGCGTGATGATCTTGCCGACGCCCTGGGCCGCGATCGTCTTCTCGCTGGCGCCGCGGAACTCCGCCGGGTACTCGAGGGCGCCGACGCCCACGATGGTGGCCTGGCCCTTGGAGAGGCGCGGCACGGAGTGCACGGTGCCGATGCCGCCGGGGTTGGTCAGCGATGCGGTGGTGCCGGCGTAGTCGTCAGCGGTGAGCTTGCCGTTGCGGGCACGCTTCACCAGATCCTCGTATGTGTGCCAGAACTCGGAGAAGTTGAGCGTCTCCGCCTTCTTGATGTTCGGCACGACCAGGAGGCGGGAGCCGTCCGGCTTGGGCATGTCGATCGCGATGCCGAAATTCACGTGGGCAGGCTGCACTGCTACCGGCTTGCCGTCCACCTCGTCGTAGTGGACGTTCTGGCTGGGGAACTGCCCCAGCGCCTTGACCACGGCGTAACCGATCAGGTGGGTGAAGGACACCTTGCCGCCGCGGGCGCGGGCCAGGTTGGAGTTGATGACCAGGCGGTTGTCGATCAGCAGCTTGGCCGGAACGGCGCGGACCGTGGTCGCCGTCGGGACGGAGAGGCTCTGGTCCATGTTGGTGGCGATGGCCTTGGCCGGCCCGCGCAGCACGGAAACCGTGTCTTCCTCGGAAACGGCGCTGGGCGCGGACTTAGGAAGCTGCGCGGGGATCGGGGCGGTCTTCGGGGCGGCGGCCGGTTTCGGGGCGGCGGCCGGTTCGGCCTTGTCCTTGGAAGTGTTGGGGGCCGGCTTCGAGTCGGCGGGGATGTGCTTGGCCGCGCCGCGTTCCGAGGTTGCCTTTCCTGCAGGCGGCTGCGCACCGTTGGCGGGCTTGACCACCGGCAGCTCCGCGGTCGCCGTGCTCGGCCCGGCCTGCTTGCGCTGCGGGGCGTTGCCGTTCTCCGGCGTTGCCGCGCCGGCATTCTCGAAGATGCTCCACCATTTCTTGTCCACGGAATTCTTATCCTGGAGGTACTGCTCGTAGATCTCGTCGACGAGCCATTCGTTACCGCCGAATTCCTCGGGTAGACGAAGCTTGGGATGCTCTGGCACTTGTTATACGCCTCTTCCGTGTATTGCCGCTTGCCCTCAGACCGCACACGCCGCACCGGAAAGCCTTGCGGAGCTTCTGCGCCGGGCGCGCGGGCACGTACTGACGCACCTGGTCTGGACCTCCTGCCAGTCTAATGACAGATTCGATGTGCAGGCCAATCTTGCGGGAAGTTTCAACAAGGGTGTCCCGGCCATGCGGCGGCGCGGCCGGACAGGCCTGCAGGAAGCGGCCGCATCGCGGATCGAAACGCGTTCGGCATAGACTCTTCGGTGGCATCCGCCGGACGACCCGACCCCAGGAGTGGGCATGCAGTTCATCAACCAGCCGCTGACCGATCTGACGTATTCGGACGTTTTCCTGATTCCGTCCAAATCCGACGTCGTGTCCCGGCTCGACGTGGATCTGTCCTCCGGTGACGGGACCGGCAGCACCATTCCGATCGTGGTCGCCAACATGACCGCCGTGACGGGCCGGCGGATGGCCGAGACCATCGCGCGCCGCGGCGGACTGGCGGTCCTGCCGCAGGACGTGCCGCTGGAGGTCCTGGCGGAGGTCGCCTCATGGGTGAAATCCCGCCACACCCTCTTCGAGACACCGCTGAAGCTGCTGCCGGGCAACACGGTCATCGACGCCATCCACCTCATGAACAAGCGCGCGCACCGTGCGGTCGCCGTCGTGAGCGAGCAGGGGCTGTGCCAGGGAGTCGTCCGCGCCGAGGACTGCGAGGGCGTGGACCGGTTCGCCTCGCTGGAGTCCGTGATGCGCGAGCATCCGCTGACGCTGCGGGCCTCGATGTTCGAGGGCGACCTCCAGTCGGCGCTGCGCAAGGCTTTCGAGATGTTCGACACCGCCGGAACCGCCTTCGCCCCCGTGGTGGACGACGTCGGTGCGCTGCGCGGAGCGCTGACCCGTACCGGGGTGCTCCGTTCCACGATCTACCAGCCCGCACTGGACGGAGACGGGAAGCTGAGGGTGGCTGCCGCCGTCGGAATCAACGGCGACGTCGCCAAGAAGGCGGCGGCGCTGCTTGAGGCCGGAGTGGACGTCCTGGTCGTCGACACCGCCCACGGACACCAGGCCAAGATGCTCGATGCCCTTCGCGCGGTGCGCAGCCTGGATCCGCAGGTGCCCGTGGTCGCAGGCAACGTGGTCAGCGCCCAGGGGGTGCGCGACCTCGTGGAGGCGGGTGCGGATATCGTCAAGGTCGGGGTCGGTCCGGGCGCCATGTGCACGACCCGGATGATGACCGCCGTGGGACGGCCGCAGTTCTCGGCCGTGCAGGAGTGCTCCGAGGCCGCCCGCGAACTGGGCGCGCATGTGTGGGCCGACGGCGGCGTCCGCTATCCGCGCGACGTGGCCCTGGCGCTGGCGGCAGGAGCGAGCCAGGTCATGATCGGTTCGTGGTTCGCCGGAACCCACGAGAGCCCCGGGGACCTGCTCACCGACAACGAGGGCCGGCTCTACAAGGAAAGCTTCGGCATGGCCTCGGCGCGGGCCGTGCAGAACCGGACCAGGCACGAAGAGGTGTTCGACCGGGCGCGCAAGGCGCTGTTCGAGGAGGGCATTTCGACGTCGCGCATGTACCTGGACCCGCTTCGGCCGGGGGTCGAGGACCTGCTGGACGGCATCACGTCCGGCCTGCGGAGCTCCATGACCTACGCGGGAGCGGTGACACTGCCGGAATTCCGCGAGAAGGCCGTGGTCGGCGTGCAGTCCGCGGCGGGATATGAGGAGGGACGGCCGGTTCAGCAGAGCTGGTAGCCCTGCTAGTCTAGAAAAACGATGGACAGCTATTCTAGATGCCGGTCCGTGGGTTCTGCCAATGCCAAGTCCTGGCACCGGACAGTCCCGCCCAGCACCGGCTGCCCCCGCTCCCGTACCTCCCATTGCCTCCCCGCTGCCTCCGCAGCCGGACAGGAGCCCTCTAGTCCGGGCTCTGATGACCGGCCTCCGGGGGCCCTTCCCGGGAACCATCGGCACGCCCTCCCGGGGGCGGTGCGCTGATGGAATGGATCCAAATCATTGCAGGGCTGCTGCTGATCCTCGGCACCGGCTTCTTCGTGGCCGTCGAATTCGCCCTGGTTGCGCTTGACCAGCCGGCGGTGCAGCGCGCCGTCGACCGCGGCGAAAAGGGCGCCGTGCCGCTGATGAAGTGCCTGAAGTCCCTGTCGACCCAGCTTTCCAGCTGCCAGCTGGGCATCACTTTGACCACGCTGCTGACCGGTTTCCTGCTTGAGCCGGCCATCAGCTCCCTGCTGCGCGCCCCGCTGGCGGCCCTCTCGCTGCCGGACGCGGTGGTCCGGCCGCTCGGCGCGGTGATCGCGATGACCGTCGCCACGCTGCTCTCCATGCTGATCGGCGAGCTGGTTCCCAAGAACGCCTCGATTGCCCTGCCGATGGTCATCGGCAAGGCCGTGGCGCGGCCGCAGCTGGTCTTCACCGCCGTCTTCAAACCGGCGATCGTTCTGCTCAACGGCTTCTCCAACAAGGTCCTGCACCTCTTCGGACTGGAAGCGAAAGAGGAGCTGTCCGGTGCGCGCACGCCGTCGGAACTGGCATCGCTGGTGCGCCGCTCCGCGGAGATGGGCACGCTCGACGCCGGGACCGCCAACTTCCTCTCCCGGACGCTGGTCTTCTCCGGCCGGACGGCGGCGGACGTGATGACTCCCCGTATCCGGGTGGAGTTCATCCAGGCGGACGACTCCGTCGAGGACCTGGTGGCCGCCGCGCGGCGCACCGGCTTCTCCCGGTTCCCGATCCTAGGCGACTCGCCGGATGACGTCCGCGGCGTGGCCCACATTAAGAAGGCGATTGCGGTGCCGCGGCAGAAG
This sequence comes from Arthrobacter mangrovi, assembly GCF_026011795.1. Classification (GTDB taxonomy): domain Bacteria; phylum Actinomycetota; class Actinomycetes; order Actinomycetales; family Micrococcaceae; genus Crystallibacter; species Crystallibacter mangrovi. Next base: position 93,072 of record NZ_BRVS01000005.1, on the reverse strand, counting down.
CGGCAGGAACTGGACGCCGCGACGATCATGACCGAGGTGCTGCGCGTTCCCGAGACGGTCCACCTGGACTCCCTGCTCTCCGAGCTGCGGGCCTCCCACCTGCAGTTCGCCGTGGTGCTGGACGAATACGGCGGCACTGCGGGCGTCGTCACGCTTGAAGACCTCGTGGAGGAAATCGTCGGCGAGGTCTCGGACGAACATGACCGGGTCAAGCCCGGCGTGCTGCAGAGCGCGCAGGGGGACTGGTATTTCCCCGGCCTGATGCGTCCGGACGAAGTCACGGAACAGATTCCGCTGCTCAGCGTTCCCGATGAGGCCGGCTACGAGACGGTGGGCGGCTACATCATGAGCGAGCTTGGCCGGATTGCCGTCGTCGGCGACCGCGTCCCGGTCTCCGGCGGCGAGCTGGAGGTCGAACGGATGGACGGGCGGCGGATCGACCGCGTCCGTTTCGTGCCGGAGGCAGCCGCGTCGCCGGCGGCGCACACCGTTCCGCACCGTCCGGCAACGCCGGGCAACGCCGTAGCCGAAGGGGGCCTGCGATGAGCACGGGCATGGGCATTGTGTGGCTGGTGCTGCTGCTGATCGGCAACGCCTTCTTCGTCGGCGCCGAGTTTGCCGTCATGTCGGCCCGGCGCAGCCAGATCGAACCGCTGGCCGAGGCCGGGTCCAAGCGCGCCAAGACCACGCTGTGGGCGATGGAAAACGTCTCGCTGATGCTGGCCTGCGCGCAGCTCGGCATCACGGTCTGCTCCCTGCTGATCCTGAACGTCGCCGAACCTGCGATCAAGGAGTTGCTGCTGCTGCCCCTCGAGGCCTGGCTCGGCATCCCGCACGAGGTCTCCTACGGAATTTCGTTCGTGATCGCACTGCTGCTGGTGACCTTCCTGCACGTGACCTTCGGCGAGATGGTGCCGAAGAACATCTCGGTGTCTGTGGCGGACAAGGCGGCCCTGGTGCTGGCTCCGCCGCTGGTCTTCGTCTCCCGGATCGTCAAGCCGGTGATCGCCACCCTGAACTGGAGCGCCAACCACATCCTGCGGGCGATGCGGATCGAGCCCAAGGACGAGGTGTCCTCGACCTTCACGCTGGAGGAGGTCCAGTCCATCGTGCAGGAGTCCACCCGGCACGGCCTGGTGGAGGACGATGCGGGGCTGATTTCCAGCTCGCTGGAGTTCTCCGGCCAGACGGCGGAAAGCACCATGGTTCCGCTGAAGGACCTGGTGACCATCGGCGTCGACACCACACCCGCGGAATTCGAGCGCGTAGTGGGGCGGACCGGGTTCTCCCGCTTCGCCGTCGCGGACTCCGAGGACAACCTCACGGGCTACCTGCACCTCAAGGACGTCATGACGATCCCCGAGGAACGCTACGAGTCCACCATTCCGCTGACGAAGGTGCGCACGCTGGCAAACCTTGCCGTGGACGAGGAGATCGAGGACGCCCTGGCCGTCATGCAGCGGACGGGGTCGCACCTGGCCCGCGTCATCGGCCCGGACGGGACGACGCGCGGTGTGCTGTTCCTCGAGGACGTGATCGAGGAGCTGGTCGGCGAGATCCGCGACACCACGCAGAACCACGGAGCGCGCCGGGCCGGTTCCTGACCTGCAGGCGGGGGTGGCACGTAATGCGAACGGTTCGCGTTAGGGGTAGACTGGACCAGGTTTACTTCCCGCTTCCGCATACTCCAGTGAGGTTTCTTCCATGCGCCGTCTGTCCCTCGCCGCCATTGCCGCCGCCGCCGCGGCCGGACTTCTCCTGTCCGGCTGCGGTTCGGCGGAACCTGGCGCCAACGACGGCGGCGGGGGATTGGTGGAGGTCGTCGCCTCCACCAACGTGTACGGCGACCTGGCCAAGACGATCGGCGGGGAGCGCGTCGAAGTGACCTCCATCATCGACCGGATGTCGCAGGATCCGCATTCATACGAGGCGACGGCGCGGGACAAGCTGGCGATTTCTGGGGCCGACCTGCTGGTGGAGAACGGCGGCGGCTATGACGCCTTCATGCACCAGCTGGCGGACGACACGGGCAAGGACCACGACTTCATCATCACGGCGGCCGGGCTGTCCAAGGTGGAAGGCGCACCCGAGGCCGGGGAACATGCCGACGAGCCGGCCGACGGTCACGAAGGGCACAACCACGGCGAGTTCAACGAACACGTCTGGTACGACCTGCCGACTGCCAGCGCCGTCGCCGACAGGATCGCCGACAGGCTCGGAGCTTTGGACCCGGAGCACGCCGCCGAATTCAACGCCAACGCCGAAGCGTTCCAGAAGCGCGTCGACGCGCTGCAGGGCCAGCTCGACGAGGTGGCCGCCGAGGTCTCCGGCGGGGCAGTGGCCGCCGCGGATCCGGTGCCGCTGCACCTGTTGGACGCGGCGGGCCTGAAAAACCGGACACCGGAGGACTTCATCGAGGCCGTCGAGGAGGGCACTGACGCGCCGCCGACCGCGCTGCGTGCGACTATGGACCTGCTCAAGCCCGGCGCGGTGGAATTCCTGGCCTACAACGAGCAGACCGAGTCGAGCCAGACGCAGCAGCTGCGGAAGGCGGCGGAGCAGGCCGGGATTCCCGTCGTCGTCTTTACCGAAACACTCCCGGAGGGCGAGGACTACCTGACCTGGATGGCGGCCAATATCAAGAGCATCGAAGACAATGTCCGAGGCTGAGCCCGAGCAGGCGGCCACAACAGCGGCCGCCGCAGTCGCAGGCACCTCCGCAGGCGCGGCGGCGGTAACCGCGCGCGCCGCGGCCATCGAGCTGCGCCGCGCCGGCCTTTCCTATGGTGACCGTGTCCTGTGGGAGAACCTCGACCTCAGTGTGGCTCCGGGGGAGTTCCTGGCCGTCCTCGGACCCAACGGCTCGGGCAAGACCAGCCTCTTGCGCGTGCTGCTCGGCCTGCAGCCGCTGACCACGGGGACGGCCCTGATCGCCGGGCAACGGGTCAGGACCGGCAGCCGCCACATAGGCTACATCCCGCAGCAAAAGGCCTTCCGTGCGGGCAGCCCGCTGCGGGCGCGCGACCTCGTGGGCCTGGGGTTGGACGGGCACCGCTGGGGGATCCGGCTCAGGGGCCGCGCCTTCCGGCAGCGGGTCGACGAACTGCTCGAGGTGGTCGGCGCGTCGGCATACGCGGACGTGCCGGTAGGCATGCTTTCCGGCGGTGAACAGCAGCGGCTCCGGGCGGCGCAGGCGCTGGCCACGGATCCCCAGGTGCTCCTTTGCGACGAGCCGCTGCTGTCGCTGGACCTGCACCACCAGCAGGCCGTGAGCGCCCTGATCGACGGGCAGCGCCGCCGCAGCGGCACGGCGGTTGTATTCGTCACGCACGAGATCAATCCGATCATCGATTATGTCGACCGCGTGCTCTACCTGGCCGGCGGACAGTTCCGCGTCGGCACCCCGGAGGAAGTCATGACGACCGAGGTCCTCTCCGACATGTACGGCACGCGGGTGCGGGTGATCCGGAACGAGGGACGGCTGGTGGTCGTCGGCCTGCCCGACGCGACGACGCACGAGCACGGGCAGCACGAAGGCGACGAGGACTGAACATGGACCCGAACGACATCTTCCCGGCCATCTTCAACTTCGAGGACTACGGGCAGCTGCTGCCGCTGGTGACGAACTCGCTCATCGCCGGGGCCGCGCTCGGCCTGGTCGGCGGACTGATCGGCACCTTCGTCATGCTGCGCGACCTCGCTTTCGCGGTCCACGGGATCGCGGAGCTGTCCTTCGCCGGTGCTGCGTTCGCGCTGCTGGTGGGGGCCAACGTCATCTTCGGTTCGCTGGCCGGCTCGGTGATCGCCGCCGTCATCCTGGGGTTCATGGGCAAGCGCGCGCGGGACCGCAACTCCAGTATCGGCGTGATCATGCCCTTCGGGCTGGGCCTGGGCATCCTGTTCCTGTCCCTCTACGAGGGCCGCTCAGCGAACAAGTTCGGGCTGCTCACCGGCCAGATCGTCTCCGTGGATACGGTCCAGGTGAACCTGATGCTCATTTGCTCCGCCGTCGTCATCGCGGCGCTGCTGGCCATCTGGCGGCCGCTGACCTTCGCCAGTGCGGACCCCGAGCTTGCGGTGGCGCGCGGAGTTCCCGCGGGCAAGCTGTCGGTGGTGTTCATGGTCCTGCTCGGGCTGGCCGTGGCGCTTTCCATCCAGATCGTCGGCGCGCTGCTGGTGCTCGCATTGGTGATCACTCCGGCCGCCGCGGCCATGCGGGTGACGGCTTCGCCGCGGCTGGTGGTCCTGCTCAGCGTGCTGTTCGCCACCGGTTCCGTGCTGGGCGGGATCCTGCTGGCGCTGGGCGGCAGGATCCCGATCAGCCCCTACGTGACCACGATTTCCTTCCTGATCTACGTGGCGTGCCGGATCATCGGCAGCCGTCGAACAGGCTACGGACGGACCGGCGGGCAGGCCGCACGGAACGCCGTTACTGCGTCCTAGCGCTGCAGTCCGGGCACAGACCGTACATCTCCACGGTATGCGCCACCTGGGTGTAGCCATGTTCCTCGGCGACCCGTGCGGCCCACCGCTCCACCGCCGGCGCCTCGATCTCCACGGCCTTGCCGCACTCGCGGCAGAGCAGGTGGTGGTGATGGTGCTCGGCGGCGCAGCGGCGGTAGACCGCCTCGTTGTCGTCCTTGCGCAGCACGTCCACGAGACCGTCGTCGGCCATGGACTGCAGAATGCGGTAGGTCGTCGCGAGCGAGACGGATTCGCCGCGCTCCTGGAGCAGCCGGTGCAGTTCCTGGGTGCTGACGAAATCGTCCAGATTGTCCAGCGCCTGGCCGACAGCCAGCCGCTGCCTGGTCACCCGCTGCTCTGAACCGCGGCGGCGCGAGGTGGGTTCGGCGGATGGGGATGGCATGGGCGGGTAAGTCTCCTTGGCGGGCACGTTCGAAGGCCTGGACCTTGCCATCCAGCCTATCAGCCGGTTGCCGCCCGACTTCAGCTGGGTAGGCTTGGAGCATGCTGCTCACCAAGTACACCCACGCTTGCGTCCGGCTCGAAAAGGACGGCCGCGCCCTGGTCATCGATCCAGGCGGTTTCTCCGAACTCGAGGTGGCGCTCAGGGATGCGGCGGCCGTGCTGATCACCCACGAGCACGATGACCACGTGGACCGCGAGCGGCTCCCCGGCATCCTCTCCGCCAGCGACACCATCCAGGTCTATGCGCCGGAGGGCGTGGCCGAAGAACTCCGCGAGCTCGTCCCCGAGGCCGCCGGGCGCATCCACGCCGCGGCGCCGCAGACCCGCTTCTCTGTCGCGGGCTTCGACATCCGCACCTACGGCGGCCAGCATGCCCTCATCCACGCCCACATTCCCGTGGTGGACAACATCGGCTACCTCATCGATGACGAGGTCTACCATCCGGGCGACGCCCTGATCGTGCCGCACCGCCAGCCGGTGCCCGTCCTGCTGGTGCCGGTCCACGGCCCCTGGTCCAAGACCGCCGAGGTCATCGACTTCCTCACGTCCGTGCGGCCGGCCCGCGCCTACCCCATCCACGACGGCCTGCTCAACAGCAACGGCCAGGGAATCGTGGAAAAGCACCTGGTCCGGTTCGGCGAACAGTACGGCACCCGTTACGAACACCTGGAGCCGGGCCAAAGCGTCACGGTGTGAGCAGGCACTGCAGCCCGACCCGGGCTGCAGTACGAACGCCGGCAAGGGAGCCGGCCGCTGAGTCAGAAGGAGATCCCATGAAGACTCTGATGGACGTACCGACGTTGCGGGACCGGATGACCTCCGGGGCACGCACCGTGGTACTCGATGTGCGCTGGGCCCTGGGAGACCGGGACGGGCACAAGCATTACCTCGAAGGGCACCTTCCCGGTGCCGTCTTCGTGGACCTCGAGACCGGCCTGGCAGCACCCGGCGGCCAAGGCCTCGGCCGCCATCCGCTGCCCGTGGCGGCGGCTTTCGAGGAATCGGCGCGTGAATGGGGCATCAACCGGGACGACACGGTGGTGGTCTATGACGACGCCGGGGGACAGTCGGCCGCGCGGCTGTGGTGGCTGCTGCGCGATGGGGGATTCGAGCGGGTCTTCCTGCTCGACGGCGGCCTCGCGGCCTGGCGGCAGGAGGGCCTCGGACTGGAGCGGGGCGAGGAGCTGCCCTGCCTGGGCAATGTGCAGCTGCAGCCGGGGAACATGCCGGTGCTGCTCCTCGACGACGTGGCGGGGTTCGCGGCGGACGGCGTGCTGCTGGACGCCCGCGCGGGCGAACGCTACCGCGGCGAGAACGAACCCGTCGATCCTCGGGCCGGCCACATCCCCGGCGCCCTCAGCGCGCCGACCGCCGAGAACCTGGATAACGACGGACGCTTCCTTCCCGCAGACCGGCTGGCAGCGAGGTTCCGCAGCATCGGCGTGCAGGCCGGGAAGCCGGTCGCCGTCTACTGCGGCTCCGGCATCAGCGCCGCCCACGAGATCGCGGCCCTGGCCGAGGCCGGGATCACCGCCGCGCTGTTCCCGGGTTCCTGGTCCCAGTGGTCGCAGCTGGGCCTGCCGGCGGCCACGGGCGGCGAGCCTCACGGTGCGTCAGCCGGAACGCCTGCCCCGGGCGAAACGCGGTCACACGCCGATTCGAAACTGGCAGGCTGAGCGTGCCAGCCGGTAGCGTCGCACTATGACTCTCGGCCGCCCCGCACCGCCCCCTTTGGGCAAACCCCTGTCCGACCCGGCCGCCGGCCGCGGGGGCCCGACCGTCGCGGCCTACGGGGCCACGTCGGCGGACTCGGGTCTCGTGCCGTTGAAGATCGGGCGCCGGGAACCGGGACCGCACGACGTCCAGATCAGCATCGCCTACTGCGGCCTCTGCCACTCGGACGTCCATTCCACCCGGGGCGAGTGGCGGCCGCAGCGCTATCCGCTGGTGCCCGGGCACGAGATCGTCGGCCGGGTCACTGCCATCGGCGCTGATGTCACGCTTTTCGGACCGGGAGACCTCGTCGGGGTTGGCTGCATGGTGGATTCCTGCCGCAGCTGCGCCAGCTGCGAAGAGGGTCTGGAGCAGTACTGCGAAGAGGGCTCGGTCGGCACCTACGGCGCCGCGGACCGCCGGCACGCCGGGGAAACGACCCAGGGCGGCTACGCGACATCGATCGTCGTTGACGAGAACTTCTGCCTGCGGATGCCGGCGAACCTTGATCCCGCGGCGGCCGCCCCGCTGCTGTGCGCGGGCATCACGACCTATTCGCCGATGCGCTATTTCGGAGTCCAGCCCGGCGACCGCGTCGGCGTCGTCGGATTGGGCGGGCTGGGCCACATGGCCGTCAAGCTCGCGAAGGCCATGGGCGCAGGCGTCACCGTCTTCACGGCGTCGCCGGAAAAGGCCGAGGCGGCGATGCTGCTCGGCGCCGACTCCGTCGTCGTGTCCGGCGATGCGGCGGCCATGGCCGAGGCCGCCGAGTCGGTCGACCTGGTCATCGATACCGTTGCGGCCAGCCATGACCTGGTGCCCTACCTGCGCACCCTCCGGCGGGACGGTGCCCTGATCCAGCTAGGGGTTCCCGGCGAGGACATGCCGCCGATCCCGGTCGGGGTCCTGATGCGCCGGCGCATCGCCTACGCGAGCTCGCTCATCGGCGGAATTTCCGAGACCCAGGAACTGCTCGACTTCTGCGCGGAGCACGAGATTACCGCCGACGTCGAGCTGGTGGCGGCCCCGCAGCTGAACCAGGCCTTCGACCGCATGGTCGCCGGAGACGTCAAGTACCGCTTCGTCCTGGACATCGAATCACTGAAGGAGAATGCATGAGCACGCTGTTCACCAAGATCATCAACGGCGACATTCCCGGGAAGTTTGTCTGGAAGGACGACGACGTCGTGGCCTTCCTCAGCATCGGTCCGCTGGCGGACGGCCATACCCTGGTGGTGCCCCGGCAGGAGGTGGACCGCTGGACCGACGCGCCGGCGGAGCTGTGGCGGAAGGTGACCGACGTTGCCCGGACCATCGGCAAGGTGCAGGTCGACACCTTCGAAGTGCCGCGCGCCGGCATGATCATCGCCGGCTTCGAAGTCGACCATCTGCACCTGCACGTCTGGCCGGCCAGCTCGGAAGCGGAGTTCGACTTCAAGAAGGCGGAGCACAACCCGGATCCCGAGCGGCTGGAAGCGAACGCCCGGAAGCTGCGCGAGGGTCTCCGGTCTGCCGGGTACGGCGAATTCGTTCCGGCCGAATAGCCGGCCCCGTGGCTGCGCCCTCCGGGCGGAGCCAACCGGCCGCCTGCCGGGTCGGGCGGGCAGCCAAGGTGGCCGGCTGACCGCCCGCGAGGCTCAGCGGCTGAGTGCCTCGTTCAGGGCGGTGCGGATCCGCTTCTCGGACACCGTGTAGGCCGTGCCCAGTTCCTGGGCGAAGAAACTGACGCGCAGCTCCTCGATCATCCAGCGAACCTTCCGCAGCCCTTCGGGTGTCCGTGCCCCGGGACGCAAGGCGGCCACGGCGTCGTCGTAATCGTCTTCCAGCTTCTGGACCGTGGCCATCTGGGCGGCGTCCCGGGCGACGATGGACGGAAGCTTGTCGAGCCGGCGCTCGATCGCGGCCAGGTACCGCGGCAGCTGGCTGAGCTGGGCGTACCCGGTCCGGGCCACGAAGCCGGGGTAGACCAGCTGCTCCAGCTGGCTCTTGATGTCATTGAAGGCGCTGATCAGGGCCGGGCTGGTGCCCGCCTTGAGCGCCTTCTGGATCCGCCGGGTTGCGGCCAGGACCTTTTCGACGACGGCGGTCACGGTGAACACCGTGTCGATCAGCTCGGCGCGGACCAGTTCGTAGAGGCTGTCGAATTCCCCGCGGGTCCACGGCAGCTGCTGCGGGACGAGCTTGTCGATCGCGGCGAGGGTGCAGTCGTCGATCAGCGTGGTCACCGAGCCGTGCGGGTTCTGGCTGAAGGTGAGCTTCTCCGTGTTGTTCAGATGGTCCAGCACGTAACGCTGCGGGGAGGGGACCTTCAGCGCCAGCAGCCGGATGATGCCCGAGCGCATTGCCGATTCCTGCTCGGCCCGCGTCTGGTAGATCCGCAGGCCGACGGCCTCGCCCTCGTCGACGAACGCGGGGTAGCCGGTGACGGTATGCCCGGCGACCAGGCGCGAGACCTGCTGCGGCAGCACCGACGGCGCGAAGCCCTTGAGCCCGGAGCGCTCCGCCAGCACGTCGCCGTTGGCCAGCGTCATGGCCTCGGCACGGTCTCCGGTTGCCCCGGACAGCCGCGTCTTGGTCCCCGCACCCGCGGCCTGTTCCGCGGCGCGGACGCCGTAGGGGCGGTTCCCGGATTTCGGTGCAGGCTTCACGGTGCCGGGGGTGGCGCCGAGGGAGTCGGCGATGGCGCGGCGGGTGGCCGGTGCAAGCTCCTCTTGCAGCCGGGCGAGGTCCTTGCCCTCGCCCAGGACCTTCCCCCTGGAGTACACGACCCGGAAGGTCATGCGCAGGTGCGGCGGGACGGCCTCGCGGTTCCAGGAATCCGGCGGAATCACGTGCCCCTTGAGCCGGCGCAGCACGAGCTCCAGGGAGGGCTCAAGCTCGTCCCGCTGCGGATCGAAGTCTTCGGCCAGCGCCGCCGCTGCCGCCCGGGCGACATCGGGGGCGGGCACGAAGTTTTTCCGGACCTGCTTCGGCAGGGACTTGATCAGGGCGGTCAGCAGCTCCGCGCGGAGGCCCGGAATCTGCCAGCGGAACGGTGCCTCGGCCAGCTGGTTCAGGAACAGGACCGGCACTTCCACCGTCACGCCGTCGGACGGGTTCGGCGCGGCGCCGGGCGCGACCGGCGAGAACTCGTAGCTCAGCGGCAGCTCGAAGGAACCGTAGTGCCAGTGCCTGGGAAAAGCGGCGGTGTCGAGCTCGTCGGCATCCTGGGTGAGCAGGGCCTCGGGATCGAAGTCCAGCAGGCCCGGGTTTTCCTGGCGGGCCGCCTTCCACCACTTGTCGAAGTGCCGTTCGGAGACGACCCCCTGGCCGATCCGCTGGTCGTAGAACTCGAAAAGCGTCTCATCGTCCACCCGCAGGTCGCGCCGGCGCATGCGCGTCTCGAGTTCCTCGACCTCGGCAAGCAGGGCGCGGTTGCGGTGGAAGAACTTGTGGTGGGTGCGCCAGTCGCCCTCCACCAGCGCGTGCCGGATGAAGAGCTCGCGGCTCAGCTCGGGATCGATCCGGCCGTACTGGATCCGGCGCTGCGGCACGATCGGGACCCCGTACAGCGTGACCTTCTCGTACGCCATGACGGAGCCCTGGCGCTTGGACCAGTGCGGTTCGGAGTAGCTGCGCTTGACCAGCTGCGGGGCGATCTCCTCCGCCCACAACGGGTCGAACCGGGCGGCGACGCGCGCCCAGAGCCGCGACGTCTCCACCAGTTCGGCGGCCATGACCCACTCCGGGGACTTCCTGAACAGGGCCGAACCCGGGAAGATCGCGAACCTCGTACCGCGCGCGCCCGCATATTCGCGCCTACGCTCGTCGTAGAGCCCGATGTGGCTGAGGAGGCCGGCCAGCAGGCTCTGGTGGATCGCGTCGTGGTTGCCGACCGGATCGACCTCCGGGTTGGAGGCGAGCGTGATGCCGAGGGGTTTGGCCAGTTGGCGGAGCTGGACGAACAGGTCCTGCCACTCGCGCACGCGCAGGTAGTTGATGAATTCGTTGCGGCACAGCTTGCGGAACTGGCTGGAGGACAGCTCCTTCTGCTTCTCCTGCAGGTACCGCCAGAGGTTGAGGATGCCGGTGAAGTCCGACTTCTCGTCGACGAACCGCTTGTGCTTTTCGGCCGCCTGCTGTTGCTTGTCGGTAGGGCGTTCCCGCGGGTCCTGGATGGTCAGCGCGGCGGCCAGCACCATGACCTCGCGGACGCAGCCTCGACGGCCGGCCTCCACGATCATCCTGCCGATCTTCGGGTCCACCGGCAGCTGCGCCAGCTGATGTCCGACGGCGGTCAGGCCGCCTCTGCCTCCCGCGGCAGGTTTCGTTCCGGGCGCCTTCCGCCCCGCTGGCTCGGCCAGGGCGCCGAGCTCGCGCAGGAGGGAAACGCCGTCGTTAATGGCCTTGGTCTCCGGGGGCTCGACGAACGGGAAGTCCTCGATGTCCTTGGGGCTGCGCGCCACGCCCATCGCCGTCATCTGCAGGATCACGGCTGCGAGGTTGGTCCGCAGGATTTCCGGGTCGGTGAATTCGCGCCGGGCGGCGAAGTCCTCCTCGGAGTAGAGGCGGATGGCGATGCCGTCGCTGACGCGGCCGCAGCGCCCGGACCGCTGGTTGGCGGAGGCCTGCGAGATGCGTTCGATCGGGAGCCGCTGGACCTTGGTGCGGTGCGAGTAACGCGAGATCCTGGCGGTGCCGGTATCCACGACGTACTTGATGCCCGGAACCGTCAGGGATGTTTCGGCGACGTTCGTGGCGAGCACGATCCTGCGCCTTCCGCCGGGGGAGAAGACCCGGTGCTGCTCGGCCAGCGAGAGCCGGGCGTAGAGGGGAAGAACTTCGGTTCCGGCGAGCCGCGGATTGGCCTGGATACGCCCCGCGAGGGCGTCCGCCGCGTCCCGGATCTCGCGTTCGCCGGAGAAGAAGATCAGGATGTCTCCGGGCGCCTCCCGGGCCAATTCGTCCACCGCGTCGCAGACGGCGTCCAGCGGGTCCCGGTCCTCCTCGAGCTCGGCGGAGTCGTCGTCCGGATCCATGTCTTCGGCCGGCTGGTTCAGGGGCCGGTAGCGGATCTCGACGGGATAGGTGCGGCCGGAAACCTCGATGACGGGAGCCGGACCGGAGTCCGTGCCGAAGTGCTTGGCGAACCGCTCCGGATCGATAGTGGCCGATGTGATGATGACCTTCAGGTCCGGCCGCCGCGGCAGGATGCGCCGCAGGTAGCCGAGGATGAAGTCGATGTTGAGGCTTCGCTCGTGGGCCTCGTCGATGATGATCGTGCTGTATTTCTTCAGCAGCTTGTCGTGCTGGATCTCGGCCAGCAGGATGCCGTCCGTCATCAGCTTGATCTTGGTCTTCGGGCCGGTTTCGCCGGTGAAGCGGACCTGGAAGCCGACCTCCTCGCCGGGCTTGACGTCCAGCTCCTCGGCGATGCGCTCGGCTACGGTGCGTGCGGCGAGCCGGCGCGGCTGCGTGTGCCCGATCAGGCCGCGGTCGCCCAGCCCGAGCTCCAGGCACATTTTCGGAATCTGGGTGGTCTTGCCCGATCCGGTTTCGCCCGCGATGACGACGACCTGGTGGGCTGCTATGGCTGCCATGATTTCGTCCCGCCGTCCGGAAACGGGCAGGGCGGCAGGGTAGGTGATATTCAGTGCCATGATCGCCCACCAGTCTAGTGGATGGGCGGTGTCACCGGCTGACCCGGCGGGCGGTCAGCGCAGCGGCCAGGGCCAGTTCGGAGCACACGGCCATGGAGAGGGCCATCGGCACCGCCGAGTGCTGGCCGGCGATGCCGGTCAACGGGCTGGCAATGCCGCCCAGGACGAACTGCAGCAGGCCCAGGACGGCGGAACCTGCCCCCGCCCGCTCGGGGACGCGGCCTTGGGCGAGGGCCGTGGCGATCGAGCCGGTTGCGTTAGCGGCGAAGACCAAGGAGTATCCGAGCGCCGTATAGCCAAGCACGTTCTGCACCACGAACGCGGAGGCAGAGATATAGGAGAAGAGGTGGCCAGCGTGACGAGCCCGAACCCGGCCAGGACCCAGAACACCGCCTGCCAGGGCGCGACCGAGGCGATGACTCCGCCGAGGAGCGGCGGAGAGTCCCTGCAGGATGCGAAGCGCCATGACCGCTTCGATGGTTGGAACCAGGATGACGGCCACGGAGCTGAGCAGGAACCTTCGGAGAATCAGAAGCGTGCCGGACCAGCCGGAGACCGTTCAGCCTACCCCCGGTCCGGGGCACGTGTGGGATTGGACACATCGGATTGAGCGGCCGGTTTTTGTGCCGGAATGTCCGGATGGAGCCTCAAACGCCGAACAGGTGTCCCGACTCCCCGGGCAGGATTGGACATTGTGATGCCGTTCACAGGTACTATCTGTTGGGACTTCTGCATCGGAAAGTTCTACTGCCGCGGCCGCGGCAGGGCGGCCGTGCCGATAGCCGGCCAGTGTTGGGATCTGAAAGGAAAGACCACCAAATGAAACGTGCGCGCTACTCAGCTCTGGGGGCCACTCTCGTCGCGACGGCACTGCTGGCCACGGCTTGCGGCAATGGCGGCAATGATGCCGGCAGCGCCGCCGGCGCCGAGGGCGAGTCCGTCGATATCGGCATCACCCAGATCGTTTCCCACCCCTCGCTGGATGCGGCCCGGGAAGGATTCAAGAAGGCGCTGTCCGAGAACGGCTACACCGAAGGCGGGAACGTCACTTTCGACGAGCAGAACGCGCAGGGAGACCAGGCCACGGCCACGTCCATCGCCGGCAAGTTCAACACTGACCAGAAGGACCTGGTCCTGGCCATCGCCACCCCGACGGCCCAGGCCGCGGCCCAGGCGATCACCAGCAGCCCGATCATGATCACGGCCGTCACGGACCCTGTCGCTGCCGGCCTCGTCGATTCGCTCGAGGCTCCGGGCGGCAACGTCACTGGCACCAGCGACCTCAACCCGGTCGAAGAGCAGCTGGGGCTGCTGAAGGAGATGGTGCCCGACGCCAAGTCGGTCGGTATCGTCTACAGCTCGGGCGAAGTCAATTCGCAGGTCCAGGTAGACCTGGCCAAAGAGGCAGCCAAGAAGCTCGGCCTTGAACTCCGCGAGGCGACCGTGAGCAACTCCAGCGAAGTGCAGCAGGCCGCGCAGTCGCTGGACGTCGACGCCTTCTACGTCCCCACCGATAACAACGTGGTCTCCTCTCTGGCGTCGCTGATCGGTGTGGCCGAGTCGAAGAAGATCCCGGTCATTGCCTCCGATGCGGCCAGCGTCGAGGGCGGCGCCCTGGCCACCGAGGGCATCAACTACGAGGACCTGGGCTACCAGACCGGCCTGATGGCCGTGAAGGTCCTCAAGGGCGAGGACCCGGCGTCCATGCCGATCGAAACCGCCTCCGAGCTGGAGGTCGTGGTGAACAAGGGCGCGGCGGAACGGATGGGCATCGAGATCCCCAAGGCCGTGCTTGATTCCGCCGACCGCGTCATCGACTAGGGACTGAAGGTTTACCTCGCATGATTGTTGCGGTTGAACTTGGCCTGATCTACGCGATCATGGCCCTGGGGGTCTACCTGACCTTCCGGATTCTCAACTTCCCCGATCTGACCGTGGACGGCAGCTTCACCACCGGTGCGGCCGTTGCTTCGATCATGATCATCAACGGAGCCCCTCCGGTGCTCTCGACCGTGGCGGCGTTCGGCGCCGGCCTGGTGGCGGGCTGGATCACCGGCATCCTGCACACCAAGGGGAAGATCAACGGGCTGCTGGCGGGCATCCTCACCATGATCGCGCTGTACTCGATCAACCTGCGCATCATGGGCAAGGCCAACCTGCCGCTGCTGCGCGAGGACACGCTGATCACTCCGCTGCGCGACGCGGGCCTGCTCGGCACCGTCGGGGCCCTCATCGTCTTCGGCCTGCTGGCCCTGGCGGTGAAGTTCATCATCGACTGGTTCCTGCACACGGACCTGGGCCTTGCGATGCAGGCCACGGGAGACAACGAGGAGATGATCCGCAGCTTCGGTGTCAGCACGGACCGGATGAAGATCCTGGGCCTGGCGCTGTCGAACGGGCTCGTGGCACTGTGCGGCGCCCTGATCGCCCAGTACCAGGGCTTCGCCGACATAGGGATGGGCATCGGCCTGATCCTCGCCGGGCTGGCGTCCGTCATCATCGGCCAGGCCATCTTCGGTTCGCGGGTCATCGTGGTCGCCACGCTGGCGGTGGTCCTCGGTTCGGTGCTCTACCGCGTCGTGATCCAGCTGGCCTTGCAGGCAGGCCTGAACCCGAATGACATGAAGCTCATCTCGGCGGTCCTGGTCGTGATCGCACTCGTGCTGCCGCAGTGGAAGGTCTTCAGACGCATAGGCGGGCTCAGTAACATGAAGAAAGCGCTTTCCGGGACAGGAGCCAGGGGCTGACCATGCTGGAAATCACCAATGTGCACAAGACGTTCTTCGCGGGAACCGTCAATGAGCGGGCCGCCCTGCAGGACATCAATCTGTCTCTCGCGGCCGGCGAGTTCGTGACCGTCATCGGCAGCAACGGCGCCGGCAAGTCGACCATCCTGAATATCACCTCGGGCAAGCTGCGCCCTGACACCGGGACGGTCACGATCGACGGCACCGACGTCACCAGGCTGGCGGATTACAGCCGGGCACGGTTCATCGGGCGGGTGTTCCAGGACCCGATGGCCGGCACATCGCCGGACATGACGATCGAGCAGAACCTCGCCATCGCCTACGAGCGCGGCAAGAACCGCGGCCTGCGGCCGGGAGTGACCCGCAAAAAGCGCGAGTTCTTCCAGGAGGAGCTGAAATCCCTCGAGCTCGGACTGGAAAACAGGCTCAAGGCCAAGGTCGGCCTGCTCTCCGGCGGCCAGCGCCAGGCCCTGTCCCTGCTGATGGCTACATTCTCCGGCCCGAAGATCCTGCTGCTGGACGAGCACACGGCCGCGCTGGACCCGCAGCGCGCCGAACTGGTCAGCCGCCTGACCGCCGAGGTTGTTGAGCGGCACGGGCTGACCACGCTCATGGTCACGCACAACATGGAGCAGGCTCTGCGGCTGGGCACCCGCCTGATCATGATGCACGAGGGCCGCATCATCCTGGACCTGGATCAGCGGCAGAAGGAGAAGACCACGGTCCCGGACCTGCTGCACGAATTCGAGAAGATCAAGGGTGCGGCCCTGGATGACCGCACCATGCTGCAGTAGCCATCCCGAAGCAGACTGGCAACAGCAGCCGCAGCAGCGGCTGTCCTACGATGAGGCCGGGCGCTCCGCGCGCCCGGCCTCACGCAGCCTGGAGCCCAGCTCACGGGCGCGGTCCCGGAACTCCGCCGGTTCGATGATCTCGAAGGCGAAGCCCATGCCGGCCAGCTGGATCAACGGGTACTCCAGCGAATCGAAGCCCGCCCGCAGCACGGTGCCATCGCCGTCGTCCTCCAGTTCCGCCACCTGCTGCACCGGCGCGTCGATGCGGACCACCACGTCGTACCGGTAGGGCGAGCGGACGATGGAGTCGTGGACGTAGCCGGCCAGGTCCGTGCCCGGCAGGGAGCGCGGCGTGAAGCGGCCGCGCGGCACCGGCACGCTTCCGAAGCGGTCGGCACCGAATGTCCGCCAATCCTCGCGGCCAAGATCCCACGCCACCACGTACCAGCGGTGCCCGGCGTCCACTAGTCCGTACGGCTCGGCCAGCCGGCGCGAGCTTTCGCCGTCCGCCTTCGCATAGCGAAATCCCACCACCTGCCGGTCGGTAATCGCCGCGGACAGGCTGGTCAGGATCTCGGGATCTACGGCGGCGCGGGGACCGGGCAGCGTCGTCACGGCCTCCCTGAGCATGCTGAACTTCGGCCGCAGCCGTCCCGGCAGCACCTGCTCCAGCTTGGTGAGCGCCCGGACGGAGGCCTCGGCAACGCCGGCCACGGGGCTCGCTGCCACGGCACTCAGGCTCAAGGCGACGGCGACGCTTCAAGTCGCAAGCATGCAGCCAATGTACTGGCCAATGCGGGCTGAACCTGTCCGTAATGGTGCCTATGGTGGGTGCAGCGGTGGAATTCCGCCCCGGAACACCTTGCGGCTCCGGCTGCGGGCCCCTCCGGCACGGCCGGGCCGCCGCCTACTGGACGGCAAGGACTGGCCGGGCGCCTGTCCGGCGGCGAAGATGGAACCTGCACCGGCACGTGCGCCGGGAGACCTGGGAAAGGACGGCAAAGATGGCGTTGAACGTGGCGGATGAACTCGTGGACCAGCTCAATTGGCACTGGGAAAACCAGGCCAGGCCCCGGTTGGAAGGCCTGACGGACGAGGAGTACTTCTGGGAACCGGCGGAGGGTTGCTGGAATGTGCGGCACCGTGGCACGAGCCATGCGCCGATGGCGGCGGGCTCCGGGGATTTTACGATCGACTTCGCCCTGCCGGAACCCGTGCCGGCTCCGGTGACGACGGTTGCCTGGCGGCTCGGCCACATTCTGGTGGGCATCCTGGGTGCGAGGAATGCCTCGCACTTCGGGGGACCGGCCGTCGATTACGAGACCTACGAATACCCGGGGACGGCCGACAAAGCGCTCGCGCTGCTGGACGGCGAGTACCGGAACTGGATTGACGGTGTCCGGGGGCTCGGGGAAGAAGGCCTGGCCCGGCCGTGCGGGCCGGCGGAGGGACCGTGGGGCGACCGTTCGATGGCTGCCCTGGTCCTGCATATCAACCGGGAGATGATCCACCATCTCGCGGAAGTCGCGTTG
Source organism: Arthrobacter mangrovi (assembly GCF_026011795.1). Lineage (GTDB taxonomy): Bacteria > Actinomycetota > Actinomycetes > Actinomycetales > Micrococcaceae > Crystallibacter > Crystallibacter mangrovi. The sequence goes on along the minus strand of NZ_BRVS01000005.1, from coordinate 75,718 downwards.
TTGAGGGACTTGTTCGCCCACCGGCAATAACGACGGCGGGCGGTTGCCTCTGCCGGACTGCTGAGGAACCGTCCGGCAGAGGCAGGGGCGGACCGCTCCGCCCCTGCCGGGCGGTCAGTGATGCGGCTGGTCCATGAAGGGCCGGCTGGGAAGGGAGCCGTCGGACCAGTCCCGAAGGGACCGTTCCTCCGGAGTGTGGCCGAGTCCGTCTCCGGGAATGATGGCGAAGGTGGCCACGATGATTGCGATGAAAACCAAGACCAGGAAGAGTTCCATGCCTTTATGCTCCTCCCGCTGCCCGCCAAAAAAGAGTGGCAGAAACGACGCCAATCATCAAAAAACTGCCATACTGGAAGCATGCTGAAAAACGTAGCCGCCATCGTGCTCCCCGGGGCCTCGCCGTTCGAGTTCGGCGTGGCCTGCGAGGTCTTCGGCATCGACCGCTCGGCCCGCGGAACCGGCGTTCCTGCCTTCGATTTCAAGGTCTGTTCCGTCCATCCCGGACCGATCGACACGAAGACCGGCTTCTCGATCGATGTCCCGTACGGACTGGAGGGCGCGGATGCGGCGGACCTCGTGGTGGTCGCGCCCTACGAGAACGGCGAGCCGCTGCCCGACGAGGTCAAGCAGACGCTGCGGCAGGCCCATGCCCGCGGTGCCTGGGTCATGTCGCTGTGCTCCGGGGCGTTCGTGCTGGCCGAGGCGGGCCTCCTGGACGGCCGGCGGGCCACCACGCACTGGCGCTATTCCCGGCAGCTGGCGGAGGAGTACCCGCTGATCAGCGTCGATGAGAACGTCCTCTACGTCGAAGACGGACGGATCATCACCAGCGCCGGCACGGCCGCGGGCATCGACGCCTGCCTGCACCTGGTCCGCACCGAGCTCGGCGCCGGCGTCGCGGCAGGGATAGCCCGCGACATGGTGGTCCCGCCGCACCGCGAGGGCGGCCAGGCGCAGTACATTGCGCGCCCGATGTCGCTGGAAGGCTGCAACACGCTCCGGGACCTCGTGGTGTGGCTCGGGGAGAACCTCGACAAGGAGGTGTCGGTCACCGAGCTGGCGAGGCGCGTGCACATGTCCGAGCGGACCTTCGCCCGGCGGTTCCGGGCAGAGACGGGGACGACGCCGGCCGCGTGGGTCAACGCGCAGCGGGTGCTGCTGGCGCAGGAACTGCTGGAAAGCTCGGACCTGAACATCGATGAGATTGCCCGGGCCACGGGCTTCGGCCAGGCCGTCCTGCTGCGGCACCACTTCGTGAAGGCGCTCGGTATCTCTCCGGCCAGCTACCGAAGGACTTTCCGCGGGGCAGCCCCCGTTCCGGTCGGATAGGGAGGGCGGCCCCCATTGGATGGCCGGGTACACAAAAAGGCCCGCTGCTGTTTTCCACAGCAGCGGGCCTTGCCGGTGCCCTCGATAGGATTCGAACCTACGGCCTTCTGCTCCGGAGGCAGACGCTCTATCCCCTGAGCTACGAGGGCGCCGCACCTTGGCTGCGTGGTGATACAAGCCGGTGCGTTTGGGACTCATAGAGCTTATCAGTAAGAGGGGCCCAGGGCGCAAACCGGCCCCGCCACGGGCGTGCCGCGGCGTTCCGTGTGCCCCTGCTCACAGCGGATTCCGGCCGGACAGCGGGCTGGCGCGGGACCTTTATGCTTAACGGGTGACTCCTGAAGAACTTTCCGCTGCCATTGCCGCCTGCCTGCGTGACGCTGTCGCCGCAGGCGATTTCGCCGTCGAAATTCCGGCGGAGGTCCGTGTGGAACGGCCGAAGAACCGCGAGCACGGAGACTGGGCCACGAATGTGGCCATGCAGCTGGGCAAGAAGGCGGGGATGAACCCGCGCCAGTTCGCGGAGATTCTGAGCGCGCGCCTTGCCAAGATCGACGGCGTCGCGAAGGTGGACATTGCAGGTCCGGGCTTCCTGAACATCACCGTGGACGCGGCCGCCGCCGGTTCGTTGGCCCGCACCATCGTGGAGGCGGGCCCTGCCTACGGCACCGCCGCCGAGTATGCCGGCAAGCGGATCAACCTGGAGTTCGTCTCGGCCAACCCCACCGGTCCGATCCACCTCGGCGGAACCCGGTGGGCGGCACTGGGTGATTCGCTGGCGCGGATCCTGCAGGCCCAGGGCGCCGAGGTCACGCGCGAGTACTACTTCAACGACCATGGGACGCAGATCGACCGTTTCGCCCGCTCGCTGCTGGCCAGCGCCAAGGGGGAGCCGGCCCCGGAGGACGGTTACGGCGGCGAGTACATTTCCGACATCGCCCGGGCCGTCATGGCACAGAATCCCGAGGCGCTGTCCGCGGCCGACCCGCAGGAGGAATTCCGCAGCCGCGGCGTCGAGCTGATGTTCGCGGCCATCAAGAAGTCCCTCCATGAGTTCGGCGTGGACTTCGACGTCTACTTCCACGAGAACGACCTCTTCGACTCCGGGGCCGTCTCGGCGCTGCTGGAACAGCTCAAGACCTCCGGCAGCCTGTACTTCGAAGCCGGCGCCTGGTGGCTGAAGTCGACGGACTTCGGGGACGACAAGGACCGCGTGGTCATCAAGTCCGACGGCGACGCCGCCTACATCGCCGGGGATATCGCCTACTTCAAGAACAAGCGGGACCGCGGCTTCGACCTGTGCATCTACATGCTCGGCGCAGACCACCACGGCTACGTTGCCCGGCTCAAGGCCGCGGCGGCAGCCATGGGGGACAGCGCCGACCGGGTGGAGGTGCTGATCGGCCAGATGGTCAACCTGGTCAAGGACGGCGTGCCGGTGCGGATGTCCAAGCGTGCCGGCACCGTGGTCACGATGGAGGACCTGGTGGACGCCGTGGGTGTCGACGCCGCCCGCTACGCCCTGACCCGCTCGCACGCGGACTCGAACATCGATGTCGACCTGGACCTGCTGACCCGGCGCAGCAACGAGAACCCGGTCTTCTACGTGCAGTACGCCCACGCCCGCACCTGCGCCGTCGCCCGCAACGCCGTGGATGCCGGCGTGGAGCGCAGCGCCTTCGACGCGTCGCTGCTGGACCACGCGACGGAGAACGAGCTGCTGGCGCATCTGGGCGCCTACCCCTCGGTCGTGGCGACGGCCGCCAAGTTCCGCGAGCCGCACCGCGTGGCCCGCCACCTCGAGGTCATCGCCGGCGCCTACCACCGCTGGTACGACTCCTGCCGGGTCACGCCGCTGGGGGACGCTGAAGTGACGGACCTGAACCGCACGCGGCTCTGGCTCAACGACGCAACCACGCAGGTGCTGGCCAACGGGCTCGGGCTCCTCGGCGTGACCGCCCCGGAAAGGATGTAGCCCCATGACAGCGCAGACTTCTGCCGCCTCGCCGCTGGCCCCGGAGTGGCTCAAGTACCCCGAGGACGCCAACGCACTGCTGCCGAAGATGTGGGCCCGCGATGTGGCCCGCGGAGCCGGCGGAGAGCTGGAGATCTCCGGCATCCCGGTCAGCGAGCTGAAGGCCCGCTTCGGCTCGCCGCTGTTCGTCATGTCCGAGGCGGACTTCCGTGCCCGTGCCCGCGACTTCAAGCAGTCCTTCGACGAAGCCTTCGCCGAGCTCTGCGGGGGAGTGGACGTCTACTATGCCGGCAAGTCCTTCCTCTGCACCGAGGTGGCGCGCTGGGTGGAGCAGGAGGGCCTTCGCCTCGATACCAGCAGCGGCGGAGAGCTCGCCGTCGCGGCCCGGGCAGGGGTCCCGGGCAGCAAACTGGGCCTGCACGGCAACAACAAGTCCGACGCCGAGCTCCGCCGCGCGCTGGACATGGGCCTGGGCCGGATCATCGTGGACGGCCTCGACGAACTGCACCGGCTGGCGGCCATTGCGGCGGAGCGCAACGAGCGAGCCAACGTGATGTTCCGGCTGACCCCGGGCGTGCACGCGCACACGCACGAGTTCATCGCCACCGCGCACGAGGACCAGAAGTTCGGCCTGTCGATGGCCGGTCTCTCCGAGGCCATGACGGATTCGCCCGCCGAGCAGGCGGTCCGCGCGGCCCTCGGCTACGATTCCATCAACCTGCTGGGCCTGCACTGCCACATCGGATCCCAGATCTTCGAACCGGAAGGGTTCGCCCTGGCCGCCGAGCGGCTGCTCGAGTTCGTGGCCAGGATGCGCGCGGACTACGGCGCGGAGCTGGCCGAACTGGATCTCGGCGGCGGCTACGGCATCGCCTACACGGACGCGGACACGCCGCGCCCGCCGGCGGAACTGGCCAAGGCGATGGCCGCCGTCGTCCGTTCCACCTGCACGCGCCTGGGGATTGAAGTGCCGCGGATCTCCATCGAACCCGGACGCGCCATCGTCGGGCCCAGCACCTTCACCCTGTACGAAACGGGGACACTCAAGACGGTCAACGTGGACACGCCCGACGGCGGAACGTACCCGAGGCGGTACGTCTCGGTCGACGGGGGCATGAGCGACAATGCGCGTCCCGTGCTCTATGACGCGGACTACTCCGTGGTCCTGGCCTCGCGTGTGACGCAGCAGCCGGCAATTATTTCCCGCGTGGTTGGCAAACACTGCGAGAGCGGTGACATTGTAGTCAGGGACGCGTACCTGCCTGCCGACGTCGCCGCCGGCGACTTGCTGGCCGTGCCGGGCACCGGGGCGTACTGCTGGGCGCTGGCCAGCAACTACAACTATCTGGCCCGCCCGGGCGTGGTGGCCGTGGCCGACGGCCAGGCCCGCCTGATCGTGCGCGGCGAAACCGAAGAAGACCTGCTGGCACGCGACCTGGGCTGAGCCTTAGGCCGCACGGCCGGCAGGCCAGCGAGAGACGCATGGCAGTTTTTTACCAACACGGGAGTTAGAGCAGCAATGAACACGCTGAAAGTGGCACTGTTGGGGTGCGGAAATGTCGGATCCCAGGTGGCGCGGATACTCCTTGACGACGGCCAAGACCTGGCCCGCCGCTCGGGGGCCCGCCTGGAACTCGCCGGCATCGCGGTGCGCAACGTCGACGCGCCGCGGGACGTCGAGCTGCCGCGCGAGCTGTTCACCGAGGACGCCGAGGCCCTCGTGAAGGATGCCGACGTCGTCATCGAACTCATGGGCGGCATGGAACCGGCACGGTCGCTGATCCTGCGCGCGGTGGAGCACGGCGCCTCCGTCGTTACCGGCAACAAGGCGCTGCTGGCGGCGGACGGCCCGGCGCTGTACGAGATGGCCGCCGCGGCCGACGTCGAACTGTACTTCGAGGCCGCCGTCGCCGGCGCCATCCCGATCCTGCGTCCGATCAGCGAGAGCCTCGCGGGCGACCGGATCACGCGCGTGCTGGGCATCGTCAACGGCACCACGAACTACATCCTGGACCAGATGGACACCACCGGCGCGGACTTCGCCGACGCGCTGAAGGCGGCGCAGGCGCTCGGCTACGCGGAGGCGGACCCGACGGCGGACATCGAGGGCCTGGACGCGGCGGCCAAGGGGACGCTGCTGGCCTCGCTGGCCTTCCACACGGTCTTCCCGCTCGACGCCGTGCGCTGCCAGGGCATCACGTCGATCACGGCCGCGGACATCGAGGCCGCCCGCGACACCGGTTTCGTCATCAAGCTGCTGGCGATTGCCGAAAAGCAGACGGCGAAGGACGGCACCGCCGGTGTCTCGGTGCGCGTGCACCCGACCCTCCTGCCGCGCACCCACCCGCTCGCCGCCGTCCACGGCGCCTTCAACGCGGTCTTCGTCGAGGCCGAGAACGCGGGCCAGCTGATGTTCTACGGCCAGGGAGCCGGCGGCCGGCCGACGGCGTCGGCCGTGGTGGGCGACGTGGTCGCCGCCGCGCGGAGGATCGTCAGCGGCGGGCGCGGCCGCACCGAGACCACCGGGGAGCAGCTGCAAGTGCTCGGCGAGGACAGCATCCTCACCAGCTACTACATCGGCCTCGACGTGGCGGACCAGCCCGGCGTGCTCGCGAAGATCGCGCACGTTTTCGCCGACCACGGCGTATCGATCGAGGTCATGCGCCAGACCATGCACACCGAGGACCTGCCCGGCATCGCGGACGGCAGCGCCGCCGCCGAGCTGCGCATCATCACGCACCGCGGCACCGAGGCGTCGCTGGCCGCCACGGTGGAAGCGATCAAAGACCTCGACGTTGTCAATTCAGTAACTTCTGTCCTGCGAGTAGAAGGAGTCTAAGTGGCTCACCAATGGCGCGGCGTCATCCGCGAGTACGCCGACCGTCTGCCGGTCACGGACGAGACCGAGATCGTGACCTTGGGCGAAGGCGGAACGCCGCTCGTCCATGCCAAGGCGCTCTCCGAGCTGACCGGTTCGACCGTGTACCTGAAGGTCGAGGGCATGAACCCGACCGGATCATTCAAGGACCGCGGCATGACCATGGCCATCACGGCCGCGGTGGAAGCGGGCGCGAAGGCCGTTGTCTGCGCTTCGACGGGCAACACGTCTGCCTCGGCCGCCGCGTATGCCACCCAGGCCGGACTGAAGTGCGCGGTCCTGGTACCCGCCGGCAAGATCGCGATGGGCAAAATGAGCCAGGCGATCGCCCACGGCGCGGAGATCATCCAGATCAACGGGAACTTCGACAACTGCCTCGACGTGGCGCGCAAGCTTTCCGAGGCGTACCCGGTCTTCCTGGTCAATTCGGTGAACCCGGCACGCATCCAGGGGCAGAAGACGGCGGCTTTCGAGACCGTCGACTACCTCGGCGACGCCCCGGACATCCACGTCATGCCCGTCGGCAACGCGGGCAACATCACCGCGTACTGGAAGGGCTACCAGGAGTACGCGGCCGAGTACGAGTCGAAGACGGCCGGCACGCTGCCCGCCGTAGCGACCAGGACCCCGCAGCTGTGGGGCTTCCAGGCAGAAGGGGCCGCCCCGCTGGTCCTGGGCCATCCGGTTACCGAGCCCGAGACCATCGCCACCGCCATCCGGATCGGCAACCCCGCCTCCTGGCAGACCGCGGTGGCCGCCCGTGACGAATCGGGCGGCCTGATCGAGTCCGTGTCCGACGAGCAGATCCTGGCGGCCCACCGGTGGCTGTCCTCCCGCGAAGGGGTTTTCGTGGAGCCTGGATCCGCGGCCGGCGTCGCCGGATTGATCAAGAAGCACGAGGCCGGCGAAGTGCCCGCCGGCAAGACCATCGTCATCACGGTCACCGGGCACGGCCTGAAGGACCCGCAGTGGGCCCTTCGGACCGAAGACGGCGGCGAAGTGACCCCGGTGAAGGTCGATTTCGACGTTGTCAGCGTGGCTGCAGCCCTTGGCCTCGAGTAGCGCCCCCGTGAGGACCTTCGAACGCACGGCGATCGCCGCGGGCCAGCGCGTGAGCGTGCGGGTCCCGGCGACAAGCGCCAACCTGGGCCCCGGCTTTGACAGCCTCGGACTGGCGGTGACGCTGTACGACCAGGTCTCGGTGGAATCCACCGACGACGGCGTGTTCAGCGCCCGGGTCACGGGCGAGGGTTCCGCGGAACTGCCCCGGGACGAGAGCCACCTGATCATCGCCACGATCAGGGACACGCTCGGCCGGGTAGGCTTCGAAAGCAACGGCCTGCGGCTGGAAGCAACGAACGTCATTCCGCACGGACGCGGCCTGGGCTCGTCGGCAGCGGCGATCGTCAGCGCTGTGCTGCTGGCGAACGCGCTGCTGCCCGCCGACGACAGGCTGTCCGCGCAGGAGGTCCTCCAGCTGTGCTCGGCGCAGGAAGGGCATCCGGACAACGTCGCCCCCGCGCTGGCCGGCCGCTTGGCCATTTCCTGGGAGACGGCGGGGTCCTTCTTCAGCACCGCCGTCGATGTCCACCCGGACATCATCCCGATCGTGGCGATTCCGTCGTACGAACTGTCTACGGAGACGGCACGCAACCTGCTGCCGGTTTCCGTACCGCACCACGTCGCCGCCGCCAATGCGGGCCGCGCCGCCCTGCTGGTGCAGGCGCTCACCCGCGACCCGTCGCTGCTGCTGCCGGCCACGGTGGACGCGCTGCACCAGAGCCACCGGGCGCCGGCCATGGCCCCCAGCGCCGACCTCATGGCGTCGCTGCGGGCCGCAGGCTTCGCGTCCGTGGTCTCGGGAGCCGGCCCGACGGTCATGACTCTGGCGCGCGGGCGGCAGCAGGCGGACCGCATCCGGGAGCAGATCCACGCCATCGTGGCGGCGTCCCCGATCGCCGACGGCTGGCGTGTTCTGGAACTGGAAGTCGACACAGATGGTGCTAAAGTAGAAATGCACCGCCGGAATTAACCGGCTTGGCAACCTGTCGCAGCGGCCGCTGGCAAATTTGGCACCGGCCATGAAGTGCCGGCAGCGGGGCCATGATCCGGTGCAGCCTCCTGAGGATCCGTCGAGGAATTACTAAGTGCCGTGCCACGCGCAGCAAGCGCGGACGGCGCATCCCTAAGACCGATTGAACGGACGTCGTCCGAGGTTTTTCCACAATCACTCGGCTTTGCCAGGTGCCGCACTTCGGCAAACCCGACCCGGCTATGTTTCTTATGCATCAGCCGGGATGCAAACAACGCGGTCCGCTTCCGATGCGGCCGCCCGACGAGGGGGAAGGATCCTTCGTGACAGAAACCACTGACCTGACTGCAGGTGTGGCGACAACATCAGACTCACCTGCGCCGAAGAGTGCGGGACTTGCCGGACTGAAGCTTGCACAGCTGCAGGCTCTGGCCACCCAGCTGGGCATCACGGGTGGTTCGCGGATGCGCAAGAGCGACCTGGTCGCGGCGATCTCCGACCACCAGCGCGGTTCGTCCGTTGCGGATCGCCCGGCCAAGGCCGCGGCACGTGCCGCCGCAGCGGAAGCGCCGGCCGCGCCTGAGGCGGCGGCCGAGGCCGCCTCGTCCAACGGCCAGGCGAAGACCGCTCCGAAGACCGGCGGGGACCTGAACAAGGCCGCAGAACGCGTCAGCCGGTCCCGCACCCGCAGCCGCCGGGCCTCAAGCGACGGCACCGTCGCCGAAGCACCCGCTGCAGCACAGGCGCCCGCCGCGGAAGCCGCTGCCCCGGCGGCCGCCGCTCCCGCCGCCGAAGCCGCTGCTCCGGCCCAGGCCGAGGCACAGCGGCCCGAGGCCGAAACCGTCCGCGAGGGCGGCCGCGGCCAGGGACGTACCCGCAACCGCCGCGCCGAGCAGCAGCCGGAGCAGGTCGAAGCCGGCGCCGAGCGCCGCGAGCAGGGCGAAGCCGCCGGCGCCGAAACCCCCAAGGGCGGCCAGGAGGGCCAGGGCCAGCAGGGAGGCCAGGGCGGCCAAGAGGGACAGAGCGACCGCCGCGAACGGCGCGACCGCGGCCGTGGACGCGGACGTGACGGCGAAGGCCGCGACACGGACACGCGCGACGACTCCGAGGACGGCGGACGCAACCGCAACCGCCGCAGCCGCAACCGCCGCGACCGCGACGGAGATTCGGGCAACACCCGCTTCCGCGACCGGAACGACCGCCGCCGCGGCCGTGACCGCAGCCCGGATGTGGATGACACCGAGATCAGCGAGGACGATGTCCTGCTGCCGGTCGCCGGCATCCTCGACGTGCTGGAAAACTACGCCTTCGTCCGCACCTCCGGCTACCTGCCCGGACCGAACGATGTCTACGTTTCGCTGGCACAGGTGAAGAAGTACAACCTGCGCAAGGGCGACGCCGTCGTCGGTGCCATCCGCGCGCCGCGGGACGGCGAGAACCCGAACCAGAACAGCCGGCAGAAGTTCAACGCCCTGGTTCGGCTGACCTCGGTCAACGGCAAGCCCGCCGAGGACAACAAGGACCGCGTGGACTTCGCCAAGCTGGTTCCGCTGTACCCCTCCGAGCGCCTGCGCCTGGAGACCGAGCCCAAGAAGATCGGCCCGCGCGTCATCGACCTCGTCGCGCCGATCGGCAAGGGCCAGCGTGGCCTCATCGTCTCGCCGCCGAAGGCCGGCAAGACGCTGATCCTGCAGTCCATCGCGAACGCCATCACCATCAACAACCCCGAGGTCCACCTCATGATGGTCCTGGTCGACGAGCGTCCGGAAGAAGTCACGGACATGCAGCGCACGGTCAAGGGCGAGGTCATCGCCTCGACCTTCGACCGCCCTGCCGATGACCACACCACGGTCGCCGAACTCGCGATCGAGCGGGCCAAGCGCCTGGTGGAAATGGGCATGGACGTCGTCGTCCTGCTGGATTCGATGACCCGCCTGGGCCGCGCCTACAACCTGAGCGCGCCGGCCTCCGGCCGCATCCTCTCCGGCGGCGTGGACTCGTCCGCACTGTACCCGCCGAAGCGCTTCTTCGGTGCTGCGCGCAACATCGAGAACGGCGGCTCGCTGACCATCCTCGCCACTGCGCTGGTGGAAACCGGTTCCAAGATGGACGAAGTGATCTTCGAGGAATTCAAGGGCACCGGCAACATGGAACTGCGGCTCTCCCGGAGCCTGGCCGACAAGCGCATCTTCCCGGCCGTGGACGTCAACGCGTCCGGTACCCGCCGCGAAGAGAACCTGCTCTCGCCCGAGGAAGTCAAGATCATGTGGAAGCTGCGCCGGGTCCTTTCGGGTCTGGACACGCAGTCGTCGCTTGAACTGCTCACCGGCAAGATCCGCGAGACGCAGTCCAACGTCGAATTCCTGATGCAGGTCCAGAAGACCACGCTGGGTTCCAAGTCCGACGACGACAGGTAGCTGCCCTAGCCGCCCAAGATATGCCGGTCCTCCTTGATTGCGAAGGCCGCGGCCCCTACGGATCCGCCGACGCGGACCGGTCCGGCCGGAGCCTAGCTGGCTGGCATGTTTTGGGCGGCTGTTGCTGTTAAGCCGCCAATGGCACCCCGGCTGTCCCCGAGGCCGCCGTCGTTACTTAGACTGAGACAAGAGTCGGAAGAGGTTAGAGATGTTTGAGTCCGTCCAGGGCTTGTTGGATGAGCACGCGCAGCTGCAGCAGCAGTTGAGCGATCCCGCCGTGTACGCCGACCAGGCGCTGGCGCGCAAGCTGGGGCGCCGTTCCGCCCAGCTGAACGGGATCGTCGAGGCCCACAAGCGGTGGAAGCAGCTCTCCGAAGACCTGGGCGCGGCCCGGGAAATGGCGGCGGAGGATCCGGAGTTCGCCGCGGAAGTCCCCGGCGTGGAAGCCGAGCTCGAGGCGGCGCAGGAGCGGCTGCGCCGGCTGCTCATTCCCCGGGACCCGGACGATGCCCGCAACGTCATTATCGAGGTCAAGGGCGGCGAAGGCGGCGACGAAGCGGCGCTCTTCGCAGGAGACCTCCTGCGCATGTACACGCGCTACGCGGAAGGCCGGGGCTGGAAGACGGAGATCATCTCCGCTACCGAGTCCGACCTGGGCGGGTTCAAGGACGTCTCCATGGCCATCAAGGGCTCGTCGAACGACCCGGCCGAGGGTGTGTGGGCACGGATGAAGTTCGAGGGCGGCGTGCACCGCGTCCAGCGCGTCCCGGTCACCGAATCCCAGGGCCGTATCCACACGTCGGCGGCCGGCGTGCTGGTGCTCCCCGAGGTGGACGAGCCGGAAGAGATCGACATCAGCCAGAACGACCTCAAGATCGACGTGTACCGTTCCTCCGGGCCGGGCGGCCAGTCGGTCAACACCACGGACTCGGCGGTCCGGATCACGCACCTGCCGACCGGCATTGTGGTTGCCATGCAGAACGAAAAATCGCAGCTGCAGAACCGCGAGGCGGCCATGCGCGTGCTGCGTGCCCGCTTGCTGGCGCACCAGCAGGAGCAGATCGATGCCGCCAACTCCGAGACCCGCAAGTCGCAGATCCGCACCATGGACCGTTCGGAGCGGATCCGGACCTACAACTTCCCGGAGAACCGGGTGGCTGACCACCGCACCGGTTACAAGGCCTACAACCTCGATGCCGTCATGAACGGGGAGCTGGAGCCGGTCATCCAGTCGGCTATCGAGATGGACGAACAGGCGCGGCTCGACGCACTGGGCGAGGACCACTAGGCGACGTGGCAGCAGTAACTCTCGCCGAGGCGCTGGCCGAGGCGGCCAGGCTCCTGGCGGAGGCGGGCGTTCCGAGCCCACGCGTGGATGCCGAGCTGCTGGCCGCGCACCTTCTGGGGGAATCCGCCGGCCGGGTGCGGGCCCTGGCCCTGACCGGGGCCGCCAGCCCGGAAGGCCTGGCCGAGCTCGTCGCCGAGCGCGCACGCCGGGTTCCGCTGCAGCACATTACGGGCAAGGCCTATTTCCGCCACCTGGAGCTCGACGTCGGGCCGGGCGTCTTCATCCCGCGGCCGGAGACCGAAACGGTTGCCCAGCACGCCATCGACGCCGCCCGCCAAACACCGGGTGCCAAGGTCGTTGACCTGGGCACCGGGTCCGGCGCCATCGCGGGATCCATCGCCAGCGAGGTCCCCGGAGCCGAGGTATACGCCGTCGAACTCAGCGAGCTCGCCCACGCGTGGGCCGCCCGGAACCTGGAGCCGCTCGGTGTCGTGCTGGTCCGGGGGGACCTGCGGACCGCACTGGAAGAACATGACGGAACGTTCGACGTCGTTGTTTCCAACCCTCCGTACATACCCCCGGACGCCGTGCCCGTCGACCCGGAAGTAGCCGAACACGACCCCGAACTGGCCCTTTACGGCGGGGGAGCGGACGGCATGGAACTGCCCCGCGCCACCGCGGCCAGCGCCGCACGCCTGCTGAAAAGCGGAGGCTATTTCATCATGGAACACGCCGAAGTGCAGGCACCGGCCGTGTCGAAATTGCTCGTGGACGCCGGCTGCTGGAACGATGTTGGCACGGTCTCCGATCTCACCGGACGAGAGCGTGCGACCGCCGCTGTCAAGCGGTAGCGGCGCCAAGAATGAAAGAATGAAACCTGTGACCCCCACATTCAATTGCCAGGACGAAGTCGAGCGGAGCGAAGGGCTGGCCGCCGCACAGACGGCCCTTGGCAGCAAGCAGTGCGTGGTAATCCCGACCGACACGGTCTACGGGATCGCCGCCGACGCCTTCTCGCCGCAGGCAGTCGCCACGTTGCTGGCGGCGAAAGGGCGGAGCAGGAAGATGCCGCCCCCGGTCCTGATTCCGCGGCCCCAGACCATGGACGGCCTCGCGGTCGACATCAGCGCCGACGCCCGGCTGCTGGCCGACACGTTCTGGCCCGGCGGACTGACGCTCATCTTCCACGCCCAGCCTTCGCTGACGTGGGACCTGGGGGAGACGAAGGGCACCGTGGCCCTGCGCATGCCGGATGACCGGATTGCCCTGGACCTGCTCGCGCTGACCGGGCCGCTGGCCGTTTCCTCCGCCAATCGGACGGGCATGCCGGCCGCGCAGACTGCCGCGGAGGCGTTCGCCCAGCTCGGCGAGTCGGTCGAGGTCTACCTCGAGGCGGGGGAGCGCGAGGCCGGGTCGGTCCCGTCGACGATCGTTGACTGCACGTCGACCCCTCTCCGGGTGGTGCGCGAAGGTGCGCTCAGCCTCGAGCGGCTGCGCGAAGCGGTGCCCGGCATCCTCGGCCTGGGCGAGGAACTTCCGCAGCAGGCGTCCGGAGAGGCGCCCGCCGAACCGCAGAGCGAGGCGGCGGACGACGACGAATCTGCGCCGCAGTCCCGGGAAGGGACCGTCGGGGCATGAGCCAGCCCGCCCCGGCCCCCGGCAGGACCGCCAGCAGCGACAAGGCGCTCTGGCTGTGGTCGCAGTTCCTGCTGGACTCGTTCTCCTGGATCGTCGCCATCGTGCTGGCGGTCTACCTGCGTTATGAGATGCAGCTGAGCGAGCTGCGCCTGCCCGGCATCCTCCTGCTCTGCGGCATCGCCATCGCCTCGCAGTTCGCGGTGGGCTCGGCGTTCGCGCTGTACCGCGGCCGCTACAGCTTCGGCAGCTTCCACGAGGCCAAGCTGCTGGTGATCGTGACGGTGTCCGTTTCGGCGATCATGACGGTGGCGCTGCTGTTCTTCGGCATCTCGATGAGCATCGCCCGCGGTATCGGCCTTATCGCCTTCCCGTTCGCCTGCCTGTTCATGGCCGCCATCCGCTACCTGAAGCGGATGTACGTCGAGAGCAAGGCCAAGCCGGGGGAACAGGCGGCGCGGACCCTGGTCTACGGAGCCGGTTTCGTCGGAAAATCCATCGTTACCCGCATGAGCAACGATCCGGCCTCGCCCTGGCTGCCGGTGGGGCTGATCGACGACAATCCGGCCAAGAAACATCTGCGGATTGCCAGCGTTCCCGTCCTCGGGCGGATGGCGGACCTGCCGGACATTGTGGCGCGGACCAACGCGACGGTGCTGCTGATCGCGATTGCCAATGTCGACGCCAAGCAGGTCAGGCATATTTCCGACGTCGTCGCGGGCCTGAACATCAAAGTCCTGGTGGTGCCGCCGCTGAAGGACATGCTGACCGGCGGTTCCGAGTTTTCCTTCCGCGAAGTTGCGATCGAAGACCTGATCGGACGCCATCCGGTCGACATCCACGTCGAAGAGATCGCCGGCTACGTCAAGGGCAAGCGCGTCATGGTCACCGGCGCGGGCGGCTCGATCGGATCCGAGCTGTGCCGCCAGATCAACCATTTCGAGCCGGCGGAGCTGATCATGCTGGACCGGGACGAGACCGGCCTGCAGACCACCCAGATTTCCCTGACCGGCCAAGGCCTGCTCGACGGCAAGGACACCGTGCTGGCCGACATCCGCGACGCGGAGGCGCTGACCTCGATCTTCGTCGACCGCAAGCCGGAGGTGGTCTTCCATGCCGCCGCGCTCAAACACGTCTCCCTGCTGGAGCAGTATCCGGAAGAGGCCTGGAAGACCAATGTGCTGGGCACGCTCAACGTGCTGCGGGCATCCCGTGCGGCCAACGTCCAGACATTCGTGAACATCTCGACCGACAAGGCCGCCAACCCGACAACTGTCCTGGGCCATTCCAAGCGTGTGGCCGAGAAGATCACCGCGTGGGTCGCGCGGGAATCGGGGCTGAAGTACGTTTCCGTGCGGTTCGGCAACGTGCTCGGCAGCCGCGGCTCCGTCCTGCCGCTGTTCAACGAGCAGATCCGCAACGGGGGGCCGGTGACGGTCACGGATGCGGAAGCAACCAGGTTCTTCATGACGATTCCGGAAGCCTGCCAGCTCGTGATTCAGGCCGGGGCCATCGGCCGTGGCGGCGAGGTGCTCATCCTCGACATGGGCGAGCCCGTGCGCATCCTCGACGTCGCGCAGCGCATGATCGCCATGTCCGGCAAGCAGGTCGACATCGTGTTCACGGGACTGCGCCCCGGCGAGAAGCTGCACGAGGACCTGATCGGCGAGGGCGAGGGCGACTCGAGGCCGCTGCACCCCAAGATCTCCCATGCCTGCATCGACGCCCTGGATCCGACCCGGATGTCGCTTGACGAGTGGAAAAGCCGCCAGCATCAGCCGATTGCGGGCCACGTGGCGGAGACCGCGAAATGACCCAGCTGGTGGCCGCCCTCGTGGCCTTCGGCCTCAGCCTCGGGCTGCCCATCCTGCTTAAGCCGGTGCTGCTCAGGCACGGAGTCCTCGACATTCCCAACGAACGGTCCTCGCACACCGAGGCCGTGGTCCGGGGCATGGGTATCACCGTGGCCGCTGGCGTGGCCGGCGGCCTCATCGTCGCCATCGTCGGGGCCGGCACCGGCGAAGGACCGCTGCTGGCCACCGTGGGCGGCGCCTCGCTGGCCGCCGCCCTCCTTGGCTGGGCGGAGGACTTCCGGGGGCTGGGCATCAGGGTCAGGTTCCTGCTGCAGCTGGCCATCGGAGCGGCGGCCACGGCCATGCTCGTCGAGCTGACCGATGCGTCCTGGTGGTGGGTTCCGCTCGGCGCCGTTGCGGTCGCCGGCTACATCAACGTCGCCAACTTCATGGACGGCGTCAACGGGATCTCGGGACTGCACGGGCTGGCCGTCGGCGGCATGTTCGCCGCCGTCGGGGCGATGTACGGGATGCCTTGGCTCGTTTCGGCGGCCCTGGTCATCGCCATGGCCTTTGCCGCGTTCCTCCCGTGGAACCTGCGCGGACGCAACTTCCTTGGCGACGTCGGAAGCTACCTGCTGGGCGGATCCCTCGCGGTGACCGGGGTGGCGGCATTCCTGTCCGGCGTGGGACCCGAAATGCTGCTGGGTCCCGTCTCCGTCTACCTGGCCGATACCGCCACGACCTTGCTGCGGCGCATCGGCGCGGGGGAGCGGTGGTACGCTCCGCACCGCCAGCACGTCTACCAGCGGCTGACCGATGTCGGATTGAGCCATCTGCAGTCCGCGGTGCTGGTCACGGCGTGCTCCCTGCTCACCGGAATCTGCGGCATCGTCGCTGGAGGAGGGACTCTTCCGGCCAAGGTTGCCGCGCTGGCGGCCGGGGCGGCGGTGCTCGTCTTGTACCTGAAGTCGCCCCGAATCCTGGGGCGCCGGCGGCAAGGTTACGCAACTGGTCGGTGAACGGGACAGCCGGGGAACGGACGAGTTCTATCTCGTGTAGAATTCATCTGGCCGCTAAAACGGTCTTCCCCGCCTACTGACTGAATGGACAGCCATGAGTGCACCCGAATCAAACGGCCGCCGCGCCGTTGCCGGTGCACCCCTCCGGGCTGCGGGTCCCACGCCTTCCCCTTGGCTGAGCATCCTGGCCAAGGCAGCAGCGGCGGCCGGTGCGGCCACCTTGCTGGTCATGCTGCTAGGTGCCGTTGTCGCCGGTGGCAATGCGGCCCTCGGCGCCTTGCTTGGCGCGGCCCTGGTCGTGCTGTTCTTCGCCATCAGCCTGCTCGTCGGACATTTCGTCGGCAGGAAGAATCCCTCGGGCGCCATCGGCGCGTTCATCGCCACGTATGTGCTCAAGGTCGTCGGTTTCGGAGCGGCGCTCTTCGTCATAGGTTCGCCGGCCTGGCTGGACACCACCTGGTTCTTCATCGCGGCCGTGGTTGCGGTGGTCGTCTGGCAGGGTGCCGAAGTGTTCGCTTTTTCGCGGGTCCGGTACCAGATCTACGCCGACTCTCCCAAAGGTGCCCCCGGCACCGCCGGAAAGGACGAACGGCATGCCGGCTGAGCCCTCTCCGGACAACCCGGACGGCCGCCGGGAATACAAAGGCGGCAACACGTTGGCCACCTACATTATTGGCGGGATCATCGCCTGGGGTTTGATAGGGTGGGGGCTGGACTTTCTGTTGAATACCCGCTGGCTGTTCATCGTCGGAGCCGTTCTGGGCGCCGGCGGCGGCTACTATCTGGCCCGAAAGCACAACCTCACCCGCAGCCCCCAGCGCAGGCGTGGGGACCGGGGAACCAACAACTAAATGCCAATAACTTCATACGGTGGCATGCCCTCGGCGGCAGGCCACCCCGAAACGCCCAATGATGGACACTGCAGAGAGGAAACGCGTTGATCGCGCTTGCGCTTCCGGCGGCCGCTGATGAAGGTGGCTTCGTCCCACCAACCCTCGAAGATATGCATCTTCCCGAAGTCCTTCCTTGGGCCGCGGAATACGGCACAGGATTCGGAAAGCAGATGCTGCTGGTGCTCCTTTCCGTGGTCCTGATTTCCTGGTTCTTCGTTGCGGCTGCCCGCCGCGGCAAGCTCGTTCCCGGCAAGATGCAGTTCCTCGGCGAAATGAGCTACAACTTCGTCCGCAACTCCGTGGGCAAGGACATCATCGGCGAACGCGACTACCGGCCGTTCGTGCCGCTGCTGTTCGCCCTGTTCTTCTTCATCCTGGTCAACAACCTCTTCGGCTCGATTCCGCTGATCCAGCTGCCGACGACGTCGCACGTGGGCACCGCCTACGCGCTGGCCGGCATCGTGTACGTCACCTGGATCGTCCTGGGCATCCAGAAGCACGGTATCGGCTACTTCAAGCTGGCCGTCGTTCCGTCCGGTGTCCCGAAGGCGATCCTGCCCCTGGTTGTCCTGATCGAAATCATCTCGACCTTCCTGGTCCGTCCGGTCACGCACAGCCTCCGTCTTTTCGCCACCATGCTGGCGGGCCACCTGATCATCATGCTGGCAGCCGCAGGCTCCGAGTTCCTGCTCACCCAGGACCAGCTTCTGCTCAAGCCGCTGGGCATCCTGACGCTCGCCGGCGGTGTGGGCATGTACCTCTTCGAAATCCTGATCCAGGTCCTGCAGGCCTACGTGTTTACGCTGCTGACCGCGATCTACATCCAAGGCTCCCTGGCCGAGGAACACTAAATTTCCCCGCTGGGGAAGCTCCTGAACCAAACAACCTGCCCTTAGCGGCATCTTGAAAGGAAAATAATGGAAGGCAATCTCAACCTCGTAGGTTACGGTCTCTCCGCCATCGGCGGTGCCATCGGTGTGGGCCTGGTATTCGCTGCTTACATCAATGGAGTTGCCCGTCAGCCCGAGGCCCAGCGCGTGCTGCAGCCGATCGCCTTTTTGGGTCTGGCACTGACCGAAGCTCTGGCTATCCTCGGCCTGGTGTTCGCGTTCGTCCTCTAGTCGGCATCGCGCACTTTTCAAACCGAGTAGATAGGACGGGTGAGATATGAATGAGACAGTAATCCTCGCCGCCGCGGAGGGCGTCAACCCTCTGGTCCCTAACATCTGGGAAATCCTGGTAACGCTGCTTGGCTTCGCCGTGCTCATGTTCATTGTCGTCAAGTACGTCGTTCCGGCGTTCGAGAAGACCTATGCAGAGCGGGCCGAGGCAATCGAAGGCGGAATCGCCAAGGCCGAGGCCGCGCAGGCCGAGGCCAGCGCCGCCCTTGATGAGTACAAGCAGCAGCTGATGGATGCCCGCACCGAAGCCAACCGCATCCGCGAGGAAGCACGTGCAGAGGGCGCCCAGATCCTGGCGGATCTGAAGGAGAAGGCTGCTGCCGAGGCAGCGCGCATCAGCGAGCAGGCCCAGGTGCAGATCGCTGCCGAGCGCCAGACCGCAGTGATTTCGCTGCGCAGCGAAGTCGGCATCCTCGCCACCGAGCTCGCAGGCAAGATCGTCGGGGAGTCCCTGAACGATGACGCACGCGCCGCTCGCGTCGTGGACCGCTTCCTGGCCGACCTCGAGACGGCCGCGCCGGCGTCCCAGAGTGCAGGTGCTGCGAACTAATGGCAGGTGTATCGAGCGAGTCACTGAAAGCGGCACAGCGGGAACTTGAGGCCAAGCTGCCGACGGCTCCACTGTCCCTGGCAGAGGAACTCTTTGCAATCCTTGGCCTGCTGGACAGCAATGCTGGACTGCGCCGGAGCCTGACTGACCCCTCGCGTGAAGGCAAGGACAAAGCCCGGCTCGTTTCGGAGCTGCTCGGCGGAAATGTTTCTGCCGACGCCCGGACCGTCGTCGAGGGCCTGGCCGCTTCGCGGTGGGCCTCCGCGCGTGACATTGGTGATGCCCTGGAGACCCTCGCGGCGACTACGGCGATCGCAGTCGCGGAGAGCAAAGGCACCGGCCTTGACGGACTCGAAGGTCTGGAGAACGACCTGTTCAGCTTCATCAGGGCAGTCAATGCGGACCATGGTCTGCAGCGGGCCCTGTCGGAGCCCCAGGCATCGTCCGAGGCCAAGGTGCGGCTGGCCCTCAAGCTGGTTCCGCACGCCGGTGCGGAAGCGCAGGTCCTGATCAGCCAGGCCGTGTCCGCCCCGCGCGGACTCAAGCCGACTGCCCTCGTCCAGCGTTTCGTGGAGCTTGTCGCCCAGCGCCAGCGGCGCTGGATCGCCGAGGTCAGCGTCGCCCGTCCGCTGACCCCGAGTCAGATCACGCGACTGCAGGCAGGGCTGGACAAGCTGTACGGCCGCGAGCTGAAGATCAACGTCAACGTTGACCCATCGCTGGTTGGCGGAGTCCGTGTCCAGGTCGGGGACGAAGTGGTCGATTCGTCGGTCATCGCCCGCCTGGCGGAACTTCAACGGAAGCTCGCGGTCTAGCTGGTCCCGCAGGGACGAGCTGGCCACGGCCTCATCACAGACTGAATTACACACAGGTCGCCGCAGGCGGCGATCGCAACATAGGAGAGCAGGGACTGCAGATGGCCGAATTGACCATCAACGCCGACGACGTCCGTAATGCACTGAACGAGTTCGCGGCATCCTACGAACCCGGAACGGCCGAGCGCGTTGAAGTTGGCCGCGTAACCACCGCCAGCGATGGCATCGCACGTGTGGAGGGCCTTCCCTCCGCCATGTCGAACGAGCTGCTGCGTTTCGAAAACGGCATCCTGGGCCTGGCCCAGAACCTCGACACCCGCGAAATCGGTGTCGTTATCCTCGGTGAGTTCACCGGCATCGAAGAAGGCATGGAAGTCCACCGCACCGGTGAAGTCCTGTCCGTGCCGGTCGGCGACAACTTCCTCGGACGCGTCGTCGATCCCCTCGGCGAACCGCTCGACGACATGGGACCGATCGAGGCCGAAGGCCGCCGCGCCCTGGAACTGCAGGCGCCGGGCGTGACCCAGCGTAAGTCGGTGCACGAGCCGATGCAGACCGGCCTGAAGGCCATCGACGCCATGATCCCGATCGGCCGCGGCCAGCGCCAGCTGATCATCGGCGACCGCCAGACCGGCAAGTCGGCCATCGCGATCGACACCATCATCAACCAGAAGGCCAACTGGGAGTCGGGCGACGTCAATAAGCAGGTCCGCTGCATCTACGTTGCCATCGGCCAGAAGGCGTCCACCATTGCGGCCGTCCGCAAGACCCTGGAAGAGAAGGGTGCGCTCGAGTACACGACCATCGTGGCCTCTCCCGCGTCCGACCCGGCAGGCTTCAAGTACCTGGCTCCTTACGCCGGCTCGGCCATCGGCCAGCACTGGATGTACGGCGGCAAGCACGTCCTGATCGTGTTCGATGACCTCTCCAAGCAGGCCGAGGCGTACCGCGCCGTGTCGCTCCTCCTGCGCCGTCCGCCGGGACGCGAAGCCTACCCGGGCGATGTGTTCTACTTGCACTCCCGCCTCCTCGAGCGTTGCGCCAAGCTCTCCGACGAGCTGGGCGCGGGCTCGATGACCGGCCTGCCGCTGATCGAGACCAAGGCCAACGACGTTTCGGCCTACATCCCGACCAACGTCATCTCCATCACCGACGGCCAGATCTTCCTGCAGTCGGACCTCTTCAACGCCAACCAGCGTCCCGCTGTCGACGTCGGCATCTCGGTGTCGCGCGTCGGTGGTTCCGCGCAGGTCAAGGCCATGAAGAAGGTCTCCGGTACCTTGAAGCTGGAGCTGGCGCAGTACCGCGACATGCAGGCCTTCGCGATGTTCGCCTCGGACCTCGACGCCGCTTCCAAGCAGCAGCTCGAGCGCGGCGCACGCCTGACGGAACTGCTCAAGCAGGGCCAGTACTCGCCGTTCCCCGTCGAGGAGCAGGTCGTTTCGATCTGGGCCGGCACCAAGGGCTTCCTTGACGATGTCCCGGTTGAGGACGTCAACCGCTTCGAGTCGGAGTTCCTGGAGCACCTGCGGCACCGGTCGCAGGCACTGACGACCATCGCGCAGACCAACGTGCTCGAGGATTCCACGGTCGAGGAGCTGACCGCGCAGATCACCGAATTCAAGAAGGGCTTCTTCGGTGAAGGCGACAACCAGCTCGTAGGCGCAGGCCATGAGGAGTATGACGCTCTGGCCCAGGACGCCGTCGACCAGGAACAGATCGTCCGGCAGAAGCGCTAATTCGTTTTCGCTGGCTGAGCGGGGGCCGGGTTCGTCCCTCCGCGCGAATAACCCGGCCCCGCTCAGCCAGGGGGGATTAGGAAAGGAAAAGTATGGGAGCCCAGATTCGGGTCTACCGCCAGAAGATCGCCTCGACGAGTTCGATGCGCAAGATGTTCAAGGCGATGGAACTGATCGCTGCCTCTCGTATTGGCAAGGCGCGCAGCCGGGTGGCTGCATCGCTGCCTTACGCCAATGCGATCACCCGTGCCGTTTCTGCTGTGGCATCGCAGTCCGAGATCGACCACCCGCTGACCACCGAACCGGAGCAGATCCGGCGGGCGGCCGTGCTGGTACTGACCTCGGACCGTGGCCTGGCAGGGTCTTACTCGGCTTCGGTCCTGAAGCAGGCACAGTCCCTGACCGAGCTGCTGCGCGGAGAGGGCAAAGAAGTCCAGCACTACCTCGTCGGCCGCAAGGCACAGGCTTACTTCGACTTCCGCGGTCTCGACTACCAGCAGGTCTGGACCGGTGGAACCGATTCGCCGTCCTTCGACGTCGCACGTGAGATCGGCGACGCCGTCCTCGGCGCGTTCAACGCGCCGTACGAAGACGGCGGCGTCGACGAGATCCACGTCGTCTACACGCGGTTCAAGTCCATGGTCTCCCAGGAGCCGACGGTCATCCGCCTGCTCCCGCTGGAGGTCGTGGAGCAGGAGGCCGCGTCGGAGTCGGAGCTGCTGCCGCTGTACGAGTACGAGCCCGAGCCCGAGCAGGTCCTGGACGCCCTGCTGCCGCGCTACATCGAGTCGCGTATCTTCGCAGCGCTGCTGCAGGCGGCTGCGAGCGAGCTCGCCGCCCGCCAGCGCGCCATGAAGTCGGCAGGCGACAACGCGAACGAGCTGATCAAGAAGTACACCCGTTTGCGCAACAACGCCCGCCAGGCCGAGATCACCCAGGAGCTCACCGAGATTGTCGGCGGTGCCGACGCACTGAGTGCGTCCTGACCGTCGAGCTCGAAGCACTCCATCAAGACCGTAAACTTAACCACGCATCTAACTGAGAAGTGAGAGAGATGACTGCCCAAACCATCGAGCACGGAACCGGTTCCGTCGCCTCGGGCGCCACTGGCCGTATCGCCCGTGTGATCGGCCCGGTTGTCGACGTCGAATTCCCGGCCGACGCCATCCCCGAGATGTACAACGCCCTGACCGCCGAGATCACCCTCAACGGCGAGACCCACACGATCACCTTCGAGACCTCGCAGCACCTGGGCGACAACCTGGTCCGCGCGATCTCGCTGCAGGCGACCGACGGCCTTGTCCGCGGCACCACGGTGCAGGACACCGGCGCGCCGATCTCGGTTCCGGTCGGTGACGGCGTCAAGGGCCACATCTTCAACGTGCTGGGCAAGCCGCTGGACGTCGAAGAGACCCAGTTGGAAATCACCGAGCGCTGGCCCATCCACCGCAAGGCTCCCCGCTTCGCGGATCTCGAAAGCTCCACCGAGATCCTCGAGACCGGCATCAAGGTCATCGACCTGCTGACCCCGTACATCAAGGGCGGCAAGATCGGCCTGTTCGGCGGCGCCGGCGTTGGCAAGACCGTGCTCATCCAGGAAATGATCACCCGTGTGGCCCGCAACTTCGGCGGTACCTCCGTGTTCGCCGGTGTCGGCGAGCGTACCCGTGAGGGCAATGACCTCTGGGTGGAAATGGAAGAGGCCGGCGTCCTGAAGGACACCGCCCTTGTTTTCGGCCAGATGGACGAGCCGCCGGGAACGCGCCTGCGCGTGGCCCTGTCCGCCCTGACCATGGCGGAGTACTTCCGCGATGTGCAGAACCAGGACGTGCTGCTCTTCATCGACAACATCTTCCGCTTCACCCAGGCCGGCTCCGAGGTATCGACCCTGCTGGGCCGCATGCCGTCCGCCGTGGGCTACCAGCCGAACCTGGCCGACGAGATGGGCCTCCTGCAGGAGCGCATCACCTCGACCAAGGGCCACTCGATCACGTCCATGCAGGCCATCTACGTGCCTGCTGACGACTACACCGACCCGGCTCCGGCAACGACCTTCGCCCACCTGGACGCGACCACGGAACTCTCGCGCGAAATCGCGTCCCGAGGTCTCTACCCGGCCGTGGACCCGCTGACCTCCACCTCGCGAATCCTGGACCCGCAGTACATCGGCCAGGCGCACTACGACGTGGCGATCCGCGTGAAGCAGATCCTGCAGAAGAACAAGGAGCTCCAGGACATCATCGCGATCCTGGGTGTCGACGAACTGTCCGAAGAAGACAAGATCGTCGTCTCCCGCGCGCGCCGCATCCAGCAGTTCCTGTCGCAGAACACCTACACCGCCAAGCAGTTCACCGGCGTCGAAGGCTCGACCGTCTCCATCAAGGACACCGTCGAGGGCTTCAAGGCCATCTGCGACGGCGAGCTGGACCACATCGCCGAGCAGGCCTTCTTCAACGTCGGCGGCCTCGACGATGTCGAGCGGAACTGGGCCAAGATCCAGGAACAGACCGGTAAGTAAAGCCCATGGCTAACGAAACAGCTGATCTGGAAGTTGAGATTGTCGCAGCGGACCACTTCGTGTGGTCCGGCGCGGCGTCCCTGGTCAAGGCCCGTACCGCCGACGGCGAGATCGGGATCCTGCCCGGCCACACTCCGGTCCTGGCCATCCTGGCGCCCGGAGAACTGGCTATCCAGCCCGTCAACGGCGACCGCATCACTGTCACCGTCGACGGCGGGTTCTTCTCCGTTGACAGCAACCGGGTTGTGATCGTGGCGGACAACGCCACGGTCAACGACTTGGCCACGGCTTAGGCCCAACTGGCGGCGCCAGTGAACGAGCTATCCGTCGCGTTCGTTGTCCTTGCGGCATTGTTCGTGCTGCTCGTCCTGGCGCTGCTGGCATTCGGGGTGCGCCGCTATCAACTGCGGCGCGCCCTGGGTACCTTCGATGCCTCCATTTGCCTGCTGCCCGGCAGCTGGCAAATGGGGGTTTGTCGTTATGCGGACAAGCACCTGGAATGGCTGCGGCTGTTCTCGCTAAGCCCCCGCCCGCGCCATCGGTTCCGGCGCAGTGCGCTCGAGCTGAAAGGCTGGCGCCAGCCCACCGAGGACGAACGGCTGCGGATCCAGCCTGGAGCCATTGTCGTGATGCTGACGCACGAGAAGCAGGAACTGCTGCTGGCGATGAACTACGATGTCTACGCCGGATTGTCCTCCTGGCTCGAAGCCGGCCCGGTGATCGGCATCGGAACCTGGCGCTGAACGGTGCGCGGCGTCCATGGACCGGATACAGCGGCTCCCGATGGGGGCCGCTTTCGTTTTACCCATCTGACCTCCTACTAGGATGAGCAACATGGAAGACGTCATAGTCGTCACCGGACCCACCCGGCTTTCCGGGCAGGTGGACGTGGCCGGGGCAAAGAACAGTGTCCTGAAGCTGATGGCCGCGGTGCTCCTGGCCGAGGGCCGGTCCACCATCACGAATGTGCCCAACATCCAGGACGTCTGGATCATGGCCGAACTCCTGCGCCGGCTCGGCTGCGGAGTGGAGTACGACGTCGAGCAGGCGGCTGTGCACATCGACGTTCCGTCAGCGCCCGCGCACCAGGCGGACTACGACCTGGTCCGGGCCATGCGGGCGTCCATTTCGGTTCTGGGTCCGCTCGTGGCCCGGTGCCGGCAGGCCGAGGTGGCGCTTCCCGGCGGCGACGCCATTGGGTCCCGCGGCCTGGACATGCACCGCAGCGGCCTGGAGCTGATGGGTGCCCAGATCGTGATCGACCACGGGTACCTCGTGGCGAAGGCGCCCGGCGGCTTAAAGGCCGCCCACCACCGCCTTTCCTTCCCCTCGGTGGGCGCCACGGAAAACCTGATGATGGCCGCGACCCTGGCCGAGGGGGTGACGACGATCGACAATGCCGCGCGGGAACCGGAAATTTCCGACATCGCGCGGCTCCTGGTCGCGATGGGCGCCCGCATCGAAGGGATCGGGTCGCCCACGCTGGTGATTACCGGCGTCGAACGCCTCCAGCCGGTTGCGCACCGCACCGTGCCCGACCGAATCGTGGCCGGCACCTGGGCCTTCGCGGCCGCGATCACGGGAGGACGGGTTGATATCCGGCACGCCGACCCGTCGCACCTGGGGGTCGTCCTGGACAAGCTGGAGCAGGCCGGGTGCACGGTTGAGCGCCGGGCCGACGGCTTCGTGGTGGAGGGCTCCGGCCGGCCGTCGCCGATCAATGTTTCCACCTTGCCCTATCCCGGGTTTCCCACGGACCTGCAGCCCTTCGTGGTCGCGCTGAACGCCGTCGCCACGGGGAACGGGATGGTGACGGAAAACGTCTTCGAAGCGCGCTGGGGGTTCACCAACGAGCTGGCACGTCTCGGCGCCATCGTGCGCCTGGACGGCCATCATGCGCTCATCAAGGGAGTACCGCAGCTTTCCGGGGCCCCGGTCGAAGCCAATGACATCCGCGCGGGCGCGGCCCTGGTGATTGCCGGCCTGGTCGCAGACGGGATGACGGAGGTCAGGGGAGTGGACCACATTGACCGCGGCTATGAGAATTTCGACGCGAAACTCCGCGCCCTGGGGGCGGTCGTCGACCGGCGGGGGAACGAAGCGGATCCGCTGGCCAAAGCCAGGCTGCTGCGTTAAAGCGAGGAAGCCTCCCGGTGAACCGGGAGGCTTCCTTGCTGTCCGGCCTGTGCCGGGAAGCTAAAGCGAGACTAGATGACGGTAACGCCGGTCGCCTGGGGGCCCTTGGCGCCCTGGCCGATCTCGAAGCTTACGCGCTGGTTCTCGTCCAAGGTCTTGAATCCGCCGGTCTGGATTTCGGAGTAGTGGACGAACACGTCTCCCTCGGAATCATCCGGAGTGATGAAGCCGAAGCCCTTTTCAGCGTTGAACCACTTCACGGTCCCCTGTGCCATGTATTTCTCCTCATAACGGTACTTCTTAGACCGGTGCCCTTTGCACCGGTCCTGGTCACTCCACGGAAGACCTCAGGTTCCGGCAGGCTGCCGAAGCGTTTGAGGAGCTTCACGCTCGCAACAACATGTCTTGCGAGCATGAAAAACTCACCTACACAAAGACTGAGTTAAGCATCACATAGGCATTTGGGCAGGTCAACGCTCATTTGCGAGATTCAACCTTTTGTTAAGCCAAAGTTCCCTGCGGCCTTCACGCCAGCCAGCGGCCCTTCCGGAGGACGGCATTCAGCCGCAGTTCCGGCGTCAGGACAAGCACGTCGGCACGGAAGCCGGCATGCAGGCTGCCCACTTCGTCCGCCAGGCCGAGCACGGCAGCCGGCACGCTGGTGGCGGACGCCAGCGCGTCGGGGAGCGGCACGCCGGATCCGACGGCGGTGCGGACGACGTCCAGCAGGGTCGAGGTGCCGCCGGCCAGCGTGTCCGTGCCCGCCAGGGTCGCGCGGCCGCCGGCCACCGTGACCAGGCGCCCGCCGAGTCCGTACTCGCCGTCCTCGAGCCCCGTGGCGGCGATGGCATCGGAGACCAGCAGGATGTTGGCGGCACCAACGAGCTCGAATACGGTGAGGATGGTCTGCGGATCCAAGTGCGTGCCGTCCGCAATCAGTTCGACCGCTGCTGCCCCTGCGGCGGCAGCGCGGAGGCAGGCCGCAGCCGGCCCGGGGGACCGGTGGTGCAGCGGCGGCATCCCGTTGAACAGATGCGTCACGGTCGGCCGGGCGCTGTAGCCGTCGAAGCCGGCGGACGCGAGTCCCTCGGACGCCTGCGCCAGCGCCGTGGCGGCGGTGGCGGAATCGCACGCGGTATGGCCGATGGACGGGATGACGCCGTGCGCCGTCAGCCGGTCGGCCAGTTCGCCGGCACCGGCCAGTTCGGGGGCGTACGTCATGGTGCGGAGCTGGCCCTGTCCCGCGTCGATCAGCCGCGCCAGCAGTTCCAGGTCCGGATCGTTGAGGTGCGCGGGCTCCAGGGCGCCGGAACATTCGGTCGAGACGAAGGGCCCCTCGGCATGGATGCCGGCCAGCAGCCCGTCGGCACAGAGTCCGGCGAGGACCTGCAGGGCGGCCAGTGCCTGGGCCGGCGGGGCCGGAACCGTGCTCGCCAGCAACGTGGTCGTCCCGCTCCGGTGCAGGAACGCCGCGGCCCGGCGTGCGGCGTCCTCGTCCGCCGAGGAGAAGTCGGCCCCGAAGCCGCCGTGGCAGTGCATGTCCACGAGTCCGGGCACCAGGATGCTGCCGGCCGGCACATCATGTTCCGGACGCCCCTGAGGTGAAAACTCCGGATACGGGCCCGCGAAAACGAGGCGGTCGCCGTCGTACGCCACGACCCCGTTCTCGACGACCGTCCCGTCGCTGACGATCCGCCCGCGGAGGAAGGCGCCGCCCGCTCCGGTGTGGCCGCTGGCTTCCATAGCCGACAGTCTAGACGCCGGCGCCGGACTTAGAAGAGCCGGGACTCGATATCGTCGACCCCGCGCATGGCGTCATAGTCCAGTGTCAGGCAGTCGATGCCGCGGTCTTCGGCAAGCACCCGTGCCTGCGGCTTGATCTGCTGCGCGGCGAAGACGCCCTTCACGGGAGCCAGGAGCGGGTCGCGGTTCAGCAGTTCGAGGTAACGGGTCAGCTGCTCCACGCCGTCAATGTCTCCCCGCCGCTTGAGTTCGACGGCGACCGTGCCGCCGTCGGCGTCGCGGGCCAGGATATCGACCGGGCCGATGGCGGTCATGTACTCGCGGCGGATCAGCGAGTAGCCGTCGCCCAGGGTGTGGATCTGCTCCGCGAGCAGCCGCTGCAGATCCGCTTCGACGCCGTCCTTGACGAGCCCGGGGTCCACGCCCAGGTCATGGCTGAACTCGTGCAGCTGTTCGTGGATGTGGATGACAAGGCGGTCGTCGCTCTTCGCGTGCTGGACGTTCCACACCTCGGTGACGCCCTCGGGGGTGTCGCCCTCGACCGGCTCGTTCACGCGGAGCGTGGCGGGAGGGCTCATCCAGTTGAGCGGCTTGTAGGAACCGCCGTCGGAATGGATCAGGACCGAGCCGTCGGCCTTCACCATGAGCAGGCGCGTGGCCAGGGGCAGATGGGCGCGAAGACGGCCGATGTAATCAACGGAGCAACGGGCAATAACGAGACGCACAGTAGGCCAGCTTACCGTCAGTTTGTCGAGCCCCGCAGGACGCGGGCAGAATGGGCCTATGCCCCGCTCCAATCGCCCGCGCCGCCGGCCGGCCCAGCCTTCGGGCAAGTGGAGCCGCGGCGCGGAACTGGATCTGGAGCGGGCCCGCTTCGGTATTCCGGAGCGCCAAAGCGCACCCGACGGCGAGTGGAACGTGCGGCGGATCACCCAGCGCAACGCGGTGAAAGACTACAGCTGTCCAGGCTGCGGCCTCACCATTGCGCCCGGTGTGGAGCACGTCGTGGCCTGGCGCGAGGATTCCCTGTTCGGCGCCGAGGCGGCGCTGTCCGAGCGGCGGCACTGGCACCATCACTGCTGGAAGACCCGCAGCTTCCGTTACCGGGGCTGAACGTACCGGGGCTGAACGCCGCCGGCCGCGGGCCTTAGCGCCGGTCCTGCCGGACAATCACCACTTCCTTCAGCAGGAGCATGACCGCGGCGGCGGCCGGAATGGCCATCAGCGCGCCCAGCACGCCCATCAGCGTGCCGCCGGCGATGACGGCGATCACCGCGACGGCCCCGGGTACGGCTACCGCGCGCTGCATAATCCGCGGCGACACGAAGTACGCCTCGAACTGCAGGTAGGCGAAGTAGATCACGGCGAACAGCGTGGCGGTCTGCCAGCTCACGGTCAGCGCCACCAGCGAGACCATGACGCCGGCGATCATTGCGCCGACCAGCGGGATGAAAGCCAGCAGTGCGACCAGGAACGCCAGCAGCACCGCGAAGGGGACACCTGCGATGTTCATGGCGATGAAGGCCACGGTGGCATTGATCAGCGCGACGCAGGCCTGCCCGATCACGTAGCTGCCCACGCTGCCCGTAATCTCCTCGGCGAGGGACTGCACCCGCTTGCGGCGGGACCGCGGCGCGAGCCGGTACGCCCAGATCTTCAGGGCCGGCAGCGAGGCCAGGAAATACAGGGTCAGCACGAGGACAATCAGGACCCCGAAGGCACCCTGCAGGACGGCGCTGCCGACGCCGAGCACCCCGCCGAAGATGCCGGTCACGGCCTCGGAGTTGGCGAAGAACTTGGCTACTTCCTCCTCCACGCGGCTGCGGACCTGGAACTGCTGGTCGATGGACTGGAAGAAGGCGGAATTCAGGAAGTTGTCGGCGTACTCCGGCCCGTTGGCCACGATCTGTGCCGTCTGGTTCACGATCGTGGGGATGAGGGTGGCAAAGAATGCGGCCAGCGCACCCGCGAGGGCCAGAACGACGGCGACGACGCCCGCCGGCCGCGGCAGGCCCTTGTTTTCCAGCCAGCGCACGATCGGATCGAGGCCCAGCGCGATGAAGAGCGCCGCCGCGATCCATCCCAGCAGCTGGCCGATGTTGGAGAGGATGAAATACAGCAGCAGTGCCAGGCCTACGCCGACGGTGCCCATGAAGCCGAAGTGGATGGGGTGGCGGGCGGCCCCCTGGGTTCCGACCATGGCCGCCACGGCCTTCTCGTCCTCCAGGGTCAGTGCCTCGGGCGGCATCTCGAACCGGACGCGCGGCTGGGCCCGCGGGAAGGACGCACCGAGCCGGCCGAGGGCGTGCAGGACGGACCGGTGGCCGCCCGGGCCCGGCGCTGCGGAAGCTTCCGGCCCGGCGGCGCCTGCGGGCGTGCCGCCCTCGCCCGGCTCCTGCGGTTCGGCAGGTCGTTCCTCGTGCTCCGTCAAGCGAATGCCCTGTTCAGTCGGCCCCGTGGCTGCGGGAAGATCGTTGTGGATGAGACTATCGGCGTCCCCGTCGCTCCCGGTGGACGGTACAGCCGACAACGCACTCTAACAGGCGATTCGTTACCATTGGGTTATAAACACCGACCTCCCGGCCTGCAGCAGCCGGCCGGCGCGCGGCACTGCCCGCGGCCGAGTTGGTGGCCAGGTCCGCTTCCCGTGACAAACGTTAGGTTTTTTTGTGCGTTCGAAGACTGCCATCGCCCTGATCGCAGCCGGCCTCGTGGCCATCTTGCTGGGCATCGGGTTCCGCACCATCTGGGCCCCGCCCGAGACACTCTCGGCCAGCTACCCGGCCGGAGATTCGACGGCTCCGGTGACGGTGATCGAACCGGCAGTCTTCGGCGTCCACGATGAGCGCGTGGACATCTCCGTGGAGGCCGACGGCGAATTCCTCCTTGCGGTAGGACGCGCGGGCGACGTCGATGCCTGGGTCGGCAAAGCCGCCCATAACTCCATCACCGGCGTCGACGGAGGCCAGCTGCAGGCCGAAACCGTCAAGGGCGATGCCGAGGTGCCGAACCCCGCCGGATCGGACCTGTGGGTCAGCGAGGAAACGGCCGAGGGCCAGGCAGACCACCGCTGGATCGCGCCTGCGGACGGCGAGTGGTCCATCCTCCTGGCGGCCGACGGCAAGCAGCCTGCCCCGACCGCCGTTACGGTCAGCTGGCCGAACGACAACAGTGCGCCCTGGGGAATCGTCCTGGTCATCGTCGGCGCGCTGCTGGTGGTGCTGGGCCTGGCGCTCGCGGCACTCGCACGGCGGGGCGGACCCGGACTCGATGGGGGCCAACCGGCCGATCGGGGCGCGGCTGCCGAAGCCTCCGGTTCCACGGCTTCCGGCACGGCGGAGGGCGAGCCGACGCGCGGCGGCCTCCGGCTACGCATGGCAGACTCCGTTCGTCCGGTGCTGGCCGTCGCTGCCGCCGGCCTCCTTGCCACCACCGCACTGCCGGCCTATGCGGGCGGGACGGCCGCCCCGAAGGAATCCGGCGGTTCGTACCCCGTGCTCCTGGACGGGCAGCTCAACCGGATCCTGGACTCGGTGGAGGCCGCGGTGACCGCCGGCGACTCCGCCCGGGATGCCAAGGAACTGGCCCCGCGGGTCGGCGGTTCCGCGCTGACGCTGCGCAAGGCGAACTATACGGTGCGGGCCGAAAACCCCGACGTGGCAGCGCCCGCCCCGGTGTCGGCCGAGCCGCTGAAGACTGCCATGGTGGGAACCACCGCCGCCTGGCCGCGCACCGCCGTCGCCGTCACCCAGGGCAAGGAGAACCCGGTGCCGCAGGTCATCGTGCTCTCGCAGGCCGGGCCGCGGGAGAACTACAAGATGGTCGAGGCCGTGCAGATGCTGCCCGGCACCACCTTCCCGCAGGTCGCGAGCGAAGGCGGGGGAACCCCGGCCGTTGCCGCGGACTCCGCGGAGGGCCTGCTCCATGCGCCGCAGCAGGCGCTCGAAGTGCTGGCCGCCAACCTCAACAGCGGCAAGAACCAGGACAAGGTCGGCAAGAACACCTTCGCCGAGCAGATCCGCGCCTTCCAGGACTCGCAGGTCAAGGCAAACAAGAACGCGGACATCACCTTCAGCCGCAAGGTGGAGCCGGACTCGGTGCGGGCGCTGAAAACGGCCGACGGCGGTGCGATGGTTTTCGGCTACATCCGCAACGTGATGAGCAGCGTACCGGCCGAGGCCGGCGCCACCGTCGAGCTCTCCGACGAGTTCGCCGCGCTGGCGGGGAAGAGCTCCACGACGTCGGGCGTGGATGTCACGTATGGCGAATCGGTGGCGGTCTACGTCCCGCCGGCCGGGGCCAAGGAGCCCATCTCGGTCATCGGGGTGGCGCAGGACCTCGTGGACGCCAAGCTCAAGTAAAGCCAAGCCGGGCGGCGGATTCCTTCCGCCGCCCGCGATCGTACTAGGGTGATGTCATGACCACTCCAGCTTCAGGGCGGGGCCCTGCGCCAGCATCCGTCAACCTCCGCGGGGCCGTGGATCTGTCGTCGCTTAAGCGGCCGCAGGCTCCGGCTGCGGCTCCGGGACAGGGCGGTCCGGGCCAGCCGGAGGGACCAGCCGAAGGGCGTCCGGCCTACATCGTGGACGTCAACCAGGAGAGCTTTTCGGCCCTGGTCCAGCTCTCGGCGCAGGTCCCCGTCATCGTTGAACTGACCGCACCGTGGAGCGACCAGGCACAGCAGCTGTCGGCTGCCACGGAGAAGGTCGCCGCCGAGTACGCCGGCCGGTTCGTGCTGGGCCGCGTGGACGTGGACGCGAACCCGCAGATCGGCCAGGCGTTCCAGCTGCAAAGCGTCCCGGCAGCGGTGGCGCTGCTCAAGGGGCAGCCCATTCCGCTCTTCCAGGGAGCCGCCAGCGAAGAGGAACTGCGGTCCTTCGTCGCCGAACTGCTCAAGGTTGCCGAGGCGAACGGCGTCACCGGCACCGCGCCCTCGGCGGACGGGGAACCCCAGGAAGAACCGCCGCTGCCGCCGCTCCACCAGGAGGCCTTCGACGCCATTGAGGCCGGCGACTATGCGGCCGCAGCCGCGGCCTACCGCAAGGCCCTGGCCGAGTCGCCCGCGGACCATGACGCCCGCAGCGGCCTCGCGCAGGTGGAACTGATGCAGCGGCTGGAGAAGGCGGACGCCACCGCGATCCGCGAGGCCGCTGCCTCGGCGGCGGACGACGTGGCGGCGCAGCTGGCCGTCGCGGACCTCGACGTTGCCGGCGGCCATGTCGAAGACGCGTTTGCCCGGCTCGTGAAGTTCGTCGGCCTGCATTCCGGCGAGGACAGGGAGGCCGCCCGGGCACGGCTGGTGGAACTGTTCGAAGTGGTCGGCACGTCGGACCCCCGGGTCTCGAAGGCACGCCAGGCGCTGGCCCGGGCCCTGTTCTAAAATGCCTTCGCAGCTGTTCAGCCCCCTCGCGCTGCGCGGCCTCACGCTGGCCCACCGGGGCTGGGTCGCACCCATGTGCCAGTATTCGGTGCGCGGCGCCGACGAGCCCGGAACACCGAATGACTGGCATCTGGTGCACTTGGGCCAGTTTGCCGCAGGGGGAGCGGCCCTCATCCTGACGGAGGCCACTGCGGTCAGCGCCGCCGGCCGGATCAGCCCGCGTGACACGGGCATCTGGACGGACGGGCAGGCCGAGTGCTGGAGCAGGATCACGGATTTCGTGCACCGCAACGGTCCCGGCGGGACGAAGATCGGAATCCAGCTCGCCCATGCCGGCCGCAAGGCGTCGACTTACTGGCCCTTCGCGGCGGAGAGCGGCAGCGTTCCGGCGGCCCAGGGCGGCTGGCAGACGGTGGGGGCCACCGCGGAGCCTTTCGGTCCGCTCGCCGCTCCGCAGGAGCTCGACGAGGCGGGCATCGCCGGCGTTATCCACGACTTCCGGGCCGCCGCCGCCCGGGCGGCCTGGGCCGGGTTCGACACGATCGAGCTGCACGCGGCCCACGGCTACCTGCTCCACCAGTTCCTGAGTCCGCTCGTGAACACGCGAAGTGACGGGTGGGGCGGTTCCGCGGCCAACCGGAGCCGCTTGCTGCTGGCCGTGGTGGAGGCCGTGCGCAGCGTCATCCCGGACCGGATGCCGCTGCTGCTGCGGGTTTCGGCCTCGGACTGGGCCCGGGGAGGGCTGGAACCGGAGGAGGTCGCGGCCATCGTGCAGGCGGCGGGGGAACGGGGCGTGGACCTGGTCGACGTCTCCAGCGGCGGGGCCGTACCCGGTGTGCAGATTCCGCTGGAACCCGGTTACCAGGTGCCTTTCGCCGCCCGGATCCGCCGTGCAACCGGGCTTCCCGTGGGGGCCGTGGGACTGATTTCGAAGACCAGCCATGCCGAACAGATCGTTGCCGACGGCGATGCCGACGCGGTCCTGCTGGCCCGCGCCGCCCTCCGCGATCCGCATTGGTGGCTGCGCGCCGCCGTAGACCTCGGGGTGGACCTGCCATGGGCCCCGCAGTATGAACGCGCCGCCGTGAGGACGGATTTTTAGTCCTGGCGGATGATGCGGCCGCGGGCGGCCGATTGCTAGTTTGGCCTCATGACTTCGCCCGACTTTGTCCAGCCCGCCGGCCCAGGGCCGCAGGACCCCTTGCCTGACGCCGCCCGGCGCGGCGATGCACGCACCGCCGTCGGCCTCACCGGCACCATCGGCGGCGCCGGCCCGCACCGGCCGCAGCCTGCTGCCCCCGCGCTGGCGCTGCGCGGCCTGGCCAAGCGTTTCGGCGGGAAGATCGCGGTGAACGGCATCAACCTTGACGTGCCGGCGGGTTCCTTCTACGGCCTCGTCGGTCCGAACGGCGCCGGAAAGACCACCACGTTGTCCATGGCAACGGGCATGCTGCGTCCGGACTATGGGCAGGTGTGGGTCCACGGGACCGACGTCTGGGCACAGCCGCTGGCCGCCAAGCAACTGATGGGCGTCCTGCCGGACGGCGTGCGGCTCTTCGACCGGCTCACCGGCGAACAGCTGGTGACCTACGCCGGCCTGCTGCGCGGGATGGACCGCGCCACCGTTGCTTCCCGCGTCGCGGATCTGCTGCGCGCACTGGACCTCGCCGGCGACGCCGGGACGCTGGTCGTCGACTATTCGGCCGGCATGACGAAGAAGATCGCGCTCGCTTCAGCCCTGATCCATGCGCCGAGGCTGCTGGTCCTGGACGAACCGTTCGAAGCGGTCGACCCGGTTTCCGCCGCGAACATCCGCGACATCCTCCACGATTATGTTGCCTCCGGCGGCACGGTCATCGTCTCCAGCCACGTGATGGACCTGGTGCAGCGCATGTGCGACCACGTGGCCGTCATCGCGCAGGGCAACGTCCTGGCGGCCGGAACGGTGGACGAGGTCCGTGACGGCGCCAGCCTGGAGGACCGCTTCGTCCAGTTGGTCGGCGGCCGCGGCCGGTCGGAAGGACTGTCGTGGTTGCGCACCTCCTAAGGCTCAAACTCACCCTGCTGCGCAACGGATTCAAGCGCAGCCCCTGGCAGCTGGTCGGCGTCATCCTTGGCGCGCTGTACGCCGTGGGTGTGCTCGGCATGCTGCTGGTGGGGCTGGTCTTCCTGGGCAGCGGCGAACCGGACATGGCCAGGACGGCCATCATCCTTGCCGGGGCCGCTGTCTTCCTTGGCTGGGCGCTGATTCCGATGGTGGCCACCGGCGTGGACATGACGCTCGACCCCGCCCGTTTCGTGCCGTTCGCGATCCCGATGCCGCAGTTGCTTGCAGGGCTGGCCCTGGGCGGTCTGATCGGCATTCCAGGAGCCGTCACGCTGCTCGCCTCGCTGGGCCAGGCCGCGGCGTGGTGGCAGCACCCGGCGGCGATGATTGCCGCGGTGGTCTGCGCCCCCGTAGCGGCCCTGACCGCCGTCGTGCTTTCGCGCCTGACGACCTCGGCCTCGACCACGCTGGCAAGCTCCCGCCGGTTCAAGGACCTCAGCGGCGTGATCGGCATCATTCCCCTGATGCTGCTCGGCCCGATCATCATCGGCATCACGGAGGGGCTGGAGAGCTCGCAGGACTTCCTGCCGGCCCTGGCGGAAACGCTGGCGTGGACACCGCTGGGCAGCATCTGGGCGGCCCCGGGGGACATCGCCGTCGGCCAATGGGGCACCGCGGCGGCACGTTTCGGGATCGGCGCCGCCTTCCTGGCGCTCATTGCCTGGCTGTGGAAGCTCAGCCTCGCCCGGGCGCTGGTGACGCCTCCCTACAATGCGGTGACCCGCCGCGGGGCCGGCAGGCTTGGCTGGTTCTCCCGGTTCCCCGCCACGCCGACAGGGGCAGTGGCGGCGCGGGCGCTGACCTACTGGTTCAAGGATCCGCGCTACGGGGCTTCCCTGATCTCCATCCCGCTGATTCCCGTGGTGATGGCTTTCGCGTTCGCGCCCGCGGGAGATTTCGGCTTCATGCTGTGGCTCGGGCCCATCATGGCCTTCCTGCTCTCGTTCGCGATTTCGGCGGACATTTCCTACGACAACACGGCCTTCGCCCTCCACGTCACCTCCGGCGTCAGCGGAAGGGCGGACCGGGCCGGCCGGGTCATTGCCTGCGCGGCGTTCGCGCTGCCCGTGACCCTGGTTTTTGCCGTGGCCCCGTTCTTTTTCCTCGGCTCCTGGCAGCTGCTTCCGGCCACGCTGGGGCTGTCGCTGGGGGTGCTGCTCAGCGGCCTGGGGCTGTCCAGCGTAGTGTCCGCCCGGTACACCTACAACGTGCCACTGCCGGGGGAGAGCCCCTTCAAGACGCCCCCGGGGTCCGCCGCGCGGATGATGATCGTGCAGATGCTGGGCATGCTGGTGCTGGTCCTGATCGCCCTGCCGGAAGCCGCCCTGGCCCTGGCGGCCATGGTGACCGGCGCCCCGCTGTTCAGTTGGCTCGCGCTGGCGGTGGGGCTGGTGCTCGGCACGGCCCTGCTGGTGATCGGCGTGCGGGCCGGCGGCGCGTGGTACGACAGGCGCGCGCCGGAACTGCTGCAGGCCGTCGCGATCAACCGGTGAGCCGCCTGGCGGGACGAGCGGCTAAGATGGTTCCATGACTTTGCCCCCTGATCCTTTCGAAAACGACCCGTACCGCCAGCCCCAGGGGCCGGGCGGTTCGACCGCGACGATTGAACGGGAAGAGCAGCGCGAAGAGCTCGAACCGGGCGACCGGGAGCGGTTTGCCCATTACGTGCGCAAGGAAAAGATCATGGAGTCCGCGCTCTCGGGGGAACCCGTGATCGCGCTCTGCGGTAAGGTATGGGTTCCCGGCCGGGACCCCAACAAGTTCCCCGTCTGCCCGGAATGCAAGGAGATCTACGAAGGCCTCCGCCCGGGCAAGGATGACTCCGGAAACGGCAAGTAGCATCTGACACGCCTCCGGCCAGCCGGCTGACCCGCCGGCTGGCCGTGTTTTTGCCGTGCCCGCATGCCGCAAACGATCAATCAACCGCACTGCAAGGAGCTTTCGCCCAGATGAGCCAGGAGACGACTCTTTTCGGTTCCGGCCCGGCGCTGCCTCCGGCGTACCCGGAACGCGCGGCGTGGGGAACCGCACCCAAACTGCGCCAGTGGCAGGCCGAGGCGCTGGAAAAATACTTCACCCTGGCACCCCGGGACTTCCTCGCCGTCGCCACCCCGGGCGCCGGCAAGACCACGTTCGCCCTCCGCGTGGCCACCGAACTGGTGGAGCGCGGCACGGTCAACCGGATCGTCGTCGTCGCCCCCACGGACCACCTCAAGCGCCAGTGGGCCGATGCGGCCGCCCGCGTTGGACTGTCCATCGACCCCAACTTCAAGAACTCCGACGGCCAGCACGGCAAGGACTTCATCGGCGTCGCGGTCACCTACGCCCAGGTGGCCATGAAGCCGATGCTGCACCGCGCCAAGACGGAGGCGGCCCGGACCCTGGTGATCCTCGACGAGATCCACCACGGCGGCGACGCGCTCAGCTGGGGCGACGGAATCCGGGAGGCGTTCGATCCGGCCGCCCGGCGGCTGGCGCTCACCGGAACGCCGTTCCGTTCGGACACCGCCGCCATCCCCTTCGTGGAGTATGCCGAGGACCGGGACGGCATCCGCCGCTCCAAGGCGGACTACACCTACGGCTACGGCAACGCACTGAGGGACCACGTGGTGCGCCCGGTGATCTTCATGGCCTATTCCGGCCAGATGCGCTGGCGGACCAGCGCCGGAGACGAATTCTCGGCGTCGTTGGGCGAAGCCGCCGTCACCAAGGACATCACCGCCCAGGCGTGGCGGACGGCGCTGAACCCGCAGGGCCAGTGGATCCCCTCGGTGCTGGCGGCCGCGGACAAGCGCCTCACGGAGGTGCGCCGCGCCGTTCCAGACGCCGGCGGCCTGGTCATCGCCACGGACCACGAGGACGCGCGTGCCTATGCCGGCCAGCTGAAACGCATCACGGGTGAATCGCCCACGGTGATCCTCTCCGACGATGCCGGCGCTTCCGAAAAGATCGAGGAGTTCTCCGCCGGGGAAACGCGCTGGATGGTCGCGGTGCGCATGGTCTCCGAAGGCGTGGACGTCCCGCGCCTTTCCGTCGGCGTCTATGCGACGTCGACGGCGACACCGCTGTTCTTCGCCCAGGCCATCGGCCGCTTCGTCCGGGCCCGGAAGCGCGGCGAGACCGCATCCGTGTTCCTGCCGTCCGTGCCGAACCTGATGGAGCTGGCCAACCAGATGGAGCTGGAGCGCGACCACGCGCTGGACCGGCCGGACAAGGACAACGACGAGGGCTTCATCCCCGAAGAGGCCCTGATGGAGCAGGCCAACCGCGAGGATAAGGCCTCCGACGAGCTCACCCGGCAGAAGTTCGAGGCGCTTGAATCGCAGGCCTCCTTTGACCGCGTACTCTTCGACGGCGGCGAATTCGGCACCGGCGGCGAGCTCGGCTCGGAAGACGAACTCGATTTCCTTGGCATTCCGGGCCTCCTGGATGCCGAGCAGGTCGGCCAGCTGCTGCGGCAGCGCCAGCAGGAGCAGCAGTCGCGCAAGCGCCGCCAAGGTTCAGCCGCTCCGGCTCCCGAACCCCACGTCGTCGACCACCGCCAGCTGACCGACCTGCGCAACCAGCTGGCCAAGAACGTGTCCGCCTGGTCGGCCCGCTCCGGCATGCCGCACGGCGTAGTGCATTCGGAACTGCGCCGGATCTGCGGCGGTCCTGCGGTGGCCCAGGCGAACGAGGAGCAGCTGAACAAGCGCCTGAAGAAACTCCAGGACTGGTTCATCGGCCGCAAGTAACGCGGCCGGGCCGTCAGTCCTGGAGGACCTCGACCCCGTTGTCCTCCAGCTCGGCGATGGTCGCGGCGACGCGCTCGGTATTGATGCCCGCCGTCAGCGGCAGCAGCACCGAGGTGGTGTAGCCGGCCTGCACCGCGTCCAGCGCGGTGGCCCGGACGCAGTAGTCCGTCGCGATTCCCGCGATGACCACTTCGTCGACGTCGTTCTGCCGCAGCCAGTCGTCCAGGGAAATCACGTCTTCGGCCGCATCGGCGTCCTCGTCGTCCAGGTCGCCCGTGGCCACTTCGTCCTCCGGCGCCAGCACGCCCTCGAAGCCTGAGTAGGCGGCCTCGAAGGCGCCCTTGCGAAAGTACGCGTCGATCGGCTCGGTGTCCAGCTCGGGGTGCAGCTGGGCCCCCTTGGACCCGGCCACGCAGTGCTTCGGCCAGCTGTCGACGAAGTCCGGATTGTCGGAGAAATGGCTGCCCGGATCCACGTGCCAGTCCTGCGTGGCGACCACGAAGTCGTACCCTGCGGCGTTGTTCTCCAGGTGCTCGCTGAGGTCCGCGGCGACCTGCGCCCCGCCCTCGACGCCCAGCGCCCCTCCCTCGCAGAAGTCGTTCTGCACATCAACTATGACCAGTGCCCGTGTCATGCCTGCTCCTCGAATTCCGTGGGGATAACTGCTTCGCCGCGCTGCAGCCTGCGGTGGGTGCCGGGCAGCTCCGCGAGCGAGAGCCGATGCCGTTCGGCGGCGCGCCGGACGGCCTCCGCGCCGGTGAAGCCCGGCAGCAGCTCGCCGTTCTTGACGAACTGCTCCAGCAGCGGCCGGTCATTGCTGTCGCTGTCGGGGCGGTGGCCGATGCCGATGACTTCCGCGCTGGCGACGCCGCGATCGTCCAGCCGGCGCAGCGCGTACTTGCGGCCGCCCTTGGAGATCTTGTTCTTGGCCGCCTTGGCCACCGGGACCTGGATACCGTCGTCGTTCTCCCGGCTCACCAGTTTGTACACCATGCTCGCGGTCGGGGCACCGGAACCGGTGACGAGCTCGGTGCCGACCCCGTAGGAGTCCACCGGCGCCGAGGCCAGCGCGGCGATGGCGTATTCGTCCAGGTCCGACGTGACCGTGATGTGCGTGTTGTGGTTGCCCAGGTCGTCGAGCAGCCGGCGCACCCACTGCGCCTGGGTCACGAGGTCGCCCGAATCCAGCCGGACGCCGCCGAGGTCCGGCCCGGCGAGTTCGACGGCGGTGCGCACCGCGGTTTCGACGTCGTACGTGTCCACCAGGAGGGTGGTGCCGTGTCCCAGCGATGCGAGCTGGGCGGCGAAGGCGTCGCGTTCGCTGTCATGCAGCAGGGTGAAGGAATGGGCGGCGGTGCCCACGGTCCTGATCCCGTAGCGGTACCCGGCCTCCAGGTTGGACGTGCTGGTGAAGCCGCCGATTATCGCGGCCCGGGCGGCCGCCACGGCCGATTCCTCCTGGGTGCGGCGCGAGCCCATTTCGATGCAGGGCCGCTCGCCGGCCGCGGTCGTCATCCGGGAGGCCGCCGAGGCGATGGCACAGTCGTGGTTGAGGATCGAAAGGATGTATGTTTCGAGCACGCAAGCTTCGGCGAAGCTGGATTCGACGGTGAGGATGGGGGAGTAGGGGAAGTACGCCTCGCCCTCGGCGTAACCGTAGATATCGCCGCTGAACCGGAAGTCCGCCAGCCAGTCGATGGTCGGGGTGTCCACGACCTTGGTCCTGGCAAGGAAGTCCAGCTGGTCGGCGCTGAACGTGAAGTTGCGGATCCCCTCCAGGATGCGGCCGGTGCCAGCCACCACGCCGTACCGCCGGCCGTCCGGCAGCCGCCGGGCGAAAGCCTCGAAAACCGAACGACGGCGGGCGGCGCCCGAACGCAGCGCGGCCTGCAGCATGGTCAGCTCGTAATGGTCGGTGTAGAGGGACGTCGCGGGCGGAACCCAGCCTGTTTCGGTACTCACAGATCAAACTCTAATCAAGCTGCAGCGCTCTGAGTACCCGGGCGCCGAACAGGCAGCGGCGCAGGTCCTGCGCCTACAATGGAATTCATGTCATCAACAATTGAGCTGGTTCCAGCGCTGTCCGGGGTAGTGGGAAACACCGTTGTTGACGTCGAAGCGGAAACCGGGCGGGACACCTTCCTGCGCGAGGACACAGCCACCGATGTGCCGTGGGTCGTCCTCGTCTGGAACGATCCGGTCAACCTCATGAGCTACGTCAGCTACGTTTTCCAGAGCTACTTCGGCTATCCGGAGTCCAAGGCGAACACGCTGATGCTGCAGGTGCACCAGGAGGGCAAGTCTGTGGTTGCCACGGGCACGCGCGAGAAGGCAGAGCGGGATACGCAGGCCATGCATTCGTTCGGACTCTGGGCCACGTTCCAGAAGGCGAACCAGGCATAGGCATGGCAAAGGCATTCAGGAACACGCGCAAGGGAATCACCGGCGAGCTTGAGCGGGCCGAACGGGACCTGATCCGGCGGCTCTTCGACGACGTCATCAGCATGCTCGAGCCCGCGGACCGGGCGGACGAGGACCCGCTGGCGGCGCTTGTCGGGCTGGATGCCACGGCGTCGAAGCCCGAGGACAGCGCGTTGCTGCGGCTCCTTCCGGACGGAATCAAGGATAACGACGGCGAATCCCTGGAGTTCCGCCGCTTCACCGAGCGTTCGCTCCGCGAGGACAAGGTGGCCGCCCTGCGGGCCGGAGCCCTGCTGCTGGAGCAGAACCCCCTGCAGCTGACCCCGGAACAGGCGCAGCTGCTGGGCCGGGCCATCAACGACGTCCGCCTGGTGCTGGCCGACCGGCTCGACATCGAGACGGACGAAGACGCCCAGGCGCTGCACGAGATCGACGACTGGTCCCAGGCCGAAGACCTGCAGACCTACCTGGCCCTGGTCTACAACTTCCTGACCTGGCTGCAGGAGTCGCTGATGCAGTCGCTGCTGGCCGGCCTGCACCACCCCGGATCGCGGGCCTAGGATGCTCCCGGTGCCGCCGCGGAGCAGCGCAGGCCCCGTTACCCGGGGAAACAAGCGTGTGAATTGGCTTACACGGAACGCCTTCGGGTTCTGCAACTCCGGACGCAGGAACTATTCTCGATAGATCATGAGTCCGGATGTCAGTGCAGCTTCGCGAACGATTCAACCTTCTGCCCCGATCGGCATTTTCGACTCGGGCGTGGGAGGCTTGACCGTTGCCCGCGCGGTCATAGACCAGCTGCCGCACGAGTCGATCCTGTACGTCGGGGACACCGCGAACGGCCCCTACGGCCCCCTGCCCATCGCCGAGGTCAGGGCGAACGCGCTCGGCGTCATGGACGAACTCGTGGATTCCGGCGTCAAGCTGCTGGTGATCGCCTGCAACTCGGCCTCGGCCGCCGTGCTGCGCGACGCACGGGAACGGTACACCGCCCGCTACGGCATCCCGGTGATCGAGGTCATCCAGCCTGCGGTCCGGCGTGCCGTCGCCTCCACCCGCAGCGGCCGGATCGGCGTCATCGGCACCTCGGCCACGGTGGGGTCGCGGGCCTACGAAGACACCTTCGCCGCGGCGCCGCACCTCGACGTGACCTCGGTCGCGTGTCCGCGGTTCGTCGAGTACGTCGAGGCCGGCGTGACCGCGGGCGACGAGCTGCTGGGCACGGCACAGGAATACCTCGCGCCGCTGCAGGATGCCGGCATCGATACCTTGGTCCTCGGCTGCACGCACTACCCGCTGCTGACCGGGGTCATCTCCTACGTCATGGGCGACGGCGTCACGCTCGTCTCCAGCGCGGAAGAGACGGCGAAGGACGTGTACCGTGCACTGGTACGCCACGGCCTGCTCCAGCAGGACGGGATCCCGCCGCAGCACCACTTCATCGCCACCGGCGACGCTGGCCAGTTCGAGGTGCTCGCCCGGCGCTTCCTCGGTCCCGAGGTGCGGACCGTCGAACACGTGGACCACGTTTCCGCCCAGTACCCCACCGGGGCCATCGCTCGGATCACCGACGAGATGATCGCCGCCGCCCGCGCCGATTCAGCCCTGGCCGGCACCGGCCGAGTGGCCGGCGGCGGGCCGGCAGGGGAGCGCGGATGAACCTCACCGTAATCGGCTGCAGCGGTTCCTTCCCTGGTCCGCTGTCTCCGGCGTCCTGCTATCTGGTCACAGCGTACGACGGCGAGCGGACCTGGCGGATCCTGCTGGACCTTGGCAACGGCGCCCTCGGCACCGCCCAGCGGTACATGGACTTGGAGGACATCGACGCGATCTTCCTGAGCCACCTGCACCCGGACCACTGCATGGACCTGTGCGGCCTGCACGTTGCGGTGCGCTGGAACCCCGACGGCTGGCCGAAGGGCCGCATTCCGGTGTGGGGCCCGGCCGATACGGCGCTGCGCATGGCCACTGCCTACGGCCTCGACCCCGATCCGGGAATGACCGAGGAATTCGAGTTCCACCACTGGGCCGACCGCGAAAGCGTCAAGCTCGGCCCGTTCGCGATCACCCCGTACCCCGTCCGGCACCCGGTGGACGAGGCCTACGCCATGCGCATTGAAGCGACCGAGCCGGGCTCCGGCGGCCCGGTGACCCGGGTGCTGACCTACTCAGGAGACACGGACGCCTGCGACGCGCTGGTCGAGGCGGCGCGCGGCTCGGACATGTTCCTGTGCGAAGCCGCATTCCATGAGGGACGCGACGACGCGATCGAGGGCGTCCACCTCACCGGCAAGCGAGCCGGTGCCACCGCCACCGAAGCCTCGGTGCGGCGGCTGCTGCTGACGCACCTGCCGCCCTGGAACGATTCGGTGCGGACGGTCGAGGAA
Source organism: Arthrobacter mangrovi (assembly GCF_026011795.1). Lineage (GTDB taxonomy): Bacteria > Actinomycetota > Actinomycetes > Actinomycetales > Micrococcaceae > Crystallibacter > Crystallibacter mangrovi. The sequence continues at coordinate 31,745 of NZ_BRVS01000005.1, read as the reverse complement.
GCCCGTGAGAGCTATACAGGCGACCTCGCGGTGGCCGTGGCAGGCGTCAGCTACATCATCTAGCCTCTCCCGATAAGGTAGAGCCATGACTTCAGTAGAACGCAGCTCCTCCGCGCCCGCCATCGTCCGCGCCGACGGACGCAATCCGGACCAGCTGCGGCCGATCAGCATCACCCGCGGCTGGTCCAACCAGGCCGAAGGATCGGCGCTGATCGAGTTCGGCAACACCCGGGTCCTCTGCACCGCCTCCCTGACCGCCGGCGTACCGCGCTGGCTCAAGGGCGAAGGCCGCGGCTGGGTCACGGCTGAGTACGCGATGCTGCCCCGCGCCACCAACACCCGCTCCGATCGGGAGTCCGTCAAGGGCAAGATCGGCGGTCGCACCCACGAGATCTCCCGGCTGATCGGCCGGTCCCTGCGCTCCATCATCGACCTGAAGGCACTGGGCGAGAACACGATCGTGCTCGACTGCGATGTCCTGCAGGCGGACGGCGGCACCCGCACCGCCGCCATCACGGGAGCCTACGTGGCCTTGGCGGACGCCCTGCGCTGGGCCAAGGACAACAAGCTGGTGGCGCGCAGCGCGACTCCGCTGACGGACACGGTCGCCGCGGTGAGCGTGGGCATCATCGACGGTGTTCCCATGCTGGACCTGCCGTACGTCGAGGATGTCCGCGCGGAGACCGACATGAACGTCGTTGTGACCGGGTCCGGGGAGTTCGTCGAAGTCCAGGGCACCGCCGAAGGCGCACCGTTCGACCGTGCGGAACTGGACGCCCTGCTGGACCTTGCCCTGGCCGGGACGGCGCAGCTGGCCCAGATCCAGCGCGACACCCTCACCGAGACCCTGGCCGAGGTCATCCGTGGCTGAGGCACCCAGGCTGGTCCTGGCCACCCGGAACCAAGGCAAACTGCGGGAACTGCGCGAGCTGCTGCGCGGGCAGGTCCCCGGGCTGGATGTGGATACCCAGGTCATCGACGCCGCCGCGGCCGGAGTGCCGGACGTGCCCGAGACCGGCGTGACGTTCGCCGAGAATTCGCTGCTCAAGGCCCGGGCGGTCTTCGAGGCCACCGGCCTGGTGTCGGTGGCGGACGATTCCGGCCTGGCCGTGGACATCCTCGGCGGCGCCCCCGGGATCTTCTCGGCGCGCTGGGCCGGCGCGCACGGCGACGACGCCGCCAACCTGCGCCTGCTGCTGGACCAGCTTTCGGACATCGCCGCGCCGCACCGCGCGGCCGCGTTCGTATGCGCGGCCAGCGTGGTGTCCCCGGAGCTGGAGGCGGTCGAGGAAGGCCGCCTGGCGGGAACCCTGCTGACCGAACCGCGGGGGGCCAACGGGTTCGGCTACGATCCGATCCTGCAGCCGGCGGGGATGGAGCGCAGCTGCGCCGAACTCAGCCCCGAGGAGAAGAACGCCATCAGCCACCGCGGCCAGGCCTTCCGGGCGCTCCTGCCGCACCTGGTCAAGGCCCTCTCCTGACCACCGGCCTGCTTTGCCGCCCGCACTCCGAGTGGCCTTCGTCACGGATTACCCGCGCCGGTTCGCAGCGGGGCAGAGGCATAGGGCAGACTTGAAGGCACTATGAGTATCGTCGCGTCTGTAGCCGCCCAGTCCGCCGGATCCGCCAACCTGACCGGCGTCGCCCAGTGGGCCGTCGACGTGATGGAAACGATCGGTGCCCCCGGAGCCGGCCTGGCCATCGCGCTGGAGAACCTCTTCCCGCCGCTGCCGAGCGAGGTCATCCTGCCGCTGGCCGGTTTCACGGCCAGCCGGGGCAACTTCAGCCTGTTTGAGGCCCTTCTGTGGACCACCTTGGGCTCGGTTATCGGCGCCCTGGCGCTCTACGGGCTCGGCGCCCTGCTGGGCCGCCGACGGATGCTCGCCATCGCCGACAAGCTGCCACTGGTGGACGTCGAGGACGTGGAGCGGACGGAAGCGTGGTTCAACCGGCACGGCTACAGTGCGGTCTTCTTCGGCCGGATGATCCCGATCTTCCGTTCACTGATCTCGATCCCGGCCGGCATCGAGCGCATGCCGATCTGGAAGTTCCTCGGACTGACGGCAGCCGGCAGCCTGGTCTGGAACACGATTTTCGTCCTGGCCGGCTTCTACCTGGGCGAGAACTGGCACGTCGTCGAACAGTATGCCGGCATCTTCCAGAAGATCGTGATCGCCGTCGTCGTACTCCTGGCCGCGTACTGGGTCACGTCGAAAATCATCAAGACGCGCAACCGGAAGAAATCCGCCTCCTGACGGCAGGTCCTGCCCCGGACAACGGCAACCGCGGCCCGGCCTAGAGCTGCAGTTCGCGCAGCAGGTCCGTGCCCGGAACGTGGTGCACGGTCGTGAAGCCCAGCGCCGCGGCAGCGGCGATGTTCTCGGCCTTGTCATCGATGAAGACGATCGACGAAGGTTCGGCACCCAGTTCCTCCGCCACGTGCCGGAAGACGCCGGGATCGGGTTTGGTCATGCCGATCCGGGAGCTGTAGAAGGACTGCGCGAAGTACTTGGTCCAGCTGGCGCCGTCGAACTCGTCGGCCATGGCCGCAGGCATATTGGACAGGACGGCCAGGCCTGCGGAGCGTGAGCTGAGCAGTTCCAGCACGTCCAATGTGTCCAGGTTCAGGTGGGACCACTGGAAGGCATCGAGGGAGTCCAGCTCGGCCGCTTTTCCCAGGGAGACCGGGAGGCCCAGCACCTGGCTCCAATACTCAACCGAGGACAAGCGTCCCTCGTCGTAGTCGCGCCGGTGCCTCCAGTAGGTGCTGGCCTGGTGCCGCAGTTCCAATCCCGCGGCGTCTTCCATCGCCAGCCAATCAGCATCTTCCGGCGCGGTCGAGATGACCATGCCGTAGTCGAAGACGTACCAATGAGGGTCAGGTCGGTAGTCCATGGGACCAGCGTAGACCTCGGGCCGCATAGCGGCGCAGGGCCCGAAGTAAACACTCTGTGAAGGTTTCCCCCGCGCGGGCCAGTCCGCCCCGACTGCCCCGGCGCTCCGCCCCCTTCGCCCTGCCCGCCGTCGTCGTGCTTTCCTGCGCCTAGCAGCCCCGCCCGGGTGATCCGCCCCCTTCACCCCCGTCCGCCGTCGTCGTGCTTCCCCGCTCTTAGCAGCCCCGCCGGACGCCACCCTTGACGCGGCAAGTCGTTCCGGTGCTATGGTTAGTTACACAAGTAATGAACCACTGAACCAATGAACAAGGGGCAGGGGGAAACGGAAGGAGGGCGGAGGTGCTGATTGACGACTCGCGTCCGATCTTCGTGCAGATCGCTGAACGGATCGAAAACGACATCGTCGACGGGGCGCTGGCCGAGGAAAGCCAGGTCCCGTCGACCAATGAATTCGCTGCCTTCTACCGGATCAATCCGGCGACGGCTGCCAAAGGAGTGAGCAGGCTGGTGGATGAGGGCTTGCTGTACAAGAAGAGGGGGATCGGCATGTTCGTCGCAGCCGGCGCCCGGGCGAAGCTGCTGGAACGGCGGCGGGAAGAGTTTTTCCGCCAGTACGTGCAGCCGCTGACCCGGGAGGCGCGAAAACTGGGCATTACATCCGAGCAGCTGACGCAGATGCTCGGCCGCAGCGATAGCGGTACACAACTACCCGAGGGGAGCGTTGCACAGTGACCGGCACAGCCACACCTGAAGTCATCAGCGTGCGGAACGTCAGCAAGAAGTACAAGGACTCGCTCGCGCTGGACAACGTCGATCTGACCCTTGAGGGCGGCAAGATCTACGGACTGCTGGGCCGCAATGGTGCCGGCAAGACCACCCTCATGTCCGTGCTGACGGCGCAGGGTTTCCAGACCTCGGGCGAGGTGCGGGTCTTCGGCCACCGCCCCTACGAGAGCGATCGCGTCCTGGGCCGGATCTGCTTCATCCGGGAATCCCAGAAGTACCCGGACGACTTCACCCCCGCCCAGGCATTCAAGGCGGCCTCGATGTTCTTCGCCGGCTGGGACCAGGCCTTTGCGGACCGCATGGTCGAGGAGTTCCAGCTGCCGGCCAAGCGGCGGATCAAGAAGCTCTCACGCGGGCAGCTCTCCGCGGTCGGAGTCATCATCGGACTGGCATCGCGGGCCGAAATCACGTTCTTCGATGAGCCGTACCTGGGGCTCGACGCGGTCGCTCGGCAGATCTTCTACGACCGTCTCGTGCAGGATTTCGCCGAGCACCCGCGGACCATCGTCCTCTCCTCGCACCTGATCGACGAGGTGGCAAACCTGCTGGAACACGTGATCCTGATCGATAAGGGCCGCATCCTCGTTGACGAGGACGCCGAATCCATCCGCGGCTCGGCCGTCACCGTGGTGGGGCCGGCCGCGCTGGTCGGGGAGTTCACGGCGGGCCGCTCGGTGCTCCACCGGGAGACATTCGCCTCGCTGGCCTCCGTCACTATCGATGCCCGGCTGAGTGCGCGGGAACGTGCCGAGGCCGGCGAGCTGGGACTTGAACTGGCGCCCGTCACCCTGCAGCAGTTGATCGTGCGGAAGACCATGGCCGCGACTGGAACGGACCTCTCCGTGGGGGAGCGGGACAGCGACGCTGAACTGGAGGCAACGAAATGAACCGCGTGGTCAATGTGGCGCGCATGCAGCTGATCAACAAGTGGACGTACCTGGGCATCCCGGCGATCATCCTGGCCAGCGCGTTCCTCATCACCTATGCCATCTGGGCGCTCGTTCCCAGCGGCGGCGGGGCCATGTACTCGGGGGCCGCGCAGTCCGTGATGTGGTACTTCCTCGCCCTCGGCATCATGTCGATGACGCAGACGTTCCCGTTCTCCCAGGCCATGAGCGTCAGCCGGCGGACGTTCTACATCGGCACGCTGGGGCTGTTCGCGGTCGTGGCGCTGGCCATCAGCGTCCTCTACTACGTACTCGGCCTGATCGAGAAGGCCACGGGCGGCTGGGGAGTGAACGGCCAGCTGTATGCGCTGGGGTGGCTGGCCGACCAGCCGGCGCTGGTGCAGATCTACTTCTACTTCATCGCCATGGTGGCCCTGTTCATGATCGGATTCTGGTTCGCCACGATCTACAAGCGGTGGCAGGCGACCGGCATGCTGGTGGTGTGGATCGCGGTGGCGGTAGTACTGCTGGGGCTCGTGGCGTTGGCCACGTGGCAGGGCTTGTGGCCGGAAGTCGGCGCATGGTTCGTTGCACAGACCCCGCTGAGTGTTTCGGGCTGGGCTACGGTGTTCTGTGCCGCGTTGGCCTGCGGTTCCTACCTGACCCTGCGCCGGGCCACACCCTGATGCTCCGGTGGGAGTACGACGGCGGCGGCCGGGCCTGGGAGCCGAGGGTTCCCCCGGCTCCGGGTCGCCGCCGTCGCGCCTCCCCGTGACTGTCGGAGGCGTTGGGTAGTCTTGGCGACGTGGGAATTGAGTTCACGGCCATTGACTTCGAGACAGCAAACGGATTCCGGGGCTCCCCATGTTCGGTAGGGCTGAGCAAGGTCAGGGACGGCAAGGTCGTCGAGGAAGCCTCCTGGCTGATGCGCCCGCCGGAAGGATTCGACCGCTTCGATCCCCGCAACGTGCAGATCCACGGCATCACCGCGGCTATGGTCGCGGACAAGCCGCGGTTCGGCGACGTGTTTCCCGAAATGGCCGGCTTCATCGGCGGAGACCTGGTCGTGGCGCACAACGCCGCCTTCGACCTAGGCGTCATTCGTTCCGCGCTGGAGGTATCGGAGCTGGCTGGTCCGGCGTACGACTATGCCTGCACAGTGATCCTTGCACGGCGGAGCTACTCGCTGGTGTCCTACTCGCTGCCGTTCGTCGCCGAGGCCGCCGGAGTCCCGCTGCGCAACCACCACGACGCGGTCGAGGACGCACGTGCCTGCGCCGGCATCATGATCGACATCGCCGGACGCCGCCAGGCCTCGAGCGTCGCGGAACTGCTCCTGGGACTGCAGCTCTCGGCGTCCCGCCTGCAGGAGTACACGCCGGGACGGGACGGCGTCTCCAAGCCCACCCTGGCGGCCCGCGAGCGGCAGGAGCTGCAGGCGGGCGGTCCGGTGCCGCAGACGGCCTGGACCTACTGGCCGCAGGAGGGAGCCAACCCGCCCGCGAACGCGGACGCGGACAGGACACATCCGCTGTACGGCCAGACCGTCGTCTTCACCGGCAACCTGGGCATCGAACGGCAGCAGGCCAAGAGCCGCGCGGCCGCCCTCGGCGCGCAGCCGGCCAGCAGCGTCACCCGGAAGACCACCGTGCTCGTGGTGGGGGACGGCTTCGTCGCGGCGGACCTCAAGCGCGGCCGGATCACCGCCAAGGCGCAGAAGGTGCTCCAGCTGCACGGCCGGGGCCAGCAGATCGAAGTCCTTTCCGAGGGCGAGTTTCTGCAGATGCTCGGCGGCGAATGGCCGGCGGCCAGCGCCTAGCGGCGTGTCCTGCAGTGCGCCGGGAGCGGCCCGCCCGGCAAAACCGCCGGTGCGGCCCCGCCTATAGCGGGAGCCGGACCCCGGTCAGGTCGCGCGAAAGATCGATGAGGCGGGACGCCGCATTTGCGCTCGAGGGCGTGCCGCCGCGGCCGGACCCTTGCCGGCCGACCGGTGAGCTGTAAGAAGCCGTCCGGCCCCCAGTAGTCTTCGCTGCACACATCCGGGCCGCCGACGGCGCGCACCAGCGGCCTCGCGCCGTCGTCCTTGCCCTGGGCCAAAGGGCGGGCCAGCAACTGCTGGACCCGGCCAGGATGCGGCCGGCCCTCGACCCCCGGGCGGGACGGCGTGAACATGCTGCGGGCGTAGCCGGGATGCGCCACCACGGAACTGACGCCGGAGCCGGACAGCTCGAGGAGACGGGCCAGCTCGAAGCCGAAGCTCATGACGGCGAGCTTGGACAGCGCGTACTGGCGGTAGCTGGAGTAGCGCTCCGGATGGGCGGCGGAACGGAAGTCAGTCCGGACCCAGCGGTGGCTGATGCTGCCGACGTGGACTATCCGCGCGCGGCGCCGCTCGAGCTCCGGCAGGAGGCCGCAGATCAGCGCGTAGTGGCCCAGGTGGTTGGTGCCGAACTGCAGTTCGAAGCCGTCGGCCGTGTCCCGCCGGGTGGGTGATCCGATGACCCCGGCGTTGGCCAGCAGCGCGTCGATACGGTCGAGCCGGGCCAATGACGCAACTGTCTCTCGGACAGAGTCCAGGCTGGCCAGATCCAGCGGCTGGCAGCTGATCCGCGCCTCGGGAATGCGCGCGGTGATAGCGGCCGCCGCGGCGGCGGCCTTCGCCGGGTTCCGCGCCGCGATGACCACATGTGCTCCGGCCGCCGCCAGCTGCTCCGAGGCGAAATAGCCGAGTCCGGCGTTGCCGCCGGTCACTACGATGGTCCGTCCGTGCAGCGACTGGATGTCTGCGGGGTTGTGCTCTTCGGTCACGCGATACTCCTAGGCGGTCCGAATGGCCCGGGTTCAGGCGGTCTGGGCCAGGAAGAGGGCTGCCATTCCGGTGACCTCCTCGGTCCCCTCGGCGCTGGCGAGCCACGCCGGCGGCAGCGCAGCCTCGCCGTAAAAGGCGCCGAGCAGGCTGCCGGCCATGCTGCCGATGGCGGAACTGTCGCCGTCGACGTTAATGGCCAAGGCAAGTGTGGAACGGAAGTGTTCCTGCGGGTCCGGGTCCGAACCGGCCAGGACCGCGTACAGTGCGACGGCGAGGGCCTCGTCGGCGGCCAGACCGGCGCCGAGTGCATCCCGGAGTTCCTCCAGCGGCACCTGTCCCGACTCGCCCAGCCGCAGGGCGGCCCGCAGCCTGCCGGCCAGGCGTGAGGCCTCCGGGTCGGATTCCATGTCCGCCAGCACTGCCGCCGCGGCCCGGGCCGGTGAGGCATCCCCGTGGGCGAGCAGCCGGATCATGCCGCTGAAGGCCGCCGCGCCATGATGCGCTACGGGATGCCCGTGGGTCAATGCGGCGCCGTGAACCGCGAGGCGGGCGGTGAATTCCGCCGCCACATGCGGCAGCAGCCCGAAGGCTGCGGACCGGGCGACGCTCTCGGCGCCCTCGGCCGCGGTGTTCAGCGGCCGGGCGCGGCTGCCCATCTCGCCCGTTGCCAAAGCCGCCAGGCAGGCAGCGCTGGGGGAGCGGCGCTCGTGCAGAAGCTGCTGTTCGTCGATCCAGCGAGGGAGGGGATGCGGTGCCGTTTCCGGGAACCCGCCTTCCAGACCCGCGTACCAGCGCAGATAGGACAGCCACAGGCACGCGGTCTCATCGGCGGCGGTGCCGGAATTCGCCCACTCGAGCGCTTCGATGAGCGCATCCAGAGTGTAGAGCGCCAGCTGCGTCGTGCCGGAAATGCGGGCACCGCCGGGCAGCTGGTCGAGGCTGCGAAGGCCCTCGGCTCCGAACCGGATCCTTATGCCTTCCAGGCTGCTGGCGGTGACGGGATAGCCCAGCTGGTCGCCAAGCGCCCCGCCGAGCAGGCAGCCGCGCACGCGCGACGGGAAATCGATGGGACCGGCCACGCCCGACGAACTCGGGGTGCCTGTGGAGGGGAAACCGGATTCCCCGGGGTGCTGGGCGTCGTTCACCCGACCAGTCTATGGGGGAGGACCGGAGCCTATAATCCAGCCAGCGTTCAGCGAATTCCCAGTCAGCGGTGAAACGCTGTAACCGTTTGTGTTAAAAATTGCCGGCCTCTGGCCGGTCAGAGGAGGTACATACTACATGTCGGCAGACCAGACCGCGCGACCGGAGGCGGCAGGACCGGCGGCTGCACGCCCGCTCCGCCTGGGTGAGGGCTACGGGCTGTCGGCCCGCATCGCAGCCGAGGCCGCGGGTGCTTTCCTGTTGTTCTTTGGCGCCATGGGCATCGGCATGTTCAATCCCCAGGGCGGTTTTGCCGTTCCCTTCGGCTTCGGGTTCGCCGTCGTCGCGGGGATGCTGGCCTTCGGGCATATCTCCGGCGGCCATTTCAATCCGGCCATCACGCTGGGCAGCGCCCTCGCCGGACGGACCCGCTGGAAGAGCGTCCTCCCCTACGTCATCGCGCAGCTGGCGGGAACGTCGCTCGCGGCCGTAGTGCTGTGGGTCGTCATGCTCAGCCATCCCGTGGGCAGCCAGGCCGCCCAGGTGTTCAGCTCGGTGGCGAACAAGTATGCCAGCGGCGACGAACTGGGCTTCGGGATGGCCGGAGTCTTCCTCGCCGAGACCATTGCCACCGCCGTCCTTGTCGCCGTCTATCTCGGCACGACGTCCTCGAAGGAGCGGCTGCGCGGCGCGCCGTACGCGGTCGGCTTGGCGTTCGCAGTCCTGACCGCGGTCCTCATCCCGATCTCCAACGCGGGCATGAACCCGGCCCGCTCCACGGCCGGTGTGTACTTCGCCGAGCCGGCCGCGCTGGGCGACCTCTGGCTCTTCTGGGTTGCTCCGCTGCTGGGCGCCGTTATCGCCGGCCTGCTGTACCGCAGCGCGGAGACGGTCCCGCCGGCCACGGTCGAGGCCGGGGCAGCAGGCGGGACGCCGGAGCAGGCGGTGCAGATGCAGGCTCCCGCCGGACGCCCGGTTCAGGCCGGAAGCCAAGTTGACACCGGTACCCGTGAGGCCGGCCGGCCGGCCGCAGGCTCTTCCGCCCCGGCCGCCGAGGCCCAATCCGCTGCGAAGGATGACCGCGGAGCCGAAGAGGCGCGCGACTTCTTCGACGGCGGGACCGACGGCAAGCGGGACCAGGGGAAATAACCCCGAGCTCGAGGCAGGGGCGGCACGGCCAAAATGCGGACGTGCCGCCCCTGCTTGCGCAAAACTGTCGGAGGGCGCGGATAGCGTTTAAGGCATGAGGTTACTGCACACTTCCGACTGGCATTTCGGCCGCTCGTTCCACGGCGTCGGCATGCTCGACGCGCAACGGCGTTTCGTTGACCACCTGCTCGAAACGGTCAGCAGCCGGGGGATCGACGTTGTCCTGATAGCCGGGGATGTCTACGACCGTGCCCTGCCCGGCGTGGACGCGGTGACACTCTTTTCGGAAACGCTTTCCCGCATCCGGGAGGCGGGCGCGGCCGTCATCCTCAGCAGCGGCAACCACGACTCCGCCTCCCGGCTCGGGTTCGGATCGGAGATCCTCGCCCGCGGCGGCGTGCATTTGCGCACCAGGCTGGACCAGCTGGCCGTCCCGGTCGAGCTGGAGCTGGGGGCGGCCACGCTGGCCGTCTACGGCATTCCCTATCTCGAACCGCGGCTGACGGCGGAAGAGCTCGGCAGTTCCGTTCCCAGCCATGCCGCGGTAACGCGGGCCGCCCTCGACCGGGTGCGGACGGACCTCGAGGCCAGGCGTTCGCAGGGGCGCGTGCATTCCCTCGTCATGGCCCACACATTCGCCAGTGGAGGCCTGACCTCGGACAGCGAACGGGACCTCAGCATCGGCGGCGTCGGGGCCGTTCCGCTCGACCTCTTCGACGGATTGGACTACGTGGCCCTGGGCCACCTGCACGGACGCCAGCAACTGAGCCACACGGTGCGCTATTCCGGCTCCCCGCTGCCCTACTCGTTTTCCGAAGCGGGGCATGAAAAGGGCGGATTCATCCTCGAATTCGCCGGGGACGGACTGGCCTCTGTCGAACCGGTGAACTGGCCGGCCGCCCGGCGCCTTGCCGTGCTGAAGGGAACCTTGGAGGAATTGCTGGCCTCGCCCGACCATGCCTGGGCCGAGGAAGCCTACTGCCAGATCACGCTGACCGACGACGATCGCCCGGCCAAGGCCATGGAACGTCTCCGGCAGCGCTTCGCGGACACGCTGGTGCTGTCCTTCGAGCCTGCGTCCCCGCGGGAGAAGGCGGCGATGAGCTATAGCCGGAGGATTGCCGAGGCCAGGAATGACCTCGAGCTCTGCTGCGGCTTCCTTGACCACGTCCGTTCCCGCGAAGCCAGCGACGCGGAGCGGGCGCTCCTCCGGGACACGCTGTCCGGCGCGGCTGCCGCGGAGGTGTCGGCATGAGGATCCACCGCCTTGAGATCCAGGCGTTCGGGCCCTTCGCCGGACGTGAGGTCATCGACTTCGACGAGCTCAGCAGCCAGGGACTCTTCCTGTTGAATGGCCCCACGGGTGCCGGCAAGACCAGCATCCTGGACGCCGTCTGCTTCGCGCTGTACGGCTCGGTCCCCGGAGCCCGGCAGCAGGGCAAGCGGCTGCGCAGCGACCATGCGGCCCCGGACGCGGTCCCGGAAGTCGTCTGCGAATTCAGCGCCCGCAACCGGCGTTTCGAAGTGACGCGCAGCCCCCAGTGGGAACGGCCTTCCAGCCGTTCCCGCAAGGGAACCGTGACGGAGAAGGCGCTGACCCTGCTCCGCGAAAAGGCGGATGGCGTCTGGATTCCGAAGACCTGGCGCAATGATGAAGCCGGTTCCGAACTGCTGGCCATCCTCGGCATGAGCCTCGAACAGTTCACCAAGGTAGTGCTGCTTCCGCAGGGAGACTTCGCGGCCTTCCTGCGGGCCGATGCCAAAGACCGGCGGCCGCTGCTGCAGCGCCTTTTCAACACTGAGCGCTTCGAAACGGTAGAGCAGATGCTTGCGGACGAAGCGGCCAAGGCGAGGACAGCCTATGAGGCCGCTGGGGCGGGCATCGGCCAGCTTCGGGCCCGGGTGCTGGAAGAAGCTCAGCGCCACCTGGCCGAGGACGTTCTGCCCGCGGAGCCGCTGCCGGACGAGGACCTGTTCAGGGTGCTGGAAGGTGCGCTGGCGGACAAGGCTGCAGCCGGACAGGCGGCAGCGGATGACGGGCGTCAGCAGGTCCGGAGGCTGCAGGATGCCATTGTCGTCCAGGAACGCGCGCTGTCCGATGCCGCCGAACTGGCCGGCATGGAGAAGCTTGCTGCCGGGCATCGGGCAGGCGCGGCGGCCCACGCCGAGCTCATGGGGACGCTGGAAGCACACCGGGCCGCGGAACTGCTCGCGGCGCCGATCCGGCACCGGGACCAGGCGGCCCGTTCAGTGGAGCAGGCGACAAAGGATTTCCTCGAAAGCTCCGACGCCGCACAGGCCCACAGGCTCTATCCGCACTTCGCAGCGGACCGCCCGGAACCGGACCGCGGCGGCAAGGATCTGCTGGACGGTATCTCGAGGCAGCTTTCGGACGAGCTCGGCCGAGCCCGCGCTATGCTTCCCGAGGCGGAGCGGCTGGCCGAAGCCAAGGAAGCCCAGCTGCTTAAGGACCGGCACGTCGCAGGCCTGCGGGCAGAGCTGGAAACCGCGGAACAGCGGCGGCGGGAGACGGAGCAGGAACAGGCGCTCCTTCAGGCGCAGCTTGAATCCGTCGAGCGGCTCCCGCAGGACCCCGCATTGCTGGCCGAAAGGGTTGACCAGGCGAAGAGCATCAGGGAAGCCGTCGTTGCCTACGCCGACTCTGTCCGCAAAACCGAGGAAGCGCGCCGGCGCCGCGATCTCGCGCAGCTAGAGCAGCTGGATCTGAAGGAGACCTGGCTGCAGCTGCTGGAGCGTCGGCTGGAACAGGCAGCCGCGGAACTGGCGGAGACGCTGGCAGCCGGCGGCCCTTGCCCGGTGTGCGGCGGAACCGAACACCCCGCTCCGGCGCAGCCCGATCGCGATGGACTCGTCACCCGCGAACAGGAAGGCCAGGCAAGGAGCAGGCACGCGGAAGCAGAGGCACGGCACGCGGCAGCGCAGCAGGCCTGCTCCGCGCTCGAGCAGGAGCTCTCCGTCCTGGCTTCACGCGGCGGGACGACGCCCCTGGCCGAAGCAGAGGACGCTGTACGCGCCGCCGAGGAACGACTGGATGCCGCGCTCGCCGAACGCCGGCGGCTTGAGATCCTCCAGGAAAAGGTGCAGGACAACGCACGGCAGCTGCAGGCACTTCAGCAGCAGCTGTCGGCTACCGCCGTGGACCGGGCAACGGCAGAATCCGAATTGAGCGCCGCACGAAGCCGCACCGCCGAGCTTGAACGACGGCTCGCCGAAGTCCTGCCGGAGGGCGGCCGGCTTCAGGACCGGGTGGCCGAACTTGCCCGCCTCGAACGGCTGATCACCGCGTGCGCCGAGCTGCTGGTCCAGCGTGACCACGCGAGCCAGGCACTCGACCGGGCGGAGGATGAACTCGCCGCGGCGGTGGCTGGGTCCGAGTTCGGCACGGAAGAAGAAGCCCGCGTCGCGCTGCTGGACCAGGCTGCGCTCGCCGACCTGACGCGCCGCCGGAACGCCTACGACGAAACCGGCCAGCGGCTGCGGCTGCTGGCTGAATCGCCCGCCATCGTCCGGGCCCGGGAGGCGGCCGGGAAGGGTGCGGGCCTGCCGAAGGCCGAAGACGTCGAAACAGCCCGGCACCAGGCGCGCGCCTTGGAAGAGGAGGTCAGGCGGGAAGCGGTGCAACTGGGCATGGTGAAGGCCGCGCAGGAACAACTGGCGGGCTACCGTACCCGGCTGGCGGAGCAACTCGCCCGCCTAAGGCCGGTGGAGGAACGTTTCGAACTCGTCCGGTCGGTCGCGGACACGGTGCGCGGCCTGGGGGACAACGACCGCAAGATGACCCTCGCCACCTACGTGCTGGCGGCCAGGCTCGAACAGATAGCCGCGGCAGCATCGGAGCGGCTCAACACCATGACGGACGGCCGCTACACGCTGGTGCACGATGACTCGAAGTCGGGCAACAAGAAGTCCGGGCTGGGGCTGCACGTCAGCGACGAATGGACCGGGCTGCGCCGCGATACGGCGACGCTGTCCGGCGGCGAATCCTTCATGGCATCGTTGGCACTGGCCCTCGGGCTAGCCGATGTGGTGCAAGCCGAATCGGGCGGCATCGACATCGAGACGCTGTTCGTTGACGAGGGGTTCGGCAGCCTGGACGAGCAGTCGCTCGAGCAGGTGATGGACGCCCTCGAAGGGTTGCGGGACGGCGGGCGGGTCGTCGGCCTGGTCAGCCACGTCGCCGAAATGAAACAGCGGATCGGTGCGCAGCTGCGGGTCACGAAGGGCCGCCACGGGTCGACGGTGCGGACGGTGCTGGCCGCCGTCCAATAGGGCCGGGTGCGGCCGAGGCCGCAGCTGCCGGGGACCGCACCCCGACGGGGCCCCGGCGGGCCCGGACGGATGCGCGGACAGGTATGATGGTCCGCGTATCCGGGTTCTGCGCATCGGGAGGTAGGGACGATGCGCCACGCTAGCGTACGGAAAATCAATGAATCGCCGCTCCGCGCCGGGCTTTCCTAGCCGTCCTGCCACCCGCCGGGCTCCTTCAAACCCTGCAACCGGGCAAAAACGCAACCTCTGGGGCCGCTATGCGCGGCTGTCGCAACTGGCCGGCCCGTCCTTCCTGGCCATCGGTTTCCCCGCGCGCCTGCCACTAGCCATGCTGACCATCGGCACGCTCACCATGGTGACCGCCAGCACTGGGTCATATGCCTCGGGCGGTTTCGCCGCCGGCGCTGTCGGTATCGGCTCAGCCATCGGCGCCCCGGCTCTGGGGTACTTCGCGGACCGCCAGGGGCAACGTCCCGTCCTGCTCCTCGCCGCCGCGGCACATACCTTGGCCATCGGGATGCTGCTGCTGGCGGTCTACGCAGCGGGAGGGGCCGGAATGGGCGCCATCCTTGCGGCGTCCTTTGCAGTCGGTGCAACATCTCCCCAGGTCAGCCCGCTGGCCCGGGTCCGTTGGATGGCCATGACCCGCGACGACAAGCAGGTTCTGGACACCGCGCTCTCCTACGAGAGCACCGCGGACGAACTGACCTTCGTTTTGGGGCCGGCACTGGTCGGGCTGTTGGCTGCTGCGGTCGCTCCGTGGCTGCCCTTCGTTCTGGCCGTTCTCATCACTGCCACGCTGGTGCCTGCCTTTGCCCTCCACCGCACCTCGTTCGCCGTCGTACCCGTGCGGCGGAGCCTGGCGCAGCAGCATCCGGAGGCGGCTGCCGAAGCGCTACGCAGCCGCCAGCCCGTCAACTGGCTGAGGACGTCAGTGCCTGTCCTGGGCATGATTGCCATGGGAACCTTCTTCGGCGGATCCCAGAATGCGCTCAGTGCATTCGGCGGAACGTTCGGCGCGGCTGATGCTGCCGGGCTGCTGTACTCGCTGCTTGGCCTGACCTCCGCCTTCGGCGCCCTCTCCGTGGCCTACTGGCCGGCCCGGTGGAAGCCAGCGCCACGCTGGATCGTGTGCGCCGGGGCGATGGCCGCCTTCAGCGCCTTGCTGCTTCTGCCCGGCGACGTCGGGACGATGGTCATTGTCCTGCTCGTGATCGGCCTGCCGGTCGGACCGACCATGGTTACCATTTTCAGTATCGGCACGCTGGTCGCACCTAAGGACCGGCTCGGTACCGTCATGACGCTGCTGGCAAGCGGCGTCGTGCTGGGCAGCGCGATAGGATCCGCTGCAGCCGGGGCAGCGGCCGAGCGAGGCGGCTACGCGGACGCGTTCGTTGTTCCGATCGCCGCCGCGGCGGCGCTGTTCGTGCTCGGTTTCCTTGCCGCCGCCGTCGCCCGCAGCAGCTCACCCGGCGACCGCGGGGACGCCTAATTCAGCGCAGTTCGGATTCGATCGCGGAGGCTGCTCGCTGCAGGGACGCGGCGATGTCCTCCGTGGACGTCGTCGTACGGATGTACACCACGGAAATGGCCGCCGGTGGCTGACCCGGTACGATGACGGGCACTGCCACCGAGGATACGCCGGGAATGACCTCGTCGTGGCTGACGGCATAGCCGAGCTTCCGGGCAAGCTCCGCTTCCGGCCGGAACGGCTGTCCGGGGGCTTGCCGCTCCCATTGTTCGCGTCCCACGGCAGCCTGGATGGCGATGCCGGGCGCGCCGCTGGCGAATGAATGCCGCATACCAGGGTGCTGGACGAGGGCTGCGGCGGTATGCCGCGGTTCGACCGTCACCAGAGTCACGCAATCCCGCTGGTCCCAGACTGCGATGAATGCGGTCATGGCCAAGTTGTTGGCGAGGGTCGTCAGTTCCGGCAGGGCGGCCGACTGGAGATCCCTGGAGACGCCCCGCGCCAATGCGGCCAGCCCCGGGCCCGCCTGGACCTTGCCGGCGGAATCGCGCATCAGCAGTGAATGGTCCTCCAACGTGCGCAGGATCCGATAGGCGATGGACCGATGGACCCCCAGTGCGTGGGACAGTTCGGCAATCGTCATCGGGGCCCGTGCCTCGGCAAGGATCTCCAGCGCCCGGATGCCGCGCGAGAGGGTCTGGGAGTGTGCTGGCCCCTTCGGTGCCGCACGCTCCACTCCTGCGGTCGACACATCGGCCGGGGGGACAGGCTGGCTCATGGGTTCATCCTTCAGTCAATGTCGAGACGCCCACCTATGATTGTGTGGACGCTCACAATACGACCATTGTTCTATATCGGCACGAAATGTCCAACTATCGAACAGTGCACGGCGCCGTCGAGTGGCCAGGTTGCGCGTGGCCGCTCCCGCGGGATGTTCGACGGCGGCCTGCCGCAGCAGCGCAAAGTGCCCGAAAATTCTGTGTGATACGCCTCACCGTCGTGTAGTATGGCATCCGTCACATACCGACCGTTCTGTCGGTAATCTTCGACCGGGAGTATCGGAGTTTCCATGTCAACGTCAGAAGAACTGGCCGGCAACCTTAGCCCCTCTACGCGGAAAGAGGAGCGGAAGGTGCTTGCCGGAACGCTGGTCGGCACCACCATTGAGTGGTACGACTTCTTTATCTACGCGCAGGCCGCCGGCCTGGTCCTGGCCCAGCTGTATTTCGCACCGCTTGGCGCAGAGAACGCCGGGCTGGCCCAGGTTATCTCTTGGGCCTCGCTGGGCATCAGCTTCCTGTTCCGCCCCCTCGGAGCCATCGTGGCGGGGCACCTGGGGGACCGGCTCGGCCGCAAAATGATGCTGGTCTTCACCTTGGTCCTGATGGGCCTCGCCACCGCACTTATCGGTGTGCTGCCCACCTACGCGCAGATCGGCATCTGGGCTCCGATCCTGCTCGTGCTGCTGCGCATCCTGCAGGGCTTCTCGGCCGGCGGCGAGTGGGGCGGCGCGGCGCTGATGTCTGTTGAGCACGCGCCCGTCGACAAGCGGGGCTTCTTCGGGGCTTATCCGCAGATCGGCGTCCCCTGCGGCATGATCCTGGCCACCGGCGTGATGTGGCTGCTCAGCACCCTCATGAGCGACGAAGCCTTCCTCGCCTGGGGCTGGCGCATCCCCTTCCTGTTCTCCATCGTCCTGATCGTCGTTGGCTTCATGATCCGCCGTTCGGTAGATGAGAGCCCGGTCTTCAAGGAAATGCAGGAGCGCAAGAAGGAATCGGCCGCCCCCTTGGGCCTGCTGTTCAAGCACAACTCCAAAGAGGTCATCCTCACCGCATTGATCTTCATCGCCAACAACGCCGCCGGCTACCTGCTCATCGCATTCTTTGCCTCCTACGCCACTAAAGCGCCCGAGCAAGGCGGCCTGGGCATGGACCGTTCCGCGGTTCTGCTGGCCAGCACGCTCGCCGCGTTCGGCTGGCTGATTTTCACGATGTACGGCGGCATCCTGTCCGACAGGATCGGGCGCATCCGCACTTTCCAGATTGGATATGTCTGGGTGCTCCTGTGGTCCATCCCGATGTTCCTGCTCATCGATACCGCGAGCATCATCTGGTTCACCGTCGCCGCATTCGTCCTGACCATCGGCCTGGGCCTGTCCTACGGCCCGCAGTCGGCCCTTTACGCAGAGATGTTCCCGGCGAACGTCCGCTACTCGGGTGTTTCCATCGGCTACGCCATCGGTGCCATCCTTGGCGGCGCCTTCGCCCCGATGATCGCCGAGCTGCTGCTGGGCGCCACCGGAACAACGATCTCCATCGGCATCTACATCGCTGTCCTCTGCGTCATCTCGCTTGTGGCGGTCTCCATGGTCAAGGAGACCAAGGGGAAGAACCTGCGGGTGGAGGAGGCGCACCAGGAATACCTGCGCTCGCATCCCGAAGCGCGCTGACCAGCCGCTCTGCAATACCGACAACCGGAATGCCGATAGCCGGAATACCGACAGCCGGGCCGCCGCGAACCCTACGCGGCGGCCCGGCTTTCCGTTGTCTGCGGCCTGGATGGCCGGGAGGCGCCGGCAGGGCCCGTACGGGCGACTGGGGCTGTGTGTACCGCTGCGGACGAGGCGCCAGCAGGGTCTGCGCGCCTCACCGGGACCAGCATGTGTGAAGGCGCGGCGGCCGTGTCCGGCAGGGCCGGTGGGTAACCGGGGCTGTGTTTGCGGGAGCGACGGCGTTCCCCGCAGAATCCGGGTGCGTCACCGCATCCCGCAGGGGCCGAGGTCAAGTTGGGGGCATGGGTAGTTCTCCCCATCGCGCACGCGCTGGCCGCAAGGCTAAGGTGGGTTTCGATGGCCGTGCTTGGGAAGAAGCCGGCCTCCGCCCGGGTCCTGAACGAGAGCCCGGAACCGGAAAAGCCGGCGCTGCACAGCCCCCCAACCTCTGCAGCCCCGGCTTTTCTGCTTAACGGGACCGGCCGGCCCGCCCCGAAGGGAGGACCGGCCGGCAGCAGGAGCGGTGTGTACCGGACGCGATGGGTGTGCGGTTTTGCCGCCGCTGGATCGTGAGCGGTCAGCTGTCCGTTCCGCCGTGGCCGATGCCGGCGTAGATGTCGGGCCGGACCGACCTCAGGTACAGGCCCCAGCACAGCCCTGCCATGCCGGGCACCACGGCAACCGCCGGTAGCAGCCAGGAAAGCGTGGACAAGCCCTCGGACCCGATCAGGACGTTGAAGTTGGCCACGATCAGGACGAACACGGCGCCCAGAGTGACGACGGCCATGGCCGGCGCGATGAGTTTGACCCAGAGCGAGTAACCCTCGCCATGCTTCCGGAAGTACCCGATCACAGCGGCCGAGATCAGCACCAGCAGCAGGACCAGCCCGAACGCCCCCGTATTGGTCAGCCAAGTGAAGAACGTCAGGACCGGGTAGAGCGCCCCCAGTTCCGATCCTATTCCCGCGGCCGCGAAGACCGTCAGCATGACCAGGGCCACCAGGGACTGCGACAGTGAGCCCGCCACCGGCGCGAAGGACTCCGGATTGACATAGGCCAGGCGGCGCGGGAGGACGCCCTCCCGGGACAGCGAAAAGACGTAACGCGCCACGGCGTTGTGGAACGCCATCAGCGCCGCGAACAAACTCGTCACGAATAGCACCTGGGCGATGTCGGCCAGCACCGTGCCGCCGTGCTCGGCCAGGAACACGAAGATGAGGTCGGGGCCGAACTCCCGGGACTTCGCGATGATTTGGCTATGTCCGGTGGCTGTCGCGGTGGCCCATCCGGAGAAGGCATAGAAGAGCGAGATGACGGCCACGGCAATGTAGGTGGCGCGGGCGATGGAGCGCTTGGGGTCTTTGGCCTCTTCGCTGTAAATGGCGGCCGATTCGAACCCCATGAAGGCTGCGATGCTGAAAGCCAGCGCTGCCCCGACCCCTGCCGTGAACAGGTTGGCGGGATCCATGGAAGCACCGGAAATCCCCTCCGGCGCGACGGCGATGGCAACGACGTCGAATACCAGCACGGCCACGAACTCGAGGCCGACGAGGACCGCGATAACCTTGGCCGAGAGGTCGACCTTCCGGACGCCCAGCCAGCCCACCGCCAGAAAGCCGACCAGGGCCGTGGCCCACCACGGCACATCCACGCCGAGTTTCGCACTCACGAACGACGCCGACGCGAAGCCGAACAACCCGTAGATCCCGACCTGCATGGCGTTGTAGGAAACCAGCGCCACCCACGCTGCACCGACCCCCGCCGCCCGGCCGAGGCCTTGGGCGATATAGGCGTAGAAGGCGCCGGCGTTGCTGATATGGGCGCTCATCGCGGCGTAGCCGACGGTGAACAGCGCCAGGCAGACGCCGAGCACGATGAACGAGAGCGGAATCCCTAGTACTCCTGTCACGGCGAAGTTGCTCGTCGTGCCGCCGGCCACCACGGTGAGCGGCGCGGAGGCGGCGATGATCATGAAGACCAGCGCCGGAACACCCAGCGTGCGCTTGCCGAGGCCAGTCTCCGAACCGCCTGCAAGCTGTGGCATCGTTCGTTCCTGTGACATGAAAACCTCCAACGGGAGAATAAAAAGATGCTTCGATTCTGGCAACGGCAGGCCGGTCGGGCCTTGCCCTTGGCGGAACGGCACTTGTCGAATCGTGCACAGCTTGTCCAGGTGCGGAGCTCCAGCCGGGCGAACGACGGCGGCCGGTGGCTTTTGCGGTTAGGGCAGCGTCCGCGGTGGTGGCGTGTGGACGACGGCGGCCGGTGCCGGCGGGCCTCTTCGTGGCCTCCGGTCAGGTGTCCTGCCGGCGGGCCTCTTCGTGGCCTCCAGTCAGGTGTCCTGCCGGCGGGCCTCTTCGTGGCCTCCAGTCAGGTGTCCTGCCGGCGGTAGCTGCTGGGCGGCACTCCGAAGCTGCTGCGGAAGATGCGGCTGAAGTGCGCGGCGTCCAAGAACCCCCACCGGGCGGCGATGCTGCCGACGGGCCTGTCCGCCAGGATGGGATCGCGCAGGTCCCTCCGGCAGTGGTCCAGCCTGCGGGCGCGGATCCAGCTCGCCACCGTCGTGCCTGACGCGGCGAAAATATTGTGCAGGTGGCGGGTCGAGACGTAGTGGGCCGCGGCAATCTCGGCGGGGGAGAGCTCCGGATTGCCCAAGTTGGCCTCGATGTAGCGGCGGATCCTGGCGAGGAGTTCCGGATGGCTTCCCGCATCCGTTTCGCGCCGGGCGTCGAGTTCGCTCTCGAACATGGTGGCGATCAGGTCCACCACGTTGTTGGCCAGGCGCTGGCCGCTGTTGCCCGAGAGCGCGTCCAGGTTCTCGGCCAGCTGCGCCATGAACGGGCTGATCATCCGGCCCAGGCCGGCGTCGCCCGGGAGCCGGACGGCGGTGAGCTGGCCGACGGCATCGGCGGGCAGGTCTAGCGCCTCGTGCGGGAACATCAGGACCAGGGTGCGGAAGTCCGACTCGAAGCCCAGGGTGTAGGGCCTGTGCGTGTCGTAGACCGCGAGGTCCCCGGGGCGGAGGCTGGCTTCGCGGTTGTCCTGGATGAGCAGGCCGTGGCCCGAGAGCTGGAGGTTGAGCTTGTAGTACAGCCGGTCGGCGGAGGAGATCAGCGACGGCGTGCGCAGCACCCGGTGGCCGTTGGCGCTGACTTCGACGATGGAGAGCTCGTCCAGCACGCGGGAGCGGATCCGCCCGCGGAACCCATCCGTCGCGTCCGCCTGTACATCGAGCGGCACGAAGGACTGGTTGACCAGATTGCGCCACTGGTCAAAGCTGGCGGCGTGCGCCGTTTCGACACCCGGAGCAGGCGCGGCACGGGCGGCCTCGGCTTCGAGGTGCGCACCGGTCCCGCGCTCGCACCCTGCTGCTCTGCGGGGTGCCCCGGCCGGCGGTGCCAAGGCGACGGCGTTGTCCGCCGCGGTATGTTCCGCTGCGGGCGATGGCTGCAATGACGGCGTGGCGTGAATCACAATGCATCCAATGTAGCCCGGGAGCCTGGCCTTGTCATCTTTTTTCGACGTCCGGCGAAAAACTGGGGTCAGGCGCCGGCGAGGAGCGCCAGGTAGGCGTCCAGCTGGGCGATGAGCTGCTCCGGCGAGTGCGTCGCCGGAGTGAGGGCAGCGGTGATCTGTGCGCCCAGGACGAAGGTCAGGAGGAACCCGGCGACCTGGTCATCCTCGGTTCCGGCCGAAATCTCCCCGGCCTGTCGCGCCTGGCCGAGGTACTTGCTGAGGGACCCCTGCCACTGGGCCATGGATTCCTCGTGCAGGCGCATTTTTGCGGAATCGGTCAGGGCCTTCTGCCAGAAGGGGATGACGATGCGCGCTTCGCTGATTCTTTCCTCGTCGAGGGGGAGTATTTCGTGGCAGAAGGCGCGCAGGGCTTCGAGGCCGGACAGGTCCGCCGTCTTCGCCTCCATCCGTCGGTTCGTCTGGTTGAAGACGTGTCCGAAGGCGAAGGTCAGCAGGTCGTCCTTGGTGGGGAAGTATGGCTTCAGCGCACCGTTGGCGAATCCCGCTTCGGTCGCGATCTCCCGCATGGTCGCCCCTTCCATGCCCTGGCGGGCGATGATCCGCCAGGTTGCGTTGACCAGTTCGACCCGGCGCTGGTCGTGGTCGACGATTTTGGGCATGGTGCTCCTTGTTTTGCGTCAATTGTAGAAAAACCCTTGTGAGCTATCTTACGGAAGGCTATTCTCTACAACCATAGAAAAAACGACGCACCCCGCGTCGCGAAACCGCTGGAAGGGCAGCCATGACCATCTCCTCTACGGAACTTGCCTCCGCCTATGCGCTGGCGTCCGCCGACGAAATCACCCAAGTCCGCCGGATCCTGGCCGACGCCGGCCTCGCCGGAGAAAACATCCGCTTCGCGTACCTGGGCCTGCTCGATCCGCCGCGCGGCGCGGCGCCCGGGGCGGACCGGCGGTTCCGTGCCTTCCTGCACGATGTCTCGGGGGCGGCACCGAAGGACGTGGTGGTCTCGGTGACCCGGAACGAAGTCGAATCGGTGACGGAGCTGGACACCTCCGTCACCGGCGAGCTGCCGGTACTCGAGGAGGAGTTCGCGGTCGTCGAGGAAATTCTCGCCGGGGACGAGCGCTGGCTGAAGGCGCTCGCCGACCGCAACCTCGACGTCGGTAAGGTGCGGGTTGCTCCGCTCTCCGCCGGTGTCTTCGAATACCCCGAGGAAAAGGGACGGCGCATCCTGCGCGGCCTGGCTTTCTACCAGGATTTCCCCGAGGACAGCGCCTGGGCC
Source organism: Arthrobacter mangrovi (assembly GCF_026011795.1). Lineage (GTDB taxonomy): Bacteria > Actinomycetota > Actinomycetes > Actinomycetales > Micrococcaceae > Crystallibacter > Crystallibacter mangrovi. Next base: position 9,060 of record NZ_BRVS01000005.1, on the reverse strand, counting down.
CATCCGGTGGACGGGCTGGTTGCCTACGTCGATATCGTCAGCAAGACGGTGGACCAGGTGCTGGACTTCGGCCCGGTCGCGGTTCCGGCGGAGCACGGCAACTACACCGATCCCGAGCTGACCGGCCCGTTGCGGGAGACCCAGAAGCCGATCAGCATCACGCAGCCGGAGGGCCCGAGCTTCACCGTGTCCGGCGGCAACCACATCGAGTGGGAGAAGTGGAGCTTCGACGTCGGCTTCGACGTCCGCGAGGGCGTGGTCCTGCACAACATCGCCTTCCAGGACGGGCACCGGAAGCGCTCGATCATCCGGCGCGCGTCGATCGCCGAAATGGTGGTGCCCTATGGTGATCCCTCACCGGTACGGTCCTGGCAGAACTACTTCGACACCGGCGAATACCTGGTGGGTCAATACGCCAACTCCCTGGAGCTGGGCTGTGACTGCCTGGGCGACATCACGTACCTGTCGCCCGTGATCGCCGACGGATTCGGCAACCCGCGCGAGATCCGCAACGGCATTTGCATGCACGAGGAGGACTGGTCCATCCTGGCCAAGCACTCCGACCTGTGGACCGGCATCAACTACACCCGGCGCAACCGCCGGATGGTCGTGTCGTTCTTCACCACCATCGGCAACTACGACTACGGCTTCTACTGGTACCTCTACCTGGACGGCACCATCGAGTTCGAGGCGAAGGCCACCGGCATCGTGTTTACCAGCGCCCATCCCGGCAAGGGCTACCCCTACGCCTCCGAACTGGCTCCCGGCCTGGGTGCCCCGTTCCACCAGCACCTGTTCAGCGCCCGGCTGGACATGGCGCTGGACGGCCTGACGAACCGGGTGGAAGAGGAAGAAGCCGTCCGGGTCCCGCTCGGCGAGGGCAACGAGCGCGGAAACGCGTTCACCCGCCGTCGTACGTTGCTGCGGACGGAGGCCGAGGGCGCCAGGGACGCCGACATGGCGGCCGGGCGCACCTGGATCATTTCCAATCCGGAGTCGCTGAACCGCCTGGGCGATCCGGTCGGGTACAAGCTGCATCCGCAGGGTCAGCCCATGCTGCTCGCGGATTCCGCGTCATCGGTGGCGCGGCGCGCGGCCTTCGCCACGAAGGACCTCTGGGTCACCCGCCACGCCGAAGAGGAGCGCTACCCGACCGGGGATTTCGTTAACCAGCACGCCGGGGATGCCGGCCTGCCGGCCTACATGGCGCAGGACCGGGGGATCGACGGCGAGGACATCGTGCTCTGGCATACGTTCGGCCTGACGCATTACCCGCGGGTGGAGGACTGGCCGATCATGCCGGTGGACACCGCCGGCTTCAAGCTGCGGCCGGAAGGCTTCTTCGACCGCAGTCCCGTCCTGGACGTGCCGCCGAACAAGCCGGCCGGCGGACACTGCCATGGCTGACACGGCCACCGCGGACATGGCCGTTGCCGGCACCGCTACGGCGGGTCCGGCCGGCGCTGACGTGGCCATGGCCGGTCGCGCCGTGAGGGAACGCCCGAACGTCGCGGTCCGCCGGCCGGTGCCGCTGCACCCCAGGCTCTGTGCCGGGGCGGCAGCGGCATCGGCCGCCGCCCACGGCTGGATGGCGTGGCTGCACCGCGGGAACTGGTGGGAGTTTGGACTCATGGTCCTGATGGCCGCGGCCTGCCTCTCCTGCATCGTGCAGCTCTGGCGGTCCGGATGCGTCGGGGCGGCCCGCCGCTTCATGGCCATGGCCCTCGCGATGGCCGGTTTCCACCTGCTGCTACTCGTGCAGCCGCTTGCCGGCGGGGTGCAGGCGCACCACACCGCGGTAGCCGCCACGGTGCAGGCAGCGTCCGCGGGGACAGGCGCGGGCGCCGGCAGTGCCGAGCCCATGCTGGCGGTGATTTTCCTGGAACTGGCAGGGGCGATGGCCGCTGCCACCTGGGTCCGGCGATCAGCCAGGCAACTATAGCCGCCGCGACCCTGTATTGATAGATCGGCAGTCTGCTTCGCAGGACACGGCCGCGCAAGTTTTGTGGCTTCCGCCACGCGGCGTATGAATGGAGGGTGAGCGCGTCCCCGAACCAGCCGCCGGCGGATCCGGACTTCGTGCCGGACCCCGGCCGCTGGCGCATCCTCACGGTCCTGCTCGTGACGGTGTTCATGGCCCTGCTGGGCGTGAGCATCGTCAATGTCGTACTACCCTCGATCGAGATCGGCCTCGGGGCCACCCAGTCCGACATCCAGTGGGTGCTCTCGGGCTACGCGCTGACTTTCGGCGTGGTGCTGGTGGCGGCGGGACGCGCCGGGGACGTTTTCGGCCGCGGGCCGATCTTCATCGCCGGCCTCATCACGTTCACGCTCTCGTCCGTGGCGGCCGGGCTGGCCCAGGATCCGGTCAGCCTCAACTTCATCCGCTTCATCCAAGGCATCGGCGCGGGCCTTTTGAACCCGCAGGCCATCGGCATGATCCAGCAGTACTTCCGCGGCGAGGAACGGGCCCGGGCCTTCGGCCTGCTGGGCAGCGTCATCGGTGTCTCGGCCGCCATCGGACCGCTCATCGGCGGCCTCCTCGTCGAACTGGCCGGGGAAGAAAACGGCTGGCGCTGGACCTTCCTGGTCAACGTCCCGGTCGGAGTCCTGGCCACCTTCCTGGCCTTCCTCTGGTTCCCCAAGCCGATGCGGACCAGGACGGCGCCCTCGGCCGGCCAGGATCCCGGCGGCCGCGGGCCGCGTGATCTGGACCCGGTCGGTTCCCTGCTGCTGGGGGCCGTAGTGCTGGTCCTGCTGCTGCCGTTCGTCGAGTCGCGGGAAGCCGCCTGGGTGTGGGTGCTGCTGCCCGTGGGCCTGGCCGGACTCGCGGCCTGGGTGTGGTGGGAGAACCGGTACAAGCGGATCGGCCGCAGCCCGATGGTGGATCCGGCGCTGTTCAGGCTCTCCAGCTTCGCCAACGGGACCGCGATCTCCGGTCTTTACATGATGGGCATGACCAGTGTGTGGGTGCTGGTCGCCCTGTACCTGCAGGACGGCCTCGGCCGGACGGCGCTGGAGGCAGGCCTCGTGGGGCTGCCCGCGGCAGTCATGGTGGCCCTCGGGTCGCATTGGGCGGGCGGTAAGGTCACGGAATACGGCCGCAAGGTGGTCATCTGGGGGATTGCCAGCGCCCTGGTCGGGCTGGCATCCAGTGTGCTCGTGGTCCACCTGAACCAGCTGAACGGGACCAGCATCTGGTGGCTGATGCTGAGCCTGTCCTTCGTCGGCGCCGCACAGGGGCTGGTGGTCAGCCCGAACCAGACGCTGACGCTCGCCGAGATCCCGATCGACTATGCGGGCAGTGCCGGCGGCGTCCAGCAGACCGGCCAGCGCATCGGCACGGCCGTCGGCATCGCGCTCATCACCGCCATTTCATTCGCCACCCTGGCGCAGACCAACTGGACGACGGCGATCACCATCGGCTTCTCGGCGATCGCCGTGATCGTCCTCGCGACGCTGGCCATCGCAGTCAAGGACCAGCGGGCCCGCATCCGCGCCGGACACGTCTGAGCGCTGCCGCGTCGGGCCTTCCGGAGCACCGTTCCGCCGTTCCCGGCGCGCCGTCCCCGCCCGTTCCCGGCGTACCGCTCCGGGCCAGTGGGGTAACTGCGTGGTCCTTAACGCGGAAGGTGACAAGTACGACGGCGGTGCGTGCCGCCGCCGTACTTGTCACCGTTTGTCCGTGCTGCCCGGCGCGTTGGGCGCCAGGCCCGGGATCAGACCAGGTTGCCGAGCTTGAAGCCCTTGGCCGCCTCGCCGCGGTAGGAGCCGGACTCGTCGTCCGCGCGGGTGTAGGAGAACCCGTCGGCGCCGATGGTCACCTCCATTTCGGAGGTGTCTTCGCGCTTGGCGACTTCCTGCGGGTTGCCGTCCAGGTCGAGGACCAGGGAGGCTTCGGTGTACCAGGACGGGACGACGGGGTTGCCCCACCAGTCGCGGCGCTGGTTGTCGTGGACGTCCCAGGTGATGACGGGGTTGTCCGGGTCGCCGGTGTAGTAGTCCTGGGTGTAGATCTCCACGCGGTGGCCGTCCGGGTCCAGGATGTAGAGGTAGAAGGCGTTGGAGACGCCGTGCCGGCCGGGGCCGCGCTCGATCCGGTCGGACATGCGCAGGGCGCCCATCTTGTCGCAGATCTGGATGATGTTGTGCTTCTCGTGGGTGGAGAAGGCGACGTGGTGCATGCGCGGGCCGTTGCCGCCGGTGAGGGCGGTGTCGTGGACGGTGCCCTTGCGGTGCATCCAGGCGGCGTAGGTGGTGCCCTCGGCGTCCTTGATGTCTTCGGTGACGCGGAAGCCGAGGTCTTCGAGGTACTTGCGGCCGCGCGGGACGTCCGGGGTGACCTGGTTGAAGTGGTCCAGGCGGACGAGTTCGCCGGCGGAGTAGAGGTCGTAGCGCATGTGCAGGCGCTCGACGTGCTCGGTCTCGTGGAAGAACTCGTAGGGGAAGCCCAGCGGGTCCTCCACGCGGAGCGAGTCGCCGATGCCCTTGACGAAGCCTTCCTTGCGGCGTTCGGTGCGGCAGCCGAGTTCCTGGTAGTAGGCCTCGGCCTTGTCCACGTCCTCGGGGCTGCGCACGCGGTAGGAGAAGGCGGCGACGGCGGCCACGGGGCCCTTGCGGAGCACCAGGTTGTGGTGGATGAATTCCTCGAAGGAGCGCAGGTAGATCGCGTTCTCGTCTTCTTCGGTGACGTGCAGGCCGAGCAGGTCGACGTAGAAGGCGCGGGACTTGGCGAGGTCGGTGACGACGATCTCCATGTACGCGCAGCGCAGGATGTCGGGTGCCGGGACGGAAGGCTTGGGAATCTCGTTGCTCATTGTTCTCTCCTTTGGGATGTGTCTAAGGGCTAGCTGTCGCTGACGGCGCCGGCGTCCTCGGCCTTGCCGAAGACCGGGTTGTGCACCTCGCCGAGGTTGATGTGGACGGCCTGCTGGTCGGTGTAGAAGTCGATGGAGCGGTAGCCGCCCTCATGGCCCAGGCCGGAGGCCTTGACGCCGCCGAAGGGGGTGCGCAGGTCGCGGACGTTGTTGGAGTTCAGCCACACCATGCCGGCCTCAACGTTCTGGGCAAAGTTGTGGGCCCGCTTGAGGTCATTGGTCCAGATGTAGGCGGCGAGGCCGTACTTGGTGTTGTTGGCCAGTTCCAGCGCCTCCTCGTCCGAGTCGAACGGGGTGATGGCGACGACCGGGCCGAAGATTTCCTCCTGGAAGATCCGGGCATCCGGTGCGACGTCGGCGAAGACGGTCGGCTGGATGAAGTTGCCTTCCGGGAATGCCTCCGGGCGGCCGCCGCCGGCGGTCAGGCGTGCCTCCTGCTTGCCGATCTCCACGTAGGACATGACCTTTTCGAAGTGCTCCGGGTGGACCAGGGCACCGACCTCGGTCGCCTCGTCGTGGGGATAGCCGACCTTCACGCGCTTTGCCTGGGCGGAGTAGCGCTCCACGAACTCGTCGTAGATGCTCCGCTCGACCAGGATGCGGGATCCGGCGGTGCAGCGCTCGCCGTTGAGGGAGAAGACGCCGAAGATGGTCGCGTCGATGGCGGCCTCCAGGTCGGCATCGGCGAAGACGACGGCGGGGGACTTGCCGCCCAGCTCCATGGACAGGCCCTTCAGGTAGGGAGCCGCGTTGCCGAAGATGATCTGGCCGGTGCGGGACTCGCCGGTGAAGGAGATCAGCGGAACATCCGGGTGCTTGACCAGGGAATCGCCCGCGTAGCCCTCTTCGCCGAAGCCGTGGACGATGTTGAAGACGCCCTCCGGCAGGCCGGCCTCTTCGAAGATTCCCGGCCACAGGGAGGCGGAGAGCGGGGTGAACTCGGCGGGCTTCAGGACCACGGTGTTGCCGGTCGCCAGGGCCGGGCCCAGCTTCCAGGACTCGAGCATGAAGGGGGTGTTCCACGGCGTGATCAGGCCGGCCACGCCGATGGGCTTGCGGTTGACGTAGTTGGCCTGGCGGCCGGGGACCTTGAAGGCGTCGTCGTGCTGGGCAACGATCAGGTCGGCGAAGAAACGGAAGTTCTCCGCGGCGCGGCGCGCCTGGCCCAGGGCCTGCTTGATCGGCAGGCCGGTGTCGAAGCACTCCATCTCGGCGAGCTCCTGGCCGCGGGACTCGACGATGTCGGCGATGCGGTGCAGCACGCGGGAACGCTCGCGGGGAAGCATGTTCGGCCAGGGGCCGTTCTCGAAAGCGTCCTTGGCGGCGGCGACTGCCGCGGCGACGTCGGCGACCTTGCCGGACGCGGCCTTGATGTACGGCTTGTTGGTGACCGGGTCCAGCACGTCGAAGGTATCGCCGTCGATCGAGTCGACGAGCTTGCCGCCGATGTAGTGCTGGAGGTGGGTGGGCAGGTTCTCGGGCACAAAGTGGTCGGCCATGATCTACCTTTCGTTGTGGGTTGGCGGAGGTTGGCTAAAGGAGGGAGGGTGATTGGTTCTTCTGGGCCATGTAGGCGTTGAGCGTGCCCGTCCGGTGCGCCCGGGCGGCCATCTCGATCTCGTGCGGGCTGGCTTTGGCTTCCAGCAGTTCGAGCAGCCCTTCGTGTTCTGCGACGGACTCCCGCGCCCGGCCGGGCACGAGGTCGAAGCTGGAGGCACGCATGGCGTTCAGGCGGTTCCAGCCGCGGTGCACCAGGTCCAGGATGTGCGGATTGGGGCAGCGGCCGTAGAGGATGGCGTGGAATTCGTTGTTCAGCCGCGTGAAGCGGACCGGTTCAAAGTTCTCCAGGCACTCGCGCAGCTGGTTGTTCAGCTCGCGCGCGCGGCGAAGGTCCTCGTCGGTGATGAGGTGGGCGGCCAGGCCCGTCGCGGCGCCTTCGACGATGCTCAGGGTCTGCATGGTGTGCAGGTAGAGCGTGGCGTCGATGGAGGCGACCGTTGCTCCGACGTTCCGCTCGAAGGTGACGAGTCCTTCGGCCTCAAGCCGTCGGATCGCTTCCCGGACCGGTACCACGCTGCAGCCGAGTTCGTCGGCAATGCTGCTCAGCACCAGGCGGTAACCCGGCACCAGCTGGCCGTTGCCGATCCGCTCATGGAGCAGCTGGTAGGCCCGTTCCGACTTCGAGGCGGTCGTCGTCGCGGCGGTCGACATGGTTAGGCCCCGTTGCCTTCTGCAACCCACTGCTGGTACTTGGCCAGCCAGTCGGCGTTCATCGGGAACAGGCCGTCGATCTTGTGTCCTTCCTTGACCATCTGGAACACGAAGCTGTCGCGGCGCTCCTGCTCGACGACCTCGTCCGCGATTTCGGCGGCCAGGGCCGGCGGGATCACGAGGATGCCATTGTCATCCGCGATGATGATGTCGCCCGGCTGGATCGTGGCGCCGCCGCAACCGATGGTCACGTCGTAGTCCCACGGGACATGCTTGCGCCCGAGCACTGCAGGATGGGCTCCGTTGTAGAAAGTCGGGATGTCCAGGGCCGCAACCTCGGAAAGGTCACGGACGCCGCCGTCGGTAATGATGGCTTCCGCGCCGCGTACCTGGGCACGCATGGCGAGAATGTCGCCGAGCGTACCCGAGCCCTTTTCGCCGCGCGCCTCCATGACCAGGATCTCGCCGGGTCCGACGGCGTCGATGATCCGCTTCTGGGCGTTGTATCCGCCGCCGTGGCTCTTGAATAGGTCTTCGCGGTTGGGGACGTAACGCAGCGTCCGTGCGGTGCCGATGACTTTCTGGCCCGGCTTGGTAGCCAGCAGACCGTCGACGCTGACGTTGTTGAGGCCACGCTTGCGCAGTGCACCTGAAATTGTGGCCGTGGCGACGGAGAGCAGCTTGGCCTTGACGTCGTCCGTCAGCGCCGACTTGCCGGTTACGGCGGGAGCCAGACCGGCCGCTTCTTCGCTGCCGAAGGCGTCGATGCGGTCCTTGTCCGTGATCTTCGGGGTGTCGCCGAAGGACGCGAAGCCGTGTTCGCCCTGGACCACGGTCGTGGACAGGCGTCCGGTGCTCAGCCCCGCTGCCTCGTCGGCGACCTCGACCTCCACGACATCGCCGGGAACGATGACCGAGGAGCCGGCGGGCGTCCCGGTGAGGATGACGTCACCCGGCTGCAGGGTCATCAGCTGGGACAGGTCGGCAACGATCTGCGCGAAGGAGAAGATCAGCCCCGCGGTCGTGTCGTCCTGGACGGCCTCGCCGTTTACCCAGGTGCGGATGCGCAGTGCATCCGGGTTGATGTCGGCCGCCGGCAGCAGGGCGGGGCCGAACGGCGTGAAGCCGTCGCCCGACTTGGAGCGGATATTCGAGCCCTTGTCGGCGTACTTGATGTCGTAGACGCCGAGGTCATTGCTGGCGGTCACGAAGCCGACGTGCCCCCAAGCGTCCTCGACCGAAACCCGGCGGGCTGCGGTGCCGATCACCAGGGCGACTTCGCCCTCGAAGGCCAGAAGTTCGGTGCCGGCCGGGCGTTCGACGGTGCCGCCGGTGAGGGCCAGCGACGACGAGGCCTTCATGAAGTAGGAGGGGTTGGCAGGAATGCGGCCGCGCTGTTCGGCGCGCGAGCGGTAGGAGAGGTGGACCGCCAGGACCTTGCCGGCCTCATTGATTGTCTGGGCGTCCACTTGCTGCAAAGTGGCCTGCGCGGTGCTTCGGGCGTTATTGCCGTCGGACAAGGCTCCTCCTGATGTGATGTACGAAATCGTATACGATCTATCATGGCCTGTGCGGCCGGTCACGTCAACCCTTGGAGGAACATTCCCTAACGGCCAGCCATCTGGGCCATTGACGGTGTAGCGGCTGCGGACTTGGAGGAGCCACTGGACCTACACACCGCCTGTTTTTGCTCGCCCCTCTAATGCCTGTACTCATAAGGTGGCGGCATGGCTCTCACCTCGTTGGACGCAACCGAAGAGATGGAAACATCCATCTTTGGAATCCGGGAGCGCCTGTTGGAACTCGCCGAGCGGTTCCAGGCCGAGGCAGCCGCTCTGCCGCATCGGGACTTGGCCGCAGTAGTAGCAGCAATCGAAGATGTATCGAAGGTCGTTGACTTCTTCCAAGTCGTGGGCGCCCACGCTGTCGAGCAGGCTGACCTGGCCGCCTCGCTTGGTCAATCCGTAGCCCC
>NZ_BRVS01000004.1 GCF_026011795.1 Arthrobacter mangrovi | reverse complement strand
AACATTACACGCCCCCACACTAAACCGCAAACCCGCACACCACACCCCCAAAACCACCCCAAAAAGCAGCGAGGGCCCCGCCGATATGGCGGGGCCCTCGCTGACGCAATAGCCAGATGATTCTTACTGGGACAGAGCAGGCGTCTCCGGAGCTTCTTCGATGGCCTTGGGGGCACCGGTGCTGCTGAAGACCAGCTTTGCGCCGTCACCCTCACCGCCGACATCCACATGGATAACTTCGCCCGGCTGGATCTCGCCGAACAGAATCTTCTCCGAGAGCTGGTCCTCGACCTCCCGCTGGATGGTCCGGCGCAGCGGACGGGCACCCATCGTGGGATCGTAGCCGCGGTTGGCCAGCAGGACCTTGGCGGCGGGTGTCAGTTCGATCTTCATGTTCTTCTCCGCCAGGCGCTTCTGCAGACGGGTAACGAACAGGTCGACGATCTGGACGATCTCTTCCTCGGTCAGCTGCGGGAACACCACCGTGTCGTCCACGCGGTTGAGGAACTCGGGGCGGAAGTGCTGCTTCAGCTCATCCTGGACCCGGGCCCGCATCCGCTCATAGCCGGTCTTCGTATCCGTGCCGGACTGGAAGCCGGTCATGACGCCCTTGGAGATGTCGCGGGTACCAAGGTTGGTCGTCATGATGATGACGGTGTTCTTGAAGTCAACGACCCGGCCCTGGCTGTCCGTCAGGCGGCCGTCCTCGAGGATCTGCAGCAGTGAATTGAACAGATCCGCATGGGCTTTCTCAACCTCGTCGAACAGCACGACCGAGAAGGGACGGCGACGGACCTTTTCGGTCAGCTGGCCGCCTTCTTCGTAGCCGACATAACCGGGAGGCGCGCCGAACAGCCGGGAAACGGTGTGCTTCTCGGAGTACTCGGACATGTCCAGTGTGATCAGGGCGTCCTCTTCGCCGAAGAGGAACTCTGCCAGGGCCTTTGCCAACTCCGTCTTTCCGACACCGGTCGGACCGGCGAAGATGAAGGAACCGGACGGGCGGTTCGGGTCCTTCAGGCCGGCGCGGGTGCGGCGGATGGCCTGCGAGATTGCCTTGATGGCCTCGTCCTGGCCAATGACGCGCTTGTGGAGTTCGGCCTCCATGTGCATCAGGCGGCTGGACTCTTCCTCTGTCAGCTTGAAGACCGGGATGCCGGTGGAGTTGGCCAGCACCTCCGCGATCAGGTCCTCGTCAACCTCGGCGATCTCATCCAGGTCGCCGGACTTCCAGGCACGCTCCTTCGCTGCGCGCTCGTTCTGCAGCTTGCTTTCCTTGTCGCGCAGGGAAGCGGCGCCTTCGAAGTCCTGTGCATCGATGGCAGATTCCTTCTGCTTCTTCAACTCGGAGATCTTCTCATCGATTTCCTTCAGCTCCGGCGGCGCGGTCATCCGGCGGATGCGCAGGCGGGCACCGGCCTCGTCGATCAGGTCGATCGCCTTGTCCGGCAGGAAACGGTCCGAGATGTAGCGGTGCGCCAGATGGGCCGCGGCATCCAGGGCGCCGTCGGTAATGGATACCCGGTGGTGCGCCTCATAACGGTCGCGCAGGCCCTTGAGGATCTGCACGGCGTGGTCCACCGAGGGCTCGTTGACCTGGATCGGCTGGAACCGCCGCTCGAGGGCCGCGTCCTTCTCGATGTGCTTGCGGTACTCATCCAGCGTGGTGGCACCGATGGTCTGCAGTTCCCCGCGCGCGAGCATCGGCTTGAGGATCGACGCGGCATCGATGGCGCCTTCGGCCGCGCCCGCTCCAACGAGGGTGTGGATCTCGTCGATGAAGAGGATGATATCCCCGCGGGTACGGATCTCCTTGAGGACCTTCTTCAGCCGCTCCTCGAAATCACCGCGGTAGCGCGAGCCGGCGACCAGGGAGCCCAGGTCCAGTGTGTAGAGCTGCTTGTCCCGGATGGTCTCCGGGACGTCGCCCCGCACGATGGCCTGTGCCAGGCCTTCGACGACGGCGGTCTTGCCGACGCCCGGCTCGCCGATCAGGACGGGGTTGTTCTTGGTACGGCGCGAGAGGACCTGCATGACGCGTTCCATCTCATGCTCGCGGCCAATCACCGGATCCAGCTTGGATTCCCGGGCCGCCTGCGTCAGGTTGCGGCCGAACTGGTCGAGCACCACGGAACCGGCCGGGGCGCCTTCCTGCTGCTGGCCGCCGGCCGACACGGGCTCCTTGCCCTGATAGCCGGAGAGCAACTGGATGACCTGCTGCCGCACGCGGTTCAGGTCCGCGCCGAGCTTGACCAGGACCTGGGTGGCAACGCCCTCGCCCTCACGGATGAGGCCGAGCAGGATGTGCTCGGTGCCGATGTAGTTGTGGCCAAGCTGCAGGGCTTCCCGCAGCGAGAGCTCCAGGACTTTCTTGGCACGCGGCGTGAACGGGATATGGCCGCTCGGAGCCTGCTGGCCCTGGCCAATAATCTCCTGAACCTGCTCGCGGACGCCGTTCAGCGAGACGCCGAGGAATTCCAGCGCCTTTGCCGCCACACCCTCGCCCTCGTGAATGAGCCCGAGGAGGATGTGTTCGGTCCCGATGTAATTGTGGTTGAGCATGCGGGCTTCTTCTTGAGCCAGCACGACAACGCGACGGGCACGGTCGGTAAATCTCTCAAACATCTCGCACACTCCTAGCTACTGCGTACTTTGATGCTACGTGCCGATCCTCCGATTGGGATGCCTGTTCGCCGAAGGGATAATGCGCGGCTAAAGAGTGACGTTCCGCTCAGCCTCCGTGTGCGCGGCGGTAGGCTTCGAGGATTTCCGACTGCACGCGGCCGCGGTCACTGACGGTGTACCCGTTCTCCCGGGCCCAGGCCCGGACGGCGGAGGCGTCCTGGGTGCGGCTGGACGAGACGGCCTTCAGCTTGGCACCGCCACGGGGCTGCGCCTTGCGCGCCTTTGAGACAAACGGCTGCAGCGCGTCCCGGAGCTGCTGTGCATGTTCGGTGGAAAGATCGATTTCGAAATTGTTGCCGTCCAGGGAGAAACGCACCGTTTCATCCGCAGTCCCGCCTTCGAGGTCGTCAACGAGAATTACTTTTACTTCCTGCGCCACGGTGGCTCCTTTAATTGTGAGCTTTCTAAAATCCCCCTGGTTTCCCCAAACCAATTTGATTATTGCCTAATCGGGCAATTGGGCGCAACATACGGCATGGCTTTGTGGATTCAGCCGAGGCGTAACCGGAACCAGCGAACCTGCGGCAGGGCCAGTTAACGGATTAAGGGGCCGGCTTGAATGCCAACCCCATAATCCAAATGCCGATTATTGCCCTATTCGGCTCCGCCCGCGGCTTCACGCTCGGCCTCGGCCAGCGCTTCGCGTTCTTTCCGGTCCGCGTTGAAGACTGCCTTCATGGCAAAGTAGAAAATAAGGCCCACGCCGGTGGAGGGGGCCAGCACCCATAGGTATTCCATCGTTATCCCAATTCAGGTTTCAGCAGCGGGAAGAGGATCGTCTCCCGGATCCCTGTCTGCGTAAACAACATGACCAGCCGGTCGATTCCCAGGCCGATGCCGCCCATCGGCGGCGCACCGTACTCGAGCGCCCGCAAAAAGTCCTCATCCAGCTGCATGGCCTCATGGTCGCCGGACGCAGCCTTGCGCGATTGCTCGGTAAGCCGCTCCCGCTGGACGACGGGGTCGATCAGCTCGCTGAAGGCCGTTCCGCGTTCCATTCCGCCAATGATCAGGTCCCAGGCCTCGATCAGTCCCGGCTCGCTCCGGTGCGCGCGGGCCAGCGGCTGGGCTGCCGGCGGGTAATCGTAAACGAAGGTCGGCTGGATCAGCTGCGGTTCGACGATTTCCCCGAACAGTTCAATAACCAGCTTCTGCCGGTCCCACTGGGGCTCCGTCTTCAGGCCGTGCTTCCGGGCTATTTCCCGAAGCACTGCACCGCTGGTTTCCGGCGTGATTTCAATTCCGACAGCTTCGGAGAGACCCGGATAAACTCCGAGCCACTTCCATTCGCCGTTCAGGTCAATCGTCCCGTTCTCGGTTTCGATGATCCGTGTGCCGAGTTCGTCCGCCACATTGAGCATCATTTCCTTCATGCGATCGGCCATGACGAATTGGTCGGCATATGCTTCGTAGCTTTCCAGCGTGGTGAATTCCGGGCTGTGGGTGGAATCAACACCTTCATTGCGGAAGATCCGGCCAATCTCGAATACCCGGTCGATGCCGCCGACCACGGCGCGCTTCAGGTAAAGCTCCGTGGCGATGCGCAGCGTCATTTTCTGGTCGAAGGCATTCAGGTGCGTCTCGAACGGGCGCGCGGCGGCACCGCCGTGCACGAGCTGCAGTATCGGCGTCTCGACTTCGACGTAGCCGCGGCTATGCAGCGTGTCGCGGATCGACCGGATCACCGACGCCCGGGTGTAGACCATCTCGCGCGCCTCGTCGCGGACCATGAGGTCCAGGTAGCGCTGGCGGACCCGGGTCTCCTCATTCAGGTCCGCGTGCAGCACGGGCATCGGCCGCAGCGCCTTCGAGACCATGGACCAGGATTCGGCCATGACGGAAAGCTCGCCGCGCTTGGAAGAGATGACCTCGCCGCGGATGAAGACGTGGTCGCCCAGGTCCACCAGGTGCTTCCACGCGGCCAGTTGTTCCTCGCCCACATTCGCCAGGGACAGCATCGCCTGCAGCCGGGTGCCATTGCCCTCCTGCAGCGTCGCGAAGCAGAGCTTGCCGGTGTTGCGCACGAAGACCACGCGTCCGGCCACGCCGACGATGTCGCCGGTGGTTTCGTCAGCCTCGAGGTGACCGTGCTTCTCCCGGATTTCGCTCAGCGAGTGGGTCCGCTCCACGCCGACGGGATAGGGGTCCGCCCCGTCCTGAACCAGCTTGGCGCGCTTGTCCATGCGCACGCGCATCTGCTCGGAAACGTCGGTTGGCTCCGCGGAAGGGGTGGGGGGGTTATGTGTGGTCACGGTACTTAAGGGTACCGGGTGTGTTTGGCAGCGTCCTATTTGGGCCGGTCAGCCCAGTCTGACGTTGTCGATCAGCCGCACGTCGCCGACCCGCGCGGCGATCAAGGCCAGCGCTTCACCGGTGAACGGCGTGTCCTGGCAGTTGAAGGCCAGCGGCTCGAGGCTGTCCGGGTCGACGACCTCAAGATAGTCCAGGTCGACCTGCCGGACCGAGCGGATCATCGCCAACGCGCCCTCCAGGTCGAGAGGCTCGTGGCGGTCCGCCTGCTCCTGCAGATAGCTCAGGCTGCGGTAGAGCACGAGAGCCGCGGTGCGCTGCTCGGGAGCGAGGAACCGGTTGCGGCTGGAGAGTGCCAGCCCGTCGGCATCCCGCACCGTCGGCACGCCGACGATCTCCACGGGGAAGTCCAGGTCCGCGGCCATCCTGCGGACCAGGGCCAGCTGCTGGGCGTCCTTCTGACCGAAGTACGCCCGGTAGTCCGCGGGCACCGGAGGCAGTCCGTAGTGCAGCAGTTTGGCGACCACGGTGAGGGCGCCGTCGAAATGTCCCGGCCGGGAGGCGCCCTCGAATTTGGCACCCAGCGCTCCCGAAGAGATCCGCACCATCGGCTCGCCACCGGGGTACACCTCCTCCGACGAAGGAGCGAACGCGACGTCCGCTCCGCAGGCGGCCAGCAGGTCCAGGTCGGCCTCCAGGTTCCGCGGGTAGCGCTCCAGGTCCGCGGCCTCGCCGAACTGGAGGGGGTTCACGAAGATGGAAACAACGACGACGTCGTTCGCCTCGCGCGCGCTCCTCACCAGGGCGGCGTGGCCCTCGTGCAGCGCCCCCATGGTCGGGACCAGTCCCAGGCTCGTGTGCCCGGCGTGGTGGGATGCCGCTGCCCTGCCCAGCAGCTCTGCACTGGCGGCATTCAGTTCGGCATAGGTGCGGGCCAGGAGCGGTCTGCGGGTCACTTTTCTTCCTTCGGAGGGGTCTGGGGGTTGAGGATGTCGAGGATCTGCGCCGCCTGGCCTTCCTTCAGCCGCCCGCGGGCCAGCGCCCGCTTTGCAGTGGCCCTGGCCAGCTCTTCGTAGGTTTGGCGGATGTCCGTCCCGGTGTGCTCGAGCTCGTAATCGAGCAGCGCCTGTCGATGCGCCAGCACCGTGCCGACGTCGCCCCGGGCCACCGGGCCGGTCAACGCCGCCTCGCCCGCGGCCAGGGCATTCTCGAGGGAAGCCCGCATCAGGGCGCTTAGCAGGCGGTCCGGCCGTTCCACACCGGCGCTGCGCAACAACTGCGCCGACTGCGCGGCAATGGTAACCAGATGGTTCGACGCATGGGCGAGGGCCGCATGGTAGAGCGGCCGGTCCTGCTCCTCGATCACGATGGGTTCGCCGCCCATCTCCACGACCAGGGCCTGCGCGATCGGCAGCATTGTGGCCGGAGCGGTCACGCCGAAGGCGCAGTCGGTGAGCCGGGTCAGGTCCAGGCTCATGCCGGTGAATGTCATGGCCGGGTGGATGGCCAGGCCGATCGCGCCCTTCGCCCGGGCCGGCGCGAGCACATCGACACCGTGGCGGCCCGAGGTGTGCGCGATCAGCTGGCCCGGCTGCCAGGCGCCGGTCTCCGCCAGTCCGGCCACCAGCTCCGGCAGGGCATCGTCCGGTACCGCGAGCAGCACCAGCTCGGCCCGCTCGGCTATGTCGGGAATCTCCAGCACCGGCACTCCGGGAAGCAGGAGTTCCGCCCGTTCGCGGCTGTCCTCGGACACGGCGGAAACACCGACGACGGCGTGCCCCGCGGCGCGCAGGGCAGCCCCGAGGACGGCGCCGACCTTGCCGGCGCCGATTACTCCGATGCCTAGTCGTCCCGGTTTAGTGCTGTTCATCCTGCTCCTGTCCGCCGAGGCCGACGGCCTGCTGGTCCGGCCGGTCCGGGGAGTCCGGCCGGACCCCTCGCTCCATCTGCCCCGGGAACACTGAATGGTCCGGCCCGCCCGGGTCTTCAGGCTGGTGCTCGAGCCAGCGCTCGGGAAGGCTGTGCCGGCGTGCGGCCGCCGCCCGCGCGGCCTGTTCGTCGAAGAGCCGGCGGGCCGTCGCGATGTCCATCTGGTACACGACAGGCCTGACCGGTCCCATGGTGGTGTGCAGTTGCAGGTCCGCGACCTTGAGCAGGCGGGCCAGCGGGCCTTGGTGCAGGGCCATCGACTGGGTTCGTTCATGCGGCACCACGGCGAGGCTGCGCCACAGCCGTCCCGAGCGGGCCAGCAGTGCCGTCCGGGTGACGGCGAAGCCGTTGCGCCGCCAGGTGAGGAAGGACAGCCACCGCACCCGGCGCGGGGAGGTGACGAAGCCGCCGTCGTTATCCTTGCCTGCAAGGCCTGCGCCGAAGACGCCGAACGGATCCTCGGTTCCGGGGTCCGGCAGCACGAGGGCGAGCATCTGCATCACGTCCTCGCGCCTGCCGACGGGCAGCAGCGTGGTGCGCGCGCCGGCATTCTCCGCGCTGACACCGTACCCGGCCACGTTGACCTTGATGCGGTACCAGTCCTTGAACCGCCAGAGCAGCGGCTGCGTGACGGCGACGGCCTGGACGCGCCCGGGCGGCACGGTCTGCGCCCGCGTCTCCAGCAGGCCGTAGCGCAGCCGGATGCCATCCGGGGAAACGGCGGCGCGGAAATTGTATGCCGTGGAGAACACGCTCCAGTAGCCGGCGAACACGGCGATCAGTCCGGGCACCAGGGCGGACAGGATCACGCCGCTGCTGCTCCAGTCCAGGGCATGGCCCACGAAGAGGCCTGTGCCGATGACCAGGACCATGATGGCAAGTGCGACCGTTGACCCGGAAAGCAGCGCGGCACCAACGACTCGGGGGGCGGGAATCGCCAGCACCGGGTGTTCCGGCGCCTCGAGGATCTGGTCGGGATGCTCCGGATCGGCCTCCGCCCCGGAAGCCCGGGCCAAAATCGTGGCCCGCAGCTGCTGCGCCGAGGCGAGCGGGAGGTAGGCCAGCCGCACGGCCGATTCGCCGGCGTCGGCCACTTCGAACTTCAGTTCCGCCAGCCCGAAGATCCGCCCGAGCAGCGGCTGGATGACGTCGATGGCCTGCACGCGGTCCAGCCTCGCCTGGCGGTGCTGGCGGAACAGGATGCCGGAGTTGACCCGCACGTGTTCCTGCGTCACCTGGTAGCGCGTGAACCACCAGGACGTCAGGAAACCGCCGACCAGCAGCAGCAGGACTCCGAGGAGGATGGCGGCGGCCACGAAGCCGCGGCCCTCGGCGAGCAGCCAGAGCGGTTCGCCCCTGAAGATGGACTCGAACCAGTCGCGCCCGAAGAAGTAGGCGAGGGCGGCCAGCGCCAGCCAGCCCCGCACCAGCGGCGAGATCGGATGGACCCGGTGCCAGCTGTCTTCGTGGTCCGGCACCAGCGGGACGTCCCGGGTGGGACCGGCCGACGCCGGGACCTCGGGTCCCGGTCCCAGCGGCCCGGTCACAGCCCGGCCAGCCTTGCCTGTCCTCGCGCCGATAGCTGCTCGCGCAATCGGGCGGCCTCGGCGGCCGGCACTCCCGGAATGGCCGCGTTGGTCTGCGGCGACGCGGTATGCAGCTTCACCGAGGCGAGGCCGAAGGCGCGCTCCAGCGGGCCGACGGCGACGTCCACGTACTGCATCCGGCCGTACGGCACCACCATGACGCGCTGGAAGAAGATGCCGCGGCGGATCAGCAGGTCCTCGTCCCGCTCGGCGTAACCGATGGACCGTACCTGGCGCGGGATCAGCACGCCCATCCACAGACTGACCAGCAGGGTTCCTGTGCTGAAGGTCCACGCCAGCCAGGCCGGGAAGCCCGGCCACACTTCGGTCAGCAGGAGCGCCAGCGGCACGCTGGCCACCGCGACGGCAATGACCGTGCCGACCGCCCAGCCGATCAGCTGCACGGTGATGAACTTGGGCGAGACGCGGATCCAGCTGATCCCGTCCGGGTCGATGGGCTCGCTACGCATACTCCCCCTCCCCTTCGGCCCGCCCGCGCTCCCGCTCCGACGCCTCCGGGTCCTCGGGAGGCAGCTTGCAGAACCGCTCGACGACCAGCCCGACGACGACCATGACCAGGCCGCCGCCCATCATGGCCAGCACCTGCAGGAACACCTCTGACGCGGGGCGGAAGGACAGCAGCACGAGCTGGTCCACCATGATCCCGGCGTGCCAGCCGAGCAGCAGGGAACCGGCATAGGCGCAGGCCTGCGCAAGGACCAGGGTGCGCGCGGCGAGGATCGGGTCCAGCGGCTTCTCGCGTTTGCCGTTGCGCCAGCTGCGCACCTTCAGGCCGAGGATCAGGGTAAAGAGGACGACGGCGCCCATCGTCGCCAGGGAGCTAAGGTGCAGGACCGGCACGGGGAGCCCGTTCCGGATGGCCAGCAGGTTGGCCAGCCAGCCCAGCACGCCGGCACAGAGGGCAATGATTGCCAGCCAGCTGTACTTGATGGTCCTCACAATCCCCGTGCCCCCTTAGCTCGCTGTCAACGTCCCGGTTCGAAGGGCGCCAGACCGTCAAGGTCTTCGGCAGCCGCGGCCAGTTCCCCGACCGGCACCCCGGCCAAGGTGGCGTGCGAGTCCATCCAGGCCCACGGCTGCAGCACGAATGCCCGCTCGTGCGCCCTCGGATGCGGGATGGTCAGGGTCGGCTCATCCATGGTCAGGTCCCCGTACGTGATGATATCTACGTCCAGCGTACGCGGCCCCCAGCGCACTTCGCGCGTGCGGTGGTGCTTGTTCTCGACCGCCTGGCAGTGCGCCAGCAGTTCCCAGGGTCCGAGGTCCGTTTCCACCTCGATCACCATGTTCAGGTAGTCCGGCTGGTCCGCCGGCCCGCCAACGGACTTGGTCTGCACCACGGGCGACACGGCGCAGAGGCGCACGCGCGGAGTATCGACGAGGTCAGCCACCGCATGGGAGAGGGTATCGCTGCGTTCGCCGAGGTTGCTGCCCAGCGCCAGCACTGCTTTGACGCTCATGGCTGCTCCCGGAAGATCGTGATGGTGACGTCGCCGAAGGGCACCTCGATAGGGGCCTGGGGCTTATGGACCGTTACCTCGACGGCCGCCACGGCGAAACCGGCGAGCACGTAGCCAGCGATCCGCTCGGCCAGGGTTTCGATCAGGTTTACCGGCTCGCCGGTAATGATCGCCTGGACCCCCTCCGCGAGGGCGCCGTAGTTGGCCGTGTCGGCCAGATCGTCGCTGGCGGCTGCCGCGCGGATATCCGTGTGCAGGGCGACGTCCACGGTGAACGGCTGGCCGTCCCGGCGTTCATGGTCGAACACCCCGTGGTAGCCGACGGCGGTGATTCCGGAGAGCGCGATGATATCCCTGCGGGCCGATCCGGCTGCCATCGGCACCGCCCTTACCCGGCCCAGACGGACGCGACCTTGACCGCGTCAAGGCTCGCACCGGCGTCGTGCACGCGCACGCCCCAGGCGCCGTTGGCCGCGGACAGGGCGGAGATCGCCACGGTGGCGTCGTCCCGCTCCGCGGGGGCCGCAGCCTTGCCGGCTTCGGAAAGCAGGCTGCCCAGGAAGCGCTTGCGGGAGGCGGCGACCAGGACCTTGTGGCCCAGCTTGGTGAACTCCGGCAGGGCGCGCAGCAGCGCCCAGTTGTGCTCGCCGTTCTTGGAGAAGCCGAGCCCCGGATCGAGGATCAGCAGCTCGGGCGCCACTCCGGCCGCCACGAACTTGTCCCGGAGCTCGGTCAGCTCCGCCAGCACCTCGGCCACGACGTCCTCATACTTGGCCTTGGGGTCATCATGCCGGGCCTCGCCGCGGCTGTGCATAAGCACGTAGGGCACCTTGCGCTCGGCGATCAGCGCGGGCATCTGCGGGTCATAGGTCATGCCGGAGACGTCGTTGATGATGCCGGCCCCGGCGTCCAGGGCCTTGGCCGCGGTGTCCACGTTCTTGGTGTCCACGCTGATGAGGGCTCCGGCCTTCGCGAGGGCCTCGATGACCGGCAGGATCCGCGCCTGCTCCTCCTCCGGAGACACCGGCTGCGAGCCGGGCCGGGTGGATTCGCCACCGACGTCGATGATGTCCGCCCCGCCGTAGAGCAGCTTGAGGCCCTGGGCGATGGCCTTGTCCGCGGCAACGAATTCGCCGCCGTCGCTGAAGGAATCCGGCGTGACATTGAGGATCCCCATGACCACGCAGCGGTCCGTCGGCAGGTCCGAGAAGCTCTTGGGGCCGCGGGCCTTGCGAAGCACGGGCAGGGGGGAAGTAGCCGGTCCCGTTCCGGGGACTGCAGCGAGTGAATCCATCAATCTCTACCGTTTCTGTTTCTTGGCCTTCTCAGCGGCCGATGATCAGGCTCATGGCCTCGGCCCGGGTGGCCTGTTCCCGCAGCTGGCCGCGGACGGCCGAGGTCACGGTCCTGGCTCCGGGCTTGCGCACTCCACGCATGGACATGCACATGTGCTCGCACTCGATCACGACGATGGCGCCCTTGGGCTCGAGGTGTTCCACGAGCGCGTCCACGATCTGGGTAGTGAGCCGTTCCTGCACCTGCGGCCGGCGGGCGTAGATCTCCACCAGCCGGGCCAGTTTGCTCAGCCCCGTCACCTTACCGTCATGCGACGGGATATAGCCAATGTGGGCGGTGCCGTGGAACGGCACCAGGTGGTGCTCGCACGTCGAGTAGAAGGGGATGTCCTTGACCAGCACCATCTCCTCATGGTCGAGGTCGAAGGTGGTGGCCAGCAGGTCCCCCGGATCCTGGTGCAGGCCGGCGAAGATCTCGGCGTAGGACCGGGCGACCCGCTTCGGAGTGTCCTGCAGCCCCTCGCGGTCCGGATCCTCGCCCACCGCGATCAGGATCTCGCGGACGGCCTTCTCGATCCGCTGGAGGTCGATCGTAGCGTCGATTTCCAGCTCGGCAACAACGTCATCGTATTCGGTCACGAATCGATCCTAGCCGGTGGGGCCGCCGGGTCCCGCGCCCGGAGTACCGGGGCCGGGCACCGGGGGATTCTCGCCGGGCAGCTGCGGGGCGCCGGGCTCCGGGTCCACGATGACGGAAGAGTGGCCCTCTTCCTCGTCATTGCTGTTCCGCCGGGCCGCGGCCTCCGCGCGTTCCTTCGGGCTCACCACCGGCGGGATGTCGTGGACGGGGCGGGTCTCCTTGGAGAGCCAGACGTCGCGGTACTCACGCTTGCGGATGTCCGCGAAGACCTCGGCGATCTCGCGCTGGTTCAGCGTCTCGCGTTCCAGCAGTGCCAGGGCCAGGCGGTCCAGCACGTCGCGGTTCTCGGTCAGGACGGCGTAGGCCTCGTCGTGCGCGGTGTCGATCAGCCGGCGCACTTCCTCATCCACCACGAAGGCGACGTGGTCCGAGTAATTGCGCTCGTGCGACATATCGCGGCCCAAGAACGGCTCGCCGCCGCCCTGGCCCAGCTTGACCGCGCCGACGCGTTCGCTCATGCCGTACTGGGTGACCATCTTGCGGGCCGTGCCGGTGGCCTTCTCGATGTCGTTCGAGGCGCCGGTGGACGGGTCGTGGAAGACAATCTCCTCCGCGACGCGGCCGCCCATGGCGTAGGCCAGCTGGTCCAGCAGCTCGTTGCGGGTCACCGAGTACTTGTCATCCTCGGGGACCACCATCGTGTAGCCGAGGGCCCGGCCGCGCGGGAGGATGGTGACCTTGGTGACCGGCGCGGTGTAGCGCAGGGCCGCGGCGACCAGCGCGTGGCCGCCCTCGTGGTAGGCCGTAATCTTCCGCTCGTGTTCCTTCATGACGCGGGAGCGCTTCTGCGGGCCGGCCATCACGCGGTCGATCGCCTCGTCCAGGGCACGGTCGTCGATCAGCTGCGCGTTGGAGCGCGCGGTCAGCAGGGCGGCCTCGTTCAGCACGTTGGCCAGGTCCGCGCCGGTGAAACCGGGGGCGCGCTTGGCCAGGGCACGGAGGTCGACGTCCGGAGCCATCGGCTTCCCGGCGGCGTGGACCTGGAGGATCTGGTGGCGGCCGTCGAGATCCGGCGCCTCCACGGCGATCTGGCGGTCGAAGCGGCCCGGACGCAGCAGCGCGGGGTCCAGGACGTCCGGGCGGTTGGTGGCGGCGATCAGGATGACGTTGGTCTTGACGTCGAAGCCATCCATTTCGACGAGCAGCTGGTTCAGCGTCTGCTCGCGTTCGTCATTGCCGCCGCCGACGCCGGCGCCGCGGTGGCGGCCGACGGCGTCGATCTCGTCAACGAAGATGATGGCGGGGGCGTTGCTCTTGGCCTGCTCGAACAGGTCGCGGACGCGGGACGCGCCGACGCCGACGAACATCTCGACGAAGTCCGAACCGGAAATCGAGTAGAACGGCACGCCGGCCTCGCCCGCAACGGCGCGGGCCAGCAGGGTCTTGCCCGTGCCGGGAGGGCCATACAGCAGCACGCCCTTGGGGATCTTGGCGCCGAGCGCCTGGAACTTGCCCGGCTCCTGCAGGAATTCCTTGATCTCGTGCAGTTCCTCGACGGCCTCGTCCGCGCCGGCTACATCGGCGAAGGTGACCTGGGGCATGTCCTTGGAGATCAGCTTGGCCTTGGACTTGCCGAACTGCATCACCTTGGAGCCGCCGCCCTGCATGCGCGAGAGCAGGAACCAGAAGATCAGGCCGATGATCAGGATGGGCAGGATCAGGCTGATGAAGCTCATGAACCAGTTGTTTTCCACAGGCTGGTCCGTGAAGGTATCAACCTTGGAGGCGTTGATGGCCTGCACGATGTCCGGACCGCGGTCCGTGCTGTAGAAGAAGGTAATGCTGCGGCCCTTGTTGACGTCGTCCTGGACGAAGTCGTCGCGCAGGGTCAGCTCCACGCTCTGGGCGCCGTCGTTGATCCGTGCCTGCTCCGCCTTGTTCTCGCGGAGCAATTGCAGGCCGACGCTGGTGTCCACGCGCTCGGACTGCGGGCCGGCGAGGTTAGGTACGGCGATCAGCAGGATGGCCAGAACCAGCACGATCCAGATGATCGGCCCCTTGAAAATGTTCTTCAATTTCATGCGACTAAGGGCACTGGGCCCGTCCCTCCTGCTGTTCTGCGCGTGGTGTGACACGTCTAGTCATACACCCGTCCGAGGTAAATCACGCACGGCGGGGAAGAATAGTTCCCTCTCGGCGTACAAGCAAGCATTTGCCAGCGTTTCGCCCGCCGCGGTTCTCAAAGGCTCCCGCCGGCCTTCGCTTCGGCCCTACTCGTAGACGTGGGGAGCCAGCGTGCCGATGAAGTCCAGGTTGCGGTATTTCTCCGCAAAATCCAGCCCGTAGCCGACCACGAACTCATTCGGGATCTCGTAGCCGACGTACTTCACGTCGATCTCGACCTTGGCGGCATCCGGCTTGCGCAGCAGGGTGCAGATTTCCACCGACGCCGGGCCGCGCGAGAGGAGGTTGGTCTTCAGCCACGACAGGGTCAGGCCGGAATCGATGATGTCCTCGACGATGAGCACGTGCTTGCCCATCAGGTCCGTCTCCAGGTCCTTCAGGATCCGGACCACGCCGGAGGACTGGGTGCCGGAGCCGTAGGAGGACACGGCCATCCAGTCCATCTTGAGGTGGCTGTGCAGGGCGCGCGCCAGGTCCGCCATGACCATTACCGCGCCCTTGAGTACCCCGACGATCAGCAGGTCGCGGCCCTCATAATCCTTGTCGATCTGCGCGGCGAGTTCGGCGATGCGCTGCTGGATTTGTTCCTTGGTGTAGAGGACGTGCTTGAGGTCAGCCTGGACGTCGTTCGAATCCACCGGATACTCCCATAACTAAGATGTGGTGACACTGGCTAGGGGCCAGTTGCTCTAAAAACAAGATTGCCATAGCCGCGCTCGTCTTGCGCAAACTTGTCCCCTCGAACCTTGCGGTAGACGCTGACTTTCCCGGCCAGCTGCACCGGTCCGGCCGACCCCTTCCGCCGCAGCAGCGCTTCCGCCGCGAGGAGCCTCTCGTAGCTCGGGTTCTCCCCGCCGAGCTGGGCTGCGGCACGGGCTATGACGCGCTGCTTCATCGCCTCCGGCAGCTCCGCCAGGCCCTCCCGGTCCAGTTCGATGCCCGCAGCCGTGACGGTGTGCAGCCGCTGGTATTCCCGCTCCGCGAGCTCTTCGAGGTAGTCGGCGTCCTGGCGAAGGATCCGCCCGGTCCGCCAGAGCGCCTCGGCGACGCCGGGACCCAGCCGGTCCTCCAGGAAGGGCAGCACCTCGGTCCGCACCCGGGAGCGCAGGAACTTCGGGTCCCGGTTGGTGGGGTCGTGCCACGGCTCGAGTCCCGCCACGGCGCAAAGTTCCTCGGTGTCGCGGCGGCGCAGGCCGAGGAAGGGGCGAAGGTACTTGCCGCGGCGGGCGGGCATCCCGGCGAGGGACCGTGTGCCCGAGCCGCGGCCGAGGCCGAGCAGCACCTGTTCGGCCTGGTCATCGAGGGTGTGCCCGAGCAGTACGGCCGCCGCGCCGGTCTCCTCGGCCGCCCGGTCCATGGCCTCGTAGCGGGCCGTGCGCGCCGCGGCCTCGGGGCCCATGCCGGGCCGGTCGACCTCCACGCGGCGCACCAGAACGGGATCCAGCCCCAGCGCATCCGCCTGGCCGGCGGCCCGGCGGGCGACGTCCGCGCTTCCCGGCTGCAGGCCGTGGTCAACGACGACGGCGCCCACCCGCCACAACTGCCTGCCGTCCCGCAGGGGGCGGGCGAAGTAGGCGGCCACGGCCGCCAGCGCCAGCGAATCGGGACCGCCGCTGCACGCGACGAGCAGCAGCGGCGGTGCCGGGCGCCCGTCCTGGTCCGTTGCCTCCGCTTTTTGCGCCCCCAGCAGTTCCAGGGCCGAACGGATGTGGTTGCGCGCGGTGCCGACCAGCGGGTGGAGCCGCGGCCTGCGCGGGAGAGCCTCCGGGGCCGCACCGCTCATGGGCGGCTTTGGTCCATGCGGCTGATCCAGAGGTCCGGGTTGTGGATTTCGTCCTCGGTCGGCAGATTCTCCTCGCGCTGCCAGACCTGGTTGAAGCCCTCCATGCCGATCTGGTCCACCACGGCCCGGACGAACCTGGCGCCGTCCGTGTACTGGCGGGCCTTCGCGTCCAGCCCGAGCAGCCGGCGGATCAGGTTCTCGACTGCGCCCCTGCTCTTGCTGCGGGCGTTGAAGCGCTGCCGGATGGTCTTGACGGTGGGCACGACCGAGGAATCCACCGCGTCCATCACCACGTTGGCGTGGCCCTCGAGCAGGCTCATGACGGCGGTCAGATGCGAGAAGACGGCCTTGTCCTCGGGATCCTGGAACAGGTCGATGAGGGTGCCCGCACCGCCGGCGAATACCGCGCTGTCCGGACTGCCGGCGTCGTTCCTGGTCCCCTGCAGCGCGTCCTTGCCGCCGGCCACCACGGCCCGCGCCGCCTGCTGCAGCCGCTCCGCGAAGGTGTCCGCCTTGGCGACCAGTCCGGAGGACAGCTGGCCAATCTGCTGCATCATGTGGTCGCGCAGCCACGGCGCCGCGGCGAACTGCACCCGGTGCGTCTGCTCGTGCAGGCAGACCCAGAGCCGGAAGTCCGCAGGCTCCACGTTCAGTTCCTGCTCCACGGAGATGACGTTCGGCGCCACAAGCAGCAGCCGCCCGCCCGCGGGCCCGCCGGGCAGCAGGGCGCAGAAGGGGTCGTACTGGCCGAGGACCTTGCTGGAGAGGAAGGACAGGATCGCCCCCATCTGCGTGCCGGTCAGCGTGCTGCCGACGGCGGTGGCGGCACTCTTGAGCTGTTCGGGCTTCTTGCGCGCCAGCTCCTCCAGGGCCGGCTGCAGCAGTGCCTCGAAGCTGCGGGCGTTGGCCTTGGACCACTCCGCGCGGTCCACCACCAGTACCTGGGAGTCGCGCAGGTCCCGGGCGGCGTCCAGCCCGGTGATCCGGTGCACGTGCTCCACTGACACGTCCGCCAGCTCGCGCAGGTTGGCGACGGCGGCCCGGATCTGCGCGGTGGAAAGTTTCGGGCCCGCAGGCGTCAGCTTGGCGGCGGTGGTAGCAGCCAGCTCCCAGTTGACCAGCCGGGGCGGATTTTCGGGTGCGGACGCAGGAGTCTCCATGCACCCCATCAGATCACAGGATGGCGGCAGCGGTCACCGGCCGTTCGCCCAGCGGTGAACCATTCCCCGGCGGGCATCTTTAGCGGCAGCCGCAGCCAGCCAGGACGGCCGCGGCGCGGTCCAAGGCCTCCCGGGCGGGTTCGGCCGGCCCCTGCAGGCCATTGGCCACGAAGGCGAATACGAACATATGCCCTTCCGCGGATACTGCGTACCCGCCCAGCGACGACACCGCATTGAGCGTCCCGGTCTTCGCCCTGACCAGCCCGGCACCGGCCGCGGCTTCGTCGGTGAACCGCTCCCTCAGGGTCCCGTTCAATCCCGCAACGGGCAGACCGTCCAGCGCGGCCCGGAGATTCGGGTTCTCCCCGTTCGTCATCTCGCGGACGACGGCGGCGATCTGGGCGGCGGAGACCCGGTCCCCGGGCGAAAGGCCGGAGGCGTCCGTGATCAACAGCCCGTCCATCGGGATCTCGAGCAGGCCCAGCGCCTCCTTGATGGCCTCGGTGCCGCCGCCGAAGGAGCCGGGCTTGCCGCTCGCCAGTGCCAGGTTGCGCGCCATGGCTTCCGCGACATAGTTGTCCGAATGCAGCAGCAGGTAGTTGACCTGCGCGGCCACCGTCGCGGAGTCGACGGCGGCCAGCACCGGAGCATCCTCGGCGGCACGGCCGCGCACCACGTCCGGGGCCACCTTGATGCCGCGGCCGGCCACGGCATCGGCCAGCTCGTCCCGGAAGGCGGACGCGGCGGCCAGTGCCGGGTCCGCCGCGTACGCGCCCGTGCCGTCGGCGCGCTCCCGCCCGCCGTTGAGGGCCAGGGCGTGGACCGGCCCGATTTCGCCGGCCTGGACGTCCTCGGGCGCCCACGCCGGGCTGATCGCCGGACCTGCGAACAGCGAATCGTCCAGCTGAACCGTGAGGGCGCCGCTGTATTCACCTGTGTCGATTTCCTGCGCAGCCGCCTGGGCCAGGGTCTTGAGCCCGGCCCGTCCCCGGACCTCGCCGGGCCGGGATTCCCCCGCGCCGAGCAGGACGTCGCCGCCGCCGCGCAGGACAACGGCGCCGGGCGAACTGCCACGGACGACCTCCGTGCTGAAACGCGCGTCCGCCCCCAGCGTGGAGAGGGCGGCGGCAGCGGTCAGCAGCTTCATGTTGGACGCCGGGATCCGGGGTTCGGAGCCCCCGCGGTCGTAGACCACTTTCCCGGTGGACGCCTCGGTGACGATCGCCGTCACGTCTCCCTCGCCGTCGTACTTCAACGCCCCGTCCAGCGCCTTGCCGAGCGCCTGGGCGTCGACAGCCGGCGCCGCGGGCTGGCCGGTTGCGAGGAGCGGCGCCGCGGAGAGCGCGCGCGGCTCCTGCTGGGCGGGCGGCGTGCTGATGACCGGCTGCGGCCCGGCCTCCGGCCATTCGACGGCCTGTGCCAGGTTCAACCCGAGGGGCACGGCGAGCACGGCAAACGCGGCCGCCAGCAGCAGCGACGTCAGCGCACGCCACCCACGGCCCATCGTTCCCCTCCCCCGGCTTCCCGCAAGACAAAGCAGCACCCCGCACCGGTTCGCCGTAGCAGAACAAGGCCAAATGACGGACCGCTGCTTGGGGAGCTATATCGTTAAGCCTAGACCGGCGCGGCCCCCTCGGCCCGTCCACCGCGCCCACGCCTTTACAGCAATGCCACCGTATTCCAAGGAGCCTGCCATGCAGCACGATGTGACGATCGAGATCCCCAAGGGATCGCGCGTCAAGTACGAGATCGACCACGAGACCCACCGCCTGCGGCTGGACCGGGTGCTGTTCACCTCGATGCAGTACCCCACCCATTACGGCTACTTCGAGGACACCCTCGGCGAGGATGGGGATCCGCTGGACGCCCTGGTCATGCTGCAGGACTTCGACCTCCTGCCGGGCGTCCTGGTCGAGTCCCGTCCGATCGCTGTCTTCAACATGACCGACGACGGCGGCGGCGACGCCAAGGTCCTGTGCGTTCCGGCCGACAAGCGCTTCGACCACATCCAGGAGCTCTCCGACGTGCCGGAATTCCTGGTCAAGGAGATCGAGCACTTCTTCACCCGCTACAAGGACCTGGAGCCGGGCAAGTGGGTCAAGGCGGAGGGCTGGTCCGACCGCGCCGCCGCGGAGGCCGAGCTCGAGGCTTCCATCAAGCGCTTCGCCGCGCTGGGCGAGGAGTCCGCAGCCGACGAGCCGCAGGGCCGCGACGTGGACGGCGGAACCGCGGACAGCAGCGAGGCCCAGGGCCGCACGCTCTAGCCCTGCCCCGCACAGCACAACAGACACGGAAGGCGGTCCGGGCCGATAGCGCCCGGGCCGCCTTCCGTTGTCCTCCACACGCGGGATAACAACCGAAATCAGTTGATTCGGCCCGAGCGTTGGTCATACTGGTGGCATGTACGTGCTGACGATCAACCAGCGTGATTCGCGGGAAGTCGGCGACCTTGTGCCGGAGCTGACCAAGGCGCTGCGGCACCTGCCCGCCGCCATCGCCTTCCAGCGCTCGGTAGGGGATGAAGCGATCGGCGTCGTCGAGGATGCGAAGACGGCGATCGATGCCGCGCTGATCGCGCTGCGGAACCGGCGCTGGCACGTCGGGATCGGCGTCGGCGAAATCCACCAGCCCTTGCCCGAAGAAATCGGCGAGGCCGAGGGGTTCGGCCTGGTCTACGCGCGGCGCGCGGTGGACCGGGCGCGGAAGACGGGCGAACGGGTCCCGCTGGCGGTCGAGGGACCCGACGCCGAGGTGGCCGCCGAGGCCGAGGCCGTGCTCCGGCTGATCGGCCAGATCGTCGCCACCCGCACCGAGGCGGAGTGGAAGGTGCTGGACCTGCTGACCCCCGGCGCGCGCGGCCAGCAGAAGTTCATCGCCGAAGTCCTGGGCATCACGACCCAGGCCGTCAGCAAGGCCGTGGTCCGCTCGCACTGGGCCGAGGAATGGGCCTGCCGCCCGGCCGCCGCCCGCCTGCTGGACCTGGTCTACGGACCAAAGTCGCTGCCTCCGGCGGCGCTGCCCTACGGCTGAGAGCCTGACTGCCCTGGCCCGGTGCGGCAGCTGCGGCGCTAGATGTACTCAGACAGCAGACTGCGCAGCACCGGCACGGCGCCGTCCTCTTCCACGGTGCCCGTGACCTCGTGGGCGACGGCGGCGACCTCCTCGGGTGCCTGTCCCATGGCGATCGCGCGGGCGGCCCAGTCGAGCATCTCGATGTCGTTCCGGCCGTCCCCCATGGCCACGGTCTGGGCGGGGTCGATCTCCAGCTTGCGGCGCAGGGTCTCCAGGGCGCTGGCCTTGGTCACGCCGTTGGCTGCGATGTCCAGCCACGCCGTCCAGCCGACGGAGTAAGTGACGCCATGCAGGCCGGCCTCGTCGATGGCTTCCTTGAATTCCTCGGGGGTATTCTCCGTGCTGAACACGACGACACGGACCGCGGTGGATTCCAGCATCGTTTCGAAGTCCACGCCGTCCGCCTCGACCCCGAAGCTGGGATCCTGGAAGCGCTCCGTGGAGAGGAAGCTTCCCTCATCGTCTTCCAGCGCGAACTTTGCCGTGGGCAGCTTGCTCCGCAACGCACGGAGCGCCGGTCCCGGGTTGAAGGTCACGCGGTCGATCACCTCGTAGCCGTCCTCGAGGCCGGCATCGATCCGCAGGGTCACGGCGCCGTTCGAGCACACGGCGTAGCCCTTGGTCAGGCCGATCAGCTCGATGATGGGCAGCGTGGCGCCAAGCGACCGGCCGGTGGAGACGACGACCTCGTGGCCGGCGTCCACCACGGACTGCGCGGCCTCGCGTACGGCCGGGCTCATGTGCCCGTCATGGTTCACCAGTGTCCCGTCCACGTCCAGCGCCACGAGGCGGCGCTCTTCCGTCGGGATCCTGGCGGGGCGGTTTCCTTCTGCTTGCCGGTCTTCGCTGCCGGCAGTCGCTCTATCAGCTGTAGTTGTCATGGATCAAGTGAACCAGACGCACCCTACGGCAGGGTAGGGAATGGCTCACACTGCGTGAACCCTCGGTGAACCCTGGCTGTACCGCAGAACCGCCCTGCCAGGGCCTTACTTGAGGACCGGGATCACTTCCAGGCCGCCCAGGTACGGGCGGAGCGCGGCCGGGACATTGACCGAACCGTCGGCGTTCTGGTGGTGCTCCAGGATCGCGACGATCCAGCGCGTGGTCGCCAAAGTGCCGTTGAGGGTCGCCACCGTACGGGTGCCCTTCTTCTCCTCGCCGCTCAACCGCTCGCGCACGTTCAGGCGGCGGGCCTGGAAGGTGGTGCAGTTGGAGGTCGAGGTCAGCTCCCGGTAGGCATTCTGCGTCGGAACCCAGGCCTCGCAGTCGTACTTGCGGGCGGCGGAGGTACCCAAGTCGCCTGCCGCCGTGTGGATGACGCGGTAGGGCAGCTCGACCTTGGCGAGCATTTCCTCTTCCCAGGCGAGCAGCCGCTCGTGCTCCTTGGCGGCCTCCTCGACCGTGGTGTAGGTGAACATCTCCACCTTGTTGAACTGGTGGACGCGGATGATGCCGCGGGTGTCCTTGCCGTGCGAGCCGGCCTCGCGCCGGTAGCAGGAGGACCAGCCGGCGTAGCGCAGCGGGCCGCCGGAAAGGTCGAGGATCTCGTCGGCGTGATAGCCGGCCAGCGGGACCTCGGAGGTGCCCACGAGGTAAAGGTCGTCGTCCGCCAGGCGGTAGATCTCGGCGTCGTGCGCCACATCGAAGCCCGTGCCCTGCATCGTCTCGGGACGCACCAGGGTCGGCGTGATCATCGGGGTGAAGCCTGCGGCCACGGCCTGGTCCATCGCCATGTTCAGCAGGGCCAGTTCCAGCCGGGCGCCCATGCCCTTCAGGAAATAGAAGCGGGCGCCGGAAACCTTGGCGCCGCGTTCCATGTCGATGGCGCCGATCAGCTCGCCGATCTCCAGGTGGTCCCGCGGCTCGAAGCCGTCGCCGGAGAAATCGCGCGGCGTCCCTACCGTCTTGATGACCTCGAAGTCGTCCTCGCCGCCCGCGGGAACGCCGTCCTCGACCACGTTCGGAATGCTGCGGACCAAGGCGTCCTGGGTTGCCTGCGCGGCCTCGGAATCGGCCTGCGCAGCCTTGACCGACGCGGCCAGCTCCTTCACCTCGGCGAGCAGGGCCTGCTTTTCCTCGCCCTTGGCCTGCGCCACCCTCTTGCCGAAGGCGTTCTGCTCGGCGCGCAGGGATTCGTAGCGCGTGATGGCTTCGCGCCGGGACGCATCCGCCGACACGATGGCATCGATCAGGGACTCATCGGCGCCGCGGGCTCGCTGCGACGCTCGGAAAACCTCGGGATTGGCGCGGAGTTCATTGACATCGATCACCTGCTAAGGGTACCGAACTCCAGCCGCCGGGCGGCGAGCAAGGCGGACAGTTGCGGCCGCTATCCTAGGAGCATCATGGACACGCAGTGGATGATCGGCCTCGTCGTCGTGATTGCGGTAGTGGTCATTCTCGCCAGCTGGCTGGGTGCCCGCCGCCTGGCGCCGCGCTCGTCCAAAGTGCTTCCCGCGCCGCCGGAGGACGGCCGCAGCGCCCCGCAGAAGGTCGCCTTCATCCTCAATCCAATCAAGAACTCGGCGGACGACGCGCGCGCCAAGCTGGGCGAGGCCTGCCGGGCGGCCGGGTGGCCGGAGCCGCTCATCCTCGAAACGACCATCGCGGACCCGGGCCACTCGCAAACCCGGCGTGCCCTCGACGCCGGGGCCGACGTCGTATTGGCCGGCGGCGGAGACGGCACCGTCCGGGTAGTCACCAGCGAACTGGCCGGAACGGACGTCCCGTTCGGCCTGGTTCCGCTCGGCACGGGCAACCTCCTCGCCCGCAACCTCGGCATGGACCCGGGCAACCTGGAGGCCAACATCGCCACCGCGTTGCACGGGCAGGTCCGGCGCATCGACATGGCCACCATCGCCCTGGAGAACGCGCGGACCGGGAGCAGCACCCGGGACACGTTCCTGGTGATCGCGGGCATCGGACTGGACGCGCAGGTCCTCGCCGACACCAAGGACGACCTCAAGAGGAAGTTCGGCTGGCTCGCCTACTCGGAAGCGGGGGTCCGCAACCTCCCGGGCAAGCGGAAGAAGGTCCGCATCAGCATCGACGACGGCCCCGCGCATACCGTGAGCATCCGCAGCATCCTGTTCGCCAACTGCGGCAAGCTGCCCGCCGGCATCGACTTCATTCCGGAAGCGAATATCGACGACGGCGAACTCGACATCGTGGTGATGAGCCCCCGCAACACGTTCGGCTGGGTCCGCATCGCCGCGAAGACCCTGCTGCGGCACAGCGTTCCGATTCCGGTCATCGAATTCCACCGCGGACGCAAGGTCCGGGTCGTCGCGCACGAACCGATGGGCACCCAGCTGGACGGCGACCTCTCCGGCGACGTCACTTCGCTCACCGTGGAGGTGCAGCCCGGCGCGCTGGCCGTGCGGGTGCATCCGGGCACGCTCGAGGCCATCGAGGCGACCGCCTACCCGTACGAAGCCGACGAGTTCTAGGTCCTCCAACGGCGGCAGCCCCGGGCCGCCCCAAGAGGGGCCCGGGGCTGCCGTCCGGCGTGGTGCGGAAGGACTCAGGTGTCCTGCCCGCCGAGGTTGTATGGATCGTCGCTCGCATCGGCCTCGTTCGTGTTGCGCAGTTCGTCGCCGGGAACGTCCGTAGCGGCACGCTCCTCATCCAGCCCCGGAACGTCCTCGAGGCGGTCGTCCAGGCCTTCGCCCTGGGGCTCCGGGAATTCGCCATGGCTCTGCTGCTTGATCAGCTCCTGCTCCTCAGCGAACCGAAGGTCGTTGCCCAGGTCGCCCGCATCGCCCGAGCGGGACTCGCTGGCCGTCTGCTGGAGCTGTTCGTCGTAATGCTCTTGCTGTCCATCGTCTTTGCGATCGGTCATCATGCACCCTTCCGTTCGGTTGCTCGGGTCAGTAATCATCAGCCTACTGAGCAATGGTGCGCGATGTAAGTCCGCGGCGGGGAACGGGCCCGCCGAGCGGCGCGGGGGCAGGCTAGGCCGGCTCGAGGAGGCCGACCACCCATTCATGCGCCTGCCGGAATGCTTCGTCCCCGTTGTGCCCGGAAACGGCAGAACGCCGCCGGTCCGCCCGGGGGAAGGAGCCGAGGAAACGCAGGCCGGGGCT
The DNA here is from genome assembly GCF_026011795.1 of Arthrobacter mangrovi. Classification (GTDB taxonomy): domain Bacteria; phylum Actinomycetota; class Actinomycetes; order Actinomycetales; family Micrococcaceae; genus Crystallibacter; species Crystallibacter mangrovi. The sequence goes on along the minus strand of NZ_BRVS01000004.1, from coordinate 394,111 downwards.
GAGCCTGTGCAGGCCGCGCACGGCGTCGGCCACGCGCTCCTCCGCGAGGTGGCCGTCGATGTCGATGCTGAAGAAGTAGTCCCCCAGGAACTGGCCGGTGGGGCGGGACTCGATCCGGCTGAGGTTGACGCCCCGGCTGGCGAACTGCTCCAGGATGCCCATCAGCGCGCCGGGATGGTCCTTGGGCAGCGGAACGACCAGCGTCGTCTTGTCCGATCCGGTCGGGGCGGGCAAGGGTCCGGGAAGTCCGACCAGGATGAAGCGGGTGACCGCGTCTTCGACGTCGCCGATACCCTCGGCGAGCACGTTCAGTCCGCGCTGCTCCGCGACGAGCGGCGCGCAGATGGCGGCGTCATAGGGGCAGTCCGCCGCCAGCAGGCCCACGGCTGCAGCCGCGGTGGAAGAGGCAGGAATATATTCGGCATCGGGAATATTGGCGCTGCTCCATTGCCTGCACTGGGCCCACGCGTGCGAATGCGTCGAGACGCGCCTGACGCGGGAAAGCCCCAGCCCCGGCCGGGCGGCAAGGACGAACCGGATGGGCACGAGCTGCTCCCCCAGGATCATCAGCGGCCCGCCGGTGGCAATCGCGTCGAGGGTGGCGCTCACCCCGCCTTCCACCGAGTTCTCGATGGGAACCATGGCGGCCGCGGCACGCCCGGTCCGGACCAGTTCCAAGGCCGAGTCCACGCTGCCGGCCGGGAGCCGTTCCGCGTCCTCGGCGCCGGCAACCTGCAGGAGCGCCGCCTCGGTGAAGGTGCCCTCGGGACCCAGGTACGTGTAAGTCGAGCCCATTATTTGACCGTGGGCTCCTGGCCGTTGTCCGCCACCATCGGCTTGCCGGCTTCCAGCCAGGCACCCATGCCGCCGGAGACATTCATCGCGGTGTAGCCGTTCCCCACCAGCCACTGGACCACCCGGAACGAGCGTCCGCCGCTGCGGCAGATGACGTAGACGTCCTCGTCCGGATCCAGTTCCTCGACCCGCTCGGGCAGGTCGTTCATCGGGATATGCAGGGCACCCTCGATGTGCCCGGCTTCCCACTCGTAGTCTTCGCGGACGTCGAGCACCTTGGCCCCGGCGCCGATGCTTTCCACATCCACGTTCTCGATCTCGGTCATGGGGTCCCTCCGCAACAATCACAGATTCGGCTGACGATCTGCCGCCGCCTCCAGCCTATAGTGGGAGCACGCCCTGCACCTTACGAAGACAGAGGTACCGATGGCTGCCGACCACCCCACGATCCTCGCCACGTCCGGTGGCTACAAGCCCGGCGGACGCACCCGCCTCGAGTTCAATCAACTGGTCCACCACGCCGTCGGGCTTTCCGGCTCGGCGGGCCGCGCGCCGCGCATCGCCCACCTGGGCACCGCCGGAGGGGACCAGCGCTGGTTCGCCGCGGAACTGGACGAGGCGGCCAGGGTCGCCGGATTCGACCTCTCGCACCTGAACCTGTTCAGCATGCCCAACGTCGAAGACATGGAGGGGCACCTGCTGGAGCAGGACGTCGTCTGGGTCAACGGAGGTTCCGTTGCCAACCTGCTGGCCGTGTGGCGGGTGCACGGGCTGGACGCGATCTTCCGCCGGGTCTGGGAGGCCGGGGTCGTCCTGGCGGGCGTCTCGGCGGGCTCGATCTGCTGGTTTCGCGGCGGCACCACGGATTCCTTCGGGCCCGAACTGCGCGCCGTCACGAACGGACTGGCCCTGCTGCCCTATGACAACGGCGTCCACTATGACTCAGAGCCCCGCCGCCGTCCCCTGGTGCACCGGCTCGTGGCCGACGGCACCTTGGGCGAAACGCACTGCACGGACGACGGCGTCGGGCTGGTGTACCGGGGCACGAGCCTCGCGGAGGCGGTCACCGAAGTCCCCGGCAAGCTCGCCTACCGTGTGACGGCGAGGGCCGGCGACGGGCCGGAGGCCGTGGCCCACGAGGAGCCGATCGAGGCCCGCTATCTGGGTTAGCAGCGGCCTCGCGGGGCTGGGCAACGGCGCACTGCTGGTGGTCTCGGCGCTGATCGTCCTGGTACTCGCATGGCTGCTGGCCATGATCGCCCGCCGCGTGCTCGGCGTGCCCGTCGGCTGGCCGCGCTCGATCGCCGTCGGCGTCCTGATGATCCTTTCCTTCGGCGCCATGGCGCAGTACCTGGCCGCGAGCGCGGATATCGGCGGAGTGGACGGCTCGGCAGTCAAGGTACCGGCCGCCGTCGTACTCATGTTCCTCACCCTCGCGGTGGTCTGGGTGTTCGCCCTCGGCGTCGCGATCCTCGTGGGGCTGGAAGTCGCCGTCCCCACCGGCTCGCTGCCGAAGCTGAGCAGCTTCTTCCGCGGCTGGCGCGCGCGGCGGCAGCGGACCCGGCGCTATGCGGAAGTGGTCGGCATAGCGATGCGGCACGGCCTCGGGTCGCAGCTGCGCGGGCTCAACCGCAACTCGCGGCACGAGAACGAGGAGGAGACGGCGCTCCACCTGCGCCTGGCGCTGAACGAGGCCGGCGTGACCTTCGTGAAGCTTGGCCAGATGCTGTCCACGCGCCGGGACCTGCTCTCCGAGCCCTACATCCGCGAGCTGTCGAAGCTGCAGACGCATGCGGAACCGGAGCCGTGGTCGGCCATCGAGCCGGCGATCCGGACCTACCTGGGCCGGGACCTGGACGAGGTCTTCGCCTGGGTCAATCCCGAGCCGCTCGCCTCGGCGTCGGTCGCCCAGGTGCACGAGGGCAGCCTGCTGTCCGGCCAGGTCGTGGTCCTGAAGGTCCAGCGGCCGCTGGCCCTGCGGCAGGTACGCCGGGACATGGACATCGTCCTGCGGATGGCGCACTGGCTGGACCGCTCCGCGCCCTGGGCGCGCACCATCGGCGTCAAGGGACTGGCCGAGGGCTTCGCCGCGTCGCTGCGCGAGGAGCTCAACTACCACGTGGAGCTGGAGAACATGCGCAGCGTCGGTGCGTCGCTGGCGGAGGCCGGCGCTGGAGACGTCCGCGTGCCGCATGCGTACGAAGAGTTCTCCGGCAGCCGCCTGCTGGTGATGGACAAGCTGGAGGGGCGGCCGATTTCGCACGCCCGCGGCGTCCTGTCCGGCATGACCGAGGAACGCCGGCATGAGGTGGCGACGAAGCTGCTTTCGGCGACGCTGACCCAGATTGTCGACTCCGGCGTCTTCCATGCGGACCTGCACCCGGGCAACATTTTCCTGCGTGACGACGGCGGGATCGGGCTGCTGGACTTCGGTTCCGTGGGGCGCCTGGACCCTTCGACCCGGCAGTCGCTCGGCACGCTGCTCTACGCAGTGGAGAAGGACGACAGCGTCGCCGCCACGGATGCGCTGATCGAGCTGCTGGACCGGCCCGAGGAGCTCAACGAGCGCGCGCTGGAGCGCGGCGTGGGCCAGTTGCTGACGCGGTACCGGACCGGCTTCGGCGGCCTCGGCAGCCGCAGCATGTTCACGGTGCTGCTGAACCTGCTGGTCCAGCACGGCTTCGCGGTCCCGCCGCAGATCGCCGCGGCCTTCCGGGCGCTGGCGGCGCTGGAAGGGACGCTCGGGCAGGTGTGCCCAGGGTTCGACGTCGTTGCAGCGGCGCGCGCGGAGGGCAGGCGCATGATGGCCCACCAGTTCCGGCCGGGAAACCTGAAGGACCAGCTCGAGAGCCGGGCCCTCCAGCTGCTGCCGCTGCTGGAGCGGATGCCCCGGCGGCTGAACAAGCTGACCGAGGACCTGGAGCAGGGCCGCTTCTCGATGAACATCCGGATGCTGGCCGACAGCCGGGACCGGCATTTCCTGGACACCCTCGTCCAGCAGGTGGTGGTGGCCCTGCTGGCCAGCGCGGCGACGCTGGGGGCCATCATCCTGATCGCGAGCGACACCGGGCCGATGCTGACCGAAAGTGTACGGATGCACGCGTTCTTTGGCTACACGCTGCTGTTCGCCGGCTTCGTCCTGTCCCTGCGGGCGGTGGCCCTGGTCTTCCGCCGCCATCCGGAAAACAGCGGCTAAGGTAATTGCGATGTCTGACCTGTACGAACTCACGGCCGTGGAGCAGCGGCAAGCGATCCGCCGCGGCGAGGTCGGCGCCCGCGAACTCACCGAGCACTACCTGGCCCGGATCGAGTCGCTCAATCCCGAGCTGGGCTCCTTCATCACGGTCACGGCGGAGAACGCCCTGGACCGGGCGCGGGCCGCGGACGAGTTCCAGGCGCACGGCGGGCAGCTGCGGCGGCTGCACGGGCTGCCGCTGGCCTTCAAGGACCTGACCGACGTGGCCGGCGTGAAGACCACGCACGGCAGCTGCGCCGTTGACCACGTGCCGGCGAGCTCCAACCACACCCTGGTGGAGGTGCTGGAGAGGGCCGGCGCGATCAGCCTGGGCAAGACACAGGTGCCCGAGTTTGGCCTGACCTCCTACAGCGAGAACCGGGTGGCCCCGCCGGCACGCAATCCGCTGGCACCGGCCACCAGCGCCGGCGGATCCTCGGGCGGCAGCGCGGCCGCCGTCGCCGCCGGCATGCTGCCCTTCGCCCCCGGTTCGGACGGGGGCGGATCCATCCGGATTCCCGCCGCCGCCACAGGGCTGGTGGGCCTCAAGCCCGGCCGTGCCCGGGTGCCGGCAGGCTCCTCCGGGGACGATCCCGGCCGTCTCGTGGTCGCCGGGCCGCTGGCGCGCACGGCCGAAGACGCCGGGCTGCTCCTGGATGCAATGGTTGACGAGCCCCTGGCCCGCTCCCAGTTCGGCCCGGAACCCGACTTCCTCGGCGCCGCCCGGCGGGCCGAGGGACGGTTCCGGATCGGGGCGAGCACACTCTCGCCCTTCGCCACCCGTTATCCGCTGTGGCTTGAACCGGAGGCCCAGGCCGCCTTCGACCGGGGCGCCGCCCTGCTGGCCGGACTCGGCCACGACGTGCTGGACACGGATTTCCGCTACGACAACCGCTACCCCGAGGCCTTCACGACGGCCTGGACCTCCAGCCTGGCGCACCTGCGGATCCCCGCCAGCCACGAACCGCAGCTCATGCCGCTGACCCGGGCCTTCCGCCGTCGTGCCCTGGGACGGAGCCCGGCCGAGCTGGACCAGGCCCTCGCCGTCCTCGCGAAGTTCCAGGAGGACACCATCGCGCAGTACTCGCGGTTCGACCTGGTGCTGACACCGGCCCTGGCCATGACCCCGCGTCCCGTCGGCTGGTACACCGAGCAGACGGCCGAGGTGGACTACATGCGCCAGTGCCAGTACTCGCCCTACAGCTCCATGGTCAACGTGTGCGGGCTGCCGGCGATCACCGTGCCCGTGCTCACCACCCCGGCAGGGCTCTCGATGGGCATCCAGCTGATCGGCCGGGCCGGATCGGAAGCACAGCTGCTGGCCGTCGCCGCGCAGCTGGAAACAACGCGCTGACGAGGGACGACTCCCTATCATTGGTGTCCGCGGGCAACCAAGAATATGACAATGAATGAACATCGGTGGCAAAATTGACCGAATGAGTCAAATTTCCCCGTCTACCCGCGTGTCACAAGCCGCGGGAGGCAAGACGTTCTTCGGGCACCCCCGAATGCTCGCCAACCTCTTCTCCGTGGAACTCTGGGAGCGCTTCTCCTTCTACGGAATGCAGGGCATTCTCCTGTACTACATGTACTTCTCGGTGGCCGAAGGCGGCCTCGGGATGGACGAAGGCCTGGCCACGGGACTGGTGGGCGCGTACGGCGGCGGCGTGTACCTCTCCAGCATCCTCGGCGCCTGGATTTCCGACCGGCTGCTCGGTGCGGAGAAGGTGCTCTTCTACTCGGGCATCATGATCATGTTCGGCCACATCGCGCTGGCCCTGGTCCCGGGCGCGGTCGGACTGGCCATCGGCCTCGTCCTCGTCGCCATCGGTTCCGGCGGGCTGAAGGCCACGGCCACCTCGCTGGTCGGCTCGCTGTATGCCGAGAAGGATGAGCGCCGCGACGCCGGCTTCTCCATCTTCTACATGGGCGTCAATATCGGCGGCCTGATCGGCCCGCTGCTCACCGGCCTGGCCCAGGTCAGCCTCGGCTTCCACTACGGCTTCGGCCTGGCCGCCCTCGGCATGGCCATCGGCCTCGGCCAGTACGCGCTGACCCGCAAGAACCTGCCGGAGGAGTCGCACTACGTCGCCAATCCCCTGCCGCGCAGCAAGTACGGCCGGATCGCCGCAGTGGCGATTGCCGCCGTCGTTGTCATTGTGCTGGCCGTGGCACTGGGCCTGGTCACCGCGGAGAACCTCGCCCCGATCATGGCGTGGCTGGCGATCATTGCCGCCGCCATCTACTTCGTGGTGATCCTGTCCAGCAAGCGGGTCACGCCCGTGGAGCGCGGCCGGGTCTACGCCTTCATCCCGCTCTTCATCGCGTCCGCCGCGTTCTGGGCGCTGTTCCAGCAGCAGTTCACCGTGGTGGCGCTGTACGCGGACAAGCAGCTGGACCGCACGCTGTTCGGCTGGGAAATGCCGGCCACCTGGGTGCAGTCGATCAACCCGGTCTTCATCATCATTTTCGCGGGCATCTTCGCCGCGATCTGGACCAAGCTCGGCCCCAAGCAGCCCGGTTCGCCGCTGAAGTTCGCGCTGGGCCTGGCCATCATGGGCCTGGCCTTCCTGGCGTTCATACCGCTGGCCGGCGGCGGCGCCAACAGCACCCCGCTGCTGGCCATGGTGGGCATCCTGTTCCTGTTCACGATGGCGGAGCTGTTCCTGTCCCCGACCGGCAGCTCCATCTCCACCAAGCTCGCCCCGGCGGCCTTCAAGACCCAGATGGTGGCGCTGTTCCTGCTCTCCATCTCGCTGGGCACCACGCTGGCCGGCATCCTCGCGGGCTACTACGATCCGGCCAACGAGGCACCGTATTTCGGCTTCATCGGCGTGACCGCCATGATCCTCGGCGCCGCCCTGGCCGTTGCGGCTCCGGCCATGAAGAAGATCATGGGCGGGGTCCGCTAGGTCCCCATAAACCGTAAAACAACGACGGCGGTCCAAGCCGGAAGCATCGCGTCTTCCGGCTTGGACCGCCTTGGTTTACGGGGCCGAAGGTCAGGATCCGGACATAGCGCCGAGGACGCCGATCATCAGCAACAGGGTCCACAGGCCAACCACCACGTAGCCCATGATGAGCCCGCCCAGCGCCATGCCGCGGCCCGCCGGCTCGCGGCCGAGCGCGATGTGGCCGAGCACGATCGCGGCGATCTGCGGCAGGAAGAGGAAGCCGAAGGTCACCACGCCGACGATGCCGCAGACCAGCGCACCGATGCTCAGGCCCTTCGGCTGGCTGTAACCGGGGCCGCCGTACGGGTCGTGCTGCGGTGCGCGCTGCATGCCGGGGCCGGGCTGGTAGGAATAGGGGCCGGCCCCGGGCGCGGGCTGGCCCTGCCGCCCGGCCTGCGGATCGGTGTACCAGTCCGGATGTTTGGGATCGTTGAACGGCGGATTCCTGTCCGCGCCCGCGCCTGACATGCTCTTTGCCCCCTCGTAACAGTGCTCCGGCACCCGCAGACCGGCGGGTACCGCTACCAGTCTAGGACCGCGCGGACGGGGCGGGCGCGGCGGTCACCGCGCCCGCCGGCTCTTTCGATCCGATCAAGGTCAGCAGCAGGCCTTGGCCGCAGGAACACCGGCTGCCTGATCGGTGCAGCAGGTCTGAGGTTCGGCGTGCGAAGTGGCGGAGAATGTCTGGCTGTCGGCCAGGACCGTGTAGATCTCCCACCGCTCGCCGTTCGGGGTGTTCCGGACCCAGAATTTGTCCTGCTTGGCGTAGCAGCAGGTGGTTTCGCGCTCATCGGTGGTGGCGAAGCCATCTTCTGCCAGCCGCTTCTGTTCGGCATTGACCGCGTTCGTGTCCTCGACTTCCACGCCGAGATGGTTGAGCGAGCCACCCTTGCCGGGGTTCTCGATGAGCACGAGTTTCAGTGGCGGCTGGGCCACGGCGAAGTTCGCGTAGCCGGGCCGGCGCTTGGCCGGCCCGGTGTCGAACAGCCGCGAGTAGAACGCGACGGACTCTTCAAGGTCATCGACGTTGAGCGCAAGCTGCAGGCGGGACATGACAACTCCTAGAGATAGATGGATGTCTATATCCCGCAGATTGCCACTCATATTGATCTCTGTCAATATTGATGAGTGTCTAAATCTCTTCTCGAACTGACTCCGGTTGAGGCGGTCGCCTGCTGCACGCCGATGACCCGTGAGCCGATGACGGCCGGGCAGGCGGAGCGGGTCTCCGGGCTGCTGAAGGCCCTGGCCGATCCGGTCCGGCTGCAACTGCTCTCTCTGGTTGCGTCCCACGAAGGCGGGGAGGCCTGCGTGTGCGACCTGACCGAGGCTTTCGACCTGTCCCAGCCAACGATCAGCCACCATTTGAAGGTGTTGCACCAGAGCGGGCTGCTGGAGCGCAGCAAGCGCGGCGTGTGGGTTTATTACAAGGCCCAGGCGGACGTCCTGGATTCGCTGGGGAAACTGATCTCCAGCGCGGGCGCATGAGCGGGTTGGCCCGGCGGGCCCTGGCCGAACTGGTCGGGACCGCGCTGCTCGTAGCCACCGTGGTCGGGTCGGGCATCGCTGCCAGCCGGCTCTCTCCCGATGACGTCGGCCTGCAGTTGCTCGAAAACGCCCTCGCCACGGGGGCGGTCCTGATCGCGCTGATCATCGCCCTGCAACCGGTCTCGGCGGCCTTCAACCCGGTCGTGACGCTGGCCGAACGATGGCTCGGCGTCATCGGCTGGCGTGAAGCCGGAGCACTGATCGCCGCCCAAATGGCCGGCGGCATCCTCGGCAGCGTGCTGGCCAATCTCATGTTCGAGCTGCCCGCGGTCACCATCGCGGCCACGGAGCGCACCGGGACGGGGCTGTGGCTGGCCGAAGCCGTGGCCACGGCCGGGCTGCTGCTGGTGATCTTCGGCGCCGCCCGTTCCGGCCGCAAGGACATGGTCGCCGTCGCCGTAGGCGGCTACATCACCGCCGCCTACTGGTTCACCAGTTCCACCAGCTTCGCCAACCCGGCCGTGACCGTCGCGCGGATGTTCTCGGACAGCTTTGCCGGCATCGCCCCGTCCTCCGTCCTGCCGTTCATTGCCATGCAACTGGCCGGCGGCGTCCTCGCCGCCGGACTGATCCGCCTCCTGTACCCGCACGCCGAACAGGCCGCTGCCGAAATCACCACCGAAGGACAGACCCGATGACCAGCAAGCCCAGCGTCCTCTTCGTCTGCGTGCACAACGCCGGCCGCTCCCAGATGGCCGCCGGCTACCTGCAGCACCTGGCCGGGGACCGCGTCACCGTGCTGTCGGCAGGCTCGGAACCCGGCAACCAGGTCAATCCTGTCGCCGTGCAGGCCATGGCCGAGGAAGGCATCGACATCAGCCGCGCCGTCCCGAAAATCCTCACCACGGGCGCCGTCCGGGAATCCGACGTCGTGATCACCATGGGCTGCGGCGACACCTGCCCCTACTTCCCGGGCAAGCGGTACGAGGACTGGGTCCTCGACGACCCGGCAGGCCAGGACATCGACATGGTCCGCGGCGTCCGCGACGACATCAAAAACCGGGTACAGGCCCTCATTCGCAGCCTGGACGCCTGAGCACCGGGGGCAGGAAGTTGCCCCGGTCTCACGGCCAGCCCGGCCGGGTCCAGTCCAGCCGCCGTCCCCGGACTCACACGGCGCTGAGCACCGGCCGGTCCGGCGCGGCTGCCAGCGCCGCCTCGAGCCCGGCCGCAAGGTCGGCGCGCAGGTCCGCGACGTCCTCCACGCCGACGGACAGCCGGACCAGGTCCGTCGGCACCGCCAGCTCCGTTCCGCGGACCGAGGCGTGCGTCATCTCGGAGCAGTAGCAGACCAGCGATTCCACCCCGCCGAGGCTTACGGAAAGCGCGAACAGCCGCGTGGACTCGGCAAATGTCCGGGCGGCGGCCTCGCCCGCGGCGAATTGCAGCGAGACGATCCCGCCAAAGCCGGACATCTGGCGGGCGGCCAGTTCATGCCCCGGGTGCTCGGGCAGACCCGGGTAGAGCACCTCGGCGATGCCGGGCTGGTCCCGCAGCCATCGGGCGAGGGCCAGGGCGTTGCTGCCGTGCCGCTCCATCCGCAGGCCCAGGGTCTTCAGCCCGCGCGCGGCCAGGTAACAGTCCTGCGGTCCGGCCACGGCGCCGCCGGCGAACTGCTGGTAGCCGACTGCCTCGGCCAAGGCCTTGCCGCGGAATGCCCGGTCCGCCACCACCACGGCGCCGCCGAGGACGTCCGAGTGCCCGCCGATGTACTTGGTGGTGGAGTGCACCACCACGTCGGCGCCCAAATCGAGCGGCCGCTGCAGGTAGGGCGACGCGAAGGTGTTGTCGACCACAAGGAGGGCCCCGGCGTCGTGCGCCACCCGGGCCCACCCGGCGAGGTCGGCGATCCCCAGCAGAGGGTTCGACGGCGTCTCCACCCAGAGCAGCGCCGTTTCGCCCGGTCGGACCGCCGCCGCAACCGCGTCCAGGTCCGTGATGTCCACTGCCGTGTTGGCCACGCCCCACGGCCCCAGCAGGTGGTTGACCAGCCGGTTGGTGCCGCCGTAGCCGTCCCCGCCGAGCACGATGTGGTCGCCCGGCCGCAGCAGCGCGCGGAGCAGGGCGTCCTCCGCGGCCAGGCCGGAGGCGAACGCGAAGCCCGCCGCGCCGTGTTCGAGCGCCGTCAGCTGTGCCTCGAAGCCGTTGCGGGTGGGGTTGGAACCGCGGCTGTACTCGTGCCCCGCGCGCAGCACGTTGATGCCGTCCTGCACGAAGGTCGAGGTCTGGTAGATCGGCGGAATCACGGCGCCGGTCAGCGGGTCCGGCTCCTGGCCGGCGTGGATGGCGGTGGTGTTGAATCCGGGCATGTCGGGCCTCCGTTCTTGCGTTTCGGTTCAGGCGTTGACGACGGCGGCCGGGGCACCGGAGGCCGGCAGGGTTGCGGTGAGCGGGTCCAGCGCCCGGGCCAGGTCGGCGACCAGGTCCGCGGCTGATTCCAGCCCGATCGAGAGCCGGATGGTGGCCTCGCCGATGCCCGCCGCGGCCCGCTGCCGGGGCGAGAGCCGGCAGTGTGTCATGGCCGCCGGGTGCGCCACCAGCGACCGCGTGTCCCCCACGTTGGCCACCAGTTTGAAGAGCCGCAGCCGGTCGATGAACGGCCCCACCTCGGCGGGGTCCGCGGCCAGGTCGAAGGAGAACACGCTGCCGGTGCCGCGCGGGAAGTCGCGGGCGGCCAGCGATGCCTGCAGATGCCCCGGCACCGAGGGGTGGTGCACCGCGGCGACGGCCGGATGCCCGGCCAGGAAGTCGGCCACCTCCCGCGTGTTCTCCCCGTGCCGCGCGACCCGGATGTCCAGCGTCTCGAGCCCCTGCAGGACCTGCGCCGCGTTGTACGGGGAGAGCGAGGGGCCGAGGTCGTGCAGGTACTTGCTGCGCGCCAGCGCCAGGTAGGCGCCGCGGCCGTGCCGCTCCCACAGGGTGTCCCCGCCGTAGCGGCGCTTGGGCCGGGTGAGCTGCGGCCATTTCTCCGGGTAGGCGGAGAAGTCGAACCGGCCGCCGTCCACCACCAGCCCCGCGAGCGAGGTGCCGTGTCCGCCGAGGAACTTGGTCGCCGAATGGACAACGACGTCGGCGCCCAGTTCCAGCGGCCGGTACAGCACCGGGGTGGCCAGCGTGTTGTCCACGACCAGCGGCACCCCGGCGCCGTGCGCGACGGCGGCAATCGCCGGCAGGTCCTGCAGCGTGGCCAGCGGATTCCCGATGGCCTCGGTCAGGAACGCCCTGGTCTGCGGACGCACCGCCGCGGCCCAGGCCCCCGCGTCGGCCGGATCGGCGAAGCTGACCTCGATCCCGAAGTCGCCGAACGTGTCCGTGAGCAGGTCCACGGTTCCGCCGTACAGCTTGGAGGAGGCGACCAGGTGCTGGCCGCCGCGCACCAGCGCCAGCAGGGCCACGGCGACGGCGGCCTGTCCCGTGGCCGTGGCCAGGGCACCCGTGCCGCCCTCCAGCGCCGCCACGCGCTGCTCCAGTACGGCCACGGTCGGGTTGCCGGTCCGAGTGTAGGTGAAGCCGGCCTCCTTCAATGCGAACATTCGCCGGGCCGATTCATAGTCGGGGAACTCGTAGGCCGCGCTCTGGTAGAGCGGCACCGTCACCGGCCGGTGCGGGGCCTGCGGTTCGTAGCCGGCATGGATCTGCGCGGTGGCGGTACCGCCGTCGGGAATGCTCATGGAAGGGGTTCCTCATCTGGACGCGGGGGCCGGGGCCGCTAGGCGCGGACGGCCAGGGTTTCGCGGGCAGCCTTCGCGGCGGCGACGACGTTGCGCAGGGACGCAGCGGTTTCCTCATAGCCGCGGGTCTTCAGCCCGCAGTCCGGATTAATCCACAGCTGGCGGACCGGGATCGCGGCCAGCGCGGTCTCGATCAGCCCGGCGATCTCCTCGCGGGAAGGAACCCGCGGCGAGTGGATGTCGTAGACGCCCGGGCCGATCCCGCGGCGGAACCCGAAGCCGGCCAGGTCGGCCACCACCTCGAGCCGCGAACGGGCGGCCTCGATGCTGGTCACGTCCGCGTCGAGGGCGGCGATCGCGGCGATGACCTCGCCGAACTCCGAGTAGCACAGGTGGGTGTGGATCTGGGTCGCGTCCGAAGCGCCCGAGGTGGCGAGCCGGAAGGCGCGGACCGACCAGTCGAGGTAGGCGGCTTGGTCCGCCGCGCGCAGCGGCAGCAGCTCGCGCAGGGCAGGTTCGTCCACCTGCACGATGCCGGTTCCCGCGGCCTCCAGGTCCGCAATCTCGTCGCGCAGGGCCAGGGCCACCTGGTTGGCCGTCTCCGCCAGCGGCTGGTCGTCGCGGACGAAGGACCAGGCGAGGATGGTGACCGGTCCGGTGAGCATGCCCTTCAGCGGCCGCCGGGTCAGCGACTGTGCATACCTGGTCCACGGAACGGTGAACGCCGCCGGCCGCGACACGTCGCCCCAGAGGATGGAGGGCCGGGTGCAGCGGGAGCCGTAGGACTGGACCCAGCCGTTGCCGGTGGCCGCGAAGCCGTCGAAGTTCTCGGCGAAGTACTGGACCATGTCGTTGCGCTCCGGCTCGCCGTGGACCAGCACGTCCAGCCCCAGCTCCTCCTGCAGCGCCACCACGCGGGCGATCTCCTCCTTGAGGAACTGCTCGTATTCCGCCTCGGTGATGCTGCCCTTCTGCGCGGCGGCACGGGCGCGCCGGACCTCGCCGGTCTGCGGGAAGGAGCCGATCGTGGTGGTCGGCAGGACGGGCAGTCCCAGCCTGGCCTGCTGCAGTTCGGCGCGGCGCTCGGCCGGGCCCCGGGTGAAGTCTGCCTCCCCCAGCGCCGCGGTGCGCTGCCGGACGGCCGGCGACACCACGCCGTCGTACTTGGCACGCGACCTCAGGGCCGCCTCCGCGTTCTGCAGTTCCGCGGCAATGGACGACCGGCCTTCGGCGAGTCCGCGGGCCAGCACTGCTGCCTCGCGCACCTTCTGGTCCGCGAAGGAGAGCCAGGCCGGCAGGTGCGCCGGCAGCACGGACTCGGCGGCAACATCGTGCGGCACGTGCAGCAGCGACGTGGAGGTGCCGACCGAGACGGCCGCGCCGGACTGCGCCTGCAGGTCCTCGAGCACGTCCAGCGAGGACAGCAGGTTGTTCCGCCACACGTTGCGGCCGTCCACGATGCCGGCAACGAAACGGGTGCCGCCGAGCGCCCGCAGCGCTTCGGCGGACGGCAGCGAACCGCGGACGAGGTCGGCGTGGACGGCTTCGACGCCGACGGCGGCCAGCACGGCCAGGGCCTCGCCGGCGCGGGCAGGGTCCCCCGCGGTGCCGTAGCCGGTGGTGACCAGCAGGGCCGGGCGCCCGTTCGCGTGGCGGCCCGGGGCCGCGACCGGGGCCTCGGCCAGCTTCCGGTAGACCTGCTCCACCAGTCCGCCGGGGGCGGCCAGCGCCGCGCCGGCGTCGGTGGAGAGGCCCGGCTCGTCGAGCTGCACCCACTCGGCGCCGGCCTCGGCCAGCTGGCCGAGGATCCCTACGTAGGCCGCGACGGCATCGTCGATCCGGGTCAGCGGGTCGAAGCCCGCGGGCGCGCCGTCCTCGGCCTTGGCGAGCAGCAGGTAGGTCACCGGGCCCACGAGGACCGGCCGCAGCACGGCGCCGCGGTCCTTCTGCCGGCGGACGATCCCGGCCAGCTGGTGGGCGACGGCGGCGAAGCAGGTCTCCGGGCCGATTTCCGGCACGAGGTAGTGGTAGTTCGTGTCGAACCACTTGGTCAGTTCCAGGGGCGGGCGTTCGCCGTCGCCGCGCGCCAGCACGAAGGACGCGGCGGTGCCGACGCCGCCGTCGCTGTCCGCGAGATCGGCGAAGCGGGACGGCAGCGCGCCGAGGGCGGCCGTGGTGTCGAGGACCTGGTCGTAGAGCGCGAAGTCGGCGGGGATGGAGGAGTCGGCGGCGTCCAGGCCGAGCTGGACCAGCCGCCGGACCGTCCGGTCCTGGACCTTGCGGGCCTCGAAGAGCAGGCCGTCCTCGTCGAGCCGGCCGCTCCAGTGGGCCTCGAGGGCCTTCTTCAGTTCGCGGTTGGGGCCGATTCGCGGGTAGCCCAGGATGGTGGCGGCGGGAAAGGTCTTGGCGGTCATGGTGTTCTCCTTTTCAGGCGGGTTCAGGCGGATACGGAAGCGGAAAGGGTACGGGTGGAGGGCAGGTCGAGCGCCTCGACCACCTCGACGGAGGCGCGCGCGTCGTTGAAGGTGTACAGGTGCAGGCCGGGCGCCCCCGCGTCCAGGGCAGCGCGCGCGAGTTCCGCGGCGGCGGCGACTCCGATCCGTCGCCGCTCGGCGTCGGAGGATGCCGTCTCCAGCCGGTGCAGCAGCGCCGGATCCGGACGGACACCTGTCATCACGGCCAGCCGCTCCAGCCGGCGCACGCTCGACATGGGGATCACCCCGGGAATGATCGGGATCGTCACGCCGGCCGCTCGGGCCGCCGCCACGAGGCGGACGTAGTGGGCCGGGTCGAAGTAGACCTGGCTGATCGCGAAGTCGGCCCCGGAGCGTTCCTTGGAGACAAGCACCTCGATGTCGTGCTCGAAGGACGGGGACTCCGGATGCCGGTTCGGATAGGCGGCCACCCCTATGGCCATCCGGCCCCCGGCCAGCGTCGCGGAATGCCGCCCCTCGACCCGCCGGATCAGCTCCACCAGGTAGCGGGCGAAGGGCAGGTCACCGCGGCAGGCCTGCGCATCGGCGGGCAGGTCCCCGCGCATGGCCAGCACGCCGCGCACGCCCAGCCCCACGAACTGGCAGACCAGCAGTTCCAGGCTGTCGCGGGTTTCCCCGACGCAGGTCAGGTGTGCCAGCGGCCGCAGCCTGGTGGCGCCCACCAGGTGCTCGATCAGCTGGATGGAGGCGCGGCGCCGCTCGGGCGTTCCGCTGTAGGTCACTGAAACATAGTCGGGATGGGTGCCGCCAAGCTCCTCGATGGCCCGAAGCACGGCGGCTTCGGCCTGCGCGTTGGCGGGCGGATACAGTTCGTAGGACAACGACGGCGGGACGGCTGTCCGTGCTGCCAGGGTCATGTACGCTCCTCGGTCCTGCCGACGGAGGGCGCCGCTGCGCTGCTGAAAGAACCAGCCGTTTTCCACACGGACAGGTCAAGGCCCTGGTGGTGTCGCTGGCGCGTCTCCATCGGTCCTGGCGGTAGCACCGTTCCGGTCCGTCTCCTCGCGGAGGCTTCCCGGATGGTTGCTGCGGCGTCAACGAGCCAGATCTCTCGGCCGCTCTGGATGGCTAATGCGTCCACTCTAGGAAGCCCGGGGGCGCGGAGGGCAAACCTGCACCGGATACGTCGAAGTGTTGCTCCCCGGCACGGAATGTTTCGTCACGAACCGCAAGTCCGCCGTCATCCGGCGCAATAAAGTTCCGGCCGCGGAAGCGGCCGAGCGCCGCGGCCGGCCGCCGGTTCAGGCGGGATTTACGACGGCGGACGCCAGGCCGGGATGCAGCTGAGCGCCGGTGAGCCAGGCCGTGAGCGACCGGTTGAACAGGCCAATGTCCTCGATGTTCCACTGGTGGTGCATGCCCGGCGCCATGGCCGTACGGATGCCGGGGATCTCCCGCGCGGCTATCGCGGCAGAATCTTTGATGAGCCGTGCGTCCTTGCCGCCGGTCACCAGCAGCAACGGAGCGGTGATACTGCGCAGCACCTCCACAGGAAAGGTGCCGAAGACCTCTGCGAAGATCCGGTCCCGGTTGTCCTTGGAGACGCCCAAGGCAGTCTCCACGAAGACCTCCAGGCCCTCGCCGGTGAGGCCGTAGCCCCGGCCCGCGCTTTTCCAGAACCACGGCTGGTCCCAGGCACGCAGCTGGAGGCGGGCCAGCAGACCCGTGGCCAGTCGGGGTGCGGTCAGCGGGGGCCCGGTAAGGAATCCGGAGCTGACCACGTCCGGATGCCGGCCGGCCAGCTGCAGCCCGACCACCGCTCCGAGCGAGAGGCCGACGATGTGTGCCCGGCCGCCGCGGGCACGGGCGCGGATGAGGTCCGCCAGCAGGCCGGCGGTCGCTGCCAGGCTTTCCCACCGCATATTCCGGCTGCCGCCGTACCCGGGGAAGTCCGGGACCAGGCAGTGGTAGTCCCGGACGGCCTCATGCTGCGGCTCCCACATCCATCCGGCGACATTGCCGCCGTGCAGGAAGAGAACGGTTTCCGGGCAATGGGAGTTCAGTTCCTGGCAGAACATTTCAGGCTGGGCCATCGTAGGCTCCTTTCCTGCCGGCCTTCACCGGCTGCACTCCGCCCTGGGCTTCCAATACCTTCAACAAGTTGCCGATCAGCCGGTCCAGCTGTTCCGCCAGCAGCCGCTCGTCAATGCCCTTTTCGACGTCCGCGAGGTCCCGGTCGAGGCCTTCCCACGCCGCGGCCACGAGCCGTTCGCCGGCCTCGGTCAGACTGATGAGGTGGGCGCGGGAATCTTCCGGATCCGTCACCACCGAGAGCAACCCCTGCTGCTTGAGCGCGCTGACGCGCTGGGTAATCGATGCCCGGCTGACGTCGAGCGCGGTGGCGAGCCGCTGCTGCGTGGCCGGCCCGACGACCTTGGAAATCAGCAGCACCAGGAACGGCGCGTACCGGATCCCGTGATGGGTCCGCAGGTAGTTGTCCGCCACGCGGTCGAGCAGCGCTGTGGCCTGGTGGAGCTTGAACGAGGCATACTGGGTGATTTCCATATTGTTAAGTACTTAACAATATTCCGTGCTAGGCGTCAACCCTCCGCAGCCGTAATGTTGTGAACTTCTGGTAACCGACGCGGCTCTCCCACTGTGATCTTTGGCATGCTTGGGACATGGCAAACCGTGCGGGCACAGTGGCCCAACCCAGCGACCTTGTTGACCTGACCGCGCTGCTCGACGCGTACTTCGACGTGAAGCCCGATCCGAAGGAGCCGACGCAGCGCGTGGCCTTCGGTACGTCGGGCCACCGCGGCAGCAGCCTGAAGGGTTCCTTCAACGAGGACCACATCGCCGCCATCACGCAGGCCATCGTGGAATACCGGGCCGGCCAGGGCATCGCCGGCCCGCTGTTCATGGGCAAGGACACGCATGCGCTCTCCGACCCGGCGCAGAACACGGCGCTGGAGGTCCTGGCCGCCAACGACGTCACCGTCTGGGTGGATTCGAGGACCGGCTGGACCCCGACGCCCGCCGTCAGCCACGCCATCCTCAAGCACAACACCGCGAATCCGGACGGGCAGGGCGACGGCATCGTCATCACGCCCTCGCACAACCCGCCCGGAGACGGCGGCTTCAAGTACAACCCGCCGCACGGCGGCCCCGCGGATTCGGATGCCACGGGCTGGATCGCCAACCGCGCCAACGAGCTGCTCGAGTCGGGCCTGCGCGGGGTCAAGCGGATTCCGCTCGGCCAGGCCCAGTTCTCCGGCGCCGTGGGCACCTACGACTTCCTCAGCAACTACGTGGACGACCTGCCGCAGGTGCTGGACCTGGAGGCCATCCGCAACGCGAACGTGCGCATCGGCGCGGATCCGATGGGTGGCGCCTCGGTGGACTACTGGGGCGCGATCGGGGAGCGGCACAACCTGGACCTGACGGTGGTCAATTCAACGGTGGACCCGCAGTGGGCGTTCATGACGCTGGACTGGGACGAGAAGATCCGCATGGACTGCTCCTCCCCGTACGCCATGGCGTCGCTGATCGGACGTTCCGCCGAGTTCGAGATCGCTACCGGGAACGACGCCGACGCGGACCGCCACGGGATCGTCACCCCGGACGCGGGGCTGATGAATCCGAACCATTACCTGGCGGTGGCGATCCAGTATCTGTACACCCACCGGCCGCAGTGGCCCGCGGGGGCCTCCGTGGGCAAGACCCTCGTCTCGTCCTCGATGATCGACCGCGTGGCCGCGGACCTGGGCCGCAAGCTGGTGGAGGTCCCGGTCGGTTTCAAGTGGTTCGTGCCCGGCCTGCTCTCCGGCGAGGGCGTCTTCGGCGGCGAGGAGTCGGCCGGCGCGTCCTTCGTCCGGTTCAACGGGCAGCCGTGGTCCACGGACAAGGACGGCATCCTGCTGGCCCTGCTGGCCTCCGAGATCAAGGCCGTCACGGGCAAGTCCCCGTCCGAACTCTACGGTGAGCTGGCCGCGAAGTTCGGTTCGCCGTCGTACGCGCGGATCGACGCGGCCGCCACGCGGGAACAGAAGGCCGCCCTGGGCAAGCTCTCCGCCTCGGACGTGACGGCGACGGAGCTGGCCGGCGAGCCGATCACCGCCAAGCTGACGGAAGCACCGGGCAACGGCGCCGCGATCGGCGGACTCAAGGTCACCACCGAGAACGCGTGGTTCGCCGCCCGCCCGTCCGGCACCGAAGACGTCTACAAGATCTACGCAGAATCCTTCAAGGGCGACGAGCACCTGAAGCAGGTGCAGGCCGAGGCGAAGGCGCTCGTGGACGGGGTCATCGGCTGACCCCGCCCTAAGCCGACCGCCGGTGGGCCGGCGCGCGGGGCGGGACGGGCGGCAGTAGGATTCTTCCAGACCAAGTCATCCCACGTCCCGAGAGGCCCGCCATGAGCACGCCCGTGAAGTCCTCCCCCTTCCGCTGGAAACTGCACGGCGACGGGAAGAGCATTGCGCCCGGCGCCGTGGTCGCCCCGCAGGAGCGGCTGTCCTGGGACCGGACCATCGGGATCGGCGCGCAGCACGTGGTCGCCATGTTCGGCGCCACCTTCCTGGTGCCGCTGATCACCGGATTCCCGCCGTCCACCACCTTGCTGTTCTCGGGAATCGGAACGATCCTCTTCCTGATCATCACGGCCGGCAGGATCCCGAGCTACCTCGGCTCCAGCTTCGCGTTCATCGCCCCGATCGGGGCCGCCATGAACCAGCACGGGATGGGCGGCGCGCTGGGCGGGCTGGTCATGGCGGGGGCTGTCCTGTTCGTCATCGGCCTCATCGTGCACAAGGCCGGCTCGCACTGGATCCAGGCCGTGATGCCGCCGGTGGTGACCGGCTCCATCGTGGCGCTGATCGGCCTGAACCTGGCGCCGACGGCGAAGACCAACTTCGAGCAGGGCGCCGTGACCGGAGTGGTCACCGTGGTAGCGATCCTACTGGCCGCCGTCCTCTTCCGCGGCCTGCTCGGGCGGCTGTCCATCCTGGTCGGCGTGCTGGCGGGCTACCTGACCGCCGTGCTGCGCGGCGAGGTCGACTTCACCGCCATCAACAGCGCCGCATGGGTGGGCCTGCCGCAGTTCCACACCCCGGAGTTCCACATCTCCCTCATCGGCCTGTTCGTCCCGGTGGTGCTGGTGCTCGTGGCGGAGAACATCGGGCACGTGAAGTCCGTGGCGGCCATGACCGGGCAAGACCTCGATCCCTACACAGGCCGCGCGCTCATGGCGGACGGCCTGGC
The DNA here is from genome assembly GCF_026011795.1 of Arthrobacter mangrovi. Classification (GTDB taxonomy): domain Bacteria; phylum Actinomycetota; class Actinomycetes; order Actinomycetales; family Micrococcaceae; genus Crystallibacter; species Crystallibacter mangrovi. The sequence continues at coordinate 374,211 of NZ_BRVS01000004.1, read as the reverse complement.
CACCGTCCTCGCCGGCAGCGGCGGCGGGTCCGGCACCACCACCTACGCCGAGAACATCGGCGTGATGGCGGCGTCCAAGGTCTACTCGACGGCGGCCTACTGGGTCGCCGGCATGATCGCCGTGCTGCTCAGCCTGTTCCCGAAGTTCGGCGCTCTCATCGCCACCGTCCCCCCGGGCGTGCTGGGTGGGGCGGGCGTGGTGCTCTACGGCATGATCGGCATCCTCGGCGTCCGGATCTGGGTCCAGAACCGGGTGAACTTCGCCAATCCCATCAACCTCTCCGTGGCCGGTGTCTCGCTGGTGATCGGCATTGCCAACTTCACCTGGTCCATCGGCGAGCTGACCTTCGAGGGCATCGCCCTCGGCACGGCCGCGGCGCTGCTGATCTTCCACGGCATGGGCCTCGTCGCCCGCTGGCGCGGCACCGAGCCGCTGGATTCCGCCGAGGACACCGGCGCCACGCCCTCCAAGCTGGGCTGAGCAGCCCTTGGATGCAGCCCTTAGACGGTGGCGTGCATGTGCCCGTGCAGCGGATTGCCCAGCTCGCGAATAGGCGTGCGGTAGGTTTCCCGCGCCCACAGCGCACCGATGACGGCAAGCACGGATGACCCCGCCACGATCCAGGCAGCCGGCCCCCAGTTCGCCGGGTCGCCGCCCACCAGGGCGGTGCCCAGCAGCGGGGTGAACCCGGCGCACAGGATACCCACCTGCAGGCCGATCGCCATGCCGCTGTAGCGCACCCGGACGTTGAAGAGCTCGGAGAACCATGCAGGGTAGATTGCGTTGGACATGGCGTAGGTACCCGCAGTGATGAGCGTGCTCACGAAGAACACCAGGCCTATCTGGGCGGTCGAAATGGCCCAGAAGTAGACAAAGATCAGCAGGCCGGAGCCCAGCACACCGCTGATGAAGACCGGCCTCCGGCCGAACCTGTCCGAGAGCATGGCCATGGCCGGCTGGCTAACGATGGCGACGACGTTGCCCAGGATGCTGACGAACAGCATGGTCTGCGCGGGGATCCCCACCGAGACGGCAAACGCCAGCCCGAAAGCCTGCATAAAGGTATTCGTCACGGTCTCGAAGGACATAAGGGCCACCTGGAAGAACTGGGCTGGATGCGTGCGGAACATCTCCACGAAGGGCAGCTTGGCGCGGTCGTGCTGCTTGGCGGTCTCCTCGAAAACTTCCGGTTCCTCAAGCGAACGCCGGACGAGGTAGGCCACGACCAGCACGACGAGGGAAAGCAGGAACGGGATGCGCCAGCCCCACGCCAGCCGGTCTGCTTCCGGCATCGCGGCGACAGGCAGGAAGGCCAGGGACGCCAGGACAATCCCGGCCGAGATGCCGCTCATCGCGAAGGACGGGAAGAAGGCCCGGCGGCCCACCGGCGACTCCTCCATGGTCAGGGCCGACGCCCCCGCGGTCTCCGCACCGGCGGAGAGGCCCTGCAGCAGGCGCAGCAGGACCAGCAGGGCCGGCGCCCAGTAGCCGATCGTGTTGAAATCCGGGAGCAGGCCGATCAGGAAGGTCGCCCCGCCCATCAGCACGAGCGTCAGCACCAGCGTGTTCTTGCGGCCGATGTGGTCCCCCAGGTGCCCGAAGACGACCGCCCCGAAGGGACGGGCGATATAGGCGACGCCGAACGTGGCGAATGAGGCGATCAGGGCCACCGTCGGGTCGCCCTCCGGGAAAAAGATCTGCGAGAAGACCAGCGAGGCGGCCGTGGCGTAGACGAAGAAGTCGTAGTACTCGAGCATGCCGCCCAGGAAGGCCGCGAGGGCCGCCTTCCTGGCCCGCTTCAGGCGGTACTGCTGCTTGGCCTCAGGGAGCGCTTCCACTGGCTGGCGTCCTGTCTCGTGGGACATGGGTTTCCTTCGATGAGTGCGGGTTGCAGTCCCGCGGCGGAAGATTGCTGGTGTTGTGCGCATTGCGCACATTTGTTCGGATTCCGACAGAATGAGGATAGAGCATGTGCCGCCAATCACAAAGAGGTTTTTTCGCCAGCCGTGGCGGCGCGGCTGCCGCATCCTTGGTTCCGCGGTCGGGGAAAGCCCTAGACCCGCGGCGGCAACGCCGCTAGCGTGGCAGGCACGTGCCCCGGGGTCCGACCCGGGCCCATCCGCAAGGAGGAAGCATGGCCAACCACGTCTACAACGTCACCGAAATCGTCGGCTCGTCCCCCGACGGCATCGACGCCGCCGTCTCCAACGCCGTCGCGGAGGCCTCCAAGACGCTCCGCAACCTGGACTGGTTCGAGGTCAAGGAGGTCCGCGGCCATCTCAAGGACAACGCCGTGGCGGACTGGCAGGTCACGATCAAGCTCGGCTTCCGGCATGAGAGTTCCTGAGCATCACTCGGCAGGAGTTCCAGGGCAGGAACTCTAGGCGCCGCCGGCCCGGGCCTCCAATGTGCCCGGGCCTTAGTGCGCCCGGGCCGGCATCGTCCGGATGAACCAGGCCGCCGCCCGTTCCGCGACCACGTCCAGGGTGCCCGGCTCTTCGAACAAGTGCGAGGCTCCTTCCACGATGTACAGCTCATGCGGCCCGCCCAGTTGAGCCGCGGCGCTCCGGTTCAGCTCGATGACCTGCGTGTCCCGGGAGCCGACCAGCAGCAGCGTCGGCGCCTTCACGCCGGACAGGTCCGGAGCGAGGTCCGGCCGGCCGCCGCGCGACACCACGGATGCGACGGCTTCGGGCCTGGCCGCCGCGGTCCCGAGGGCGGCGGCGGCGCCGGTGCTGGCCCCGAACAGACCGATGGGAAGCGCCGCGGTATCGGGCCGCGTCCGGACCTCGTCCACCACCGCCGTGAGCCGTTCGGTGAGGAAGCCGATGTCGAACCGGAGCGATGCGTCGACGGCATCCCGGCGTTCTTCCGAGTCCGTCAGCAGGTCGAACAGCAGGGTGCCGAGCCCGGCATAGTGCAGGGTCCGGGCCACCTCGATGTTGCGCGGGCTGCGCCGGCTGCTGCCGCTGCCGTGGGCAAACACCACGATCCCCCGGGCACCGGCGGGGATATGCAGGTCCGCCGCCAGGGCGGGCCCGCCGGAGAGCACGGTCATCTGTGCGGACATGGTTTAAGTCTGCCAAAAAACCCGTCCGCTTCCTACGCCCTACCCGTTGTGCGCACGCGCCGCCGATGGTTGGCTGGGGTGATGACCCAGCAACCCAGCGAAGACCTGCCCCGGGACGAACACCTGCGCGAAGACGTCGGGGTTCCGGCGCCCGAGCAGGAATCGGCCGCCGAGTTCGACGAAGATACCTTCACATCAGGCCAGCTGAATGCCGGCCAGCGGGTCCCCGGCCTCAGCCCGGAGGGCGAATACAAGGCCTCCGAAGACCCGGAACGCGGTGCCGAGCCGGGCCAGGATGGTTTCCTGCCGCCCGGATCCGCTTCCCGCGCCTAGCCTCAGGCGCCTTCCAGCGCCTGCTGCGTGGCCCACGTGACGTACTTGGCGGCCTGGGCGAACGCCTCGTCGGGGCTGCCGGCGAGGTCGAGCAGGCTTACGGCCGCCTCGACGCCGTGGGCCGCCAGGCGGCGGGGATCCAGCGTGATCTTTCCGGCAACAACGACGACGGGGAGTCCCCTGGCGTGCGCACGGTCCGCCACACCCAGGGGTGCCTTCCCGTATTCGGACTGCTCGTCGAGGGCACCCTCCCCGGTGATGACCAGGTCCGCCTCGTCCAGCGCCGCGTCCAGGCCGGTGAGCTCGGCCACCAGCTCGAATCCGCTCTCCAGCCGGGCCTCGGTAAAACCGAGGAAGGCGGACGGGAAGCCGCCTGCTGCGCCAGCCCCGGGGACGTTGACGTCCCGCCCGGTCGCCTCCTCGATCAGTGCGGCCCAGCGCCGCAGGCCCGCGTCCAGCACCTCCAGCGAGGTCAGGTCCGCGCCCTTCTGCGCCGCGAAGATCCGGGCCGCACCCTCCGGTCCGTAGAGCGGGTTCTGCACATCGGCGGCGATCCGCAGCACCGTCGTCTGCAGCCGGGGGTCCAGGCGGGTGCCGTCCACCCGCCGTGCCAGCCCGAGTTCCGCTCCACCGAGCGGAAGGCGGGCACCGGCGCCGTCGTAAATCTCCAGCCCCAAAGCGCACAGGGCGCCCGCGCCGCCGTCGGTCATGGCGGAACCGCCCAGACCCAGCACGATCTCGTCCGCCCCGGCGTACAGTGCCGCCGCAATCAGCTGGCCGCTGCCGTAGCAGTGCGCGGCCAGGGCGGTCTGGACCGACGGCTCGGCCAGCAGCATCCCGGAGGCCCTCGCCGTCTCGATCACTGCCGTCCTGGTGCCGCCCCGCTCGAGCATCGCCCAGGACGCCGTGACATCCTTGTCCAGCGGCCCGCGCACCCGGGCGGTGTGCTCCTGCGCTCCCGCGGCAAGGGCCGCCTCCAGCGTTCCTTCGCCGCCGTCCGCCACCGGCACGGTCCGGACCTCGGCGTCCGGATAGACGCGCAGCACTCCTTCGGCCATCGCCGCGGCGGCCTCCGCCGCGGAGAGCGTGCCCTTGAACTTGTCCGGTGCCACCAGAACCTTCATGCCCGTCCCCTCTGCGGCCAGAAGCCGCGTTCATCCATTACCTGCGCCAGTATGTCCGCCCGGTCCGACATGATGCCGTCCACGCCAAGGTCCAGCAGCCGCTCCATTTCGGCGCGCTCGTTGATCGTCCAGACATGCACCTTGAGCCCGGCGGCATGGCAGCGCCGCACGAACGCGGGCGTGACCACGATGATCCGCCCGTACCGGACCGGTACCTGGACCGCGTGCATGCGGGCGGCGCGGCCCACGGCGCGGGTCAGGCCGACCCGGCCGAGCCCCACCAGCGCCGCGAGGGACGTGACGCCGCCCGAGCTCGCGGCGGGCAGGGTCAGCCCGCGGAACGCCGCGCGCCGGCGCCGGTCGGAGAAGGACGTGACGAGGATCCGGTCGTGGGCCCGGTGTTCCTCGATCAGTTTCGCCAGCAGGGGGCCGCCGGCCGCGTCCTTCACGTCCACGTTCAGCTTCAGGTCCGGCCACCGGGTGAGCACGTCCTCCAGCCGCGGGATTGGCTCCACGCCGCCGATCCGGATCTGCCGCAGCTGCTCGGCCGTGTGGCCGGACAGCCGGCCGGTGCCGTCCGTGACGCGGTCCAGCGTGTCGTCGTGGAACACCATCAGTTCCCCGTCGGCGCTGGTGCGCACGTCCGTTTCTACGTAGCCGAAGCCGAGCTCGACGGCCGCTTCGAAGGCTGCCATCGAATTCTCCAGCCCCTCAGGAGAGAATCCGCGGTGCGCGAAGGCCAGCGGCCAGGGCTCGGAGCCGGCGGGCCCGCCGAAAGAGTTGCTCAGGTACGGAAAGTCGCCGGTCACGGCCCTTCCAGTTCCGCCAGCCGCGCCTCGAGCACCTGGGCCACGCCGTCCTCCGCGAAGGACGGTGCCTTGTAGCGGGCGGCGCCGATCGCCTCTGGGTGGCCCGAGCCCATGGCATAACCGGAGCCGGCCCACTGCAGCATCTCGATGTCGTTGGGCATGTCGCCGAAGGCCACCACGTCCTGGGGTGCGATCTGCAGGGACGCCGCGTATTCGGCCAGGGTGACGGCCTTGTTGATACCCGGCTGCGCCATCTCCAGCAGGGCCTCCGTTGGCGCGGAACGGGTCACCGAGACGAGGTGCGAGACGGCTTCGTGGACCTCGGCCAGAAAGACATCCGGGTCCTGTTCCTTGCCGCGGGCCAGGAACTTGACGACGGCGTCCTCCGCGGCGAGCGAGGCCTCCAGCGGCGCCGGGGTGATTCCGTCCAGCAGCTCCACGGACCCCGAGTCCACGAATCCCGGTTCCAGCAGGAAGCCCGAAGTCGTCTCGGCGGCGAACGTCGTCGTCGGATGCAGGTGCAGGATGGCGTCACGGGCGGCGAAGATGTTGCGGTGCGGCAGCGCCTGGGCAGTCAGGACCTCGCCCGCGGCCAGGTCGTACATCACCGCACCGTTGGAGCAGATGACCTTGCCCTCGTGGCCGATCCGCTCGCGCAGCGGGTCCAGCCAGCGCGGCGGGCGCCCGGTGACAAAGACTATTTCGACGCCGGCCGAGGCCGCGTCCTGGAAGGCGCGCACCGTGCGGTCGCTGATTTTTCCGTCCCGGCCAATGATGGTCCCGTCCAGATCACTGGCAATCAAACGCATAGTGCCCATCCTAGGGCGGTCGTCCGGAGGCGCTGCGCCAGGTGCCGCCGTGTCCCCTGCCGCCGTGTCGCGCGCCGGCGCGGCGCTGCCTCCCCGCGCTGCGGTCACTCGCCCAGGCCGAGTTCCTGGCGCGTGGGCGGGTTGGCCCCGGGCCGCGACACCGTGACGGCGGCCGCGCGGGCGGCAAAGGCCAGCACTTCCTCGAGCTGCTCCGCGGTCAGGGCCTGCAAGGCGTCCCGCCTGCCGGAGCCACCGAAGCCGCGCTCCATCAGGGTGGCCAGCAGCGCGGCCATGAAGGAGTCCCCGGCGCCAACGGTGTCCGCGACGTCCACGGACGGGGCGGCCACTTCGGCCGCGCCGTCCCGGACGACGCCCCACGGTCCCCGGGCGCCGCGCGTGACCACGACCATCGCGGGGCCCTCGTCCAGCCACGCATGCGCGGTGTCCTCCGGGTGCCGGTCCGGGTAGAGCCAGCGCAGGTCCTCGTCCGAAGCCTTCACCAAGTCGCTGAGCGACACGAACTTCTCCACTTGGCGCCGGGCGAAATCCCGGTCGGTGACGATGGTCGGCCGGCAGTTGGGGTCGTAGCTGACCAGGGCGCGCGGGTGGACGCGTTCGACGGCGGCAAGCACCGTGTGCGCGCCCGGCTCCAGCATCGCGGCGATCGAGCCGGTGTGCAGCCACTGCGTGTCCTCGAACAGCCGGGGCGCCGCGCGGTCCAGTGCGGGCAGCTCCCAGAGCAGGTCGAAGCTGTAGTGCGCGGCCCCCGTCTTGTCCAGCCTTGCCAGGGCGACGCTGGAGGGCTGGGAATCCGGCTCCAACGGCGTCAGCACCGAGTTCCGGCGCAAGTGGTGCAGGATCATGTTGCCGTAGTCGTCCCGGCCGTAGCGGCCCACGAACTGCACGGGCTGGCCCAGCCGCGCGAGCCCCACGGCCACGTTCAGCGGACTGCCGCCCACATGGGGCCGCGGCGCGGTGTTGTGGCTGGAGACGACGTCCACCAAGGCTTCCCCGATTACTGTCAGCACAGTGTCAACGTAGCAGAGCAAGCCCGCCGGCGGCAGGCCTACGGCGGACCTGGATCCAGGCGGCGGAGCACCCCCCGGACCATCCCGAACGCCGGGCTGGCGGGATCGATGAGGTCCATGTGGCCGCCCGGCACCGGGACCAGTTCCGCCCGGCCTCCGGCAGCCCGGGCGGCGGAGACGTAACGCTCGGACAGCTCGAACGGCACCGCCTCGTCCTGCCTGCTGTGGAACGCGTAGACGGGCACCGGCAGCGGCAGCCGGCGCACGGGGTCCGCCATCGCGAACCTGTCCGGCTCGTCTTCCGGATCGGAGCCAAGGAAATTCCGGACGGCGTGGTCGCTCAGCCCCAGTTCCCACGCCCGGCGCAGATCCAGAACCCCGGCCTGGCTGAGCACCGCGGCCAGCGGCACCGCCGGGTCCGCTCCGGGGCTTCCGTGCGCCAGCCCGCCCCGTCCGGCGGCCCAGGCCGCCAGCTGCCCGCCGGCCGAATGGCCCAGCCCGACCACCGCGTCCAGCCCCAAGCCGTGTTCGGCCGCGGGCCCGGCCAAGGCATCGATGCCGGCTGCCACGTCCTCGAAGGTCCGCGGCCAGCCGCCGCCGTTGCCCGCGCGCCGGTACTCGAGGTTCCAGCAGGCCCAGCCGCGTGCCGCCAGGTCGCGGGCCGTGGCCTGGCCCAGTTCGGCCGTATAGCGGGCGCGCCAGTAGCCGCCATGGACAATAACGACGACGGCGCGCCGGGGTTCGGCGGGCAGGTACAGCTGCGCGTACTGGCTGGGATCCGGGCCGTAGCCGTAGCGGATGGGCTCCATCCGCAGTACTCTAGCTGCCCGTCCCTGCCCCCACGATCGGGCTGTCGTTGCCGTTCGATTCCGAGCCCGCGACGTTGTGCGCCGTCGTGCCGCGCAGGTGCAGCTTCCACGGAACCGGGACCCGGCGGCCCTCCTGCGGCCCCTTTCCCTGCAGCCGCTGCAGCAGCAGGTCCACCGCGATGTGCTCGCTGGGATCCGGTCCGACTGTGCTGAGCGTGGGGTTGGACTCCCGCCCCAGTTCGGAATTCTCCACGCCGATGATTTCCAGGTCCTCCGGAATGTTCAGGCCCTTCAACGTGGCCGCGCCGGAGACGCACAAAGCCTCCATGTCCGCCGTCGTGAAGAAGGCCGTCGGCGGTTCCGGCAGGCTCAACAGCTCCATCGCATCGTTCACCGCAGTGCGCCAGTTGCCGCCCGAGGCCCGGACCAGCCGGTCATCGAGCTCGACGCCGGCCTTTTGCATCGCCGCCCGGAACAGCTCGAACCGCGTGCCGCGCCGGCTGGCCGTCGCCAGCCCCCGGTGGATCACGCCGATCCGCTGGTGCCTCGCGGCCAGGTACTTGGCCGCCTCGGCCAGCCCGCCCTCGGCATCGATGGCCAGCACGTCGAAGCCCTTCGGCTCCAGGAACTGCGAAACCACCACCTGGGCCACGCCGCGCCGGGCCAGGTCCTCGATGGTCCGGGTCTCCTCCTCCGACTCCGAGCTGAAGCCGAGGATGACCCCGTCCGCCCCGCCCGAGAGCATGAAGTTGCGCCAGGCGTCCTGCCCCAGCAGGATCACCACCCGCAATCCGTGTGCCGGCAGGATCTGGTTGGCGGTCTCCACCAACGCCCGGTCCCACGGCGACTCCAAGGACTCGATCACGACCGCGACCGTATCCGTGCGGCCACGCCGCATGCCCTGCGCGGCCCGGTTCGGGACGTAGCCCAGGTCCTTCGCCGCCTGCAGTACACGTTCCTTGGTCGGCTCGCTGATCCGCGTGGATCCGCCGCTGCGTCCCGACAGCACATAAGAAACTGTCGCTAGTGAAACGCCGGCCTTCTCCGCGACATCACGGATGGTCGGCTTGAATAGACTCCCCATGGCCTGTTCGCTCTCTCCCCCAACAGATTGGCCCCCCTGGGACAAGCGTAACGATTCCGCGACCATTTGACAGGCCCGGACCTTGGAGAAATATTGAAACGTTCCGCTTACAGGCTCCAGTCCGCTATTTCCGCAGGATCCTCGCCGAACTCCCGGGTGTGCCGCCGCGCCCGCATCCGCATGTCCTGCAGCCGCTGGCGCAGCCCGGTCTGGGCCGAGCCCAGCGAGGGAACCCGGTCGATCACGTCGATGGCCAGCTGGAAGCGGTCGATCCGGTTCATCATCGCCATATCGAACGGCGTTGTCGTGGTGCCTTCCTCGATATAGCCGCGCACGTGCAGGTTGTCGTGGTTCGTGCGCCGGTAGGTCAGCCGGTGGATCAGCCACGGATAGCCGTGGTAGGCGAAGATGATGGGCTTATCCGTTGTGAACAGCCGGTCGAAGTCCCGGTGCTCCAGTCCGTGCGGATGCTCCCTGGCATCATGGAGCCGCATCAGGTCGACCACATTGACCAGCCGGACCTTCAGCTGCGGCAGCTGGCGGCGCAGGATCCGCGCCGCGGCCACCGCCTCGGTGGTCGGCACGTCCCCGGCGCACGCCAGGACCACATCCGGTTCCTCGCCGGGCCGCTCGCTCCCCGCGAACTCCCACACGCCGATGCCCCGCTCGGCATGGTTGCGGGCGTCCTCCGGCGCCAGCCAGGTCAGTGACGGCTGCTTCCCGCAGACGACCACGTTCACGTAGTCCCGGGACGTCAGGCAGTGCTCGGCCACGGCCAGCAACGTGTTCGCATCCGGCGGCAGGTAGACCCGGACCACCTCCGGCTTCTTGTTCATGACGTGGTCGATGAAGCCCGGGTCCTGGTGCGAAAAGCCGTTGTGGTCCTGCTGCCAGACGTGGCTGGAGAGCAGGTAGTTCAGCGACGCCACGGGCTGGCGCCAGGGCAGTTCCCGGTGCACCTGCAGCCACTTCGCGTGCTGGTTGAACATCGAGTCGACGATGTGCACGAACGCCTCGTAGCAGTTGAAGACGCCGTGCCGCCCGGTCAGCAGGTAGCCTTCCAGCCAGCCCTGGCAGAGGTTCTCGCTGAGCACCTCCATCACCCGCCCGGCCCGGGCCAGATGCTCGTCCACGTCCTCGATACGCTGCTGCCAGACCTTGTCCGTGGCCTCGTAGACCGCCTGGAGCCGGTTGGAGGCCGTCTCGTCCGGGCCGAAGAGGCGGAAGGTATGCGGATTCAGCCGGATGATCTCGCGCAGCCAGCCGCCCAGGTTCGCCATCGGAGAGACGCGTTCCGTGCCCGGTTCCTTGACGACGACGGCGAAGTCGCCGTACCCGGGAAGCACCAGGTCCTGCAGCAGCCGGCCGCCGTTGGCATAAGGGGTAGCGCTCATGCGGCGGTCGCCGGCCGGCGCCAGGGCCGCGATTTCCGGGCGCAGCCTGCCGGTTCCGTCGAACAGTTCCTCCGGACGGTAGGACTGCAGCCACTGCTCCAGCTGCTCCAGGTGCGCCCGGTTGGTCCGCACCTCGGACAGCGGCACCTGATGCGCCCGCCACGTGCCTTCCACCGGCTTGCCGTCCACGGTTTCCGGGCCGGTCCAGCCCTTGGGCGAACGCAGCACGATCATCGGCCAGATCGGGGCGCCCTCGCCCGCCGGCCTGCCCCCGCCGGCCGACCGGACCTCGTACTGTATGCGGTGGATGCCGGCCAGGCAGGTCTCGAGGGCACGGGCGAACTCCTCGTGCGCCCGGGCGGTGTCCCGCGGATCCGCCACCGTGACGAAGTGCGGCTCGTAACCGTAGCCGGCCAGCAGCGCGGCCAGCTGCTCCTCGGGCATCCGGGCCAGCACGGTGGGGTTCGCGATCTTGTAGCCGTTCAGGTGCAGGATGGGCAGCACGGCGCCGTCCACGGCCGGGTTGAGGAAGGAGCTGGAATGCCAGCTGCCGGCCAGGGCCGCCGTCTCCGCCTCGCCGTCGCCGATGACGCAGGCCGCCACCAGCTCCGGGTTGTCGAACACCGCCCCGAAGGCGTGCGCCAGCGAGTAGCCGAGCTCGCCGCCCTCGTTGATGGACCCGGGCGTCTCCGGGGCGGCGTGGCTGGGGACGCCGCCCGGATAGGAAAACTGCTTGAACAGCGCGCGCATCCCGACTTCGTCCTGCCCCACATGGGTGTAGATCTCGGAGTATGTGCCCTCCAGCCACGCGTTGGCGACGTTGGCCGGCCCGCCGTGGCCCGGCCCGGTGATGAAGAGGAAGTCCTGCCCGGTCTCGGCGATCACCCGGTTGAGGTGCGCGTACACAAAGTTGAGTCCCGGCGTCGTTCCCCAATGCCCCAGCAGCCGCGCCTTAACATCCGCCGGTTCCAGCGGCCGCCGCAGCAGGGGGTTGTCCCGCAGGTAGATCTGGCCGGCGCTCAGGTAGTTGGCCGCACGCCACCACAGGTCGACCCCCTCAAGCCCGCCTCGACTGCGCCGCTCGGCACCCGGTTTCGTCAGTGCTTCCTGCTGTTCGGTCACGTGCTTACTCCTAATGGGATTGGCGGTGGGATCGGCGGTGGGGTTGGTGGTTCAGGCTTCGGCTGCTGCGGTTCCGGTCCGGGCTTCGGTTTCGACGACGACGTCGGACGGCTTTTTGTCCGGGCGGAAGCCGCGCCAGACCGGGTGGCGCAGCTTGCCGGCCTCCGTCCGTTCGCTGAACTGCACCTCGCCCACCAGCGCGGGCCGGACCCAGTGCGCGTCGGCCGCGTCGGCGGAGGGAACGCCGGCCAGCGGCGGTGTCTTGCGGGCCATCTTCTTCAGCCGCGCCCCCACGGCGGCCAGGTCCCGCTCGGTCAGGCCCGAACCGACCCGCCCGAGGTAGCGCAGCTCCGGCCCGTCCGGGACCGCCACGAGCAGCGAGCCTATCTTGCGCTCCCTGCTGCCCTTGCCCGGCCGCCAGCCGACGATCACCACTTCCTGGGTTGTCTGGTGCTTGATCTTGATCCAACTCCTCGAACGTGCCCCGTCCGTGTACGTGCTGTCCACCCGTTTGGCGATAACACCCTCCAGGCCAAGCTCCTTGCTGGTGGCGACGGCCTGCGCCAGGGTGAGGTCCATGTCCGGCGGAACGTGCACGTGCCCGCCGGCTTCAACGGCCTTCGCGAGGATCTCCCGGCGCTGGCAGTACTCGAGGCGCAGCAGCGAGTGCCCGTCCAGATGCAGCAGGTCGAACAGCATCAGGTGTACCGGAGTGCTCTTGGCGGCCTGGTCGATCTCCCGCTTCTTCGTGAGGTTCATGCGGGTCTGCAGCAGGCCGAAATCCGGGCGGCCGGCCTTGTTCAGCGCCACGATCTCGCCGTCCAGCACCGCCGTCGAGGCGTGCACCGAGTCCGGCAGGTCGGCGAGCTCGGGGTAACCCGACGTGAGGTCATTGCCGTTGCGGCTGATGAGGCGGACGCCGTTGTCCTCGATGATCGCGATCGCCCGGATGCCGTCCCACTTCATCTCGAACGCCCACTCGTCCTCGTCGGTGATGTCCGCGCCGCCGCCCTGGGTGGCCAGCATCGGCTTCACAAACTGCGGCTCGGCGTCCTTCGCCAGGTCGTCGTCCTGCCGCTCGTGCGGCGTCCCCTTGCGGTAGGAGCCCGGCGTCTGGTCCTTCATCAGGTGCATCAGCCAGTTGTTTTCGCCGCGCTCCCCGCCGGTATGGATCAGCGCATAGCGCCGCGGCCCCGCCGGTCCGCCGTCCCGGCTGAGCCCGCCGTCCTCGCGCCCGTGCAGGATGACGATGATTTCCTTGCCGTCCCGCCATTTCTCCAGGTCGTAGGTGCCCGCGTCCCAGATGGTGACCTCGCCGGCCCCGTACTCGCCCTTGGGAATCGTGCCCTCGAAGCCGCCGTATTCCAGCGGGTGGTCCTCGGTCTGCACCGCGAGGTGGTTCTTGCCCGCGCCCGGCGGAGGCCCCTTCGGCACCGCCCAGGACACCAGGACGCCCTCGCGCTCGAGCCGGAAGTCGTAGTGCAGCCGCCTGGCGTGGTGCTCCTGGATCACGAAGGTGTTGCCGGCCCGGTCCACCGGGCTGGCCTGTGGCACCGGCTCGGGAGTGAGCGACGCATCCCGCATGGAGCGGTACTTGCTCAACCGGTCCGCTGCCGGCCCCGCACCGCCGTCGTCCCCCTCCCCTGCTGCAGCGTCCCGGGCCTCCTCCAGCGACTCCTCATCCACCGTGCCGGAACCCATCCCGGTCAGCACATCGCCCAACTCCGCCACCCGGTCCAGCACCTGGCGGTAGTCCAGGTGGCCGAGGTCCGGGTCCTCCAGCTCCTCCCAGGTCCGCGGCGCCGCGACCATGGGATGCAGCCGGCCACGCAGCGAATACGGGGTGATAGTCGTCTTGTTCCAGTGGTTCTGGCTCCAGTCGAGCAGCACGCGTCCCTGCCGCAGCGCCTTTTTCATGTCGCTGACCACCAGGTCCTTGTGGTCCGCCTCCAGCATGCGCGCCAGTTCATGCGCGACGTCGGACACCTCCTCGGAGGTCTGCCTTCCGTCGAGCGCTGCGTAGAGATGGATGCCCTTCGAACCGCTGGTCACCGGCCGCGGGTCCAGCCCCATGTCCTCCAGGATCCTGCGGACCATCCGGGCCACTTCGGCGCACTCGGCCAGGCCGGCGCCCTCGCCCGGGTCCAGGTCCAGCACCATCCGGTCCGGATTGTTCCGCTTGCCGCGCGGGCCGAATTTCCACTGCGGCACATGGATCTCCAGCGCGCTGATCTGGGCCAGCCAGGTCAGCGTGGCCAGGTCATTGACCATCGGGTAGACGTTCGTGCCGCTCTTGTGCTCGATCGCGTGCCGCTTGATCCACGAGGGAGCCGAGTCCTCCAGGTTCTTCTGGAAGAACACCTCGCCCGGTTTGGCGGCCGTGCCGACGCCCTCGACCCAGCGCTTGCGCGTGACCGGACGGTTGGCTGCGTGCGGAATCAGGTACGGCGCGATGCTTGAGTAGTAGGACAGGACGTCCGCCTTGGTGGTGCCCGTTTCGGGGTAGATGACCTTGTCCAGGCTGGTCAGCCTCAGGCGGTGCCCCTCCACCTCGACGATCTGCCGCTGGGCACTGCTTGTCCTGGCCATAGGCTTAGTCTTGCCAATTAGCGGCCCGATAGCTAGTAATTGCCAGCATGCTTGGTGTTGACTGGACCCATGCGAGCCATCTGGAAAGGGGCCGTGGCCTTCGGGCTGGTCAACGTCCCGGTCAAGCTGTACAGCGCCACCGAAGACCATGACGTCAAGCTCCACCAGGTCCATGAGAAAGACGGCGGACGGATCCGCTACCAGCGCCGCTGTGAGGTCTGCGGGAAAGTCGTGGAGTTCAAGGACATCGACAAGGCCTTCGACGACGGCGAACGCACGGTCGTGCTCACGGACGAGGACCTGGCCTCGCTGCCGGTGGAGAAGAACCGGGAAATCGACGTCGTGGAGTTCGTCCCGAGCGACCAGATCGACCCGATCATGTTCGACCGCAGCTACTACCTGGAGCCCGACTCGAAGTCCACCAAGGCCTACGTGCTGCTGCGCAAGACGCTCGAGGACACGGACCGGACGGCCGTGGTGAAGTTTGCGCTGCGGCAGAAGACCCGGCTCGCGGCGCTGCGGGTGCGCGGGGACGTGCTGATGCTGCAGACACTGCTCTGGGAGGACGAGGTCCGCGAGGCCAGCTTCCCCTCGCTGGAGGAGACCGTGCGGATCTCGGCGAAGGAGCGCGAGATGTCGGCCGCGTTGGTGGAGTCCTTCTCCAGCGACTTCAAGCCCGACGAATTCACGGACGAATACCAGGAACAGCTCCGCACGCTGATCGAGGCCAAGATCGAACAGGGCGAGTCGCTGGACACCGAGGCCACGTTCGGCGAGGAAGGCGAGGAAGAGGGCGGCAAGGTCCTGGACCTGATGGAGGCGCTGCGGCGCAGCGTGGAGAAGAACCGCGAGGGCAAGAAGCCCGCGGCAGCGAAGGAGGAGGCGGAGTCCAAGGCCAAACCGGCATCCAAGACGTCCGGGAGGAAGACCGCCGCGAAGAAGGATGAGGACGAAGAGGCCGCGCCGAAGCGCCCCCGGGCCAAGGCCAGCAAGGGCGCCTGAGCCAGCCTACTGGCGGTAGCCCTCCACCTCGTCGACCGGGCGGACGCGGGCCTCCTCCGGATCGTCGCCGGCCTTCCGTTTTGCGCGGCGCTGGCGCAGCAGGTCCCAGGACTGGTCCAGCTGTTCCTCGAGCCGGGCCAGGTCGGCTGCCCGTGCCTCGGCCTGTTCGCTGTCCTCCGCGCCGATCTCGCGCAGCCGCTGCTCCTGCTGGATCAGGTCTTCGATCCGGCGGTGGATATCGTCGTCCATGTTGGGCCTCCTGCTCGCTGTGGCTTGCTGGCTCGGTTATCAGGCTACTGAGCCTCGCCGCTGGCGGCCAGCAGTTTTTCCACCTCCGCCTCGCCGAGTACGGGCTGGCGGTATTCGTCGCTGAGGATGGTCCGCATTGCGTCGGCGTATTCTTCGTTGGTGGAGGCCATCGCGTCCGCCGCGTACACCACGCGGAAGTTGTTCGCGAAGGCGTCGGCCGCCGTCTGGGCCACGCAGTTGTGGGTCGCCACCCCCGCCAGGACCAGCCGGCCCGCCCCGAAATTCCGCAGCCGCAGCAGCAGGTCCGTGCCCATGAAGGCGCTGTCCCGGGTCTTCACCATACGCGGCAGGCCCTCGTACCTCAGGCCGTCGACGAACTCGGCCTGCTCGCTGCCCGAGAAGATGAAGCCCTGGTCGTCGTCGAGCATGCTCAGCGTCCAGGTGGATTTGTCCCGCTCGTGCTCGGTGCAGACCAGCAGCACCGGCACGTCGTTGGCGGCGGCCGCGGCGACCAGCCGGTTGCAGGCAGCCACCACCTCGTCCTGCCTGCTGCGGAGAGCCTCCGCCTCGAAATAGGCCTTCTGCATGTCGATGACCAGTACGGCCGTCCCGGAGCTGTCCATGGATCCTCCCAAGGTTGCCAACCATTTGGAAGCAAGCTTAGCTATCCCTTGACGGCCCGCGTCCAACAAGGTGGGGTGGGAGTTGACCGTGCAGGAAAGGACAAGTGGATGAAATCGCTCTGGCTGGATACCGCGCCCGCCATTCCCGCCGATTCCTTCGAGCCGGGTGCCGAGTACGACACCGTCATCGTCGGCGCCGGTCTCACGGGCCTGGCCACCGGCGTCCTGCTCTCGCGCGCCGGCCAGCGCGTCGCCGTCCTCGAAGCGCGCAGCACCGGGGCGGTGACCACCGGAAATACGACGGCGAAGGTCTCGCTGCTGCAGGGCCGCCAGCTCTCCCGGATCACCGCGCACCACGGTGCCGGCACCGCCCGGGCCTACGTGGAGGCGCAGCGCGAGGGCCAGGCATGGCTGCTGCGGTTCTGCGAGGAGCACAACATCGCCTACGACCGGCGCGACGCGTTCACCTACGCGGCCACCGGGCAGGGCGTCGCCGACCTGCGCGCCGAACTGCAGGCGGCCACCGACGCCGGGCTCGGCGGTGAGTACGTCGAAGCAGCGCCCGAACTGCCCTTCCCCGTCGCAGGGGCACTCCGCCTCGCGGACCAGGCCCAGCTGCACCCGATGGAACTGCTCGCCGGGCTGGCCGCCGAGCTGCGCGAACGCGGCGGAGTGCTGATCGAGCGGGTCCGTGCCACGAACGTTTCGGTCACCAGGGACGCCACCGGATCCCGCCGCGCCGAGGGCGGGCAGGCCGGCCGCAGGCTGACCGTGCACAGCGCGGCCGGCCAGGTCACCGCGGATCACGTGGTGCTCGCCACCGGGACGCCGATCCTGAACCGCGGCGGGCATTTCAGCGTCCTCAAGCCGCAGCGTTCCTATGCCGCCGCATTCAACGTGCCCGGCGGCATTCCGTCCGGCATGTACCTCTCCATCGACGCCCCCACCCGCAGCCTCCGCACGGCCGCGCACGCCGGGCGGCAAGTGCTCATTGTCGGCGGCAACGGGCACAGCGTCGGCCGGCAGCAGCACACCAAAGGCAACCTCGAGGACCTCGTTCGCTGGACCCGCGACCAGTTCCCCGGCGCCGAACTGACGCACAGCTGGTCCGCGCAGGACTACGAGCCCGCCGCGGCGGTCCCCTACGTGGGCCGGCTGTCCTTCGTCGAGGACCGGATCCTGGTAGCAACCGGCTTCAACAAGTGGGGCCTGACCAATGCGGCGGCCGCGGCGCTGGCCCTGTCCTCCACCCTGCTCGGCGGCTCGAAGCCCTGGGCCACGCAGCTCTACAAGGCAGGAATCGCGGCCCAGGACGCGCTCTCCACGGTCCAGACCAACGCCGAGGTCGGCCTGGAACTGGTCTCCGGCTGGCTCGGCGGACTGGCGCGCACCTCCCAGACGGCCCCGCCCGAGGGCCAGGGCACCGTGGTGCGCGGGAACGCGCGGCCCGTCGGGGTGAGCACCGTGGACGGGACCACCCGCCGGGTCAGCGGCATCTGCACCCACTTGGGCGGCGTGCTGAACTGGAACGACGCGGAGTGCAGCTGGGACTGCCCGCTGCACGGCTCCCGCTTCGCGCCGGACGGCACAGTACTGGAGGGACCGGCGACCCGGGACCTTGAGGCGAAATAGCGCGGTGACCCCGGCGGCCGCCCTCGCCGCGGCCCTGGCACTGGGCGGCTGCGCCACCACGGAAGGCGGCGTCAATGGCACGCTGGGCCGGGCCTTGGAGCAGACGTCCTCGGCCGCCGCTACGGCCGAACTCGCCCTCGACGTCCACCTCCGGGACCGGAGCATCAAAGGATTGACGGACTCGGCCCTGCAGAATGCCCTGAAGGAGACCACGGACGCAGCGACCACCATCGCCGAGGCCGAGCCGAAGAACCGCAAGGAGGCCGAAGACCGTGCCGCGGCGAGGGACCTCGCGTTTACCGCCGACGCCCTGCTGAACCAGGCCCAGGACCTAATCCAAGCGGATGACCGGGGCGCACAGACGGCAGCCGTCACCGCGGAACCCGGGCGGCTGACGGCACGCCTTGACGCAGCGGCGAAGGAGTGGCTGCCGTGAAACGCATCCTAGGTCGCGTCCGCCGCTCCCCGGGACGCTGGCCGAGGCGCGGCTGGAAGGCTTCATCGTCAGCCCGCACAGCGGGACGTCCTTCATGGGCAACGAACGTTCCAGGGTGACCGCGCCGTGGCCGCTCGCCCAGCTGCTGAGATGGCGGCACCGCGGCGCATTCCTGGTGGCGTGGGAAGACGTCGAGCGGATCGACCGGCGCCGGGTTGTACTCCGCCCGGGCTTCCGGCGGCGCAGCCCCATGCTGCCCTGAGCGCCATCCAAACTTCGCTCCCTGTTCACTGCCTGTTAACGCTAGGCTCAAGGTGATGGCACGCAAAAAAATCCGCCCGATCTTCCTCGCCGCCGCCCTGCTCGCACTGCCGCTCGCGGGCTGCGGCTCCGACTATCCGCTCGGGGCCGAACAGGAGGCCGCCGCGCAGCATGGCTCCAATCTGGAAGGCACGCTGTCCGGCGCCGGCTCTTCCGCACAGAACGCCGCCATGGACGCCTGGCGCGCGGAATTCGCCCTGCTGAACCCCAAGGTCCAGATGCAGTATTCGCCTGACGGGTCGGGCGCCGGACGCACGGCTTTCCTGGCCGGGGCGGTGGACTTTGCCGGATCGGACGCCTACCTGGACGACGAAGAAATGGAACTCGCCAAAGACGTCTGCGGGCCCGGCGGCGCCTACAACGTTCCTGCCTACGTTTCGCCGATCGCGGTCGGCTTCAACCTTCCCGGCATCACCGAGCTGAACCTGGATGCGGCGACCATCGCGCAGATCTTCAAGGGCGAGATCGCCACCTGGAGCGATCCGGCCATCGCCCGCCAGAACCCCGGCGTGGACCTGCCGGACCTGCCCGTCTCCCCCGTCACCCGCGGCGACGACTCGGGCACCACCGAGAACTTCACCGAGTACCTGCATGCCGTGGCTCCCAAGGCGTGGACCGCCGATCCTTCCGATTCCTTCCCCGCGGAATACGTCGGCGAAAACGCCCAGGGCAATGCCGGCGTCGTCAGCATGGTCGCACGCACCAAGGGCGCCGTGACCTACGCCGACGACTCCGCCGTCGGACCCCCGCTGGGCAAGGTGAACCTCAAGGTCGGCGACGACTACGTGCCGGTCACCGCGGAAGCCGCAGCCAAGGCGCTGGATCAGTCGAAGCCCGTCGAGGGCCGGCCCGAGGGCGACCTGGCGCTGGAACTGAACCGGACCACGACGGCGGCGGGAGCCTACCCGCTCCTGCTCGTCTCGTACCACGTGTACTGCAGCAGCTACGAGGACGCACACAGGGTCGAACTCGCCAAGACTTTCGCCAAATACGTGTTGAGCCAGGAAGGCCAAGCCGCGGCCGCCGAGTCCGCCAAGTCCGCGCCCCTGTCGGAGCGCCTCTCGGCACAGGCGATCGAGACGGTGGACCGGATCAGCGTCCGGTAGCTCCGCCTTCCGGCTCCCCCGCCGCCTCCGGAACCGAGCCGGCGCCGCGGGCCCGGGCGGCATCCGCGGCCCGGTGGCGCGGGGTAGCCTCGCCCATCTCGCCATGACCGCCCGGCTGGTCCTTGGCCGCCGCCGGGTCCTGCATGGGAATGTCCGGCAGTTCCGTGACGCCCGGCGGGAAGCCGCCGCCGGCGGTGCCGCCGAAGTAATCGTGGCTGCCGAGGCCGTGCTCCGGAACCCCGTGGTGGGTGAGCGTGCCGCCGGACTCGGCAAAGTTTTTGAAGCGCCAGAGTTCGTTGCGGACCTCCCGGTGGTCCGACCCCATGCGGTGGCCGGCCTTCTGCACCACGGACCCGGGCTGCCAGTCGATCGACGCGGACATCCGGGTATTCCCGTTGTCGATGGGAGTGAAGACCATCACGCCGCTGTGCGGCATGTCCCCAGTCCCCTCCCAGGCCACGCGTTTGCCCGGATCGTCCGAGGTAATGCGCGTGTCGAATTCGCGGCGCCGGCCCGCAATCTTGACCACCCAGTGGTGGGCCCCGTCGCCGGTGCGGATCACCCGCTCGACACTGCGCATGAACAGGCTGAAGGCTTCAAAATGCATCCACTGGCCGTACGCGTCATCCGCGCCGAGCGTTACGTCGATGGTCTCTTCGATGCGTGCCATGGGAATCCCTCCACTGACGATAAATCAACGGTACCCAGCACCGGCACGCGCGGCAATGGTCCGGCCGCGGCTCAGGCCCCGCCGACCTCCGGCTCGTTGTCCGGGTCGTTCAAGGTGCCGCCCGGGACGTCCTGGGCCGGTGCGGCGCCGTCGGGCTTGTCCGACTTCGCGGCCGGATCCTCGATCGGCAGGTCATCCTGGCCGCTGGCGCCGGGCGGGAAGCCGCCGGCCCCCGTTCCGCCGTAGTAGTCCGTGCTGCCGTTTTCGTCCTTCGCCTTGCCGCGGCCGCCCGCGTCCGGTTCGCCTTCGCCCCTGTGCCGCATGTCCTGGCTTCCTTTCGTTGTCTTTCAGGCTTCGCGTTTCGTCCCACCGTACGCAACCAGCCACGCACCGGCAACGGAATCCGAAGGTGCCGGCCGTTTCCGCAGCTTAAAGTACGACGGCGGACGGTTCCCTTCGCTGCGGGAGGGAACCGTCCGCCGTCGTCACTTGCCTTGCACGCTACGCGCCTGGCGCGAGGGGTGCGGGCCTAGTTCGAGGGCAGGACGAACGCGGCGTCGACGTTGATGGTGACCTTGTCTCCGACCAGCACGCCGCCGGCCTCCAGTGCCGCATTCCAGGTGATGCCGAACTGCTTGCGGGAGATCTGGGTGGTGGCGGAGAAGCCGGCGCGGGTGGCACCGAACGGGTCCACGGCCATGCCGCCGAACTCGACGTCGAAGACCACGGGCAGGGTGGTGTCCTTGATGGTCAGGTCGCCGGTCAGCTTGAACTCTTCCGGAGTGCCCTCGACGCCGCTGGCTTTGAAGGTCATGTTCGGGTACTGCTCGACGTCGAAGAAGTCCGCGCCCTTGACGTGGGCGTCGCGGTTGTCATCGTTGGAGTCGAAGGACGCGGTCTTCACCACGGCCTGCACGGACGAACCTTCGAGCGTCTCGCCGACCACGAGGGTGCCCTCGGCCTCGGTGAACTGGCCGCGTACCTTGCTGATGCCGGCGTGGCGGACGGTGAAGCCGACCTCGCTGTGGGCCAGGTCCAGGTTCCAGGTTCCGGGGGTGAGTTCGATGGCCATGAGTGCCTCCTAGGGTTGCTTATCCGACAGCATTTTTCATGCGTTCGTATATAACTTTAGCGGCGCATTAGTTGATGCGTCAACATAATATGCATCACACTACGTCCATCGCAATACTCCCGCCCGATCATGGAGCAGAGGCGACGGACAGGCTACTTCCCCGTGAACTCCGGCTTTTCCTTGGCAAGGAAGGCCCGCGTGCCGATCCTGGCGTCCTCGGTCCCGAAGGCGCCGGCGAAGGCATCGCGCTCCAGCTTCAGGCCTTCGGCGGTCGGCAGGGCAGCGACGGCATCCACCGTCCGCTTGGCGCTGGCAACGGCTGCCGGCGACTTGGCGGCGATTTCCGCACCGGTGGCGGCAGCCGCCTCCAGCATCTCCTCACGGGTGTCGAAGACCTGGTTGACCAGGCCGATTTCGAGGGCGCGCGCTGCGTCGATGGCGCGGCCGCTGTAGATCAGCTCCTTGGCCCGGGCCGGACCCACCAGCTGCGGCAGGCGGACCGTTCCGCCGAAGCCCGGAATCAGGCCGAGGTTGACCTCCGGCTGGCCGAACTTGGCGTTCGCCGTCGCGTAGATGAAGTCGCATGCCATCGCCAGTTCAAGTCCGCCGCCGAGGGCGAAGCCGTTGACGCAGGCGATCACCGGCATCGGCAGCTGCTCGAGCGCCCGCGTCACCTCCAGCATCGCGCCGCTGTAGCCAGCGGCCTGCTCCCCGGTCATGTCCGCCAGTTCGCGGATGTCCGCACCGGCGGCGAAAGCCTTCCCGCCCGAGCCCGTGAGCAGCACGCAGCGGATGCCGGCAGCCTCCGGCGACCGCAGCTCCTCCACCAGCTCGGCCAGCTCGGCCACCACCCTGCTGCTCAGCGCATTCATGGCCTCCGGCCGCTCCAGCGTGACGGTAGCCAGCGCCTCGGCCCGCTCGATCTTCAGTGTCTCGTACTGCTGCATGCGGTCCTGCCCTCTTTCGTCCGGTTGGTACGTCTTGAACTACGCCTGCGACTGGAGCAGCCGCACCGTGTCGGCCACCTGCTGCTGCCCGCCGGCCACGTGCCAGCGGTATCCCTTGACCTGCACGACGGCGGTGTCCCCGCCGGCCGCTTCCACCAGGGCCTTGCCGGGGAGCCAGTCCCATTCCGGCAGCCCCTGCTGCAGCCAGACCCCGAAGATGCCCGCGGACGTGGCGGCGAGCTCGCAGGAGGCGGAGCCCCAGGTGCGGTAGGTGGCCGCCCCGAGCACGGCTGCGAGGTACGGCTCCGCGGCGTTCCCGTCCCTCAGGTAGGTGTGGTGCAGGTAGGCGGCGGCGCAGCTCTGGTCCAGCGGGGCGCTGGCCTGGACTGACGCCGGGACCCCGTTGCGCGTGGTCGGACGGTCCTGCCCGCCCAGCCAGAGGGCGTCCTCCGCGGGGTGGTACACGGCACCCAGCTGCACCCCGCCGTCGTCCTTGAGGGCCAGTGCAGCGCACCAGTACGTCGCCCCGGTGAAGAAGTTGTAGGTTCCGTCCACCGGATCGATCACCCAGGTCCGGCCGGACGTGCCGGTGTACTCGGACCCCTCCTCGCCGAAGATGCTGTCCTGGGGCCGCACCCGGCGCAGGGTGTCCACCACCAGCTTCTCGGCTGCCATGTCCGCCGCCGTCACCACGTCGGAGATGCTCGTCTTCTCCTCGAACGTCGTCACGTCGGAGCGCATCCGGGCGGCCAGCCGGGCGGCGGAGCGCACCAGCCAGGCGGCCAGCTCGGCATCGTCAAGGTGGTCAGGGTTCTGCGGCAGCGTCATGGCACCAGCCTAACCGCGGCCGGTCACCGTCCGTGACGCTTGGGGCGCCGGCCCTTCGGCGGCTGCCCGCCCTTGGGGCTTTTGCCCTTCGCCCCCTGGCCGCCCTTGCCGCCGCTCTTGGGGGTACCCCTGGTGCCGCCCTTGGCGCCCGCCGTGCCGCCATGCCCGCCGGCCGCTCCGGCTCCCTTCCGGCCCCGGGAGTCCTTCTTCGCCTCGGCCTCGCGGCGCACGGACGGCTGGCGCGAGCTGTTGGCCGTGCGTCCGCGCACCACCCCGATGAATTCCTCGATGACGTCGTCGGTCCGCTCGGTGAGCCAGGCGAGGCCGACCTTCGTTTCCGGGTAGCCGGCAACGATCCGGCTGATGACGTCCTTGCGGCTGTAGTGCCGGGCCACCGCCATCGGCAGGACCATGACTCCGGCCCCGGAAGCCACCACTTCCACCCCCGTCCTGGCTCCGCCCATCTCCGCCGGATCCAGCACCGTGAACGCGGCCAGCTCGGCGGCCGGGACCTCCTCGTCATAGAGCTCAAGCTCGTGTTCCTTCGGCGCCACCACCACCGGCCGCTCGGTGTACAGCGGGATCAGGCTCAGTTCCTCGCGGCCCGCGGGCGGCTCGGCGTCCGCAGCCTGCCGGATGAAGCACATGTCCGCCCGGCCGTCGCGCAGGACCTGCAGCTGCTCGTCCTCGCCGCAGGCCAGCACGCGCAGGGGGACGTCCGGCATGCGCTCCGCCCAGCGGCGGGTCCACTTGTCCGGAATGACACCGGGGACCAAGCCGATGGTCAGTGTCCGCTGCCCGGGGGTGTCCGTGTCCATGCGTTCCTCTCGGCTGCGCGCCCATCGGGGGCCCGGTCCTTCAATAGATTAGCCGAGGGCGGCTACGCTGGTCCCATGACAAGCGCGCGACCGTCCCAGACCATGAAACCCGCAACAGCAGCCAAGAAGCTGGGTATCTACCTGCCGGCAGCGCCGCAGGAATTCCAGGACAACCCCGTCTCGCGCGAGGAATTCGACCAGCTCCAGGCCAACCCGCCGCAGTGGCTGCAGGACCTGCGGCGCAACGGGCCGCACCCCCGGCCGGAGGTCGCCCGGAAGCTGAACGTCTCCATCGGCGGCCTCGCGCGCGGCGGCATCACGGATCCGCTAACGACGGCGGAGATCACCGCGCTGCTGCAGGATCCGCCCCAGTGGCTGGTCGCCGAGCGCGCGTCCTTCGCCGCCGTCCGCGCCGAGGAGCAGCGGCTCAAGCAGCGCACCGACATCCGGCCGAGCTAGGGCTCCGCGAAGCCAGGTCGGCGGAACCGGCGCGGAGCCGGCGCGGAGCCGGCCGGCCGCGTCAGTCCTGGTGCAGCTGGACCAGGTTGCCGCAGCCGTCGTCGAACACCGCGGACAGGATGCCCGAGGGGTCCGGCTGCGGCTCGGCGGTGAACTTCACGCCCCTGGCGACCAACCGCTCATACTCTGCCTGCACGTCCGGCACCCCGAAGACGATGGTGGGCATGCCGGCGTCGTACACGCCCTTCATGTACGCCTCGCCGAGCGGATTGTCGCTCGGTTCCAGCAGCAGGCCGGTCCCCTGCCCCTCCTCGGGCGACTTCACGATGTAGAGGAAGTACTGGGGCATCGCGACGAGCTCCTCGAAGCCCAGCACCTCGGTGTAGAACTTGAACGCTTCCGCCGGGTCTTTCACATGGATGCTGCACATTTTGATCCGCATTGTGCGAGCCTACCGCGGACCCGCGTCCAACCGGAGTAGCGCCGTATAAAGCCGGAGAAAAACGAAGGGTCCCGGTCCGAAGACGGGGACCCTTCGTGTCGCATCCGGGACCCTTCGTGTCGCATCCGGGACCGGCGGCCGGCCTGGCCTCCGTCCGCCGGTCCCGTCCGGCTAGCCTGCCTGGCCCTCGGCGGCCCTGCGCACAGTAAACGGCAGGACCAGCCGGGACTGGTGGGCCGCGTCGCGGTAGATCTTATGGGTGACGGGCCGGCCGACGGGAAGGTGGAAGGCGTCCGGCGGCAGCAGGGCGTTGTGCTCGTCGGCCAGCGGCTCCGCGTTCGACAGTTCGACCGTCAGCTTGTGGCCCGGCCTGAACGTGTTGGCGAACGGATAGAGGCGGAGCACGTACTCCTCGATCTGCCCGGGCTCCACCGGGACCGCCCGGGTGTGCGGGTGGTACGGATTGTGTTCGGTTGTGCGGTCGTCGAGCTCGCGGTGCGAGGCCTTCAGGTAGCCGCTGGTGATGAGCTGGCGCTTGCCGTTGGGGGCGTAGTCCCACAACCGCAGGATGAAGTTGGTGTCCGGCTGGTCGATCTCGGCGAAGATATGGGCGGCACCGGCGCCGATCATCTCGGTGTCCTCCTCGAACGGCGCGGTGCTCCAGCTGATGATCTCC
Source organism: Arthrobacter mangrovi (assembly GCF_026011795.1). Taxonomy (GTDB): domain Bacteria; phylum Actinomycetota; class Actinomycetes; order Actinomycetales; family Micrococcaceae; genus Crystallibacter; species Crystallibacter mangrovi. Next base: position 348,758 of record NZ_BRVS01000004.1, on the reverse strand, counting down.
ACCTTGTCGGTCACCGTCAGCGGCGCCTGGTAGAAGCCGTCCGGGGCGGCATATTCGGAACCCATCGGCTCCGGTTCGGTCGAGAGCTTGTGGCGCGGACGCAGGTAGAGGGAGGTGTATTCGACGTCCTTCGGCGGCCACTGGTCCGCGGTGATGATCTCGCGGGAGCCCTCGACGAAGACGCTTACGGCCGGCTCGTCCATGACACCGTTGTCGATGCCCTTGAGCCAGTAGTCGTACCAGCGGAACATCTTGTCGTGTTCCTCGATGAAGGGGCGGGACTGCATCGGCGGGTAGGGGCCGACGGTCAGCTTCTTGGGGCCCTTCAGCGCGTTGTACAGCTCAATGGTCCCGTCCAGCGTCCAGCCGCGGCCCTGGTCGAGCTGCAGCCAGACCGGGATGTCGATGTTCGGGGCCAGCGTGATGGGGTTCCGTTCCTCGTACCATTCCCCGTCCAGCTCGTTCATGACGATGTCGAACCAGGCCTCATGGTTCTTGGGGTAGTTCAGCACGTGCACGAGGTTCGGCCAGGCGGCGACGTCCGGGTCCTGGAGGCGCTTCCCGACGAGCGTCTTCAGCTCCTCGGGAGAGTACTTTTCGATCATGCGGGACTTGACGTTGTCGGTGAACGCCCACCCGGAGTCGCCGCCACGGCCCTCGCGGGCGGCACGCGGCATGAACCACATGACGCCGCCGTGATAGGTCGTCTCATAGAAGTCGTAGTGTCCGCCCGAAACGAAGATCGCCTTCAAGTGCGGGGGGCGTTCGGCCGCAGCCAGCACCTGCATTGAACCGAAGTAGGAAATGCCAACCATGCCGACATTGCCGTCGCACCACGGCTGCGCCGCAACCCACTCGATGAAGTCGTAGGCATCCTGGCCAAGGGAAACACCGCCGGCGTTGTAGTTGCCGATGTGCTCGCCGCCGGACGCGCCGGAGCCGCGCAGATCGCCGATGACGTGGACGTAGTCCTCCCTGACGATGCGGGCGATGTCCCCGGCCTCGATGCAGCCGTCCCACATCGGGCTGGGACGGCGCTGCGGCGGAGTGGTGAGCGCCAGCGCCTGCAGTTCCTTACCGTAGGGGCTCAACGCGACCAGCGCGGGACGCGGTTTGTCTTCGAGGCCCTGGTAGGTGTCCGCGGCGAGCTCAACGCCGTCCCGCATCGGAATCCGCAGGTCCTTGCGGATGGCGATCTTCTCCGCGCCCGCATTCCACGTCGTGAAATCAGTCATGAGTGTGCAGCTCCTTAGCAAACGTTGAGGGTCCCGCCTGCGCAACGAGTGATCCGGGCGTGACTCCAGCATATTATTATAATAAAGTCAGCGGTTGCAAGGGTGGAGGCCGTTGCGATCAGCTCGCGGCACTGAGAGGCTCGGAGGGACATGCCCCCTCCCCCGCCCTGCCGCCGACCATCCGACCCGGAAAGGGTCCCGGAGCCGAGGAGAGAACGATGACGCAAGAAGTGCAGGTCCATCCGCTGGTGTCGCCTTGGGGCCGCTTCGGCCTCTACAGCTTCTTCATCGACGCGCCCGAGCCAGCCATCGTGGACACCGGAGTCACCTCCTCTCCCGCCGAGGGCATGGCACCGGCCCTCGAAGAGTTCGGCCGCAGCATCGAAGACGTGCGCTGGATCCTGCTGACCCACGGCCACATCGACCACCTCGGCGGCGCCCGGGCCCTGTGGGAGCTCACCGGTCGGCGCGCGCAGGTGGTGATCCACCAGGCCGACGCGCCCCTGCTGCGCTCCCGCCGCGCCCACGTGGACCAGTACCTCTCGGTGCGGCAGCAGTACCTGCAGGACCCCGAGGCCGAGGCCAAGCAGACCGGCATGGCCCAACAGGCCATCTCGGGCGAAATGGAGCCCACCCTGCTGGTCAAGGGCGGCGAGACCCTCTCCCTCGGCGGGGACGTCTCCGTGTCGGTGCGCCACATCCCGGGCCACACCGCCGGATCCGTGGCCTACGTCATCGACGGGCAGGACGACGTCTTCGTGGGGGACGCGGTCCAGGCCCACGGCGCCGCCAACGGCTTCCCCGGTTATGAAGACCCGGCAGCCTACCGCTCGAGCCTGGAATACCTGCGGGACGAAGTCCGGCCGAACCGCCTGCTCCTGGGCCACCCGTACCGCGGCCCGGACGGAGCGCCCTACGAGATCGGCCTGGACCGGGACGGCGCCCGCCAGGCCCTGCAGCAGAGCATCGACCTCGAAGCCCGCATCGCCGACGCCGCCCGCCGCTGCCTGAAGGAAGGCCTGCAGGACACGGACTCCCCCTACTCCCCGTTCGCCCATGTGGCAGAGGAGCTCGGCTACACCGGCGACCCTACGCTGGAGCCTTCCCCGTTCTTCACCAGCCTGCACGGCTACCGGCAGCGGTTCGAAGCGGGGCACTAACCCTCGCAGGCCACGGCTTCCCGGCTCCCGGCCCGAGGAACTCCGGCAATAACGACGGCGGCGCGCACCTTCCTCAGGTGCGCGCCGACGGTTGTGGTGCCGCAAGGCGGACACGTAACGATGAAGTGCGGTTAAGGCACGACGGCGGCACGAGCCCGGAGGACTCGTGCCGCCGCAGTGGGGGTTGGGGAGGGGCTCCCCGGTGGGCTCAGCTCCGGTTCAGGAACTCGCCCGTCTCCTCGAAGGCCCGGTAGAACTCCGGAATCCAGGAGAAGTTTTGGACGAAGCCGTGGTTGGCCCCCGCATAGCGGCTGACCTTCGCGTTGACGCCGGCGTCCTTCAGCCGCTGCCCGTACAGTTCTCCCTCGTCGCGCAGCGGGTCGAACTCCGCCGTGATGACCAAGGCCCGGGGCAGCCCGGAGAGGTCCTCGCGCTTGATCGGAGAGACGCGCGGGTCCGCCGGATCCGCGCCGCTGTCGATGTAGAAAGCGTTGAACGGCTTCAGGCCGGCCGTCTCCAGGCCGTAGCCTTCCGCATTCCCGCGCAGCGAGGCGTACCGGTCGACGTCGAAGTCCAGGTCCAGCGAGGGGTAGAAGAGGATCTGGTGCGTGATCCGGTCGAACCCGTCGTCGTGGGCCATGGCAGCGACGGCGGCTGCGAAGGTGCCGCCCGAGCTATCACCCGCGATGGCGAGGTTCTGCCCGTCCCAGCCCAGGCTCCCGCCCTGATCCGCGGCCCAGCGGACCACTGAGTAGCAGTCGTCCAGGCCGGCGGGGAAGGCGCTCTCCGGCGCCAGCCGGAAGCCAACGGAGATGACCTTGTAGCCCGTCTCCTTGGCCAGCGACCGTGCGACATGGTCGTGGGTGTCCAGGCTGCCGAGGAAAAAAGCTCCGCCATGGAAGTACACCAGCACTCCGTAGGCATCCGCCTCGGCCGGCGTGTAGATCCGTACCGGCACGTCGCCGGAGCGCGTCGCAGCCATGGCGTCCTCCACTGCATACAGCGGAACCCGGTCCTCCAGCGGCGGGACCTGCGCCACCTCGCCGGCGCGCACCGCCTCCGGGTCCAGGGGCGAGCCATCGGGCGCCGGGAGGGTGCTGAGGACCTTGGCAATTTCGGGATGGATCGGCACGGCGTTACGCCTCCTGGCGGGCAGTGGGGCTCTGGGACGCGGGCTTCTGGCCGGGGAAGACATCGTTGACCTCGTCTTCGCTCCAGCCCTGGCGCGAGATGCGCTGCAGTTCGTCAGTCACCGGTTTGCGGGTTGCCTGGAAGAGGGCCAGTGCCTCCTTGACGGAGCCGGCCTCGGCAAGGGCGTCGGCGAGGGCGCCTGCATCCTCGATGGCCGAGTTAGCGCCCTGGCCCTGGTGGTGCAGCATCGAGTGGGCCGCATCGCCCATGATGACGACGGAGTCCGTGTGCCAGTTGTCGACCGGGTCGATGTCCCAGACCGAGCGAATGGTAACTGCCTTCACGTCAAGGCCGCGGGTGATCTCCACAATCCGATCGTCGAAGCCGGCGACGGTTGCGACCATGTCCTCAGAAGAAATGGCGGGAGCCCAGGCGCCGTCCGGGTTCAGCGCGGTGATGTCGAAGGACAACTGGTTGCGGTGGCGCAGCGGCAGCAGGTAGACCTTCGTGCCCCTGCCGATGTACATCCGGAGGTTGTCATCGCCGACCATGCCCTGCGCGTCGTCCATGGAGATGACCGCGCGGTAGGCATGCTCGCCCGAGAACACGGGTTCCTTCCCGCTGAACAGCTGCTTGCGAACGGTGGACCTGATGCCGTCGGCACCGACCACAAGATCCGCCTCGACGGTCTTGCCGTTGGCGAAGGTCAGGACGGAGGTCGCACCCTTGTCCTCGATCTTCTCCAGCTTGTGGTCGAGCTGCACCATGCCCTCGGGGAGCACACCGGTCAACGCCGCGATGAAGTCCCCGCGGTGGATCAGGTAGGTCTGCTTCTCCGTGCCCGCCTCCGGCCAGGTGTCCTTCATGATCGGCTCACCGGTGGCGGTCAGGATCTCGAAGAAGTCGCTCGGCGAGCTCACCTTCGCGATGGCGTCGAAAACCCCCCACTGGCGGAACCGGGCCATGGTCGCCGGACGCAGGCCGATGCCCGCCCCGACCTCGCCCAGCGCGGGCGCCTGCTCGTACACCGTGACGTCCGCACCCAGGAGGCTCAGGGCCTTGGCAGCTGCGGCGCCGCCGTAGCCTGCGCCGACGATCGCGATCTTCAGGTTCTCGATTTCAGAAGCCTTCATTGTCCATTCTCTTTTCTTGCCCCGGGCTGTGCCCGGAGAAACGTGGGTGTGTGGTGGCTCGTGGGCGCGGTCAGTTGCGGATCGACAGGAAGTCGGCGGCGTTCTCGACGAAGATCTTGTTGATCGTCGCCTCGTCCACGCCGTTGGCTCGCAGGTCCGGGATGAGCACTTCGAAGATGTAGTTCACGGTGTGGCCCTTGACGCCGGGCCAGCCCAGCGGGCTGCAGTTGGCGTCGGCCGAGGCGAGCACCTTGTCGGCATGGCCGCCCTGGACGAAGCGGAGGAAGTGCTCCATGCGGTCCTTCCGGGGGCGGGCCCAGAACGGCGGGTCCGGCAGTTCGGTTTCGTAGCCGAAGGTGTCGAAGCCCAGCCGGCCGCCTTGCTCGATGATCCAGGTGTCCGGGGTGCTCTCCGCGTTCACGCCGTCGTCCACGTGCCCGAAGAGCACCCGGTCCAGCGGGAGTCCTTCTTCATTGAAAATGTCGATGGCCGGCCGTGCATCGATGGCCAGGTGGGTCAGGATCGGCACCCCTGTGGCGACGGCGGCGCGGGCAGCGGCGCGGTAGATGCGCTTGTCCAGTTCCGTCATGCGCCCGCCGCGGCTCACGCCGACCTTGATGACGCCGGCCTTGCTGCCGGTGTCGCCGATGCCGACGGTGATCTCGTGGATGAAGTGGCGTGCCAGGTAGTCGACGGATGCCCGCGCGAAGTGCGGCAGGGCCGTGTCGCCGCCGACGAAGCCGGTGCAGGCCACGATGTGCACTCCGGTCTTGCGGGAGAGCGACTTGTAGTAGTCGATGTCGCGGCCGTTGCAGATGCCGGTGGCGTCGACGAACGTGCCGCCGCCGTTCTCATGGAACTTCCGCAGCTTCGGCACGGTCTCCTCGTACCGTTCCTCCGGTGTCTTCCACCACTTGGTATCCAGTTCGGAGCCCGGCATGCCATAGCCGATGTGCTCATGGATGGCAACGAGGCCGAGTTCCTCCGCTGAGATCGGTCCCAGCACTGTGTTGATTCTCGACAAGAGATTCACCTCAAAAAAGTTTGAAAAGGATGTGTGGGCGTGGCTGGTCTCAACGCAGGGTCAACAGGTCGCGGGGGTTGTCCACGAGGATCCGCCGCGCATCCTCGTCGGAGAGCCCCTGCAACTTCGCGAACGGGACGAACTTCGAGACGACGTAGCTGAACGGCAGGTCGTAGTCCGGCTGGCCCTTGGCCACCCCGATCGCGTTGCTCGAGAGCAGGATGCGGCTTCCGTGGCCGGCCTTAACCAGGTCCAGGACCAGTGCGGCACGCTCACGGTCGGTGAGGTAAGCGTCGTCGTCGTCCAGTCCCACATGGTCCAGCGCCACGAAGGCGCCCCGCTGCGCGACCTCGAGCGGTGCGCCGGCGGCCGCCGCGTCCCTGCGGTCGAGTCCGCCGACGACGATCCGGTGGGCCGGCAGTTGCTCGTCCAGGACCACGCCCAGATCTCCCAGTGCGTCCTTGCCGTAGCGGATGGAGACCGGGACACCCGTGTTCAACGCGGTCCGGGCGGCCCCGCGGAAGAGGCTCTCGTCCGTGGCGGTCATGCCCTCCGACGTCGCGGTGCTGGCCACGAGGCCGGCAGCACCCCGGCGCTCGACACGCGGAACCACCATGCCCTCGGTGACCTCCTTGGTGAAGAGGTCGGCGAACTTTTCGGCGGGCCACGGCGTCGGCGGGTTGGTCTGCGGCGTCAGGAAGTAGCCGCCGAGCATCTCCTCCGGGCCCATGCCGGTGGAAGCGACGATGTGCACTCCGGTCGAGCGCGAGAGTGCTTCGTACAGGTTCACGTCGCGGCCGTGGAACATGCCGGTGCTGTCCACGATGGTCCCGCCGCCGTGGGCGCGGAAGTCGCGCAGCTTGCCGGCCAGGACCTCGAAGATTTCCGCGCGATCCATGCTGATGTCATACGCGTGCTCCGCGCCGGGCACCACCGAAAGGAGGGCCTCATGGACCGCTACTACACCCAGTTCATCGGCGGGGACGGGCCCTAGGACCGTATTGACGGTGGGAGTGGAAGTTGTTGTATCCGTCATTGGCACAACCTTTCGTCTGCGCGGCGTACACGTCGCCGCGCGGTGGAAGGATCATGCACCGCGACCTCTGGATTGATTCCTCGCCGAACTCGGTGCAGGCAGTGGTAATCGAAGGATGCGAAACTCCATGGAGCTGATGGATGAGCCGCAGCCCGCCATCAAATGTGACTCCGATTACCTGTCCACTAGGTTTACACGGTGTTGCGCGAAAGTCAAGAGTGTCCGGAGGCCCCCACAGGTGCCGCAATTAGTCCAGAAAAAGGTCGACGCCGGGCCGGGGTTCAGCGGCTGGTGGTGAACCGGTATTTGAAGTCTTCGGCCCGGTGGACCGCGGAACGCCAGCCGGCGGGTCGGCCCCCGGTCGTAAAGAAAATGGTCTCGATGACCAGCAGCGGGCTCCCCTCGCTTACACCGAAGGTTGCCGCGCGGTCAGCTGTCGCCGCCGTCGCCCAGGCTTCATGCTCGGCGCGGTCGAGCGTTATGCCGAACCGCCGCTCCAGCAGCTTGAAGGCCGAGCCTTCGTCTTCCAGTTCCTCGGCCGTGGGGGCGAAATCTTCGGGAGCGCGCATATACACACTGGCCTCAAGCAGCGGTTCGTCCGCAACCGAGATCAGTCGGGTGAAATGCAGCAGCCTCTCCCCCTCCTCGAGCCCCAGGCGGTCTCCGATCGCGGCGGGCGCTTCCACCCGTTCAATGCCGAAAACCCTCGATGCCGGATGCAGCCCGCTCTCGGAGAGGTATTCATACAGGGCACCCGGCTGCACGTCGGCGGGACGCCGCACTCGGGTGCCTGTGACGGGAAACGTCCCCTTGCCTTGTTTCCGGTAAACGTATCCTTCGCTGGCGAGCTCCTGCAGCGCCTGCCGGATAGGCGCACGGCTGACCGCGAAACGGTCGAGGAGCTGTACCTCGGTCATCGGTTTCCCGGGATCCGCAGTCCCGTCGGCGACTTCCCTGCGCAGAATCTCCTTGATCTGGCGATACAGAGGTACGCCCGACGAGGGGTCGAGCTCGCCATATGCCATGAATCTTCCGTCCTCCAGGTCGGTCCGCCGGGTTCTGCCCTGCAGGCAGTTAACCATGGAACCGGCGGGGCCCGGGACAACAAAAAACCGGCCACCCCATCGGGGTGGCCGGTTTTCATCGCACTTCGGGACCATCAATCGTCCCGGTAGTGCGCGAGGGGGGATTTGAACCCCCACGCCCTTTCGGACACTGGCACCTGAAGCCAGCGCGTCTGCCGTTCCGCCACTCGCGCAGATTTCTTACCGAAGAGTTTCCGTAAGAACAGCGAGATCAATACTAGGCGAAACCCGCCGGAATTCCCAAATCGGGCCACCGGGCCGGCGATTACCCCTCTTCGGGGACCGGTCGCCACAGACGGGTGCGGCGCAGTCCGCAGGCGCGTGCCCGACTAAACCCGCAGGTCGGAAGCTGGTGCGGCGGTCCGAATACAACCATCGCCCGCCAGGGCCTCGGTGCCGCCGGCCCGGCGGGCCCGCCATCCCCGGCCTCTCGTCCGGGCCTGGAATCGCCACGTGACCTTGCGCACAGGCAGGCACTTTTTTCGGACCGCGGCTCGTTGCCGGTTAAGGCCATTTGGATGAGTCGCAAGTAGTATCGGTTTTGGAGCACGTCGCAGCGGCGTGCCCCGCGGCCCATGCCGCGCCGGATCGACGACGGAGAGGAGGCAACTCTAGTGGGCTTACTGGACAACGTGGAACGTGGCATCGAAAAGATGGTCCGCGGCGCCTTCTCCGTGGGTGGCAAGAACCAGGTCCAGCCGGTGGAAATCGCCAGCCGGCTGCGCCGGGAACTGGACAACCACTCGATCACGCTGGCCCAAGGACGCACCCTCGCTCCTAACGTCTTCGACATCAGGCTCAGCGGATCCGACTATTCGATTGCGCAGCAGTGGGGCGCTACCTTGGCGGAAGAGCTCTGCGACGTGGTTATCAATCACGTCAATAGCCAGAAGTACACACTGCAGGGGCCGGTGCGCGTCTCGTTCAACGAAGACGAAAGCCTCAAGTCCGGCGACTTCGAGATCGACTCATCCGTGGAGAAGTCCGGCTCGGCCCCCCAGCAGCAGCAACGTCCGGCGGGTCCGCCGGCACCAGCCCGCCAGCCGACCCGGCTCCAGCCGGTACTGGAAATCAACGGCCAGCGCTATTCCCTCAACGCCCCTTCGGTTGTACTGGGACGGTCCTCGGAGGCAGACATCCTGATTGACGACACCGGCGTCTCGCGCCGCCACCTGGAAATCCGCACCTCGGGCGGCTCGGCCGTCGCCGTCGACCTTGGCTCGACGAACGGCAGCTTCGTCAACGGCCAGCGCATAGGACAGCCCGAGGAACTCTCCGACGGAACCGTTATCACCATGGGCCGTACCCGGATCACTTTCCGGCTGCTGCCGGCGGGGAGCGGCGGACACTGATGCTCAGCGACCTTGCCGTCACCGCCCTGCGTTTTGGATTCCTGATCCTGCTCTGGATCCTGATCATCAGCATTGTTTCAGCACTGCGCCGCGACCTGATGATCGGCCAAAAGGTCAAGACCGGACAGCCCAGCGCCCGCGAGGTGCGCAAGAATCCCGAGCTCGCCGCCCAGCAGCCGAGCCCGCCGAAAGTGCAGGCGCATCGCCTGTCCGTGATCGAGGGTCCGCTGGCCGGCAGCGAACTGCCGCTGGCCGCCAGCCCCATCCTGTTGGGCCGCGCCCAAGAGGCCACGCTGGTCCTCGAGGACGACTATGCCTCGGGCCGGCATGCGCGGTTGTTCCCGCAAGGCAGCCGCTGGTTCATCGAAGATCTTGGTTCCACCAACGGAACCTTCCTGGGGGATACACAGCTAACTCGTGCACTGCCTGTGGAACCCGGTGTACCTATCCGGATCGGCAAGACGGTCATTGAATTGAGGCCGTAGCCATGGCACTGATTCTGCGCTATGCGGCGCGGTCGGATGTCGGCAAGTCCCGCTCCAAGAATGATGATTCTGCCTACGCCGGCCATCATCTGGCTGTCGTCGCCGACGGCATGGGCGGCCACGCCGGGGGCGACGTCGCTTCGGCCTCCACGGTCCTCGACCTGATCCATCTTGACCGCACAGGGCATGAGGACCCCGCCAACGTCCTGGCAGACGAAATCCAGACCGCCAACTCGATCCTTTCCGAACTGGTGCGCACCAGCCCCAAGCTCGCCGGCATGGGCACCACCGTCACTGCCCTGCTGCTGCACGATGACAAGCTCGAGTTTGCCCACATCGGCGACTCCCGTGCCTACCGGCTCAAGAACAACGTGTTCGAACAGGTCAGCGTGGACCACACGTTCGTCCAGCGGTTGATCGACGAAGGCCGGCTCCGGCCGGAGGAAGCCGACGTGCACCCCCACCGCAACGTCCTCATGCGTGTCCTCGGGGACGTCGATGCCAGCCCCGAACTGGATCTGGCGTCCCATCCGGCCGAGGCCGGAGAACGGTGGCTCCTCTCCTCCGACGGCCTGGACACGGTGGTACCCGACCACGTCATCGAAGACGCGATGCGCTACTCGGACTCCCTGCAGGATGCCGTCGACCGGCTGGTGCAGCTCACCCTCGACGGGGGCGCCCCGGACAACGTCACCGTCGTCATGATCGAGGTGGCGGAAGCCACCAAGGAGGAACTCGCCGAGGCCGAGGCCCTGGCTGCCGGCGCCAATCCGGTGGAAACGGTCCGCGACGGCGGAGCCAACCCTCCGCCTGCAGCAAAGAGTCCCGAGGGAAATAACGACGGCGGGGGCAGCCCTGACCCAGCCGCCGACGAGTCCGACGGCTCCACCGAAGGCCCCGCCGAAGCGGTGCGTGCGGACCTCATCCGCCTCGAACTGGCCACCAAACCGCATGTGCTGGTGGGTGCGGCCGCGCTGGCGACCCACACCGGCCAGATCCCGATCGTCACCAAGCACTCCACGGAGCGCCGGGCCGCCGCCCTGCTGACCCACAAGGCCGCTTCGAGCCAGCCGGCGGACGGCGACGATGCAGACGAGACCACACCGGTGCGCCGCGGATGGATAGTGCCCACCTTCGTGGCCGTCATGTCCCTCCTGGTCGTAGCCGTCCTCTGGTTCGGCTATCTCTGGACCCAGACTCAGTACTACGTCAGCCAGTTCGATGGACGCGTCGCGATCTTCAACGGAGTCTCCCAAGACCTTGGGCCGATCCACCTTTCGCGGCTGGACACCGCATACAACATCCCCCTGCAGAGCCTTCCGCTCTACCAGCAGCAGCGCCTTGATTCCGGCATCGCGGCCCGCGACCTGGATCATGCCGAAACCATCGTGGAGGAATTGCGTATCACCAGCAGGCGCAACTGCCCCGAACCTGTCCCGGCCGCCACAGCCTCGCCGGGCGCCTCGGCGTCCGCCAAGGCAGCCCCGACGCCGAGCCCTTCCCTTCCGCCCGAGTGCATAGGTGGAACCAATGAGTGAACTGCAAACCGCCCCTAAGTCCCGCCGCAATACGGAACTTCTGCTCCTCCTGCTTGCCCTCGTTGTCGGCGTGGGAGCGAACATGCTGGTGGGCCTCGACCAGGACCGGGCCTTCGATCAGGACTTCTTCGCCCAGAGCATCACGTTGGCTGCGGTGGCGCTGGCCGTGCACGTCGTGCTGCGGCTCAGGGCAAAGTATGCCGATCCGGTAATACTCCCAATCGTGATTGCCCTCAACGGCATAGGACTGGCGATGATCCACCGGCTGGACATCGCCACCGGGGACGCCGCTGCCGCCCGCCAGCTGATGTGGACGGGGCTCGCAATCGCCGCCATGATTGCCCTGATCTGGCTGCTGCGGGACCACCGCGTCCTGCGCCGGTTCACGTATATTTCGCTGATTGTCAGCGCCGTCCTGCTGATGCTGCCGCTGCTTCCGGGCGTCGGCGTGGAGCTCAACGGCGCAAGGATCTGGGTCAACCTGGGGTTCGCGACGTTCCAGCCGGGTGAGATCGCCAAGATCACGCTGGCTATATTCTTTGCAGGGTATCTATCCACGAACAGGGACTTGATCCTGCTGGCGGGCAAGAAAGTGGGCCCGCTGCAGCTACCGCGCTGGCGCGACCTCGGCCCCATGGTCGTGGCCTGGCTGGTCAGTATCGGCGTGCTGATCTTCCAGCGTGACCTTGGCTCCTCGATCCTGTTCTTCGGCCTCTTCATGGTCATGATCTACGTGGCCACCAGCCGCATCAGCTGGATCCTGATCGGCCTGCTGATGATCGTCTTCGGCGGTTTCGTGGCGTTCAAACTCTTTCCGCATGTCACGGCCCGCATCGACGGCTGGATCAATGCCTTCGATCCCGAGGTGTACAACCGGATCGGCGGCAGCCACCAGATCGTCCAGGGCCTCTTCGGGCTGGCCAGCGGCGGTCTCACCGGCACGGGCCTCGGCCAGGGCCGCCCGGACATCGTCACCTTCGCGAACAGCGATATGATCATTGCCGCGCTTGGGGAGGAGCTGGGACTGGTCGGCCTGTCGGCCATCGTGCTGCTCTACGTCCTTCTGGTGACGCGCGGCGTCCGTGCCGCACTGGGGACGCGCGACTCATTCGGCAAGCTGCTGGCGACCGGCCTGTCCTTCACGCTGGCGCTGCAGTGCTTCGTGGTGATCGGCGGCGTGACGCGCCTGATCCCGCTGACGGGCCTCACCACTCCGTTCCTGGCGGCGGGCGGATCCTCGCTGCTGGCCAACTGGCTGATCATCGGGCTGCTGCTGCTGATCTCCGATGCGGCCCGCAGGCCGGCCGTCCCCGGCCCCTCCGGCGCCAGCCACGCCCCGCGCCCCGTCTCCGGAGTGCGCGGGCGCAGCACGACGGGCCGGGCGCGCACTGATGGAAACCGAACGCACAACACCAGGGAGGTGAAGCAACCATGAACCAGGCCATCCGCAACACCTGGATCATTGCCATCGCCATGTTCGCCCTGCTGTTCGGTTCGCTCACCGTCGTCCAGTTCTTCGAGGCGGACAATCTGAACGCCAACGACTGGAACAGCCGGACCCTGTACAAGGACTTCGACAAGAACCGCGGGGCCATCCTGGTGGCCGGCAACCCGATCGCCGAATCGGTGCCGTCGTCCGACGATGAGTTCGAATTCCAGCGCGTCTACAACGAGCCCGAACTCTACGGTCCACTGACCGGCTTCTACTCGCTCGTCTACGGCGCCACTCAGATGGAATCGGCGATGAACGAAGAACTGTCCGGCAGCAGCAACGATTTCTTCTACGACCGCATCCTGCAGCTCTTCTCCGGCTCGCAGGTCGCCGGTGCATCGGTCGAGCTCACCATCGATCCTGAGCTCCAGAAGCTCGCCTACGACCTCCTTCCCGACGGGGTGAAGGGCTCGATCGTCGTGATGGACCCGAAGACCGGCAACATCCTGGCCATGGTGTCGAAGCCCAGCTTCGATCCGAACCAGCTGGCGGGCCACAACACGGACGACGTCGCCGCCAACATGGCAAAGCTCGAGGAAGTACCGGGGCTGTCCCCGTTCACCAATCCGGCAACCGAGAGCCTGCTCGCCCCGGGATCGGTCTTCAAGCTGGTCGATACCGCCGCGGCGCTCGAATCCGGCAAGTATGACGAGAACAGCAAGCTGGACAATCCTGCCGAACTGCCGCTGCCGGGCACCAACATCAGCCTGCCCAACTTCGTCAACGGCGGCTGCAGTGCGCGGACCACGGCGGACTTCTCGTTCGCACTGGAGCAGTCCTGCAACACGCCGTTCGCGCAGATAGCGATGGACCTGGGCGAGGACGCCATCGCCGACCAGGCCGCGAAGTTCGGCTTCGGCGAGTCCTACAACATTCCGACCAACGTCACGGCCAGCCAGTTCCCGACGGGCATGAGCGACGACCTGCTGGCACAGGCCGCCATCGGCCAGTACGACGTGCGCGTGACGCCGCTGCAGGTCGCGATGATGACCAGTGCGATCGCCAACGATGGCATGTTGATGAAGCCCAACCTCGTCCGTACCGTCAGGGCACCGGACCTGCGCGTCCTCGACAGCCCGAAGCCCGAGGAGCTGCAGCGCTCCCTGTCGGCCGAGAACGCCCAGCTGATCCAGCAGTGGATGGTCAACGCCGTCGACCGCGGCATTGCGAACCGCGCCGCCATCCCGGGCGTGAAGGTCGCGGGCAAGACCGGAACGGCCGAGCTGCTGGCCGGCAGCGAAGGCAACAACTCCTGGTTCACCGGGTTCGCGCCGGCGGATGACCCGCAGGCCGTGGTGAGCGTCGTCATCGAAGACGTCGATCTGGCCACCGGGTCCCAACTGACAAGTCCAAGCGCTCGGCAACTCCTAGAGGCGGTGTTGAATAAGTGAGGCCTACATCAGGTATCACGTTAGGCGGCAGATACCAGCTCACTGAACGTATCGCTATCGGCGGTATGGGCGAGGTCTGGAAGGCGCAGGACCAGGTCCTGGGGCGCCTTGTCGCCATCAAGATCCTCAAGGAGGAATACACGGGGGATCCGGGATTCCTGAACCGCTTCCGCGCCGAGGCCCGGCACACGGCGCTGCTCAACCACGTGGGCATCGCCAACGTCTTCGACTACGGCGAAGAGGAGGGCTCGGCCTACCTGGTCATGGAGCTGGTGCCGGGTCCGCCGCTGTCCACGATCATCGAGCGCGAAAAGGTGCTCTCGCCGGACCGCACGCTCTCCATCATTTCGCAGACTGCGCGTGCCCTCGCCGTGGCGCACGCGCAGGGCCTCGTGCACCGGGACGTCAAGCCCGGCAACCTGCTGATCACGCCGGACCGCCGGGTGAAGGTCACTGACTTCGGCATCGCCCGCCTCGCCGACCAGGTGCCGCTGACCGCCACGGGCCAGGTCATGGGCACCGCGCAGTACCTGGCACCGGAACAGGCCACCGGCCAGACCGCCACCGGCCAGAGCGATATCTACTCGCTCGGGGTCATCGGCTACGAATGCCTTGCCGGGGCGCGCCCGTTCTCCGGAGAGTCACAGATCGCCATAGCACTGGCGCAGGTCAACGACACACCGCCGCCGCTGCCCGAGAGCTTGCCGCGGCCGGTACGCGCCCTGCTGATGTCCATGCTGGCCAAGGATCCGGCGGACCGTCCGGCCAACGCGGAGAAGCTGGCCGAGGCCGCCGACGCCATCCGCGCGGGCAATATCCGCGCCGCAGAAGCGGCCGTGCCCGGCATGCTGCTCTTCGGCGGTTCCGATTCGCCCACCAGCGCGATGACCGCGCCGGTGCCCACCGCCGGCACCTCGCCCACCCGCGTCGTCGACTCCGGCACGTCGCAGTTCCCCGCCGTCGGTGCTGGGGCCGCAGCCGGCGCTGCCGCAGGCGCTGCCGGGGCAGCAGGAGCCTCCGAGGCCGCCGAACGCCAGTTGGGCGCCGAACGCGCCTGGCGCGAGGCGGACCTCGACGACGACGGCGAACAAGCCCCGCCGGCGGCTTCCAAGCCCAAGCGCCGCAGCCCCTGGACGTGGCCGTTCGTGGCGCTCATCCTGCTCGTGCTCTTCGCGCTGCTCGGAGCCTGGCTGGTGCCCATGCTGACCGGGGACAGCGAATCAACCGAGTCCGCCCCCGCGACGCGGACCACTACGGCTTCCCGCTCGGCCTCGCCGACCACCACGAGCGCCGAGCCAACGCAGGAAACGCAGGCACCCACCACCCAGCCCCAGACGCCGGAGACCATCCAGCTGGTCGCGGCGGCCTACCAGGGCCGCCCGTTCGACCAGGTGCGCAGCGAACTGTCCGGGATGGGCTTCGCGGTGCGCGGCGAGCCGGTGGAGAACTCGGCGGCCGAGGGCACGGTGCTGGACATCGATCCCGCCGGAGCCGTCCAGCCCGGCGCCACGATCACTGTCACCTATTCCCAGGGCCCCGGGACCATCCAGGTTCCCGGCGGCCTGGCCGGACAGGATGAGCAGCAGGTCCGCGAGGCGCTGATCTCCCTCGGCCTGGTCCCGCAGAAGGCCGGCGAAGAGGCCAGCGACCAGCCGGCCGGAACCGTCCTGAGCGTAGACCCGGCCGAAGGCTCCGAGGTCTCCGAGGGCGCCACGGTCAGCTACGTCGTATCCAGCGGTCCGTCCGAGGAGCCTACGCCGTCGGAGACGCCCTCGGAATCGACAACCCAACCCACCCCGGAAAGCTAGCAGCCGAAGGCCCGCGCTGAAGCGAACATGGAAGGTAAGTATTCGGTGGAATCGCCACAGATCCTCAACGGACGTTACGAAGTAGGTGAACTCATCGGCCGCGGTGGCATGGCCGATGTGCACCTCGGCCGTGACATCCGCCTTGGGCGTACCGTGGCGATCAAGGAGCTCCGCGCCGACCTGGCCCGCGACCCGGTCTTCCAGTCGCGCTTCCGCCGGGAGGCCCAAGCCGTCGCAGGGCTGAACCACCCGGCGATCGTCGCCGTCTACGACACGGGCGAGCAGGAACTGCCCGGAGGGACGTCGCAGGACGTCAAGGTCCCCTTCATCGTCATGGAGTACGTCAGCGGCCGCACCCTCCGGGACCTGATCAAATCCGGCGAACTGAGCATCGACCAGGCCATCGATTATGCCTTGGGCGTCCTCTCTGCCCTGCAGTACAGCCACCGCTCCGGCATCGTCCACCGGGACATCAAGCCGGCCAACGTCATGGTGACGCCTGACGGGAACGTCAAGGTCATGGACTTCGGCATCGCCCGGGCGCTGGCGGACTCCGCCGCGACCATGACCCAGACCCAGGCGGTCCTGGGCACGGCGCAGTACCTCTCGCCCGAGCAGGCCCGCGGAGAGACCGTGGACGCCCGGAGCGACCTGTACTCCGCTTCCTGCCTGCTCTACGAGATGCTCGCCGGCCGGCCGCCCTTCGTCGGCGAAAGCCCCGTCTCGGTCGCCTACCAGCATGTCCGGGAGCAGCCGGACCCTCCGAGCCGGTACAACCCGAAGGTCAGCGCGGCCCTGGATTCGGTGCTGGCCCGCGGCCTGCAGAAGGACAAGGCGGACCGGTTCCAGGACGCCGCGTCGTTCACAGCGGCGCTCGAAGGCGCCAAGGAGGGCATCGCCGTCGTCAGTACCGCAGACGCGCGGACCGAAGCGATGCCGGCGCAGCCCGCACCCACCGCCGCCCTGAGCGCGGCCCCCTACCCCGTTCCCGTCCCCCAGGCGGGGGGCCGGATGGCGCCGTACACCCCGGAGGCCGCCGTCTCGCCGGAGGAAGCGTACGACGACGAGGGCTTCACCGGCATGGACTCAGGCGAGCAGCACACGGCCGCCCTGTCCCTCGGGATGGAGCCGGAGGATGACGCGGAAGAAGCCTCCCGCCGTCGTTCCCGGCGGCGGGCCTGGATCACCACGCTGCTCATTGCGATGTTCTTGCTGCTGGCCGCCGGCGCGTTCTTCCTGGTGAGCTTCCTGCAGAACGCCGAGCCGGATCCCGTCGCCGTACCGTCGATCGCGGGCATGGAAGAGACGGACGCCGCCAATGCCATCACCAGGGCCGGCCTCCGGCCCATCGTCGAGGAGCAGTTCAGCGAGGACGTCGCGGCCGGCGAGGTGATCGACTCGGATCCCGCTGCCGGCGCGATGGCGCTGCCGGACAGCGAGGTGCGCGTTTTGGTCTCGCAGGGCAAGGAGTTCGCGGAAATTCCGGACAACCTCAGCGGGCGCACGGAGGGCGAGGTCCGCGACATGCTGCGCCAGATCGGCGTAACACCGGGGGAGAACATTTCGGCCAACAGCGCCACTGTACCTCGCGGCAACGTGGTGGGCACGGACCCCAGGGCCGGGGAGCGGGTCAAGACAGGTTCCACCGTGGACCTGGTGATCTCCACGGGCATGGTCACCGTGCCCGAACTCGTGGGCAGGACGGAGGAGGAGGCCATCAGCCTGCTGAAGGACGACCCCGCCGTAGCGCTCCCGTACCACGTGGTCCGGGTCGAGAACGAGGTAGTGCCCCCCGGCACCGTCGTCGCCCAGAGCCATCCCGCGGGCGGCGACGTGGACCAGGGCACCGAGATCACGATCAGCGTCGCGATCGAGCCGGAGAAGGAAACGTCGAAGCCGACGCAGAAGCCCAAGGAAACCAAGGAAAGCCCGAAGCCCACGGAGACCAAGGACAACTCGGGCAATAACGATGATGGGGACGGCGGCAACTAGCCGCTCCGGCAAGGCGCTGCCGGGCTGCTGGGCCCCTCCAGGAGCTACTTGGTGATGAGCGGGCTCAGCTCGGCCGCCCTGGCCGCGGCGCCCTCCATGCCGAGGGACTCCAGCCAGTTGCCCAGCATCAGGTAGCCGGACTCGGTCAGCACCGACTCCGGGTGGAACTGCACGCCCCACAGCGGCGCCGAACGGTGTGCCAGGCCCATCACCACGCCGCCCTCGGTCTCCGCAGTGATCTCCAGCTCCGCGGGAATCGTTTCGCGCACGGCGGCCAGCGAGTGGTAGCGCGTGGCGGTGAACGGGCTGGGCACTCCGGCAAAGACGTTCTGCCCGCGGTGCAGCACCTGCGAGGTCTTGCCGTGCATCAACTCGGGGGCGTGCGTGACGGTGCCGCCGTACGCCTCCGCCAGCGCCTGGTGGCCCAGGCAGACTCCGAGCATCGGCTTGCCCCGGCCGCCGCACCACTTGATCAGGTCGATGCACACGCCGGCCTCGGCTGGGTTGCCCGGGCCGGGGGAGATGAGGACGCCGTCGCGGGACGTGGCCAGTTCGGCGGCTTCTTCAAGGGTCACGTCGTCATTGCGGACAACGGTGGTCTCGGCTCCAAGCTGCTGGAGGTAGCCCACCAGGGTGTAGACGAAGCTGTCGTAGTTGTCGACAACCAGAATGCGCGGGGTCGTGGTCATGGTTATTCAGTGACGCCAATCGTCGAGTCGGTCAGGGGGTTGAATTGCGAGAGCCAGGGGAAGGCGTACTCCATCAGCAGCACCACGGCGGCGGCCACCAGCAGCACCGACAGGATGATCCGCACCCAAAGCGGTCCGGGCAGATGCCGGAAGATCCAGGCGTACACGGATCAGCCTCCCTTTCCATAGAACTCGGCGACGCGCTCCGCTATTTCCTTCGGCGGTCCCTCCGAGGCCGGCTGCCAGCTGTCCATGACGGCGTAGGCGATGATCCGTTCCTCGGCGCCGAACCGCGGGTTGCAGCTGGTCATCGTCAGGAACCGCTCGGTCGGCTGGGCGTCAGGCCGCGTCGGCACCGGCGCGATCACGTCCACCTGGTCCGGCATCACAATCTGGTTGTTGCGGAACACGTAGGTGTAGAAGCCGTCCTTGGTCTGGATGTAGATCTTGTCGCCGGGCACCAGGGTGTGGATGAGGTCCAGCACCTGCCCATGGGTCTGCCGGTGGCCCGCGACGGCGAAGTTCCCGACCTCCCCGGGCATCTGCGTGCCGGGATAGTGCCCCAGCCCCAGCGTGTCGAGCACGTCGAGGCCGACCCCGCCGGTCAGCGGCCGGGCGTGGTTCTCGCCGAACCGCGGAATGTAGATGACGCCGAAAGTCTCGCCCTCCGCCGGTTCGTCCAGCACCGGCGGGTCGGCAGGCTCAGGGGAGTCTCCGCCGTCGCTGTTCTGCGGCACCGGCACGGCGGGTGCCTGCTCGAACTCCTCGAACAGGCTGCTGAGCGCTTCGTCCTGCTTCTGGTTCGATTCGATGTTGGTCCACCACAGCTCCCAGGCCACGAACAGCAGCAGCACGATCCCGGCCGTGATCAGCAGCTCGCCGAACACCTGGACGATGACCTGGAACGGACTGCGGCGCCGTCGCTCGCTTGCCTTGGCTTTGCCGTGGGCAGCCCGGCGTGTCGGCGCAGCCGCATCCTTCACGTCCGTCATGGTCCTCCACGCATCACCCGTCTGCCGCGGCCGCGGGCATACGCCCGTGTGCTGGCGCCGGCCGCCGGCAGTATTAGCTAGACTGAAACCGCAAGAAGGTGCTGGTTTTCCAAAGTCTCACTATGCAGAATACCTTGTACGGCCAGCCGCCATTGCCCGTTTTTCCCACAACGACGGCGGCCCGCCCGGCTGGGTGCCGGACCGCAAGGAGGATCAGTGCCAGAGTCGAAGCCCCGTAAGCGGACCGAGCGCAGGCCCGAGGCGGCGGCTGCACCGCAGTACAAGCCGAACCCCGTCTGGTTCAAGCCGGTGATGTTCGGCCTCATGGTGATCGGCCTGCTCTGGATCATCGTGTTCTACATAACCGAGGCTCAGTGGCCGATAGCGGCGGCGGGCTCCTGGAACATCCTCATCGGGTTCGGCATCGCGATCGTGGGCTTCCTGATGACCACGCGCTGGCGTTCCTAAGACGGCGGCGGCCGTGGCGCTGACCGGGAACAAAATCTTCGTCGACGGCGTCCGGGTGCTCAGCCCCGGCAGCCTCGATGAGGCCTTCCAGGCGCGCCGCCGGCTTTCCGGCATCAGTTGGATCGGCCTGCACAAGCCCGATCCCGCCGAACTCGAGGCCGTGGCCAAGGAATTCGGCCTTCCCGCGCTCTTCGTCGACGCCGCCCGGCTGGGCCATCCCCGGGCGCGGCTGGGTCATTTCGAGTCCACGCTGCTGGCGGTCCTGCGGCCGGCCCGCTACGCGGAGGACGGGAACCGCATCAGGTTCGGCGAACTCCACGTCTTTCTGGGGCCGGACTTCATCATTACCGTCCAGCAGGACGAGTTCCCCAACCTCGACCAGGTCTTCCAGACGCTGGAGGCGAATCCGCACCTGCTGCGGCAGGGACCGCTGGCGGCCTTTACCGGCATCCTCGATCGTGTGACGACCGATTACGAGCCGGTCCTCGCCGGGCTGCAGCAGGACATCGACCAGATTGAAGAGCAACTGTTCCTCGGCCAGACCGATGTCTCCCGGCGGACCTACGAACTGCACCGCGAGGTGCTGGCCTTCCTCCATGCCACCGGACCGCTGGAGGAAACCGTGGCAGCGATACATGACCAGCTGGACGGCCCGGAGTCCAACCCCGTGGTGCGGCACCGGCTGCGGCATGTCCAGGACCTGGCCGTACGCCAGAAGCGGCAGGCCCAGGCTTTCCGGTCCCTGCTGCAGAACGCGTTGAGCCTCAGTGCCACGCTGGCGGCCGAACGCATGACGGCAACCTCTGTGCGGCAGAACGAGCAGGTCAAACGGATCTCGGCCTGGGCGGCCATCCTCTTCGCACCCTCCCTGGTCGGGACCGTCTACGGCATGAACTTCCGCTTCATGCCTGAGCTCCGCTGGTTCTGGGGGTACCCGCTGGCGCTGCTGCTGATGCTCGCCATGAGCGTCGGGCTGTACGTCGCATTCAAACGCAACAGGTGGCTTTAACGGCCGGTGCCCGCCGCTCTTCGAAGAGGGGCGGGCACCGGTCCGGAACGTTGGCTCTAGGCCTTGGCGTCCTCGGCCGCCGCGCTCACGGCCGCGGTGACGGCCGGGGCCACCCGGGGATCCAGCGGGCTGGGAATGACGTAGTCGGCGCTCAGTTCCTCCGTGGCGATGCCGGCAATGGCGTTGGCCGCGGCCACCTTCATGCCGGATGTGATGCGCCGGGCACCGGAATCGAGGGCGCCCCGGAAAATGCCCGGGAATGCCAGCACGTTGTTGATCTGGTTCGGGAAGTCGCTGCGGCCGGTGGCGACGACCTTGGCGTACTTCGCCGCGATCTCCGGGTGGACTTCCGGATCGGGGTTGGACAGCGCGAAGACGATCGCGTCGTCGGACATCCCTGCCAGCGCCTCCTCCGGGATGGTGCCGGCGGAAACGCCGATGAAGACGTCCGCGCCGTCGAGCGCCTCGACGATGCCTCCGGTCGTACCGCGCGGGTTGGTACGCGCGGCGTATTCCGCCTTGACCGGCGTCAGGTCTTCGCGGCCGGTGTGGATGACGCCTCGGGAGTCGAGGATCGTCACGTCGGCGATCCCGGCGGCCAGCAGGATTTCGGCCACCGCAATGCCGGCAGCGCCGGCGCCCGAAATGGCGACCTTCAGCGACGAGAGCTCGCGGCCCACGAATGTGGCCGAGTTCGTGAGGGCAGCGAGGACAACCACGGCCGTGCCGTGCTGGTCGTCGTGCATCACCGGCATGTCCAGCGCTTCGATCAGGCGGGCTTCGATCTCGAAGCAGCGCGGTGCGGAAATGTCTTCCAGGTTGACGGCGCCGAAGCTCGAGCGCATCCGCACGACCGTCTCGACAATCTCATCCACGTCGTTGGACTCGATGACCAGGGGGATGGAGTCCAGGCCGGCGAACTGCTTGAACAGCGCGGACTTACCCTCCATGACCGGCAGGGAGGCGCTGGCGCCGATATTCCCGAGGCCGAGGACGGCGCTGCCGTCGCTGACGACGGCAACGAGCCGCGAGGCCCAGGTGTACTGGCGGGCGAGCTCGGGCTCGCTGTGGATGGCCCGGCTGACCTGGGCGACACCCGGTGTGTAGGCGATGGACAGGTCGCGCTTCGACTCCAGTGGTGCCGTCAGTCCGACGGCGAGTTTTCCACCTTCGTGCGCGGCGAAGATTTCTTCGCTGGTCAGTTCGATCGGAGAGGTGCTGATGGCTTCGGCAGTCACTTGAATTCCTTTTCCTCTGCTCCGGCTATCCGGAAGAGTCATCATGGTCGGGCAACGCGGCGCGTGCATACGGCTTGAAATACAGGAGGGCTGTTCCTCTACCTTGCAGGGCGCCGCGGCTGGCGGCTGTCCACAGATGCGGTACGCACAGCGTTACTTGCTCGACCGCCGCCCGGTTCTGCCGGCGACCGTCTGGAGGGTCCGGCTGGTCGAGCCGGACACTGGTTGTCCTACGTTACTGGATCGCCGCGGCCCGCCTCGTCACATTTCCGATTGTTATGCCAATTATTCGGAATGCAGGCCCTCTGTCCCCGGGTCTTCCGGTTCCGCTCCTCTTGCTCCGCCTCCTGGGTCCGCACGTTCAGGACACTGTTGGAACGGGGGATCCCGGTGTGCTGCTGAAAGCATTCAGCAGTCGACGGCAAGGAGATTCTCAAACATGTGGTTTGCACAGATGTGCACAGAGTTATCCACAGCAGTGCAAAACTCCGGACGCTGCAGACCCCGATGTCCTTTCGTGAGGCCCCAGAGAACGGTTTTAAGGGGAAACTACAGGTTTGTAAGTTTTCCACGCTGTGCATAAGTCGTGTGGATAACCCCTCCCGGATGTGAAGCAGGCTGGGGAAATCCAGATCGGGCCTCCGGAATCCACCGCATCGTAGCGGCAGGAACGGAAGACCCCGGCGCCTACCGTCTCGTGCTGAGGCTCGGCCGGGTGGGCCGCTCTCCAGTTGCTTCGCACGGGTGGCAACCCGCCTTCACCAGGCTCCCGCTCCGGCAGCCGCAGTTCGTCCGGCAAGCCGGACCGGAGCGCAGTCGGGCCGGCACATCCGCGCCGGGCTCTGTGGAGGACCGGCCGGTGCCGGGACGAACGAGTTTGCCCCATGGCGGCCACGGCCGGTCGAAGGACAAACGCGCTTAGGGGCCTCCAGGGGATCAAGCCGACCGGCCGCCGAGCCGTGGGCCCGCGCAGCCTCCCGCTCGTCCGCGGCATGGCGGGTTCCCTGGCCATTTCCACGACCTGCGGGGCAGCGGCGAGAACAGGGGCCACCCTGCAGTCCTGCCTCCCGCTTGTGCACACTTGTGCACAGAGTTTTCCACAGGCGTGCATAAGTTGGGCCGGCCATCGTCGTCCCCAGGCCTTAATCGGCGCCATGGCGGTTTCCACACGTGTGGAATCACATGTGTGTAAGTTATCCCCGCTGTGGACAAGCTGTGTGGATAACTCGTGGCGGGAAGTCCAGTGGCCCCTGCCCGACGCGGCAAGGGGCAAACGTGCGGAGGTAGCTGCTTAAAAAGAATGGCCGGCCTGTACCCGCCCGAAGGCGCGCGCAGACCGGCCGCAGGGCCCGTCCTAACCGATCGCGGTGAATGCGGTGACCCCCGCCAGGATCAGGAACAGAAGCACGAGCCCACCGCTCTGGAGGAGCGTCCGCTTCTTGCCCCGCGGCGCGTACGCCAGCACGAGGGCCGCCAGGGCCCCGGTGACCAGGCCACCCAGGTGGGCCTGCCAGGCGATGCCGGAGACTACAAAGCCAAGCACCACGTTGATGCCGATCAGGATCAACAGCGATTTAACCTCTCCGCCGCGCTGCCGCTGGACGATGAACAGCGCTCCGAAGAGGCCAAAGACGGCTCCGGAGGCCCCAAGCACCGGAACATTGGGCGCGGAGAACAACAGGACGGCGACCGAACCGCCGATAGCGGAAAGCAGATAGAGCGCCAGGAACCGCACCCGGCCGAGTAGCGGTTCGAGATGGCTGCCGAGGATCCACAGGGCATACATGTTAAAGGCGATGTGCAGGAAGAATCCCTGGGAATGCAGGAAGGCGCTCGTGAGCATCCGCCACGGCTCGGCGTCGTAGACGGGGTTGGGCAAGGTGTAGAGCGGGGCATACCAGAACATCTCCGTGAAGCCGGGCACCACCCACTGCAGGAGGTAGGCCCCGGCGCACATGGCAATCAGTACGATCGTCACGAGGGGCCTGCCGGGAGCAACGGCTCCGCCGTACACCGTGCGGGCAACAGGAATGCTGCGGGAGGCTTCCCGCACGCAGTCGACGCACTGAACTCCGACGGCGGCGCTGCGCTGGCACTCCGGGCAGGCTGGCTGGCCGCACCGCTGGCAGCGCACGTACGAAACGCGGTCCGGGTGGCGGGGACACACGGGCACCGCCGACGTCGGTGGCTGCGCCTGCATTCCATAGGACATGGGAAGGTTCTCCTGCAAAAAAGTTATCCCCGCCCGGTCATGGGAGACGGGGCGGGGACAAAGAGGTGGCTAGAGCTGCTCGACGCTGATGTTGTTGATAACCACATCTTCGAGCGGCTTGTCCCGCATGTCCGTGGCAACGTTGTTGATCTTGTCGACGACGGCGCGGGACGCTTCGTCCGTCACGTCACCGAAAATGGTGTGCTTGCCCTGCAGCCAGGTCGTCGGCGCCGTAGTGATGAAGAACTGGGAGCCGTTGGTGCCGCGGCCGCCCTGGATTCCCGCATTGGCCATCGCGAGCTTGTACGGCTCGGTGAAGTCCAGGTCCGGGTTGATCTCATCGTCGAACTGGTAGCCGGGGCCGCCGACGCCCTGGCCGAGCGGGTCGCCGCCCTGCAGCATGAAGTCCTTGATGATGCGGTGGAAGATCACGCCGTCGTACAGGGGCGCGTTGGATTCCTCGCCCGTGGCCGGGTGCTTCCAGGTGATCTCGCCCGTGGCCAGTCCGACGAAGTTCTTCACGGTCTTGGGCGCGTGGTTGCCGAACAGGTTGACCACGATGTCGCCGTGGTTCGTGTGGATAGTGGCTTTGGCTGTGGGAATAGCAGTCATAGGCTCATTCTTCCACGCAAGACGCGGGAATCGTCGCCTCTCCGGCGGTTCCGCGCTCAGTGAAACTCCCGAATATTCCGTGCGGTGCATAGCACCTCTGCGGGGCACAACGTAGGCTAAGAAGGAACCGTTGCCATCTCCGGGAGGTAGTAGTGAAGAGAAACGAACGAATTACCCGTGACCTTGAAGGCACCGTGGTCGCCGGGGTGGGAAGCGCGAAAGAGTGGGCCACCCCCCGGGTGGAAGCAGCCCGCAACTGGGCCGTGCCCCGCATTGAAAAGGGCATCGAGACGGCGTCTCCCCGGATCCAGGAAGGGATCCAGAAGGCCGCGCATGAGCTGTCGCTCGGCGTCGCCACCGTGACTCCGAAGATCCAGGAAGAACTGGAGAAGATCGCTCCCAAGATCTCCCAGATCGTCGACGACGCGGCTCCGCGCCTCCAGGTCACGCTGGACAAGGCCGCGCCCGCGCTGACCCACGCCAAGGACAAGGTGGTCGGCGGCTACATCCCGACCCTGTCCACCGCGCTCGGAACGGCTGCGGACAACGTTTCCCGCAGCCTGGACAAGGGCTATGGCGCTGGCAAGGTCGAAAGCGCCGTCGTCAAGCTCACGGGTTCCAAGAAAGCCGTCCGCAAGGGCCGGAAGGCGGCCGAAGCGGCTGCAAAGCAGGCCGCCAAGGACCTGCGGAGCCAGCAGAAGTCGGGCAAGGGCAAGGCTTGGCTGATCGTGGGCGTCATTGCTGCTGCGGTTGCCGCAGGCATCGCCGCCTGGCGCGCGGCCCGTCCGGTCGAAGATCCGTGGAAGACGCCTGTGACCCCGACTCCCGCCGCCGTTCCCAGCACGTCGAGCACCTCCAGCACGTCGGCCACCTCGGCTTCACCGGCTGGTGAAACCGCGAAGACCGTCGGCTTCACGGCACCGTCGGAGACCAGCACGTCCACGGCAGCCGGCACGGCCCGCCATGCCGCGGATGCTCAGGAAGGCGCTGCCAAGAAGTCCGCCGAGGCTGCACACGAAGCCGCTGCGTCCTCCGGTGATGCCAGCAGTGCTGCTGCCGATGCAGCCAAGACCAGCAGCGCGGCGGAAGGCGCGGCCCATGTGGCGCGTGCCTCGGCCGACGAGGCTGCCAAGGGCAAGGAGGAGGGCAAGGACTCCTCGCTGTAGGACCTGCCGTTCGAATCGGGGCCCCTGCTTCAGTGAAGCAGGGGCCCCTCTTTGTCCCCGATAGCCGGATTGGTAGATTCGGGGCGTGGAGCCAGCCAAACCGAGCATCTCGATCGTGATTCCCGCTTTCAACGAAGAATCCGTCATCCGCCAATGCCTCTTCGCCGCGCTTTACCAGTCCGTGCCCGCCGCCGAGATTATCGTCGTCGACAATAAATCAACGGACGCTACCGTCGACCTCGTCAGACAGGTGCAGGCCGAGTATCCCGATGCACCTCTGAAGCTGCTCCGGCAGGACGAGGAGCAGGGCCTGATCCCTACCCGCAATTTCGGCCTGGACCAGGCGGAGGGCGACGTCCTCGGCCGCATCGACGCCGATTCCATCCTGGAACCGGACTGGGTCGAGCAGGTCCAAAATGCCTTTGCGGATCCCGACGTCATGGCTGCCACCGGCCCTGTGCTGTACTACGACATGCCGCTACGCCGCTTCGGCCTGCAAGCCGACGACCAGATGCGCCGGTTCGTGCTGAAGCTGGCAAAGAAGCAGTACCACTTCCTTTTCGGGTCAAACATGGCCCTCCGCCGTGAAGCCTGGACGATCATCCGGAACGATGTCTGCCGCGATGAGGCCGACGAGATGCATGAAGACATCGACATCTCCGTCCATCTAACCGACCACGCGCTCAAGATCCTCTATGTCCCGGAGATGGTGAGCGGAATGTCCGCGCGGAGGCTCGAGGATTCGCCGAAGGACTACCGCTACTACGTCACGCGCTTCGACCGGACCTACGCCAACCACAAGATC
Organism: Arthrobacter mangrovi; assembly: GCF_026011795.1. Lineage (GTDB taxonomy): Bacteria > Actinomycetota > Actinomycetes > Actinomycetales > Micrococcaceae > Crystallibacter > Crystallibacter mangrovi. The sequence continues at coordinate 321,705 of NZ_BRVS01000004.1, read as the reverse complement.
AGGAACCGCGTCGTGCGGGCGCCGAGGCTCATCTTCATGGGCGTCTATTACCCCGCAAAGCTCCTGCGGAGGGTCCATCAGGCCCGGACACGCCAGGTCGTGCCGCGCGGCGGGATCTGAGCCGCAGCGGCCGGGAGCCGCCTGCTCGGAGGCCGGGCAGGAGATACCCGCGGACAGGAACCAGGATCAGGCCGGATAGCAAAAGATCCCGGTCCGCGTGGACCGGGATCTTTTCTCGGTGGAGGCAAGGGGACTCGAACCCCTAACCCCCTGCTTGCAAAGCAGGTGCGCTACCAATTGCGCCATGCCCCCGAGGGGATTTCCGCTGGCCGTGCCGGCGGAGGTTGAGCTAGTCGACCTTGTCGGTCGCCTTGCTCCATGCGGACTTCTCCGCTTCGGATTCCTGCCACTTCTTGTAGGCGAGGGCACCTGCGACCGCCGCTGCCAGTACCAGCAACTTCTTCACAGCGTCCTCCCGTGGAATCGGAAACAGGATTTCCGTGGGCGTACCAGGACTTGAACCTGGGACCTCTTCGTTATCAGCGAAGCGCTCTAACCGCCTGAGCTATACGCCCTCTTGCCTCTCGGGCCGAGATAAGACTCTACAGCACACCTCCGCCGAACTTCAAATCGGGGGTCCCGCGGATGCCGGAACCCCTCGTTAAAGCGGTAGGCCCCTCTCGCCGAGAGGGGCCTACCGCTTCAGGATCCTAGTCGTCGGTCAGCGTGACGCCGATGCCGCCTACCAGCGTGGCCGAGATGTTGTAGAGCACCGCGGAAAGCATGGCCAGCGCGGTCAGCAGGACCACGTTGACGACGGCGATGATCGTCGCGAACGAGGCGACCTGTCCCAGCGAGGCATAGGCCCGCAGATCGAAGGCTCCGCCTTCGGTACCGGCGATCTCGGTCAGCAGGTCATTGACGCGATCGAAGATGCCGGTGATGTCCAAGGTGGTCCACAGGACGATGGAGGCGACCACCGTGACGATGCCGAGGGCCACCGAAAGCAGGAAGGCCATCTTCAGCACCGACCACGGATCGACCTTGCTGACCAGCAGGCGGGCGCGCCGGGCTTTGGCCTTGGGCGCCGGCCGAACCAGTCCGGGCCGGCCGCCCTGTCCGCTGCTCGGCCGCTGGGCGGGACGCTGAGGTGCCTGGCGTGCGGCGCCCGGCTTCTGGGGCGCACCGGCGGAGGGACGTTGGGTCGGCTTGGCCGGCGTGGCAGTGCGAGTTGTTCCCGCCCGTGGTGCATTAGCCGGCCGGGCACCCGGCCGTGGCGTATTAGGCGTGCTCACTCATTACCTCCGTCTTCGGGCCCCTGCTCGGCACCATCTGCCTCAGCCGGCAGCTGATCTGCATTCAACGGTACTTCATCCGTAGCCTGCTGCGCAGATTCCGGCACGACCGAGACCTCTACCAATCCCTCGGCCGCGTGCTCGTCGTCGTCCTCCACCGTGAGGGTCCGTTCGGTGTTGCGTGCGACGGCGATAATGCGGTCCTTCTTGTCCGGTTTCGCAAAGATAACGCCCATGGTGTCCCGGCCCTTGGCAGGCACGCCGGTCACGCTCGAACGGACCACCTTTCCACTTGCCATGACTACCAGGACCTCGTCTTCTTCCTGGACGATGAGGGCGCCGACCAGGTGGCCCCGTTCTTCCTGGTACTTGCCGACCTTGATGCCGAGGCCGCCGCGTCCCTGCACCCGGTATTCCTCGACCTTGGTGCGCTTGGCGTAGCCGCCGGCCGTAACGATGAACACGAAGGACTCATCGGTCACCACGTCCGCAGCAAGGAGCTCGTCGTCCTCGCGGAACTTCATGCCCGTGACGCCGGAAGTCGCCCGGCCCATCGGGCGAAGGGCTTCGTCCGTCGCGGTGAATCGGAGCGACTGCCCGCGGCTGGAAACCAGCATCAGGTCATCCGTCTCGGAAACCAGCCGCGCCGACACCAGTTCGTCGCCCTCACGCAGGTTGATCGCGATGACGCCGGCCGACCGATTGGTGTCGTAGTCCTCCAGCCGGGTCTTCTTGATCAGACCGCGCTTCGTCGCCAGGACCAGGTACGGCGCCTGCTGGTAGTCCCTCAGGTCCAGGACCTGGGCGATCCGCTCGTCCGGCTGGAACGCCATCAGGTTCGCCACGTGCTGGCCCTTTGCGTCCCGGCCGCCTTCGGCCAGTTCGTACGTCTTGGCCCGGTATACCCGGCCCAGGTTCGTGAAGAACAGCAGCCAATGGTGCGTCGTCGTCACGAAGAAATGCTCGACGATGTCATCGCCGCGCAGCTGGGCGCCGCGGATGCCCTTGCCGCCGCGCTGCTGCGACCGGTAGTTGTCGCTGCGCGTGCGCTTGACGTATCCGCCGCGGGTAATGGTGACCACCATCTCCTCTTCGGGGATGAGGTCTTCCATGCTCATGTCGCCGTCGTAGCCCATCATGATCTGCGTCCGGCGGTCGTCGCCGTACTTGGCCACGATCTCGGCGAGCTCGTCGCTGACGATGCCGCGCTGGACCTGCTCGGATGCGAGGATTCGGTTGAACTCCGTGATCATGCGCTCGAGTTCGGCATGGCGGTCCTGGATCTTCTGGCGCTCCAGGGCGGCCAGCCGGCGCAGCTGCATATCGAGGATGGCACGGGCCTGCAGCTCGTCGATCTCCAGCAGCCCCATGAGGCCGTCGCGCGCTTCCTCGGTGGTGGCCGACGCGCGGATCAGCGCGATGACCTCGTCCAGCGCGTCCAGGGCCTTCAGCAGGCCACGCAGGATGTGCGCCTCTTCCTCCGCCTTGCGCAGCCGGTACCGGGTGCGGCGGACGATGACTTCCAGCTGGTGGGTGACCCAGTGCCGGACGAAGGCGTCCAGCGTCAGCGTGCGCGGCACCCCGTCGACGATCGCCAGCATGTTGGCGGCGAAGTTCTCCTGCAGCTGCGTGTGCTTGTAGAGGTTGTTCAGCACGACCTTGGCGACGGCGTCGCGCTTGAGCACGATGACCAGCCGCTGGCCGGTCCGACCGGACGTCTCGTCGCGCATGTCGGCAATGCCGCCGACCTTGCCATCCTTGACCAGGTCCGCGATCTTGACCGCGAGGTTGTCCGGGTTGGCCTGGTAGGGCAGTTCGGTGACCACCAGGCACGTGCGGCCCTGCAGCTCCTCGACATTGACCACGGCGCGCATAGTGATGGAGCCGCGGCCGGTCCGGTAGGCGTCCTCGATGCCCTTGTGGCCGAGGATCTGCGCACCGGTCGGAAAGTCCGGGCCCTTGATCCGCTGCAGCAGTGCCTCGAGCAGCTCCTCGCGGCTGGCCTCCGGGTTGTCCAGGTACCACTGCACGCCATCGGCCACCTCGCGCAGGTTGTGCGGCGGAATGTTGGTGGCCATACCGACGGCGATGCCCGAGGAGCCGTTGACCAGCAGGTTCGGGAAACGCGCCGGCAGGATGGTCGGTTCCTGGTTCTTGCCGTCGTAGTTGTCCTGGAAATCGACGGTTTCCTCATCGATGTCCCGGACCATCTCCATGGCCAGCGGCGCCATCTTGGTCTCGGTGTAACGCGGTGCGGCCGCGCCGTCGTTGCCGGGGGAGCCGAAGTTCCCCTGGCCGAGGGCCAGCGGGTACCGCATGATCCAGTCCTGGATCAGGCGCACCAGGGCGTCGTAGATGGCCGAGTCGCCGTGCGGATGGTACTGGCCCATGACTTCGCCGACCACGCGCGCACACTTGTTGAAGGCCCGCTCCGGCCGGTAGCCGCCGTCGAACATTGCGTACAGGACGCGCCGGTGCACTGGCTTCAGCCCATCCCGCACGTCCGGCAGGGCACGACCCACGATGACGGCCATGGCGTAGTCGAGGTAGGAACGCTGCATCTCGGTTTGCAGGTCCACCTGCTCCACCCGGTCCGTCAGCACCTCCCCTTCCAAGGGAGCGTCTCCGCCGGTTGCGTTCTCCGGCAGGTCCGGGGTCTCTTCGTCGCTCATAAATCAGTTCCTTCTGTGAAAGTCAGGGGTGCCGAGGCAGGGGGCCGGATGCCGGCCGGACTAGATGTCCAGGAACCGCACGTCCTTCGCGTTCTGCTGGATGAAGGTGCGGCGCGACTCCACGTCTTCGCCCATCAGCACGGCGAAGATCTGGTCCGCGGCGGCAGCGTCCTCCATGGTGACCTGCAGCAGCGTGCGGTGCTCCGGGTCCATCGTGGTGTCCCAGAGTTCCGTGTAGTCCATCTCGCCCAGGCCCTTGTAGCGCTGGATGCCGTTTTCCTTGGGCAGGCGCTGGTTGTTGGCCAAGCCCTTGCGGACGCACTCGTCCCGTTCCCGGTCGCTGAACACGTAGTCATGCGCGTGGTTGGACCATTTGATGCGGTACAGCGGCGGCTGCGCCAAGTACACGTAGCCTTCCTCGATCAGCGGACGCATGTAGCGGAACAGCAGGGTGAGCAGCAGCGTGGTGATGTGCTGGCCGTCCACGTCCGCATCCGCCATCAGCACGATCTTGTGGTAGCGGGCCTTTTCGACGTCGAAGTCCTCGCCGATGCCGGCGCCGAACGCGGTGATCATGGCCTGGACTTCGGCGTTGCCGAGGGCCCGGTCCAGCCGCGCCCGCTCCACGTTCAGGATCTTGCCGCGCAGCGGAAGGATCGCCTGGGTTTCAGGGTTCCGGCCGCGTACGGCCGAACCGCCGGCCGAGTCACCCTCCACGATGTAGATCTCCGACACGGAAGGATCCTTCGAGGAGCAGTCCTTGAGCTTGCCCGGCATGCCGCCGGATTCCAGCAGGCCCTTGCGGCGGGTTGATTCCCGGGCCTTGCGCGCGGCCAGCCGGGCCTGCGAGGCCTGCACGGACTTGCGGATGACGTCCCGCGCGGGGCCGGGGTTGCGCTCGAGCCAGTCGCTGAGTTCTTCGCCCATGACGCGCTGGACGAAGCCGCGAGCCTCAGAGTTGCCGAGCTTGGTCTTCGTCTGGCCCTCGAACTGGGGCTCGCCCAGCTTCATCGAGATCACCGCGGTCAGGCCCTCGCGGATGTCCTCGCCGGTGAGGTTGTCTTCCTTCTCCTTGATCAGGTTCTTCTCCCGCGCATAGCGGTTGATCAGGGTGGTCATGGCGGCGCGGAAGCCCTCTTCGTGGGTGCCGCCCTCGTGCGTGTTGATCGTGTTGGCGTAGGTGTGGACGCTCTCCGAGTAGGACGTGGTCCACTGCATCGCGACCTCGACCGACATCCGCCGCTCGGGGTCCTCGCTCTCGAACGCGATCACCTCGGGGTGGATCACGTCCACCTTCTTCGAGGAGTTCAGGTGCGTGACGTAGTCCAGCAGGCCGTTGTCGTACTTGTAGACGACCTTGCGGTGCTCGGGCGTCATCTCCACGTCCGTCGCCGGAGCGTCCAGGTTGACGTCCTCGTCCTCGGAGATGTTGAACTCCGGGTTGCGCTCGTCCGTCAGCGTGATCCTCAGGCCCTTGTTCAGGAACGCCATCTGCTGGAAGCGCGCGCGCAGCGTCTCGAAATCGAACTCGGTGACCTCGAAGATCTCCGGGTCCGGCCAGAACGTCTGGAGGGTGCCGGTCTCTTCCGTCGGCTCGCCCTTGCGCAGGTCACCGACCGGCTTTCCGCCGTCGGCAAACGACTGGTGCCATGTGAAACCCTGGCGCCGCACTTCCGTCTCGACCCGGCGGGAGAGCGCATTGACCACGGAGATGCCCACGCCGTGGAGGCCGCCGGAGACGGCGTAGCCGCCGCCGCCGAACTTGCCGCCCGCGTGCAGGATGGTCATGACGACCTGAACCGTCGGCCGGCCCTCGGTCGGGTGCAGGTCCACCGGGATGCCGCGGCCGTTGTCCTTCACCCGGACGCCGCCGTCCGCCAGCAGCGTCACGTCGATGGTGTCGCAGTAACCGGCCAGCGCCTCGTCCACGGAGTTGTCCACGACCTCGTACACCAGGTGGTGCAGGCCGCGCGGCCCCGTGGAACCGATGTACATGCCCGGGCGCTTACGGACTGCCTCGAGCCCCTCGAGGACGGTGATGTCTCCGGCGCCGTACCCGTGCGCAGGGGTTTCATTCTGCTCCGGAGATTCCGGGCCGGTGTTTGCCTGCTCGTTGTCCTGCGCCACAGTTGCCGTCGACTCCTCAAGTTCCGTCTCATGTACCGGCGCCCTCCCGGTACGGGAAAGGCGCCGCACCCGTAATTCTACCGTGTCGCGGGGTCGAATCTTGCCTTATATGCCCCTGAACGGGCAAGAACATGGCATATGCGGCAGTTTCCGGGTGCCGGATGGGGGCCGGTATGTCCGGAGGGCTCCGCTCCGCTCTACACGCCGCCTGCGCATTCCGCCGCAGCGCCGGCCACGATTGTGGATATCGCTGTGGAAATCAGCCGTAAGTATCGCGCGGCCCGCGGCCGCCCACGGTCCGTTTTCCCTTGCGCCAGTTCGGGGCAGCCGGTGCCAGGACCTGGATTTTGGTGACGACGCCGGGGCCCAGCGCTTCGTCGAAACGCTTCAGCAAGGGGGTGGTCAGCAGCCGCAGCTGCGTTGCCCAGGCCGTGGAATCGCAGCGCACTTGCACGGTGGAATCCTGGAAGCTCTCCGGCCGGCAGTGCGCCGCGATATCGCCGCCAACGAGCTCTTCCCAGCGCGAAATGACCGAGCCCACGGCGACGGGGGACGCCCACCCCCGGTCGCGGACCAGCCGGCCGAAGACCGTCCCAAGGCCCTGTGGATCACGCCCTCCGCTGTGCGAAAGGGTGCCGCGTTCAACCGGGGATTTGCCTGAAGTCCGACGGCGGTTTCCGCCGCGGGCGCGCACCTCGCCGCGGTTGGTGGCCGCCTGCCTGACCCGGTTCAGCATCGCCTTGGCCGCGTCGATCTCGTCGCGCTCCTCCGGACGAGGTTCCTCAGCTGGCACCGGCGGTCACACCCCCGGAAACCACCACCAGCTGTGCGCCCTGGAGCGCAGCCGGAATATCCTCCGCGACCGCTGCCGTAACGATGACCTGCTCCGCTCCCGAGACCACTTCGGCCAGCCGGTTCCTGCGGCCGGTGTCCAGTTCGGCGAAGACATCGTCGAGGATGAGCACCGGCGTCGCGCCCGGCGACCGGTCGTCCTCGCAGAAGACGTGGTAGCAGGCGAGCCGGAGCGACAGTGCCATCGACCAGGTCTCGCCGTGCGACGCATACCCCTTCGCTGGGGCCGGCCCCAGCAGCAGCTCCAGCTCGTCACGATGGGGGCCGACCAGCGAGATACCGCGCTCGACTTCCTTTTTCCGCTGGCGCTTGAACTCATCGAGGTACTTTTGCGCCAGTTCGGGAACGGTCAGGTCCTCCAGCAATCCCTGTGAGGCGCCGCCGTCGTTCTCTACCTCTCCGTCATCCGAGAGCTGGGTGTCGATCGTGGACCGGTAGATGGCCTGCGCGGCCTTGGAGCCGTCCGTCAACGAGGCATACGCCGCCCGCAGGTGCGGCTGGAGCAGCCGCACCACATCCAGCCTGCCGCGCAGCAGTGCGGCACCGGCCTGTGCCATGTGCTGATCCCAGACCTCAAGCGTCGACTCGTGGGACGCCGTGAAGCGGCCGCTGGCACGCGCGGATTTGAGCAAGGCGTTGCGCTGCTTAAGCACCCGTTCGAAGTCGCTCCGCGTCGCTGCGTGGTGCGGAACCAGGCTTGTGAGCAGTTCATCGAGGAAGCGGCGCCGGTTTCCGGGGTCGCCCTTCACAAGCGCCAGGTCCTCCGGCGCGAACAGGACCGTCCGGAGGATGCCCAGGGAATCGCGGGCCCGCACCGGATGGGCCCGGTTGATGCGTACCCGGTTGGCTTTACCGGGATTGAGCTCAAGCTCCAGCGACGTGGCCTGCCCGCCGCGGACCACTTTGGCCCGGACCAGCGCCTGCCCGGCTCCGAACCGGACCAGCGGCCCGTCCGAACTCACGCGGTGGGAGGATAGCGAGGCCAGGTATCCGATGGCTTCGACGATGTTGGTCTTGCCGATCCCGTTCGGGCCGACCAGCACGGTTGTTGCCGGTTGCAGGGCAAGGTCGAGCTGCTGGTAGGTCCGGAAATCGGTCAGCGATAAGTACTCTACAAACACCTGGAACGGGCTACTTCTGGTTGGTCTCCCGGCCTTGGCCGGGCTTGCGTACGGCATGGCCGCCGAACTGGTTGCGCAGGGCGGCGACCATCTTCATGGCCGGAGCATCTTCCTGCCTCGAGGCGAACCTGGCGAAGACGGCGGCCGTGATGGCCGGCGCCGGGACCGCGTTGTCGAGGGCTTCCGCGACGGTCCAGCGGCCTTCACCGGAATCCTCGACATAGCCGGCGGTTTGGGCGAGGCCCGGATCTTCGTCCAAGGCCTTCACCATCAGGTCGAGCAGCCAGGACCGCACCACGGTGCCCTTCTGCCAGGCCCGGAAGGTTCCGTGAACATCCTTGACGATGTCCTTGGTCTCGAGCAGTTCGTACCCTTCGGCATAGGCCTGCATAAGTCCATACTCGACGCCGTTGTGCACCATCTTCGCGTAGTGCCCGGCCCCGACTTCCCCTACATGGACAAAGCTCTCTTCGCGAGGTCCTTCCGGCCGCAGCGCGTCGAACAGCGGCATTGAGGCGGCGACGCGCTCGGGGCTGCCCCCGGCCATCAGCCCGTAACCGTTGGCCAGGCCCCAGATGCCGCCGGAAACACCAACGTCGATGAAATCGATTCCATGAGCTGCGAGCAGCTCATAGTGTTTCTGGTCCTCGGTGTACTTGGAATTGCCGCCGTCGATCACCAGGTCGCCCGCCGCCAGCTTGTCCGCGAGGTCGGCGATAACCGACGCCGTGACTTCGCCGGCCGGAACCATCACCCAGACGGTCCGCGGCACCGTAAGGGCTGCGACCAGCTGGTCGAGGGTTTCGACGTCGCTCACGTCCGGATTGCGGTCAAATCCGGTGACATCGATCCCGCCGTCCCGGAGGCGCTTGCGCATGTTGAAACCCATCCTGCCGAGGCCGATCAGGCCAATGTGCATGTGGATCCCTCTTTCGCGGTTGTGGCCGGAGGTGCAGGCTGTGGATGCGGCGTGGCCTACTGGTTGGGCAGGCGGACCGGCATGAGCAGGTAGCGGTAATCTTCCCGGTCCTGGCCCTCGAGGTCGTCCTGTGCAGAGAGGACCGCAGGTTTCGGCGGGGTCGTAAATGAGAACCTGACGTACTTGCTGCTGAAGGCGTTCAGGCCTTCGGACAGGTAGTGCGGGTTGAAAGCGACCGTGATGTCGTCCCCGATCAGTGCGGCTTCAAGGACCTCGGAGGCCTGCGCGTCCTCTCCGGTGCCCGCATCGAGGGCCAGCTGGCCTTGGGTGAAGGCAAGCCGTACAGGGGTGTTGCGCTCGGCCACCAGCGAGACACGCCGGACGGCCTCAACCAGGACCGACGTTTCCACGGTGGCATGGATCGGGGTGTTATCCGGGAACAGCGAACGGATTTTCGGGTAGTCCCCGTCCACGAGCAGTGACGTTGTCCGCCGGCCGCCGCTTTCGAAGCCGATGAGTTCGCTGTTCTCCGACAAGGCGATGCTCAGGTCACCCGCGCCGCCAAGAGTCTTTGCGACTTCGCTGAGGGTCTTGGCCTTAACCAGGGCGCTGGTCGAAATGCCGGGTGTAGCAGGCCGCCAGTTCAGTTCCCGAAGGGCAAGACGGTAGCGGTCGGTCGAGAGCAGCGTGATCTGGTCGTCCTCGATCTCCATGCGTACGCCGGTGAGGATCGGCAGAGTGTCGTCGCGGCTGGCAGCGATGATGACCTGGCTGACGGCTTCGGCGAAGGCGTCTCCGTCGACAATTCCGCTGGTTTCCGGCAGCGCAGGGAGTTCGGGGTAGTCCGCGACCGGCATGGTGGCCAGGTTGAACCGGCTGCTGCGGCACGTGAGCGTGACCTTGGATCCGTCCGTTTCGATATCGACCGGCGCCGACGGCAGGCTGCGGGAGATATCGGCCAGCAGCCGTCCCGAGACCAAAATCGTTCCTTCTTCGCTGACTTCGGCGGGGATCTGGAGACGTGCCGAGATTTCGTAGTCGAAGCTGGCCAGGCTCACCGTGCCGTTTTCGGCGTTGATAAGCAGACCCGAAAGCACGGGGACAGGTGGGCGAGGAGACAGCGAGCGGGCTGTCCACGTAACGGCCTCAGCCAGGACATCCCGATCAACTCTGAACTTCACTGAAGTGTGCCGCCTTTCGCAACGAACATGCCGGGGAAGGTCACCGGCGTTCCTCCGCCGACGCCGGTTGGGGCGGAGCGGCAGTGGAAGGGCCGATGACAACAATTCTCTGTGCAAGCTTAGCCGCCGCGCGGCGGTTCACGCATCGAGGGGTAGCGGTCTGGGGGTTCGGAAAGGTTCGAGGCAGGTGGGAGCGCAGATGTTATTTGGCAAAGCCCAAAAAATGGGATTCGTAGTGTTAATAACTACTGTGGAAACTGTGGATAACCCAACTTGGGCCCGTCAGGGCGCGAAATTCGGGTGTTCACAAGATGTGCATCCATAGAGGGGTTCAAGAGGCACATCTTGTGGATGGAAAATCCCGGCGTTCCGCAGATCCACAGAGACCCCCTCGGTTTTCCCTCGACGGGCCGTGGTTCTCCACTTAAGAATCCACAGCTTTGTCCACACCTGTTAATTTCGGCCTGCGTGGAGCAGCGAGGGGACGGATAGGCAGGCGGAGGACTCGGCAGAGGCCGGACCTCGGCCTCCGGGACGTTGTTGCGTCCCCTTCGTCCGGGTAGCTCAAGCCAAAGTGTTGGTTCAGCGGCTTCCCGTGCATCGGCCCGAACAGGAATGCAGAGGCGCGCTGGAACACAGAAGGATTCCTTCAGTAATGGAAGGGTCTATTCGTGGCGGCCAGGATTTGGGCCACCTGCGCCCGGCGAACGCCAGGATCCGGAACCGGGGAGCGTTTGAGGTACCGCCACTGCCGGCCGCTCCGAAGTCTCAGCTGTCGCGCTGCTGCTGCTTGATCAGGTTGGTTAGTTCCGTCACCTGGTTGTAGATGGCACGCCGCTCCGCCATCAGTTCGCGGATTTTCCTGTCCGCGTGGATCACCGTGGTGTGGTCGCGTCCTCCAAGTTCCTGACCGATCTTGGGCAGGGACATATCGGTCAGCTCGCGGCACAGATACATCGCGATCTGGCGGGCCGTGACCAGCGTGCGGGTCCGTGACTTGCTCTTCAGTTCATCGAGGCTCAGCTTGAAGTAGGCGGCAGTCTGCCCCAGGATCGTGGCCGACGTGATCTCCTGGGCGCCGTCGTCCGTGATGAGGTCCTTGAGGACGATTTCGGCCAGGCCCATATCCACCGCCTGGCGGTTGAGGCTGGCAAAGGCCGTGACGCGGATCAGGGCGCCCTCGAGCTCCCGGATGTTCGTCGAGATCTTGGTGCCGATGTATTCCAGGACTTCGTCAGGTACCGACAGTCCTTCGCTGATTGCCTTCTTGCGGAGGATCGCGATCCGGGTTTCCAGTTCGGGCGGCTGGATGTCGGTCAGGAGTCCCCACTCGAAGCGCGAACGCATCCGCTCTTCGAAACCCGACAGCTGCTTCGGCGGCAGGTCGGAGGTGATGACCACCTGCTTGTTGTGGTTGTGGAGCGCGTTGAAGGTGTGGAAAAACTCTTCCTGCGTCGCGTCCTTGTTGGCAAGGAACTGGATGTCGTCGATGAGGAGAATGTCTACGTTGCGGTAAAGGTGCTTGAAGCTTGCACCCTCGTCGTCGCGAATCGAGTTGATGAAGTCGTTCGTGAATTCTTCCGAATTGACGTAGCGGACACGGATGCCGTTGTAGAGATGCCTGGCGTAGTGGCCGATCGCGTGAAGCAGGTGGGTCTTCCCCAGCCCGGAATCCCCGTAGATGAACAACGGGTTGTAGGCCTTCGCGGGCGCCTCGGCCACCGCGACGGCAGCGGCGTGGGCAAAGCGGTTGGAAGAGCCAATAACGAACGTGTCGAAAATGTACTTCGGATTGAGCCGGCCGAACTCCTGCGAAGTGCTGGGCGGTGAAGGCTGGGCGCGGTTCTCGGCGGCCGCCGAGGCACGGTTTGGAACGGGAACCGGCTCCGGTTCGGGTTCCGGTTCCGCCGCCATCATGTCGGTGTCGACTGAAAAAGCGCAGAGGATGTCGTCTTGGAAAACCTCCCGCAGTGCTTCCTGCAGTGGGCTCTTAAGCTGCTGCGACTGGTAGACCTCTCGGGTCAACTCATTGGGAACCGCTACCAGCAGTGTCGTGCCGATGAGGCCTTTGGCCTGGGCAAGCCCCACGAAACCGCGGTTTCGCGGGCTGATCCTGTCGTCGCGCTCCAGCGTCCGAACCACTTTGCGCCAGGAACTTCCGACGTCGTTGATCTGGTCCGCGTCCACCTAGTACCCCTCATAACTGTCGTGCAATAAACCTCCACGTCCGGTTGTACCGGATTCGGGGCCTTCATCCACAGAGTTATGCACAGACAGTGGATAAAGTGCTCCTGCAAGGGTAGATGATGAATCAGGCATAAGACAGCCGGGCAGTTTAGGGCGGGAAGGGGCGCCTTCGTCGCCCGGGCAGGTTCAGACCGCTCTAGTTGTCCACAGGTGTTAATCCACTGGTGGATAATGTGTTGTGGACGCCTCATTTGACGGGGAGGCCGCCCAACCCCTAACGTTATGTAGTCCTTGTGTCTGTTTCGTGCGCTCATGCATGCCTTTTGAGGGTCACTGATTCAGATGCCCAATAGAGCGCCATCCCGTTCCTGCACCTCCGGAGCAGCGCGGGATCAGGCAAATCTGTCGATCGTCTTGGAGTAACCACCGTGAGCAAGCGGACTTTTCAGCCGAATAACCGCCGTCGTGCCAAGAAGCATGGCTTCCGCCTTCGCATGCGTACCCGTGCAGGCCGCGCCATCCTGGCCGCACGCCGCAGCAAGGGCCGCAGCGAACTGTCGGCCTAATTAGCGGCAGTTTGTCGAATCAGGCCGCTACCTTCCAACTGCGGCCCGGCATCAGATAGGCGGTCATGCTTTCCAGCAGGAACCGGATGCGGCGTTCGACGGACTTCTCCCATACTGTACGTTCCGGCGCCCGTTCTGGGCGCCGGAACTTAGTGTTATATGCGACAAGTCGGCAAGCCGACCTGCCCTCAGCTTTTGGCTTCATCGTGTCCAAAGCGATCGGGAACGCCGTAACCCGGAACCTCGTTAAGAGGAGACTTCGGGAAATAGCTGCACAGATTCTGGAAGAATATCCCCGTGGACTCTCCGTAGTCGTGCGTGCGCTGCCGGCGGCGGGTGCAGCCGATTTCAACGCTTTAGCAAAGGACTTCCGTAAGGCGTTCTCTACAGTAGTCTCGAAAGCCAGGCCGGCCGCGCCGCGAGTTGAACAGAAGGGATCCGCCGAATGACCGTTTCAGGCCATTCCCCGGAGCACGCGCTTGATGGCAAGACCGTCGCGCGGTTCATCTGGTCCCTGCCCCAGAAGGCCCTCATCCTCCTGCTCATGGGCTACCGTAAAACGGTTTCGCCCCTCTACGGGCAGGTCTGCCGGTTTTTCCCTTCCTGCTCCGCTTATGCACTGGAAGCAGTGACCGTACACGGCGCCGTCAAGGGCAGTTGGCTTGCTGGAAGACGGATTTTGCGCTGCCATCCGTGGAATGCGGGCGGCGTGGACCACGTGCCGAGCTCTCCCGGTTTCGAACGGAAACTGCGGGAGAATCCTTCGCTGACCCCACGGATTTTGGTACTCAACCACCCGGTGATTCCGGCTGACGATGATGGCCGCCCCGCGGCCTGAGGAGCTAGAAGAAAAATCATGGACTTCATCAACGCGCTACTGACGCCATTCACGTGGGTCGTGTCCTGGATCCTGAAGGCCTTCCACGAGGCCTTCAGCTGGCTGGGTATGGATCCCGCGAACGGCTGGACCTGGACCCTGTCCATCATCGGCCTGGTTCTGGTTATCCGGGCTGCCTTGATCCCTGTCTTCGTCAAGCAGATCAAGGCGCAGCGCGGCATGCAGGCCCTGCAGCCCGATTTGCGCAAGCTCCAGCAGAAGTACAAGGGCAAGACCGATCAGCTCTCGCGTCAGGCTATGACCCAAGAGCAGATGGCTCTTTATAAGAAGCACGGCACCAACCCGTTCTCCGCCTGCCTGCCGCTGCTTATCCAGATGCCGTTCTTCTTCGCACTGTTCAATGTCCTGAACAACACGTCGAAGGCGAGCGGGGGCGGTGAGGGCATCGGTGCGCTGACTCCCCAAGACATCCGCCAGTTCGACGAATCGTCCATCTTCGGCGCGCCCCTGTCGGCTTCACTGCTTCATGGGGGCGGAGGCGAGAACCAGGTCAACGTCGTCGTCCTCTCCATCCTCATGATCCTGGCAATGACAGCGTCGCAGTTCATTACGCAGAAGCAGATCATGGCGAAGAACATGTCCGAAGAGGCTTTGGCGAGCCCCTTTATGCGACAGCAGCAGATGATGCTGTACATCCTGCCCTTGGTCTTCGGCATCGGTGGCATCAACTTCCCCATCGGTGTGCTGATCTACTGGACCACCACTAACCTCTGGACCATGGCGCAGCAGTTCATCGTGATCCGCCGCATGCCTACGCCGGGATCGCCAGCCGCCAAGGCACTTGCCGAACGTCGGGCCAAGAAGGGTCTGCCCATGGTCCCCCTGCTCGGTGAGAAGAAGTCCGAGGAACCCGCAGTCGAGGCGCCGGCCGGTCCGAAAATCCAGCGCCAGCAGCCGCAGCGTAAGAACAGGAAGAGAAAATGAGCACTGAGAGCGTCTCGGAAACGTCGGCTGAGCCGACGGTAACGGAAATTGCTGACGAGGAAGCCACGAGCAGTTCAGCGGCGGGCCGTCTGGAAGAAGAAGGCGACGTTGCAGCCGATTATCTCGAAGAACTGCTGGACATCGCTGATATCGACGGCGATATTGACATCGAAGTCCGCAATGGCAGGACCTATATTTCCATCGTCTCCGAAGAGGACGACAATGAGGCTCTGGAGGGACTTATTGGCCGCGATGGCGAGGTGCTGGAGGCCCTCCAGGAGCTCGCGCGCCTGGCAGTCCTGACGGCAACGGACAACCGTTCCAGGCTCGTCCTGGACGTGAGCGACTACCGCAAAGAGCGCAGCGTCGAACTGCATCGCATTGCGGAAGAGGCTGTCGCCAAGGCCAAGGAATCCGGCGAGGATGTTGCCCTGGAGCCGATGAGTGCCTACGAACGGAAGATCGTTCACGACGCAGTGGCGGATCTTGGGCTTGTGAGCGAGTCCGAGGGCGAGGGCGATAACCGCCACATCGTCGTATCCGTCGATTCCTGATCCTCAGATCCGCTTAACGGGAGAAAGTCTGCGCGTGGTCGAAATTACGGCACAGGAGAAGTCTGCTGCCGAAGTAGTGTTCAAGGACCGTCTGGACCTAGCGGAACGCTATGTCGGACATTTGGCGACTTCAGGCATGGAGCGGGGGCTGTTGGGTCCTCGCGAAGTTCCGCGTCTGTGGGGGCGCCATGTCCTCAATTGTGCGGTTGTCGCGGACCTGATTCCGGCCGATGCATTCGTCGCCGACGTCGGCAGTGGGGCCGGGCTTCCCGGCCTGACGTTCGCGTTGGCCCGTCCTGATCTGAAGATCACTCTCATTGAACCCTTGGAACGGCGCGTCAACTGGCTGAATGAGGTTATCGAGGACCTCGGACTTGAGAATGTCAGTGTATTGCGTGCACGTGCAGAGGCTGCAGTTGGCCAGGTCAAAGCTGACGTTGTTACCGCGAGGGCCGTGTCCGCGCTGAATAAGCTCGCCCCGCTCACCATCCCGCTGCTTGAGGGTAAAGGCGAAGTGCTCGCGATCAAGGGGAGGAGCGCTGCCGAAGAGCTTGAAAAAGCGGCGAAGGTGATCAGGAAATTGGGCGGCGTCGACACGTCTGTCTTGAGCGTCGGATCCGCGCTGCTCGAAGAACCGACGACAGTGGTCCGTATCGTAGTCGGCCACTAATTCCCTGGCGCTCCGCGACTCTCTGCTAGGGCCGGACGGCGTGCTTGGACGGCTCCTTGGGTATATGCGGATAGGCTATAGACACTGAGGCCACGAGAACGGAAGTGAGCAGGTTCAGGTGCGATTCGAGTTAACCATCTTTGAAACTGGCTGCCAGCCAGTGGCTAAGACTGTCGATCGTCCCGGCCGCAGACAACTAGATGGGGTTGTTTGCGGTGAATGAATCGGCCGTTTCACGTGAAACACAAGACATGGGCGATATACACACAGCAGAGGTTATGGTTCCCAACGTTATGGATACGATCGACGAAACTACTCCACTGGCGCGGGAACTGGCCAATGAGAACCGACGTCGCGAACGACTCCGGGGCCGTCCCCTGCCAAGGCCGACCAGGACCCGCCTGCTGACTGTCAGCAATCAAAAGGGTGGAGTCGGCAAGACGACTACGACGGTGAATCTCGCCGCTGCCCTCGCGAATGCGGGCCTCAACGTCCTCGTAGTGGACATCGATCCGCAGGGCAACGCCTCGACGGCATTGGGCGTAGAGCACCACGCTGAGGTGGACAGCATCTACGATGTACTCATTAACGACATGCCGCTCGCGGACGTGGTTGCCCCCTGCCCGGATATCAGGAATCTGATCGTCGCTCCTGCAACCATCCACTTGGCCGGAGCCGAGATCGAGCTGGTCTCTCTCGTCGCCAGGGAACAGCGGTTGCGAAGGGCCATCGAAGTCTATGGGCGTGAGCGCGAGAAGGCCGGCCTGGAGCGCTTGGACTATGTTTTCATCGACTGCCCGCCCAGCCTCGGATTGCTGACAGTCAACGCTTTCGTTGCGGCCCAAGAGGTGCTCATCCCCATCCAGTGTGAGTACTACGCCCTGGAAGGTCTCAGCCAGCTTCTGAACAACATCGAAATGATCCAGAAGCACCTGAACGCTGAACTGGTTGTGTCGACCATTCTCCTGACCATGTATGACGGAAGGACGAATCTGGCCGCCCAAGTGGCCGCGGAAGTTCGGGAGCACTTCCCGGACCAAGTCCTTAGCGCGGTCGTACCGCGGTCGGTCCGCATTTCCGAAGCTCCCAGCTACCAGCAAACCGTGATTACATACGATCCATCGTCTAGCGGTGCACTTTCGTATCAGGAAGCGGCTGCGGAAATAGCAGAACGCGGTGTTTAGTTCCGTATTGGTGGCAAGTGCCCCCAGTAGAATGACTGCTTAGATCGCAACAATGCATGTAGGCATGCATTCAGGAAGGATCCTTGATGAGTGAGAAACGCCGCGGTTTGGGCAGGGGCCTAGGCGCTTTGATTCCGAATGCTGCAACGGCCACGGAAGACTCAACCACGGAGGGTGGTTCGAACGCTCCGAAGGGGCGGCCTGTCGACGTCTTCTTCCCCTCAGCTGGCACTCGTCCCTATCTCGAGGGAACGGGAGAGACTGACCGTGCAGCGGGACGTCCCTCTTCATCAGCCGCTCAGGTCGCAGAAGTACTGCGCGGGCCCCGCCGAACCGCCGCGGGAGGCCGCAAGAGCGGCACTGCGGGCGGGGCCAAGGCCGCGAAGGTCGGCAAGAGCGAGACGGCACAGGAGTCGGTAGAAGACGCGAATGCGGACGCGCTTGAGGCGGAGACCAATCTCCAACCCGCCTCGCCCAGCACGGTGGTTCCTGGCCAGTTCAGTGGGAAAGTGGAGAACGCTGCACCCAGCGGCGCCGGCGCTCAGTCGAACGTCGGTTCGGAGGATTCACGTGAAACTCTCGTGGAAGTCCCGGGTGCAAAGTTCGCCGAAGTCCCTGTGGGTTCTATTCACCCCAACCGCAAACAGCCCAGGTCGGTCTTCGATGAAGAGGACATGGCCGAGCTCGTTCATTCGGTGCGGGAGATCGGTATCCTTCAGCCCATCGTTGTTCGGCCTTCGTCTGAACAAAGTGATCAGGAGTATGAACTGGTCATGGGTGAGCGCCGTTGGCGTGCAGCCCAGCAGGCGGGACTCGAAGCAGTGCCTGCAATCATCCGTTCTACCTCGGATGATGACCTGCTACGTGATGCCCTACTCGAGAACCTCCACCGAAGCCAACTCAATCCGCTTGAAGAAGCAGCTGCTTATCAGCAATTGCTCGATGATTTCGGGTGCACACACGACGAGCTGGCCGATCGTATCGGTCGTTCACGGCCTCAAGTCTCTAACACAATCCGTCTGATGAAGCTGCCGCCGTTGGTGCAACGTCGAGTAGCAGCGGGTGTGCTCTCGGCAGGGCATGCGCGTGCGCTGCTTGGCTTGGCGGATCCTGCCGAAATGGAGAAGCTTGCGCAGAAGATTGTGGCCGAGGGACTATCCGTGAGGGCAACCGAGGAAATTGTTGCCCTCAGCGACAGTCTCCGCCGCCCGAAGCGCGACACGAAGCCTCGCTTGGGTGCCCGCCATGAGAGACTTGATTTCCTGGCAACATCCTTATCGGATCGACTGGATACTAACGTGAAGATCACATTGGGTGCCAAAAAGGGACGCGTCAGCATCGAGTTCGCTAGTGTTGACGACCTCAATCGCATTATGGGTGTGCTGAGTCCTTCGGAGAACTAGGTCGTATCAGCAGAAGGAGGGTGGCTCCGCGCAGGCGGAGCCACCCTCCTTCTGCGTAGCACGACTTGCCTACCGAACATGGCCGATGTCCTGGACACGCGAGGGCAGCTGATCGGTCTGCGAAAACGGTCGTTGCTGTTTCACGTGGAACCAACTCGGGATAATTCTTCATCCAAGCCCGGGCCGGCCGAATCACTGGTCTTGGAGCGAGGGGTTCCCACCCCCACGACGGCCAACCCATGCCTAGGGCCGCTGCGGTACAGACCTTTCGGACCATGGGTGATCGAGGCGACGCACGCCCGCGTCCACGTGAAGCCAGCGTTAGGAGCAACTGAAGCTCCCGAAGTACTACATGATCACGCCGTCGTTGCGTTGATCGAATTCAGTGCCGCGCTTTCCAATGCATGTCTATCCTCCCTTCGAAGAGTGATGGTGTTTCACGTAAAACGATGACGTCTCAGTTCCCCCGGAAGGGTCAATTGCCTCGTCAATTTAGTGGGGACGGTTTTACTGAAACTCCCCACTGTCCGCGGGTGCAGGTCAGATTGATGGCTCCAAATGGAGAAGAGCGAAGCGTCGTCGCTATTCATTAGCCCACGGCGTGTGCCGATCCTGACGCCACTCCCTATTGGCCCAGCTATATAGACGGCCTCCAGGAGCGGATCATCTGGGGAACGGCTCCTATTGCGCTGCGGGAGTCAAAGAGCTGACTTCACGCAGCTGGATCTTCATATCGTCTATCCGTAGCTAGGTGAGGCGCCAGGAGTTTCGGGGCCATGGCTCCGGCTCAACTCTTCAGTAGTCGAGGTCGAGTGTCACCTGGACGTAAGACCGCGTTGGGTCTTGTCACCGTTCCACGTGAAACGCCTGTGGGAGCATATCGGTCGCCTAGGTGTCTCGACGATACTGATTTTTCCGGTTGCGTGCGAGTGGGTTATTCCGGTGCTGTGCCCTTGCCAGGTCTGATGGATGTCGACGTCCGAGCTGTGGCCGATTTGGTCAAGTTTCGATCAGCCAGGCTTTTTCAACTGGCTCACCTGCGTAGCAGACGCGAACCCAGCAGCTTGGCCCATGTCCAGTGGCACTCGCAGACCTCGACGTTGGTTCATTGGACGCTCATTGCGGGCTTACCAGCTGGTTCCACGTGAAACGACGCCGCCGAGGCCCTGTGTAGTTGCGTCACGGAGCGGAAGGGCGACGAGAAGCAGGTGCGCCTGGCATGTAACTACTACGGCTGTCTGCTATTCATGACTCTGCTAGGTCAGGCTGGAAACCTGCACTGCATTCATGCGGTGGTCAGTGCCCGAAGTGGTGCGGGGGTGTAATCGTCTCTGGCAGGGCTTAGGTGTAGTGTTCGGGACGGACCCGCGTCCCGAACTCCTTTACTGCAGATGCTAGCCGCCCCAGGTGTAGTTCTGGTAGATGCTTGCCGACGCCTCAGGCTTCGAAGTCGAATGCAACCCCATTCTCGACCTACCCGCTGGGTCGCCAGCAGCTTGATGTACGGCGTGGGCTCGGCACTGAGTAGTCACAGCAATTGTATTTCTCAGCTATCAAACCTGCGAGTCGGGAACACCGTCGCCGCGGGCCTCTCAGCAGCGATGCTGTCGTCCGCCAGCGATAGTGAACAAAGTTGCACGTCGTTTCACGTGAATCCGCACCAACAATCCCAGGCTCAAGTGGAGCACAAACGTGAGCATCGACCGCCGCCGATCCGATCTCGGCCACTAGCCGTCCCCGGTGGTTGGGTTTGTAGGCAGGCTGCTGATCGAGTGCGACCTAGCTGAACTCAGAAAGACTGGTCGATATCATGGGCAGACCACGCCAGATAGGCTCAGCATCGCATCACGCCGGAGAGGGTTCTTAGTGTTGGTGGATCCGGGAGTGGGTCTGCTCAGCCATGATCGGTGCGCACACCCAGGTCATTCCGAGTCCGACTATGCTGCAAATCGCATATCCGGTGCATTGCCACCTAGTTTCGTTACACAGCACTTTCGCCCTCTCCCTGAGTTGTCGCGGTCGCAAGGGCACAGAGCTTGGTTAGCAGCTCCGTCACCGGCAGGATCTACTCCTTGAGCCGGAGAGTTGCTGAGCCTTCACCTGACCATGGCCATTTCACTCGGCACTGGCCAGTCGAAGAGCTTTGACCCGATGGGACTAGGCGGCACGGCATGGCGACCGAATCATCCGAAGTAATGTCCGATCGACATGGCTAAGTCGGGCCGATCCCGTGTCAAGAGTCAAGGAACCTTCGGCTTCTAGGGAGTGCTCGCTTAAGCTGTGGTGGTTGGTCCATGGCGTCAGGACTCATCCATGTTCCTACAACACTCGTCGTCGTGCCCCTACCGGGACTCGGACGGTGCCAGAGCGCTCCCGGCGAATAGGTGCATCGTTTTATGCACAACTGGGCGCATGGATCATGATCAGTCGGGCCGGCCTACTCACGATCTTCCGCCGCGAGAATCGGGCTACGAATATGTAAATGACGACGCTGGCTTCGTCGTGGCCTTGTGTGCCGTAGCTGTATGCCATGCAGGTGCAAAGTTTCACGTGGAACAGCCACTAAAACTTTGAGGCGCGTAGTCAGCACGACTGCCCGCGAGCGGAGTGGCCCGCTGCGGGTGCAGAGTTCGACAGCTCCGTGGATGTGCACAACGGACGAGCGTCCAAAAGCTCCGGCTGGCGGGCAACCGTCGGACCATCCGCTCTTTAAGCGGCCTGAGCTCTGTGCGACGCATGCTCTGGACGGCGCGCGCCAAGTGACCTGTTGCAGGGGTTCCGGTCGCACCCGTTCATGGTCCCAGCGTGGGCGCCTCCAAGTTGCACGTGGAACGGGCCGCCTTGCGTTCAAGAAGGATGGGTCCGGGACTAGTCAGTGCGAGGTCTTCCTCGTGCAGACCGCTTCTGCTCCACCGAAACGGACGGGCGATAGATCGTCCTGGCGCGGGTGAAGGACGATACTCATGTTTTGCTTCTTCGCCCGATAGATACACGCAGTGGCAGACCGATTTTCGATCCGATGGTGAATAGGCGCAGGGAAATCACTCGCACGTACGCAATCGTCTGTGATATGCACGTTCGAAGCCCACTGGAACGCACGACGGCACTACGGTCCTCTTAGCAAGCCGAGCATGTACCCTGGCGGATGCTTCACTGACCTAGCTCGGGCAGCTAAAGTTGCGGCGTCGCTTCCGACCGGTCACTGCTGACGGAATTGGGTCGAGCTGATCGCCGGCAGTCCGCTCACGCCTACGATGCCTTCCGCCTATGCCGGCTTCTCTGGCGCGGTGGTTTCACGTGGAACTGGACCACGGGACCGTGCTGCCCTTATGGATCGCTTGTTCGCAGTCCGCTGAGCCCGAGTTTTTCATGGCCTGACCGAACAGGCTCCGAGAACCCGGGCATGCTGTACGTGTACCGCTGACCGATATCTGGTCCAGTAGACCCCTCTCCTTCGGGTCACGCGCCGTTATCAGTGCGATGGCCTTTCGCCACTTCGATGAGTAGCCGGCAGTGACAAATCACGGTAGCTTTTCGCGGGCGCGCCGGACGTACTCTGAAGGGGTTTGATGGGGCGACTTTCGTCGTCGCCACAGGCTAAGACGCGTCTGTGGAAGCCCTATCTAGGGGCAGCCCCCGGCAGAAACAGCAAAAAGGTGTCGGTGACATTCGCTTGCTAGTTCCTGATGCGATCCTACGGGCGGACGTGGAGTGATTTTGCGCGTTCCACGTGAAACGCCGGAATCGACGAGAGCCAAAGGTTTTTGTCGAACCCGGTGGGTCTGCGCCATTGATTCGCGCAGGCCGCTCCTCTTCTCGCGCTGACCGTGACTCCTCCAGGGCTGTTCCTTTCGGGACTTTTGCGCCTATATGGCAGGGATTCGGAGTTGACACGTCTGGGCGGATAAGCCGATAGCGGGATGACATCGCTAGTGCGTCTCCCGGGCTCAAGCGTCCTATGAACTGGCTGACCCATTGTCTGTCGCGATCATGATCTTGATCTTAAGCTGCCCACGCTCGTATATGTTCGCGTTCCAGAAGGCGGACCATTGTTTGGTTGCGTCCCGCTGTGGCGCTACTTTGCGTTCGACCAGTAAACCCCTGCTTGTGTAGCGGGACTGATAAAGGGTAGATCAAGCAAAAAGCAGCTAGATAGCGGTTTCTGCTCAGATCAACGACGTGGCTCTGATGCACCCAAGCAGGCGGAGTTGCGAGACAGCCCGATGTGTAAACGGGAAGTAGGTGTATCAAAGGGCCGTACCGAGTGCGTCCATGAAGGCGACCGTGCCTGTAAGGACCAAAGGGAATTCCGCGGATTTCCCGTCAGAAGATGCCTTCCACTCGCCAGAGAGGCCATCCGCATTCTGATACTACGGAGCCATGTGCAGCTGAACGATCAGCGTTTCACGTGGAACAGAGCAACTGCAAGCGATCCAGCAGCCCTCGCAGCCTCCAAGCGGCCTGCAGTTTCCCCTACGGGATGGTCACTTCTTCGGGGCGATGTCGGAAGCTGACTGCGCGTGCATCAGAGTGAGTCGCAACTACCCTAGGGAGGATCTCAGAGGCCGGGATTGAAGCGTAGGACGTCGTCGAGAGCGAGCGTGCCGGTCGGCTCATCCTCGTCTTCCAAGAGGTAGAGCCGCTGAATCGCAATGACTACGGCATCCGCCAGGACCTGGCGGAAGACTGGGTCGGCGAGCCGCTCGCTGTCGACAGGGCTGCTGAGGTAGCCAAGATCCAGTTCAATGGACGGCACGGACGTCATGCGCAAGATATCCCAGCTTCTGCCGTGGATACCAAGGTCGGTCATGGACGTTCGTGCCAGGACCTCTTTGAGGACCAGCTCGGCTGCACGGTGCCCGATGGGAGAACGGATCTCTCCGGTTTCCGGCCTGCCCCAATAGAAGGCTGATATGCCGTTAGCCGCCGGTTGATCCAACCAGTCACAGTTGATTGTCACGCTGAGGCTCGCGTTAGATTCCTTGATTCTTCGCGTGCGCTCTGCGTGGGGCATCTCGGCCGTGTCCCCGATGACGGTCACGTCGGCGCCGAGTGCCGACAGGATGCTTTCGATGCGGTGCGTGATGTCCGATGCCACGGACCATTGGGACAATGCCCTGCCGCTTGCCCTGTCGATGGCATGTTCGGCCGTCGCCGACCCCTGCCCCACTCCTAGGCAGACGACGCGGCCTTTCAGTGCGGCCGAGGACTGATGGAGGTGTTCGTAGTCCCGCAGGGAGAAGGCCTGGCTCGGGCTGATGGTCCGGCTGACGCGGGCCATGGCGCCGATCAGCGGCGCGTCGCAGACTCCCGTTACTTCCAGGCCAAGGTTCATCTGGAGCTCACGCACGGCGAAGTAGCAGCGTTCGCCGAATTCGCCGTCGATATGGCCGTAGTAGAAGCCCAGGTAGGACAGCTGTCGTTGCAGCTCGGCGACGTCGTCTCCGCGGATCACGTCTGCGCCTGGGAACCAGGCAAGCTGGCGGTCGCCTAGGTTGAACTGTGCCTCCGAGAGAGCCCGCAGAGTCTCCGGGCCGGCGACTCCGTCCACCATGAGGCCCCGCGCCTGCTGGAAAGTCCGGACGGCAGCGTCGACATGGTCGTCGAAGATGGCGGCGTCGTTAACCTGATCCGGCGCCAGATGGGCCATGGAAACGCCCGCGCGCAGCAGCCTCTCACGGAGGGCTACTACGCGCGGGCTATTGTCGGAACGGCGCAGACTGCGGTCTGCAGCGTCAGATTCCATCATCCAATTAGCCGAGGAACTCAGCGAATTCCTGCTCGATGACCTGCTTCGGCTTAGCGCCGATGGAGGTTGCCGCGACCTGGCCGTCCTTGAAGACGTAGACGGCCGGGATGGAGGTGATGCCGTACTGGGCTGCGGTGGCCGGGTTGTCGTCTACATTAAGCTTGACGACCTCGACCTTGCCTGCGTGCTCCTTCGCGATGTCGTCGAGGATCGGCGTCAGCATGCGGCAGGGGCCGCACCATTCAGCCCAGAAGTCCACGATGACGGGCTTGTCCGACTTCAGGACGTCCGCGTCAAAGCTGGCGTCAGTAACGTCTTTTGCAGTGCTCATGGCTATCTCTCTTTCCGGGGTTGAGTGTCAGACCGCAGCAGTCTCGGTGACCAGCTCGGGCAGGTCGCTTACCTCTGCAAGGTAGTGTTCGACGTCGATCGCGGCCACACAGCCGGAGCCCGAGGCGGTGATTGCCTGGCGGTAGGTCGGATCGATGACGTCACCGGCGGCGAAAACGCCGGGAATGGAGGTCCTGGACGAGCGGCCCTGGACGGCGATGGTGCCTTCAGGAGTCAGCTCCAGCTGGTCCTTGACCAAGGCGACACGGGGGTCGTTTCCGATAGCGACGAAGGCACCGGTGACCGCGAGCGTGCTTTCCGTGCCGTCAGTGGTGTCTCGCAGGCGGAGCGCGGTGACCTTGTCCGTGCCGTCGATGCCCACGACCTCGGAGTTCCAGCGGAAGTTGATCTTCTCGTGGGCGAGGGCGCGGTCCTGCATGATCTTGGACGCGCGCAGCGAGTCGCGGCGGTGGACGACGGTGACCGAGTTGGCGAACTTGGTCAGGAACAGGGCTTCCTCCATCGCGGAGTCCCCGCCGCCGATGACGGCGATGTCCTGGCCCTTGAAGAAGAAGCCGTCGCAGGTCGCGCACCAGCTGACGCCGTGGCCGGAGAGGCGCTTCTCGTCCTCGAGGCCCAGCTCGCGGTAGGCAGAGCCGGTGGAGATGATGACGGCCTTGGCCTCGAACGTCTCGCCGGTCCCGATCGTGACGCGCTTGACCGGGCCCTGGAGGTCCACGGACGTTACGTCTTCGAAGAGGATCTCGGTGCCGAAGCGCTCGGCCTGCTTCTGGAACTGGTCCATCAGGTCGGGGCCCATCACACCGCCGGGGAAGCCCGGGAAGTTCTCGACGTCGGTGGTGTTCATGAGCTCGCCGCCGGCTTCAACGGAGCTGGCGATCAGCAGCGGCTTCAGATTGGCTCGTGCGGTGTACACGGCGGCCGTGTAGCCGGCCGGACCGGAGCCGACGATGATAACGTCGCGCACGGACTGGTTGGTTTCTGTGCTCACTGCGTGTGAACCTCTTCCTGTTCTGCTTACGTTGCGATGGGGCCTGGCATTGCGGCCCGGGCAGCCACTCCTCACAACGAGCGGCCTGCCCAGCTTATTCCGCGCCATCATGCAGGTGCAGCGGCTGCCTGCGGGGTCAGGAGATTTCGATCTCCGCCATGCGGATGCCGAAGGGCGGCCCGCCCTGCGGGTTGGCCAAGCGGGGCAACTGGGTGAAATCGATGATGACGTACTGGGCCTTGGGAGCCGCGCCGTCCGATTCAGGCACCGGAATGGTGGTGTTCTGGGCCGTGAAACTGCCTTGGGCAACTGGTGTGGCGCCCTCAAGGGATGCCGTGTCATTGAGCATCACGGAGAACTTTCCGCCGCTGCCGCTGAGCTGGGTCAGCTCGATGGAGCTGATGCTTGAGGATTCCTTCAGTTCGACGACCAGCGCGAGGTTCGATGCGTAGCGGCCGAAGTCATCCGACTGGTATTGGAAGCTCGTCCAGTAGGTTGCCGGGTTCCCGTCGATGGCCTGGGGCAGGCGGCCGTCGTTTTCGGCATCCAGTGCCGGCATGTCCGGGACGAGGCGGGTCAGTCCGGCAATTTCCGGTTCGACGGCTTCCTCCGCGGGGGCACTGGTCTCCTTGCCGCCCTGGGCTTCGGTCGCCGGAGCGGAGTTGTTCGTCTCCTGGGTGTCCCCGGCTACAGGGCCGCCGCGGAACAGGTTGAGCTGATTCACGGCGATGACGACGGCGACGATGAGGAGCACGGCGAGGAGCCCGCCGACCAGCAGACGCGAGGTCCGCGGGCGGTTGCGCTCGTCGTCGTCGTAATCGTAGTCATAGTCATCCGGCTGCGTCGGACCGCCGCCGGAACCCGCGGGGAACGCGGAGGCGGCGCGGCCGTGATCATCCCCGCCGCGGCGTGCAGCGGGGAGGGCAGGCCCGGCAGCGGGGGCATGGTCTTCCTGGTCCTGCCAGAGACTGACTTTGGGACGCTCGGTGGTCTGCCGGCCGACGGGCGCCGTTGCAGGGGCGTCGGCATCCGCAGGGATGTGCGGAGGGGAAGCAGGAGGCGGCGGCGCGACGGTCTGCCGTGACGAGGCAACGGGTTCATGGCGTCCGGTCTCCGCATGGTCCTGCCAACCGGTCTCCACACGGTCGAACTGCCCGGTGTCCGCCCGGCCCTGTCCTGCAGCGGAGGCCGCCGCCGCAGCAGCTCCGGCAACGCCGGCTCCGGCAGCCGCGCCGGCACCCGGGCGACGTCCGAACAACGGCTTGCCGCCGCCGTCGTCAGTGTTGCCCCGGCCCAGCTTGGGCAGCTCCAGCCGGTTCAGGCGCTCCCGCAGGCTGGTGCGGGGCTCGTCCTCTTCCTCTTCGTCGTAGTAGTCCTCATCCTCGTAGGTCTCCGGCTCGTAGGTACGGGCGTGGCCGAAGATTTCCGAACCGAGGGTCTCGGTGAAGAAGGGTTCGACGTAGGGGGCGTCCTGCTGGATGACGAGATCCAGCAGGTCAGCTGCCTCGGCCTGGTTGGTGATGAGGTACGTGTAGCCGTCCGTGATGCCAAGATCCAGCACCTGGACGTTGCCGGCCCGCTCACCCGTGGCGATTTCCCGCGCGCTCATGGCCGCCTGGCTGGCGTTCTCCGGGGCGGCCACCAGGATGCTTACCGGCCGGTTCAGCACCTGGTCGATGCCGTTGAGCACCAGGTCCTGTTCGGCGGATGCGAGAACTTGGCCGGTAACCTTGTAGCGGCCTCCAAGCAAGGTCCCCACATCTACTGGTAGTGGCACGGGTGTTCCTCCAGGCGGGTAGTCGGCAGGCTGGCGCCGATGAGTAGGTACTTTGTTTCCATGCTACCGGGTGGTACTCGGGGGACGGGGCGCATTCAGGCGCGTCCCGGCAGCCGCGCGAGAATCGGGGCCAGGAACTCGTCCAGCTCGGAGACACGCAGCAGCTTGAGCAGCAGCAGGTAGGCGGCGGCCATGACCGTGCCGCAGATGGCGAGGCTGATGACGGCGCTGACGATGCTCCCCATGGCGAAGCCGCCGGACTGGTATCCGCCGAGCAGCCACAGGGCGGCCGCGCCGGCGGCGGCAGCCCCGAGTGCCGCGTAGCCAAGGCGGATATAGCTTTCAGCGACGCCGGCGGTGCCGTAGTCCCCGAGGCGGCGGACGGCGAAGAAGTGCGCGAGGGCGGCGGAGAACAGGTGGAAGACCGCGAACAGGACGGCCAGCGCGAAGACAATCTGGGTGGAGGGCAGCAGCCGGCCCAGGACGATCGCGATGACGGCGCAGCTGCCGGAGAGGATCGACTGCATGATCAGCGGCGTCTTCGCGTCTTCCTCGGCGTAGAAGACGCGGCTGAGGAAGAAGTAGATGCTCATGAAGGGCATGGCGGCGCCCAGTACCGCAACGATCTGGCCCATTGCGCCCGCCGAGGCCTCCGCCGTCGGACCGGAACCGGCAAAGAGCCTGGCCAGCGGGCCGGCCAGGACCACTAGTACCGCGGCGCCGAACATGGTGGCCACTCCGATGGTGCGCAGGCCGGAGTTGATGGTCCCGCGTACCGCATCCAGGTCGCCCGTCGCCTGGGAGCGCGAGAGCTGGTTGAACAGGACAGTGGCCAGCGAGAGCACGAAGACGGAGTGCGGCAGCATCGCGATCAGGGTGCCGGTGTTCAGCGCGTATTCACCGGCAACGCCGGCTCCGCCGTTGGCCAGTTCCTGCCGGCCGGCGGTGGCCGCGGAAGCGATGGTGCCGTAGAGGAGGTAGGCGGAGTTGCCGATGATCATGGTGCCCAGCGTCCAGCCGGCAACTTTGCCTGCCTGCCGCAGCCCGATTCCGCGCCAGCCGAACTTCAGCTTCAGGCCAAGGCCCAGCCGGCTCAGCGGCCACAGCAGGACCAGGCTTTGCAGCACGATCCCGAGAGTGGTCCCGCCTGCCAGCACCAGGGTCTGCGGCGACGTCCAGGCCTCCGGATGGTCACCCTCTGGGGTATACGTGCCGAAGAGGAAGATGTACAGCACCAGGACAGAGATGGCGACGACGTTGTTGACCACCGGGGCCCACATGTACCAGCCGAAGCGTCCGTGGGCGTTGAGCACCTGGCCGAGGACGGCATACAGGCCGTAGAAGAAGATCTGCGGCAGGCACCAGAGTGCGAAGATCGTGCCCAGTTCCAGCATCGGCTGGGTCCAGCCCTTGGTCAGCGTCGAAATGATGGGCCCGGCCAGCGCCGTCGCCGCGAGGGCGATGCCTCCCAAAACCAGCACCGTGAGGGACAGCAGGCGCGAGACATAGTCCGCACCGCCGTCGTTATTGTTGCTGGCCTTAATGATCTGCGGCACCAGCACCACATTAAAGACGCCGCCTGCGAGCAGCAGGTAGATGATGTTCGGAATGGTGTTGGCTTTTTCGAAGATGTCGCCCATGGTCGTGTTCGCGCCGATGGCGACGGCGAGCAGCGACGTGCGGACGAAGCCGAGCACGCGGGAGACCATGGTGCCGGCGGCCATAATGGCGCTGGCGCGGGCTGTGCTATGGGGACGGGAAGCAGGCATCGTTGTCTATCGTCTCATTTAGGGCCGCCGCGGCCGTCCAGACAACACCCAGCTGATCGTGTCCCGGGGCTGTGGGCCCGCCGGCGGCAGATCAGCCCGCAGTTTAGAGGTACTCGGGCAGGACTTCGCGGGCCAGATCGACGATGCGGCGCTCATTCGGAAAGGAGAGCTTCCGGCCCAGTTCGGCCAGCGGAACCCACGCGACATCGACGGCCTCGTGGTCCGGGTCGTTCTCGATGGTCAGCTGGCCGCCGGTCGCGCGCAGCAGGAAATGGTGAACGGTCTTGTGGACGCGGTGGCCGCTCACCGTGAACCAGTAGTCGATGCTGCCGAGGGTGGCCAGGACCTTGCCTTGGATCCCGGTTTCCTCTTCGATCTCGCGGACTGCCGCTTCCTCATTGGTCTCCGCGTTCTCGGGGTGGCCCTTCGGCAGGCACCACTCAAGCCGGCCGCCGCGGTTGAACCGCGCGATGATGGCGACGCGGAGCTCCTCCGTGGCTGTGTCCACGACGACGCCGCCAGCGGAAACTTCCTCCACGGTGGGCAGGGCATGGTGTCCGGGCGCGGCACTGCCCACTGCCGCTGTTAGCGGAGTGCGCTTTGGTGCGCTTGGGACCGGATATGCCATGCAGTCCACTCTAACGATTTTTGGTAGCCGCGGATGATGACACTGCGGGCCGCCGGAATTCTTCAGCGCGAGGGAGGGGTTTCTGGCACGCTTAAGTCACTATGGTTCACGTTTTTGGCCCGGCAAACGCCCCCGGGACTTCCGCCCTGCAGCTGCCCGACGTCGTCATGGAATTGGGGCAGCGTTTTGTGGACGCCGGCCACGAGCTGTCCCTGGTGGGCGGCCCGGTGCGCGATCTCTTCCTTGGCCGGGTGTCTCCGGATCTCGACTTCACGAGCGACGCCGACCCGGACGCCATCATCGCCGTCATCCGCAAATGGGCGGACAGCTTCTGGGAAATCGGGCGTGACTTCGGGACCATTGGGATGCGCAAGGGCGACTACACCATCGAGGTCACTACCTACCGCGCCGACGCCTATGACGCGGATTCGCGAAAGCCGCAGGTCGCATTCGGCACGTCGCTGGAGGATGACTTGTTCCGCCGAGACTTCACCATGAACGCCATGGCGCTGAGGCTGCCCTCGCTGGAGCTGGTCGACCCGTATGGCGGCGTCCGCGACCTGCACGCCGGTATGGTCCGCACCCCGGGGGAGCCATCGGCGTCGTTCTCCGATGACCCGCTGCGCATGCTCCGCGCCGCCCGGTTCGCCTCCCAGCTCAAGGTGTCGGTAGCCCCCGAGGTGGCTGGGGCCATGACGGATATGGCCGAGCGGATCGAGATTATTTCGGCGGAGCGCGTGCGCGATGAACTGGTCAAGCTGGTCAACGGCAAGGACCCGCGGGCCGGAATCGATCTGCTGGTGGAAACCGGACTGGCCGCGCACGTGTTGCCGGAGGTCGCGGCGCTCAAGCTTGAAATCGACGAGCATCATCGGCACAAGGACGTGTACCAGCATTCGCTCACCGTGCTGGAGCAGGCGTGCGAGCTGGAAACGGACGACGACGGTGCGGTGCCCGGACCGGACTTCGTCCTGCGGTTCGCGGCGCTAATGCACGACGTCGGCAAGCCGGCCACACGGCGGTTCGAGCCTTCGGGCGCGGTCAGCTTCCGGCACCACGACGCGGTGGGCGCGAAGCTGACGGCCAAGCGGATGAAGAAGCTGCGTTTCGACAATGACACGATCAAGGCCGTCTCGCGGCTCGTGGAGCTCCACATGCGGTTCTATGGCTATGGCGAGGCGGGCTGGACGGACTCGGCGGTCCGCCGGTATGTCACGGACGCCGGGCCGCTGCTCGAGCGGCTGCACCGGTTGACCCGTTCGGACGTCACCACCCGCAACCGGCGCAAGGCGGAGCGGCTGGCGTTCGCGTATGACGACTTGGAGCAGCGCATTGCGGCGCTGAAGGAGCAGGAGCAGCTCGATTCCGTGCGGCCGGATCTGGACGGGCAACGGATCATGTCGCTGCTCGGGATCAAACCCGGCCCGGTGGTGGGAAGGGCGTACAAGTTCCTGCTCGACGAGCGGATGGAGAACGGGCCGCAGGAGCCCGAGGTTGCAGAGAAGAAGCTCCTGGAGTGGTGGAGCCGGCAGCCCGAATCCGCAACACTGCCGGAGGAGTCATGAGCTATCTGCCTGTTAGCCATGACCACCCCAAGCTCTGGCTTCTGCGCCACGGCGAGACGGACTGGTCCAGGAGCGGGCAGTACACAGGGCTGACCGACCTCGACCTAACCGAAAACGGTGTGCGCCAGGCCGAAGAAGCAGGAAAAAAGCTGTCAGGACTGAAATTCTCGACAGTACTGTCCTCCCCTCTCAGGCGCGCGGTCCGGACCGCCCAGCTGGCGGGGTTCGCAGATCCAGAAGTGGTTCCATATGCGCATGAGTGGGACTACGGCGAGTATGAGGGTCTCCGCAGCGCTGACATCCGCGCCAAGGACCCGGCGTATCTGATCTGGACCCACGGGGTGCGCGGCGGAGAGACGCTCGAGCAGGTGGCGGACAGGGCTGACCATGTCATTGCCAAAGTGCTAGACAGTCCTTCAGATCCGCCGTTCCACACCGATTCCGCGGACCAACGCAACGTCCTCCTCGTGGCGCATGGCCATTTCCTTCGGGTCCTCGCCGCCCGCTGGCTGGACCTGCCGCCGGTTGAGGGGCGCCGCTTCGTCCTGGACACCGCTGCGGTCTGCAGCCTGGGGTGGGATAAGAAGACGCCCGCGGTTACCGGCTGGAACGTGTAGCACAGCCGCTTCCATCCTGCCTGCGCGTTCCGCGGGCGGCACGCTTCCCGGGGCCGCTACTGCATGTCGAGAAGCCTGCGGGCGGTGCCGGCATCGGTAATCAGCGAGTGAGCCAGCCCGGAGACCAGCACGGCGCGGATGGCCTGGGTCTTGGTTGCGCCGCCCGCCACGGCGATGACGTGCGGGATCCGGCGCAGCTGCACCTCGGGGATGGCGATGCAGCGGTCATCCACGTCGTCGATGACCTGCCCCTGGTCATTCACGAGGGTCGCGCAAATTTCCGCCCTGACCCCGCGGCCGATGAGGGCGTCCCGTTCCGGCCCCGCTAGGGCTGGATTCTCGACCATCTGCGAATCGGGCGGCGACCAGCTGCCGACGGCGACGACGGCGACGGTCACGCGCGCGTACTGCGCGAAGGTATCCACCAGCTCGTGCTGCCGGCGCAGGCCCTCGGCGGTGGCGGCGTCGCTGACGATCAAGGGGGCATAAATCGTCCATGGCCTGGTGCCGGCGACGGCACTGACCCTGCGGATGGTTTCGATCCCGGTCTCCTGGATGGGGCCGGCAATCCCTGCCAGCTGCACGACTTCGCAGCGCGGTAGAGAGCGCAGCGACCGGGCCAGCGCGTTCACCGTCCGGCCCGAGGTCAGGCCGAGGACGTCGTCATCGGTCAGGATCTCCGTCAGCAGGTCGGCGGCGGTGCTGCCCAGGTGCTGCTGGACGACCTCGGGCGTTTCCGAGGGCACATTGACCGCGATGGCCCGTTCGAGGCCGTAGGCCTTCTGCAGCTTAACCGACAGTTCCAGGTCAAGGGAGGACGGGCTTGCGATCTCGAACCTGACCACCCCCGTGGCGATTGCCTGCTCGAGGATCCGGCCGATCTTGAAACGGCTCAGGCCCGTCTCGGCAGCGATCTCGATCCGGGTCTTTCCCTCGATGAAATGCTGCTGGGCGATGTACGCGGTGCGCACGAGCGCATCCGGTCCTAGCTGTGCCATCCGTGTCTCTTGTCTTTCCTGTTGCCACCCCGTCTGGTTGCAAGACTACCTTCCCAAAATTTGCTCATGTGAGCAAGAGGTTGCACATATGTTGAGAGGTGGGTCATACTTTTGCTGGATCGGCCGCCGCGGTCTGCTGGACTCAATTCCGAGACCTTCCTGCGGCGGCTTGAGTACGAAGGGAAGTCAATCGGTGGAAGCAGTCTTGCCGGAAACCATGAAGGCCAGTGTCTTGGTGCAGCCGCAGTCCGTGGTGGTCGAAGACCGGCCCGTGCCCGCCCTGGACGCCGACGAGGTCCTGGTCCGTGTTTCCGCAGTGGGTGTCTGCGGTTCGGATGTGCATTACTTCAAGGAAGGCAGGATCGGGGATTTCGTCGTGGAATCTCCGATGGTGCTCGGGCACGAGGCCGCCGGAACCGTCGTCGCCGTCGGCAGCGCGGTGGATCCGGCGCGGGTGGGGGAGCGCGTCTCGATCGAGCCCCAGCGGCCCGATCCGCACTCCAAGCAGTCGCTGGCCGGCTGCTACAACCTGGATCCGGCCATGCAGTTCTATGCGACCCCGCCGGTTGACGGAGCGTTCATGGAATTCGTCAAGATCCAGTCCCACTTCGCCTTCGCGGTGCCCGACAGCATCAGCGACGAGGCCGCGGCCCTGATGGAGCCGCTGTCCGTGGGTATTGCCGCCATGCAGAAGGCGCAGGTCACGCCCGGCTCGAAGGTGCTCATCACTGGTGCCGGTCCGATCGGCATCATCTGCGCCCAGGTGGCCAAGGCCTTCGGCGCGACCGAGGTCATCGTCTCCGACCTCGATGAGGAGCGCCGCCGGAAGGCCCTCTCCTTCGGTGCCGACCGCGTGATCGATCCCAGGACCGACGACGTGGCCAACCTGGGCCTGGAGGTCGACGCCTTCATCGAGGCGTCCGGGGCCACCCCGGCGATCCTGACCGGCATCCGCAATGTGGCTCCGGCCGGCCGGGTCGTGCTGGTCGGGATGGGCGCCGACGAGGTGGCGCTGCCGGTCTCGCTGATCCAGAACCGCGAACTGGTCATCACCGGGATCTTCCGCTACGCCAATACCTGGCCGATCGCCATCGAACTGGTGCGCACCGGCCGCGTGGACCTGGACGGCCTGGTCACCGGGATCTACGGCATCGAGGACGTGGCCCAGGCACTCGTCGATTCGACCAAGTCCAGCAGCCTGAAGACGATCGTACGGCCGGGACGGTAATCCCATGCACACCACGCACACCCCAGAGGCGGTCGCCACCGCCGCGATTGAATGCCACGGCATCCGCATGAGCTTTGGCGGCATCCCCGTCCTGAAGGGTATTTCGCTCGTCCTCGAGCCGGGGACGGTCACTGCCCTGGCCGGCGAAAACGGCGCCGGTAAGTCTACCCTGATGAAGATCGCTTCCGGGCAGTACAAGCCCGACGAGGGAACCGTGGAGGTCCGCAGCGAGCACCTGCACGCCGGGGACATCCAGGCCGCGCACCGGCTCGGGGTCGCCATCGTTCCCCAGGAGCTGGCCTCGATCCCGGAAATGACCGTCTACGAGAACCTGTTCGTCGGCCGCGAGCTGCGCTCGCCGGTGGGCCTGCTGAACCGCCGGGCCATGATGCGCCAGGCCCGGGAGTTCCTCAAGCCGTTCGGTCTCGAGATCGACCCCGCCGCGCGGATGGGCTCCCTGCCGGTAGGCATCCGCCAGATCATCGAGATCGTCAAGGCCACCAGCCGGGGCGCCAAGGTCCTGCTGCTGGACGAGCCTACCAGCGCGATTGCCGAGCAGGAGGTCGAGCGGCTCTACTCGGTCGTGCGCTCGCTGCGCGACCAGGGCGTGGCCATGCTCTTTACCACTCACAAGATGGAGGAAATTCGGGCGATGGCGGACCGCGTCATCGTCCTTCGGGATGGCAATCTGGTCGAGGACAAGCCGCTGGACCAGCTCAGCGACGACGACATCGTCGAGGCCATGATCGGCCGCGAGCTGGAGGACATGTTCCCGGAGATCGGTGTCCCGAAGGACGAGGTCGCCCTGACCGTCCAGGACCTGGTCATCGGCCACGGCACCGAGCCGGTGAGCTTCTCGGTCCGCCGCGGCGAGATCCTCGGTCTGGCCGGGCTGGTCGGCGCCGGGCGCACCGAGCTGATGGAGAGCATCTTCGGGATGCGCCATCCCGCCGCCGGTTCCGTGGCCGTCGGTGGCCGGAAGGTCGCCCTGGGCAACCCCGCGGCCGCCATCGCCTCGAAGATCGCCCTCGTGCCGGAGGACCGCAAGGGCGCCGGCGCAGTGCTGTCCATGAGCGTGCTGGACAATGCCTCGCTGCCGCGGATCAAGTCCTTCAGCAATGCCGGCTGGATCAACAACCGGAAGCGGTCGGGCAGCATCGGGGACATCATGAAGTCGATGAACCTCAAGAGCCGCGGCCTCGGGCAGAGCATGGAAACGCTCTCCGGCGGCAACCAGCAGAAGGTGGTCTTCGGCAGGTGGCTGACAGGTCCGGTGGACGTGCTGCTGCTGGACGAACCCACCCGTGGGGTAGACGTCGGGGCCCGCAGCGAGATCTACAGGATCATCGTCGACCTTGCGGAGCAGGGCATGGCCGTCGTCATGGCCTCCAGCGACATGCCCGAGATCCTCAGCCTCTCCCACCGCGCCCTCGTCATGCGCGGGCTGACCGTGGCCGGGGAACTGAGCAAGACAGAACTGCTGGAATCCTCCGCGCAGGACAAGATTTTCCGGCTGGCCTCCGGTCTGGAAGCCTCCACAAAGAAGGAAACCGAGAACAATGACGACTGACCGAAGCACAATGCTCGAACCCTCACCGGGCGGAACGGCCACCAAGGACCCGACCAGGCGGTTCAGCTGGCAATGGCTCCAGGGATTCGCCGTCCGCCACGCCATGGTCGTGGTCATGCTGTTCGTGGTGGCGTTCTTCCTCTACAAGAGCGCGCGCTTTGGGACGCTCGAGAACATGACCACCATCCTGATCGCGGCCGCGCCCTTCGCCCTGATCGCCCTGGGGCAGACCCTGGTCATTCTGACCGGCGGCATCGACCTTTCCGTGGGCAGCGTCATCGCGGCCAGCGCCATGGCGGCCGCCTACGTGGCCAAGGCCTCGGACGGCAACCTGCTGCTCACGGTCCTTGTCGCGGTGCTCGTGGGGCTGGCGGCCGGTGCCATCAATGGCTTTGTGGTCAGCCGGATGAACGTGCCGCCCTTCATCGCCACCCTGGGCATGCTGACCCTGGCCTCCGGCGTCGCCTATGTCATCGGCGGGGGCGCGCCGATCAACGGCCTGCCGGCCAACTTCGGCGCCATCGCCAACACCGAGGTCCTGGGGCTGAAGATTCCCGTGCTCCTGATGATCCTGGCCATCGTGGGCCTCGCGATCATCATGAAGCGGACCTCCTACGGCATGCGCGTCTACGCCGTCGGCGGCAACCGTCTGGCGGCCGAGATCGCCGGCGTGAAGTCCAAGCGCGTGCTGTTCAGCGTCTACACCATCAGCGGCGTCCTCGCCGGCGTATCCGGCCTGATGCTCGCCTCCCGCGTCATCTCCGGCGCACCGAACCTGGGACAGGGCTACGAGCTGGACGCCATCGCCGCCGTTGTCATCGGCGGGGCTAGCCTCATGGGCGGCCGCGGCACCATCTGGGGCACCGCCATCGGCCTGCTGCTGATCCAGACCCTGAACAACGGCCTGGACCTGCTGATCGTGCCCTCCTACTGGCAGGACGTGATCAAGGGCGTGCTGATCGTGCTCGCCGTGGCCATCGATGTCTGGGCAGCCAAGCGCCGGACCAGTTAG
Source organism: Arthrobacter mangrovi (assembly GCF_026011795.1). Classification (GTDB taxonomy): domain Bacteria; phylum Actinomycetota; class Actinomycetes; order Actinomycetales; family Micrococcaceae; genus Crystallibacter; species Crystallibacter mangrovi. The sequence continues at coordinate 284,897 of NZ_BRVS01000004.1, read as the reverse complement.
AACTTCGCACCTTCCGCAGATACCTAGTTAGCAGATACCTAGTTAAAGGAACCCAAATGAAGATCACCCGTACCTCGAAAATGCTGCAGGTCGCAGGCCTCGGTGCCGCCGCGGCGCTGGTGCTGGCCGGCTGTGGCGCTGGCGACACCTCGGCCGGCAGCGGGGCCACCGACGGCGGCGACGGCGCCGTCACCGTGGGCGTCACCGTGTACGACATGTCCTCCTTCGTCACGCAGGGCAAGGAAGGCATGGACGCCTACGCCAAGGCCAACGACATCAACATGCTGTGGAACTCGGCGAACCTCGATGTCGCCACCCAGGCCAACCAGGTGGACCAGTACATCAACCAGGGCGTCGACGCCATCCTGATCAACCCGGTCCAGGCCGATTCCCTGCAGCCGCAGATCGCCGCGGCCGAGGAGAAGGGCATCCCGGTCATCGACGTCAACTCCGCCCTGAAGAGCGACAAGCTGGCCGGCTCCGTGCAGCCCGACGACGTCGCCGCCGGCGAGCAGGAAGCGAAGATGATGGTCGAGGCCCTCGGCGGCAAGGGCAACGTGGTCATCCTGGAGGGCCCGATCGGTGGTTCCGGCCAGATCGACCGCGGCGCCGGCATCGATAAGGTCCTCAAGGAGAACCCGGACATTAAGGTTCTGGCCAAGGACACGGCCAACTGGAAGCGTGACGAGGCCGTGAACAAGATGAAGAACTGGATCTCCGCCTTCGGATCCGACATCGACGGCGTGATCTCGCAGAACGACGACATGGGCCTGGGCGCCCTGCAGGCCCTAAACGAGGCCGGCCTCAAGGACGTCAAGATCGTCGGCATCGACGGCATCGAGGACGGCCTGAAGGCGGTCAAGAGCGGCGACTTCATCGGCACTTCGCTGCAGCACGGCACCGTGGAGATGGCCGCCGGCCTGGCCGTGGCGGCCAAGCTGGCCCGCGGCGAGAACGTGGAGGCGACCCCGAAGTACATCATGCCCGCCATCACCACGGAGAATGTGGACGCGGCCATGAAGAACGTGGTCACCGACCGCGAGGCCTTCCTGGAGAAGCTGCCGCAGATGGTTGACGAGAACCTCCAGAACGGCAACATCGCCTACGAGGGCCTCCCGGGCCAGGAACAGCAGTAAGCACGAGCCTGGCCGGGGTCCCGGGCGCATCGCCCGGGACCCCGGCCAGGTCCCGGCAGGCCAGCACCAACCACCACAGCGGAGCGTTCCTTGACCAAGCTATTCAATGACCCGGCCGAGTTCGCAGAAGAACAGTTCTCCGGCTTCCTCTCCTTGTATGCGGACCGGCTGCGCGGGGTGCCCGGAGGCGCCGTGGCCCTGCGCTCCGGCGAACCCCAGGTCGCCGTCGTCGTCGGCGGTGGTTCGGGCCACTATCCTGCCTTCTGCGGCCTGGTCGGGCCGGGGCTGGCCGCCGGCGCCGTGGTCGGCAATATCTTCACCTCCCCGTCCGCGGCCCAGGTCTACTCTGTGGCCAAGGCTGCCGACCAGGGCCGGGGCGTAATCCTGACCTTCGGCAACTATGCCGGCGACAACCTGAACTTCGGCATTGCGGCCGAGCGTCTCCGGAAGGAAGGGATCGACACCCGCATCGTGGTCGTGACCGACGACGTCGCCTCCGCGCCGGAAGAGGATAAGCGCCGCGGGATCGCCGGTGACTTCACGGTGTTCAAGGCGATGGGTGCTGCTGCGGCCGCGGGACTGGACCTCGACGGCGTCGAACGGGTCGGCCGGGCAGCCAACGCCGCCACCCGCACCCTAGGCGTGGCCTTCTCCGGCTGCACCATGCCCGGGGCAGACAAGCCGCTGTTCACCGTCCCGGAGGGGCATCTCGGGCTGGGCCTGGGCATCCACGGTGAACCGGGCATCCGCGATGAGCCGCTGCCCACGGCCGAGGAACTAGGCCGGCTGCTGGTTTCCTCCCTGCTCAAGGAGGCGCCGGACCAGGCCGGCAGGCGGGTCGGGGTGATCCTGAACGGGCTGGGCACCACCAAGTACGAGGAACTCTTCCTGCTCTGGAACACCGTGTCCCGGCAACTGGCCGAAGCCGGCCTGGAACCCGTGGACCCGGAGGTTGGCGAACTGGTTACCAGCCTGGACATGGGCGGCTGCTCGCTGACCCTGATGTGGCTCACCGACGAACTGGAGGCCTACTGGACGGCCGACGCGTACACGCCGGCCTACCGCAAGCAGAAGGCCGGCACGGCGGGACTGATCTCCGCCGAGCAGCAGCAGGCGGGGCAGGAAGCGGAGCAGGCAGAGGCGCCGCAGGCGACGCCCGCGGCCCGGGACCTGGCCCAGCTGGTCCTGGCCGGACTGGGGACAGCCCAGAGCACCCTGCACGCCAACGAGACGAAGCTGGGCGAGATCGACGCCGTCGCCGGCGACGGTGACCATGGACGCGGCATGGTCAAGGGCATCGACGCAGCCGTGGCCGCGGCCCAGTCCGCCGCGGCGGACGGAGCCGGCGGAGCCTGGTTGCTGACCCGTGCCGGCCAGGCCTGGGCCGCCTCGGCCGGCGGAACCTCCGGAGTGCTGTGGGGTGCGGCTCTCGAAGCGGCCGGCGCCAGCCTCACCGACGGGCGCGATGGCTACGCCGCTGCCGAAGCGGTCGACGCTGTGTCCGCCTTCGCCGGGGCGATGACGGATCTGGGCCGGGCGGTGATCGGCGACAAGACCTTGGTGGATGCGTTGCTGCCGTTTGCCGAGGAGCTGCGCGCGGCGGTCGACGCCGGGACGGCCTTGTCCGAGGCCTGGGCAGCGGCGGCCGGGACGGCCACCGAGGCGGCCGATGCCACCGCCAACCTCAAACCCCGGCTGGGCCGCGCCAGGCCGCTGGCCGAAAAGAGCTTAGGGACTCCCGATGCGGGAGCGACGTCGCTGGCCCTCATTGTTACCGCACTCGGCCGTCGCTGACGGCCACGAAAGGAATCAAACGTATGAACGGGAAACTACGCCTCGTCGTCGGCTGCGACGATGCCGGCTTCGATTACAAGGAAATCCTGAAACGGGACCTGCAGGAAAACCCCGGCGTTGAGTCCGTGGTGGATGTGGGAGTGGACGCCGACGGGCACACCGCCTACCCGCACATCGCCGTTGAAGCGGCCACCCTGGTGGCCGAGGGCAAGTCCGACCGCGCCCTGCTGATCTGCGGCACTGGGCTCGGGGTGGCGATCTCGGCCAACAAGGTCAAGGGCATCCGCGCCGTCACCGCCCACGATTCTTTCTCGGTCGAACGCTCGGTCCTGAGCAACGATGCGCAGGTACTGTGCATGGGCCAGCGGGTGGTCGGTATCGAGCTGGCCCGCCGACTGGTGCGCGAATGGCTGACCTACACCTTCGACCCGGAGAGCGCCTCCGCGGCGAAGGTCGGCGCGATCAGCAGCTACGAAGGATGAGCGTGGAGCAGGAATTCCGAGGCAAAGTAGCCATCATCACCGGCGCCGCCAGCGGCATCGGCAATTCCGTGGCGCGGTATTTCGCCGAGCGGGGCGCCAGGATCGTCGGCGTGGACCTGAATGATTCGGTCACCGCGGCCATGGCGGAACTGCCCGGCGAGGGCCACCATGGCATCGCGCAGGATTTGACGAACGAGGGTGCGGCGCAGAAAGTCGTGGACGAGACGGTCAGCGTGGCCGGGACCGTGGACATCCTGGTCAACTCGGCCGGTGTGGTGATGCTGGACAAGGCCCTCGAGCTGTCCGAGCGGATGTGGGAAACGACCATCAGCGTCAATCTCAGCGCCAGCTTCAAAATGGCGCAGGCGGCAGGCCGCGTGATGACGGACAAGGGCCACGGCCGCATCGTCAATCTGGCTTCGCAGGCCAGCGTTATCGGCCTGGACCAGCACGTGGCGTACTGCGCGAGCAAGGCGGGCGTGGTCGGCATGACCAAGGTGCTGTCGATGGAATGGGCGCCGCAGGGCGTGACCGTCAATGCGGTCTCGCCTACGGTCGTCGAGACCCCGCTGGGCAAGCTGGCCTGGGCCGGCGAAAAGGGCGATGAGATGAAGAAGCTCATCCCGGTGGGGCGCTTTGCCCAGCCGGACGAGGTCGCCGCCCTGATCGCCTTCCTTGCCGGTGACAAGGCCGGAATGATCACGGGCGAAAACATCCTTATCGACGGTGGCTACTCGAGCATCTGAGCGCGGCGGCCGCGGCGAAGGCCCGGGTGTCCGTCGAAGCGGGCTGTCCCTGGGCTGGACCGCATTCACCGGCGAGGCGGCAGGATCGCTGGCCTGCCCGACTGTCGCATAGGATGACCTTCCGTGCGGCCCGGACGGGCCCGCCTTCCGGCGGCACGCCAGCTTGGAACTAATGATGCTGACGGGGCCGGGCACAGGCAGCTGCCGGTGCCTCCTGCCCTGCGGTTCCGGTGCCAGCTGCCATCCGGCCGAGAAACTGATAGGAGACAGCCCATGGCCTCTCGCACCATTGTCGCGGGGATCGACTCGTCCACCCAGAGCTGCAAGATTGTCCGGGTCGATGCGGAAACCGGGCAAATCCTGAGCAGTTCCTCCGCTCCGCACCCGGACAGCACAGCGGTCCATCCCGACCGTTGGTGGGAGGCCTTCCAAGCGGCCGGGGGAGCGGATCTGGGCGACATCGAAGCGGTGTCCGTCAGTGCACAGCAGCACGGGATGGTCGCCCTGGACGCGGACGATGCCCCGGTCTTCGATGCCCTGCTGTGGAACGATGTCCGCAGCGCACCGCAGGCCCAGCGGCTGCGGGACGAACTTGGGGCGCAGGTGTGGGCGGATGAAATCGGGATCGTGCCGGTCCCGTCCTTCACCATCACCAAGCTTGCCTGGCTGGCCGAGAACCATCCCGACCTTGCCGACAGGGTCAGCAAGGTCATGCTGCCCCACGACTGGCTCACCTGGCAGATCCTGGGGCGCGCCGGCTACCCGACGACGGATCGTAGCGATGCCTCCGGGACCGGGTACTACTCGGTCTGCGACGAGGCCTATCGGCTTGACCTGCTGGAATGGGCCTTCGGTAGGTCCCCCGATCTGCCGACGGTGATCGGGCCTTCCGCGACCGCCGGCACAACGCCGTCCGGCATGCTGGTGGGGCCGGGCTGCGGCGACAATGCGGGAGCGGCGCTTGGCCTGGCGCTGCGTCCGGGCGAAGTGGCGGTGTCGATCGGAACGAGCGGGACGGTCTTCACCTCCACCGATACCAAGATCAGCGATCCTTCCGGCGCCATCGCCGGATTCGCCGACGCTACGGGCCGGCAGCTGCCCCTGCTGGCCACCATCAACGGTGCCCGTGTCCTTGGCTCGACCGCGGACCTTCTGGATGTCAGCTTGGAGAAATTCGACGCCCTGGCATCGGCGGGCCCGGTCGATGCCGGCGGCCTGACGCTGGTGCCGTACCTGGACGGGGAACGGACGCCAAACCTGCCCCACGCAAGCGGCAGCCTCGTCGGCCTGACCCGTGCGGCGATGAAACCGGAAAACGTGGCCCGTGCCTCGGTGCTGGGCCTGCTATGCCTCTTGGCCGATGCGATGGACAAGCTGCGGGCCCGCAACATCGAAGCGCAACGGATTGTCCTGGTCGGTGGCGGATCGCGTTCGCGGTCCCTTCAGGCTGCGGCCGCGGACATATTCCAAGCCGAAGTTGTCATCCCCGAGCCCGGGGAATACGTCGCCCTCGGCGCGGCGCGCCAGGCCGCCTGGGCGCTGTCAAAAGCCGACGAGCCGCCGGCTTGGGAGCGCCGGACCGAACGCACCATCAGCCCGTCCAGCTCCTCTGTCGACTGGTCGGCCGCCGTACGCGGCCGATTCGGCGAGGCACGCGAGCGGCTGTACGGGATCTAGACGCAAATGAGCGCCCGGGGCCCGCAAGCTGCCAGCTGGACGGCGGCGTCATGCAACGGCAATACCTCAAGGAGAAAAGTGAATCGCTCTAATTCCGGTACGGAACGTCCGGTGTTGGCCGGCCTCGGCCAACACGTCTTCGAGGCCGTGCTATTCGACATGGACGGCACCCTCATCGACTCCACTGGCGCCGTCGAACGCGGCTGGGCCCGGTGGGCGAACGAACTGGGATTCGGCGACACCTACCGGCATACAGATCACGGCAAGCCGGCCAGGGATATTGTGTCGGCCATGGTCGCGCCCGATCAGGTCGAAGAATGCCTGGCTCGGGTGATCGAAATCGAGACCCAGGAAACGGACGGCATTCACGCCCTTGAGGGTGCGGCCGCCCTACTCGGTTCGATTCCGCCGCACCAGTGCGCCATTGTCACCTCGTGCACGCGCGGGCTGGCCGAGGTCCGCCTGCGGGCGGCCGGGCTCAATGCTCCGCCCGTCCTGATCAGTTTCGACGATATCGAGAACGGCAAGCCGCACCCGGAGGGGTACCTGCTGGCCGCACGCCGGCTCGGGGTTGCGCCCGACCGCTGTCTGGTTATCGAGGACACCCCGGCCGGGCTGGCCGCGGGCAGGGCCGCTGGCTGTGTGACCCTGGCTGTGGCCGGCACGTTTTCTTCGGCCGAACTCGTGGCCGATGCGGTGCTCCTCGGCTTGGGCGGCATCCGGGCCGTGAACGCTGCGGGCGGGCTGCGCCTGGAGACCGTGTCGTGACTCTTGTTGGTGACTGTGGCAACCCGGCCGATGGCAGAGAGCCACTAACAGCAAGCACCGTCCCACCGAAACTTGCGCCAGCCCGGACACAAGTGTCGGCGTGTCGAAGCCGACACGCCGCCGGAGACACAAATCCCAAAGAATTACCGATCTCTTGCTGGCCAAGAGCCTTGCGGGTGGAGTAGCCTCTCTCTTGTCCGATTGAGCTTTCTCAATCAAGAGATGGCCGGGACGTTTTCATGATCGACGCCGTGAGGGAAAGAGAGGTGGGCCCCGTGAAGATTATCGCCACGCCAGCCGGATTCCATGCCGTTGCTGCCCGACTCCGGGCTGCCTCCGTCCTCGCTGCGCACTAGCTTTTCCATCGCCGCCCCGGCTGCCCGCCGGGCCCGCCCAGCTGAAAAGCCAGCCTCCTTCGGCTCCCGCTCGTAGCCCCTCAGGGGCCTGCGTTTGCCGGCGCCTTCTGTGCAAGTCCGTGGCCACGTTTGGGCTTGCCGTATTCGCATCAATCCGTCGGCCGGCCGGTCCTAAACCGGGGTCTGCCTTCGGAGTCCTGCCCGAAAGAGGAACCACTCATGAAACCGTTGGACAGCGCTGTCCGTCCGGCCCCCGAACAATCCATCCGCCCCGACATCCAACCGATGATAGCGGCGCAGTCCGCCCAGCAAGCCAGCCATGAATCCCGTGGCAGCGGCCAGGAACCCCACGGAGAACTGATTATCGCCGGCTCCCTGGAGGGGCTGGATGGCTCCACGAGCCCCGGCCCCGCCATGCCGAACTACCTGGAACGGGAGGAGGTGAACATCGTGATCCGCAAACTCAGCCAGAGCTACTCCTACTGGAAGCGAATACAGGGCACAAGCATCGACGAGCAGAAACTGGACGAGGCCCGCGACGAACTGCTGGCGTACCGGCAGCTCATCCGCTGAATCTCCCGGTTCCCCCGCCCGTGACGACGTCTGGATCGGCTGGTACGTTGGCTGTGACGGCCCCGGCCGCCACTCGCTGACGCACCAGTTTGGAGGACAATGATGTCTGACCCGGCTCCGCTTTCCGATCTTGAAATTGCCCGTCGCGCCACGCTGAAGCCGATCGCCGAGGTGGCCTTGGCCGCCGGAATCCCGGGCGACGCCGTCGAACTCTACGGGAACTACAAGGCGAAGATCGACCCGGCCAGGCTCGGCCCGGACCAAGCCCAGCCCCGCGGGAAGGTGGTGCTGGTCAGCGCCATGTCTCCAACACCGGCCGGAGAGGGCAAGTCCACCGTGACCGTGGGTCTGGGGGACGCCCTGGCCAAGGCCGGCCACCGCACCATGATCGCGCTGCGCGAGCCCTCGCTCGGGCCGATCCTTGGCATGAAGGGCGGGGCCACCGGCGGCGGCTATTCCCAGGTGCTGCCGATGGACCAGATCAACCTGCACTTCACCGGAGACTTCCACGCCATCACCAGCGCCAACAACGCGTTGATGGCGCTGGTGGACAATCACATCTACCAGGGCAACGAGCTCAACATCGATCCGCGGCGGCTGACCTTCCGCCGCGTGCTGGACATGAACGACCGGGCGCTGCGGCAGATAGTGATCGGTCTTGGCGGGCCGGGGCAGGGCATCCCGCGCGAGGCAGGCTTCGACATCACCGTCGCTTCCGAGGTGATGGCCGTCTTCTGCCTCGCCACGGACCTGAAGGACCTCAAGCGGCGGCTGTCGCGGATCACCTTCGGCTACACCTATGACAAGAAGCCCGTGACCGCCGCCCAGCTCGGGGCCGAGGGCGCCATGACCATGATGCTCAAGGACGCCATTAAACCCAACCTCGTCCAGACCATCGCGGGAACGCCGGCACTTGTCCACGGCGGCCCGTTCGCCAACATCGCACACGGCTGCAACTCCGTCATCGCCACCCAGACCGCCCGCAGGCTGGCCGACGTCGTCGTCACCGAGGCCGGATTCGGCTCGGACCTTGGCGCCGAGAAGTTCATGGACATCAAGGCGCGCTCCGCCGGGTTCGCCCCGTCGGCGATCGTCATCGTCGCCACCATCCGCGCGCTGAAGATGCACGGCGGCGTCGCCAAGGAGGACTTGTCTGTCCCCAACCTTGCCGCGCTGCAGGAGGGCGCCGCAAACCTCGAGCGGCACCTCGACAACGCCGCGAAGTTCGGTATCACACCCGTCGTCGCCCTCAACCGCTTCACATCGGATACGGACGAGGAAGTCGACTGGGTGCTTGAGTGGTGCCGGCAGAAGGGCGTCGAGGCCGCGGCGGCGGACGTCTGGGGGCATGGCGGCGGCGGCGACGGCGGCGACGAGCTGGCCGCCAAGGTCGCGCAGGCGCTCGACGCGGTGCAGCACTTTGCGCCGCTGTACGACCTGGACCTGTCGGTGGACAAGAAGATCGAGACTGTCGCCCAGCAGATCTACGGCGCCGACCATGTCGAGTTCTCGACCCTCGCAAAGAACCGGCTGGCCGAGATCGACGCCAACGGGTGGGGCAAGCTGCCGGTCTGCATGGCCAAAACCCAGTACTCCTTCACCGATGACGCCACCCGCTTCGGTGCGCCGTCCGGTTTCACCATTACCGTGCGCGAACTGATCCCCCGGACCGGCGCCGGCTTCATCGTCGCGCTCACCGGCGCCGTGATGACCATGCCGGGCCTGCCCAAAGAACCTGCCGCCATGCGCATGGACGTGAACGACGACGGCGAGATCACCGGCCTCTTCTAGCGCACCTCGGGGAAGGGGACCGGTTACCGGCAGTCCAAGCTGCAGCTCGAACAGGAAAGGGCGGGACCGTTCCCTCTATGGAGCGCGGTCCCGTCCCGCTTTACCTGGAACGCAGCTTGGCCGGCCCGGGTTCCGTCGACAGGCTCGCGGCGAGGGCTGCACAGGCGACGAGTTGCACAGCCCCAAGTGCCCGCGTTAGTCCAGGGTGCAGGCGGCACCACTCCATGATTGGCCGGAACGGGCCGGCCGCCCAGCGGGAACAGTGTTCGTCAGGCAGGAGCACGGTGAGCAACCCGTCGCCGATGCCGAACATTGCTACGCTCTCGACGATTCGCACGTCCATCTGACTTCCTCTCGATTGATGCGGAGGAGATGAGCAGGCCGAATAGGCCGCAGTGGCCCTCCTGCATCCAGCGTCCGCGTCCGTACCCAATGCCGATAGGGCATTCCGACTCTGCCTCGTGCCAGCCGGCCTAGAGCAGCGTTGTTAAGGGCTTGGCTTGGGTGCTGGACTCAGCCGTACCCCGCGCGAAGTCCAGCCCCTCATCGGTACGCTGGCTTCGGGCAGGCTCTTTCAGTGTCCGGCAAGATTTGAACGCGTGCACGCGTTCCTCGACAGGAAGAAGAAGCAAAAATGGGCAACTTCGAACATCCTGCGGGGCTTCCCGCCAAAGTCGGCGTTCTGGGCGGAGGCCGCATGGGGGCGGGAATCGCCCACGCATTCCTGCTCAAAGGCGCGAATGTCGTGGTGGTCGAGCGCGACGAAGCCTCTGCGGAGGCGGCCCGGGAACGGATCGAATCGTCGGCTGCGAAATCGATCGAGCGCGGCGTGGAGGATGCCAACCTCGACGAGATGGCCTCCCGGTTGGCCGTGTCGGTGGATTATGCTGATTTCGCGGACCGGGAACTGGTCGTCGAGGCCGTGCCCGAAGACCGGGACCTCAAAGTGGCCTCGCTGCGCGCCGTCGAGGAACGCCTGGCCGCCGGCGCCGTACTGGCGTCCAACACGTCCTCGCTGTCCGTGAGCGATCTGGCGCGGGAACTGTCCCGGCCGCAGGACTTCCTCGGTCTGCACTTCTTCAATCCGGTCCCCGCCTCCACGCTGATCGAAGTCGTTATTGGAGAACAGACCCGGCCGGAGCTGGTAGAGGCGGCGCGAGGCTGGGTGCAGGCGCTGGGCAAGACGGCCGTGGTCGTCAATGATGCACCGGGATTCGCCAGCTCAAGGCTGGGCGTCGCGATCGCGCTCGAGGCTATGCGCATGGTCGAGGAGGGCGTGGCCTCCGCCGAGGATATCGACAACGCTATGGTGCTGGGGTACAAACACCCCACCGGACCGCTGCGGACCACCGACATCGTGGGCCTAGACGTCCGCCTAGGGATCGCCGAGTACCTGCACAAGACACTCGGCGACAGGTTTGCGCCGCCGCAGATCCTCCGGGACAAGGTGGCCCGTGGCGAACTGGGCCGCAAGACCGGTAAGGGTTTTTTCGACTGGAGTTGAGCTGCAGGCACCCGAGTCCCTGTTGGCCGGCACTGGCAGCGCTGCCAGGGGTTGTGCGGGCGCATCTCAGTTGTAGCGTGGGCGCATGGACTTCAGAGAACTGATCGAGACAGCCGGCCGCGTTATTGATGCTGCCGGTGTCGCTGCCATGGTGATCGGTGCCGTCCTGGCTGCAGCATTCGCTGTGCCAAAGCTCCTCGGCAGGCAGGCCGGGGTATACGAGGGGTTCCGCCGGTTCCTTGGACGTTCGATCCTCTTGGGGCTCGAACTGCTCGTGGCGGCGGATATCATCCGCACCGTGGCCGTCAGTCCGACGCTGGAAAGCGTAGCTGCGCTGGCCGTGATCGTGCTGATCCGTACATTCCTGAGCTGGTCGCTGGAGCTCGAAATCACCGGCAGGTGGCCGTGGCAGGGGAAGGAAGAGCAGCTGCCTGCGAATTCGGGTGGACGGGCGGCTGAGTAGTTGAATCGAACGCCGTGCGTTTTTAGCCTTCGCAGTCGGTGCAGTAGGCGTGGGAGCCTTGTTGCCGGGCGATCTGGGAGCGGTGCCGGACAAGGAAGCATGAGTAGCAGGTGAATTCGTCGTCGGCCTGCGGGATGACCTGGACGTTGAGTTCCTCTGCGATGAACTCGCCGCCGGGTACGCCGGCTCCGTCAAGGCCGTCGGCCTCGTCCAGCTCCATGACGACACTGCGCGCGCCCGGCGGGCGCATTTACGGACCGTACTGCCTGCAGGGACTTGTCCTGGGACTCCTTGACGTCGGCCCGGACCTCATCATAATCGGTTGCCACTTGGTGTGATCTCTTTTCTCAAGGTGGATGAATGGTGTACAGCGTCCTCGACCCCGAGGCTATTCCCGGCCTCCAGTGTGACAATCCGCATAGGCTTGCCGCGGTGTCCGTGTTCGGACCTTAACGCCATCCGCCGGCGGATCTCCCTGGGAACGGAGAGTTGCCGCCGGCGGATGGAGCCGTGCCGGTCCTGTCAGTCCTTGCGGACCGTACGCGGGTCGACGTTCCGGGCGGCGAAGATCAGCAGGCCGGAGCCCAGGATGGGCAGCACGCCCCACCAGAGGCCGGCGTTGATCCAGCCGCCACCGGCAGCGAGAGTGGCGGTGATCAGCAGGCCGCCGAGGATCGCCCCGATCTGGCCCGAGGCGTTGATGATGGAACTTCCCGTTGCCCGGGTGTGGACGGGGAAGCTTTCGCCGGTGAAGAACAGCAGGGCGGAGAAGGGCCCGATGAGGAAGAACAGCCCGGCGCTGTACAGGGCAACGATAAGCGGGAAGTTCCCGTTGGGGGCCTGGAGCATGGTGAAGAACGAGACGGCACACAGTATCCAGCCGATGCCGATCGCGTTGCGGCGTCCGATCCGGTCACCGAGCCAGCCGTGGAACAGGTATCCGGCGAAGGCCGTCGCATTGGAGATGATGAGGATCAGCAGCGCGTTGTCGAACTCGATGTTCTTGCCGTCCGGGGCCGAAAGCAGCGACGTGCCGAGGATTGCGAAGGCGAGGACGCCCAGCCAGTTCAGCAGGAAGGCGCCGCCGATCGTCAGGGCGGACCTCCGCGACTCCCCGCGGAAGACGGAGACGAGCGGACTGGCCTTCTCCGAGACGTCGATGCCGTATTTGTCCCCAAGTTGCTGCGCCTCTTCCCGCCGGCCCTCCTTCATCATCTTGTCGATCTGGTGACGGTGGGCGAATTGGGGGCTTTCCTTGAGCCAGCGCCCGGCGATCATGATGAAGACGGCTGGAATGGCGGCGACGATGAAGCAGAGCACCCATCCGCCAATGGGGAAAAGCAGGTAGACGGAGCCGGCAGCGAGTACGGAGCCGACGGGCCAGCCGGACTGGACGAGCGAGTAGATGAGCCCGCGCCGGCGGGCCTTGGCCGGGTCGCTATGGCTGTGGGCGAACATCTCATTGAGGTAGGCGGCGTTGATGGCCTGCTCGGCGTAGCCGAGGCCGGCGAGCGAACGCACCAGGACGAGGAAGACGAGTCCGAGGCCGGCAGCGATGCCGGCGACCCAGCCGACCATGGCGGTCAGCAGCGAGGCGACAGCGGCACCGGCGACGGCGATCAGGATGCCCTTGCGGCGGCCGATCCGGTCGACGACCGGTCCGATGGCGAAGGCGACGATCGCGGTGCCGGCCGTCACCCAGGTGTTGACCTCCGTAGACTGAGCCGCACTCCAGCCGAGGTCTGCCGCCAGTTGCGGCAGGAGATTGCCGAACAGGACGAAGTCGTAGACGGCGAAGGTCCAGGCGAAAAAGCAGATCCAGGTGGCCAGCCGGACGTCCTTGGGCCTGATATCGGATTCGACGAATTGGGACGTTTGAACAGTGGACATGACGGTTCCTATTCACGGTGATAGGGGTAGCGATGTGGTGATTCCGGAACGAAGAGGGGGCGGCCCGGGGCCAGCGTTGCTAGCTGGCCTCCAGGCCGCCCCCTTATTGCCGCAGCTCCTTGATCAGCGGGTTGGAGCCAGCTCGGACGTTGCGTTTTCCCGACGCTCGGCTGTGGCCTTCAGGTCAACGGTGAGCTGACCGTCGATCTCCCTGAGGACCACGCCGTAGTCCCGGGCGGCCGCCTCGGCCGTCGTGAAGCCGTCGAGGACGTCCTCGAGGACCTTCAGCGGGTCCCGCCGGAGCGGGTCGCCGAAGCCGCCGCCGCTGGGCACGGTGATCTGGAGCGAGTCTCCGGCCAGCAACTGACGGCCGGTGACCTTGGACGGCCAGGACTCCTCCCCGGTGCGGCCGGGGTTCTTCACGAGTGAGCCGTTGAGGCCGTCGTGGCCGCCGTAGGCGCCCCACGGTGCGTCCGACTCATGGCGTTCGCCTTCGCAGGTGATCACGGTGTCGGTCAGGAAGGTGTTCTCCCGGACGATGCCGATTCCGCCGCGGAATTCGCCTGCCGCCGCCGGATCCGAGCGCAGTTCATAGCGGTCGGTGCGCATCGGGAACCGCCATTCGAGCTCCTCGATCGGATTGTTTCGGGTGTTGGCGATGAGGTTGTCCACGGAGTCTGGGCCGTCGCTGGTGGCACGGGCGCCATAGGAGCCCTCGTTGACCTCTAGGTAGACCCAGTACTCGCCCTGCTTCTCGTCCCATCCCGAGTACGAGATGAAGTGGATGTGGGCGGAGTTGCCGGCCGTGACACGGTCGGGGATGACCGGCGCGAGGGCCCGCAAGGCCAGGTCGACGGCGCGCTGCACCTGGGAGAACCGTGAGAAGGTTGCGGCCGGGTACTTGGGATTGAAGATGGTGCCCTCCGGAGCGATCACCTTCAGCGGCTTGAGCATGCCCTCGTTCTGCGGCACGAACACCGGGAAGGCAACCTCGTCCAGGAACATCATGCGGGTAATGAATGTGAACGCCGAGACCGTCGTTCCCTCGAAGGCGCAGTTGTAAGCGGTCGGCACCTGCTCGGAGGACCCCGTGAGGTCATAGGTGATCTCGTCACCCTCGACGATCACCTTCACGACGATCGGCAGCTTCTTGCCGTAGTTCCGGCCGTCGTCATCGAGGTAGCCGACCTCCGTCTCGTAGACGCCGTCCGGGATCTTGGCGATCTCCTGGCGTAGCATCCGCTCCGAGTAATCGATCCAGCTCTGGCCTGCCTCGCGCACCGACCCGAAGCCGTAGCGCTCGATAAGGGCGAGGTAGCGGGACTTGGCCAGTTCGCAGGCGGCGATCATCGCCTGGAAGTCGCCTTCGTTCGAGGTTGGCGTCCGGGTGTTGTTGAGGATGTGCCGGATCAAGGATTCCTGCCGGACCCCCTTCTCATAGATCTTCACGGCCCGGAAGATCGTGCCCTCGGACTGGACGTCCTGGATATCCACCATCAGGCCGGAGAACGCACCGCCGTTGTCAATCAGCTGGCCCGAGGCGCCGGCGAAGCCGACGAGTTCTCCGGCGTGGAAGATCGGCTCGATGATGGCCACGTCCGGGGAGTGGGTTGCCCCCAGATACGGGTCGTTGTGCAGGATGACGTCGCCCTCGTGAATGTCGTCGCCGAGGACCGAGATCACGCCCTTGACAATTTTGGGCATGGAACCCATGAACATCGGCGTGGAGTCCGACTCGGCCAGCACGTTGCCGTCCCTGTCGAACAGGCCCGCGCCGAGGTCCTCCGACTCGCGGATGATCGAGGAGTAGGCCATACGGAACAGCACCGAGGCCATCTCCTTGGCGGCGGAGTTCAGGGCGCCGCCAATCACGCGCATCAGGATCGGCGTGGCCAGCTTCTCAGCGGTTTCGGCGGCTGCGGGGCAGGCGATGACGAGGTTGCCGGCAGCGTCCACGGTTCCGGAGAAGCCCGGGGGAATAACAACCGTGGAGTCGTATTGCTCGATGATCGCCGGGCCTTCGAAAGAGGTGCCAACGCCCATCTTTTCGCGGTCATAGAAGCCGGTGTCCACGGTGACGGGCTTGCCGTCCTGGTCGAAGGTCACCGGGCGGGTCTCCACGAGTGCATCCTCGAGGGATCCGGATTGCGTCGGCTCCGGCGTGGGCAGCTCGTCCATCACCGCGCGGGCCTCGACCCGGATGTTGATGACCTCGACGGTTCCGTTCTTGAAACGGTGGCCGTATTCCTCGAAGTGGGCATCGTGGAAGGCGGCCTCGGCCTGGTCCAGCCAGGCCGAGGTAACGGGGCCCTCCGGGACGTCGAAGCGGATCTCGTAGCCCTGGCCCTCGTAACGGGCGTCGGCCAGCCAGTCCAGCCGGCGTCGGCCGGCGGGGACGTCCTCGGCGTCCAACTGGGCATTAGCTTCGCGCTCCAGTTGCTCGAAAGAGGCTTGGATGGCAGCAGGATCGGCGTCGCGGAAGGTGAACCGGTTGGTGGCGACGAACTCGTACTGCTCGTCCGTGGCCAGTAGGCCGGTCGCAGCGATGATGCCGGGGTGGGCTGGGATCAGCACGTTTGGTACCTCGAGCTCTGCGGCGATTTCACAGGCGAACAGGGCGCCCGCGCCGCCGGCTGCCACGAGGGTGAAGTCGCGCGGATCGTAGCCGCGGCGGACGGAGTTCTGCTCGATGGCCTGCGTCATGCCGAACTTCTGGATCTGGAGGGCGCCGAGAGCGGCCTCCTCGACGGACATGCCCAGCTTTCCGGCCAGTCCTTCCATGGCGTGGCGGGCGCCGTCGAGGTCCATGTCCAGGCCCGAACCGGCGAGGACACGGTCCGGGCGCATGCGGCCCAGCAGCACTTGGGCGTCGGTCGACGTCGGCTCGGTGCCGCCCCGGCCGTAGCAAACCGGGCCCGGGTCGGCGCCGGCCGACTGGGGCCCGACGCGGAAGACCCCGCCGGCGTCGACGTAGGCGATGGAGCCGCCGCCGGCACCGATGGTGTCGATATCCACCATGGGGACCATGGCCTGGTGGTCGCCGATCTTGGTGTCCAGCAGGTGGCGCATGCGCAATTCACCCTGGTAGGCCACACCGATGTCCGCCGACGTGCCGCCGATGTCCAAGGTGACGACATTCTCGAAGCCGGACTGCCGGCCTGCCCACATGCCGCCGATCAGGCCGCCGACCGGTCCGGACATCATCAGCGTCACGGGCCGCTTGGCAGCCTCCTTGATCGGAACCATCCCGCCGGAGGACTGCATCAGAAGGATCTCGCGCTGGTAGCCCAGGCTTTCGGCCTGCTCCTGCAGACGGTAGAGGTAGCGCGAAACCCTAGGTCCCACATAGGCGTTCAAAGCGGTGGTGGAAAAGCGCTCATACTCCCGGTACAGGGGCACGATGTCGCTGGATAGGGAGAGGTAAGCCTCGGGGAATTCCTCCGCGACGATCTCTCCGATCCGCTGCTCATGGGCGGAGTTCAGGTAGGAGTGCAGCAGGCAGACGGCGATGGCCTCTACACCGGCAGCCTTGAGCTCGCGCACCCGCTCCCGGACCTCGTCCTCGTCCAGGGGGACCAGGACGTCGCCGTTCGGGGCCGTGATGCGTTCCTTGACGGTAAGACGATGACGGCGCTTGATCAGGGGCTTGGTCTGCCACGGCATGTCCTGCTGCAGCGAGAAGTTGTGCGGCTTTTTGTGGCGGGCGATGTGCAGGATGTCCCGGAAACCGTCGGTAGTGATCATCCCGACCTCCGCCCCGGTGTGCGTCAGCGCGGTATTCGTTGCCACCGTGGTCCCGTGCACCAGTTGGTCGATCTCCGACAGTGCCACCCCGGCCTTTGCACAGAGCTTCTTGATGCCGTTGACCACCGCCTCGGACGGGTCGTGTGGAGTGGACGGAACTTTCTCCACAACGGCTATGCGCTGGTCGTCGTCCGAGAAATACAAGTCGGTGAAGGTGCCGCCGACGTCTACTCCGATGCGCTTCATGATGATCCTTTCGGAAGTTGGGCTCAGGACTGGGTTGGACGGAAGTTGTGGTTGAAGGGAAGACCTGGGGTCGAGGAAAAGGCTTGGGGGCCGGTCCGCTCTGCCCCGGATTGGAGCCCGAATCCCCCGGGCCGGAATACATTCCCGCAACTTGATGTGCTCTAGCTCACTTATAGTTGCTTGCTAAGCAATTTAGTTCCCCTGCCAACAACACGCAATGGTTATGACGCCTCTTTTTTGGGGCCCGCTTCTTCTGATCCCAAGAACCTGCGCCCCAAGGGCTGGGATCAGCCCGGTCCGGCCGCTCCGTGACGCACTCGCCGCTGCTCGTCCCGATCCGAGCCGTTGGTCCGAAGGAAAACAGATTTGGCGAACCTCTGGTGTTCCGCCGATCCTTGCGCTAGCGTAGTCCCCACAGCAACCCAGTTGCTCGGTTAGCAACAAGGAATATCCAGAATGGAGAGAGCCATGACAGTCACGACCAACGACATCGAAGCCCGTCTTGCAGCAGTGCTGGAGGAGGCGTTCGAAGCCGGCACGAGCATCTACAACGACCGCGGCTTCAAGCGCCGGATCGGCTACGGCAACCGTCCCGCCGTCATCCACATCGACCTGGCGAACGCCTGGACCCGCCCGGGTCATCCGTTCAGCTGCCCGGGCATGGAGGAAATCATCCCCAACGTCCAGCGGATCAACGAAGCCGCGCGCGCCAAAGGGGTCCCGGTCTTCTACACCACAAACGTGTACCGGAACCGCGATGCGACCTCCGGGACGAACGACATGGGCCTGTGGTACTCGAAGATCCCCGTGGAAACCCTGCCGGCGGATTCCTACTGGGCGCAGATCGACGACCGCATCGCCCCCGCGGAGGGCGAGGTCGTGATCGAGAAGAACCGCGCCTCGGCGTTCCCGGGGACGAACCTCGAGCTCTTCCTGACTTCCAACCGCATCGACACTCTGATCGTGACCGGTGCGACCGCGGCCGGGTGCGTGCGCCACACCGTCGAGGACGCTATCGCGAAGGGCTTCCGCCCGATCATCGCCAGGGAGACCATCGGCGACCGTGTCCCGGGGGTCGTGCAGTGGAACCTCTACGACATCGATAACAAGTTCGGCGATGTGGAGTCCACGGACTCGGTGGTGGAGTACCTGAACGCCCTCCCGCAGTTCGAGGACACTGTCCCGAAGACGCTCTCGGATCCCCAGCCTGAGGTCGAGGCCCCCGCGGATCCGGCCTGATCCACTGCACTGTCGGGGTTCCTCGGGCTGGCATCCTCAGGCCGACCCGGCGGCAGCCCGGCACCCCTCGATGGGTGCCGGGCTGCCGCACAACTGCGAGGACCAGGGGGCGCCAGGCATCCGTGCAGGGGGCCGGCACGCGCGTTCAGCAGAAGAGGACCGACGATGGCAGGCGAATCGCGACGAGCCTCGGAGCCGGGGACGGTGCGGCTGCAGCCGGCGGCCCACGTCCCTGGGCAACGGGGAGGGAGAACTTATGCTGGACCCACACATTACCGCTGAGAAACCGCAGGGGGCGGCGGCATCGCTGCTCAACGGTCTAGCGGTCCTCGAGGCGTTCTCCGTCGCCAAGCGCTCGCTCCTGGGCGTTACGGAGATTTCCGAGCTGGTCGGGCTGCACAAAAGCACCGTCTCCCGGATGCTCACCGGCCTGACCGAAGCCGGCTACGTCCAGCGCGACGACGACACAGGCCGGTACCGGCTCGGCCTAGGGATGATCGGCCTGGCCGGCCCGTTGCTTGCCGAGCTCGACGTCCGCCGGGCCGCGCTGCCGCATCTGGAAGAACTGACACAGACCACGGGGGAAACGGCAGCGATCGCCGTCTGGAATGGCACCAATGCGATCGTCGTGGAACAGACGGCCAGCCTGCACCAGGTCAAGCACAGCGCGGCGATCGGCACGCGCTACAACAAATTCGCCAGCTCCTCGGTCAAGGTCTTCCTCGCCGAGCTGCCGCCAGAGGAGGCCGGCCGCCTGCTTGCCGCGCGGATAGTGGTGCGGGACGGCTATCGGGGGTTCGAGGACCCGGTCCACGAACAGCTTGCAGCGGTGCGGGACCAGGGGTCCGCCGTCAACGACGGCGAGACCACCTTCGAGGAGTATGGCGTCTCGGCGCCCGTCCGGGACTACCGGGGCGCGGCCGTAGGCTGCGTCACGGTAAGCGCGCCCCGATCCCGGGTGCAATACCAGCAGAGCCAGTTGATCCTGCGCGATGCGGTGCTCCGGGCCGCCGACCGAATGTCCGCCCGGCTAGGCAACTGGCCGGCGGAAAAAGCACCCGGTACGGCGACCGCCGTCACGGACCCTGGGGGGAAGTGCCCCGCGCCTTTGCTTCCCGCAGCCGGTGTACGGTGATCAGCTAGCGGCCGACCAGCCCAGCCGGACGGATACTTCCGAGGCGGCGTGTTGCACGGCCCGAACCAGGGCCTCCCCGGTGGCGTGCTTGTGCACGCGGGACCGGGGAGCTGATGCGGTAATGCAGCCGACCACCTTGCCCCGGTAATCGCGAACCGGGGCGGAGACTCCGAACTCCTCATCCGTAGTCGCGCCGTCGTTGACGGCGTATGCCTGGCGGGCGACTTCCTGCAGGTGGGAGGTGTGATCCAACGGCAGGCTGTCTCCTGCCGCGCGATGTATCCGGCCGGATTCGATCAGTTCGGTTGCCAGGCCCGGGGCCAGCTCCGCCAGGAACACCCGCACCGAGGAGCTCGCGAATTTGTTGTACCGGGTGCCGATGCTGGCAGTGTGCTTGACCTGGTGCGGACTGGCGACCTGCTCCACGACGATCGCCTCATGGCCATTCCAGACCGAGATCGCGCTGGTCTCCTGGGTGCTTTCGGTCAACTGCTCCAGATAGGGAAGGGCGGCACGGCGAACATCCAGATCCGCCAGCAAAGGGCCGGACAGCGCAATCAGGCCCAGCCCGAGCCGGTACCGGCCCGTCTCCTCGTCCCGCTGGACATATCCGGCGTCTGTCAGCCCGCCGAGAATGCGGGACACCGTGCTCTTGTGGAGTCCCACGCGCTGAGCGACCTCGGTGACGCCTAGCACCGGTTTTTGAACGGAAAAGGCTTCCAGCACGGCGAGACCGTTCAGCAGCGAAGCCGCAGCTCCCTGGACCTGCCCGTTCTCCTGCCTCGGCCTGCCTGCCATCTGCATCCTTTCGCGTGGCGTGACCTCCCGCCACTCTTTTGGCCATCATATGCTCCAGCCGGGGCGGTGATGGGGAAGATCCCGCAGGGCAGGTGCCGAGAAGATGTGTCATCCCCGTGGCACCCGAGCTGCGGCACCCCTGCAAATGCCGGCAGACGAGCCAAAAAACGTAGGAAAACTCTTACCTGTTGCTGGTGAGGCAACTATATTGATCAGAACGCAACTGAAGAGTGGGTTGGATCACACAGGCAAGATTCCACTCCATAACAAGGCACAGCGAGGGACACGGCGCGTGGCCAATGTCCTCAAATTCGTCCTCTCCACAAAGCCGGGTGCCGGCAAGGCACCTCCTATCGGGAGCAGCTATGCAACTGGACCACAACAAATCAACTTCCACTTCGGCCTCCTCGGCAGCAGCGGCCAACGTCTCTCCTGCCACGCTGCGGAAAGTGACCTTCGCGGCCTCTGCCGGCACTGTCGTCGAATGGTTCGACTTCGCCGTCTACGGGTTCCTGGCCCCCATCATTGCCAGAACTTTCTTCCCGGAGGGCGACACCGTGGTCGCACTCCTACAGACATTCGCGGTGTTCGCAGTCGCCTTCGCCCTGCGGCCCATCGGCGGCGCATTCTTCGGCATGCTCGGTGACCGGATAGGCCGCAAACGGGTCCTGGCCCTGACCGTCCTGCTCATGTCCGGAGCTACAATGAGCATCGGCCTGCTCCCCTCGTACGAAACAATCGGGATCTGGGCCGCGATCCTGCTGACGCTGGCACGCAGCATGCAGGGCCTCTCGGCCGGCGGCGAATACGCGGGTGCCGTGACATACGTCATCGAACACTCACCGCAAAACGAGCGTTCACGACACAGCAGTTGGATGCCTGCCTCAACCTTTGCGTCATTCGCAGGCGCGGCGCTGCTCTGCTACCTGCTCACGGCCAACCTTCCCGCAGAGGCGATGGACAGCTGGGGATGGCGCATTCCGTTCCTCGTCGCGGCTCCGATGGGGCTCATCGCCTTCTATATCCGGCGCAAACTCGACGAAAGTCCGCTGTTCAAGGAGGTATCCGAAAGCTCCGAAGCCACGCACACGCCGTTGAGCTCCACGCTGAAGAAGCAGTGGAAGCCGATCGCCATCCTCACCGGCTACATCAGCCTCACCGCATTGTCCTTCTACACGTTCTCCACCTACATGACCACTTTCCTCAGCGAAGTCGTTGGACTTCCCTCGGAACTGGTGCTGATGAGCAACGTGCTGGCACTGACGTTCGCGGCCCTCATCGCCCCGGTCATCGGCCGCATCTGCGACAAGGTAGGACGCCGCCGGACCATGTTCGCCTCCTCCGTGCTGCTCGGCGGGCTGGCCATTCCCGCCTACCTGCTGGCCGGCGGCGGCAGCTTCGCCAACGCTTTGGGCGGCCAGTTGCTGCTCGCCGTCGGAGCCGTCACCGCCAACGTCGTCACGGCCGTGCTGCTCAGCGAGGCCTTCCCGACCGCTGTGCGCTACACCGCATCCGCGGTCACCTACAACGTCAGCTACGCGATCTTCGGCGGTACGGCACCGTTCGTGGCGACCTTCCTGATCTCCCTCACGGACAACAAGCTGGCGCCAGCCATCTACCTGACCGTCATCGCGGCCGGCGCCCTCATCGCAACCTTCTTCATGCCGGAAACCTCCAGGAAGTCCTTCGAGGAAGAAGACAAGGCTGTACGCGACGCCGCGACATAGCACGATAGCCGGCAGCCCTCCCGGCAGGGAGCAGGCCCGACCATCCGCCGGGAGGGCTGCCGGCCCCGGCGATGGCTTTGGCGGCGGCGAGGATATCGGCCTCGGTGGTCCACCGCCCTTGGGTCAGCCACTCTATATGAGGGTGCGGGCCAGGGGGATGCGGAGGGCGGCGAGGGAGAGGGCGAAGGAGCCGAGGGCGGCGATCGCGAACTTGAGGGTGACGAGGGCGAGAGTGGGTTCGGCGCCGTCGAAGACGGCGAAGGTGAGCCAGAGCAGGATGAGGTAGTGGGCCAGATAGACGCCGAAGGAGGCGTTGGAGAGCGCGACGATGGCTTTCCCCGCGGCGGGCCGGGGCTGCCAGCCGCGGAGCAGGTGGTAGGCCGACGTGAAGATGGCGAGGGAGGCGGCCATGACTCCGAGGCCGAGGTAGCTGGACGGCGTGAGGATATTCAGCAGCGGCGTGCTGTCGCGGTGGATCCAGTGCCAGATGTTGAAGGCGGAAAGTACGACGGCGGCGCCTCCGAGGAGGGCGGCATACCTTTTGCGCAGGTTGATTTGGGCGAGGACCCAGCCTGCCATGAAGTAGCCGACGTACGGGAACCACTGCGTCAGCACGTTCCACGGGTAGCGCCAGTCCAAACCGTACTGGATGCTGACTGCCTGCGCGCTGAAGATGGCCAGGCACAGAAGCAGCATTGCCGCCGTCGTCAGTCCCGCCGTCCGCGGGCTCACGCAACGCAGGAAGCGGGCGAGCAGCGGGGCCACGAGGTAGAGGCCGAGGATCAGCCAGAGGAAGTACAGGTGCGGGGCCAGCTTGGTGTTGAATACGGCGTCGGCAATGGCGCCGGGCTCGAGCTCCTGGCCCACGAGCAGGCCGCGGCCGACGAAGATGTAGACGAGATGCCAGAAGACCAGGGCGGGCAGCAGCCGCAGCGCCCGCTTCCGGTAGAACGCGAGGGCGCCATCGCGGTGCGCGCGGGGGGCCAGCGTCAGCGTGCCGGAGATGATGACGAAGACCGGGACCACCCAGATGAACGCGATGTCGATGATGGCGGCGGCCAGCCAGCTTGGCTGCCCGCGGAGGTCCGGATCCCCGGCAATTTCCCCGTAGGCGTGGATGGCGACGACGCCGACGATGCTGACGATCCGCAGGATGTCCAGCGCGTAATTCCGCTGGACCTTGGTGGCGGGGACGGCTTCCGTGCTGCGGGTCATGGCGCGAAAAAGCCCCCGCGCCGGCCGAGGCAGGCGCGGGGGCTGGAGTCGCGGGCGGCCGTGGGCCCCGCTGCAGGTGTCAGTGCAGGGGAAGGCCGCAAAGCGCTAGCGCTCCACGTCACCGCGGATGAAGGCCTCGACCTTCTCGCGGGCGACGTCGTCGTTGTACTGTTCCGGCGGCGACTTCATGAAGTAGCTCGAAGCAGAGAGGATCGGGCCCCCGACGCCGCGGTCCAGAGCGATCTTGGCGGCGCGCACGGCGTCGATGATCACGCCGGCGGAGTTGGGGGAATCCCAGACCTCCAGCTTGTACTCCAGCGAGACCGGGGCGTCGCCGAAGTTGCGGCCCTCGAGGCGGACGAACGCCCACTTGCGGTCATCCAGCCAGGCGACGTAGTCGGACGGGCCGATGTGCACGTCGTCGGCGCCCAGTTCTGCCGAGGTGTTGGAGGTGACGGCCTGGGTCTTGGAGATCTTCTTGGACTCGAGGCGGTCCCGCTCGAGCATGTTCTTGAAGTCCATGTTGCCGCCGACGTTGAGCTGGTACGTGCGGTCCAGCGTGACGCCGCGGTCTTCGAACAGCTTGGCCATCACGCGGTGGGTGATGGTGGCGCCGATCTGGCTCTTGATGTCGTCGCCGACGATCGGCACGCCCGCGGCGGTGAACTTGTCCGCCCACTCCTTGGTTCCGGCGATGAAGACCGGCAGCGCATTCACGAAGGCCACGCCGGCGTCGATCGCGCACTGGGCGTAGAACTTGGCGGCCTGCTCTGAGCCGACCGGCAGGTAGCAGACCATGACATCGGCCTTGGCCTCGCGCAGGGCGGCGACGATGTCCACCGGATCCTCGTCCGCCTCGACGATGGTTTCGCGGTAGTACTTGCCCAGGCCGTCCAGGGTGTGGCCGCGCTGGACCTTCACGCCGGTTTCCGGCACGTCGGCGATCTTGATGGTGTTGTTCTCGCTGGCGCCGATCGCGTCCGCGAGGTCAAGCCCCACCTTCTTGCTGTCCACGTCGAACGCGGCAACGAACTGCACATCGTTGACGTGGTACTTGCCGAACTGCACATGCATCAGCCCGGGAATGGTCGACTCCGGATCGGCGTCCCGGTAATAGTGGACGCCCTGCACCAGCGAAGCCGCACAGTTGCCAACGCCGACGATCGCGACCCGGATGGGGTTCTCTGCCACGGTTCTCCTTCAACAACAATCCTGGAATGCCGCCCGGCGGAGGGCAGGCAACCTCTCTAGCTTACTTTGTTGCGCAACGTTCACCTTACTGCTGCGATTCCCGGCGGGAATTGTTGCACGGACGACGGCGGCATGCAGCCTCCGTGCGGACCCTCCCCCGGGTGACGGGCCGGGGTGCGTCCGGGCAGGGCTAGTTGCTCGCGCCGGTGGAGTCGTGCGGCTCGCCCACGGGCTTGGACTCGGGGGAGCCCCGCTGGCGCAGGTAGACCGAGAGGATCACCATGGCCCAGACGGCGAGGAACTCGGACTGCCAGTTCTGCAGGGTCCGGTTCCAGAACTCCGGAGAGAGCACGTACTCGCCCCAGGTCCCCGGGTCCTGGAGGTTCGCCAACTGCTCCTCGGCGAACGCGCTGAAGCCCGCGACGGACTGCACGAACCAGGAGCCCAGGAAGATGCCGCCCATGACCAGGATCAGCGAGTTCGAGTAGATGTGGGTCTTCAGCCCGCCGGCCTTGGCCCACTTCGGAGAGTCCGGCCTGGCGAACCGGCCGATCAGCTCCTCCTTGTCCGACTCCGTGCCGCGCTTGTCGATCTCCTTGGACTCCGGGGATCCCTTCTGGACCAGCCAGACGGTGAGCCAGATGTAGAGCAGGAACTGCAGGAACTCGGACTGCCAGTTCTCGGCGACGTCCACCGCGAAGCTCGAAGACGTCACGTACTGCCAGAAGCCCACCGGCTCCAGCTGCGAGGCCTGCTGCTGGTCGTTGAAGTAGGCCAGCCCGGAAAAGGCCTGACCGAGCAGCGAGAACGCGAACAGGAGGCTGAAAGCAATGCTCAGCCCGTTGGTCAGCAGGGGATTGTGCTTCATCGGGCCAGCACCCCGATGGTCAGCATGTAGGCCAGGCCGAGGGCGATGACGCCCAGGCAGATCCAGAATGCCCACCGCATATCAGTTTCCCTCCACTTCGCAGTCGTAGGGTTTTTCGCCGCGCGGCGTGCAGCCGATCGCGGTGATCTTCCAGTGCCGGCCCGAGAGCGTGAGGAACACCGTGTCCGCTTCGAGCTGCACCTGCGCGTTGCTGCCGTAGGCCTGGCTGCTGCGCACCCCGCCGGCGCCGGGCAGGCCCAGGTCCGCGAGCTTCCGGGCGCAGCTTCCGGCGGCGCCGTCTTCGAGTTTCTCGACCGTGCCCGGGGCCAGCAGCGTGCAGGCGGCCTGGAAATCGCCGGAGGCCAGGTCCGCGTGGAACCGCGAGGCGACGTCCGCGGCTTCGGCCGTGCCCGGATTCAGGCTGCTGCAGCCGGCCAGGGACAGGGCCAGTGCGACGCCGGCAAGCACCCGCGGTCCGCTCCTGCGGTGCGGCTTGTGGTCCATAAGCTAAGCCTCCTTACGTTCTGTCCCTACCGTACTGCTCCGTGCCGGACGCGGCAGGACTTGCCGGGGAACCTGCCGGTCCAACGGGAAGGAACAGGTCGGGGCGGGCAGGCCTAGGTGACCAGGTCGCGGAGGGAACGCTCGGCCGCCCGGTAGGAGCCGGCGTCGAGCACGTCCCCGTTCATGAACCGGTCCACCACCCGCGGATCCACGTAGGACTTGCGGGCGATGGCCGGGGTGTTGCCGAGCCGCTCCGAGACATCCCGCATGGCGGCGGCGACGGCCTTCTTGCGCGCGGTCTCGCTTGTGCGCGCCGGAGCGTGCCGGGCCAGCGCCAGCGCGGCTTCCACTGTGCCCTGCCAGGTCCGGAAATCCTTGGCCGTGAAGTCCCCGCCGCACTGCTCGCGGATGAAGTCGTTGAGGCCGGCCGAACTGATCGGCGACCACTCGCCGTCGTCCGTGCGGTAGGCAAGCGCCGGCTCCTCGGGGCCTCGCTCGAGCAGCGGTTCGAGGGCGTGGGCGAGGTCCGCGTCCTTGAGCTGCCCGCTCCATTGCTGGCCGCTCTTGGCGGGGAAATCGAGTTCCACAATCTCCCCGCGCAGCCGGATGTGGCGGATCCGGATGGTGGTGACCCCGAAGGAGCCGTTGGTCTGCGCGTACTCTTCGTTGCCGATTCGCAGCGAGCCCTCGTCGATCAGCCGGAAGGCCGCGGCGTAGGCCCGCTCCTCGGTCGGCTCGCTCCCGCGCAGCAGCCGGGTCACCGCCGGGCGGGCCCGGGGCAGGGTATCGGCGAAGTCCAGGGCGCGGTCGAACTTCTCGCGGTCCTTCAGCTCCCGCCAGCGCGGGTGGTAGATGTACTGGCGCCGGCCGGCATCGTCGACGCCGGTGGCCTGGATGTGGCCGTTGTGAACCGGGCTGATCCAGACGTCGCGCCAGGCCGGCGGGATGGCGAGCTGGTTGATGCGCTCCAGCGTCTCCCGGTCATCGATCCGGCTGCCGTCCGCCGCGGCGTAGCTGAAACCCTTGCCGCGACGGCGCCGGCTGAAGCCGGGCATGTTGCAGTTGCTGCGGCGCAGGCGCGGCTTCCTTGCTTTCGGTGCCGGCCGCTCCTGTTGTGTCGCCATGGTTCTCCTCACCGCCAGCGCATCCCGTCCAAGTTGTTCAGCTTGCTTACTAACTCTAGTAGGGTGCTGAGCAGGGCGCGATGGCGCCGGCCAAACCAAGTCCTGCGAAAGGGAGACAGCTATGGCAACGAACAGCACGCCGGCCAACGAGATTCCGATTCCGGGAGTGCCGGGCGTGGAACCGCCCGCGCTCGCCGAGCCTACCGAGCCTCACGAGCCGCTGCCGCCCAAGCCGGACCAGGACGCGCCGGAGACGGTTACGCCAACCGGTGTTCCGACGGGCGCGCAGAAATCGCTGCACAGCCAGAGCGGTGCCTGGCTGACGACGGCACAGGGTGCCCGGCTGTACGATACGGATCATTCGCTGAAGGCGGGGGCCCGCGGGCCCAGCCTTCTGCAGGACCACCATTTGCGCGAGAAGATCATGCACTTCGACCATGAGCGCATCCCGGAGCGCGTGGTCCACGCCCGCGGCGCCGGCGCGCACGGCACGTTCGTGGCCAACGGCGCCGCCGCCGGCGTGACGAAGGCAGGCTTCCTGGCGTCCGGCGTCGAAACCCCCGTCTTCGTCCGCTTCTCCACGGTGGTCGGTTCCCGCGGTTCCGCCGATACGGTCCGCGACACCCGCGGCTTCGCCACCAAGTTCTACACGGACGAGGGCACCTTCGACCTGGTCGGCAACAACATCCCGGTGTTCTTCATCCAGGACGGCATCAAGTTCCCGGACGTGGTGCATGCGGCCAAGCCGCACCCGGACCGGGAGATTCCGCAGGCGCAGAGCGCGCACGACACGTTCTGGGATTTCGTCTCGCTGCATACCGAGGCGCAGGCGCACACCATGTGGTTCATGGCTGACCGAGGCATCCCGCGCTCCTACCGGACCATGGAGGGCTTCGGCGTGCATACCTTCCGGCTGCAGAATGCCGCCGGCGAGACCACGCTGGTGAAGTTCCACTGGAAGCCGAAGCAGGGCGTGCACTCGCTGGTTTGGGAGGAGGCGCTGATGATCAACGGCACCGACCCGGACTTCCACCGCCGGGACCTGGCGGATGCGATCGAGGCCGGCGCCTTCCCCGAGTGGGAGCTGGGCATCCAGACGTTCCCGGATACCCCGGACGAGACGTTCGAGGGGATCGACCTGCTGGATCCCACCAAGATCGTGCCGGAGGAGCTGGCGCCGGTGCAGGTGATCGGCACCATGACCCTCAACGCGAACCCCACGAACTACTTCGCGGAGACCGAGCAGGTGGCGTTCCACCCCGGCCACCTGGTGCCCGGCATCGACGTGACCAACGATGCGCTGCTGCAGGCCCGGCTGTTCTCCTACCTGGACACCCAGCTCACGCGCCTGGGCGGGCCGAACTTTTCGCAGATCCCGATCAACCGGCCTCAGGCTCCGGTCAACGACATGTTCCGCGACGGTTTCCACCAGACGGCGGTGCATGCGGGGGCGGCACCGTACCGGCCCAACTCGATCGACGGCGGCTGTCCCTTCCTGGCGGGCGAGGACATGAGCGCCTACATCGAGGTCCCGCAGGAACTGCCGGCCTCGGCCAAGAAGCGGGAGAAGCCGGCGAGCTTCGACGACCACTTCAGCCAGGCACGGCTCTTCTACCTCTCGCTGGCACCGGTGGAGCAGGAACACGTGGCGCAGGCGTACACGTTCGAACTGGGCAAGTGCTACGAGGAGAACATCCGCAAGCGGCAGCTGCAGGCCCTGGCGAACATCGACGCCGACCTCTGCGCCAAGGTCGCCGCGGGACTGGGACTGGAGGCGCCCGCGCCAACCGTGGAGCTTGGCGATCCGGAGCCCAGCGCGGCGCTATCGCAGCTGCGCGGAAGCTGGCCGCTGGCCGGCCGGACCGTGGGCATCATCGCTGACGAAAACAGCGACCAGGAGGCGCTGGCGACGGCGCGCGAGGCCATCCACGCCGGCGGCATGGTCCCGCTGATCATCGCACCGCACGGCGGCAAGCTCCCCGGCGGCCTGCCGGTCCAGCGGACCTACCTGACGGCGCGGTCCGTGGAGTTCGACGCCGTCGTGGTCGCCGGATCCGCCAAGCCGGCGCCGGACGCGGCCCCGGGGCTGGATGCCAAGGCCGGCGATCCCTCCGGCTACCCGGGGGTGGACCCGCGGGTCACCCTGCTGCTGGCCGAGGCGTACCGGCACTGCAAAGCCATCGGCGGCTGGGACAGCGCCGGCCAGGCACTGGCCGCAGCCTCCGTGCCCGAGGATGCCGCCGGCGTCGTACTGGGCAGCGGCCCGCAGGTGCTGGAGAAGGTGGCGGAACTGCTGTCGAAGCACCGGGTCTGGGAGCGGTTCCCGGCCGGCGCCGAGCAAGGAACGCTCCGCTAGGGTCCATCCGCCGGGGGCCGGCCGCCAAGGCCGGCCCCCGGCTCGGTCCGGTAAAACCCGGCCGCTACACCCGGCCGCTAAGGTTCGGACGGGCTGCGGGATGGTCAGGCGGGCAGGCCCTGGGCGGCCCGCTCGGCCTCCATCCGGCGGGCGTCGCTGTCCCGCTGCTGCTGGCGGACCCAGCGGATGGCCTTCAGCGCCGGCGTCGGCAGCAGGGTGCGCAGGCGCAGCCGCACCCGCCGCTTCCGCGTGGCAGCCAGCCGGTCCGTGTCCAGCGTGAGCTTGCCGGCCCGGGCCCACTCGGCGTAGATAGCGAGAACGTGCCCCAGGGGCACGTCCTGCCGGTGGAAATAGTTGTCCCGCAGCCAGCTGTGCTCCGGGTGGAAGAAACGGCCGGCCTTCAGGTCCTCAAGGGTGCCGAGCAGCCCGGAGCCGTCGAAGACCTTATTGAGCATCTCGTCGCTGACCCCGAAGTCGGACAGGATCAGCACCTGCAGGCCTGCGTCGAGCGCTTCCAGGGCGGCGGTGGAGCTGACGGTGACCATGGCCGTTCCGGGCACCAGCTGCTCGGCCATCGAGCCGGTGCAGAACTCCAGTTCGTGTCCGGCCACCGCGCGGGCCTTCACCATGTCGTTCCACAGGGTGTCGAACGGGTACTGCTCCAGGTGGGTCTGCGGTTCCCCGGCCCAGGCCCTCAGCTTGACCCGCACCGTGAAGCCGGTGCGGCGGGCCAGCGCAGCCAGCGCCTGCAGGATGGCGACGCGCTCGTCCTTCTCCACGGGCACCTTGGCCTGCGGGGCGAACACCACGCGCTGCAGGGGAGCGGGATCGGGCATCGGGGCCGCGGGGGAGGAGAGGAAGGGCAGCCGGGAGACCAGGATGCGCTGCGGCAACTCGAGGTCTTCGGCCCGTTCGCTGAAGGCGCGGCATTCCGCGTGGCTGTGCGTGACGAAGGCGTCTCCGAGCGCCCGGTAGCGCAGCGCCTTCTTGGTGGCGGGGAAGGCGACGCCGGGCAGCCCGGACACCAGCGCCGGGCGCGGGGTCAGCGCGGCGGCATGCAGGTATACCTCTTCGACCACGGGGCCGGTGGCGGCGGCGAGTACGACGTCGGCGCCGGCCAGTGCGGTCCGCAGGCCGGAGGCGGGGATCACCGCGGTGGCGCGGCCGTGGAGGAAGGTCCCGGCGGTGGCCGCCGTCATCTGCTCCAGGGTCGGCTGGATGGGGGAGCGGACCAGCAGGACCTCGCGCTCCCATTCCGGGCCGAGGGCGTCCAGCGTGGCGCAGGCGAACTTCAGGTACGAGTCGCTGTCAGCGATGGCGACAATGCGCATCTTCCGTCCCGCCTTCAGGGGGTTCGCAGTTTCGGCGCTCATTGGGGCGAGCCGCCATCGTCGAGGGAACTGCTCAGGTGGCGCCGCAATGAGTCCGAGGCCTGCGGCAGCCACCAGCTGTCCGGCACGGCGTGGCCCTTCAGCGGAACCCCATTGGGCCCGAGGATCAGGCGGAGCGAGGCCAGCACGGTGGAGGGCAGCGCCCGCACGACTTGTCCGGCGCGGAGTCCGCGCAGGCGCATCTCCACGGGAATGGTGTGGCGGTTGACGCGGATCAGGGGGTGCCGGTCCAGCTTGGCAAGGGAGGTCGGGGTTTCCCGCCGGTGCGGGAAGTAGCTGACCGGCCCGTCCTCCGTCAGCGATTCGACCCACGCCAGGTAGGGGTCCTCGCGGATGAGTCCGTCCGCGGCCATGGCCGAACCAACGACGACGGTGGGCTCGTTGATTTCTTCCGTCACCGGCTGCGTCCCCAGCCATTCGAAGCGGTGGCGCTCCAACTGGCCGCCGACGGCGCGGAAACGTTGCTCGAGGTCAAGCGGCACCGGCAGCGCGGTGACCACCAGCAGGCGGTTCTGGCGGGCGAGCCGGCGCAGCAGGAACCAGACCGCCAGGCCAAGCGCCTTGCGGACCGAGGAAGCCGCCGCCCGCGGGCGCACCAGCGGGGCCGCGGAGTCTCTCGCCAGCGTGGCCAGCAGCTTGAGCGTTGCCAGCCCGTCGTCGACAATCACGATCTCTTTGTCCGCCGCTCCGCGCAGCAATTCCGCCTGCGCCACGCCGGAGTAGGCGTCTCCGATGACCCAGCGGTCCAGGTCCGGAGCGCGCAGCGCCGGCACGGAGGACCCGGGCTCGGCGAAGCTGACGCCGTCCGGGACCTGGCTCAGCAGCTCGGCCAGGGTGGCGTCCATGCCGACCGCGTCGCTGCGGGAGTGGATGACCGTTTCGTTGCCCAGCAGCCCGGCGCCGTGGGCTTCCACGGCGCTGAGCAGCTGCAGCGGAGACTCGGCCCAGACCGTGGCCCGGCCGAAGCGCGGCCGGGCGACCAGCATCGAAGGGAGGATTTCCTGCATCATTTCGCCAGCACCGTCAGGACGCGCTTGACCTGCCGGGTGCCGGCGCGCCGTACCCGGCCCAGCGGGTGGAGTACCTTGGCGGCGGGCAGGGCACCGGGCAGCTCCAGCTTGGTCAGCCGGCGGCGCTTGAAGTAGCGCATGTCCCCGGTGTGCTGTGCGCCGGCCAGGAAGGCCTCGGCCGCGGGCCGGGCCAGCTCAAGCGTCTGCGGCTGCATGCAGTAGGAGACGGCCTCGACCAGCTGCTGCAGCGGGGCCGCGCGCCCGGGCGAAGCGTCCGGTGTCTGCGCGGCGCCGAGCGCCTCCGATGCCGCGGCAGACGCCTCCTCCGGTGCCTCGGCCGGGGCGGCGTAGCCGCGTTCCAGCAGGGCGTCGATGATGGTGACCGGGATGCGGTTGCTGTTCTGGTACGGCGTGAGCCGCTCGAGCAGGATCTCGGTGCCGACGGCCGCGGCGTCGATGCCAAAGAGGTACTTTGCCGTCATCAGGGCGGTGGAGAAGCAGCTGACCACCAGGTCCGGTTGCAGCCGCTGCATGACGACCTCAGCCGGGCTGCTCGAGGTCAGTACTTCGAGCTGCAGGCCGAGTTCCGCGGCGGCGGCCTGGATGGAGGTGACGGCGCCTGGACCGGCGCTGGGGTGCGGTTTGAACACGCAGTGGCGGATGCCCCGGTCCAGCGCCTTGCGCAGCATGTCCCGGTGCAGGCCGACCTCCTCCTCGGCGGAGAGGATGCCGAGCTCGGAGAGGTACTGGCCGAGGATCAGTGCGCTGCGGGAAGCGCCGCGGTCCGCGCTGTGCTTCTCCAGCTCCGCCGCGGGGGTCCCGCTGATGGCGGCGGCCACTGCATCGTCCTCGGGCAGCGTCCGCGCCAGCGCTTCCATGCCGCGGCGCAGGTCGGCGCGGTCCACGGGCACCAGGGCCGGATTGTGTTCGCGCAGCAGCTGCGGCACGAGGCCAGGGACCAGGTCCACGTACACCAGCGTCTCGAGCCGCTGTGCCAGTTCGCGCGGCAGCGGATTGCGGGTGGGGCCATAGCTCATCAGTCCGTCCGAGTGCACGCTGATGCCGGCGTCGGCGAAGACGCGGCACAGCGCGACCGCCGGGTTGACCTGGATGGACTCGACGAACAGGCTCACGGAGCTGTCGCCAAGGTTCCATTCGGCCCGGAGCAGGCGCTCCCAGAGATCCAGCTCTTCGGCCCGCGGGGCGAACTGCCCGGGCCGGCGCGGCCAGAGCAGCTGGCTCAGGTTTACGGTGCGGTCGAAGCGGGCCGCCGCCTCCGCGAAGCCGGGAGCCTCGTGGAAGGGCACGGTGATCTCGGGGATCAGGGCGCTGTTGGCGAGGACCAGGATTCGCTCGGCGCCCCGATCCGGGATCCGGCCGGCGTCGATGGCGGATGCCAGCGAGATGCACTGGTACAGCGTGGAAACGACAAAGAGTTCTTTCATGCGGCAGCTCTCCGGAGCACAGGTTTGAGCAACTTGCGTCGCTTGTTGTCCAGGCCGGCCAGGCCCTGCCCGCGCACGTCCTCCGGCAGGCCCGCGAGGGCGGCGTTGATGCC
This sequence comes from Arthrobacter mangrovi, assembly GCF_026011795.1. Classification (GTDB taxonomy): domain Bacteria; phylum Actinomycetota; class Actinomycetes; order Actinomycetales; family Micrococcaceae; genus Crystallibacter; species Crystallibacter mangrovi. The sequence goes on along the minus strand of NZ_BRVS01000004.1, from coordinate 251,611 downwards.
GGCGTGGAGTTCCGCCACAACCTGCTTGTCCATGTCGGCGGAGCGGTCCAGCTGGTGGCAGGCGATGGCGAGGAACTGGCGGACGGCCTTGGGCCAGAAGCGGCTTGCTTCCGGATCCTCGCCGACGAGGCGGAAGACCTCGGCGAAGCACGGCAGGAAATCCAGCTGGCGGCGGTCGAAGACCTGCGTGAGCGAGCTGGCGACGCCGCGCCGGTAGAACGCGCCGAGCTGGTTGCTGACGGCGTAGGAGGCGGCCTTCAGGTGGAGCCGCCAGACCCACGGGCGGTCTTCGGCGGTGTGCCGGCCGTCCAGGAAGTGGAGCAAGCCCGCATCCTTGAGTCCGCCGTCGAAAATTCCGAACGGCGGGAAGCAATAGTCGACCATCGTGGACTGGTCGTGCGGCGCAATGTCGTTGCGCGGATCCAGCTTGGTTCCGCGGCGCGCCTGGGGCGCCTTGTGGACGGTGCGCACGCCGCCGGTGTGCCGGATGTGGTCGACCCGCAGGAAATCGACCCCCAGCCCGGCGATCTCGTCCGTGATCCGGGACAGGTGCCCGGGGGCGTACCAGTCGTCCGGGTCGAGAAAGGTGATGAAGCGGCCGGTCGCGATGTCCAGCCCGCGGTTGCGGGCGGAGGCGACGCCGGTGGCAGCCTCGTTGCGGAGGATCTGCAGGCCGGGGAGCCGGCTGGCGAATGCGGCAGCCAGCTCCCCGGTTCCGTCGGTTGAACCGTCGTCGATGACGATGACTTCCATTACGGAGGGATCATCGAACTGGCGCGTCAGGCTGGTCATCGAGTCACGGATGAAAGGGGCCTGGTCCTTCGCTGGAACGATGACGCTCAGTAATGGCTGGTTCATAGGGCTAACTTAGCCGTCCACCCGGCGCAGGCGGGACAGCGGGGCCAGCTCGCCCGGGAAGACCTTCTTGACGCCGTCGCCCAGGGCGTCCTGGAGGATGCGGATGTCGCGGATCAGCGCTTCGAAGCCCTTGGGCTCGAGCGAGGAAGCCTGGTCGGAGCCCCACATGGTGCGGTCCAGGGTGATATGGCGCTCCACGGTCACGGCGCCGAGGGCGACGGCGGCGAGGGAGATCTGCAGGCCGCGCTCGTGGCCCGAGTAGCCGACCGGAACCTGGTAGCGCTCCTGCAGTGTGGTGATCATGCGCAGGTTGGCCTCCTCCGGGGGCAGCGGGTAGGTGGAGGTGGCGTGCATCAGGATCAGCTTGTCGGTGCCCAGGGTCTCGACGGCCTTATCGATCTGCTCGATGGTGGACATGCCGGTGGAGAGGATGATCGGCTTGCCGGTCTCGCGCAGGGCGGTCAGCAGTTCGATGTCGGTGACGGAGGCGGAGGCGACCTTGTGGGTCAGCGCGCCGGCTTCTTCCATGAACGCGACCGAGGGGACGTCCCACGGCGAAGCGAAGCAGTGCAGGCCCTTGTCGGCCGCGTGCTGGATCAGCTTCTGGTAGATCGGCATGTCGAACTCGACGCGGTAGCGGTAGTCCAGGTAGGTCATTTCGCCCCACGGGGTGGAGCGCATCTTGTCGCGCATGTCGACCGGGGTGGAGATTTCCGGGGTGCGCTTCTGGAACTTCACGGCGTTGGCGCCGGCGGCGGCAGCAACGTCGATCAGCTGCTTGGCGATCTCGATGTCGCCGTTGTGGTTAATGCCGATCTCGCCGATCACGTAGACGGGCTGGCCGGCGCCGACCTGGACGTCGCCGATGGCTACGGGTGCCGGGGCTCCGGCGGGGGCGGTGGTTTCGGTGGTCATCAGCGAAGCTCTTTCTGTCATCGGGATTGAATTGCTGTGGCTGCCGGTTGGGCTGCCGGTTGTGCGGCCAGGACGCGTTCGCAGATTTCGCGGACCGCGCCCTCGCCGCCGTTGTGCTGCAGCACGACGCGCGCTGCGGCCTTGACCTCGGGCCGGGCATCCGCCACGGCCACCGGCCAACCGACCCGGCCCATGGCAGGCAGGTCATTCACGTCATTGCCCACGAAGGCAACGCGTTCCGGATCAAGTCCGTACGCGGTGATCCATTCGGTCACCGCGGCCGCCTTGTCCGAGACGTCCTGGACGACGTCGACCCCGAGCTTGGTCGCCCGGGCGGTCACCACCGGGTTGGTTTCGGTGGAGAGGATCAGCTGGGGGACTCCGGCGCGGCGCAGCCGGGCCACCCCCATTCCGTCCGAGCGGCTGACCCGGACGAATTCTTCGCCTTGGAAGTTGACCAAGGCATGGTCATCGGTGTGCACCCCGTCGAAGTCCATGACGAGCGCGTCCACGTCGATCCCGGTGGATTCCTGGCGCGAATCCATCGCCCGGACGATCTCCAGGTCCTCGATCGAGTCGATCTCGATGGCGTGCTCCGCCGGGACGACCTGGAACTCGAGACGGCCGAAGAAGCGGTGCCCGCGGGCCACGAACCCTGAAGTGCGCATCGCGTAAAAGGCCCCGGTCTCGCGGTACTGCGGCTCGCGGTCCTGCCGGCGCGGACGGAAGTCGGCGCTGTGGCCGACCGCGGTGACGGCGCCGTCCGCGTCCCTGGCCCAGAGGAAGTTATGGTTCTCTGCGACGGAGAAGGCCACGTCCGCACCGCCGTCGAGCACGGAGGCGATGGCCGCGTCCAGGTCCGCGGAATCGATGAACGGGGAGGTGCACTGCATCAGCACCGTGACCTCGGGCAGGGTGCCGCTGCTCTGGAGGGCGTGCAGCACGGCCGACTCGCTGGTGGCGGTGTCGCCCGAGAGCTCCGCGGGCCGCTCAATGACGCGGGCGCCAAAGCGCTCGGCCTCGAACCGGATGTCCGGCGAATCGGTGCTGACGACGACGTCCGTCACCCGGGCGGCGTTCCGTGCGGCCTCGACGGCACGGGCCACCAGGGAGCGTCCTGCAACGGGTTTGAGGTTCTTGAAGGGGATCCCCTTCGAACCGCCGCGGGCGGGGATCACCACCAGTACTTCGTGGGGGTGGGCATTGCTCATTGGCTCAACCGTAGGGAGGCTCAATGGCCGGACGGTGAGCTAACGGTTACGGGGAGGTGGCCGCCAGTCAACGTTTTGTTAACCTGCGGTGATAACCAGCCGGCGCAAGTAGTGTTGATGCCATGCCCGGGCACTCCTCCCGCCGTCGCCTGCCGCTGCGCATCGTGGTGCCCAGCCGCAATGACCCGCTGCTGAGGCGGTTGACCGAATCGGCCGGTGGCCCGCTGGGGCGCCGCACCGCACCCGGGATCGTCCGGCCCGGCTTCTTCACCGTGGAACGCGTGCTGATCCTGCTGACGACGCTGGCCGCGCTGCTGTCGGTGCTGGCCAAGACGCCGTGCCGGGTGGCTGGCTGGGCGCTGCCCGACTATTTCTACATGGGCTGCTATTCGGATTGGCCGGTGCTGTTCGATTCCCGCGGCCTGGCCGACGGCGTGCTGCCGTTCATAACGCCGGGCAGTTCCTTCGAATATCCCGTCCTGATGGGCCTGCTGGCCGGGGCGACGGCCTTGCTGGTGCCGGGCTCCGGGGCGTCGCCGGAGCGCACCCTGGCCTACTTCGACGTCAATGCCACGTTGGCCGCGGTGGTCTGGATCATCACCGTCATAGCCACGGCCCGGATGAGCCATCGGCGGCCTTGGGACGCGGCGATGATCGCGGTGGCCCCGGGCATCGTGCTGGCCGGCACCGTCAACTGGGACCTCTGGCCGGCGATGGTGCTGGCCCTGGCCATGCTTTGTTTCGCACGGGGGCGGCTGGTGGCGGCGGGCGTGCTGATCGGGCTCGGGGCCGCCCTCAAGGTCTACCCCGTACTGATGCTCGGCGCCGTCCTCCTCCTCGCGATGCGCACGGGCAGGTACCGGCCGCTGCTGGTCACGGGAGGTTCGGCCGCGGCAGCCTGGCTGCTGGTCAACGTCCCCTTCATGGTCTCCGGTTTTGAGTCCTGGTCGCACTTCCTTGGCTATACCCGGGACCGCGAGGCCGGCTATTCATCCCTCTGGTACGCCTACAACGTCACGGCCGAGCGCGGCGGGCTGCCGCAACTGGGGCCGGGCCCGGCGAATACGCTCTCGCTCCTGTTGTTCCTGGCGGCCTGCCTGGCCATCGGGGTGCTGGTCCTCTCGGCTCCGCGCCGTCCGCGGCTGGCCGGCATTGTCTTCCTGGTCGTTTCCGCGTTCGTACTGACCAATAAGGTCTACTCGCCGCAGTTCGTGGTCTGGCTGGTTCCCCTCGCCGCGCTGGCGCATCCGCGCTGGCGCGACTTCCTGCTCTGGCAGTTCTTCGAGGTGCTCCACTGGTGGGCCATCTGGATGTACCTCGGCCGGATCACCAGCGGCGGGGAGCCGCAGCACAACATCGACACTCCCTACTATGTTTTTGCCGTGCTGGGACATATTGCCGCCACGGCATATCTCATGTTCAGGGTGGCCCGCTCCATGCACCAGCCGGAGCATGACGTAGTGCGGCGGCTGGACGTCGATGACCCGCAAGGCGGGCCATTCGATATCGCGCCGGACAGATTTGTGCTGGACTGGCGCTATCGCGCACAACCCATACGCAGCGCGGCGGAGGGAAGGCAGGACTGATGGCACGCGGACAGGTGGCAGTGGTAGGGGCCGGGCCCAACGGACTGGCGGCTGCCGTAATCATGGCCCGGGCCGGGCTGGAGGTCAGCGTCTTCGAGGCCGCCTCCACCCCCGGCGGTGGAGCCCGGACGATGGAACTCATCGAGCCCGGGCACCGGCATGACGTATGCTCCGCCGTGCATCCAATGGCGGTGGCTGCACCGTTCTTCCGCGAGTTCGGCCTGGCCGATCGGGTCGAGATGATCCGCCCCGAAATCGCCTTTGCCCACGTCGTCCGGCCGGACCACGTCGCGTTCGCCTACCAGGATGTCGACCGGACGGCCGAGCGGCTCGGGGTCGACGGCACCGCGTACCGGGCGCTGATGGAACCGCTGGCCAGCCACTCCGCCGAACTGCTGGACCTGACTATGAACCAGCTGCTGCGCGTGCCGCGCCATCCCGTCGCGGCCCTCCGCTATGGACTGGGCACCCTGGAGCAGGGCAGCCCCTGGTGGGATATGCGGTTCAAGGAATACTTCGCTCCGGCCCTGCTCTCCGGGGTGGCCGCCCACACTCCGGGCGGGATCCGGCGGCTGGTCTCGGCGGGCGCGGGGCTGATGCTCGGCTCCCTGGCCCACGCCGTCGGCTATCCGCTCCCGGTCGGCGGTTCGCAGGCGATCATCGACGCGATGGTGCAGGACGTGGCCGCGCACGGCGGCCGCATCGTCACCGGGCACCGGGTGGATTCGCTGGCCGACCTGACCGACGCGGACGCCATCCTGCTGGATACCGCGCCGCAGGAACTGCTCCGGCTGGCTGGCGGCCGCCTGCCCCGCAGCTACACCGCTGCCCTGGATGGCTACAGCTACGGGCCTGGTGCGGCGAAGGTGGACTTCATCCTGTCCGAACCGGTGCCGTGGGCCGAGCCCGACCTCGCCCGAGCCGGCACGGTGCACCTCGGCGGCACGCGCTACGAGGTGGCGGCCTCGGAGCGCGAGATCGCCCGCGGCCGGCACGCCGCCAAGCCCTTCGTGCTGGTCTCCCAGCCCAGCGTCTTCGATTCCACCCGCGCCCCGGCCGGACGGCACATCCTCTGGGCCTACTGCCATGTACCGCAGGGTTCCACGCTGGACATGACCGGCGTGATCACTGCACAACTGGAGGAAGCGGCGCCGGGCTTCTCCGACGTCGTTGTCGCCTCCCGCGGCATGAGCGCCATGGACTACCAGGCCTACAACCCCAACTACGTGGGCGGGGACTTCGGCACCGGCGCCGTGAATATCCGCCAGCTGCTGGCGCGTCCCGTTGCCGGGACCAAGCCCTGGAAGACCCCGCTCGGCGGCGTCTACCTCTGCTCCGCCGCCACTCCGCCGGGCCCGGGGGTGCATGGCATGGCCGGCTACCACGCGGCCCGTCAGGCGCTGGAGGACGTCTTCGGCCTGCCCATGCCTTCGCTGAAACCGTAGCTTTCGGCATCGGTCAGCGGGCTATCGATTGCGGCGCCGCGAGCCGGCCGTCGCGCATGCTCGCCTCGGCGTCCGTGAACTGCACGTATTCGGTGTCGTGGGTGACCAAGAGGGTCGCCAAATTGTACTCGCGGGTCACCTGGACCAGTAGCCGGACGATAGCCTCGGAGCGCTCATGGTCCAGCGCGGCGGTGGGTTCGTCCACCAGCAGGACCCGCGGGCGGCCCATCAGCGCGCGGGCAATGTTCACCCGCTGGCGCTGCCCGCCGGAGAGCTCGTGCGGGCGTCGGCCCGTGGAGCCGACAAGACCCACCCGGTCCAGCAGATCCCGGGCCCGGGCCGCCGACTTCGGCGGGGCTTCGCCGCGGATATGGCCGGCAAGCTGCAGCTGCTCCAGCGCCGTGAGCGAAGGGAGCAGGTTCGGCTGCTGGAAGACGATGCCGATGCCCTCCCTTCTGAGCGCGGCGGTCTCGCTGGCCGGGAGCGCCCCGGTGTCGATCCCCTGGAACAGGACCCGGCCGGCGGTGGGCCGGACCAAGGTGGCGGCGACGGCCAGGAGCGAGGACTTTCCGGAGCCCGAGGGGCCGGTCAGGGACATGATCCGGCCGGCCCGGAGGGACAGGCTAACGCAATCCAAGGCCTTGATGCTGCCGGAGCCGTCCGGGTATTCCAGCGTGGTGTCGATGAGGGTGAGGGCGGGAATCATAGGTGCCTCCTTGGCATAGCACGTTGGTCAGTTGCCGCCGAGGGCGGTGAGGGGGTCGACGGCGGTGACGCGGCGGACGGCGAGGGCCGCGCCGGCCATTCCGAGCAGGATGATGACGGTGATCGGCACCAGCGTGCTGGCGGCGGTGAGCAGGAAGGGCGCGGACTGCCCGGCGAGAAGGCCGCCCAGCACCCCGGCCAGCCCGCCGGCTGCGGCCCCGGCACCGAGAACCAGCCCGGCCTGGGCCAGGGCATCCCGCAGCAGGTAGCCGTTGGTCGCGCCCATCGCCTTGAGGACCGCGATGTCGCGGGTGCGCTGGATGGTCCAGACCGTCAGGAAGGCGACGATGACCAGCGCCGAGATGCCGTAGAGGAAGCCTTGCATCAGCAGCAGGGAGCCGTTTTCGCTCTTGAACGATCCCAGCGCCTGGAAGGAACCGGTGACGGAGGCCGTCACGGTGTTGGCCGCCCTGTTCGCCGCCTGCGCGGCGGTCCCTTCCGGCTTGCCGTCGGCGAGCTCCACCGCCAGCGCGGTGGCGATCGGTCCCGAGGAGGCACCGCCGTCGTCAATGTGCGCAATGCGCTGCCAGTCCGAGAGGGAGGTCCAGGCCACCGGAGTGTGCGAGTACCACTGGTCTTCGGCGATGGCTGCGATCTCGAAGGTCCGGCCGCCGAGCTCCACGGAGTGCCCGGCGGCTGCGTCCAGTTCCTCCGCGGCCGTCCGGCTAAGGACCAGTGCGCCGTCCGCCACCTCTGCGGGAGCGAGCCGGCCGCCCGGAACGGCGCCGAAAACCGCGACGCTGGCGGAGCCTCGGGCGGACAGGCGGGTCTGTGCGATGCCGAACGGTTCCGCGTGCATCACCCCGCGGCTGCCCTGCCACGCCTGCAGCTGCGCCGCCGTCACCTCGGACTCTGTGTAGGAGGCCTCGGGGGCGCTGCCTTCCGGGGCTCCGAAGACGACGGCGTTAGCGGCGGGGGCCAGGTTGGCGATGGCAGAGACGGACTGGTTGCCGAGACCGGCGGTGAGGCCCGAGAGCATGACGAGCAGCAAAGTTATGAGGGCGACGACGGCGCCCATCAGGGCGAAACGGCCCTTGGCGAACCGGATGTCCCGCTGTGCCAGGAACACGGCAGTACCTTCTTTCGGTGAGCGACTGGCGGGATCTCCGCAGCCGTTACCAGCCTGCCGTGCGCGCCGGGCGGGCACATCGGGCAGGCGGCTGGTCCCGCGGCGCCGGGTGGTTGATCCGGTAATCAACCGAATGGTGGATGCCCGGTCCGGCAGCGCTGGATACGCTGGGAGGATGGCTGACCCGATCGTGCACGCGGAGCGGCGGGCGGATCCTGCGCGCCCGGTGCCGGGACCGGCGGAACCGTCGGCCGGATTCGGATCCGCCGAACCGGCGTCCGCCGGCGCCCTCGTCCTGCGGGTGCTGCGGGTCGGGCTCCACGTCGGCTTTGCCGGGCTGCTGGCCTTCGGTGCTGTCCTTACCGTGGCCTCCGCGCCGCATGCACCGCAGAGCTGGCTTGCCCTGGCGCTCGCCGCCCTGCTGGCGGTCGTGTACCTCGCGGGGACGCTGGCGGAGAAGCGGCACAGCGCGGGGGGAACGGGCCCCGATCCTGCCCGCTATGCACCCTGGTGGCTGGCGGCGGTCACGCTGCTGTGGGCCGCGCTGGTGGCCATTAGCGGGGACTTCGCCTGGCTGGCCTTCCCGCTGTTCTTCCTGCACCTGCATGTGCTCAGGACCGCCCACGCGGTGTTCGCGGTCGGCGTGCTGACCGGCGTCGTAATGGCTTCCCAGTGGTGGCACCACGGCGGGTTGGAGCCCGCCATGGTGATCGGGCCCATGGTCGGCGCTGTATTCGCCGTGTTCATGGGCATGGCGTACCGGGCGCTGTATCTGGACGGCCGGAACCAGCGGCGGGCGCTCGCGGAACTGCACAGCACCCGCGCGGAGCTCGCCCGGTCCCAGCACGAGGCCGGGGTGCTCGCCGAACGCGGACGGCTGGCAGCGGAGATCCACGACACGCTGGCCCAAGGGCTCTCGAGCATTGTCCTCGTCTCCCGCAGTGCGGCGGCGGAACTCGCCGCCGGGCGGGCGGAGGCCGCGGCCGGCCAGCTGGACCTGATCGGCGCTACGGCCGCAGAGAACCTGGCCGAGGCCCGGCGCTTCCTCCGTGGCCTGTCCTCCCCGCAGCTGCTGCCGCGGCCGGACGGCGGCAGCGCGCTGGAGCAGAGCCTGGCCAGGCTTTGCGCGGCTACGGAGCGCCGGGCCGCCGCTCTTGGTGTCCGGCTGGCCTGCCGGTTCAGCCAGGAAGGGGACGGCGAACCGCTGCCTCCGCCCTACGAGGTCGCCCTGCTGCGTGCCGCCCAGGCGAGCCTCGCCAACGTGCTGGCCCACGCCCGCGCGAGCACCGCCGTCGTTACCCTTAGCTACCTCGAGGAGGACGTCACCTTGGACATTTACGACGACGGCAGGGGCTTTGATCCGCAGGCCGTATCCGCGCGGGTTGACGGCTGCGGGTACGGGCTGCCCTCGCTGCGGGAGCGGGTTGCCGCACTGCACGGGAGCCTGCAGGTCGAGTCGGCCCCCGGGGAGGGGACCGTGGTTGCCGTGCGGCTCCCGCTCCGGAACGGGCCCGAGGCTGCCGGATGAGCGTGCGGATCCTGCTGGTCGACGACCATCCGGTAGTGCGGGCCGGGCTGCGCGCCATGCTCTCCGGATTCGAGGGCATGGCGGTGGTGGCCGAGGCTGCGGACGGTGCCGGCGCGCTGCGCGAGATCGACCGGCTCGCGGCAGTCGGCGAAGCCGCCGACGTGGTGCTGATGGACCTGCAGATGGGCGACGGCATGGACGGCGTGACCGCGACCGCCCGGATCCGCGACCACGCCGCAGCCGGCCGGCCCGGCCCGCCCGTGCTGGTGCTGACCACCTATGACACGGACGCCGATATCCTCGCCGCGGTCGAAGCCGGGGCCGCCGGCTACATGCTCAAGGACGCCGAGCCGGAGAAGATCCGGGAGGCCGTGCTGGCCGCCGCTTCGGGCGCAACCGCCTTGGCGCCGGAGGTGGCCGCCCGGCTGCTGGGCCGGATCCGGAATCCGCGGCCGGCCCTGAGCGCACGCGAGGTCCAGCTGGTCGAGCTGCTCGCCACCGGCATGGCCAACAGGGAGATGGCCCGGGCGCTGTTCATCTCCGAAGCGACCGTCAAGACCCACCTGGTCCACATCTACGCCAAGCTCGGCGTGGACAACCGCACCGCGGCGATCGCGGAAGCCTCCCGGCGCCGAATCATCCGGAGCCGCTGAGGCAGCGCAGCACCTCACAGGGCCACCCGTCCTGGGAACCGCTGTCGGGTAGCGCCGCTCACCGCCCCACGTAGGCGAGCAGCGCGGTGAGCGCGGCGGCCGTCCCGTGTGCGATGGCTGCCTCGGCGTCCGGAGCGAAGCCGGGGTGGTGGTTGCCTGGGGGCATTTTCCCGTCCTCGAACTGTTCAGGCGGGAACGCGCCGAAGGCCCAGAAGACCACGGGTACACCGATTGCGTCGCCGAGCCAGCCGGCGTCCTCCGAGCCCCTGCCGAGCGGGGCGCTGACGATCGACTCTTCGCCGAAGGCCTCGCGGAAGGCGGACGTCACCCGCTCGGTGTGCCCGGCGTCGTTGAAGAGCCGCGGGAAGCGGTTGATCTCCACGATGTCAGGCTCGCCGATCCCGGACGCGGCGGCCTCTGCGCTGATGATCCGCCGGATGGCGGCGAGGACCTGGAGGCGGGTCTCCTCGTCCGGCGTGCGGACGTTGAGGCTGAACTCGGCGGTCTCCGGAATGATGTTCTCCTTCAGCCCCGCATGGAACGTCCCGACCGTCACCACGGCCGGCTTAGTGGGCGAAAGCTCGCGCGAGACGATGGTCTGCAGGCGCAGGACCATGGCTGCCGCCGCGACGATCGGATCGATCGATTTCTCCGGCTGCGAGCCGTGCGCCTGGCGGCCGCGGACCGTGATGCGCCACGAGTCGGCAAGGCTGGCCATGTGCCCGGGGCGAAGCGTCACGGTGCCGGACCGCTGGGGCATGACGTGCTGGGCCAGGACAACTTCCGGACGGGGTGCACGGTCCCAGAGTCCGTCGTCGACCATGGCTTTGGCTCCCGCCGCGGTTTCCTCGGCGGGTTGGAAGAGGAGGACGACGGTACCGGCCCAGGTGTCGCGGTTGGCCGCGAGGTACGCGGCGGCGGCGAGGGCGTCCGTGATGTGGGTGTCGTGGCCGCAGCCGTGCATGACCGGGGCGGTGCTGCCGTCCGGAAGGGTCCCCGTCGCGGTGCTCGCGTAGCCCAGCCCGGTCTCCTCGGCAATCGGCAGGCCGTCGGTGTCGGCGCGGAAACCGATGACCGGCCCCTCGCCGTTGCCTAAGAGTCCGACGACGCCGGTCCCGCCGCTGCGGAAGTGCTCGATGCCGAGCTCGTCGAGGCGCCGCTCGATGGCCGCGGCGGTCCGGTACTCCTGGGACGACAGCTCCGGCGCGCGGTGGAAGGCCTTGTACAGCTCGAGGTGCTCGGCGAGGAAGCCGGGGGAGACCGTGATGCGGGGGGCGAGGGGGACGGTGTCAGCCTGTGCCATAGGAGGCCTCTCGGAATGGTGGCTGGGACGTCAGTGGCCGATGGACTGCGGCGCGGCTGGCGGACCCTCCGTGCGCTTCCGGAGGAACCAGGCGGCGACGATCGCGATGACGACGGCCGAGGCGGTGGCCAGGTTCGCCAGCGCCGGGACCAGCGGAACGACGACGAACACGAGGAGCGCCGCAATGACAGCGGCAATGACGGTGATGCGCACGTTCTTCATCGTGACGACGGCCTGGACCGTCACGGCACCGAACACCGCCGGAAGGATGTAGAGCCGCGCGATGGCGACGAGGTCCGGCGGCATGGCTGCAAGAAGCAACGTGCCGAGGATGCCCACGAGGACCACGAGCGTGATGAGGTGGATGAACGCCGCGCCGATGATCGCGGCGCCCGCGATGAGTTCGGCACGGCGCGTCCCGGGTTTCTCGCCCAGGTCGGTCTGGGCGATGAGGGCCGCCGGCAGCAGCTTGTTCGCGATGTTGCCGATCATGAACGCCTGGTACATCGCGGAGCGCCCGAGGATCGGATAGTAGGCAATCGGCTCGACGACCGCGATGACGCCGAAGGTCACGATGACGAGGCCGACGGCCTTCCACAACTCTGCGGCGGTGATACCCAGTCCGGTGCCGAAGGCGACGAAGAGTGCGGCGCCGAGGGAGACGAGGAAGCCGAGCGCCAGGGTGATGGGGCCCCAGATGGACGTGGTGCGGTCGAACTGGGCGAGCCCTGTCAGCGGCGCGTTGCTGGTTCGCGATGACATGTGGTTTCCTGGCCTCTCACGTGGCGGTCATGAAATAGGCGACGGCCAGGGCCACGACGATCGCGATCCCGAGCCCCCACTCGTGCAGCCATGACTTCTTGAGGTACTTGGCCCCGAGCAGGCACAGGCCCATCACGGCGGCCGAGACGAGCAGGGTCACTAGATGGACCGGCGACTTCACCGTCTCGGCGAAGGCGAGGGTGAAGAACGCCGCGAGCAGGGCCGCCGCGGGCACGACGGTCATGACCGCCGGATTCACCCTGCGCAGGGCCTTGTCGCCCCTGGACAGGATCGGGGTGAGGATGAGCGCCGTGACCATCCACACGAGTCCCCCGAGCGTCATTGCGGCGAAGCCGATTGCGAAGACCTTCTGCGTGTAGGTCGGACCGCCGAGCTGGGCGCCCTGGGTTCCGGCCGCGAGGCCCGCGGCCGCGACATCGAAGGCAGCCGAACCCACCAGGCCGATGCGGGTCAGCACCGCCGGGGTGCCGAACAGCGGCAGCAGGGAGACCGCCACCAGCGCGACGGCCAGCGAGGGACCGATGGCCGCCACGGCGCCTGCACGGACGGCGCGGCCCACCTGCCGATCGGTCAGGCGGGCCTCCGCGCCGGCCTTGCGGATGGCCCGGAGGTAGATCACCGACTGCAGGATGATGACGGCGAAGACACCGGCCGCCGCCACCCACAGCACGGGGTGGAAGGCCACCGGCAGGATCTCGGTCGAGTTGGGGTCTATCACAGCAGGATGCATAACGCGCTCCCAGGATGGTCCAGACCGTTTCCGGTTGTATCAATGAAGCGCGCCGGAATGTCCGCAGGTCAACACCTCGAGGCGACTTTCGGCTCTGGAGGCGCGCGTCCGAGCGGGTAGTCTGCCACAGGGGCGGGTTATCCCCGCCACCAGCCATGACGGTTACCAACGGACAATACGACGGCGGCGCTTGGGCCGCGGACAGGAGGACCGGATGCGCCTGGGTACGGTGCGGCGGGACGGGACCACGCAGGCCTTCCGGCAGGACGAAGCCGGCACGGCCTACCTTCCCGCCAAGGATGTCGGCGAGCTGCTGGCCCGCAGTGACTGGAGGAACGTGGCGGGAGAGCCGGGACCGGCGCCGGACGCCAATGAGCTGGCCATGCCCATCCTGCGGCCCGGCAAGATCCTCTGCGCCGGACTCAACTACTACGCGCACGCCGAAGAGGTCGGGCAGGAGGTCCCGAAGTACCCGACCATCTTCACCAAGTTCCACAACTCCCTGGTGGGCCCGGCGGACGACGTCGTCATGCCGCAGGCCAGCAGCAAGATCGACTGGGAGGCCGAGCTGGCCGTCGTCATCGGCCGGGCCGTGCGTAAGGCGGACGAGGCGGAGGCGAAGGACGCCATCGCCGGCTACACCGTGATGAACGACGTTTCCGTCCGTGACTGGCAGGGCCGCACGTCCGAGTGGTTCCAAGGCAAGAACTGGGACCGCATGACCCCGGTCGGTCCCGTCGTCGTTACCGCAGACGAACTGGACCCGGAGAAGGGCCTGGCGGTCGAATGCGAGCTCGACGGCGTGCAGAAGCAGTCGGGCACCACGGCGGACCTGATCTTTTCCTGCGCCACGCTGGTCTCCTATATCAGCCAGTTCATGACTTTGGAGCCGGGCGACCTTATCGCAACCGGCACGCCGGCCGGGGTCGGGCTTGCGCGCAGGCCTCGCGAATGGATTCCGGCCGGGGCGGAACTGGTCACGCGCATCGAAGGGATCGGCGAGCTGCGGAACCGCTGCGTGCCGGAGGAATAATCCGAACGAAACGTGAATCAGGAGGAGACTCGCGGCGCGTTAAAGTGACGCATCAATAACAATTTGTCGGAGCCGGGCCATACTATCGGGTCTATGGGACAGCCACGGCTTTTCGGGCGGGATGAGGAGCTCGCGCACTGGCATGCGCTGGCCGCCTCGGTGGCCGCCGGCCGGGATGCGGAGCTGATCATCAGCGGGCCCTCCGGGATCGGCAAGACTTCCGTGCTGGACGCCATCTGCACCGATGCCGCCTCGCGGGGCTGGAAGGTCCTGCGCGCCACCGGCGATGCGCGGCGGCAGCTGCCCGGGGCCATGTTGTGGCAATGGTTCGCGCCGCTGGTCCAGCGGATTCCCGCCGGCTCCGCGCCCTTCGACGGGCAGGGCGCCATGCTGCACAAGTTCGTCGCCTCGACCGGCGTGCCCGCGGAACGTGATGCCCTCAGCTATTCCGCCGCGTGGGTGCTGCGGTCCCGCAGCCAGACGCGGCCCATCGTGGCGGCCGTGGATGACGCCCAGTGGCTGGACGAGCTCTCGCTCGCAGTGCTGCTGGACATCGGCAGCCTCCTGATCGACGTACCGGTGCTGCTCCTGCGCGGCGTGCGGACGGGGCCGGGCGCGGAGCACCCGGAGGGGCTGGACACCGCGGACCTGCTTCGGGTGAACGGCTCGCAGACCGGCAAGGAAAGCGTGTCCGGCGTGCCGCTGCACTGGCAGCTGAAGCCGCTGACCTCCGGCGCGATCGAGTCCTGGATCATGGAACGCCAGGCCACCGCGGCCCGGGTCAACGCAGAACGGGTGCAGGCAGCCAGCGGCGGCGTGCCGTTCTTCGTCGAGGAGCTGCTGGAGCGTGACGTCGCCGCGGCCCCGCCGGAGGATACCGGAAGCGAGGAGAGCGTCCTCCGGGAGCGCCTCCGCCGGCTGGCGGAGGAGGAGCGCGCGGTGCTGAGCGCCGTCGTCGTACTGGGCAAAGACGCCACAATGCCGCGGCTGAAGGCGATGGCCAAGCCCCAAGGGGAGAGCCTCGGCGCGGTCCTCGACCGCCTCCGCAGTGAACGTTTCCTCGCGGCGGCCAAGCCGAGGCCGGCCATCCAGCACGCGCTGGTGGGCGAGGCGCTGCTCGCCGACCTGGGGAACGAGGTTCCGAGGCTGTACCGCGATGCCGCGGGGCTCCTGATGGCGGAGGGAGCAGATCCCGCGCTGGTCGCCGGCTACCTGCTCAAAGCGGAGCCGGACGGGAACCTGGACGGCGTCCGGGCGCTGCTGGCCGCTGCCGGACGGGCCCGCCGGCAGGGGGCCCACGCTCTGGCCGCGCAGTACTGCGAAAGGGCGATGGCGGAGTCCCGCCTGCCCCGGGAGCTGCAGCGTGAACTGCTCATCGAGGCGGCACATTCCTACGCCGGCAGCGGGCGGCTGGAGGAGGCGGAGAAGTGCGGCCTCGCGGCGCTCGAACTGTCCGGCAGCATTGCCGAGCGCGTGGAACTGCTGCTGGAAGGCGCCGTTACCCTCTACGACGTCAACCAGGTGGAACGCGCCTCCAAGTACTTCGCCCAGGCCCTGCAGGAAGTGGAACAGGATCCGGAGCCGGATCCGGAATTACGGCGGCGGGTGGTCGCCCTGGCCAGCGGTGCGGGCTTCCAGCAGATGCAGGTGGCCGAGCGGTACTCCGCCGAACTCACCGGGATCCTCGCCCAGGATCCTTCCGAGGACGGCCCGGGGGACCGCCTGCTGCTCGCCCAGGAGGCACTGCGGCTGGCCATCACGGGAGAAAATGCGGAGCTCAGCGGGGAGCTGGGTGTGCGGGCCTACGGCAAGGGCCGGGTGCTCGCGGAAAACGGGGCCGAATCCAACATCATCAACTACGTCACCGGATCGCTCAACGCCGGCGAGCGGGACGCGGAGGCGCTTGAACTGCTGGATGCGGCGATCGCCGAGGCCCGGGCCAATTCCTCGGTCATGGCGCATGCCACGCTCGCCTACTGCCGCGGTTCGGTCCACCTGAACCGCGGCCGGCTGCGGCTTGCCCAGGTGGACCTGGAAGCCAGCCTGCGGGCGGCGGAGAGCGGCTGGCGCACCTACCTCGAGGTCGCCGCCTTCCTGCTGGCCAGCGTGTACGCCGCCCGGGACGACCTCGAGGCCGCGGATGCGCTCCTGCCGCGGATTCCGCTGGAGCAGGACCGGGTTCCGCTGGTGCAGGCCATGGCGCTGCAGCTGCACGGGACGGTCAGGGCAGCGCACGGGGACCACGCGGCAGCGCTGGAGCACTTCACGACGGCGATGGACCTTGCGCCGGGACTGGGTCCGACGTTGAATGCCTGGAACCGCAGCGCCATCGAGTCCGCCGCGCGGAGCGGCCAGATCGAATATGCCGCCGCGGTGGCCGAGGAGGAGCTCGAACGGGTGCGGGCGTTCGGCGCTCCCCGACTCACCGGCGAGACGCTGCGCGTGGCGGCCCTCGCCCAGCCGGCCGACGCGGCACTGCCCATGCTGCACGAGGCCATCCGCCTGCTCGAGGCACACGAGGGGCGGTACGCGCAGGCCCTCGCGCTCGCGGACCTGGCGGAGACCTGCCTGCTGGGCGAGGACCGCGCCTTCCTGTCCGCCCACCGTCAGGAAGGAATCGGCGCGGCCCGCAAGGCGCTGGTGCTCGGCAACCGGATCGGTGCCGTTGCGGTGGCACGCCGGATGGGTACCCTCCTGTCGGGCCAGGAGGCGCAGCTGCCGCTGCTCGCCGAGAACAAGGCGGACAGGCTCACCGCGGCGGAGTTCCGGGTCTGTTCCCTGGCCGCCAAGGGCATGACCAACCGGCAGATCGCCGCCGAACTCTTCATCACCATCAAGGCGGTGGAGTGGCACCTCTCCCGGTCCTATCCGAAGCTGGAAATTTCCTCGCGCAAACAGCTCGGGCCGGCGATGGACGCGCGGGACTAGCAGCCGGCCCGGCCGGGGGAACCGCGGACGGGGGGGCTACTCGGCAGAGGGGCGCCGGCGCAGCTGTTTCGTCGCCGCCCGCTGCGACTTGGCCTCGAGGCGCCGGCGCTTCGAGCCCCGGGTGGGTCTGGTCGCGCGGCGGCGCGGACCTTCAGGAGCGAGGCCCTCGGCGACAAGGCTGCGGAGCTTGGCCAAGGCGATCTCGCGATTGCGCAGCTGGGAGCGCCGCTCCGAGGCGGTTACGGTGATCGTTCCCGTGATGAGGCGTTGCCCGAGGCGCGTCGCCAGGATCAGCCGCTGGCCCTCCGATAGCGCCGTCGAATCGTCGATATTCCATGAGAGTTCGACGCGGCTGTCCGATGTGTTGACGTGCTGGCCGCCCGGGCCCGAGGACCGTGAGAACCGCCAGCTGAGCTCCGCCGCGGGAATCGTGAGAGCGGGCGACACCTCAAGATCCATGCCTCTAGCCTCGCACACCATCCCCGCCGGACGTCCTGCCCGGGAACAACCTGTCGTTAGTCCAGCAAGGCATCAGTGATCGGCCGCGCAGCTGAGCGCAACCAGGCCTCGGCGCGCGGCAGCTTGGCCTTGAGCCCTTCTTCCCACCAGCGCGCAAACACCGGGTCCGCCTCGGCCGCAGCCGCCATGGTCAACAGGGCGTTCCGGCTGCGGGCCAGGGCCACGTCCGTGAGCACCCGCCGCCGCTCCCGGTCCAGGCCGTAGGCGTCCGCGAAGGTGCGCACCCGCGCCGGGATGTCCGCGTCCGCCAGCGACGGGGCACGGTCCGCCGGATGCATTAACGGCGCCCACCAGTAGAGGGCGTTGGCCAAGTCGGCGACGCGCGTGGTGGGCCTGGCGAGGTCGAAGTCGATCAGCGCCGCGGGAAGGCCGGCACGGAACACCACGTTCCCGGGGCAATAGTCCTGGTGGGACACCAGCTCCGGCGCTGCGAAGAGGGGCTCGAGGCCGTCGGGTCGGCCGCCCGGAATGCCGCCGAAGACCGCGTCCGGCGGCGGAACCCAGCCCTCGGCGGCGTCGTGCAGCCGCCGGATCAGCCGGGCCAGCGACCGCAGCACGTCCATCCCGGTGGCGGGCGCGGGCAGGGGTTCCACCGGCACCTCGCCGCGGACGAAGGACAAAACCTCCCGCCCGGCGTCGTCGTAGCCCAACGGGACCGGGGCGTCGCAGAAACCGCGGTCCCGCAGATGTCCCAGGTAGGCCTGGATGGTTGCCGTGAACGGGCGCACCGGCCGGCGCACCGTGTTACCGATCCGGACCACGTGCGTGACCTGGTCGCCGAGTTGCTGCTCAACTTCTCTGTCCGTAGCCATACCCCATCCTGTCCCCGCCGCCGCCCGGGGTCCACCGGCCGCCGCCCGACTTCGGGGCTCCCGTCCCGGCCCCGGTGCCGGTGATGGAAGATGGTGCCATGGATGCTGTCGACGCCCTCAACGAGATCGCGTTCTGGCTGGAGCGCGAGCTGGCCCCGAGCTTCAAGGTGCAGGCCTTCCGCCGCGCCGCGGGAACCATCGGCCCGCTGGAGCCCGAGGACCTGGCCGCGCGGGCCAGGGACGGCCGGCTCAAGAACATGAAGGGGATTGGAGCGCGGACCTTCGAGGTGATCCGCCAGGCCGTCGACGGCGAGGTGCCGGACTACCTTGCGAAGCTGCGCGAACGTTCCGCCGCACCGCTGGCCGAGGGCGGCGCCGAGCTGCGCGCGGCGCTGCGCGGGGACCTGCACAGCCACAGCAGCTGGTCGGACGGCGGCTCCCCGATCGAGGAGATGGTGGCGGCCGCCCGCTGGCTGGGCCGGGAGTATCTGGCCCTGACGGACCATTCGCCCAACCTCAAGATCGCCAATGGGCTCAGCCCGGAGCGGCTGGAGCAGCAACTGGACGTCGTTGCGGGGATTAACGACGGCGGCGGAGACGGCTTCCGCCTGCTGGCCGGGATCGAGGTGGACATCCTGGAGTCCGGCGAACTGGACCAGGAGCCGGAACTCCTGGACCGGCTGGACGTGGTGGTGGCCAGCGTGCACTCCAAGCTGCGCGCCGAGAAGGGGCCGATGACGCGCCGGATGCTCAAGGGCATCGCGGATCCGCACACCAACGTGCTCGGCCATTGCACCGGCCGGCTCGTCAAAGGCTCCCGCGGCACCCGTCCCCAGTCCGAGTTCGATGCCGAGCGGGTATTCGCCGCCTGCGCCGAGTATGGCGTCGCCGTCGAAATCAATTCCCGCCCCGAACGCCAGGACCCGCCGGACGACCTGATCCAGCTGGCCCTCGATGCGGGCTGCCTCTTCAGCATCGACAGCGACGCCCACGCCCCGGGCCAGCTGGATTTCCTGCAGTACGGGGCCGAACGCGCCGCCCGCAACGGCGTTCCGGCGGAGCGGATCATCAACACCTGGCCGCTGCCGAAGCTGCTGGACTGGTGCGCCCCCTAGATGCGGGATCGCCTCCCATCCCCGTGACGGCGGATCCCAAGGCTACCCCAGCGTTTGCGAACTAGGGTGGCAGGCTATGGTCAAACGCTCCATGGATCGGCCACACTAATTGTGTTGGAAGCGGAAAGGGAAACCGGCCCGCAACCGGCAGCAGCATAATCCGCTTGGGGGCGGCCGGGTGACCGGCTGAGGTGGCAACATCTGAGATTCGCGGCTGCTTTTGCGAAATGGCTTGAAGTGAGTTGGCTACTGGGGAGGCCTGACTTCAGGTCATTTCGCGCGTCCGGGGCAAAACCGGCCGCGGTGCGGGGTTCGTATTGCGGCTGGACACAGCGGACGCCGATGGCAGACTGGAACGGTGCATCAAGACACCCCCGAAGCGCCGCCCGTGAGCGCCGATCGCGCCGCCCGGAACGCGGCCGCCGCCACCTTCGCAGTGTTCGGCCTGAACGGGCTGGTTTTCGCCAGCTGGGCCGCGCGCATCCCGGCCGCCGCGGCGGCGCTGGACATCACCGCGGGGGAGATCGGGCTGCTCCTGCTGGCCCTCGGACTCGGCTCCGTCCTGTCGCTGCCGCTGGCCGGCCCCATCGCCGCCAGGATCGGCACCGCCAACACGGTCCGGGCGGGCGGCGTCATCGCGGCCATCGCCGCTTCCGGCCTGGCGCTGGCTCTCTTCGCCGGGTCCGCTCCCGGCGCCGCGGCCGCGTTGTTCTGCTACGGGATCGGCGTGGCCTGGTGGGACGTGGCGCAGAACATCGAAGGTGCGGATGTCGAGCGGCGGATGCTGCGGACCATCATGCCCCAGTTCCATGCCGCCTTCAGCCTCGGCGCGTTCGCCGGCGCGATGATCGGCGCCTGGCTCTCCGTGCTGGACGTCCAGCTCGCCGTCCACCTGCTCTGCCTGGCGGTGCTCGTCACGGCGGTGCTGCTCGCGGTCCCGAAGTACTTCCTGCCGCACGCGCCGGAGCGGGCCGGCGACGGCGAGCCCCGCCGCAGCCGGTTCGCCCCCTGGCGCGAGCCGCGCACGGTACTGATCGGCGTCGTCGTTCTTGGCGCCGCCCTCACCGAAGGCGCCGCGAACGACTGGATCGCCCAAGCCACCGTGGTCGGCCTCGGCGCCACCGAGGCGACCGGCGCGGTGATGTTCGGCATCTTCGTCGCCGCGATGACCTTGCTGCGGCTGGTCGGCGGCCGGTTCATCGACCGCTGGGGCCGCGTCGCCGTGCTGCGCACCAGTATGACCGTGGCCCTCGCCGGGCTGCTGGTCTTCGTGTTCGCCCCCTCCGTGCCGCTGGCCGTAGCCGGCGCCGTGCTCTGGGGTGCCGGCGCGGCGCTGGGCTTCCCGATGGGCATGTCCGCCGCCGCGGACGACCGAGCCTACGCGGCCGAGCGCGTGTCCGTGGTCTCCACGCTGGGCTACGTGGCCTTCCTGGCCGGTCCGCCGTTCCTGGGCTTCCTCGGCGAACACATCGGCGTCCGCAACGCGCTGCTGGCCGTCGCGGTGCTGATGGTCGCATCCCTGCTGACGGCACCGGCGGCCCGGGAACAGCGGCCCGAGCGGGGCTGACAGGGTCTGCCCGGGTTTCTCAGGGTTTTTCAGGGGCGGTTCAGGGGATCACCCGGCAGCGGCGCGTGCGTCCCGCGCCATAGCGTAGTCCCTGAGGAGTACGACGGCGGTTGGCAAGATCATCCCGTGGTGCGGTTACCGCGCGCCGTCTGATCCGTAGCGTAGTCAGTGCGGGGAAATCTCCGTAGCCCGCAACCCGACACTAAGGACGGCAAACATGATCGAGGCACGCGGCCTGGTCAAGATGTACGGCAAGAAACCTGCGGTGCAGGGGATTTCCTTCACGGTGCAGCCCGGCAAGGTGACCGGCTTCCTCGGTCCGAACGGTGCGGGCAAGTCCACCACGATGCGCATGATCATGGGGCTGGACCGCCCGACGGGCGGCGACGTCACGGTCAACGGCCGGCACTACGCCGGGCACCGGGCGCCGCTGCGCGAAGTCGGCGCCCTGCTCGACGCCAAGGCGGTGCACTCCTCGCGGAGCGCCTACAACCACCTGCGCGCCATGGCAGCCACGCACGGCATCAGCAAGACGCGCGTCCACGACGTCATCGAGCTGACTGGCCTGGGCGCCGTGGCCAAGAAGCGGGTCGGCGGTTTTTCGCTCGGCATGGGGCAGCGGCTGGGTATCGCCGCCGCCCTGCTCGGGGATCCGCAGACGGTGATCCTGGACGAGCCGGTCAACGGGCTCGACCCCGAAGGCGTGCTCTGGGTCCGCAATCTGGTCCGTGCGCTCGCCGCCGAGGGCCGCACCGTCTTCCTGTCCTCCCACCTGATGAGCGAGATGGCCCAGACGGCCGACCACCTGCTGGTGATCGGCCGCGGCCGGATCATCGCGGACGCCTCGATGCAGGACTTCCTGGCGCGCAGCGGCCAGCTCCGCACACGTGTCCGTACGGACCAGCCGGAGGTGCTCGGCCGCGCGCTTGCCGCCGAGGGGGTCACGATCGAAACCCGGGACGCCGCCCTGCTGGAAATCGCCGGCGTCGATGCCCGGACCATCGCCCGGACGGCGCTGGACCACCAGGTCCTGGTCTACGAACTCACGCCGCTGCAGGCCTCGCTCGAGGAGGTCTACATGGCGCTGACCAAGGACGAGGTCGAGTATCACTCGCAGAACTTCGGCAACACCGACAGCAGAGACAACACGGACACTCCGGCCGGGCCGCAGGAGGTCCTGGCCGGCGCCGGGGCAGCCTCCCGGGAAGGGAAGTAAGGCCATGAGCACCGCAACCATGAACCGCCCCGCCGCGCGGGTCTCCGGCAAGGGCGTCAGCTTCGCCCGCGCCCTGCATTCGGAATGGATCAAGTTCACCACCCTGCGCTCCACCTGGATCCTGCTGGCCACTACCATCGCCGTCAGCATCGGCATCGGCGTGCTCGGTGCCTGGGGCATGGGTTCGGGGATCGAGCAGCTCCGTGCGGACGGCCAGGATCCGGCCTCGGTCGGCCTGGATCCGTCGATGATCCACATGATGGCCACCGGGGGCCTCGACTTCGGCCAGCTCATCATCGGCGCCCTCGGCGTCCTGCTGATCGCCTCGGAATACTCCACGGGCATGATCCGCTCCACCATGACGGCGGTGCCGCGGCGGATTCCCGCCCTCGCCGCCAAGGCCGTGGTCGTAGCCGTCGTCGCGGCCATCGTCGGCGTCGTCTCCAGCTTCGCCACCTACTTCGCCAGCCAGCCGGTGCTCTCCCAGTACGGCCTGGAGTACGGGCTGGACGTGGAGAACCTGGTGCAGTCCATCCTGCTCTCCGGGGTCTACCTCGCCCTGGTGGCGCTGATGGGCCTGGCGCTCGGCTCGCTGCTGCGCAACAGCGCAGGCGGCATCGTCACGCTGGTCGCCCTGCTGCTGGTGCTGCCGATAGTCGCCAGCATGCTGCAGTTCGACTGGGTGAAGGACGGCGTCGAGCCCTTCCTGCCCTCCAACGCCGGGCGCCAGCTCGTGGCGCTGCAGATTCCCGAGGACGCGCTGACCCAGCTCCAGGGCGGCCTGGTCATGGCCGCCTGGGCGGCGGTGCTGCTGGCGGCAGCGGCCGTGACGACGAAGACCCGGGACGTCTGATCCCCCCACCCGATCCGAACCCGTAGGCTCATCTGAATGAGTGCACAGTCTTCGGCGAAGGAGGCAGCGGAGCGAACGGCCGCTGTCTCCTTCGCCGAAATCTCTTCCAAGCGCCGCGGCCCGATCCGCCGCTACTTCCATGCCCACCCGGTCGCGATGGACTGGGTCCTGATTGCCGCGACCGCGCTCTTCGGCCTGCCGAACGTGGTGGTCACGCTGGGCAAGGGGGAGTGGCTGCCCCTGGTCCTGCTGCTGGCCGTCTGCGCGGCGCTCGCCTTCCGGCGGCGCTTCCCGTGGCTCGTGCTGGCCCTGGCCACGGTGAGCGATGTCCTGACCATCCTGTACACCAGCACGGGCAGCAGCTCCATCGGCATCTGGATCGCCCTCTACACCCTCGCCACGACGGTGCGTGCCGCCGTTGCTGTGGCCGCCGCGATCGTCGTCGGGGTCCTGATGGTGGCCGCCATGGGAATCAACCTGCCGCCCGAAATCTCCGAAAGCATCGCGTCCGGGGAACTGCCGCCGTACGTCGGCCTGGTCTCCGGCGTGATTATGATCTTGTTCAACGTGATCGCGGCCGGCATCGGCGTCACCGTCCGGCGGGACCGGCTGCACGACATGGAGCTGCACCGCTGGGCGGCCGACAACGCGATGCTCGCCTCGGCGACGGAGCGGAACCGGATCGCCCGGGAAATGCACGACGTCGTTGCCCACTCGCTCTCGGTGATGGTCGCGCTCTCGGACGGGGCCGCCGTCGTGGTCAAGAAGGATCCGCAGCGCGCCGGCGAGGTGCTGGGGCAGCTCTCCACCACCGGGCGGACCGCGCTGGCGGACATGCGCCGCGTGCTGGGAGTGCTGCGCGAGGGCGGCCAGCAGCCCGCGGCGCCGCTGGAACCGGCCGGCAGCGAGCTGGCGGACCTGGTCGAGGGTTTCCGCGCCGCCGGGCTGCCGCTGAAGGTGGTCACCAGCGGACCGCCGCTGCCCGAGGATCCCAACTTCCGGCTCAACGCCTACCGGATCATCCAGGAGTCGTTGACCAACGTGCTGCGCTACGCCCGCGGGATGAGCGAAGTCGAACTGACGGTGGCCCGTTCGGACGGCCAGGTGTACATCTGCGTGTCCGACGACGGCCGAGCCCCGGCGAACGTGAAGTCCCTGGGCGCCGGGCAGGGGATCGCGGGCATGCGGGAACGCGCCGCCATCTACAGCGGACAGGTCGCGTGCGGGCCCCGGCCCGGGGGTGGTTGGATAGTCGAAGCAACGTTGCATTGGCCGGGGGAGGAGCTTGCGCATGGCTGAGGAGAACACGGGTGTGCGGGACCCGATCAGGGTCCTGCTGGTGGACGACCAGCCGCTGCTGCGCATGGGGTTCCGGCTGATTCTCGAGGGCGAGGACGACGTGGAAATCGCCGGCGAGGCCTCGCACGGGGCCGAGGCGCTGGAACTGGTGCGCCGGCTCGAGCCGGAGGTGGTGCTGATGGACGTGCGGATGCCGGTGCTGGACGGTATTGAGGCCACGCGCCGGATTACGGAGGCCGGGCTGGCTGCGAGGATTATCATCCTGACCACCTTCGACCTGGACGAATACGCCTTCGCCGGGCTGCAGGCCGGGGCCAGTGCCTTCCTGCTCAAGGACGTGGCGCCGGAGGAACTCGTGCAGGCAGTGCGCCTGGTCGCCAGCGGGGATGCCGTCGTGGCGCCGCGCGTGACGCAGCGGCTGCTGGAAACCTATGTCCGCGGGCTCCCCGCCGGCGGACCTGCCGCCCCGCCGCAACGCGACCCGCTGCTCGACGACCTCACGCCCCGCGAACTCGAGGTGCTGGGCGCTATCGCGGAGGGACTGTCCAATGCCGAAATCGCCCACCGCTTCTTCCTGTCCGAGGCGACGGTGAAGACCCACGTGCGGCGCATCCTGGCCAAGCTGCACCTGCGCGACCGCGTGCAGGCCGTGGTCTACGCCTACGAAACCGGGCTGGTGGTTCCGACCCAGGGCCTGGACTATTGACCTTCGGCCCAGTCCTTTCCCAAGGTGCTTCCGGCTAGAGTTGGCTTCTCTAAAGCAGTGGGAGGCAGGGGCACCGTGAACTTAGAGGAGCTGGACCAGCGGGTCCATGAGGAAGAGGCCGAATCGCCGGCCGGCAAGAGGCAGGCAGTGGGCAGGAACCTGGCGGCCGCCCTGGGCTTCACGCTGGTGGCCGCCGGCGCCTTCGCCGTGGTGGCCGTCTTCGTCATGACCCAGCTGGCGCACCTGAACTCCGCCACGGACCAGGCCGCCCTCAGCGCTTCGGCCTACCTGGAGGACCAGGTTCCGGGCACCTTCGAGATCACCGGCTCCGTCCGCACCGAGCGCATTGAGCAGCTGTCCGTCGTCGAGGTCAGCGCCGCCGTCGACACTGGATTCGGCGACCCCGGCACCGCGGTGCTCACCGTCGGCTGCGAGAAATGGTGGGTGCAGCGCTGCGAGGTCCTCGATGTGCAGGGGCTGGCCCGCTAGCTGCCGCCCCTGTGGAGGAGTACTTGGGCGCCCGGATTTACGCGGCAGGCGGGGTATCCGCTAAGCTTGATAGGTCTGTGCCGCCTCCGCCGGCAGCTAATCTTGGGTGAGAACGACCAAAGCACCTGATCGGCCCGGCGGTTCTGCACGCGGACAACGCAATAGAACCTCCTGTTACGGAAAGACCGTGACCGCTTAGCCCAAAGGAGGTGGGTTCACATGCGTGCTTATGAACTGATGGTAATCATCGACCCCGAGGTCGAAGAGCGTACCGTGGAATCGCAGCTCGATAAGTTCCTGAACGTCGTCCGCAACGACGGTGGAACCATCGACAAGGTCGATATCTGGGGTCGCCGCCGCCTGGCCTACGACATCAAGAAGAAGTCCGAAGGCATCTACGCGGTCGTCAACTTCACCGCTACTCCGGCCACCGCTGCTGAACTGGACCGCCAGCTTGGACTCAACGAGACCATCCTGCGCACCAAGATCATCCGCCCGGAGGAGCAGAAGATCTCTGCCGAGTAACTTCGGTAGCTCCGGCATAGATCTTCGGGCCCGGTAAGAACGGGCCCACTCTTTACGAACGCAGCTCCGCCGGTTCCTCGGACGGGGCGAGACATCAGGAGGCACCATGGCAGGCGAAACCGTCATCACCGTAGTTGGCAATCTGACCAGCGACCCCGAACTGAGGTTCACTCCGTCCGGGTCGGCAGTGGCGAATTTCACTGTTGCCTCCACGCCGCGCACCTTTGACCGCCAGTCCAACGAATGGAAGGACGGGGAGACCCTTTTCCTCCGGGCGTCGGTATGGCGCGAGGCCGCCGAGAACGTCGCCGAGACCCTGACCAAGGGAACCCGCGTGATCGTCCAGGGCCGGCTGAAGTCGCGTTCGTATGAAACCAAGGAAGGCGAGAAGCGCACCGTCATCGAGCTTGAGGTCGACGAAATCGGCCCCTCGCTGCGCTACGCCTCGGCCAAGGTCACCCGCACCCAGCGCTCCGGCGGCGGGCAGGGCGGCTTCGGCGGAGGCCAGGGCGGCTTCGGTGGCGGCGGCGGGTTCGGCGGAAACTCCAACCAGGGCTGGGGCGGCGGACAGCAGTCCTCCCCGCAGGAAGATCCCTGGGGTGCCTCGACCGGTGGCGGAAGCTCCAACACCTGGGGCAACGGCCCGGATTCCAACGAACCTCCCTTCTAGACCCGAAGGACGCCTCCGGGTGTCCCTCACCCCAAGGCGGCAACCGCCGTCGACCCCATCCCGCAGAAACGTTCTGCGGGCTCCACAAGATAAAGGAGCTCCACGATGGCTAAGGCTGAACTCCGTAAGCCCAAACCAAAGTCCAACCCCTTGAAGGCCGCTGACGTCACCGTCATCGACTACAAGGACGTAGCCTTGCTGCGCAAGTTCATCTCCGACCGCGGAAAGATCCGTGCCCGCCGCGTTACCGGTGTAACCGTGCAGGAGCAGCGCAAGATCGCCCTGGCAATCAAGAATGCCCGCGAAGTTGCACTGCTGCCCTACTCCGGCGCTGGCCGCGGCTAAGCGAAGCGAAGAGGAGAGAGTACCAACATGGCAAAGCTCATTTTGACCCACGAAGTGACCGGTCTCGGTACCGCAGGTGACGTCGTTGAGGTGAAGAACGGTTACGCCCGTAACTACCTTCTGCCCCGCGGCTTCGCCCTGACCTGGTCCAAGGGCGGCGAGAAGCAGGTGGAGTCCATCAAGGCTGCACGTGCTGCCCGCGAAATCGCCTCGCTCGAAGAGGCGCAGCAGCTGGCTGCTACCCTGTCCGCCAAGCCGGTCAAGCTGACCGTCAAGGCCGGCGAGTCCGGACGCCTGTTCGGCACCGTCAAGCAGGCCGACATTGCCGCTGCCGTCGAGGCCGCAGGACTGGGTTCGATCGACAAGCGCAAGGTTGAACTGCCTGAGCACATCAAGTCGGTCGGCAACTACCAGGCCAACGTGCGCCTGCACGAGGACGTCTCCGCCGTGATCGACCTTCAGGTCGTCGCCGGCTAGTTCGTCCCTCGCTGGACTGTTTTGTTGGGCCTCTGCTTCGGCAGGGGCCCAACGAAGTTTAACCGGTCCGGACGCCGGAGACCGGCTGCTCGCCGAACCGTTCTGAAACGTTCACCTGTCCGACAGAACCGCGTCAGTTCAGCCGGACAAGGTGGGCTCCATGACTGAGATTTCCCGCCGCTCCCTCGTCCTTGGCACCCTCGCCGCCGCCGGAACTGTCGCCGCTGCCGGTGCCGCGCCGGCGTCGGCCGCCTCCCGCCCCGCCGCCGTGCCCCTGGTCCGCAAGCGCCTGACCCTGCCCAGCGGCATCGCCACCGGCGATGTCACCAGCAACTCCGCCGTCCTCTGGTCCCGCTCCTCCGGACCCGGCCGGCTCATCGCCACGCTCCGCACCGTCGGCACCGACGGCCGCGTGCTCCGCGGGAAGGGGGCGTACGAGCGCGTGCTGCGCGGCGGCTGGGCTAATGCGGACACCGACTTCACCGCCAAGGTCAACGCCGCGCACCTTCCTGCCGGCAGCCGCTTCCAGCTCACCCTGCAGTTCGAGGACGAGGCCGGGACGCTCAGCGAGGCGGGCATCGGCTCCCTGACGACGGCGGCGGGAGCGTCCGCCGCGGGCCGCAGCAGGGTGCGCGGGAACCAGGTTCCGCGCGGGCAGAGCTTCGTCTGGACCGGCGATACCGCCGGGCAGGGCTGGGGCATCAATGAGGAGATCGGCGGCATGCTCGGCTACCGCGCGATGCACCGAACCCGGCCGGACTTCTTCATCCACTCCGGCGACACGGTCTACGCGGACGGCCCGATCACCGCCGAAGTGGTGGAGCCGGACGGCCGGATCTGGAAGAACGTGGTGACCGAAGAGGTCTCCAAGGTGGCCGAGACGCTCAACGAATTCCGCGGGCGGCACCGCTACAACATGATGGACGCCAACCTGCGCGCCATGTACGCGGAGGTCCCGGTCATCGCGCAGTGGGACGACCACGAGACCACCAACAACTGGTGGCACGGCGAAACCCTCGACGACCCGCGCTACACGGTGCGCGACGTCGACACCCTCGCCGCCCGCGGGCGGCAGGCCTGGCAGGAATACATGCCGATCGCCGACTCCCGGGCCCTCCGCAAGGGCACGGGCTTCGAGCCCGCGCGCATCTACCGCAAGATCGAGCGCGGCCCGCAGCTCGACGTCTTCGCCCTGGACATGCGCACCTTCAAGGGCGAGAACACGCCCGGCCTGGAGCCGCACGCCACCAGCATCCTCGGAGAGGAGCAGCTGCAGTGGCTGATCCGCGAGGTCACCCGGTCCAAAGCCACCTGGAAGGTCATCTCCTCGGACCTGCCGCTGGGCATCATCGTGCCGGACGGCAAGGCCCAGGAGTCGATCGCCAACCGGGACAACGGCGCGCCGCTCGGCCGCGAGCTGGAGCTCGCCCGGCTGCTGAAGGCCTTCAAGGATAACAAGGTCAGGAACGTCGTGTGGCTGACCGCGGACGTGCACTACTGCGCCGCCCACCACTATTCGCCGGAGCGCGCCGCCTTCAAGGACTTCGACCCGTTCTGGGAGTTCGTCGCCGGGCCGATCAACGCCGGCAGCTTCGGCCCCAACGACATGGACCTGACCTTCGGTCCCGAGGTGGTCTTCAGCAAGGCCGGCTACACCAACCAGTCCCCGCGGACCGGCGAGGGTCAGTTTTTCGGCCACGTCGAGCTGGCCGACGACGACACCTTCACGGTCAGCCTGCGCGACGCCGCGGAGAACGTCCTCTGGCGCAAGTCCCTCAGCCCCGAGCGCTGACCCGGTCCGGCCGGGCCGCAAGCGGCGGCCGGACACCGCCCGCGCCGCCGCGCGGGAATGCCGCATAACCTCCTGCGGACCCGGCCAGGCACCGGCGGTAGGCTGAACCGGTGAGCACCCACGAATTTTCCCAGGTCGATGTCTTCACTACCGGGCCCGGCAAAGGCAACCCGCTCGCCGTCGTCGGCGGTGCCGAAACCCTGACCGACGCGCAGATGCAGTCCTTCGCCAACTGGACCAACCTTTCCGAGACGACGTTCCTCCTGCCGCCGGCCGATCCCGAGGCCGACTACCGGGTACGGATCTTCACGCCCAGCGGCGAGCTCCCGTTCGCCGGCCACCCGACGCTCGGCACCGCGGATGTCTGGCTGCGGGGCGGCGGCGTGCCGCGCACCGAGGGCCGCATCGTGCAGGAGTGCGCGGCGGGCCTGGTGGAGATCAAGAACGACGGCGGACGGCTGGCTTTCGCCGCGCCCGTCCTGCAGCGGACGGGGGAGCTGCCGGAGGAGAACGTGCAGAAGATCTGTGCCGCCCTCGGGCTGGAGCGGTCGGAGGTCCTGCGCCACCAGTGGGCGCACAACGGGCCGCGGTGGCAGGCACTCCAGCTGGCCGACGCCCAGGCCGTGCTCGACGTGGAACCGGATTATGCCGCTTTGGCGCCCTTCGGCGTCGGGCTCATCGGCGCCTACCCGCCCGGCGGGGACATCGACTTCGAGGTGCGCGGGCTCATGGGCTTCGAGGCCATGCCGGCCGAGGACCCCGTCACCGGGAGCCTGAACGCGGCGCTGGGACAGTGGCTGATCGGAGCCGGCCTCGCCCCCGAGAGCTACGTGGCCCGGCAGGGCACCCGGCTGGGCCGCGACGGGCGGGTCTACGTCTCGGCGTCCGGCGGGGAAATCTGGGTCGGTGGCGACGTGCAAACGGTCATCCGCGGAACGGTGGAGCTCTAAGGTGGCCGCGGCACGAACCGGCGTCACCGCAGCCTCCGGAACTTCCACGCGCTCCGCAGCCTGGGCCCTCGCCTCGTCACTCCTCGGGGTGCTGCTGCTCGCGCTGATGCTGGCCTACGGGCTCGGCACCGAGGGGGCCGGACTTGTGCTCGCACCGTTCGTCGCCCTGCCGGTCCTCATGTTCGCGCTGATCGGGGTGGTGCTGGCCGCGGTCGCCCTGGCCCGGAGGACGCCCCGCCGGAGGACCGCCCTGGCTGCCCTCGTCATCGGAATCGCGGCCGCGGTCCCGCCCGTCTGGCTCTGGGTGTGGCTGCTCGCCGGCTGACGCAAGCGAGGCAGTCAGGCCAGGGACAGCACGTAGGACAGCACGAAGCCGGCTGCGGTGCTCAGGGCGACCGCCGGACCGCCGTGTTCGAACGCCTCAGGCATCAGGGTGTCCGCCAGGGCGGCGATCACCGCCCCCGCGGCGAAGGCCAACGGCAGCGAGATCGTCTCAGGATCGCTGGTCGACAGAGGCCCGGCGCCAACGACCACGGCGGCAACCAGCAGCACGGAGCACGCCACCCACAGCCAGATGACGGAGGGCCTCGACATGCCCTGGCTGCGCATGGAGGCCGCGCCGACCAAGGCCTCCGGCAGGTTGGAGACGAAGATCGCCGCCAGCAGGGCCAGGCCGCCGCTGCCCTCGCCGAGCGCCACGCCCAGCGCCAGGTTCTCCGGCACGCCGTCGAGCGTGGCTGCGGCCAGCAGGGCCAGACCCGCCGCGCCTCGCGTGGACTCCGCGGTCGGGGCATGGCCCTTGGCGGCGGCATCCGTGTCCAGTTTGGCGCTGCCCCGGTACTCGTCCGCGGGGATCGATTTCGATCCGGCCTGCGCCCAGCGGTCGAGCAGCGCGCTCAAGGTCGTGAACACCACGGCGCCGACGAAGAGGCCGCCGGCCGCGCGCCAGATGCCTCCGCGCTCGTAGGCATCCTCGAACAGTTCGAAGGTCAGGGCGGTAACCAGGGCCCCGGCCGCAAAGGAGAGGATGATGGCCAGCACGCGCTTGGGCAGTTCGAACCACACGCCGATGAGCCCGCCGATCACAAGGGCGCTGGAAGTTACGATGCCGAACAGCAGCGACATTGCCACAGGGTCATTATGGGCGCTGGCTTCGTGGACGACAACGACAGGCCCATCATCCTTGCCCGGGAGCGGCTCGCTGCCGGCCTTCTTGCTCAGGCTTGGCCGGGGTGCGATCCGTGGTCGTGGGTGGTCATGAAGCGGTGGCCTGCGGTGACCAGTTCGCGCAGCACCTCCGGATCCACATCCGCGAGCTTGTTGATGTACAGGCACGCGGCTCCGGTCTTGTGCTTGCCCAGCCGCGCGAGCAATTGGGCGGACTCCGGCGCATAGGTGAGGCCGTAGAGCGCAAGGCTGGCCTTCCGCGGAGAGAACCCGACGGCCAGCGCGTCGCCTTCGCGGCCGCTCGCATAGCGGTAGTGGTAGCTTCCGAAGCCCACCATGGACGGGCCCCACATCAACGGGTCTTCGCCCGTGACCTGGCGCATCAGCTCCAGCAGCGCCTCGCCGTCCGCGCGGCGCACGGGGTGCTCGATGCCCGCGAGGAACTCGTCTACCGGCACGTCGGTCGGGGCGGTCTTGTTCTCAGCCATGGCCACAGTCTGCCAGAGTCTTCGGCGCAGGCCAGCCCGCTCGTTTCCCCGTGCTCGGCCACCATGCCGCCGGGCTAGCCTCCGGCGCTGCGTTCCTGTCGCAGTGCCGGCTAGCCCTCGGACTTGGCCGGCGGCTCGGGCTGGATCAGGCGGACGAACTCCCTCGCCTGCTGCTCGTCCGCGTCAGAGTGCTCCATCAGGAGCCGGACGGCGGCCTCCCGATCGCCGCCCAGGGCCTGGTCCTTGATCCGGCCGAAGACGTCATCGTTGAGGCGGGTGCTGGCGATCTCGCGGATCTCGTCGCCCTGCGAGACAATCGCGCGGTAGCGGTACCCGCGTGCCGCCTCCTTCGGCCGCCGGGCGAATGCGGGGGCATCGGCGGCTTCCGGGCGCGGCGTGGGAGCCGGCCCGGCAAGTGATTCGGGCGTGTCGGGGACAACCGGACGGGCCGGCGGTCCGAGCGGACCGGAGTCCTGGGACCCGGCCCCGCCGCGACCGGCAGCATCCCCGGACAAGCCGGAACCATTGGCTTCTCCTGCCGATCCGGAAGCGGCATCCTTTGCCTGACCCGGACCGGCTTGCCCGGCCAACCCTGAGGCAGCGTCCGGGGACAGGCCGGAACCTGTTCCCCCGGCAGTGCCCGGGCGGCCGGCTTCTTCGGACCGGTCCGAAGCGGCGACACCATCGGGTCGGCCCGATCCTCGTGCGCCCTCGGCGCCATCCGTAGCCGGCGCGGCCCCGTAAGCCTGTGGGTAAGCGGACATGCTGGCGACGGCGGTCGCCGCCTCGCGGAGCTTGGCGCCGGTCGCCTTCCGGTATTCCATGATTGCGTTCAGCGCGTCACCGCGCGCCAGCAGCGCGTAGATGGCCGAGTGCTGCTGCTGGTTCAACCGCGCGCTGGCTCTGATCGACTCCTCGCGGGACGCCACCGCCGCCGGTCCCCGGGACGAGCGCCCGCGGGATCCGCCGTCGTTCCCGGTCCTGGAACGGCCGCCCAGATACTTCACGGCCAGCAGGCCCAGCACCACAACGACGACGACAATCAGCAGGGGGATCAGGAAGGACTCCATGTGATTAATCCTACGGGCACGTTCGCGGGACCTTGGGGCGGGGTCGCGAATGGCAGCCACCCGATTTTGGGGCTATGCCGTCCGCCGAACAGGTCCCATCGGGCATCGATGCAGGCCCAGCCGCGAAGAACCACGGCGTTATCCACGGGAGAAGCCGCGCATCCTGTGGATAACGGTGTGGACATTCGTCCCCTACGGCCCTTTCCCACACTTGTCAAACCCACAGTGTTGGGGAAAAGATCACGCTGATTTTCTTTGATCCACAGGCTGTGCAGGGCATTTATGCAGGTCAGAGGCATGTTACTGCCGAGTTAACAAGGTTATCCACAGTTATCCACACAGTCTGTGCACAAGACACGCCAGCCAATCCACAATGTATCCACAGGACCGGTGGATAACTGGCTTTGCGGGCCGCACAAAGAGGACTAACGTACCGGGTATTCCTCCTTGTTTCGGCGCCGTCCGGGGCTATATTGCCCTGCCCGGCGCCGGGCGGAAGTGTCGGAAGCGGTTGATACATAGGAATCGGCCGGCCCCCTCCGCCAAGGAG
Source organism: Arthrobacter mangrovi (assembly GCF_026011795.1). GTDB lineage: Bacteria > Actinomycetota > Actinomycetes > Actinomycetales > Micrococcaceae > Crystallibacter > Crystallibacter mangrovi. Next base: position 218,194 of record NZ_BRVS01000004.1, on the reverse strand, counting down.
TGTGCCGGCTGGCAGAAGCAGCGTCGAGGACAGAAAGCAGGCAGCGGTGACAGCAGTTCAATCGGACTCCGCCCAAACAAGTCGGGAACCGGATTTCGCCAGGACGCCGCCGCAGGACCTCGTCGCCGAACAATCGGTGCTGGGCGGCATGATGTTGTCCAAGGACGCCATCGCCGACGTCGTGGAGATCCTGCGCGGCAATGACTTCTACCGGCCGGCCCACGAGAGCATCTATGAGGCCGTCATTGACCTCTACGGCCGCGGCGAACCGGCCGACGCCGTCACCGTGTCCGACCTGCTGACCAAGCGCGGCGAAATCACCCGCATCGGCGGTCCGGCGTACCTGCACACCCTGATCCAGTCGGTTCCGACGGCGGCCAACGCCGGCTTCTACGCGGAGATCGTCCGTGAGCGTGCCGTGCTCCGCCGCCTCGTCAACGCCGGCACCAAGATCGTCCAGCTCGGCTACTCCCAGGACGGCGAAGTCGACGACATCGTCAACCAGGCGCAGGCGGAGATCTACACTGTGGCCGAGCGGCGCAGCGCCGAAGACTACGTGCCGCTCAAGGACATCATCGAGTCCACGGTGGACGAGATCGAGTCCGCCGGGCATCGCGGCGAGGGGCTTACCGGCGTCCCCACCGGCTTCTACGAGCTCGACGAGCTCACCCAGGGCCTGCACGGCGGCCAGATGATCGTCATCGCGGCCCGGCCCGCGGTCGGCAAGTCGACCTTCGCACTGGATTTCGCTCGATCGGCCGCGATCAAGAACAACATGACCACCGTGTTCTTCTCGCTGGAAATGGGACGCAACGAGATTGCCATGCGCCTGCTGTCGGCGGAGGCCACGATCGGCCTGCAGGACCTCCGCAAAGGCACGATCAAGGACGAGCAGTGGGGCAAGATCGCCACCACGATGGGCCGGATGAATGACGCGCCGCTCTTCATTGACGACAGCCCGAACATGTCCTTGATGGAGATCCGGGCGAAGTGCCGCCGGCTCAAGCAGCGGCACGACCTGAAGCTGGTCGTGCTGGACTACCTGCAGCTAATGTCGTCCGGCAAGCGCGTCGAATCCCGCCAGCAGGAAGTGTCCGAGTTTTCCCGTGCGCTGAAGCTGCTGGCCAAAGAGCTCGAGGTGCCCGTCATCGCCCTGTCGCAGCTGAACCGTGGTTCCGAGCAGCGGACGGACAAGAAGCCGATGGTTTCCGACCTCCGCGAATCCGGCAGCATCGAGCAGGATGCGGACATGGTCATCCTGCTGCACCGCGAGGACATCTACGACAAGGAATCGCCGCGCGCCGGCGAGGCGGACGTGATCGTGGCGAAGCACCGTAACGGCCCCACGAAAACCATCGTCGTGGGCTTCCAGGGCCACTACTCGCGCTTCGCCAACATGGCGGTCGAGAGCGGGTAGCGCTGTAGGGCCTCCATCCACTTGTCGCTTTCTCATAGTGCTTGTCCCCTGTTCGTAGCGCCGGCAGTATGCTGGCTTGCATTCTGGAAGCCAGCAGTTGACGAGGCCATCGCGGGGATTTCAGCTCAAGATCGACGTCGGGCAGTGACTGACGACAGACAATTAGGAACCAGTGGAGTTCGCTGGCTTGGAGCGCTTGAGGTGCCATCAGCGGGCTTTTTTGTGGGCGGGGCATACGCCAATCCGAGAACCCCGGAAACACAGCGTTTTCTGTGCGTGGTTTACGGCAAGTGAGCGGTGCGGTGGAGGACCGGCTTATGCGACAGGGGTCGCGGGCTGGCATTAAGAGCAGCCAAGCGGTGTCCAGCGGACCGGACAACAACTTCACAAACACGGCAGCATGCCGTGGCTCTGCCTGCACGCTGCTCTCAGTGAGCCCCGTTCTAGACTCCGCTAGCGCTCGAACCGCTTCTAAAGATCCTCGTCTTGGGAGTCCATTGCATTCCTCCGATCTTGGTCTGCCGGGGTGACCGTCCAGATCTCAAAAGCACGCACAGAACGGGCGAGCGGACCTCAGCCCTGCCCGGTTACGGCGTCGTCGTAGTTCTCGCGTGCCTCGAGGATGGACGCGGCTTGAGTTCTGCCCACTGCCGTACGGCTTAGGAACGGCGGGCGGCATCGGGTGACCGTAGACGCCCGTCCTTCCGAAGCGGCGTGACAGGAGAAGCATTGAACTGGTGACAGTGCTGCGCAGACTGAACGTTTTATGCCAGCCGGTTGCGCTCGTGGTGTTCATGGACCAGTTAAGCGGGGGCCGTCCATCATCGGTTATCCCCTGGGCGTGCAGCGGTGCGGACCAGTTCGCACAAGGTAGCCAGTACGGGAGTGCTGACGCCGTTGTCCTGTCCGAGTCGAACGACCGCTCCTCCAATTGTGTCAATCTCTGTGGGGCGGCCTGCCTCCCGGTCCATCAACATGGAGGTCTTGTGATGTGTGTGGTGAGCGAATGCGTTATCGAGCGCTGCCTCGATGCGCTGCCGGGAGACGTCGATTTGCAGGCGTCCGGCCACAGCCAGGGTTTCCTCAAGCACCGAGGCAACGAGTCCGCGGGCGTGGGGATCGGCGCCTATCCCTCCTACGGTTAGGCCAGTGACTGCGCTGAGTGTGTTCAAAGCGGCGTTGAAAGCGACCTTTTCCCACACGGGGATTCGGATGTCCTGCTCCACTGCCGCATGCAGGTCAGCGGAGTCCAAGAGTTGGGCGATGTTGGGCAACCTGGGTACGTTGCCGAGGGCCCCGAGTCTTACTTTCCCACGACTGTTGCTGGACACCATGCCGGGTGCTGACAGATCGGCGGGGAAGTCGGTCACTCCCAGCAGGGTTTTCGATGGTCCGAAGTACTCCTGGAGGCGTTCGGCATTCCCGAGGCCGTTCTGCAGCGTCAAGCCGCAGCTCTCAGCGCCGATGAGGTGCGCGATGGAGGCTACGGCCGCCTGCGTATGGAATCCCTTGGTGAAGATGATGAACAGATCGAACGTTTCGTCCAGCTCGGAGGCTCGGGCGGCTCGGGCTGGAGTGTGCTCGGTGCGAGACTCGGTCTGGAGAGTCACTCCCCGCGCGTTGAGCACATCGATGGTGGCCTGGTTCGTGTCGAGGAAGACTACGTCCGTGCCTGCCAGCTGCAACCGGGCGCCGAAGAGTTGGCCCATGGCACCCGCCCCCACAATTGCCGTTTTCACTTCATGGCCCCTTTTCTTTCCGAGGACTCAAACTCTGCTCGCTTGCCGGCATGAGCCTGTCCCTGTGCTGACGCCTTGCGGCGGTTTAGTCGGCGACGACCTGTGCATCGATGAGAAAGGGGCCGCTTCCCTCCAAGGCCTTCCTATAGACCAGCTCGAATTCCTCGCGGGTCTCCGTCCTCTGGGCCGGAACCCCGTAGCCTTCGGCAATGGCGACGAAATCGATCCTGCCGAGCTGGAGACCGGGAACGTCCGGCACACCCATGCGCTGGGCGAACGCCGCCAGAGCCCCGTAGCTGGAGTTGTTGACGATGACGAACACTGTTCGCGTCTGGCGCTGGGCCGCGGTGTACAGGGCAGTGATCCCGTAGTTGGCGGAGCCATCGCCCACCGTCGCGACGATGGTCTTCTCGGGATCGCCCAGCGACATTCCGACCGCCGCCGGGAGGCCGAAACCGAGGCCGCCCGATGCCGGGAAGTGGTACATGCTTGGGCGCTCGATGGCGATGCGCTCGAGGTATTCCAGATCCAGGGTGGTCGTCTCGTTCACGTAGGCCACGGTATCGTTGGCGTGGGCGTTGAGGACTTCGAGGATTTCGGTGCCCGTCATGCCTTCCGGGGAGGTCTTGGCCGCGGGCAGGGCGCGGGTGCCGCGTGCCCCGCGCCGCTGGCCGCGGTCCGTCACGCCCTCAGACAGGGTCTTTGCTGCGCTGGCGACCTCGGCGACGACCGCCCGCCCGTAGGGTGCCCGTGTTGCTTCGCGGGGGTCCTGAGTGAGGTGTACGACCTGTGTGCCTGCGGCAAGGTAGTTGCCCGGCTCCCAGCGGTGGTAGCGGAAGACGGGGGCGCCCAGGACGAAGACCACGTCGTGGCCGGCGAGGCGCTCTCGTACCGACGTAATGCCCGGGACGAGGACACCCTCGAAATTCGGGTGCGTGGTCGGGAAGGGACACCGCGATGGAGAGGGCGCAATGTAGACCGAGGCATTGGCCTTCTCCGCCAGAGAAGCCACTGCCTCGAAGATGGCAGGGTCCTGCACGGCAGCGGCGTCCACCTGGGGGCCGACGATAAGGGCAAGGCTCTTCGCGCCGTCAACGATGGAGATAAGTTCCTGCGCCAACGCGGGAGCCAGGTCGCCGGAGGTGGCGACTGAGCGCTCAGTCAGCAGCGAGTCGTCTTCAAGGGCCGTTTCGGCCCAGTCGTCGAGGGGGACCGACACGTACACCGGACCGCACGGCTGGATAGAGGTCTCAAAAACGGCCTGGGCCAGGGTCCGCGGCACGTCGGCGGCAGCGAGGGGTTCGTGCGAGTACTTCACGAGCGGCGCCGGCAGTGTTGCGGCATCCGCGCTGGCGAGCATTGTCTCCTGGCCCACGGTGCGCCGAACCTGCTGCCCGGCCAGAATGACCATGGGGATGTGCCCGTAGTGGGCGTTGGTCAGCGCCCCCATGGCATTGCCGGAACCTGACGCCGCATGAAGATTCACTAGGGCCGGTCGCCCTGTGGCGCGGGCATAGCCCTCGGCCATGCCCACGACCACCTGCTCGTGCAGGCCAAGGACGAAATCGAAGTCTTCGTCGAGGCCAGCGAGGAACGGGAGTTCATTGGACCCGGGGTTCCCGAAGACGGTGGTCACGCCGTGGGCACGAAACACATCCAGGCTCGATTCCAGAACGGTCTTCTTGGTGGTCATGCGCGTTCCTCTTTCAAATATTCGCTGCGTAGGTAGCCGCGGGCGTGGTGCTGGCGGCGGCTTGCTGCCGATCCGGACCATGCCGCACACGTTGCCGACAGGGGCAGCGATCGCCGATCCGAATCCGTCGGGGGATCAGAACGGGACGGGCCCCATGGCAGAGCGCACGCCCACCCAGTGCAGGGTCGTGAAATCCTCGATCGCCTGCTCGCCGTTGAACCGGCCCAGGCCGGAGTTCTTCTCGCCGCCGAACATGACATGCGGTTCGTCGTTAACCGTGGAGTCGTTGACGTGGGTCATGCCTGCCTTCACGCCGCGGGCAAACCGGACACCGCGCTCAACGTCCCGGGTAAAGACGGCGGAGGACAACCCGAATTCGGTGTTGTTGGCGATCCGCAGAGCTTCTTCTTCGCCATGGGCCTTGATGATCCCGACGGCGGGACCGAAAATTTCGTCCCTAGCGATGTCCATGTCCTCGGTCACGTCGGCGAAGACATGCGGGCCCACCAGACGCCCGTCGAGCTGGCCCCCGACGACCTCACGGGCGCCCTGCTGGCGGGCGGCCTCAATCAGCCCGGCCACCGTGGCAACCTGTTCGTCGTTGACGACCGGTCCGATAATGACGCTGTCGTCGGTGGTGTCCCCGGCCACGAGCTCTCGTGCCCGGGCGGCGAAGCGGTCAACGAACTCGTCGTAGACGGACGCGTCCACGATGATGCGGTTCGCGGCCATGCAGATCTGGCCCTGGTGGAGGAACTTGGCCATCAGGGCGCCGTTGACGGCCCCCTCAAGGTCGGCGTCGTCCAGGACCACCAGTGGAGCGTTCCCGCCCAGTTCCAGAGCGACCTTCTTCAGGTGGCCCTGGGCGGCCAGGGATGCCACGCGTTGTCCCACCGGGGTCGATCCGGTGAAGGAAATCATCGAAGGGATCGGATGCTGGACGAAGTGATCTCCGATCTCCGACCCGGCGCCGGCCACGACGGACAGCAGGCCCTGGGGGAGGCCGGCTTCCTCGAAGATCTCGGCGATGACCAGTCCGCCGGAGACCGGGGTGTCCGAGGCCGGCTTCAGGACGACCGCATTGCCCAGGGCAAGGGCCGGAGCAACGGAACGAATGGACAGGTGCAAGGGAAAGTTCCAGGGGGAGATCACGCCGATGACGCCGAGGGCCTCGCGGTAAACGCGGTTTTCCTTGCCCGGGAAAGCGGACGGATGCAGGGTCCCGTGGGACCGGTTCGGGAACGTTGCGGACTCACGCGTGATACCCACGGCGGCGCTGACCTCGATATTGGCCTTAAGAGCCGAGGATCCAGATTCGATGCGCAGCAGCGCGGTGAGCTTGGGTCGACGGCGCTCCAGGATGTCAGCGGCCCGGCTGATGATGGCGGCGCGCTCGGTAGGGGGAACGTTGGCCCATTCCTTTTGGGCAGCTGCGGCGGTTTCGTACGCCTGGTCCACATCTTGGGCAGACGCTCCAGAGAAGCGGCGCAGCACGGTCCCGTCCAACGCAGCGGTGACAGTGATAGGACGCTTCGAGGAGCCGTCCCTCCAGACGCCGCCAATGAAGCTTCCGGCCTGAAGTCCGTCAATAACGGAGACGGCGGCAGTGCGGACGTCGGGGGAGGTGGTGGCCGTAGCAGTCATGAAAGCCTCTTTCGGTAATCGAAGTGGTCTCCGAACCGCAGTTCTGAGAAGACATATAGAGGTTAGGTGAGACTGATCACCGGGGTCTAATAAAGAATGAAGGCAGGTTCCATAGGTCCAGCTTATGAGTTGGTCCCATGACTACCCTCCGAAAGACTGATGCCCTAAACCCTCCAAAGATGGAGAGGCGGGCGGACGCTGAGCTAGGCGTCGCTATAGGGACCGCATTGTCTCGATCGCCCACTCAACGAACCAAGCCGTTGCCGAGGATGAGGTGTCGAGAGCCGCGTGGGCGCGAACGGGGGCCGCGAACTCCTCACGCGGCAAGGGACTGACCGCGAAGCCCCATCGAGCGACCCAATCCGCGGTCACCACCTCCGGGACGAAGGCGATCAGCTCTGATGCAGCCAGGATCCCCGGAATTGCCCCGAACCCTGACACGTGAACCGAACCTTCCACAGGGGGCGGCAGGAGGGAGTGCATGAGCGCATGTCCTGTCGTTCCCCGGACCACCACCCGAGGCAGCAACGTCATTTCTTCCAAGGTGGGAGTTCCGCCTCCGAACCGATCGCGCTTCGACACACAGCAGTACCGATCCCAGCGAATGATCGAAGTGCGCAGCGCTCCCTCGAGGAGCGTAGACGAGACGGCGAGGTCCAGGTCCCCCGCAACAAGGCCGTCGCCTGCCGTCTCGGTGTCGAGATTAACGACATCCAGACTGCAGTGCGGAGCAGCCGCCGCGAGGCCCGACACCAGCGCCGGGAGGAATACAGTCTGCCCGAGATCAGTTAGCGCGACGCGAAAGGTAGTCCGGGCGGTCGGCGGGTCAAACCGCGAGAGCCGATCAATAGCCGCATCGGCAATCATGGGAAGCCTGCCGACCTCTTCATACAGCTGCAAGGCCGCGCGGGTGGGGGCAATTCCACGCCCTTGGCGCCGGAATAGATCACTTCCCGTTGCCCGGCGCAATCTGTTCAAACCTTGGGTGACGGACGGCTGGGACATCTTCAATCGCTCCGCGGCCGCTGTCACCGAGCCTTCCTCGATGACAGCAGAAAATACCCGGATCAGGTTCAAATCCACCACGGATGGCCTCCTACATCTGGTCTCTAAGGGGTGCCGAGGGATCACCGAAACAAGGGGCCATTGGGTCACGCGCGGAGCCTATTGCGCCGATGCGGCGAATCGGCGCGCTCGTGGCCCTCATGAGATCGATCATGCCACGGGTCCTTCCCCGGGAGCTTTCGCCCGCACGCTGGAGGGCTCCGTCCGGAATGGCATGGAGAAACGAAGACAGGGCGGGCAATAGATAGATCCAATGAAATCAATGCAATTTATCGATTGGCTCAATGACTTGCTTTTCCCTACAGTGAGTAGGGCCGCTTTGTGACGAGCGGCACGGTGCAGGTGCCGGAGGCAAGCTGCTTCCATTACACGCCCGGGGACCGTCCCGGGGTTGCTCGAAGCCTACTTCTGCACCCTGTGCGTCGAATGATGGTCTGCAGCCTCTGGTTATGGTGCGAGACGAAAAGCACCTGATCGATACCTTCCCTTCGAAGTACCTAGGAGTTCCCATGTCGAACAGAGAAATGGCGTCGCAACGGGTTGCGGTCTCCAGCCAAAAGGAACAGCGCAAAGTCCTGGCGGGGACACTCGTGGGCACGACGATTGAGTGGTACGACTTCTTCATTTATGCCCAAGCTGCCGGGCTCGTTCTCGCTAGCTTGTATTTTGCGCCGATGACCACCGAGAATCCGGCGCTGGCACAGATTGTCTCGTGGGCGTCGCTGGGTATCAGCTTTCTGTTCCGCCCCTTGGGTGCGGTCGTGGCCGGTCACTTGGGCGACAGAGTGGGGCGCAAGATGATGCTCGTATTCACACTTGTCCTTATGGGTGCCGCCACCGCGCTGATCGGCCTCTTGCCGACCTATGCGGCTTGGGGTGTCTGGGCGCCGATCCTGCTCGTTGTGTTGCGCATCGTCCAGGGTTTCTCGGCAGGTGGCGAGTGGGGTGGCGCGGCTTTGATGTCCGTGGAACATGCACCCCTAAGCAAGCGCGGGTTCTTTGGTGCTTACCCGCAGATCGGTGTGCCCTGCGGGATGATCCTGGCGACGTTCGTCATGTTTCTCACGACGACGCTGTTGAGCAATGAGGACTTTCTGGCCTGGGGCTGGCGGCTGCCGTTCCTCTTCTCCGTCGTCCTCATTCTGGTGGGTTTCCTCATCCGGCGCTCGGTGGACGAGAGCCCGGTCTTTAAGGAAATGCAGCAGCGCAAAGCTGAGTCAAGCGCGCCTCTGCGCCAACTCTTCCGCTCCAACTCGAAGCAGGTACTGCAGACTGCCCTTATCTTCCTCGCCAACAACGCTGCCGGCTACCTGCTCATCGCCTTCTTCTCGGCATATGCAACGAAGCACCTCGGTATGGAGCGCGGCCCCGTTCTGCTCGCGAGCACGCTGGCGGCGTTCTCCTGGCTGGTCTTCACGATGTTCGGGGGCATCATCTCGGACAAGCTGGGCCGGATACGGACCTTCCAGATTGGTTACGTCGCGCTTCTGCTGTGGGCAGTGCCTATGTTCATGCTGATAGATACCGGGGACATCCTCTGGTTCACCGTCTCGGTCCTGGTCCTCACCATCGGGCTCGGTCTCTCCTACGGCCCCCAGGCGGCCCTGTATGCGGAGATGTTCCCGGCCAACATCCGCTACTCCGGCGTGTCGATCGGTTACGCCATCGGGGCGATCCTCGGCGGTGCCTTTGCGCCCATGATCGCCGAGCTTATTTTGGCCGAGACCGGGGGCGGGATGGCCATCGGTATCTACATCTCAGCTCTATCCGTGGTCTCCCTGGTGGCCGTCTCCACCGTCAAGGAGCCGCAGGGGCGGGACCTGCGAAGCTAATGCACCGCACAAAGAGGCAGATTATACAAATTGCACAGAAAGCCTGTGGATCAATATCGCTTGCGTCCGTATCGTCGACTGCAAGTGAAAGGAACGAAACGATCATGCCTGCCAAAGAAGTTGGCTACGAGCTGACGATGAAGAATGGTCTGCCGACCATTTTCGGAAACCTCGGCTCGAGCGAGTTGCCGTTCCTTGGCCCGATTTCGGCGGCCTTTCGTTACATCAGTCTTCAGCCTGGGCCGCGCCGGTACGCCGTCTGGTCTTAGGGCTGCCGCCTCTGTCCGGATCTGCAGTGTCGGCCCGGACAGAGGCATGTTCAAGAACGACTACCCAGAGTGACAGGACAGCACCACCATGACCAAGAACGACCTAACCAGCAGTGGCGGTAGCCGCAGCGCATGGCCCTCCACCGTGGCCGTTATCGGCGCGGCCGGGCTGATCGGTTCCGGTGTCGTTGAACGACTAGCCGTTGAAGGGCTGGCCGACACCGTGTACCTGACCGACCTACGGGACAACATCCTGCAGGCGCACGCCATCGACATCGCCGAAGCACAGATCCTCGCGGGTTCAACCCATACCCAACTGGTCGTCGGCCCGCCTCCGCCCGGCCTCCCCGTCGACCTGGTCATCGTCGCCGCTTCAGCGCCGGAAACACCGGACGGTGACCGTCGGGACTTCCTCCTCGCCAACCTCCGCCTGCTTAGGATCCTTCTGCCCGACATCGAACGCCTGGCCGGGGACCACGGAGTGGTCATGCTCCTCTCCAACCCGGTGGACGTCCTGTCGGACGCGCTGCACCGGATGTCCTGCATCGCTCCCGACCGCATCGTCGGCTACAGCCTCAACGACTCCATCCGTTTCCGTGCCGCCGTCGGCCGGGAAATCGGGGCACGTCCGGAACACGTTTCCGGCCTCGTGCTCGGTGAACATGGCGACGGGCAGGTGCCCTTGTACAGCACGCTTGCCGTTAACAGCGTCCCCCTGGTCCTGAGTTCCGACCAGCGGGACCGAATCACGGCCGACATAACAGGGTGGTTCTCCCGGTGGTCCGCCCTCAAGCCCGGCCGTAGCAGCGGATGGACCACGCCCCTCGGAGTCGCCCAGATCATCAAGTCCATGGCTTCCGGGGGCGTGCATCCGGCGACGATCTGGACCGGCGCGCTCCCCGAACTTCCCGACACCTTCGTTTCCGTGCCCACCGTGTTTCGGGACGGGCGGCTGGTTCCCGTGCTCCCCACGCTCTCGGAACAAGAGATTACGGGCCTCGCCCAGGCGGCGAGGTCAGTGGGTACCGCCGCCGCCGAAGCAGTGGAAGCCTTGCAGGCTACGCCCAAATAGCAGAGCCATAACCGAGTCCTCGACGTCTATAACAGGCGCGGGTCAGATCGGCAGACTCTATTCTTGGATCATGACAGGAATGGATCTGAATCTTCTCCGGGCCTTCACTGCCATTTATGAGACCGGAAGTCTGACCCGCGCCGCGCTGGAACTGTCGATTACCCAGCCATCGGTCAGTTACGCGCTGGGCAGGCTGCGCAAGCAGCTTGCAGACCCGCTTTTCGCACGCACCGCAGAGGGAATGGTGCCGACCCGGCGGGCGACGGAACTTTTCGAAACGATCAGGCCGGCCGTCGCCGCGATCGACGCGACAGTGGAAGCGGGACGAGCCTTTGACCCCGCCTCAACGCGGCAGGAGTTTCGCTTGTGCCTCACTGACCTGGGGGAACTGGCCTTTCTGCCGCCGCTTCTCCGGGTCTTCGGGAATGAGGCCCCCCATGCGACGTTGGAAATCGTCCCGATGCAGATCGACTCGGTGTCCCAATGGCTGATGCGGGGAGAAATAGATGCCGCGGTCGCCAGCGTGCCCATCGAAGGGGCTGAACACCACAAGATCCTCTATGAGGAACGGTACGTGTGCGTCCTGCCCGAAACGTTCGCGGGATCAGACGAACCGCTGGCACTCGACGAATTCGCTGCCCTTCGTCATGTTGCCATCCATCAGTCCTCCGGCCATTCCCAGGCCGACCGCATGCTTGAATCCATGGGTGTCGAGCGGCGGGTGGTGCTCCGCCTCCACCACTTCTCCGTGCTCCCACAGATCGTGGCCAGCAACGATTGTGCGGCAATCGTCCCTTTGCGCGTCGCCGAACTGTTCGCCGCCCAGCAGCCCGTGACTTTTCGCGAGCTTCCCTTCGCCATCCCGACGTTCAACGTTTCTCTCTACTGGAACGGGGCACCACCCGTATCGTCCGCCCGGACATGGTTCCGAGAGACGATCGCCGATGCGCTGAAGTAGGTGCCCCCGTCTGTTGCGGGCGCCGGCGGCGGACCGCACCCGTCCCAGGGACTGATGGCCCTCGAGGGCGCTACGATGCGTAACGGGAACGGAAGCACCTGCGCGGGGACGTTCAGAGGCGGCTCTCTCTTAGCCGGCTGCGGACGCAATCGGGAGCCGTCGAAGAATCATTCAAGCAAGCCGAAGGAGTCGTTTTGTCCCAAGTCGCCAAAGCACCGATAACCGTGACTATGTCCGATCGGCGCCGCGCGTACAGGCAAGCGAACAAGACCTCCTGGCGCTCTAGCCGCAGATGCGGGACTGTGATCATCGGCCGTTCTGCCTGGAACGTGCGTCAGCCTCGGTATGGTCCCGGTGCAGGGTGGCCCGGGACAAGACCAGCTCCCGGGTGAAGCGTGCAGCGGCGCTGTCTTCATTCCCTGCGGTAGAGAGCCCCATCAGCCTTTGGTGAATCTCCTGTGCCCTATCGGCAATGGAGCGCGGAGCCAAGGTCGGATGACAGTACACCCAGCCTCGGAGGCAGGTCTGTGCATCTAGAGGAGAACGGCGGTCATTGACGCATGACAAGTGACAAGTGCGTTGAGATCCTGCAAGTGCGTCAGGGGCTCCGGACGCCCAGCCAGCCACAGCGCGGCGGGTCGAGGGCTGTGCGTGCGGTCACTTTCGGTCACATTCAATGGGCCCACCGTGGGTGGCCGGATACAGTGGACCCGCTTCCTCAGCGACGAGGTGGCGGGAAAACGACGAAGAAAGCAGCGGTGCATGAACTTTGAATCGCACTCGATGACGCTCAAGATCTGGGACCACTCCACGATGGACCACACGCTGGAGGCCGCCATCGCGCACGTGTCTACCAAGGCCAACGCCCCGCGGGATCGGGTGAGGGTCACGCGCAGCGGCCCCAACGTGTTCACGGTCAGCCTGCCGGGCGACGCGGCCCCAGGCTCTTTGGCTTAAGCCGTCTCGAGCCTTACGGGAAAAAGGAACAGCACCGCTGCAGCGTCCGGCTGCGGCGGTGCTTCTGTTGTGCGTAAGTTGTTGCTGCCGTTCCCTTCGCCGGGGAGCCTGGCTAGGCCGGTTCTGCCGGGAGCACGGGGACGCGGTCGCTCAACTCGGTGGCGGTGAGGTTTGCCGCGTTGCTGATTGCGTCCGGATCAGCTCCGGCCTTCACCGCTTCGTCGATGGCGGTGTCGAGCTGGCTTTCGGCTTGGTCAATTTCTCCCTGCAGGGATTCGACCGCCGCCGAGGCGACCCAAACCTGTTTCAACTCTTCATCCATACCATGAGCTTACGGCGTAAGCTCTGCCCGGTCGAACGATTGGAGGCCGGTTCTCCCTCGGCATAACGAAAACACGGCGCCTTCGTTCCCCCGATGTTCCGGATGCCGGGACAGGGGCGCCCGCCTGAGCGTAGGCTGGATTGAGCCGCAGGAAGGGGCTGACAGTGTCCGGTCCAGCGCCAGCAGGCCACGACGGAAGCCAGGAACCCGGTGCCGAACGCGCCCGCTTGGAGCGCGGGATGATCCTTGAGGCCGGCGTTGAATATGTGGAGCGCTTCGGAGTCCGGCAGCTCACCATGCGCCGGCTCGGCAAAGAACTGGGTGTGGAGGCGATGTCGCTCTACCGCTACGTGCATTCGCGGGAGGACCTGCTGGACGGCATTGTGGAATCCGTAGTGGACGAACTTTACAGCGACCCTGAAGTCACCGTAGAGCCGGTCCATGGCTGGCAGGACTACCTGCTGCGGCTGGCGCACGGTTCGCGGCGCCTGGCCCAGACGCGGCCGCAGGTGTTCCCGCTGGTTGCCACCAGGCCGACCGAGGCTCCCTGGGTCCGGCCGCCGCTGCGCAGCCTGCGCTGGGTGGAGTCCTTCCTGGCCGCACTGACCGGCTCGGGCTTCAGCGAGCGGGCCGCCGTGGATGCCTACCGGGCCTTCAGCAGTTTCCTGCTCGGGCATTTGCTGCTCGAGGTTTCCGCCATGGGCGCGGACGTCGGGCCGGCCGAGGAGGCCGAGTTGCGGCCCCCGCGCCCGGCCGACCTGTCAGGCTACCCGCTGCTGCGGGAGTTCCAGTCCCTGCTCTCCGAGGACCGGGCCGAGCAGGAGTTCGAGGAAGCGCTGGAACAACTGTTGGAACGCCTCGAAACGCTGCGCAGCTGACTCAAAATTCGACCAGTTTCGATGGAACGTTTTGCGCAAATAAAGTAAGCATGCTTTGCTTACCCTGTAAGCAAGATCCGATGGCGGTGCCGATCCTTCAGGGGAGGCGCCGCTGGACCCTTCAGCCCGAAATGCCGGCCTCCAGCTACGGCCGAGGCTGAAGGGGAGAAACAGAGGAGAGAGCATGCAGGTCATTCGAAACAACTTCGGTGCTTCGCAGTACGACGCCTACGTTGATGGAGCGGTCGCAGGATCCCTGCACTACCGCATTGAGGGCGACCAGATGTGGCTTCTTCACACCGCTGTGGACCAGGAATTCCGCGACACCGACCTGGACGACCGGCTGATCCGCACCGCCCTGGCGGATGCGCACAGCCGCCGGCTGTCCGTGTTGCCGTTCTGCCACCAGGTCCGCAAGCGGGTCTTCAACCACCCCGTCTACCTCCAGCTGGTTCCGGCCGGGGAGCGGGAGCGTTTCCGCGAGTCGTTCGAGGAGATCCTCAAGGACGAGGCCGCCTGGCGGAAGGCGGAAGCGAACCGTGCGGCGCGCAAACCCGTGCTGGTGTCCGTCGGCAAGGCGGAAGCCGCTTAGCATGGAGGGCGACAAACTCAAGGTCCTGGTGAGCATGGACGTGGACTGCGACAGCGCCAGGATCGAAGTCAAGGGAAGCGTGGATTCCCGGAACGTGCAGGCACTGCATGCCGTCGCCCGGCGGGTGAACGCGCTCATGCCGGGTCTCGGAATCGTCCTGGATCTTGCGGCGGCCTCCGCAACAGCCGAGGCCGCCCGGGAGCTGCAGGAGTGCGCCGACGCGCAGACGCTGCCGGCATGTGCCGGTGAGGATCCGGTTCCCTGCAACCTGAGCGCTGTCCTTCCGGCCGAGGCGGCCAAGCCCGCCCGGTGCGCGCAGAGGGCCGGGGAGGCCGGCAGGCTGGCCGGCGCGTCCGTGGCATCGGGATCCGACGTTGCCCTGGCGGCCTAGCGGCTAGGCGAACCAGGTATCCGGCGGACCGAGGAACAGCAGGAAACTGAAGACGGCGGCAACGGCCACCAGCGTAACGACGACGGCGGTGGCCGGCCGCCGCAGGACCCACGCCTGGAGCTTTTCCAGCGGTCCGCGCGGTTCCGCACCGCCCGAGGCCAAACGCCAGCCGCCGTGGAGCAGGCCGCGGCGGTCCAATGACCTTTCCACGGGAATGGTGGCATAGGGAACGACGGCGGAGGCCACGGTGAGCAGGCCCGTCCCGGTGGTCCATTTCTGGTTCACCCAGGTGAAGCACGTGCTGGCCACGTAGCAGAGGAACACGAAGCCGTGCAGTCCTCCGGCGATGCTCATGACGGCCTCTCCGGTGTGCAGGACGTACTTCAGGAACAGGGCGATGAGCAGCAGCGTCCAGGTGGCTGCTTCGGCAAAGGCGACTGACCGGAACAAAGTGCGGGGCGGCATGGAAGTCCTCGGTTGGGGAAAGGGATCCCTACCAAGGTAGCCGCCGCGGACCGCCGGCGCATTTCCACCGGCGCCGGCTCGCTCCCGCGGCAGGACCGGCGCCTCCGGGGAACGCCGGGACGGTCAGCTGCCGCCGATGGCCTTATTGACCTCGGCGGGCGTCTCGTACTGCCGGTCGGGCAGGCCGCGCAGGGCCTTGAGGACGCTGCTGTCCGCGCCGGAGTCTTCGGCTTTCTTGACCAGGTCGGCGGCGGAGGCGGGGTAGTCGACGCCGCCGAGGGCCTTCTGGATGTCGATCGGGCTGGGATTGGCCACGGGAGGTCCTTCCTGAAGGGCGGAACGGGGTTCAATCACCCAACCTACTGGCCCCTCGGGTCCTTGGGAATGCCTTAGGCCAACTCCGCGCCGGAGCCCCCCGGGTGGCCGGAGGGGCAGGCACAGCCGCGGCCAGCGGCCGTAGTAGCCTCTTGTGGTGATTCCAGCGGACCTGATCCAGGCGGCGCTCCTCGGCCTCGGCACCGGCCTGGCCCTCATTGTCGCCATTGGCGCGCAGAACGCCTTCGTGCTGCGGCAGGGCATCCGCGGGGAGCACGTAGCGGCGACGGTGCTGATCTGCGCCCTGTCCGACGCGGTGCTGATCGCGGCGGGCATCGTGGGGATCGGCACGCTGATCGGGGCGGCCCCCGCCGTCGTCGTTATTATCCGCTTTGCCGGCGCGGCGTTCCTGCTCGCGTACGGAATCCTGGCCGCGAAACGGGCGATCCGGCCCGGGGCGCTCACCGCGTCGGCGCAGCAGGGGCCGCTCAGCCGGAAGGCTGCGGTGGCCACGGTGCTGGCGCTGACCTGGCTGAACCCGCATGTCTACCTCGACACCGTACTGCTGCTCGGCTCGGTCGCCAACAGCCAGGCCGGCGGCGCCCGCTGGTGGTTCGGCGGCGGTGCGATGTTGGGCAGCGTCCTCTGGTTCAGCGCGTTGGGCTTCGGCGCCCGGCTGCTGCGCCCGTTCTTCGCGAGGCCGATGTCGTGGCGGATCCTGGACGGGCTGATCGCGCTGGTGATGTTCGGGCTGGGCCTGCGGATGGCGCTTGGCGCCTAGCCCGGCCCTTCGCAGCCGCGGTACGGGCTGGCATGCTGGTGGCATGAGCCAGGATCCGGCGGTGGAGATCGTGGAAATAACGACGGCGGCGTGGCCGGTTTTCGAGCAGCTGTTCGGTCCCGGCGGGGTGCAGGGCGGCTGCTGGTGTTCCTGGTTCCGTATGAATTCACGCGACTATGCGGCTGCCGGCGGCGCCGCACGCAAGGACCTGGTGCGCGGGCTGGTGGCGGCGGGCGAACCTTTCGGCCTGGTGGCCAAGGTGGACGGTGAGCCGCTGGGTTGGGTTTCGGTGGCGCCACGCCACTGCCATGTACGGCTACAGCGCTCCAGCGTCGCCCGGCTGGCTCCGGGCGAGGACGCCGCCGGGCTGTGGACCGTCGCGTGCTTCTACGTGGACCGCCGCGGGCGCGGACGCGGTCTGGGGCTGTCACTGCTGGAGGCCGCGGTGCAGTATGCGCAGCGGAACGGGGCGGCTGCCGCCGAGGGGTATCCGGTGGACACGGCGGGGGAGCGGACACCGCCGCAAGACCTCTACTACGGCACGCTCGGCACCTTCCTGGCCGCAGGCTTCGTGCCGATCGAGCGCCGAGGTACGCGCCGGGTGCTGGTGCGGAAGGAGTTCGGCGCGCCGGGGTAGCCAGCAGAGCCCCGCCGGCCTGCGGGTCGCGATCAGAGCCAGGCGACGACCAGCCGGGCGGCCTGCGCGGGGACGGTGGGGTCGACGCCGGTCAGGTCTGCGAAACGGCGCAGCCGGTTCATCAGCGTGTTGCGGTGGCAGAAGAGACGGGCGGCGGAATCGGTGACGCTGCCGGTGGCGAGGTAGGCGCGCACGGCTTCCATGAGCCGCTCGCGTTCCACCGGTCCGCAGCCGGCCAGGGCGCCCTCCACGTCCGGGGCTATCGGGAGGTTGGCGGCGGCGAGCCGGAGCCGGGCCAGCCGCGACCAGGCGCCGCCGAGCGTGAGCGCGCCGCCGTCTTCGGGCTGCGCGAGCTGGGCGAGGTCCCGTGCGAGCCGCGCGCTGTTCCAGAGGTCCGCGAGGCCGTCCACCCGGTCGATCAGGCCGCAGCGGAGCCGGCCGATGCGCTCTGCTGCCTCGTGGAGCGCAGACCCGTGGCGCTCGTCCAGCACCCAGAACGCGACGAGCGCATCGGCCAGCGGGTGGGTGAAGATTTCGCCGCCCCGGCGGGCGGCCTGCGCGATGACGATCCGCAGGGCGGCGGCGTTTTCGACCGTGGCAACCGCGACGCCGAAGGGGCCGTCCCGCTCCAGGCCAAGCTCCGCCGCGATGCGTTCGAGCAGGTCAGGCGCCGGCGCCGCGGGGCCGAAGAGGGCCGCCACATAGCCCTGCCGGACCGACGATTCTTCATGGGCCATGCGCTGCCGCTCCGCCAGGTACGTCACCTGGGTCTGCGCGGCGTAGGTGTCCACGACCTGCCACACCGTCTCGGCCCGGCGCACGAGCAGCGGCGCGTCGTCCGGCCCGGCCAGGGCCATGAGATGGCTCCACAGGACGGTGAAGTCCAGCCGGATCGCGGTCATCAGCGACTCCACGGGGACGCCGGCCCGGGCGCGGGAGACGCCGACGTCCAGCGCGATGTTCTGGCGTTCGCTGACCAGGCGGCTGCTGTCGGCGCCGGGCCGCAGGCTTTCGATCAACGCTTCGAAGGAGGCGGCACCGGTCCGGCGGATCTCGCTGGCCGGAAGCGCGCCGTCGCGGTAGTCCTCCAGCTGCAGCACGCGCTCGAGGAACGCGTCCGTGAGGGCATCGACGGAGAGCAGGTCGAGCAGCTCGTTCCAGCGGGCGGCCGCACCGCCGTCGTTAATTCCCTGTTTCGAAGGCATTTCCACCGCGTCAGGACCCTCCGAACTTGTGCTTTTGCACATCCTACTCCTCCAAACCCGCCTCGATTCGTGCGCGTGTGACCTGCTGCACTCTGGCATGCTGGTGTGCATTCGAAGGCGAGGCCTCGGCGTCCGTGTAGCGCCGGCCTACTAGAGTGCGGAGGCACCATGACGCAATCCCTGAACCTCGAAGCCGGGGCTACCAGGAAGATCTCGGACAAGGAGGCGACCAAGGTAGCCATCGGCGCCCTCGTCGGCACCGCGATGGAGTGGTACGACTTCTTCCTCTTCAGTGCGGCCGCCGCCCTGGTCTTCAACGTCCAGTACTTCACGAACGAGAACGCGACGGCGGCCGCGATGGCCTCCTTTGCGACCTTCGGCGTCGGACTCGTGGCCCGCCCGATCGGCGGCATGATCTTCGGCGCAATGGGCGACCGGATCGGCCGGCGCAAGACCCTGATGGTCACCATCGTCGGCATCGGCATCATCACCGGCCTGATCGGCCTGCTGCCCACCTACGCGGCGATCGGCGTCGCCGCTCCCATCCTGCTGGTGCTGCTGCGCATTGCGCAGGGGCTGTTCGTGGGCGGCGAGTGGTCAGGCGCCATGACCATCGTGGTGGAGAACGCGCCGCTCGAGCGCCGCGCACGCTACGCCGCGCTGCCGCAGATCGGCTCTCCGATCGGTACCATCCTCTCCTCCGGCGGCTTCTTCGTGATGACGCTCCTCTTCTCGCAGGAGAGCTTCGACTCCTTCGGCTGGCGCATTCCGTTCCTGGCTGCGTTCCCGATGCTGCTGCTGGCCCTCTACATCCGTTCCCGGCTCGACGAGTCCCCGGTCTTCGCGGAGCTGATGGAGGCCGGCGAGACCGAGAAAGCCCCGATCCGCACCGTGCTGCGCGAGAGCTGGAAGCACATCATCGTGGGCATGGCCGCGGCGCTGCTCGGCGTCGGAGGCTTCTACCTGGTCACCGCGTTCGTGGTCTACTACGGCGTGAAGATCCTGGGCTACGAGTCCTCGCTGATGCTCGCGGGCGGCATGATCGCCGCCGTCGTCGAAATCCCCGTCCTGATCGCGGGCGGCCGGCTGGCCGAGCGCTTCGGCGCCAGCAAGGTGATCATATACGGCGGCATCCTGTCCGCCGTCGCCGCGGTGCCGTCCTTCCTGCTGGTCGAGAGCGGCAACGACTTGCTCGTCATCACCGGCATGGTCCTGGCGGTGGCCACGCTGTCCTTCCCGTACGCGGCCTCCGGCACCGTGCTGACCGGCCTGTTCCCGGCCCGGACCCGCTACAGCGGCGTCGGCTTCGCGCAGAACGTGGCGGGCATGCTCAGCGGTTTCGTGCCGCTGCTGGCCACGGGCTTCGTTGCCTCGGCCGGCAACCACTGGTGGCCCGCCGCCGCGATGCTGGTCTTCCTGAGCCTGTTCACCGCCGTGGCCGGCGTGATCGCGCCGCGGATGAGCGTGAACCTGCCCGGGTTCAAGCACTAGCCGCCGGCCAGGCCCGGCCGCGGCCCTTTCAAACGATTGGCCCGAAGTGGCTCGTTAGGACCTCCATTCCAGCCATTACGGGCCAATCGTTTGCAGATACCAGCCCCTGAGCGATTGGCGGGCCTTCCCGCCAG
The DNA here is from genome assembly GCF_026011795.1 of Arthrobacter mangrovi. Lineage (GTDB taxonomy): Bacteria > Actinomycetota > Actinomycetes > Actinomycetales > Micrococcaceae > Crystallibacter > Crystallibacter mangrovi. Next base: position 198,337 of record NZ_BRVS01000004.1, on the reverse strand, counting down.
CCCAGGCCAGCATCATCAGCACGAACAAAGGAACCAACGCTTCATGTCCAGCACCGCCGGCCACCTGATTGTCAGCCAGCTTGAGCAGCACGGGGTCCGCCGCGCCTACGCCGTCCCCGGGGAGAGCTTCCTCGACGTGCTCGACGGGCTCTACGACTCGCCCATCGAAACGGTGGTCTGCCGCCACGAGGGAGGGGCCGGCTTCATGGCCCTGGCGGAGGCGCGGCTCACCGGCACGCCGGGCATCGCCATGGTGACCCGGGGGCCCGGAGCGGCCAACGCGATGATCGCCGTCCACACGGCCTGGCAGGACGCCACGCCGCTGGTCCTCTTCGTGGGGCTCATTCCGGTGGCCGATCGGGAGCGGGACTCGTTCCAGGAATTCAGCCTCTCCGGCTGGTTTTCTACCACGGCCAAGCGGGTGATGGTGCTCGACGACGAGCACCGTGCCGCGGAGATGGTCGCGGAGGCCATGCGGCTGGCCTCGTCCGGCCGGCCCGGTCCGGTGGTCGTGGGGCTGCCCGAGGACGTCCTTGTCCGCCGCACGGAGGCCCGGGCCGTGCCGCCTCGGGCGCTTCCCGCGGCGGTGCCCGCTCCGGCCTCGCTCGACGAACTGGCGGGCCGGCTGGCCGGCGCGAAGCGCCCGTTGCTGGTGGCCGGCGGCGACGGCTGGACCCCGGACGCCGCGCAGCGGCTCGCCGGCTGGGCCGAGGATGCCAACATCCCGGTGGCCGCCGACTGGCGGGCCTACGACGCGGTCCCGCACTCCAGCCCGGCCTGGGCCGGATGGCTGGGCTACGGCCGCGCGGACACCCTCGCGGCCCGGCTCGACGAGGCGGACCTGCTCGTCTTCATCGGCTGCGGCCGCTCCGACGTGCTCAGCGACGGGTACACCCGCGGGCTCGAGGCGCCTACCGTCGTCGTTCTTCCCGATCCCGACGCCGCGACCCATGCCGGCCGCATCGACCAGCACATCCCGGCGGGGCCTGCGGCCTTTGCCGCCGCCCTGCCGGCCGCCTCCGCGGCCCGCGGCGCCCGGGGCCGGGACTGGATGGACGCGCTCGCGGCCGACCAGCGGCGCTACGCCACCGCCCGCCCGGACTACGGCCCCGGCGACTCCGCGCGCGGCGTGGACCTGGGCGAGGCCTTCGGCCTGCTCGAACGGGAGCTGCCCGCCGACCGGATCGCCACCTACGGCGCCGGCAACGCGACCATCTGGGGCCACCGCTACCTGAGCCACGCCGGTCCGGGCACGCTGGTCGGCCCGCGCAACGGCGCCATGGGCCTGGCCGTTCCGGCAGCCGTGGCCGCCGCGCTGGTCCATCCGGAGCGGCAGGTGGTCGCGGTGTGCGGCGACGGCGACTTCCTGATGAACGCGCAGGAGCTGGCCACCGCCGTCGGCTACGGTGCCGCGCCGCTGGTGATCGTGGTGGACAACGGCATCTACGGGACCATCGTCGCGCACCAGCAGAAGCATTATCCGGGCCGCCCGTCCGGAACCTCGATGGCCAACCCGGACTTCGCCGCGTGGATGCAGACCTTCGGCGGGCACGGGGAGCGGGTGGAATCCACCGCGGACTTCGCGCCTGCCCTGGAACGGGCGCTGGCCAGCGGCAAGCCGGCCCTGCTGCACCTGCTCATGGACCCCGCCACGATGCCGCCCAGCCAAGCCAACGCGGCGCTGCACGGGGATATTAACGACGACGGCGGGGAGCCGGCCGAACTGGCCGCCGCTGCTGCCGAAGGGGCGGGCAAATGAAGCTGGACCTGATCCTCCGCGACGCGGACATCATCACGCTCGAGCATGAGCGGCCCCGCGCGCACAGCGTCGGTGTGCTGCATGGGCGGATCGTCGGCTTCGACGAGGAGCTCGCCGGCTGCACCGCCGCCCGCGACATCAGCCTGGGCGGGGCGGCCGTGGTGCCCGGCTTCATCGACGCGCACTGCCACACCACCTGGTGGGGACTCGGGCTGGACGCCGTGGACCTCAGCCAGGCCCGCGGCCTGGACGAGCTCTACGCGCTGCTGGAGGCGGAGGCGGAGCGGCTGGCCGGGGAGCCGGGCCGCTGGGTGCAGGGCACCGGGTTCAACCAGAAGCACCACGGCGGTGCCTTCCCGGACATCCGGCGGCTGGACGCGATCACCGGGGACCGGCCGCTCTACCTGCGGCACACCTCCGGCCACCTGTCCATCACCAACACCGCGACGCTGCGGCTGGCCGGGGTCTTCGAGCCCGGCTTCGACAACCCCACGGGCGGCGCCGTGCTCCGCGGTGCGGACGGCTACCCCACGGGCATCGTGGAGGAATCCGCCCAGGCCCTGATCCAGAACCTGCTGCTGCCGTATCCGGTGGAGCGGATCGTGGAGGCGCTGGACGCCGCGACCGCCCGGTACGCCGCGGAGGGCATCACCAGCTTCACCGAGGCCGGAATCGGCGGCGGCTGGATCGGGCACAGCCCCGTGGAAGTGCAGGCCTACCAAGCCGCCCGACGTGCCGGGAAGCTGCATGCGCGGGCCCAGCTGATGCCGGCCCTGGACGCGCTCCGGCCGCTGGAAGCCAACGCCCGCGACATGCACGGCACCGGCTCCGGCCGGGGGCTGGACCTGGGTGCCGTTGCCGGCTTCGGCGACGAACACCTTTCACTCGGACCGATCAAGGTTTTCATGGACGGCTCGCTGCTCGGCGCCACCGCCGCGGTCACCGAGGATTTCTGCGGTCACCAGCACAATACGGGCTACCTGCTCGACACTCCCGAGGCCTACCGCGAACGCATCGACGCGGCCTACCGGGCCGGCTGGCCGGTCGCCCTGCATGCCATCGGGGACGCCGCAATCGACCTGGCCATCGAAATCATCACCTCATGCCAGGACCGCTACGGCCGCAACGCGCTGCCCAACCGGATCGAGCACTTCGGCATCGCCCGCCCGGAGCAGGTCGCCGCCGTCGCGAAGGCAGGCATCGCGGTGACCCCGCAGGCCTCCTTCATTTCGCCGCTCGGCGACCAGATGGCGGCACTCGTGGGACCGGAGCGGGAAGGCTGGCTCTACCGCGGCCGCTCGCTGGTGGACGCCGGAGTGCTGCCGGCCGGCTCCTCCGACCTGCCGGTGGCGGACAACAACGTCCGCCGCGCCCTGCAGTCCAGCGTGGACCGGCGCACCGAGAAAGGCCGCCTGCTCGGCGGCGCCGCTGAGGGCCTCACCCCGGAGGAGGCGCTGCGCAGCTACACGGAATGGGCCGCGATCGCCACCGGGACGGACGCCGACAAGGGCACCCTGCGTGCCGGCAAGCTGGCCGACTTCGCCGTGCTGTCCGGTTCCCCGCTGGATGCGCCGGACATCGGGGCGCTCGAGGTGCTGGCCACCATCGTCGGCGGGGACTTCACGCACAACCTCATCACTGAATCCGCACTGATCGGAGCAGACTCATGACCACCATCGCCGCATCAGCCGCCCGCACCGAGGTCGACCCCCGCCAGGCCTTCCTCGCCGACTTCCGCTCGATGAGCACCTTCGGTGCCACCGCCGGCGGCGGCGTGGACCGGCAGGCGGGCACCATCGCCGACGGGCAGACCCGCAACTGGTTCCGCGGCCTCGTCGAAGGCCACGGCTTCGACGTCCGCTACGACCAGGTCGGCAACCAGTTCGCGCTGCTCGAGCTCACTCCCGGCGCCCCGTACATCGCCGTCGGTTCGCACCTGGACTCGCAGCCGCTCGGCGGCCGGTTCGACGGGGCCTACGGCGTGCTCGCGGGAGCCCACGCCGCCATCCGGCTCAAGGAACGCTTCACCCAAGGCGACGAAACCGCAACATTCAACATCGCCGTCGTCAATTGGTTCAACGAGGAGGGCTGCCGCTTCAAGCCGTCCATGATGGGCAGCTCGGTCTTCACCGGCAAGCTTCCGGCGGAGCAGGTGCTGGCCACCACGGACCCGCACGGGACCACCGTGCGCGAGGCGCTGGAGGCCATCGGGACCGTCGGCGACTTCTCGCTGGACGTCGCCGCCTACCTCGAGATCCACATCGAACAGGGCCGCTCGCTCGAGGACGCCGGGCTGACCATCGGCCTGGTCGAATCCACCTGGGGCGCCAACAAGTACGAGTTCGTGGTGCACGGCGAGCAGGCGCACACCGGAGCCACCGTCATCGCCGACCGCCATGACGCCCTGCTCGGCGCCTCGCTGCTGGTGGTCGCCGCCCGCGACATTGCCGACGAATTCTCCACCGAGGAGCACGCCGTCATCACCTCCTGCGGCGAGCTCAACGTGTTCCCGAACTCGCCCGTGGTCGTGGCCAGCCGGGTGAACCTGCTGGTGGACCTGCGCAGCACCGATGCCGGCGTCCTGGCCGCGGCGGACGCCGAGCTGCACCGCCGGATCCAGGCCATCGAGAAGCGCGCCAGCGTGAGGATCGAGCGCGGCGCTGAACACGTCTGGGCCTCCAAAGCCTACGACGAGGCCGGCATGAAGCTCGCGGCCGAATGCGCCGAGGCCCTCGGCCTGCCGCACGGCACCGTCCGCACCCTCGCCGGCCACGACTCGACGAACATGAAGGACAAGGTCCCCACGATCATGCTCTTCGTGCCCAGCGTCGAGGGCATCAGCCACAACGAGAAGGAACTCACCAGCGACGAGGACATGCTCGCCGGCCTGGACCTGCTCACCGAGCTGCTCGGCCGCGTGGCCGACGGTGGATTCGTCCGGCCGTAGCGGCGCGGCGCGGAGTGGAACGGGCCGGAGCGGACCGGGTAGCGGCGCCCCATCAGTAACATGTGACACATGCCACCTATGCTGACCGCTCCCCGCTCCCTCGTCGCCGAACTGCGGTCCAGGGGCGTCGCGGATGCGAGGGCGGATGCCACGACCCGCGCCGTCTACTCGAGCGACGCCTCGCTCTACCGGGTCCAGCCGACCGCCGTCGTCTTTCCCCGGCACATCGACGAGGTGCTCACGACACTCGAGGTCTGCCGGGAGCGGGGGATTCCGCTGACCTCCCGCGGCGCCGGGACGTCGCTGGCCGGGAACGCCATCGGCCGCGGCGTCGTGATCGACTTCAGCCGCCACCTCAACAGGGTGCTGGAACTCGACGCGGAAGCCCGCACCGCCGTCGTGGAGCCGGGGGCCGTCCATGCGACGCTGCAGAAGGCCGCCCTCGCCCAGGGCCTGCGGTTCGGGCCGGACCCGTCCACCCATACCCGCTGCACCGTCGGCGGCATGATCGGCAACAATGCCTGCGGCTCCCGGGCCCTCGCCTACGGCCGGACGGCGGACAACGTCACCCATCTCGAGGTCGTCACCGGCGCCGGCACCCGGCTGTGCCTCGGCGCGGAGGGCACGCCGCCGTCGCCGGAAACGGACGCCCTGCGCTCGCTGGTCGACGCAGAGCTCGGCACCATCCGCACCGAACTGGGCCGGTTCGGGCGGCAGGTCTCCGGCTACTCGCTGGAGCACCTGCTGCCCGAGCGCGGCTTCGACCTCCGGCGCGCGCTGGTCGGCAGCGAAGGGACGCTGGCCGTCGTGCTGGAGGCGGGGATCCGGCTGGTCACCGATGCGCCGCACAAGACCATGGTGGTGCTCGGATTCGACACCATCGGCGACGCCGGCGATGCGGTCCCCGCGGTGCTGCCCTTCACCCCGACCGCCTGCGAGGGCCTGGACTCGCGGATCGTCGAGGTGGTCCGGACCCGGAAGGGCCCGCAGGCCGTGCCCGAACTGCCCGGCGGCGCGGCCTGGCTGTTCGTCGAGGTCTCCGGCGAGGACGCCCTCGAGGTCGCCGACCGTGCGGCCCGCGTCAGCCGCATCGGCGCCGTCCGCTGGTCCCGCATCGTCACCGACCCGCTGCAGGCCGCCGCGCTGTGGCGGATCCGCGAGGACGGCGGCGGGCTGGCCGGACGCTCGCCAGCCGGGGCTCCCGCCCACGCCGGCTGGGAGGACGCCGCCGTGCCGCCGGAGCGGCTGGGCGACTACCTCCGCGACTTCGATGAGCTGCTGCTGGCCCACAACCTCACCGGGTTCCCGTTCGGGCACTTCGGCGACGGCTGCGTGCACGTGCGCCTGGACTTCCCGTTCCAGTACGACGGCGGAACGGCGGCTTTCCGGTCCTTCCTCACCGACGCGGCGAAGCTGGTGGCCGCCTACGGCGGTTCGCTCTCCGGCGAGCACGGCGACGGCCGCGCGCGCAGCGAGCTGCTGCCGTACATCTATTCGCCCGCGGCGCTCGCGCTGTTCGGGAAGGTCAAGGGCATCATGGACCCGGACAACGTCCTGAATCCCGGCGTCTTGGTCGACCCCGAGCCGCTGGACGCCAACGTCCGGGTGGCCGAGGCGGGGCCGCTGCGGTCCGGGCTGGCATTCGGCTACCGGCACGACGGCGGCGACTTCAGCCAGGCGGTGCACCGCTGCACCGGGGTGGGGCAGTGCCGCGTGGCCAATCCGGACAACCGGACGGTGATGTGCCCGTCCTACGCCGCCACGCGCGAGGAGAAAGACTCGACCCGCGGCCGGGCCCGCGCCCTGCAGGAGATGATCAACGGCAGCGTCACCGGGGGAGCGAAGGACGGGCCGCCGAATTGGCGGGCGCCGGAGGTCCACGAGGCGCTCGACCTGTGCCTCTCCTGCAAGGGGTGCGCGTCGGACTGCCCCACCGGCATCGACATGGCCGCCTACAAGACCGAGGTGCTGCACCAGAGCTACAAGGGACGGCTGCGTCCGGCCTCCCACTATTCGCTCGGCTGGCTGCCCCGCTGGGCGAGGCTGGCCTCCGTTGCTCCCCGGCCGGTGAATTTCCTGACGCGCCTGCCCGGGGTCCGGCAGCTGGCCCTGCGGCTGGCCGGCGTGGACCGGCGGCGGAAAATCCCGGCCTTTGCAGCGCAGACGTTCCAAGACTGGTTCGCATCACGCCCCGCATCGGAAGCCGGCGCCGCGGAGGACCGGCCGCAGGTGCTGCTGTGGGCCGATACCTTCACCAACTACTTCTCGCCGGAGACGGGGCAGGCGGCCGTGCGCGTACTGGAGGCGGCCGGCTACCGCGTCCGCGTTCCGGACCGGCCGGTGTGCTGCGGGCTGACCTGGATTTCCACCGGCCAGCTGGATGCCGCACGGAAGATCCTCCGGTCCTCCGTCGAGACGCTGGCCGGCTACGCGGCGGACGGGATCCCGATCGTCGGGCTTGAGCCGTCCTGCACGGGGGTGCTGCGGGCCGACGCCGTCGAGCTGGTCGGGCCCGGCGCCGCCCCGGTGGCCGCCGCCACCCACACCCTCGCGGAACTGCTGGCGAAGACGCCCGGCTACGCGCCGCCGTCGTTGTCCGGCACCACGGTGGTTGCCCAGCCGCACTGCCACCACCACGCGGTCATGGGCTGGAGCCCGGATGCAGCCCTGCTGGAAGGGGCCGGCACCACCCTGCGGAAGCTGGGCGGCTGCTGCGGCCTCGCCGGAAACTTCGGCGTGGAGCGCGGCCACTACGAGGTCTCGGTCGCCGTCGCCGGGCAGCAGCTCCTGCCTGCCGTGCACGCCGCGGAGCCGGACGCCGTGGTCCTGGCCGACGGCTACTCCTGCCGCACCCAGCTGGAGGACCTCACCGACCGCCGGGGCATCCACCTCGCGCAGCTGCTGGACCGGGCCGCCGGCTCCCGCCGCCGGTGACGGGAGCCGGCAGGGCTACCCCGCGGAGCGGTTGACCCGGCCCGGGGCGGGCGATGCCGCCGATCCGCTCAGCCGCCCGCGCTGACCGGATTGCAGAGCGTGCCCACGCCGGACACGCGCGCCTCCGCCGTGTCGCCCGGCCGCACGTGGATGGCCCCGGGCGTGCCGGTGGAAATGATGTCCCCCGGGTACAGCGGCATCACCTTGCTGTGGAAGCTGACGAGGTACTCGGGGCTGTAGCGCATGTGCGAGACCGTGTTGGTGCGCCGCACTTCGCCGTTGACCACGGTGGACACCTCCATGTCCGCCAGCGTCCCCGTGCCGACCGCCTCGGCCAGCGGCACGATCCGCGGACCGAAGGAGAAGAACCCGGGGAAGTTCTTCGAGCGGGTGAGGAACCGCGGGTTGCGCTGCAGGATGTCTTCCGCGGTCTGGTCCAGCACGGGGACGACGCCGGCGACGTAGTCGAGCGCGTCCTCCACCTCCACGTTGCGGCAGTACCGCCCGATGACGACGGCGACCTCCGCCTCCGTGGTCGTGCGCTCGCTCTGCACCGGGATGGGGATGTCCTCGTCCGGGCCGATCACCGTGTGGTCGCCCTTGATGAAGGACGCCGGCTCTTCCGGCACGCCCTCGGACAGGTCGGACGCGTGCTCCACGTAGTTCAGGCCGATGCCCCACAGCATGCGCGGATGCCGGTAGGGCGCACCGTAGGTGGCGCTGTCCGGATCGCGGAACACGCCGTCGCCGGCCGCTTCCGCGGCTTTTTCCAGCCGTTCCAGCAGGTCGTCGGCGAGGACCTGCCGGATGTCGCCGGTGAAGTCCGGCAGCAGGTCGCGGACCAGGGCCAGGCCGCGCCGGGGGTGGACGACGGCGGCAAGCTCCTCCGCGTCAGCGCGGACCGAGCACAGGTGCAGGGTGTGGTTCATGGTTCCCTTTCATGGAGGCGTCCAGGGCGGTTCATCGACGGCATGGAATCAGACGGAATCAGTAGGAGCGGACCATGCCGCCGTCGACCCGGATCTGCTCTCCGGTGACGTAGGCGGCCGGCGTGCCGGCGAGGAACGCGACGACGGCGGCGAATTCCCCGGGCTTGCCGTAGCGGCCTGCGGGAATGCCTGCCTCTGAGGACCGGCGGGCCTCCTCGGGGGTGCTGCCGGTGCGCTTCGCCGCCGCCGCGTCGAGGGAGGCCACCCGGTCGGTGTCGATCCGGCCGGGCAGCACCATGTTGACGGTCACGCCGTCACCGGCGACCTCGGCGGCAAGGGTCTTAAGGTAGCCGGCCAGCCCGGCGCGGCCGATGTTGGACAGCGCCAGGTTGGGCAGCGGCTGCTGCACGCCGCTGGAACCGACGGCCACGATCCGCCCCCAGCCGCGTCCGCGCATGCCGGGGAGCACGAGGTTGGTGAGCCGGATGTGCTGGAGCAGCAGCTGGTGCGCCGCGGCGAGGGCCTGCTCGTCGGTGACGTCCGCGGCGCCGCCCGGGGGCGGACCGCCGCCGTTGAGGACCAGCACGTCGATGGGTCCGAAGGCCTCCTCCGCGGCCTCCACCAGCGCGGCCGGGGCTCCGTCCGCGTTGAGGTCCAGGGCGATGCCGATGGCTGAGGGCAGCTTCGCGGCCTCGGCCTGCACCACGTCCTCGCGGCGGGCAGCGAGCACCACGTTGGCGCCTTCCTCGGCCAGCGCCTGTGCGATGGCCAGGCCGATGCCGGAGCTTGACCCCGGCACCAGCACGTTCTTTCCCTTCAGTCCGGTATCCATCAGGCAAGCTCCTTCACGGCGTCGAGGTGGGCGTCGATCATGTCGGCCAGCTCTGCGGGCAGGGTGGGGGCCGGCGGGCGGACGAGCGCTTCGGAGATGACGCCGCGGCGTTTGAGGATCTCCTTGCGCAGCGCCAGACCGACGCCGGGCTGGCCCTCGAAGTTGGCCAGCGGCAGCCACGGCGCGAACACCTCGCGGGCGGCGCTGAAGCCGCCTTCTTCGTACGCGGTGATCGCCAGCTGCAGCGCCTCCGGGTGCGAGAATCCGGTCATGGCGCCGGCCGCCCCGGCGGCGAGTTCGTCGATCAGCCCCACGCCGCCGAGTCCGCCGAACACCGGGATATCGATGGCGGCGGTGAGCTGGGCGATGGCGGCGGCGGTCGGCGGTGCCTCGGACTTGACCGCGACGATGAACGGGCACTGCCGGATCGCGGCCAAGAGCTGCGCGCTGCTGACCTTCACGCCCGAGGCCACCGGGTAGTCCTGCAGCACAATGCCGGCGCCGGTGGCCCGGTGGATGGCAGCAAGGTGGGCGGCGAGGGCTTCCGGATCCGGGGTGTTGGCCTGCACCATGAGGGCGGCGAGGCTGGCGCCCGCGGCGTCGACGGCGTTGCGAGCCTGCTCGATGGCCACGTTGGTGGTGCGGGCGGACAGCCCGATGACGAGCGGCAACTCCCCGGCTTCCTCCGCCACCGTCCGGACGGCCAGGGCCTGTTCGGCGGTGTCGAGGGCGGCGCCTTCGCCGAAGACGCCGAGCACTACCAGGCCGCTGGCCGGAATGTTCCGGTAGAGCCGGACCTCGCGGCGCAGGGATTCGGCGTCCACCGCGTACTCGGATCCGGTGAACGGGGTCGCGAGCACGCCCCACAGTCCGCGGGCGAAGGGTTGTGTACTCATGGGGCGGGAGTGTCCTTTCGGTCGAGGGCCAGCGCGACGATATGCTCGGCGATGGCCAGGGAAGACGTGGCTGCAGGGGAGGGGGCGTTGCGGACGCTGAGCACCGACCCGTGCCGCGTGATGCGGAAGTCGTCCACCAGCGAGCCGTCCCGGCCAAGCGCCTGGGCGCGGATGCCGGACGGGCCGGGAACGACGTCGTCGATGGTCAGCTCGGGCACGTATTTGCGGGCTTCGGCGACGAACTTCCGCTTGCTCAGCGAGCCGAGCATCTCGGTCGCGCCGGTGCGCCAGTGCTTCTTCGCGAAGGCGCGGAAACCGGGCCAGCCGAGGGCATCCGCAAGGTCGCGGGGGGAGACCGTGGTCCAGCCGTAGCCTTCGCGGGCGAGGGCGAGGACCGCGTTGGGGCCCACCATTACCTCGCCGTCCACGCGCGGGGTCAGATGGACCCCGAGGAACGGGTACCGCGGATCCGGCACGGGGTAGACCAGGCCCTTCACGAGATCCCGCTTTTCCGGGCGGAGCAGATAGTACTCGCCGCGGAACGGCACGATTTTCGGATCGTCGTCGTCTCCGGCGAGCTTGGCCACGCGGTCGGCGTGCAGGCCGGCGCAGACGATGACGGCGTCGAACGCCTCGGCGGTTTCCGCGCCCTGGCGGCGGCCGGACACCAGGGTCTCGCCGCCGCGGCGGGCCAGGCCGGTGACCTCGAACGAGGTGGTGACGGTGCCGCCGGCAGCCGCCACATCGTCGGCCAGCGCCCGGGTGACGGCGCCGTAGTCGACAATCGCGGTGTGCGGCGAATGCAGCCCGGAGGTGCCCTCGACGTGCGGCTCGAGAGCGCGCAGTGCATCGCGGTCAATGGTCCGGACATCGGGGACGCCGTTGGCCCGCGCACGGGCCAGGATGTCGCCCAGCCGCGCCTCCTCGGTGCTGTTCCGCGCCACCAGGACCTTGCCGCATTCGTCATAGGCGAGGCCGCGCTCGCCGCAGTACTCCTGCAGCAGCCCGACCCCGCGGCGGCACAGCCGGGCCTTGAGCGAGCCCGGGGTGTAGTAGAGCCCGGCGTGGACGACGCCGCTGTTCCGGCCGGTCTGGTGCGAGGCCAGTACCGGCTCCTTTTCCAGCACCGTGACCCGGGCATCCGGCTGCACGGCCAGGAGCCGGCGCGCGACCGCCGCACCGAGGATGCCGCCGCCGACGACGGCGTAGCGCCGCCCCGTCATCGCGCCGCTTCCGGCGCCGCGACGCTGTTTGCGTGCCGCTTGGTGCGGACAACGTGGAGCAGGAGCCCGGCGGCGACCATGGCGGCGCCGATGGCCAGGTACATGGGTTCCATGACCAGCAGGGGCAGCGAGCCGAGGCCGATCACCGCGCGTTCGAGCCAGCTCGCCGGTCCGATGATCCACCCTCCGGTCGCCACTGCCAGTGCAGCCACCGCGACCGCGGAGACGGCCAGTGCCAGCAGGACGGTGAGGAAGCCGCCCTGCATCAGCAGTCCGATGCCCGGCCCCGACAGCACGAAGATGAACGGGACGAGGAAGGCCGAGAGCGTGTAGCGCCAGGTCAGCCACATCGTGGGGATGGGCTTGCCGCCGGTGATGGCCGACGCCGCGAACGGCGAGAGCGCGGTCGGCGGCGACACCTCGCTCAGCACCGAGTAGTAGAAGATGAACATCGCCGCGGCGAACGCCGGCACCCCGACGTCCTGGAGGGCCGGACCGATGATCACCCACGAGATGATGAAGCTCGCGGTGACCGGCACGGCGAGTCCGAGCAGGATCACCGAGATCGCGGAGAACAGCGCCGTCAGGAACAGGCTGCCGCCGGCGAAGTCCACGATGATGTTGGCGAGCTTCAGGCCGAGGCCGGTCAGCGTCATGACGCCGACGATCAGGCCCGCCGCCGCCATCACGGGAATGACGGACAGGGCGCCTGTCGCGCCGGTGGCCAGCGCGTCCCAGATCCGCTTCGGCGTCATCCACGACTCGCGGTCGAAGAAGCTGAGCACGAAGGCGAGGGCGGTCGCGTACACGACGGCCCGGAACGGGGTCATGCCCATCGCCATGAACACGACGATCGCGGCGAGGGAGCTGAAGTGGTAGCCGAAGCGCAGCAGCAGCCTGCCCACCGGCTTGGCCTCGAACTCGACGGGCTTCGTCTTGAACCGTCGGGCATCCATCTCGATGGCCAGGATGATGCCCAGGTAGTAGAGCAGCGTCGGGATGGTGGCCCAGATCAGCACCTCGAGGTAGGAGACATTCAGCAGGGCCGCAATGATGAATGCCGCGGCGCCCAGGGTAGGCGGAGACATGATGGCACCGATGCCGGCGGCCGCCAGTACGGCGCCGCCGTGTTCCTTCGGATACCCGGCCTTGCGCAGCAGCGGCCATGAGATGCCGCCGAGGGTGACGGTGGTGGCGACGCCCGAGCCGGAGACCGTGCCGAGCAGGAAACCTGCCATGGTCACCGTGCGGCCGGGGCCGGAGCGGGACTGGCCGAAGGCCGAGAAGGACAGGTCGATGAAGAACTTCGTGGCACCGGAGGCGCCGAGCACCGCGCCGTAGATCGTGAACAGGATGATGTAGGTCGCCGCCACTTCCGTGGGGACGCCGAAGATGCCCTGGGTGCCCATGACGTTGTGGCCCACCAGCCGGATCCAGCCGAACGGCGAGGTCTGGAACGGATCCGGGAAGTACGGGCCGAAGTAGGCGTAGGCGAAGAAGAACAGCACGACGGCGGGCACCAGGATGCCGACCGTCCGCCGGCACGCCTCGAGGACGAGCAGGATGGCGATGGTGCCCATGATCAGGTCGAGGTAGGTGGGGATGATGGCCCGGCGGAAGAAGCCGTCCCAGTCCGAGATGATGTACATGAACGGGACGATGGAGATGATCGCGAGCACCCAGTCCACGGCGTGCGGGTTGTCCGCCCGGCCGGACTCCCTCGCCCGCTCGGACCGGCCCCAGCCGCGGTAGACCAGGAAGGTCAGCGACAGGCCGAGCATCAGGAAGGCCGGCAGGTAGAACTGGGTGGGCATGGGGTTGAATACCCAGTAGAGGGCGAACAGCGACAGGGCCACGCCCAGGACCTGCACGATCAGCGCGGGCTTGCCGCTCAGGTGCCGGGCCGGCTTTTCCGCCTCGAATTCGGCTATCAAGGCCTCTTCGTCAATCGAGTCCCTGCCGGGGTCGAAGGCACCCTTGGGCGCCTGGATGACGCCGAGGTCCTCCTTGGAAGCCGGCGCCTCGGCCGGGCGCGGGCCGCGCTTCCGTCCGTCCGGCGGCAGCGCACGGGCGGTCACGGCGCCATTGCCGTCGAGTCGCTCGGTCATGGGGTCTCCTTGATATCTAGCTCAACGTATGGATCGTCGTTTCCGGCCAGGCGCCACAGCTGAAGAGGCGGCTCACCGGGAACATGGAGGGTGCGCTGCCCCAAATCCGTGGCGGCGATGGAGAGCGTCTCGAAGACCGCCGGACGCGAGGGGTCCGGCGGAACCACGTAGTTGCGGCGGTCGTCCGGGCCCGCGGCAGCGGGTGTTCCCGGGACGCCGTAGTACTCCTCGAGGACGGCCAGCTGGTCCGCCGCGATCTCCGCCAGCCGGTAGCTGCCGTCGGCCTGCACCACATAGCGCTCCTCGGCCAGGGTTCCGTAGATCGAATTGCGGTAGCTCACCGCGAAGGTATCCGCGGCCAAAGGCACCCGGGCCAGTTCGCCGTCGTCGTTCGTGACCACGAGGCTGCGGCCGCCGGTTCCGCCGTGCCCGGAGGCGGCGGCGACGGCGGCGGCCGACACCGCGCCTAGGGTGCCGAGGGACACCAGGACGGCAACGACGACGGCGAACGGGCGGCGCATCGGCTGCTAGCTTCCGGCTCCGTCGAAGTACTTCTTCGACCCGGGGCAGGTCTCGATGAACTGCAGCTCGCCGGCGGTTGCCGGGTCCAGCTCCGCCGCGGCGGGATGGACCTTGACGAGCTGTTCCTTTTTGTCGAAGACGGCGGCCGTGATGTCCTGCTGCAGCTGCTCATCCATTTGCTTGGAGGCCACGAGGACGTTCGGCGATGCCACGACCGGGACCGCCGTGTCCTGGCCCTCGTAGGTGCCGGCGGGGATGTCGTCCTCGACGTAGTACGTGCCGTACTTCTCGGCCAGCGGTGCCGCATACTCGCCGATCGGGATGAGGACCATGTCGCCGTCCGCGGCGAGGTCGATCAGTGCGCCCGTGGGCAGGCCGCCGGACCAGAAGCCGGCGTCGATGGTGCCGTCGCGCAGGGCCGCCACGGTCTCGGCGACGCCGAGCTGGCGCCGGTCGATGTCCTTCTTGGGGTCGAGGCCTGCGGCTTCGAGGGTGCGGACCGCGGCCACCTCGGTGGCGGAGCCCGGTGCGCCGACCGAGACGACCTTGCCCTTCATGTCCTCGACGCTCTTGATCCCGGTGTCCTTGACGGTCACCGGCTGCAGGAAGTTGTGGTAGACGTTGCCGAGCGAGCAGACGTCGAGGGGATCGCCCTCGAAATCGCCGACGCCTTCGACGGCGTCGGCCGCCACGTCGCCCACGGAGAACGCGAGCTGCGCCGCGCCGCTCTTGATGAGCAGCATGTTGTCGACGGAGGCATTGGTCTCCTGGACGGTGGCATCGTAGCCGTCGACGTTTTCGCGGATGACGGTGGCGAACCCGCCGCCCAACGGATAGTAGACGCCGCCCGTGCCGCCGGTGGCGATCGACAGCGTGCCGCCGCTGCCGTCCACGGCGCCGCCGCCGCCTTCCGCGGCGGGGCTGCCGCAGGCGCTGAGGAACAGCGCGGGAATGACGGCTGCGGCGGCGAGGCGGCGCGCGCGGCGGGCCTTGGTCGAGATGCTGGGCATGGTTTTCTCCCTTTGCTGGTGCGGGTGCTGCTGCAAGTGATGGGTCGGTCTGAGCGGTTGGGCCTATTCGTCCGGGGCTGGGATATCACCGGCGGCGAGCAGCCCGGCGAGGGTCCGGTAGTACCCCACCAGCACCGTCAGCTCGGTGATTCCGGAGTGGCCGAGCTGCTGCAGGGCCAGGGCATGGGTCCGGTCGGACACGCCGGCCTCGGCGAGCAGTTCGCGGGTGAGCAGCAGTGCCGCGGCCTCGCGGTCGCTGGCGGTGTCCGGCACCGTGCCAATGCGGACCTGGCCGAGTTCGGCGTCCGTCACACCCACGCTGCGGGCCACTCGACTGTGCGCGTACCACTCGTAGCCGGCATCCAGCGCGGCCGCGACGGCGCAGACGGCGAGTTCGCGCGTGCGGTCGGGGAGGGTGCCGCCGAAGCGGAGTGCCGCCCCCAAGTGCTGCACCGCCTGGCCGATGGCGGGAGCGTGCAGGAGAGCGTTGAACGGTCCGGCCAGCGTGCCGTCGTCGTGCCGGATCCGGAAGGGCCCGCCGGCGCGCGGCGGCGCGGTGATCTCCTCGTACAGGCTGCGCTGCTCCGCATCCATGGCAGCCGGCCGCAGCAGCGGAAAGCGGTCAGACAAGGGTCCGCCCTCCGTCCACATACATGACGTGGCCTGTTACGAAGGCGGCCTGGTCGGAGGCCAGGAAAAGGACCGGGCCGGTGAGGTCATCGACCGAACCGAGCCGGCCGGCCGGGACCAGCGAGGTGTAGTGCTCGCGCACGCCCGGCTTGTCCAGGTGCGTCCGCGTGAGGTCCGTTTCGGTGTAGCCGGGCGCGATGGCGTTGACCGTGACGCCGCGGGGCGCCCACTCGCGGGCCATCACGCGCAGCAGTTGGTTGATGCCGCCCTTGCTCGCCGCATACGGGCCGTGCTCCGGGTGGGCCAGCAGCCCCGACACCGAGGAGCAATACACCTGCCGGCCCCACCCGGCGTCGACCATGTGCCGTCCTGCGGCGCGGCCGAGGCGGAAGACGCTGGAAAGGTTGATGCCGACGATGCGGTCCCAGTCGTCGTCGGAAGTGTCCAGGACCGGGACGCGCTGGTTGACGCCGACGGCGTGGACCAGGATGTCCAGCCCGCCGAGGGCGCCGGCAGCGCGGGCGACCGCGTCGTCGCAGCCGGCGGTGGTGGAGAAATCCGTGACCAGCGGGTGCTCCTGCCCGGCGAGCCGGGCCGGGTCCCGATCAGCGACGGCGACCCTGGCACCCGCGGCAGTGAACGCCGCCGCGCAGGCCGTTCCGATGCCCCCGCCGCCGGCGACCAGCACGCGCCGGTCCGCCAGGCCCAGCCAGTTCTCCACGGCATTCCCCTTTGACTACAGCGGGTCCGACGGGTGGGCCGTGCTTCGGCACATCCCGTTCCTCGATGACATTGGAGACTGTATACAAAATTGCCGCAAACTGTAACCCCCGTCACATAAACGTTTAGCAACGCCTTCATTCCACGGTGGCATGGAGGCCTTGTGGGCATACGAAGCGCGGGCGGGCCCGCGGTGCCGGTGGGGAAGGGGCTGGCGGGAGGGCTACTGCCGCTCGAGGAAGGCCCGCAACGCGTCGACGGCATGGTCGCGGTGCTGGTCGAGGTTCTTGACCAGCCGCCCGGCGTCCCGGTCGGCGAACGCCTCGATGATGAGGTTGTGCTCTTCTTCCACGCGCTGCCGGTTGGCCGGGACGCCGTAGTAGATGAAGCGGTACGTATCGGTGGCGTCCCAGAGGACCTGGATGAGCCGCTCGAGCCGGGGCATCCGGGCGCCCGAGAGCAGCACGAAGTGGAAGCGCCGGTTTGCTTCGGTCATGGCCAGGATGTCGGCGGCCTCGGCGGCGCGTTCCACCTCGCCGGCAGCCTCCTTCATCGCCTCGAGGACCTCGTCTCCGGCCCGTTCGACGGCGGCGTGCGCGGCTTCGGTTTCCAGCAGTTGCCGGATGCGGTACACCTCGAGCAGGTCTTCGAGGGACAGCCGGGCGACCTTGAAGCCGCGGTGCGGCTCGTAGACGATCTGGCCCTCACCCTCCAGGATCTTGAAGGCCTCGCGGAGGGGCACGCGGCTGACTCCGAGCCGGTCCGCGAGGGCGTCCTGCCGGAGCGGCTGGCCCGGCTCGAGCTCCCCGGCGATGATCATGCGCCGCAGCTCCGCCAGTACGAAAGCCTGCGCCGTGGGAGGACGCTTATGCGGCGTCTCTGCCATGGTGCCCTCCCCTGGAGTCCGTCTACGCGATGTCGCTAACTGTAGTCGAACGCGGCGCCGGGACTCCGGACAGTCCGGGCGGCGACCCCTTCCAACCTGCGCGGACAGGGCCGCTGCCGGCGTCGGCAACGGCCCCTTCCGTGCGGTAACTTAGGGGGCGGGAGCCGCCGCGCTTCCGATGGCCGTTGCCTGCTGTGCGGCGGTGGTTTTCCCGCGCGGGATCAGCAGGATGGCCACCAGGCCGAGGGCGGCGGCCAGCAGGAAGGCGTAGAAGTTCCACTCGAAGCTCAGATTCGAGTCGAGAATCATGCCTACCAGAAGCGGGGCCACGACTGCCCCGAGCCGGCCAATGCCCAAGGTGATGCCGACGGCCGTGCCCCGGGTCCACGCCGGGAAGTAGGCGGCTGCATAGCCGTTGACCAAGATCTGGGTGCCGATCGACCCGAGTCCGGCCAGGGCCACGAATACGTACAGCAGGCCGGCGCTCGGCTGCAGGCTGAGCCCAACGAGGGTGGCGACCGCAGCGAGGAATGCCAGGGTCACCGCGATCCGGGAGCCAACCCGGTCCGCCAGGGCGGCCGAGCAGATGGTGCCCAGGACGGCACCGAGGTTGAGGACCAGCAGGAAGCTGATCGACGACCCGAGCGGGTAGCCTGCCGAGCGCATGATCTGCGGCAGCCAGGTGTTCAGTCCGTAGACCAGCAGCAGGCCGGCGAAGGAGGCGGTGGAGAAGAGCGCCAGGGGACGGAGCCGCCGGGGGCCGAGCAGGTAGCGGAACGCGCCGGTCCGCCCGGCCTCCTGCTCCCGGCCGGTCGACGCCAGCTCGATGCCGTAGGTTCGGGACAGCTCCTCCGCCCGCCCGGTCTGGCCGCGCCGGGCAAGGTAGCTCATGGACTCGGGAAGGTACTTCGCGATCACCGGAACGAGGAGGATTCCCGGAACGGCTCCGAAGGCGATCAGCCACCGGAATCCCAGAGGCTGGACCAGGATGAGGGCTAGGAGCGCGGCGAGCACCCCGCCGACCGAATAGCCGACGAACATCATCGCGTTGTAGAACTGTTTCCGGTTGGCCGGCGCGTATTCGACGGTCAGGGCGATCGCCGTCGGCATGACGCCGCCGAGTCCCAACCCGGCCAGCAGGCGAAGCAGCCCGAACAGCTCAGGGGTGGGAGCGAGGGCGCTCAGCAGGGTCATGGCGCTGAACCAGATGGTGCTCGCCATGAAGACCCGGCGCCGCCCGAAGATATCCGAGAGCGTACCGACCAGCAGCGCGCCTACGAGCATGCCGAAGGTGGTGAGGCTGCCGATGATGCCCACCTCACTGGGGCCAAGTCCCCACTGCGGGAACTCCAGTAGCACCGGGACGATGGCTCCGAAGATCATCAGGTCATAGCCGTCGAGGACGATGACGGCAAAGCACAAAGCGACCACGAGCAGCGGACTGCGCCGCTTCAAGGTGGCAGGAAGATTAGTCATGGTAAACCGTTCTGGTTGGGAAGGTAGGCAGGCCGCGGCCGGGAGGCCGCCTCTGGCGTCGGAGTTCAGGTGGCGACGGCGGGGCTTGCCGGGACCTGGTCATCGGCCCTGAATGCGTGGATCCAGTCCAGGTGCCGGTCGAAGGCGCCGGGGGCGGCCAGCCGTGCGTTGCGTTCCTGCGCGCGCGCACCGTCGGGCAGGTGGAGCATCTCTCCGACGGTCACGGACGCATCGACGACCTTGCGGGTGCGGAAGCGGCGGCGCTCTTCGTATTCCGTGCGTGCGCGGTCCCAGTCCGTGGATCCGGAGAGCAGGTCGGACAGGACGATGGCGTCCTCGATGGACTGGTTCGCGCCTTGGCCGTGGTGGGGCACGGTGGCATGGGCGGCGTCACCCAGCAGGGTCACCCGGCCTTGCGACCAGCGGGTGAGCGGAGGTCGGTAGAAGAGGGCCCACTGTTCGTGGACGGGAACGGCCGAGATCATCTCGACGACGGCCGGCGCCCAGTGCGCGAACGGCTCAATGTGCTTCTTGTCTTCGGCCGGCACCACCCAGCCCTTCTCGGCCCACGGCACGGACTCGCGCTTGACGAGGAAGAAGTTCTGGTCGCCGTTGCCGATCGGGTAATGCAGCAGATGCCCTCCCGGGCCCATCCAGAACTGGATGGCCTCCGGATCCGGCAAGGACGGCAGCAGCTCCGGGGCAACGATGCCGCGGGCGGCGGTGCAGCCCGAATAGCGTGCGTCGTCGTAACCCAGCAACAGCCTGCGGGTCAGGGACCGGGCTCCGTCCGCCCCGATGACCAGGTCGGCTTCGGCCTCGTCACCGTCCGCGAACGTCAGGCGCGCGGCCGGGCCCGCGTCGTCAATGCCGGTCATCCGCTTGCTGAGATGCAGGCTGGCCGGGTCGAGGGCGCCGAAGAGCACGGCCTGCAGGTCAGCTCGATGGATGCCCGCGTACGGAGCCCCATAGCGGCGGCGGTACTCCTCACGGGACGAGAGTCGGGAGATCTGTTCGCCGGTGCGCCCGTCGCGGAAGATCAGCCCGTCGACCTCCGCCCATTTATCGCCCAACTGTGCCGCCATGCCAAACCGGTCCATGTAGAACCGGGTGGCGTTGGCCGACAGTGCGACGGCGGCTCCTACCTCCTTGAGGACGGGGGTCTGTTCGTAGATCCGGACGTCCAGGCCCTTGCGCTGCAGGTCGATTGCAAGGGTCAGGCCGCCGATCCCCGCGCCGATGATGGCAATCCGCTTGGGCATGGTGAAGGCTCCTTCTGGTTGGCTGACCTCGAGCCTATGCAGCGACTGTGAGGCAGCGCACTACACAGATGTGCGAATATGGGACGGTTCATGCCGACACAGTGTCCATATGGAGGAGCGGCCTCATGTCTGCTGCGGCTGGGTTGGATGATGCCCTGCAGGATCTATCGGAGGCCGCCGGGCGCCGCTTGGCGGTGCTGGACTGGACCATGGCCGTGGTCGGCTACTCCATCCACGAGGTGGAGGAGGACCGGCGCCGGCTCTCGCTGCTCCTGGCCCATTCCGGCGGGTGGGAGCCGCCGGGACCCACGGGTGGTCCGTACGTCGAAATGGCCCTGCCCCCGCTCGGGCGCTGCCTGCTGGTTCCGCTCACGGACCATCGACGGCTGGTCGGGTTCCTGTTGACCGTTGTCGACGACACGCCGCTCGGCGAGGGAGTGCTTCCCATCCTGTTGCAGGGCTCATCGGGGCTGGGCGTGCTGCTCTCCCTGCGGTTGCTGTATGAGGAGCATGACCGCTCCCGGGCCCGCGAGCTGCTGATCCGTGCCACCGGAGCCGACCCGGTGGAGCGGCGGGCGGCGGCAGAGGTCCTGGTCGCCGAGCGCCATGTGGGCGCGGCATTGCAGTACACGGCCGTGGCCATGGACGGGGACCCGCGCCCCGGGCGCCCATCAGGCCGCGCAGCGCTCGCGGTGCAGACGACTCTGGATTTCGTGGCCCGATCCTCGACGGCCTCCGTCGTGGGCACCACCCTTGATGACGGCACCGGTGTGCTGATCTTCCCGCGGCCCGTGGTCAAGGAGCGCCTGGCCCGGATCCTCGCCGGCCCCAAGCTTGGCCAGGTGCGCGCCGGGATCGGGCCGGTGGTCGGCCGGCTGGATGAAGTGCACCATTCACTCGCGCTGGCCCGCAGGGCTCTTCGGGTGGCATGGCTGGCGCCCGGAGATCACGGACCCGCGCTGGCCTGGGACGATGCGGGGCTGGACGGGCTGCTGGCGCTGCTGCCCCTGGAGAGGATGACCATAGACGACCTGCCCCGCTCAGCGCGAACCCTTCTCGCGGCGGGCCTCTCCTCGGAGACCCTGGCGACGCTGCAGGCCTACCTGGACTGCGGCGGCGATGCGCAGCGCACCGCCCTCACCCTGAGTATTCACCGTTCGACGCTGTACTACCGGCTAGGGAGGGTGCGGTCCGTCCTTGGCGCCGACCTGGGCGACGGGCGGCTGCGGGCTGAACTGCACATGGCTCTGCGCGTACATCAGATGCAAAGGGCACTGCAAACGCAGTGAGCCCTACGGCGCACCGGGCCTACGGTGCACCGGACCTGCTCGCACCGGCCTGCTCATGGGCCGCCTAGGCGGGGAGCGTGGTGCGGTAACACCTCAATAACGCGGGCATTGCTATCCCTGACGGACATCGCGCACTCAGGGGGAGGCACATTATGAGGGGATGCATGCTGCACGGGTCTCGCGATATGGATCCGTCGTGTTAGGGGCGGCGGCCGCCATGCCCGGCTGGGCCTGGTGGGGTGTGGCCTTTGTCCTGTTCACCGGCTATGCAATGTGGCGGGCGCGCCGCCGAATGCGAGCAGGAATCGACGGGACTTCCAGAGGGACAGCCGGCAGTTGGGAAGCACCCGACCACGTGGCCATGGGAGGAGTCTGGTTGAGCCTGCTGTTGCTGGTGATCGGAGCCATTCTTGACTTTGGCAACGTCGATCTCGGGCGGAGCCTGTCTGGCCTCTGAAGCCTCTTCGCCGGGCACATCATGGACTGTTTCTCTGGTCCTGGGCGCCCCCTGATGTTTCCGCCATGCCTACGTGGCTGCTGCCGGCCGGATCCCAGGAGCTTTTGCCATATTGACGGTTGTGCCGGCGGGGCAGAAACTGTTCTCATCCAAGCTGATTGCCCCTTTGGATGGCCAGTATGTTGTTGTCCTCCTGCGGGAACCTGCACCTGGCCCGTGGACTGGCCGGGCCGATAAATCCAGGCCGCAGCCAAGGGGGACTGCCGCCGGGGCGGGCGGACCACACCACTCCGTTTGAAGACGGGCCGTTCCCGGTGGGCCTGCCCGAGTTGATGGACTTCAGGCTGAACTGGCTGCTGGCCCTCTTCCTCGGCGTCTTGGGCGTGGATCGCTTTCACCGTGGCCAGGTGGTCACCGGGATGCTGAAGCTGGCCACCCTCGGCGGTGCCGGGCTCTGGTGGGCTTGGGATCTGCTCGCGGTCGCGACCGGATATGCCGTCGACGGCAGAGGGCATCCGATGAAGGGACGACCCGGCCAGCGGATCCTGGCCATGGGCATCTCCGTGGCGATTATCGCAGGGGCGGGCACCGCCTTCGCAGCGGCTGTGGCACCCGCCGCCCAGGATCTTGTTGCTGCGGCAGGCCGGCTCACGGACTCGGCAGTGCATCCGCCGCGGCCTGTCTGGGAGCCGCTGGCACGGTTCGCGGGGAAGGACGAAGGGCCGACGCGCCCGTTCACGATTGCAGGCGACGCGCTCACTCTCAGGTACACCTTCGACGATGCAGGATTCGTCTACCTGCTTCCCGCGGGGATGGAGAGCGTGCCCGACGGATCGAAACCCGTTATCTCCTCGTTCGACCAGTCAGCCGGAACGATTACCATCGGTGTCCGGCCCGGCGACTACCTGCTCTACGTGCAGTCCCGCAACGGCTGGATGGTCGCAGTCGTCGAGCGTGTCATCCGCTAGGCAGCCAAGTCCGAAAGCGGAGCCGAACCCGGATCTGCCACGTCGGCAGCAGCCCTTCGATCCGGCTGCTGGCGGTGCCTTCGGAGGTGGACGGCTGTTCAGTCCACTGGTTCAAGGACCATGGCCGATCCCCCGCCGCGCCTGCGGGGCTCAGCGGCGGCGATGGTGCTGCCGTCCGACATGAACTCGATGGCGGTCGCCGCACCGATCTCTGCCGCCGAGCTGAATTTGTCTCCGGCCGGGGTGAGCTTGTGGCCATAGGGTGCCAGCTGGTCGCCGTAGGCGTCGATGAACTCCGGCTCGGCGCTGACGTCGGGGGTGTTGCGCTGTGCAGCACGCGGCGCCGCGATCGCGTCCGGGATGTTCATGCCCAGGTCGACGCGGTTCAGGATCGTCTGCAGGACGGTGGTGATGATCGTCGAGCCGCCCGGCGAGCCGAGCGCGAGGAAGGGCTTGCCGTCCTCGAGGATGATGGTCGGAGACATGGAGGAGCGGGGGCGTTTTCCGGGGTCGATCCGGTTCGGGTCGGCGGGGTCGTACACGGTGGAGAAGTCGGTCAGCTCGTTGTTGAGCAGGAAGCCGCGGCCGGGCACCACGATGCCGGATCCGCCGGTCTGTTCGATCGTGAGGGTGTATTCGACCACGTTGCCCCACTTGTCGGAGACCGTGAGGTTGGTCGTCGAGATGTTCTCCGTGTCCCTCTCGCTGGCTGGTGCCGCCGCGGAAGCCGGGCACACGCCGTCGTAATTGGACACGTCGCCGGGTGCGACGGGCTTCCCGGCCGCCCCTTGCGGGTCGATCCGGCATGCGCGTTCCTTGCCGAACAGCGGATCCGTGAGCGCGTCGGCGGGGACGTCGACAAAGGCCGGGTCGCCGACGTACTTGCCGCGGTCCGCGAAGGCAAGCGCGCTGGCCTCAAGATAGTGGTGCAGGGCGCCGGGCGCTGACATCCCGGAGAGATCGAACGGGCCCAGGATGTTCAGCGCCTCGCCGACGGTGGTGCCCCCGCTGCTCGACGGTGCCATGCCGTGGACCTCCAGGCCGCGGTACTCCACATGCGTCGGAGCCTGGTCCAGGGCGCGGTAGGCAGCGAGGTCGTCCGGTGTCATGTGGCCGACCGGCACGGGCAGGGTGGTGGTGGGCGTCTTGGGAGGAACCTGCACCGTGGCCGCGATTTCGGCCGCGAGCGGCCCGCGGTAGAAGGCGGAGGTGCCCTGATTCGCCAGAAGCCGGTACGTCCTGGCGAGGTCGTGGTTGCGGAAGACGCTGCCGACGGCCGGGGCGTCGCCGCCCGGGAGGAAGAGGCTGCTGGTCGAGGTGAATGCTGCGAAGCGCAGCTTGTTGTCAAGGGTCTGCTGGCGGAATGTCTCATCGACCACGAAGCCGCGGGCCGCGACCTCGATGGCCGGTTCTAGGGCGTCGCCCAGGCCAATGGTTCCCCAGCGGTCGAGTGCGCGTTCCCAAGTGGCCGGCGTTCCGGGTACGCCTACGGAGACCCCGCTGGTGACAAGCTCCGGCGTGAAGGGGTAAGGCTTGCCGGTTGCCGGGTCGATGAACGCGTCGTGCGGCATCGCTGCCGGCGCGGTTTCGCGGCCATCGATGGTGCCGATGCTTCCGGTCTCCGCGTCGTAGAACATGAAGTAGCCGCCGCCGCCGATCCCGGCGCTGTACGGTTCGGTCACGCCCAGGGTCGCGGCGGCCGCTACCGCTGCGTCCGCGGCGTTGCCGCCCTCGCGCAGGACTTCAACCGCCGCTGCCGACGCCTCCGGGTCGACGGTACTTACCGCGCCGCCGTAGCCCCTGGCGGTCGGGGTCTTGACAGGGTCCGCCTGGGCGCCGAACGCAGGGCTGGCGGCGACTCCGCTGGTGACGCTCATAACCAGCGCCGCCGCGAAGGCAGCGAACCGACATCTCACGTGTGCCATGGTTGCTCCGCAGTGAGGACGATGCGGGTAGTCGATAGATGCCACGCTACTCCCCGCGGTCCGGCCGCTCAACGTCGCTGCCGCCGGCGTTCCATAGCTTTTTCACAGTTTCGCCACAGTAGGGTCTTATGGCCGGGCCCGACCGTGGAGGTATTGCAGGCAACCTGATAGATCCCATATTCGCACCATCGTGTAGCAACAGCCCGGCCGCCGGTTCCGCTGCGGAATCGCCTGCGGCCGGGGCCGCCGAATAAACGCCCAGCGTCCAGAACGCAGACTTGGGGGAGTCGACATGCGACGTGCAGAATCCGTTCCGAAGCATTTCCGGAACCATCCTCACCGCCGGACCCGGCTGTGGACCGTTGCGCTGTGCGCGGCAATGGTCGGCGGCGTTGCCGCCTGTTCGGGCGACCCGAGGCCGCCAGTGGTCGTGGAAGCCCCACCGGACCCGTCTTTCGTGCGCGAGGTGGTGAGGCCCAGTGGACTGACCCAGCACTTGGAGGCGCTGCAGGCAGCAGCCGATGCGAACGGCGGGAACCGGGCCGATGCGACCGGGGGCTACGAGGAGTCCGCGGCGTACGTCGAGGCGCAGTTGCGCGCGGCCGGGTACGAGCCCCGGCGCCAGGAGTTCAGCTACGGCCGGCGCAACCCGGTGGACGCATTCAACATTCTGGCCGAGACAGGCAGCGGTTCCGGGAGCGTGCTGCTGCTCGGCGCGCACCTGGACTCGGTCGAGGAAGGGCCCGGGCTCAATGACAACGGCAGCGGGGTCGCCGCGGTGCTGGAGGTCGCGCTGCGGCTCGCCGAGGAGGGCGCCGTGCCGCGGGAGCGGATACGGTTCGCGTTCTGGGGCGGCGAGGAGGACGGGATGCACGGCTCGGAACACTACGTGGAGGAACTGTCCCGCCAGGAGGCTGCGGCGCATGTGGCCTACCTGAACGTCGACGTAGTGGGCTCGCCTAACGCGGTGGCGTTCGTGTACGACGGCGACGGTTCGGACAGCGAGGAGGCCGGCCCCGAGGGCTCCGGCACCATCGAACAAGTGCTCCGGGATATCCTGCGCACCGAAGGAGTCGAGGCGCTGCCGTTCGGGTTCATCGAGGATTCGGACTACGACGCGTTCGTGAAGGGCGGCATCCCGGCCGGAGGCCTGTTCACCGGCGACGGGGGGACCAAGAGCGAGGCGGAGGCACGCACGTTCGGCGGGCAGGCCGGGCTGCAGTACGACGAGTGCTACCACCGGGCCTGCGACACCATCGGGAACGTCGACATGGCCGTGCTGGAGCAGATGACCGAGACGCTCATGAGCGCGACGGTGTCGCTCGGCGGCATCGAGGGCGGCCTCGCCGGGCGCGCGGCAACGGAGGGCGCGGGCTGAGCCGCATTCGCACGCGGGTCCTCGGAGGATCAGGATGAACAGGTCGGCGGGCGGGCGACGGATCTGTGAAACCTTCGCCTCAGGCTCCCGGATCGTTGCCCGGCCCCTGCGTGACATCCTGGATGACCTCATTGCGGCGGAGGAACCAGGGTTTGAACGGCGGGTCGAATCGGGCAAACCGCGGCGGCCCCGAGGCCCTCATGCCAGCGGCAGCGATGGCGTCCTGGAGAGTTCGGTTGTGCTTCGCGAAGGCGGAGCCGGATCCGCCGCCGGAGAAGCGAATGGCGGCGGCAGTAGAGCCCGGTACGGTCCGAATCCTGACCAGCGGGTCGGCGGGGACCGGGGCCGAATCTTCGGTCATTCCGGCAGGAAGCACGAACGCGACCAGGTAAGGGCCGTCGTCCGACTTACCTTCGGCGGAAGGGCTGCTCTGAAGGACCGGCGCCGTCATCTGTATCTTCCGGGATTGCGGCGCGGCGCTCTGGATCACGGGAGCGGTCATCGCCAGGGACTGTCGAGCGGTGTTATTGCCGCTGATGTACTTGAAAAGGGGGCGAAAGGCGGCGTTGCCTGCGTGGTCAAAGGACGCGCTGACTTCCACCTCTGCCACTGTGTGCACGGGGTAGCGCCGCAGCTCAAAATCCGCGTATCGCTGCACTAGCTCGTAGGGCTGCTGCTCGGTCATCGCCTCGTACGATACGCTCTTGGACCAGTCGGAAAAAGGGCCACGAGGTCTCTTGACCGCGATACATGAAGCGTGCTTCACTTATCGCACACGGAGGGGAGTACCCCCGAATCGTCCCGTCGTCAGTACGGCCCGTAGCGGCCCGGCGGACAGGCCCCCGGGCCGGGAGAGACCTCCGATCGATTCGATCGGAGGGTTTTTTCATGGATGTACCGTTTTGGATTTGGGCCGCGGTGCTGGCCTTTATCGTGGTGATGCTGGCCATCGACCTGTTCGCGCACCGTCACGCCCACGTGATCGGTGTGCGCGAGGCGGCCCTGTGGTCGGGCGTGTGGGTGGCCTTCGGTGTCGCCTTCGGTGTTTTGGTGTGGATGGGCTGGGGTGCGGAGTTCGGCCAGCAGTACTTCGCCGGATACCTCATCGAAAAGTCGCTCTCGGTGGACAACGTCTTCGTCTGGGCCATCATCTTCAGCTACTTCGCGGTCCCGCGGGAGTTCCAGCACCGTGTCCTGTTTCTGGGCGTGCTCGGTGCGCTCATCTTCCGCGGAATCTTTATCGCCGCGGGCTCCGTGCTGATCCAGAACTTCGCCTGGATTCTGTACGTCTTCGCAGCCTTCCTGCTCTACACCGGGTACCGGATGATCCGGCAACGCAATGATCACCTGAACCCGGAGCAGTCCGTAGTGTTGCGGCTCTTCCGCCGGATGGTTCCTATGACGGGGGCCTACCACGGGCAGAAGCTGCTGGTGCGGCGCCAGGGTGCGCTGCTGGCCACCCCGCTGTTGGCGGTGCTGGTGCTGATCGAGGCCACCGATGTGGTCTTCGCGGTGGATTCGATCCCGGCCATCTTCGCTATCACGGACGAGGTGTTCCTTGTCTTCACTGCCAATGCCTTCGCGATCCTAGGCCTGCGCGCCATGTACTTCCTGCTCGCCGACTTGATCCACCGCTTCATCTACCTCAAGGTGGGACTTGCCTTGGTGCTGATCTGGGTGGGCATCAAAATGTTCCTCAAAATCGACCTGTTCTACATTCCCACCGTCGTCTCGCTGGCAGTGGTTGTCTCCATCATCACGGTCTCGGTCGTGGCCAGTCTCCGCGCCACCCGCGGACAGGGCCGGAAGCCGCTGCCTCATCCGGTCGACCCGCCCTTCCCCATCGCCAGCGCGGAAGAGGACGCTGAACTGGAACCGGTATGGCGGAGCCGCCACGCTGTGGCCACGTCGAATCTGCGAGTTGGCGGTGCAACCGCTGTCGATGACAAGCGGGAGTCAGCCGGGCATGATGGCGGCACGCGATGAGGGCGGATGTCTCCAGCCGCGCGTCGACGCGTCTGCAGTACCCGCGCCGGGCACGAAGATGGTGCGTGTTTCGAAGGACGAACCGCGACTCCCTTCCGGCACACTGGTGAGGATTCTGGTACATGCGAGGGAAGGGCAGCACCCATGGCACGCGCGAACTCCACGAACACGGACGTTGACCGCCCGGACCCGGTCCCGCGACCTCCTTGGACGTTCCTCACTAACCACGGCCACGTTCTCATCGCCGTAGCCAGCAACCCCAACATGCTGGTGCAAAACATCGCTGAGACCGTCGGAATCACACAGCGTGCAACCTTGCATATCCTGGCGGACCTCGAAAAGGCGGGCTATCTCCACCGCCGCAAATCAGGCCGGCGGACTCACTACACGGTCGAAGAGCACGAGCATTTCCGGCACCCTTCAACCGCGCATCAGGAGATCGGCGCGCTGCTGAGCATTTTCGCCGCGACTCAGCCGGAGGAGACAGAGAAGCCCGCCATCCAGCCGCAAGCATGAGTCTTAGAGGATGTCCCTGACGATAGGGCTGGTGCGCTGGCCGGAAGCGCCATCCTGCTGGCCGCTAAATTCCCCAGCATCTTCACAGTTGCGCCTCAGGGCGGATTCATGCTGGTGCCCGAAACTGGATATGTGTCGAGCAACCTGGATGGTGCCGGCCGTCCCGACGACAGTAAAGCAGTACATCCGCCGGCCGGAGCCGACGCGCCATCCGCGGCCGGGGCAGGCATGCCTTCTCCCCCGGACTCCTCCTCCACGCCCCCTGCTGACGAGCAAGCAGGGAGTGGCGGACGTGGGTGGCACATGGTCTCCCTCTGGCAATGGATCATGCTCGTCCTCGTGTTCATCGGCCCGTTGATCGTTTTGGGCATCTACGCGGTCTTCCGCTATTAGCTCTGCCGCTGCCGGGGTCGATGGGCGCGAAAGCCGTCATTGCATGTGCCTTGCTTTTCCGGCCCGCGGCTAGTGCCGGCCGTACTTCGCGTCCCGCCAGGATGTCACGGCGACGGTGATGGCGAGTCCGACGGAGATGATGCCCAGCGGGTTGCACAGTGCAGTCGACATGCCGAGCGCGGATTCACCGGCCAACGCGGACATGGCGGAGCCCCCGTTGTCGCCGAAGTCCGGCACGGTGAAGCCAAAGCCGATGGCCGCCAGCCAGGCCCCGAGCAGCAGGGCGCAGGTCTTCGCGGGTGGGCCGGCAGGACGGCTGCGGAAGGCGTTCGCGGTGGTCTTCACGCCGGCGATGAGCAGCAGGATGAAGAGTGCCGGCCCGAGGCTGTAGCCGAGGATCGCGACCATGGGCCCGGAGACGCCGAAGAGCAGCCGCCCGGCCACCACCCAGAGCGCCACCAGCGTGGCCATCGGGATGCTGGCCACCGCCACCAGCCATTGGAAGGGATTCGCCTTGCGTACGACGGCGGGACGGGACACTGCTTCGGTACTCACCCGTCTACTGTAGGCAGGGATTTGCCGCGCGGCGCCTCTGCCGCGGTTGCCGGACCACCGCCCGGCAACGCGCCCCGCGCAGTCGACGCGCCGCCGTCGTTAGCGGCCTGCCGAGCCCGGCGCACGTGGCTGCGCGCATGCTCCACCGCCGGTTCCAGCTCGGCAAACAGATGCTTGTGGTGGCGCAGCGACTCCAGCATGCCGACCCGCGCGGCAAGCTTGAGGTGCCGCTCCTGGATGCCCTTGATGAGCACGGTGACCCCTCGGCGCTCCAGCGCGGTGACGAGCTCGGCCACCACCCGGGCGCCCGTCGCGTCGAGGATCTGCAGCTGCGACATGCGGATGATGACCACCTGTACGTTGCGGATGGCGCCGACGCGCTCGAGCATCCGTTCCGCCGCGCCGAAGAACAGCGCGCCGTCCAGCCGGAAGAGCGCGATCTGCTCGTCCCCCTCGCGGGCCGGACCGGGGAGCTCCTCGCGGTGCACGCCGCTGGCCTTCGCCAGGGACCGCAGCGCGAAGAACGCCGCCACGATGATGCCGATCTCGACGGCCTGGATCAGGTCGAAGGAGACGGTGATGACGGCCGTCACCACGAAGGTGGCGGTGTCCGCACGGGTGGAGCCGATGACGCTGCGCAGCGCGGCCGGCGAGACCATCCGGAAGGCGGTCACCATCAGCACGCCGGACAGCGCGGCCAGCGGGATCCGGGAGACCGGTCCCGTGGCGAGGTAGACGACGGCGAGCAGCACCAGGGCGTGGACGACGGCGGCGGCGCGGGTCCGGGCGCCGGCCCTGATGTTGACGGCGGTGCGGGCGATCGCGCCCGTGGCGGGCATGCCGCCGAAGAAGCCCGACGCGAGGGAGGCCAGGCCCTGGCCGACCAGCTCGCGGTCCGCGTCGTAGGGGCCGGTGTCCGAGATGGAGGCGGCGACCCGGGCGGAAAGCAGCGATTCGATGGCGGCCAGCGCGGCAATGGTCAGCGCCGGGCCGAGCAGGGTCATGGCCAGGGCCGGGTCCACGAAGGGCAGGGACGGCGCGGGCAGCGAGGCCGGCAGCTCGCCGATCCGGGTGACGGGCAGGCCGGCCAGTTCGGCGAGCAGCGTGGCGACGACGATGCCGATGATGGAGCCGGGCAGCTGCGGGTGGAGCTTCGGGGCCAGGACCATAATGGCGGCGACGACCAGCACCAGCACCACGGGCCAGAACAGCGTAGCGAAGTCCGTGGCCTGCAGCGACTGGAAGGCGGCCACCGCGGCATTGGTGCTCCCGCCCGCGGGCACGCCGAACGCCGCCGGCACCTGCTGCAGGAAGATGATGGCGGCAATGCCGAGGGTGAATCCCTCGATGACGGGCCAGGGAATGTAGCTGACGGCGCGGCCGAGCCGGAGGATGCCGGCGAGGAGCACAATGAGGCCGGCCATGATCGTCACGAGGGCCAGGGACTGGATGCCGTGGGCCGCGATCACCGGCGCGAGCACCACCACCATCGCCCCGGTGGGGCCCGAGACCTGCACATTGGAGCCGCCGAAGACTGCCGCGACGAGGCCGGCCACGATCGCCGTGATCAGCCCGGCGGCGGCGCCAGCGCCGGAACTGACGCCGAAGGCCAGCGCGAGCGGCAGGGCCACGATGCCGACCGTGACGCCGGCGACCAGGTCGTTCTTCCAGGTGCGCCGCAGCGGCACAAAATCCTCGGGGCCGGGCAGCAGTTGGCGGGCGGCGCCCAGCGGGCTCACGGCTGCGTCCCCTCGGTTCCGGTGCCCATTGCCGGAGCCTCCGCCGCCGGCGCCATGGACAGCTCGAGGTTTTTCTGCGTCGTCTCCAGCACCTGCGTCAGGAAGCTCCTGGCCACGGCCAGCAGTTCAGCGACCTGCGGGTAGGCCAGGCTGTAGAAGACCTGCAGCCCCCGGCGCTCGGCCACGACCAGGTGATGCCGGCGGAGGACACCCAGGTGCTGCGAGATGTTCGAGGCCTCCTGGCCGGTTCCGGCGATCAGGTCGGTGACCGAAACCGAGGGCGCCGCGGCGAGCAGCTCGAGCAGCCGGATCCGGATGGGGTGGGCCAGGCCCTTGAACAGGTTTGCTTTGACCTCGTACAGCGGGGCGTGGAAGTTCGGGAGATCGGGCACGGCGGATCGGCTTTCGTGATTCAGTAATTTAGATTTTCATCATATAGCCGATCAGAAGCTGCCGGGTAGGGGCGGGTAGAAGTCAGGACCTTGGTCCCGTCCGGGGACGCGCGGAGGCCTGTTCGTGCCGCCCGGACCCGGCTGTCCAGCCGTTCAGCAGCCAACCCGTGGCCGCCGCGGGGCTATCGCTGCACGTCCGGGGCCATGGCCGACGGCGCGCGGAGACCCTCCGGATCTCCGGCAGGAAGTGTCCGCTCTCCGGTGCGGGTGGCCCCGATTCCTGCGGCGATGACCAGGGCGATGCCGACGACCGCCGCAGGACCGGGAACCTGGCCCAGGAAGACGAGCCCCACGGCGAGGCCGATCGCCGGCTCCAGGCACATCAGGGTGCCGAAGGCGGCCGTGCTCAGCCGCCGCAGTGCCAGCATCTCAAGGCTGAAGGGCACTACGGGCAGCAGCAGCGCCAGTCCGAATCCGGCGAGGAGAAGGGCCAGATCGAGGTGGCCGAAGGTTGACGGGCCCACGGTGATGGTCGCCACGATCGCGGCGACCGGCATCGAAACGGCCAGCGCGTGGATGCCGGCCACCTCATCGCCGGCGCGCTGAGTGAGCAGGATATAGGCCCCCCAGCATGTCGCCGCGCCCAGCGCGAAGAGGACCCCTGGCAGATCCGTCTGCCCGTGCCACGGCTCGGTCAGCGCCAGCACGCCGGCGCCGGCGACCACGGCCCAAAGGCGTGCAGCCCCTTTGCCGCGGGCGACCGCCACCCCGAGCGGACCGAGGAATTCGAGGGCGACTGCCGTTCCCAGCGGAAGCCGTGCCGCGGCAGCCATGAACAGGATGGTCATCCCGGCGGTGGCCACACCCAGCAACATGCACGTGCGCAGGGCACTTGCGCTGAAACGCATCCGCCACGGCCGGGTCAACAGAACCACCAGGACTGCTGCGCAGGCCAGCCGCAGCCACGCGACCCCTCCGGCGCCCACGCGGTCCACGAGGCCGACGGAGACCGCGAGGCCCAGTTGCACACAGCACATGGAGGCACCGGCCATGATCGTGCCGGTGGCCGTGCGGGATACGGGAAGGGTGGGCGCCATGACATTCAGTAGAGCGTTCGAGCTCGTCCGTGTCCACGTGACGAATGTGTGCATTCCATCCAAAAAATATGAACAATCATTCTGTGGACACCAAGCGCCTCCGTACCTTCCTTGAGCTTTCCCGCAGCGGCTCGATGCGCGAAGTCGCCGACCTCCTCGGCACGAACACCTCGACGGTCTCCCAGCAGATGGCGGTCCTGGCACGCGAAGCCGGCGCCGTACTCTTGGAACCGAGCGGCAGGGGAGTGCGGCTGACCCCGGCCGGCCGGCGCCTGGCCGCCCATGCCGTCACCATCCTGACCGCGGTCGACGCCGCCCGCGCCGATCTCCAGCCCGGTGCCGAGCCGGCGGGCACAGTGCGGGTCGCAGGTTTCGCCACAGCCATCCGCCGCAGCCTCATGCCGATCATCCAGGCGACTGCCGCCAGGCACCCCTCGCTCCAGGTCACCGTGCACGAACACGAACCGGCGGAGGCGATCCAGATGCTGCTCGCCGACGAGGTGGATCTGGCGCTCACCTACGACTACAGCCTGGCCGCCCTGGCCGCCGACCCCCGGCTCGACCTTACGCCGCTCTGGTCCACGCCATGGGGACTGGGCGTCCCGCTGGATGCCGCCGGCCACGGTCGGGGTCGCGGGAGCTCGCCGGCCGTCTTCGCCGCCTACCGCGAACGGGACTGGATCGGCAATTCACGTAACCGGGCGGACGCGGACGTGCTGCGGATTATCGGATCCCTCGCGGGCTTCGAGCCCAGGATCCGGCACGAAGCTGACAGCCTGGACCTCGTGGAGGACCTCATCGTCGCGGATATGGGGATCGGCCTGCTGCCCGGAGACCGTAAGCCAGGCCCCGGCGTCGCAATTCTCTCCCTGAACCAGCCCGAAGTCGTGCTGCGCGCCTATGCGCAGACAAGGAAGGGGCGGAGCACCTGGCCCCCGCTGCGCTATGTCCTGGACCGCCTCATCGAATCTTCGGAGGGGTAGGTTCGAAGACCGGAACAGGATCAGAATGACCGTGCCGGGACATAGGCCGAGGGCCCGCCGGCGGCAGCTGCCGGCGGGCCCTCGACCCGTTTTGCGGGTCCTTGCGGCGGGGTCACATGATGCCCGTCGGCACCAGCATGGCCCAGGCCAGCGCGGGTGCGGCCAGCACGACGGCTCCGGCGTAGACCATCAGCTGGCGGTAGACGCGCTGGCGATCGTCCTCTCGGGCATTGGCGACCACGAGCGCGCCGTCCGTGGAGAACGGGGAGACATCGACAACGGTGGCGGCGATGGCAAGTGCCGCGACCGTTCCGGAGGCGCTGAGCGCGCTGGTGGCCAGGAGCGGTCCGGCCAGCGGGATGAACGCGGTCAGCAGGGCGGTGGAGGAGGCGAAGGCGGAGCCGACGCCGATCACGTAGCAGAGGACCAGTGCGACCAGCAGCGGAGCGCCGAGGGCCAGGGCATGCTCGGCGAGCGTGTCGATCACGCCGACGTGCTGGAGCAGCGAGACGTACGTGATCATGCCCGCGACCAGCAGCACCGTGGACCAGGAGACTCCGCCAATGAACGTTTGGTGTTCTTTGATGTTGACCAGCGCGAGCAGGAGCCCGGCGGAGAGGGCGACGAAGCCGATCGGCATGTGGAAGCCCAGGGTGCAGACCAGCAGGACGGCAATCAGCAGCAGCGTGAGGATCTGCTGCCCGCGGGGACGGACGTGGCCGCTTGTGTCGAGAGCGGCCTGCTGTCCGGGCTGACCGTCCCGCAGCCTGCCCAGGACCGCGAACAGGGCGATGGTCAGGACGGAGAGGATCAGGTTGAGCGCGAAGCTCGCTGCGAAGAGGCCGCCTTGGGAAATCGGGAAGCCGTTTTCCACGGAAATGTCGTGCACCAGCACGCCGGCCACGGACAGCGGGGAAAAGCCTCCGGCGTGGGCGCCGTTGATAATGAAAGCACCCATCAGTACCGGGTGGAGGCGCGACTCGTAGGCGAATCCGATAGCCGCCGGTGCCAGCAGGGCGACAGCAGCCGGGGAGAAGGTTCCGAGCGAAGTCAGCGCCGCCGCGATCAGGAAGAACACCCAAGGCAACAGCATCGTCCTGCCCCTGACCAGGCGCACGAAGGTCTGCACGACGATGTCGATGGTGCCGTTGCGCTGCGCCATGCTGAAGAAGTACGTGACGCCGATGATCGTCATCACGATGCTGGCCGGGAACTCCCCAAGGATCTCCTTGTCGGTCATTCCGAGCATGAAGTAGCCGACGCCGAAGGAGGCGACCAGCCCCATCACGCCGATGTTCAGCGGCCACTTCGTCGCGACGACGAACATCACGACCAGCACGACGAGCGGGATGATCTGTACAGCGCTCATTCTCGTCTCCGGGTCCGTCGCGGGCGCCGGGTTGAGGATGCTACCGCCCAGCAGGAGGGCGGCCAGGCCCAGGACTGCGAGACCGGCCGCCGCTACCAGCAGGATACGGCGACGACGGGCAGCGCGGTCGGGGCGGGGGCTTAAGCCGCTTTCGACGGGGGAGGGGGCGTGGAGGGCAGTCTTGGTCATGGTGGTCTCCTTAGAGAGTGGCTCCGGCGGGGGAGGCCGCGACGACGCTGCCGAGGGCCTCGGGGAGGTGGATGGTGCTGGTGGCGATGGTGCGGGCCGTGCGGTCGACACCCACGAGCAGGCTTCCGTCGTGCTCTTCGCTCCAGGTTTCGATGACGCCGGCGGGGGTGCGTAGCCATAGGGAGGTGCCCTGGTTTCCGCCGGCAATAGCGTGGAGGACAGTGCCGGGGGTGCGGGCGGCCAGCGTCAGGGCGATGCTTCCGGTGATGGCCAGTGCCGGGTGGGGCCTGCCCATGGAGAGCATCATGACGTTGACGTCGCAGGCCGGGTCCTGCAGGGCGGGGGCGGCAACAATCGCGACCTTGGGAATTGCCCGGGCCGCTGCACCGGTGGTGGAGGCCAGCCCCATCCGCACTGCCGCCTGGCGCCTGACCTGCTCAAGCGTGTCCAGATGCCGTTCCACGCCGGCGTGCCAGCCGGCGTACCCCGATAAGTCCAGCCCCAGCTCCTCCGCGCGGACAATCACCACGGGCGCCCCGGCGTCGATCATCGACACGGTCCAGCGGGTTCCTCCGGCGGTAATCGTGTCGGTCGCCGCCCCTGTCGGGAGCAGGGCTCCCGTGGTCTTGCCGGCGGGATCCTGGAAACCGATCCCGATCCCGTAACCCGGGAACGGCACGCCCGGCATCAGGGCATCCGGAGAGCCCGGCAGGGCGCCGCCGGGAGTGGATACGCGCTGGATGATCACCTGGCCGGTGTTGGTGTTGCGGGTGGCGATGCGGGTGACATCCCCGGTGGGGATGACCCAGCCCTTCTCGATGGCGTACAGGCCGACAACTGCCGAGCAGTTCCCGCAGTTGCTGCCCCAGTCCACCACGGCCTCCTCGATGCCTACCTGGGCAAAGGTGAATTCGACGTCGACATCCCCGCCGGCGGGCCGGTGCAGGATCACGGCCTTGCTGGTGGTCGAGGCCGCCCCGCCAACGCCGTCGATCTGCCGGGAGTCGGGGCTGCCGAAAAGCCGAGGCAGCAGCACGTCCAGGCTGGCGCCGGCCTGCTGAAGGTGCTCGGCCTCGAAAACCCAGCACTTGCTGGTGCCTCCGCGCATCCATTCCGCTTCAATCTTCATCGGTTTCCCGCATCTCCTCGTGCTGCAATCCCGGTTTCGGGCCTGAAAAAAGATTGAGCCAGATCACACATTAGGACAATGTCGGGTTTTTGAAGCCGCATGTAGTATTGCTTCAATCACTGTCGAGCCGCACCGCCCGGAGGGTCTCATTTCTAGCCTGGCGCGGCGCCCCTCGGCGTCAGTCCCGAGATGGGGCGGGGCGATTCAAGACATGAACAAAATCCACGGAAGGGTGAAGCTTTGCTACAGGACGGGAGCCAGCCCATGTTCGACATTCGCCGGTTGGCTCTGTTGGTGCAGGTCGTCGAAGCGGGGTCCATCACTGCCGCAGCCGACCTCATGATGTACACGCCGTCGGCCGTTTCCCAGCAGCTGCGCAAACTCGAACAAGAGGTCGGGCAGCCCTTGCTCAACCGCCGCTCCAGAGGCGTCTCGCCCACCGAAGCCGGCCAGGTTCTGGCCGGTCACGCCCGCAGGATCGTCCAACAGATGCAGGCCGCCCATTCCGACCTGGATCAGCTCGCCGGCCTCAAGCGAGGGTCCTTGACCATCGGTACGTTTCCCACACTGGCTGGATCTTTCCTGCCCGTCGTCATCCGCGTCTTCAAGAAGCGTTACCCGGCGGTTAGCCTCTCTGTGCGCAGCGCGCGGTTCGACGAACTCCTGGCAGACCTTCAATCCGGCGTCACCGGACTGTGCCTGCTGTGGGACTATCCCTGGAACCCGTTCCAGGACGAGTCCGTCCGGGTGACTGAGGTCTTCCGTGAAAGCACCGTGATCCTGGTGTCCCGCGGCCATCCCCTGGCTGACCGGGAGCAGGTCAGCATCGAGGAACTGCGCAACGAATCATGGATTGTGCGCGCAGAAGCCCATCCCGTCGTGGAGGTCCTGCAGCGATCCGCCCACGACGCCGGATTCGAACCGGCGATTGGTTTCCTCGCCAATGACTACCAGGAGGCCCAGGCCATGGTCAGCGTCGGAATGGGCGTGGCCATGGTGCCCAAGACCGCGGTGGCACTCCAACACCCCGATGTGAGGGTGCTCAGCCTCGGGCCGGCGGCCCCGTTGCGGCGAATACTGCTGGCACAGCGCCAGGACAAGGTCTACGCTCCCGCCGAGGTGGCGTTCCACTCCACGCTGCTGGAAATCGCCCGTGAGAGGGCCGCCGACTATCTCTAGCCGTGGGGCATGGAGCCCTGCTCGGGCGGGGCGGCTCCCGGCCCTGGCCTTGGGCCCGGAGCCGGAGCAGGCCCCGGCGCTGCCGCGTGTCCCGGGCCGGACCCCGGCACTGAAGCAGGCGCAGGTTCCGGCGACGGGGCCAGCGGATCGATCGGCCCCTGGTCCAGCCGGAACGGCGGATACTCGTCGCGCATGAGGGCCGCGTAGGCAAGGACGCGGTAGACCCACCGGTTGATGCCGAGGATGAGGTCGAACAGCGGACGGCGGTAGATTCCGGTGAAGAGCAGGATAACGGCGGCAATGAAGACCAGCAGCCCGAGCAGGGACGGGCCGTTGACCCGGACGTAGTCGCCGGCGTCGTCGCCCGCCGCCCACCAGACGTAGGTGGAGCCGGTCAGCGCGGCGACCACCAGATAGTGCGGGATAGCCAGCAGCCACCACTTCACCAGCACCAGGCCGTTGGAGAGGCGGTGGGGATACACGACGTCGAACTCCGCCGGATACCAGGCCACCGGTGCCAGGGTGAAGGGCGGGTACCGGTCCGTTCCGAGCGCTGCGTAGGCGTAGAAGGCGACGCGCCAGTTCCAGCGTGCCACGCCGACGCAGAACTGGAAGAGCGAATGCGGGTAGCGGCCGGTGAAGAGGATGGCGAAGCCGGCGGCGATCGTGACAATGCCGAACGCGAACCAGAGGAAGAACAGCAGGATGAAGTGCGGGATGGCCAGCAGCCACTTGACCAGCCACATCCAGCGCGACACGCCGGAGTCGAGCTGGCCGTGGAGCAGGGCCGGGTACGGCATCCCCTCCGGCGGGCGGTAGGTGACATAGGGTGCGCCGCCGGGTGGGGGAGGACCGCTCCAGTATGTCGCGCCCGGCGGGCCGGCGGCCGCGGCCGGAAAGGTCGGCGGATGGTCCGGGTAAGCGGGGCGGTTGGCCGGTCCGGGCGGAAGGCGCCGTCCGAGCCCGGCGGCACCCAGGACAAGCAGCGGCAGGCCGATGAGCAGCAGGATCAGGCCTGCAACCAGCAGGCCGATGGTCAGCGGCCCGAGGAACCCGAGCCGGACCCCGGCGGCGAGGTCCGCGGAGACCGGGCGGCTGCCGTCGGCATTCATCACGACGACGGTCCAGTCCCCGGACTGGAGGTCCCAGCGGATCTGCTGCTGTCCCGTTCCGGCGGCGGAGGCCGTCCAGAAGTCCTGCTCGCCCGGCGGGGCGGGCGTTTCGGTTCCAGGCACGTTGCGGTAGCGGTGGTCGAAACCGACGTCGTTAACCACCGCATGCGCGACGCCCGCCAGATAGGTGTCCACCTGCGCAGTCGGCGCGATGCCGAGGAAGATCTCCCGGTCCGCGCTTGACGCCGCCGCGCGCAGCAGCACGCCGAAGGTGTCGTTGGCCTGCACA
Organism: Arthrobacter mangrovi; assembly: GCF_026011795.1. GTDB lineage: Bacteria > Actinomycetota > Actinomycetes > Actinomycetales > Micrococcaceae > Crystallibacter > Crystallibacter mangrovi. Next base: position 159,258 of record NZ_BRVS01000004.1, on the reverse strand, counting down.
CCGGGCGGCAGTTCCTCGTCCAGCAGGACGTCCAGCGACTCGCTGACCAACGCGTAGCTATCGGTGGCGAACCTGGACCCGTCGGAGACGAGGTAGCCGTCCTCGTCCTGCGCCGCCTGCACCGCACCCGTGAATGCCGCTCCGGACACCAGCGCGAGGCCGACGAGCGAGAGCAGGATTCCCAGCACGAGCATGACGATGTGACCGGGTTTCATAGCGCTCAACTCCTACGGGCGAGACGGTTACGAGCAGTCTCAGTCCGCCGTCGTGTTCCCGCTAGGGGCAAGCGTCCCCTGTTTGACCTTGGGTCCTGTCAACGGGGCCCCGACGATTCCGCCCGACACCCGGACACCCGGACATCGCGCCGGGCGCCCAACGACTGCACCCGCATGATGCGCCCGTGATCCGGCTCCTGTCCGCCTCCACTAACCCGAGGCTGGTAGCGCCTCGGGCGACGCTAGCCGGCGATGCTCTTCAGGGCTGCCTTGAGCCGGCCGTCGGCGTCGTCGGCCACCTCGCGGACGGCGTCGTTGTCGGCGAGGCGGACCATGGTCTGCGGGTCGATGGTCTCCACGGTGGTCTCTGATGCACCTGGAGCGCGGCGGACGACGACGTTGCATGGCAGCAGCGCGCCCAGTTCGGGCTCGGCCGCGATGCCGCGCTGCGCTAGCTGGGGATTGCAGGCACCGAGGATCACGTAGTCGCCCACCGCGTCGCCGGCATCCTGCCCGAGCTTCTTGCTGAAGGTCGCGCGGACGTCGATTTCGGTAAGGACGCCGAAGCCCTGGTCTGCCAGGGCTTCGCGGGTGCGCTGGACGGCGTCGTCCCAGGCCAGGGGGACGGTGATGGTGTGCGTGTAGGCCATGCTCTTGCCTTTCGGTTGGCGGGTTCGTGCTAGTCGTCTGCCATTTTGAGCCCGGCTTTTTCGGCGCCGCCGAACTCGGCATCGATGTGGACGACGTCACGGCCGGCCCGCTGCAGCAGGCTCGCCGCGATGGAGGCGCGGTAGCCGGAGCCGCAGTGCACCCACAGGCGTCCGGCGGGCACCTGGTCCATGCGCCGGAGCAGCTCATGGAGCGGGATGTTCACGGCGCCTTCGATCCGGGAATCCTCATACTCGTCCGTGCGCCGGACGTCGAGGATTGCCTCGCCCTCGGGTTTCCGCAGCACCTCGTCCCATCCCACAACGGGGTAGGAGGACGTAGGCGCTGCCGGCGCCAGTTCGTCCGGTCCGGAACCGATGGCGGCGTCCGGATTGTCGATGCCGATGCGGGAGAGGTCCCGGATGGCGTTTTCGATGTCCTGGCGCTCGCCGACGAGGGTCAGCTGTTCGTCCCACGGCAGCACCCAGCCGAGGAAGGCGGTGAATTTGGTGCCGTCGCCGTACTCGAAGCTGGCGCTTCCGCTGAAGTGGTGGTTCGCGAAGGCCACCCGGTTCCGCAGGTCGACGACCCATTCTCCCTGCTCCAGCCGGGAGCGCAGTTCCTCCGGCGCCAGTGAGCCGGGCACCTCAAGGTTGGGCGGCGTGGGGCCGGCCTTGTTGATGGGTGCCATGTGGGCGTAGTAGGAGGGGTAGGCCGTGAGGTTGTGGATGAGCTCGCGGACAAAGTGGTCCTCGTCCTGGTCGGTCAGGGCGTGGTTGTCCCGCAGCTGCTCGCCGATCGTGGAGGAGTCAGCGCCGGTGGCCGGACCGGAGGAGCAGAAGGAGCCGAAGCCGTGCGTGGGATAGAGGCCGGCGTCTTCGTCCGCTTCTGCCACAAGCCGCCGCACGGAGGCGTACTGGTGGTGGGTCAGCGGCACGGTGTCCTGCTCGCTGACCAGGTCCGTGCGGCCGACCGAACCGTAGAGCAGGCTGCCGCCGGAGAACACCGCCTCCCGGTCGCCGTCGCTGATGATGTAGGAGAGGTGGTGATGCGTATGTCCGGGGGTGGCCACCGCCCTGAGGGTGAGCGTGCCGACCTGCACCGTGTCTCCGTCCGAGATCGGCTGGCGGCTGTACGGGACGTCGTCGGCGGCGTTGACCAGGTAGGCCGCTCCGTGGTCCTTGGCGAGCTGCAGGCCGCCGGTGACGTAGTCGTTGTGGATGTGGGTCTCCGCGACGTGGGTGATCCGCACGCCGGCGTCCGCAATAGCTTTCTCCACCCGGTCGGTGTCCCGCTGGGGGTCGATGACCACGCCGGATGCGCCGTCGTGGACCAGGTAGGTGCGGTCGCCGAGCTGCGGTGTCTCGATCGTGATGACTTCCATGCCGGATACCTCCTCCTCGCTGGGGCGATCTGTTCGCCACGTTACCGCTGGAGGTGCCCGCAGGGTACCCCTAGGGGTGTTTCCGGTCTAGGGCCCGGGGGCCTAGAGGAGGAAGGCCGGATCGATCAGGTCGAGCCGGGGGTCCCAGGGGTAGCTGCCGTCCTTCGGCCGGAACCGGGCCGGAATGCCGATTGCCACGGAATTGGCCGGGATATCGGTCACGACGACGGCGTTCGCGCCTATCGCGCAGTCGTCGCCGATGGTCACGGGGCCCAGGATGCGGCAGCCGGAGCCGAGCATCACCCGGTTGCCGATGGTCGGGTGGCGCTTCGTCTTGTCCAGCGCGCGGCCGCCGAGGGTGACGCCCTGGTACATCATCACGTCGTCCCCGACGATGGCGGTTTCCCCGATGACGATCTTGGTGCCGTGATCGAGGAAGATGCGCCGGCCGAGAGTCGCCGCGGGGTGGATCTCGATGCCGGTGAGGAACCGGGTGAACTGGGACAGCAGCCGGGCGGGCGTCCGCAGGGCCGGCCGGCGCCACATCGCGTGGGCGATCCGGTGGGCCCACACCGCATGCACGCCCGAGTACGCCGCCGCGACCTCAACGTCGGAGTTGGCCGCGGGGTCCTGGGCCCGGGCGGCCTTGAGGTCCTCGCGCATCAGGGCCAGCAGGCCGCTCGTGGCCATCGTCAATCAGCTCCTCGCCGTCGTGAATCTTGCTCCGGCAGGAAGCTGCCGCACCTTGCCCAAGAGAACATTTTAGGCAACGGCCCGGTGGCCCCGATTCATTCCCGCCGGCGGCCAAGCCGCTGTTCCCGCCCGGACCTTGCTCCGGGAGCCGCAGGCTCTGGAGGTCACGCAGGGCAGCCACTAGGCTCGGTCGGTAGGGACACATCCCGTTCGATGAGGAGCGTGAGGCGATGGAGCCGATCGACGTGACCGTCAACGGCCTGGCGCGCAGGTCCGCGGCGGGCCCGAACACCAGCCTGCTGGACTGGCTGCGAGGCGAAGGCCTGACCGGTGCCAAGGAGGGCTGCGCCGAGGGCGAGTGCGGGGCCTGCGCCGTGCTGGTCGCGCGGCCGGACGGGCCGGACCGGACCCGGTGGACGGCGGTCAACTCCTGCCTGCCGCCGGCCCCGGCTTTCGACGGCGGGGAAATCGTCACGTCCGAGGGGCTCGGCACCGCCGCCGGAGCGGCGGCCGAGGAGCTGCACCCCGTCCAGCGCGAGATGGCGGACCGCGGCGGATCGCAGTGCGGCTACTGCACGCCGGGCTTTGTCTGCGCCATGGCCGCCGAGTACTATCGGCCCGAACGCCGCGCCGGCGGCGGTGCCGGCGAACCGGAGCCGCACCACGGGCCCAATGGCTTCGACCTGCATGCGCTGAGCGGCAACCTGTGCCGCTGCACCGGCTACCGGCCCATCCGGGACGCGGCCTACGCGCTCGGAGACCCCGCGGCGGATGACCCGCTGGCCGCGCGCAGTGCCGCGGCGCCGCCGGCCGCCCGGCCGACGCATTCCGCCGCCGGAGGCTCGGAATTCCTCCGTCCGGCGACTCTGGGGGAGCTGCTTGACCGGCTCGAGCAGCAGCCGGACGCCCTGCTCATCGCCGGCGGCACTGACCTCGGCGTCGAGCGCAACCTCCGCCACTCGCGGCCGCCGCTGATCCTCGGCGTGGACCGGCTGGATGAGCTGCGCGGCCTCCACGAAGGCGCCGGATTCGTCGAGATCGGCGCCGCCCTGACCCTCAGCGAGATCGAGCGCGGGCTGGACGGGCGCATCCCGCTGCTCGGCCGGCTCTTCCCGCAGTTCGCCTCCCGGCTGATCCGCAACAGCGCCACGCTGGGCGGCAACCTCGGGACCGCCTCGCCGATCGGGGACGCGGCACCCGTCCTGCTGGCGCTCGACGCCACCCTGGTGCTCGCCTCGAAACGGGGCGAGCGGGAGGTGGCGCTCGCCGACTACTTCACCGGCTACCGGCGGAGCGTGCGCGAACCGGGCGAGATCATCCGGGCCGTCCGCATACCGCTCCCGCTGGCCGCCCGCACGGCATTCCACAAGGTCTCCAAGCGCCGCTTCGACGACATCTCCTCCGTCGCCGTCGCGTTCGCGGCAAGGTACGACGGCGGACTGGTCACCGATGTGCGCATCGGCCTCGGCGGCGTTGCGGCGACGCCGATCCGTGCCCGGTCCGCGGAGGAGGCCCTGGCCGGCAAGGAGCCGACCCGGGAAGCCGCTGCAGCGGCCGCGGCCGCGATGGCGGGCGAGGGCACGCCGCTCGATGACCACCGGGCCAGCGCCCGGTACCGAACCGCCATGCTCGAACAGGCCATGCTGCGCTTCTGCGCCGAAAGCCTGCCGGATCCGGAGGCCGCCCGATGAAGTCGCTCGCCGAACGCCCCGTCAATCCCACCGTCGGCCTGACCGTTCCGCACGAGAGCGCCGCGCTGCACGTGACCGGGACGGCGCTCTACACGGACGACCTGGTGGGCCGCATGCCCGGGTGCCTGCACGCCTGGCCGGTCCAGGCGCCGCATGCCCACGCCCGCGTCACCGCCCTCCGCACGGAACCCGCGCTGGCGGTTCCCGGCGTCGTCCGCGTCCTGACCGCCGCGGACGTTCCCGGCACCAACGACGCCGGCACCAAGGAGGACGAGCCGCTCTTCCCGGCGGAGGTGATGTACTACGGCCACGCCGTCTGCTGGGTGCTGGGCGAGACGCCGGAGGCCGCGCGCCTGGGCGCCGCCGCCGTCGAGGCCGAGTACGAGGTGCTGCCCTCGCTGCTGACGCTCACCGAGGCGATCGAAGCCGGCAGCTTCCAGGGCCACCAGCCCACGCTGTCCCGCGGCGAGGCCGCCGCCGCGCTCGAAGCCGCCCCGCGCCGCTTCGCCGGGACCTTTGAGTTCGGCGGCCAGGAGCACTTCTACCTCGAGACACACGCCTCGCTGGCCTACGTGGACGAGGCCGGCCAGGTGTTCATCCACGCCTCCACGCAGCACCCGTCGGAGACCCAGGAGATCGCCGCCCACGTGCTCGGCCGCTCCAGCAGCGAGGTCACCGTCCAGTGCCTGCGCATGGGCGGGGGATTCGGCGGCAAGGAGATGCAGCCGCACGGGCTCGCAGCGGTGGCCGCGCTCGGCGCCGTGCTGACCGGCCGCCCGGTCCGGCTGCGGCTCAACCGCACCCAGGACATGACGATGACGGGCAAGCGGCACCCGTTCCATGCCGAGTGGGAGGCGGGGTTCGACGACGAGGGGCGCCTCCGCGGGCTGCGCGCCACCATCACGTCCGACGGCGGGTGGTGCCTGGACCTGTCCGAGCCGGTACTGGCCCGGGCGCTGTGCCACATCGACAACTCCTACTTCATCCCGGACATCGAGGTCCGCGGGCGCATCGCGAAGACCAACAAGACCTCGCAGACGGCGTTCCGCGGGTTCGGCGGGCCGCAGGGCATGCTCATCATCGAAGACATCCTGGGACGCTGCGCACCGGCGCTGGGCATCGACCCGACCGAGCTGCGCCGCCGCAACCTGTACGTGCCGGGACAGAGCACCCCGTACGGCCAGCCGGTCCGGCACGCCGAGCGGCTGCTGGACATCTGGACCCGGCTCTCCGGGCTTGCCGACCTCGAAAACCGGGCCGCCGCCGTCGTCCGCTTTAATAAGGTGCACGAGCACACAAAACGCGGGCTGGCGATGACGCCGGTCAAGTTCGGCATCTCCTTCAATCTCACGGCCTTCAACCAGGCCGGCGCGCTGGTGCACGTCTACAAGGACGGCTCGGTGCTGATCAACCACGGCGGCACGGAGATGGGCCAGGGCCTGCACACCAAAATGCGCCAGGTCGCGGCGACGGCCCTGGGCATCCCGCTGCGCGGCGTGCGGCTCGCGCCGACCCGCACCGACAAGGTCCCGAACACGTCCGCCACGGCGGCGAGCTCGGGGGCGGACCTCAACGGCGGGGCGGTGAAGAACGCCTGCGACCAGATCCGCGACCGGCTGGCCGAGGTCGCAGCCCGCAGGTTCAACATCCACCCCGACGACGTGCGTTTCGTGGACGGCCGCGTCACCGGGATCGGCTTCCACGACCAGGACCTGGCCTTCGCCGAGGTGGTCAACGACGCCTACTTCCAGCGCATCCCGCTGTTCGCCGCCGGCTACTACCGCACCGAGGGCCTCCACTGGGACGCCGCGCGGATGCAGGGCGAGCCGTTCAAGTACTTCTCCTACGGGGCCGCGGTCTCCGAAGTGGAGGTGGACGGCTTCACCGGCGCCTACCGGTTCCTGCGCACCGATATAGTGCACGACGTCGGCGATAGCCTTTCGCCGCTGGTGGACCTTGGGCAGATCGAGGGCGCGTTCGTCCAGGGGTCGGGCTGGCTCACCCTCGAGGAGCTGCGCTGGGACACCTCGGACGGGCCGGACCGGGGCAGGCTGGCGACGCAGGCGGCGAGCACGTACAAGCTGCCCAGCTTCTCCGAGATGCCGGATGTGCTCAACGTCCACCTCTACGAACGGGCCACCGAGAGCGGCGTGGTGTACGGCTCCAAGGCGGTGGGGGAGCCGCCGCTGATGCTCGCTTTCAGTGTGCGCGAGGCGCTGCGCGCGGCGGCCGCGGCCTTCGGACCCCCGGACCGGCCGCTCGAGCTGGCCAGCCCGGCCACGCCGGAGGCCGTGTTCTGGGCGCTCCAGGGGGCGCGCGACGCGCTCAAGGAAACGGCCGAGGACGCCGCCGCGGGAGCCAGGAGGCGGTAAGCGTGGATTGGCTGGAAGCCGTGCGGAGCCTGCGCGAGGAGGGCAGGCCGGGGGTCCTCGCCACCGTCGTTTCGGTGCGGGGCCATGCCCCGCGGGAGGCGGGGGCGAAGATGGTCATCGCGCCGGACACCACCTGGGACAGCATCGGTGGCGGCAACCTGGAGGCCGAGGTTATCGACCGCGCCCGCGCCATGATTGCCGGAGGGGCAGGGCTGCCCGAGACGATGGCCTTCGCGCTCAACGAGCACGTCGCGAACCGCCACGGCCGCCAGTGTTGCGGCGGCGAGGTGCAGGTGCTGCTGGAACCGCTGGCGGTGGAGCCCGTCGTCGCCATCTTCGGGCTGGGCCACGTCGGCTACGAACTCGCCCGCATCCTCTCCCGGCTGCGCCTGCGCCTGCACCTGGTCGACAGCCGTGCGGGTCAGCTCGACCCGCTGCGGCTGGCGGACGTGACCGCCGGGCCCGCCGCCGTCGTCGTGCACCATGCCCCCGCCCCCGAAACCGTGCTCCGCTCCCTCCCGGCCGGTGCGCACGTGTACGTGATGACCCACGACCATGCGGAGGACTTCCTGCTGTGCGACGCCGCGCTGCACCGGGGCGGCCTGGACATCGGGCTTATCGGGTCTGCCGCCAAATGGGCGCGGTTCCGCAAGCGGCTGCTCGCGGAGGGGCACGACGACGTGGACGGCATCCGCTGTCCGGTCGGCCTGCGCGGCATCGCGGACAAGGCTCCGGCCGCCATCGCCGTATCGATCGCCGCCGAGCTGCTTGGGAGTTTGGACCGGTCCTCTGTCCGGTCCGCGGGCAGGACCCCGGCCGTGCCGGCGCGGGCTCTGTCGGGCGGAGGGACCACCGGAGCAACGGACGCAGGTAGCGTTAAAGGATGAGCACAGCAGCCTCGCCAACCTTCACGCTCGGCGGCCGGTTCGCCCGGGACCTGGCCGAGCTGGCCCTGCCCTGGCAGGCGGAGGAGGTCGCCGACCCCCGCCTCCTGGTCCTCAACGAGCCGCTGGCCGGACAGCTGGGGCTGGATCCGGCCGTCCTGCGGTCGGAGGAGGGGCTGGCGCTGCTGACCGGAAACCGGCTGCCGGACGGCGCCACGCCGGTGGCGCAGGCCTATGCCGGGCACCAGTTCGGGTTCTACGCACCGCGCCTCGGCGACGGACGCGCCCTCCTGCTCGGCGAGGTCGAGGACACGGGCGGCCGGCTCCGCGACATCCACCTCAAGGGCTCCGGCCCCACGCCGTTCGCCCGCGGCGGAGACGGGTTTGCCGCCGTCGGCCCCATGCTGCGCGAGTACATCGTGAGCGAGGCGATGCACGCCCTCGGCATCCCCACCACCCGGTCGCTGGCCGTGGTGGCGACCGGCCGGCGGGTGCGCCGGGACACCGTGCTGCCCGGGGCGGTGCTGGCCCGGGTGGCGGAGAGCCATCTGCGGGTGGGCAGCTTCCAGTACGTCCGGGCCACGGGCGACGCCGACCTCCTGCGCCGCCTCGCGGACCACGCCATCGCCCGGCACCACCCCGGCGCCGCGGAATCCGAGCAGCCGTACCTGGCGCTGTTCCGGGCGGTGGTCGCCGCGCAGGCGGCGCTCGTGGCGCGCTGGATGCTCGTGGGCTTCATCCACGGCGTCATGAACACGGACAACATGACCATCTCGGGCGAGACCATCGACTACGGGCCGTGCGCCTTCATGGACGCCTTCGATCCGGCCACGGTCTACAGCTCGATCGACGACGCCGGCCGCTACGCGTACCGCAACCAGCCGCTCGTCGCAGAATGGAACCTGGCCCGCCTGGCGGAGGCACTGCTGCCGCTGTTCCCCGGAACGGAGGACGAGGCGGTCGGTGCGGCCCAGGAAGCGCTCGCCGGCTTCCGTGAGCAGTACAGCCAGACGTGGTCGGCCGGGATGAGGGCCAAGCTCGGACTGCCGGCCGGCGTCGACGGGGAGGCAGCCTCCTCTCTGGTGGACGGGGCGATCGCCCTGCTGCAGGCCAGCCGCGCCGACTATACGTCCTTCTTCCGGACCCTGGGGGCTGCCGCCCGCGGCAACCCGGAACAGGCGCGGAACCTGGTTCCCGATACCGCGGCTTTCGATGCGTGGGCCGAGCGCTGGCGCGCAGCGGGTCCGGACGCGGAGGCCATGGACCGGGTCAATCCCGCCTACATTCCGCGCAACCATCTGGTCGAGGAGGCGCTGGCCGCCGCGACGGAGGAGGATCTGGAGCCGTTCGGGTCACTCCTCGAAGCGGTCACCCGGCCCTACGAGGAACGCCCCGGCCTGGCACGCTATGCCGCGCCGGCCCCGGAAGGCTTCGGTCCCTACCGCACCTTCTGCGGAACCTGACGGGGCGCTGCACGGAGTCGGCGTCCTTCGCCGCTGTGGCGCTTCCGGGACATAGCCCTAGCCCGCTGCGGGCTCGCCCTCGTCCGTCAACAGGTGGCACCAGGAATCCGTGAGCGTCTCCAGGCAGACTTCCCGGTCCGTGGTCCAGCCGGAGAGGAACCAGCGGCGCGAGAGGAATTCGAACTGGCCGAAGGCAAGCACACAGCGGACGCGGCGCGACTCCGGGCTGAACCGCCCGGCGCGGTCCAGGCCTTCCCGCATCGAGGCCGTGACGTCCTCGAACCACGACTCGATCTTGTCGGCGACCTGCGGTTCGCCCGCCGCTGCCTGGTGCGCGACCAGAATGTAGGGGCGGATGACCTGCCACTGGTCGAACTTGCTGTCGAGCCACGCGCGCACCAGGTCGCGCCGGCCCAGCTCAACCACGGTGGAAAGGGGCGGGTTGTCCACCGTGGTGAGGATCTGGTCCACGGTGGTGATCAGCTCGGACATCAGCTCCGCTTTCGAGGAGAAGTGGAGGTAGAACGTCGTCCTCGTAGTACCCGCCGCCGAAGCGATGTCGTCGATGGTCGTCGCCGGGTAGCCCTTCGATTCGAAGAGCTCCAGCCCCTTGTCCAGGAGCAGCTGGCGCGTCTGCTGCTTTTGCGCTTCACGGAGGGTTGCCATGCCCCTCAGGATAGCCGAGGGGCTGTGACTGGAACCACTTACTTGCCGAGGTGAAGTTTTACTTGACACTGTGTTGTGCGAGCGCCATGCTTGTTGCGCGAATCACAGCTGGCTGTGACCGCGACTACGCAAGCTTCGATCTCGTTCATCCACAAGGAGACCTCCATGAGCCATGATCGCGGGACACTCACGTCCCCAGGCCAGTCCTACCCGCCGTCCGCGGAGCCGGCCCGGCCGGTGAACGCCCGGGCCAGGGGCACCTTGGCAGCTGCTTCCCTGGCCGTCATGGTGGCGCAGGTTGCCAACGCCCTGCCCGGCGCGCTCAACGGCGAATTCCAGCTGACCTTCAACTCGTTCGGCTCGCAGCTGACGTGGATCACCGCCGCGTTCATGATTCCAGTGGTGGTGTTCGAGCTGACCTTTGGCGTGCTTGGCGACAAGTTCGGCCACCGCAAGCTGGTCCTCGGCGGCGCCGTGCTGGTTGTCCTCGGTTCGCTGATGTGCGCGTTCTCGCCGAGCATCCAGGCGATGTGGGCGGGGTCGGCGCTCAACGGCCTCGGTGCGGGCGCGATCTTCCCGGCGTCGCTGGCGCTCGTCGCATCGGTGGCACGAACCATGCAGGAACGCGTGCGCGGCATCGCCATCTGGGCCGGCTTCCTCTCCGCGGGCTCCGCCGTCTCCCCGCTGCTCGGAGGCGTCTTTGCCGGCTTCGGCTGGTGGCGCGGCGCCTACCTCGTGGTGGCGCTGGTCAGCGTAGCGGCAATGCTCCTGACCATCTTCCGCTCCGCGGAGGCCAAGGTCGCCGAGGGACGCCGGCTGGACCTGTGGGGGCAGATCACCTTCGCCCTCGGCCTGATCCTGGTGCTCTTCGGGCTGGTCCAGGGGCCGGAAGACGGGTGGACCGCCACGCACATCATCGGCGCGCTCGTAGCCGGCGCCGTCCTGCTGGCCGTCTTCGTGGCCATTGAACTGCGGGTGGAATCCCCGCTGCTCGAACTGCGGCTTTTCCTGAACCGCCAGTTCACGGTGTCCTCGCTCGTCGCCGTGGTCGGCATGTTCGCCTTCCTCGGCGCCTGCTTCTCCACGAGCATGTGGCTCGGTCCGGTGCAGCACCAGAATCCGCTGTTCCTCGGACTGCTCTTCCTGCTGCTGCAGGGGCCGGCGTTCGTCCTGATCCCCGTGCTATCCCGGCTGCAGCACCGCGTCCCGGCGCGCTGGCTGTTGACCTTCGGCTTCCTGGCCATGGGCGCCGGCGCGTTCATGAACTCCACCGCCGACGTCGCCAACCGGGATGTCAGCGTGTTCGTCCTGCCGTCCCTGCTGGTGGGACTTGGCTTCGCCTTCACCCTCAGCCCGATGACGGCGATCGCCGTGAACTCGGTGCCGCGGGAAATGACCGGCATGGCCAGCGCCACCACCAACCTGCTGCGCGACCTCGGCTTCGCCCTGGGGCCGGTGCTCGTGGGTGCCATCGCCCTGAGCTCCGCCGGCGGCCAACTGATGGCCACGCTCCAGAACTCGGGCCTGCCCGCGGACCAGCTGGGTCCGGCCATGGGCATCGCTCAAGCCGGCGGCCCGATCGCCCTCAACAGCCTCCCCGAAGGCGTCCCGGGCGCCGCGGCCGGCCAGCTCGCCATGGAGGCGCTTGGCAGCGGGTTCACCCAAGCCTTCCTCGTAGTGGCCGCCGCCGCCCTGGCCGCCGCACTGCTGAGCTGGTTCGGGCTTGGCGGCCGGCGTGACGTCGCCGCGGACCCGGCAGCCGGAGCAGCAGAGCAGCTCGAGCCCGCACCCTAAAGAAGGACACAACAAAGAAGGGCACGGCGCGGCCACTCCGGCCGGCCGGTCCCGACCCTTCGTCCTCCCGGGGCGGCGCCTGAGCCAGGCGCCGCTTCGGGCTCTCCGGGCATCCGGCAGCCTGCCGGAAGTTCCGTTTGTACAGCTTCTGCCTCCGGTGTACTGCTTTACACGTCAAGCGTCGCGCTGACGTGCGCTTCCGTAAGACTTGACCACTAAAGATGTGCAGCAGGGAAGAGGTGGCGCAGAGGTGGACCGCGGCATTGGCCAGAATAGGTTGCATGAGTTTGCGGCGGCGCATCAGCCGGGACATAACGACGGGGGTGGACCGGTCCGCGGCGGAGGGGGGCTTTGCGCTGGATCCTGCGCAGCGGGCCGTCCGTGACCGCTTGCTGCTGATGCGTGACGCGGCCCCCATGTAGCGCTCGGTCGAGGTAGCGCTTAGTCGAGCAGGGGCAGGTCTGCCGGCGTGTCCACATCCGCCGCCGAGCCGAGGTCGGAGCAGTCCACGAGATCGACCAGCTCGGCATGCCTGCGCAGATAATTCCGGGCGCCCGCGTCTCCGGCCGCCTCGGCAGCAGCCTCGACGGCCAGCGAAGCGTCGAAGACCAGCGGGTGCCCGCGCTGCAGCCTCGGCTCCGCCGGCCGGACCGTCCCCGCAGCGGGTGCCGGGCGGCGGTGTCCGGCTGCGCCGCCGTCGGGGTTTTCGCCGACCGTCGCTTCGGCACGGTACGCGGCGGCGGTGACACGGCCGGCCCGGTGCCTTTCCAGCAGCCGCCGGATCAGTACGGCACTCACGCCGGGCTGGTCCACGAGCGCCACGAGGACTGCCTCCGCTCCGTCGGCCGCCGCCACGCCGAGGCGGAAGGATGAGCCCATGCCGCTGGCCCAGTCTGCGTTGCGAACCACGCGGTAGTCCTCCAGCCGGCATTGCCGGATCACCTCGTCCGCCCCGGCCCCCAGGACAATAACGACGTCGGAGCAGCCTCCCGCGCGCAGCTCGCCGGCCACGTGCTCCACCAGCGGCCGTCCGCGGAAGGGCAGCAATGCCTTCGGTCCGCGGCCGAGCCTGCTGCCGCCGCCGGCAGCCAGCAGGACCGCCACGGCCCTCACGGCCGCCCGCCGCACACGTACAAGGACCGGGCGAGGCGGCGGAAGTGCCGGCCGGAGCCCCCATCGTCTGAGCGCAGGCAGGAGCTTTCGCCGCCGGCAGGCGGATGCAATGGCCCGGTCGAAGGGTCTGTAGGGGAGGGAACTGGCCTTGCGGGGGCGCGCCGGGAGGTCGTGTTAAGAAATGTTACGTTCCGAATGGCCCGCCGGCCCTCAATGGCGCCGTGCGGGACAGGGCGGGTCATCGGGGCGCCCACAAGGGCTGATGCTCCTTCGCGCCCGGGGAGGCCTCGTTTGCGCCGCAACGACGGGACTTTTGCCCCCTGTTGCGGGACGCCGTACCGGTTGCGCCCGAGCGGTATCCGCATAGCCGAAGCCTTCCCTTCGAAAAGCGGATTGGCGTCGAGGGAAAGCGTGATGTCGCTCACATGGCCAAGTTGGCGCATTCCGGCGGCGTTAGGACGGAAGGCCTTGTCGGCGCCCGCAAACCCCGCGGGGGGAAGGCCTCTGGCGGTCGGCACCATGGGTGGATCCTGGTTTATCTCGATTTGGTTACGGTCCAGTCATTGCATAGGCTAGCTGCCGATAGCAGGCGCGACACGCCAAGGTGAAGATCACGATTTGGTCTCACCATAACGGTGCGGTAACGTTGCATCGCGTGCGGGGGTCCGTGTAACCCGCACTAGGGGATTCGGCGATAACAGCCGAGCCAATCTTTGAAAAACCGAATATGCTCGACGCTGCCCACACCATACGCCGTCAACATGGCAGACGTCGGAATTGACCTCGATTACGAGCGGTTGACGGTGGCGCAATGAAGTCCGGGGACGGATGGAGCGAAGGTGGCCCTGCGGAGCATCGTGAACTCTAAGAACAACAAGAACCTCAGCCGTGCCCTCCGTGGCGGACTCGCAGCCGTAGCCCTGACGGGCGCAGGCGTAGCCATGGTCGGCGCACCGGCCAATGCTGCCGACACCGCCACTTGGGACGCCCTCGCAGAGTGCGAGAGCAGCGGCAACTGGAGCATCAACACCGGCAACGGCTTCTCGGGTGGACTGCAGTTCACGCCGAGCACCTGGGCCGCCTTCGGTGGCACCGGCAGCCCGGAGAATGCCAGCAAGGCTGAGCAGATCGCCGTGGCCGAGAAGGTCCAGGCCACGCAGGGCTGGGGCGCCTGGCCCGCATGCTCGGCCAAGCTGGGCCTGCAGGGCGGCGGCGGAGCCCCGGCTCCCGCTCCGGCAGAAGCACCGGTCGAGGTGAACGTGGCACAGGTTCCGACCGAGGCTCCGGCTCCCGCCCCGGCACCGGTCCAGGCCGAAGCCCCGGCTCCGGTCCAGGCTGAAGCTCCCGCTCCGGCTCCCGCCGTGGCCCCCGTCAGCGGCGAAACCTACACCGTCCAGGCTGGCGACACCCTGAACACCATCGCCTCCAAGCTCGGCATCGAGGGTGGCTGGCAGGCACTGCACGCTGCCAACACTGACACCGTCAGCAACCCGAACCTGATCTTCGTGGACCAGGTTCTGCAGCTCCCGGCCAACTAAGGCCTGGCTGACCGCAGCCAGCGGCTGCGTTCGAAGCACCGGAAAGCCCCGCACCGACACGATCGGTGCGGGGCTTCCTGCTGTCCGAAGGGTGTTGTTGCTCTCATTGGCTCCGGCCGCGGAACCGGTGGCGTGGCCGGCAGGTTGTCTAGGAGGAAGAGCCGGCAATGAAGAGGGCAGCACGATGGTGGCAAACGACGGACAGGGAGTCTTCGAGATCATGGTGGTGATGGTGCACATCGCATTCATCGCCTTCCTGCTGGGTAGTGCGCTCAGCAACCTGTTCCGCCTTCCGTGGTTTGTCTACGGCGAGGAGCCCTCGCCCGCGTTCCAGCGCTGGACAGGCGCGGGCGAACTAGGGCTCGCAGTGGTCATCAGCCTGCCGTATTTCTGGCAGGCCGGCGCGCCCGCCGCGGTGCTGGTCGCCTTGGCCTACGGTGCGGCGCTGGGCGTCCTGGCGCTGTGGCACTGGCGCAAGGACCACGCCGTCCGGTTGTCCAGCCTCGTGACTCCGGCCGCAATCGCCCTCGCCTTCGGCATGCTCGCATTGGCGGGGCTGGCGGCCGACCCGCCTCCGGCGGGCGCCTGAACCCGGAAACCGGGAATTGTTCCTCTTCTCCCGGCCGGGGCTCGTAGACTGGCCGCATCCGAGCGAGAGGACCGTACCTGAGCCATGGCCGCCGTCGAAAGCAACGCAGGCACAGCAAGCAACCCGGGCACAGCCAGCCGACCATGGTTGGAAAACTACCAGCCGGGCGTTCCCGCGGACATCGATCTTCCCGCCGATTCCTTGCCTGAGATGCTCGCAGCGTCGGCCCGCCGGTTCGGCCGCAGGACCGCGCTGGACTTCTTCGGCGCCGCCACCAGCTACCGTGAGCTCGGCGACCAGGTGCAGCGGGCGGCCGAGGGGCTGCGCCGGCTGGGCGTGGGCCCGGGCCACCGGGTGGCCCTGGTCCTGCCCAACTGCCCCCAGCACGTGGTGGCCTTCTATGCGGTACTCCGGCTCGGCGCCGTCGTTGTTGAACACAACCCCCTCTATACGGAGCGCGAGCTGCGCCACCAGTTCGAGGACCACGGCGCCACCGTGGCCATTGTGTGGAACAACGTGGTGGAGAAGATCCAGGGCTTCCCCCGTGACATCGCGGTGGACACCATCGTCTCCGTGGACATCGTCCGAGCGATGCCGCGGACCAAGCGGCTGGCGCTCAGGCTGCCCGTCCCCAAGGCGCGCAGCGCGCGCAAGGCGCTGACCGCCGTCGTCCGAGACACCATGCCCTGGGAGAAGCTGCTCCGGAACAAGCCGCTCCGGCGCGGCTACCCGCAGCCCGGCGTCGAGGACCTCGCGGCGATCCAGTACACCTCGGGCACCACGGGCCATCCCAAGGGCGCCATGCTGACCCACCTGAACCTGCGGGCCAACGCCGAGCAGGGCCGGGCCTGGATGCATGGAGCCCGGGAGGGCAAAGAGGTGATGTACGCCGTGCTGCCGATGTTCCACGCCTTCGGCATGACCCTGCACCTGACCTTCGGGATCCTCACAGGATCGCGCATCGTGCTGTTCCCCAAGTTCGATGTGGACCTGGTGCTGGCGGCGGCGAAGAAGCATCCTCCGACCATTTTCTGCGCCGTTCCGCCGATCTATGAACGCACCGCCCGGGAGGCGCGGAAGCGCGGCGTGGACATCAGCTCGGTCCGCTTCGCCATTTCGGGGGCCATGAACCTGGCGCAGGAAACGGTTGACCTCTGGGAGAGCACCGCCGGCGGCCTGCTGGTCGAGGGCTACGGCATGACCGAGGCCTCGCCCGTGGCGCTGGGCAATCCGTTCGCGGAGACCCGGCGCAACGGCAGCATCGGGGTCCCGTTCCCGAGCACCGAAATGCGCGTGGTGGATCCGGAACACCCAGCCAACGACGTCGAGCCGGGCCAGCCGGGGGAACTGCTGATCCGCGGTCCCCAGGTTTTCCGGGGTTACTGGGGCAAGCCGGAGGAGACGGCGGCCACCCTGCTCGACGGCGGATGGCTGCGGACCGGCGACATCGTCACCGTAGGCACGGACCACAATGCCACGATTGTGGACCGGAAGAAGGAACTGATCATCACGGGCGGCTTCAACGTCTCGCCCTCCGAGGTGGAGGATGCGCTGCGCTCGCATCCGGACGTGGTCGAAGCCGCGGCCGTGGGACTGCCCCGGGCGGCCGGGGGCGAGGACGTGACGGCCGCCGTCGTGCTCCGCCCGCAGGCGACCATCGATGAGTCCGCCCTCCGCGAGTACTGCCGGGGGCGGCTGGCTGCGTACAAGGTCCCGCGCCGGATCGTGCCCGTGGACGAGCTGCCCAAGTCGATGCTGGGCAAGGTGCTGCGCAAGAAGGTCCGGGAGCAGCTCGCCCGGTAGCCGTCGGCGCCCGCCCGCGACGGGCCGGGGCTGCGCGGGTACCCTGAAGGATAACGGCACCACCAAGTAATTTCCGGCACCGGCCGGGAGCAGCGGGGAGGCTGGCGTGCGCAGGACGATCGGGGAACGTTTACGGGCTTGGCCGCAGCTCATGGCGCGGCTCCTGCAGGGCGCGCCGTGGTGGGTGTTGCTGGCGCTGGGACTGTTCTCCAGCGGACTCGGCGTGTTCCTGATCCTCGACCCGGTGGCCTCGTTGAACCGCTACGCGCTGTCGATCGGCCTGGGACTTGTGCTCTCGGGCCTGGCGGACCTCGCGGCCGTTCCGCGCTCGCCGCGGCGGCTCAGGCTGCCGGTGGTGGCGATCGCCTGGATCCTCGCGGGCCTGGCGGTAGCGGCCTGGCGCGATGTGCAGGTGGCCGTGCTGGTGGCGATCGGGGTGTGCGCGCTCGCCGCCGGCGCCGTCAGCCACCTGTCCATGCTGCGCCGGGTTGCGGGGGCGGAACGGCGGACGGTGCTGCTGCTGGGCCTCCTCGACGCTGCGCTGGCAGTGCTGGCGCTGCTCCTGCCCATGCTGACGCTGCTGGGCATCACCATGCTCTTCGGCGTGCGCACGCTGTTTCCGGCGTCCGGCTGACCTACGCGGTCATCACCTCGCTGCGGTCGCACCGCGGACCGGAGGCGGTGCCGGGGACCTGAGCGGCGCCAGGTGTACTCAGCCAGCAGGCCCGTCATCCTGGATCAGGAAGGACTTCAGGTCCAGCTCGAGCTCCTGCCGCCAGCGCAGCACCTCCTGGGCCAGGCCGTTGTCGAAGACCTGCCGGAAGCGGGTGGCCGGGACGGCGACGCTGACCGCCCCGAGCTCCTCGCCCGCGCCGTTGTGGATGGCCACGCCCAGCGCGCTCACGCCCTCCTCCGTGCCTTCGAAGTTGGCTGCGAAACCGTTCTGCCGGATTGCCTCGAGCTCCCGGAGGAAGCCGGGGTACTCGACGTCGGGGATGAGGTCGCCGCCGGCGGCCACGGTGCCGGCGGTGCCGGAGCTGTCGGGGCGGAAGAGCTGATGCAGCTGGGCCGGCTCCAGTTCCGCGAGCATGGCCTTGCCCCCGGACGCGCTCCGGGCCGGCAGGACGGCCCCCTGGCGGTCGCCGATACGCAGGATGTTGGTGCCCTCGACCGTGCTGAGGAACCGTGCCTGGCTGCCTACCCGGATCATGAGGTTGACGGTCTCGTTCACGCGCGAGGCGAGCAGTTCCAGGTGCGGCTGGCAGATCCCGCGGAGCTGCGTGGTCCAGCTGACCCCTGCCGGGGCGGCGTCCAGCGAGGGGCCGGGCAGGTACTGCTTGGTTTCGTCCTGGACGGCGAAGCCGCGGTAGACCAGCATGGCGAACAGCCGGTGCGCCGTCGATGGAGCGACGCCGAGCTCCGCGGCTGCGTCCTTGAGCCGCACCCTGCCGAGGTCCCGCAGCAGCTGCAGCAGTTGCAGTGCGTTGTCCACGGCCTCGATGGCGTAGGTCGGCCTGGTGCGCTGGGCCTTCGTGTTCTGCATATCAGAAGCTTAGGGCGGCCCGACCCAGCCCGACATGGAGTTTTTGCCCGGGCGTGATCTGGGGCATAATTCTGGCTGTCAGAATTAGGATGTGGTGATCGACACATTGCCCGCACAGTTGTGACAGCAGCGCTGCACGCTTTTCGCGTGCTCCGATTGGGGGAGTGCGCCCGCGCTGCCGCACCTTAAGACACGAGGAAGTGACATGAAACGAACGTTCTTGACTCTCTTGGCCGGCGTCTCCGCGCTCGGCCTGGCGGCCTGCGGGTCAGGCTCGCCCAGCGGCGGGGAAGCTCCGCAGGGCAGCGCCTCCGCAGGCGCCGGCGACCTCACCAAGGTCACGGTGGGGGTCATCCCGATCGTTGACACCGCCCCGCTCTACCTGGGCGAGGAGAAGGGCTTCTTCAAGGAGGAAGGGCTCGACCTGGACATCCAGACGGTCGCCGGCGGCGCCGCGGCCATCCCGGCCGTTGTCAGCGGCGGCTTCGACTTCTCCTTCGGCAACGTCGTCTCGGTGATGGTGGCCAACGACAAGGGCCTGGACATCAAGCTGGTGGCCAACGGCAACTCCACCTCCGGCGACACCAAGAAGGACTTCAGCGGCGTCGTGGTCAAGGAAGATTCGGACATCAAGTCGCCCAAGGATCTCGCCGGCAAGACCGTCTCGGTCAACACGCTCGCCAACATCGGCGACACCACCATCCGCAGCGTGGTCGAGGCGGACGGCGGCGACCCGGACAGCATCAAGTTCGTCGAGGTCGGCTTCCCCGACGCTCCCGCCGCGCTGGCCAACGGCCAGGTCGACGCCGCGTGGATCCTCGATCCGTTCCTGTCCAAGGCCGTGGCGGACGGCGGCCGCGTGCTGTCCTACAACTTCGCCGACTTCGATCCCAACCTGGATATCTCCGGCTACTTCACCACCGGGGATAAGGTCAGCAGCGATCCGGAGCTCGTCGCGAAGTTCCAGTCGGCGATGAACAAGTCGCTGGAGTACGCGCAGGAGAATCCTCAGGAAGTGCGCGACATTGTCGGCACCTACACCAAGATCGAAGAGGCGGACCGGGCCGAGATGGCGCTGCCGACCTTCCGCAAGGACTTCAACATGGAGGCCGCGCAGAAGCTGGCGGATGCCGCCGTCAAGTACGGCACCCTGAGCAAGGAACCGGACCTGGGCGCGATCTACCCGTGATCTCCCGCGGTCCGGCAAACGGCTAGAAACAGCAGGCCCCTTTCCCTCGGGAAAGGGGCCTGCTGCCGCTGGCGGACGCGTTGAGGGCGCGCCTACTCCTCGTACTCCTCGGCTGCGTATTCCACGGCTTCCTCGGCGGCGCCGTGCGGGTACTCGTCATCCTCGTCCGGATTCACCGGGAGGGACTGCTCGAACAGGTCTGCCTCGTTGGCCTCGGGCGCGGCCGCAGGAGGGGCAAGGATGTCGTCGTCGCCGTCGTCCTCCGGCCCCGCCGGCATCTGCTGCCACTGGCGGTCGGCTTCCTCCGCCTCGGGCGAATAAGGCTCGTTGCTGCTGCTGGTCATGGTGCCCCTCCCTTTCCGTGCAGTGCTGTTCCTCTGGCCCTTCCAGTTCTAGACCCTGGAGCCGGATAACGCTACCCGCCCGCCACAGACTGGATGATCAGCAGTTCCTGGCCGGGACGAAGGTGCGTGCCGGTGCCGTCCAGCCCGCGGATGTCCTCCCCGTCCACGTACAGGTTCACATAGCGGCGGATGTCGCCGAGCTCGTTGCGCACCCGGCGGCCGAACACGGGGTAATCCGCCGCGAGCCTGTCCAGCACGCCGGCCACCGTGGCCGGCTCCTCCAGGCCCACCTGCAGTTCCCGCTGGTCGTCCATCACCTTCGCCAGCAGGCTGGGTACGACGACGGTGACCGACCGTGCTTCTTCCTCCGCCATGGCGCTCCTAACCGAGGGTGGCCGCGCGGACACACAGCACGTCCGGCAAATGCGAGGCGACTTCCACGAAGACGTCGCCCTCGTCCGCGCTGGCATAGACGCTGCCGCCGCGGGTGCCGAAGTACACCCCGGCCGGCTCCGCCTGGTCCACGCCGGCGGCATCGCGCAGCACGGCGTTGAAGTCGCTGTCCGGCAAACCGGTGGACAACCGCGTCCAGGAGGCACCGCCGTCGTTGGTCCGGTGGACCGCCAGATGCCCCTCCGGCGGAATCCGCTCGCCGTCCGCCTTGATCGGGACCACCCACGCCGTGCCTGAGGTGCGCGGATGCGTGAGCATGACGAAGCCGAAATCCGTCGGGAGGCCGTCAGCGATCGAGACCCAGGAGTCGGCGTTGTCGTCGGAGCGGTAGACGCCGTGGTGGTTCTGCGCGAAGAGCGTCTCCGGCTTGGCCGCATCCCGGGCGATCTTGTGGACGCACTGGCCTACTTCCGGATTCGGGTCCGGCATGAAATAGGCGGAGATGCCGTGGTTGCGGGCGGTCCAGCTCTGCCCTCCATCGGTGCTCCGGTAGACCCCGCCGGTGCTCATGGCGATGTGCACGGTCTGCGGATCCGCCGGACTGGGCAGCACCGAGTGGGCGGCGGCACCGCCGAAGCCGGCCCCCCACTGCTCCTTGTCCGGGTGGTTCCACAGGCTGCGGTTCAGCTCGAAGTGTTCGCCGCCGTCCGTGGATTTCCAGACCGAGATCGGCTCGCAGCCCGCCCACACCACGCCCGGCCGGTCCTCGGCGTCCGGATAGAGCTGCCAGATCCGTTCCAGCGCGGCGCCGTCCTCCTCCTCGAACCGGATCGCGCCGTGCTCCGGCTCGGCCCACGTGGCACCGAGGTCGTCAGAGTGGAAGACCGTGGGCCCCCAGTGCTCGGAGCGGGCGCCCACCAGCAGCCGCGTCCGGTCCCCGCGGCGGTCGATCCCGATGCTGGGCACCTCGTTCATCAGGAAGTGCGGTTCGGACAAGGTCCAGTTCGCCCGGTCCTGGCTCGTGGCCAGCCACAGGCCCTTCTTCGTGCCGATCGCGAGCAGGGTGGTTGCACCGTTGGCCATGGTCACTATTCGACCACCGGGGGACACGTCCTGCAACGGTTGTGCGGTGAACGGTCGGGCGTGCGGCAGAATAGGGGAGCCCGACCCGAACTGCACCGAGGAGCCACACGCCAGATGCCGGCCGCCAAAGCACAAAAGCCCGCATTATGGCTCTGGGTGCTGATCGGCGCGGCCATCCTGACGCAGACCGCGCTGAACCTGGCCCGCCCGGTGATTTCCTACAAGATCCTCGCCCTCGGCGGAGACGCGGCGGCGATCGGCGTCGTCACTGCTGTCTACGCCACGCTGCCGGTAATCGCCGCGCTCTGGCTGGGACGCGTGACGGACCGGCTGCACTCGCTGCGCGGAATGGTGGTGACCGGCGCGGCACTGCTGGCCGCCGCGGGGCTGCTGCTGGGCTTCGCACCGGCCATCGCCTGGATCGGCGCGGCCAGTGCGGTGCTGGGCATGGGGCACCTCGTTTTCACCATTGCCGGCCAGTCCGCGATTGCCCGCTACGCCCCGCTGGACCGGATGGACAGCGGCTTCGGCTGGTTCACCGCCGCCTTTTCCGGCGGCCAGCTGCTGGGACCGCTGATCGCCGGCCTGATGCTTGGAGGCGGCCAGGAGGCGGCCGGCGGTCACTGGATGTCCGACATCAATATGTCGCTCTACCTGGCGGCCGGCATTGCTGCCGCCGCGATGCCGCTGATGCTCGGCTACGCCCCGGGGCGGGCCCGGCGGCCGGGCAAGGCGGCGGAGCCGCCTCCCGCTACTGCGGACCATAACGACGGCGGGGGCACGCGGGCGGGCAAGCCCGATTCGGCGCTGTCCATCCTGCGCCAGCCCGGGGTCACCTGGAACATGGCGGCGTCGCTGGCGCTGCTGTCGATGATCGACATCCTGGTCGCGTTCCTGCCGCTGCTGGCGGAGGAGCAGGGCGTCGCGCCGGTCTTCGTCGGAATCCTGCTGGCCGTCCGCGCGCTCGCCTCGATCATCTCGCGCGTGATCCTGTACCAACTGCTGAACCGCTGGACCCGGTACCAGCTGCTGGTAGCGAGCCTGGCCGGGGCCGGGTTCATCATCGCGGCCGCACCGTTCCTGCTGGACCACCTGTGGATTGCCGGGGCCTGCCTCTTCGCCGGCGGTTTCCTGCTCGGGCTGGGCCAGCCGCTGACCATGACGCTGATCAGCAAGGCCGTCCGGCCCGAATCCCGCGGCGCCGCCCTCGCACTGCGCCTCCTCGGCAACCGCATCGGCCAGGTGGTGCTGCCGCTCGCGGCCGGCCTGGTCGCCGCTCCGCTGGGACCGGCCGGCGCCATCTGGTTCTCCTGCGCGGTCCTCGCCGCCGCCGGAGGAGCCCGGTACCTGCCCGGAGTCATCAAGGAGTAGCCGCCGTGCGGCCGCTACGCCGTGCAGCCGCCACAGCGGGGAGTTTCCGGCTGCAGCGGCCCGGTCCGGCGTCGATGCCCGCGCTGGGTCAGGCGAGCTTGGCGGCGACCAGTTCGGTCAGGTCCACCAGGCGGTTCGAGTAGCCCCACTCGTTGTCGTACCAGCCGACGATCTTGACCTGGTTGCCGATGGCCTTGGTCAGGCCCGAGTCGAAGATGCACGAGGCCGGGTCCGTGACGATATCGGAGGAAACCAGCGGTTCGTCGGAGTAGGTGAGGATGCCCGCCCACTTGGGGCCGGCGGCGGCCTCGCGGTAGGCGGCGTTGACCTCCTCCGCCGTGACGTCGCGGCCCACGGTCACGGTGAGGTCCGTGGCGGAGCCGGTCGGCACGGGGACGCGCATGGCGAAGCCGTCCAGCTTGCCCTTGAGCTCGGGGAGGACCAGGCCGATGGCCTTGGCCGCGCCGGTCGAGGTCGGCACCACGTTCACGGCGGCGGCGCGGGCGCGGCGCAGGTCCTTATGCGGCCCGTCCTGCAGGTTCTGGTCCGCGGTGTAGGCGTGGATGGTGGTCATCAGGCCGCGCTCGATGCCGAAGCTGTCGTTCAGCACCTTGGCCAGCGGGGCCAGGCAGTTCGTGGTGCAGGAGGCATTGGAAACGATGTTGTGCTTGGCGTCGTCGTACTCTGCGTCATTGACCCCCATGACCACGGTGAGGTCCTCGCCCTTGGCCGGGGCGGAGATCAGGACCTTGCGGGCGCCGGCCACCAGGTGCTTCTCGGCGTCGGCGGCATCGGTGAAGAAGCCGGTGGACTCGATGACGATGTCCACGCCGAGGTCCTTCCACGGCAGGTTTCCCGGGTCCCGCTCGGCCAGGACCTTGATGGTCTTGCCGCCGACCACGAGATCCGAGCCGCGGACCTCGACGTCGACGCCGAGGCGGCCCGTGACCGAGTCGTACTTGAGCAGGTGGGCCAGCGTCTCCGGATTCGTCAGGTCGTTGACCGCGACGACCTCGAGCTCCGCCTCCTGCTGGAGCAGGGCGCGGAAGTAGTTGCGGCCGATGCGGCCGAATCCGTTGATGCCAACTCGGGTAGCCATGGGAACTCCTTTTATTTAGTGTCTAAATTTATGTTCCTTTATTATTATTCGGAGTCGGACCCGCCAACGTCAAGAGGTACTTTGTGAGCAGCAGCGCCAGCACGCCCCAGGTCCTGCGCAGGACCAACCTCAAGGCCGTCCTCGACGTGATGAGGCACGGCGGAGCCTGCACGGGAACCGACCTGATCGACCGCACCGGGCTCACCCGCGCCACCGTGATCGCCGTGTGCGACGACCTGGTCCGCCGGGGCTGGGTCCGCGAGCTCGGGGCCGAGCGGAACGAGGGAGTCCAGAAGGGCCGGCCGGCGCGCCGCTTCGAATTCAACGGCGAGGCCGGCTGCGTGCTCGGCCTCGACCTCGGCGTCGCCACGGTCACCGCCCACGTGGCGGACCTGAAGGGCACAGTGCTCGGCCGCGCCGCGCAGCGGATCCCCGGCCGGGCCATGGAGGCTACGCCGGACGAACGCCTGGAGACCATCACCGGGACCGTCGACCGGGTGCTCGAGGACGCCGGATTGCCAACGACGGCGGTGCTCGCCGTCGGGATCGGTGTCGCGACCGTCGTGGACCGGCATGGCAACATCGCGGGCGGGCATCAGCTGTCGTCGATGTTCGACCTGGGCCTTCAGACCGAGGTGTGGCGCGACCGCGCCTGGCCGGTGCTGCTGGAGAACGACGCCAACCTGGCGGCATTGGCAGAGCGATGGCGGGGCATTGGCCAGGGCACCCAGGACCTGGCCGTCATGCTGGCCGGCGAACGGCTGGGCACCGGACTGATCGAGTCCGGGCGGCTGCTGCACGGCAGCAACGGCGGCGCCGGGGACGTGGGATCGCTGCAGCTGGTCGAAGGGGTGGGCAGCCAGGACGGTATCGCCCGGCTCGCCCGGCATTGGGGCACGCAGGCGCTGGCGGAGGGCCGGCCTACGCTGATCCGCGAGCTGGTCGGGCCCGGCACCACGCGCGTCTCCGCCCGCTTCGTCTTCGAGGCCGCGGCCCGGCAGGATCCGGTGGCGCTGCAGATCCTGGACAAGATCGCCCGCCGGATCGCCCGGGTCATCGCCGTGCTCGGCACCTTCCTCGACCCAGAACTCGTGGTCCTCGCCGGAGCCGTGGCAGACTCGGCCGCGGCGCTGCTGCCCACGATCAACCGGGAGCTGCCGTCCCTCACCGAGCGGCCGCCGCGCGTGGAGGTCTCCCGGCTCGGCGACGGCATCGTCGCCACCGGCGCCCTCCGGCTGGCGCTCGACTACGTCGAAGAGAACATGCCGTCCCTCACTCCGGGCGGGCAGCCGGCTGCGGTCGGCTAGTGCCCCCATCCGGTTTTCCGCTGGCCGCAGGACCGGCGCCGTGCTAGACCGGAAGGCGTCCGGGTAAGGGCCGGTTCCGCCCCGGCCGTCCGAAAGGAGCACTTCGCATGGCCCACCAGATCGGTTACTTCGTCGGCAGCCTCGCCTCCAACTCCATCAACCGCACGCTCTCCAAGGCGCTGATCAAGCTCGCGTCGGACGAACTCGAGTTCACCGAGATCCCGATCAAGGACCTGCCCCTCTACAGCCCGGACTACGACGCCGACTTCCCGGCTCCGGCCCGCGCCCTCAAGGAAGCCATCGAGGCGTCCGACGGCATCCTGTTCATCTCGCCCGAATACAACCGCTCCGTCCCGGGCGCCCTGAAGAACGCCATCGACTGGGGCTCCCGGCCGTGGGGCACCAACTCCTTCGCGCGCAAGCCCACCGGGATCATCGGTGCTTCGCCGGGCGGCATCGGCACGGCCGTCATGCAGTCCTCCATGCGCAGCGTGCTCAGCTTCCTCGATGCGCCGCAGCTCAACGCTCCCGAGGCCTACGTCAGGTTCGACCCGGAAGTGTTCGGCGAGGACGGCGAGGTGCACAACGAGGGCACGCGTGAGTTCCTGCGCCACTACATGGACGAGTACTGCGCTTTCGTGCAGCGGGTCCTGGCCGCCACGGCCCCCGGCCACATCGGCGACAAGCACCCGGACTCCTCGAAGTAAAGGGGAAATCCCCCTACGCCGGGGGAGGGCGCCGGCGCGGCCCGTCAATCCAGGCGGGCTGCGCGGCGCTGCCGCAGGACGTACCGCTGGAGCTTTCCGGACGGTGTCTTGGGCAGGACGTCCACGAAGTGGATCCTCCGCGGGAAGGCATGGGCGGCCAGCTGGGTCTTGACCAGGTCCTGAAGCTCGGCGACGAGGGCGTCGTTCCCGCTGGCCCCGTCGGCCAGGACGACGTATGCCTCCAGGACTTCGCCGCGGAGTTCGTCGGGGGCGCCGATGACGGCGCTTTCCTGCACCGACGGATGCATGGACAAAACGCTTTCGACGTCGAACGGGCCGATGCGGTACCCGGCCATAATGATGACGTCGTCGTCCCGGGACGAGAAGAAAAAGTACCCGTCGCCGTCGACCTTGCCCGCATCTCCAGTGATGTACCAGCGGCCGTCCGCCGAGAAGCGCTCGGCCGTCTTCTCCGGGGCGTCCTGATAGCCGGTAAACCACATGAGCGGGCTCGCCGTGGCGTCTACCGCGACCCTGCCCATCTCCTCCGGAGCCGCCGGCTCATCCGAAGAGTCCTTGAGGATGGTGCAGGTCCAGCCGGGGAGGGGGTGGCCCATCGAACCCGCCCGCAGTTCCTTCCGAAGGTCGTCGTGCCAGGCGTTGATGATCATCATGCCGTGTTCCGTTTGCCCGTAGTGGTCCCTGACGGGAACCCCGAAAGTCTGCTCCGCCCAGGTGATCACCTCCGGAGTCAGAGGTTCCCCCGCCGAGGAGGCCCGGCGCAGCCGGAGGTGTCCTGGAGCCGCTTCGGCCTTGGAGCGCATGGTGCGGTAGACGGTCGGGGCCGCGGCAAAGTTAGTGACGTTGAACCGTTCGAGGACGGCAAAACTCAGCGCGGGAGAGTAGCCGGCCCGCAGCAGCAGGCTGCGCCGTCCCGCAGCGAGGGGGCCGAGGATGCCGTAATAGAGGCCGTAGGCCCAGCCCGGGTCCGCGGCGTTCCAGAACACGTCGTCTTCACGCACATCGAGGCCGAGCTCGACATATTGCCGGAACGCGGCCAGGGCGCGAAGCGGAACGGGGACACCCTTGGGGGTTCCCGTGGTTCCGGAGGTGAAGATGAGGACCAGCGTCCCGTTCCCGCCCACAGCCTCGACTGGAACCGTGGCCTGCTGAGCGGCCAGCAGCGGCGCCAGGGCCAGATCCGGCGCCGTCGCCTGCTCTCCGGCGACCAGGACGGCAGCGGTGGTCTCTTCGATCTTCTGGCGCTGGTCCGCATCGCAAATCACGGCCTTGGCGCCTGACGATGCGAGCCGCAGCTCGATGGCGGGCCAGGCAAATGCGGTGAACAGGGGCACGTGGATGGCGCCGCGGCGCCAAATCGCCAGGAGCATCACGACGAGGTCGGCGGACTTGCCCATGAGCGTCGCCACGCTGTCGCCGCGGCCGACACCCAGCCCTGCGAGGGCGGCGGCCCCCTTTTCGGAACGTTCGCGCAGTTGGCCATACGTGATGTCTTCGCTCGAGAGGTCGGCTCCGATGATGGTGAAGGCGATGGCATCCGGGTCATGTGCGTCGCAGAGGAGCTCGGCGGCGCAGGCGCCGGGGGTGTCATAGCGTCTCAGGAGGGCCTCGACGTCGAGGGCTGATGCAGGCATTTCGATCTCCCCTCATGGGGTTGTCCGGTCAGGCAAGAGGGGCGCAGTGGCCGCTTGCTTCTGCATCCTACAGACTGCGGCGGGAGAGGGAACGGGCAGGCAGCCCGGCCCCGCCTGCCCCTGTAGCTCGGGAAACCATTGCCGCGGCTCTCGAGCGGCGAATTCCCGCAGAATGAGGCCGGTCCTGTCCCTGAGGCCTCTCGGCACTCCGGGACAGGACCGGACTTCGCTGGCGGGCGCGCTAGCTAGCGGCGGACGCTGCGGCGGCCCGACATTCCCTCGGCCACGCCGATCAGGAGCACGGCCGCGATGACGGCGACGACGAAGCCGAGGATGTTCAGTTCGAAGATGTCCCCGGTGCCGAGCAGGTTGGCGACGACGCCGCCGATGACCGACCCGGCCAGGCCCAGCAGCAGAGTGGCCAGAAGTCCCAGGTTCTGCCTTCCGGGCTTGACCAGGCGCGCCAGCGCCCCAATGACGAGTCCAGCAATGATGAATCCGATCATGTTTGCCTCCTTATGCTTTTCCCAACAATAAGCAGACTTAGCAATCGAATGGCAAATGGGCTGGCTTTGGCTGCAGCTAATTAGGTTAATCGTTACGCAGCGGATGTTGACTGGGTCACACGCCTGCCATAGTTTCTAGACGGCTGATATATCAATTCGTTGAAGGAAGATATGGCACAGAGATCGCAGACCAGGGCACAATTGCACACCGCCGAGAAGACAAGCACGTTGCGCGTCCTCACCTATGCCGGCGCAATTGTCGCGTTCCTGATCGGTTCAGGATTCGCAACCGGCCAGGAGATCCTGCAGTACTTCACTTCGTACGGATACTGGGGCGTCTTCGGTACCGGAGCCCTGGTCCTGGTCCTGATGACCTACGTCGCGGTCGAATTCTTCTCCGTCGGCCAAGCCAGGAAGTTCGAGCGGCCGTCGATGATCTTCCACTACTACTGCGGCAAGCACCTCGGAACCTTTTTCGACTTCTTCTCGGTCCTCTTCGTTTTCCTGAGCTTCACGGTGATGGTCGCTGGTGCCGGCGCCGTCTTCGAGGAGCATTACGGCCTGTCCAAGTTCATCGGCGGCATCGGACTGGCAGTGGCCGTCGGCATCAGCGTGTGGTTCGGGCTCAAGAGCCTCGTCGACGTGATCGGCAAGATCGGCCCCCTGATCGTCGTTATCGCGATCGCGCTCGGCGTCGTGGGCATCGTCCGCAACCCGGGCGGCATCGCCGAGGGCAACGCGCTGCTGCCCGAGCTGGCGCTGACCCAGGCATCGACGAACTGGTTCATGGCTGCCCTTTCCTACGTGGGCTTCTGCATGCTGTGGCTGGCTGCCTTCCTCACCGCGCTGGGCAAGACGGCGCGCAGCCGGAAGGAAGCTACCTCCGGTGCCTTGGTCGGTGCGGTCGCCTTCTCTGTGGCCTGCATCATCGTCGGCCTGGGACTGCTGGCCAACATTACGCGTGTCGGCAACACGGAGATTCCCATGCTAGTCCTGGCCTCCGATGTCAACGTGGTGCTCGCCTCCGGCATCTCGGTGATGATCCTGGCCGGGATCTACACGACGGCGGTCCCGCTGTTGTGGACCGTCTCCTCCCGCTTCTTTGCCGACAAGACGCCCCGCTTCAAGTACCTGACCATCGGCCTGGCCGCGGTCGGAACGGTGATCGGCCTGGTCCTCCCGTTCTCCCAGATGGTCAACATCGTCTACGTGGTCAACGGCTATGTCGGCATCCTGCTGCTGGTCCTGATGCTGGCCAAGACCGGTACGCGGCTGCTGCGCCGCCAGGCCCCGTGACGGCCGCCCGCAGCGCAGCCTCCCAAGGCTAAGCGGGCCTGAGGCTCGTGTCTTAGCGGGCGGCACGTCCCGGCACACATAAGGTCGATTCATGGATAGGGACCAGGCCTGTGAGCTAGAGGGGCAGACCTCGATCAACGAGCTGCTCGACGAACCCGTCGGCGTTGCCCACCTTCAGCTGGTCCTGCCGATCTACGTCGAGCTCAGGCCGGGTGTCTTCCGGCGCCTGTCGTGATTCCGGGCCGAGGCCGAATCGGGCCGGACCCTGCCATGCGGGGCCTGCGGGTGGTTAGCTGGAACTGCCGATGATGCCGCACGAGCGAAGGAACAGCCGTGAGCCAGGAACGTAAAGAAAACGCAGAGAACGAAGGCCGGATCACCCGGGACCAGGAGGTGCTGGCGCCGGGCGAAGTCACGCCGGATGCCAAGGGACTGGCGCAGGTGTACGGCGACGCGGACCGCAGCGTGCTGGATGATCCGGTCACTCCTCCGGGCGAGACGGACGCGGCCGCCATCGAGTATGTGGAAGAGAACTTCACGGTGCGCGAGGCCGGCCATGGGGAGCGCTATTTGGAAGAGGCGCCTCCCGAAGACGCAGCTGAATAGCCGCGAAGGCGCCGCCTTCCACTAGGCCTTGAGGTCTCCGATGCGGTGCAGGCGCAGCGAATTGATGGTTCCGGCCTTGCCCAGCGGAGACCCGGCCGCGATGACGGCCAGGTCATCCGTTCCCGCCAGCCCGCGCTCGCAGAGGATGCGATCCACCTGCGCCGCCAGCTGGTCGGTGTGGGATACGAAGTCCACAAGCAGCGGCCTGATCCCCCAGGCCAGCGTGAGCTCGTTGACGGAGGCCGGCAGCGGAGTGAAGGCGTAGAGCGGTTTGGCCGGACGCAGCCGCGCCAGGCGCCGCGCCGAGTCTCCCGACTGGGTGAAGACGCAGATGCACCGGGCGTCCAGCTGGGCCGCCATGGCAACGGCGGAGCGGGTGATGACGCCGCCGCGTGTCTTTGGCGTGCTGCCGAGGGGCTGGATGCGTTCCAGCCCATGTTCTTCGGTGGATTCGATAATGCGGGCCATGGTTTGGATGGCGTCGATGGGGTAGCGGCCGACGCTGGTCTCGCCGGAGAGCATGGCCGCGTCGGCGCCGTCGAGCACCGCATTGGCGCAGTCCGAGGCTTCCGCGCGCGTGGGCCGCGGATTCTCGATCATGGACTCCAGCACCTGCGTCGCGACGATGACGGGCTTCGCGGCACGGCGGGCCAGCTCGATGGCCCGCTTCTGCACCACGGGCACATCCTCCAGCGGCAGCTC
Organism: Arthrobacter mangrovi; assembly: GCF_026011795.1. Lineage (GTDB taxonomy): Bacteria > Actinomycetota > Actinomycetes > Actinomycetales > Micrococcaceae > Crystallibacter > Crystallibacter mangrovi. Next base: position 128,604 of record NZ_BRVS01000004.1, on the reverse strand, counting down.
CACGCCCAGGTCGCCGCGCGCCACCATGACGGCATCGAAGGCGTCAATGATTTCCGCCAGGGCCTCAACCGCCTGCGGCTTCTCGATCTTGGCGATGACCGGAGTCCGCCGTCCCTCCTCATCCATGATTTCGTGCACCCGGCTGATATCCGCGGCGGCGCGCACGAAGGACAGCGCCACCATGTCCACGCCGGCGCGCAGCGCCCAGCGCAGGTCAGCTTCGTCCTTGTCGCTGAGGGCCGGCACGTTCACGGCGACGCCGGGGAGGTTGATGCCCTTGTTGTTCGAGACGTACCCGCCGACCACGACTTCGGTGACCACGTCCTGTGCGTCCACGTCCACCGCGCGGAGTGCCACCTTGCCGTCGTCGATCAGCAATGTGTCGCCGGGCCGCACGTCCCCGGGCAGGCCGGCGTACGTGGTGGAGACCAGGTCGGCGGTGCCCGGGACGTCGGCAGTGGTGATGGTGAAGCGGTCCCCGGCAGCCAGCTCATGCGGTCCGTCCGCGAAGCGTCCCAGCCTGATCTTCGGTCCCTGCAGGTCCGCGAAGATGCCTACGGGCCGGTCCAGTTCGGCGGCAGCTCGGCGGACGTTGCGGTAGGTTTCCTCGTGCACCGAGTGTTCGCCGTGGCTCATGTTCAGGCGTACGACGTCGGTGCCCGCCTCGAGCGCGGCAAGCGTGCGTTCGTAGCCGGCCAGGGCCGGACCGAAGGTGGCGATGATCTTGGCTTGGCGCATGGTTTCCTCCTCAGCCGCGCCCGATGTAGGGCATACCGGCGGCGGTGATCGTGAGCTGGTTGATGGTGGCCTGCGCCGGCATCGTGGCCATGAGGACCACGGCCCGGGCGGCCTCCTCCACGTCGAAGGTGGGCTCGGGCCGGCGGCTGCCATCCGGCTGCAGTGCTCCGGTATCGGCCCCGGTGTGCGCGACGATGGCCGTGGCGGTATTGCCGATGTCGATCTGGCCGCAGCTGATCCCGTAGGGCCGGCCGTCGAGTTCGATGGACTTGGTTAGCCCGGTGAGCGCGTGCTTAGTGGCGGCGTAGGCCACCGAGCGGGGGCGGGGAACATGGGCGGAGATCGAGCCATTGTTGATGATCCGTCCGCCCTGCGGCTGCTGGTCTTTCATGATCCGGAACGCTTCCGCCGCGCAGAGCATCGCTCCGGTGAGGTTGACCGAGATCGTGGCGTTCCACTCAGCCAGGTCGATCTCGTCCACCGCGGCGGCCGGGCCGAAGGATCCGGCGTTATTGAACAGCACGTCGAGCCTGCCCCAGGCCTCGCGCACGCGGCCGAAAAGCGACCGTACCTGCCCGGCGTCGGTGATGTCGGCGGGCACCACGAGGGCCGCCCCGTAGCCCGAGGCGGTTTCCTGGAGGGCCTCAACGCGCCGGCCCGCCAGCGCCACGGCGAACCCTGCGTCCAGCAGTTGCCGTGCCACGGCCCGGCCGATGCCGGAACCGGCTCCGGTGACGACGGCGCAGCGGGGCCGGGGTGCCGAGTGCTGCGGATCCATGTGCTCCTCTTTCCAGTGGTCGGCGTGGACGGCGACCGGCAGCCTTTGACAGACGGCCGGTCGCCTGTGTTCACTGTACCGTATCTTTTCGGAATAAAGATTCCGCAATATGAAACTATGCTGCAAGAGCGGCAGGAGAACTCTGCCCCTCAAGGAAGAGGTTGCACATGACTGCCATCGACGATTTCACCGCTGCGGACCTCCCGGCCGGCGGCTTCGGAGACCATGACCCGGAAGAGACCGCCGAATGGTCCGAATCCCTGGACCAGCTGATCGACGCCCGCGGAACGGAACGCGCCGGCTTCATCATGCGTTCGCTGCTGGAGCGTGCGGGTTCCCGGCGGATAGGCCTCCCGCTGGCTACCACTACCGACTATGTCAATACGATTCCGGCCGGAGACGAGCCGGCCTACCCCGGCGACGAGGAGACGGAGCGCCGGTACCGGGCCTGGATGCGCTGGAACGCGGCCGTGATGGTCCACCGTGCCCAGCATCCGGAGATCGGAGTCGGCGGGCACATCTCCACCTACGCCGGCGCGGCCACCCTCTATGAGGTCGGCTTCAATCACTTCTTCCGCGGCAAGGAGCATCCCGGCGGCGGCGACCAGGTCTTCTTCCAGGGCCACGCCTCGCCCGGGATGTACGCCCGGGCGTTCCTCGAGGGCCGGCTGACCGAGGAGGACCTCGACGGCTTCCGGCAGGAAAAGTCGAAGGCCGGACACGCCCTGCCCTCCTACCCGCATCCTCGCCTGATGCCGGCGTTCTGGGAGTTCCCGACGGTCTCGATGGGCATCGGCCCCATGAACGCGATCTACCAGGCCCAGTCCAACCGCTACCTGTACAACCGCGGCATCAAGGACACCTCGGACCAGCACGTGTGGGCATTCCTCGGCGACGGCGAGATGGACGAGCCGGAATCCCGCGGCCTGCTGCAGCTCGCGGCGCAGGAGAAGCTGGACAATCTGACCTTCGTCGTGAACTGCAACCTCCAGCGCCTGGACGGCCCCGTGCGGGGCAACGGCAAAATCATGCAGGAACTCGAGGCCTTCTTTAACGGGGCGGGCTGGAACGTCATCAAGGTTGTCTGGGGCCGCGAGTGGGACGCCCTCCTCGCGCAGGACCAGGACGGCCACCTCGTCGAGCTCATGAACGCGACGCCGGACGGGGACTACCAAACCTTCAAGGCCGAGTCCGGCGGGTTCGTCCGCGAGCATTTCTTCGGCAAGACCCCGCAGACCAAGGACCTGGCCGCGGACCTTTCCGACGATGACATCTGGAACCTCAAACGAGGCGGACATGACTACCGCAAGGTCTACGCTGCGTACAAGGCGGCAACAGAATCCAAGGGCAAGCCCACCGTCATCCTGGTGAAGACCGTGAAGGGCTACGGCCTCGGCGCCCGGTTCGAGGGCCGGAACGCGACCCACCAGATGAAGAAGCTGACCCTCGAGGACCTCAAGGCGTTCCGCGACCACCTGCGCATTCCGGTCACCGACGGGCAGCTGGAGGCAGACCCCTACCGTCCGCCCTACTACCACCCGGGAATGGACGCGCCGGAAATCAAGTACCTGACAAAACGGCGGCGTGAACTCGGCGGTTCCGTCCCGGCCAGGCGCGGCGGACATGGCGAGATCAAGCTTCCAGACCCAAAGGCCTACGACGTGGCACTGCGCGGCTCGGGCAAGCAGCAAGCCGCCACCACCATGGCCTTCGTCCGGCTACTGAAGGACCTGATGCGGGACAAGGAGTTCGGACGGCGCGTCGTTCCCATCGTCCCGGACGAGTCGCGCACGTTCGGCATGGATGCGTTTTTCCCGACGGCGAAGATCTACAACCCCGGCGGCCAGAACTACCTGTCCGTGGACCGGGACCTGGTGCTCGCCTACAAGGAGTCGCCGGTTGGACAGCTGATCCATCCGGGCATCAACGAGGCCGGCGCCGTGGCGGCCTTCACCGCCGCCGGGACCGCCTACGCCACCCACGGCGAACCGCTGGTGCCGGTCTACGTCTTCTACTCCATGTTCGGATTCCAGCGGACCGGCGACTCCTTCTGGGCGGCGGCGGACCAGATGACCCGCGGCTTCGTCATCGGTGCCACCGCCGGCCGGACCACGCTGACAGGCGAGGGCCTGCAGCACGCGGACGGCCACTCGCCGCTCCTCGCGGCGACCAATCCCGCCGTCGTTATTTACGACCCCGCCTATGGTTACGAAATCGCGCACATTCTCCGTGCCGGCCTGGAGCGGATGTACGGCGGGAGCCATCCGGATCCCAATGTGATGTACTACCTGACCGTCTACAACGAGCCGATCGTGCAGCCCGCCGAGCCTGGCGGGCTCGATGTCGACGGCGTCCTGCGCGGCATCTACAAGCTCAAGTCAGGGGCGGGAGGCGGTGCCAAAACGCAGCTCCTGGCTTCCGGTGTCGCCGTTCCCTGGGCGCTGGAGGCCCAGCAGATCCTCGCCGAGGACTGGAAGGTCTCTGCCGATGTCTGGTCGGTGACGAGCTGGACCGAGCTGCGGCGGGACGGCCTCGCCGCCGAACGGGACGCCTTCCTGGACCCCGGCGCCCAGCCCCGTACGCCCTTCATCGCGCAGCAGTTGGCAGGCGCCGAGGGTCCAGTCATCGCGGTTTCGGACTACATGGCCCAGGTGCCGGACCAGGTCCGGCAGTTCGTGCCCAACCGGTTCGCCACACTCGGCGCCGACGGATTCGGCTTCTCGGACACCCGGGCAGCCGCGCGCCGGTTCTTCAAGATCGACAGCCACTCGATCGTGGTGCGCGCACTGCAGCTGCTGGCCGAAGAGGGCAAGGTCCCCGCCGGCGCTGCCGCCGAAGCCTTTCGCCGCTACCGCCTGGACGATGTGAACGCCGGCGCTTCGGGGAACGCCGGGGGCGACGCTTAGCCGGAGCCGGACATGCGTGTGGCCCTCCCGCCGGGAGGGCCACACACTTGGTTTGATCAGAGGCCCGGGCAGCAGTGCTCCAGGCCGTGGGACGCGCGGGACCGCGGGTCAGCGGGAGCCGCGCAGCCGCGCCGGCAGGGAAGAGAGGTTGCGCAGGACCCTGGTGATGCTGCTGGCTGCGCCGTCCTTCGGGCACGGCAGGTAGAAATCCGGGTCGGATCCTCCGGCCTCGTAGACCGGAGAGTGCTGCGAGGGTGCGTGCGTGGGGGCCTGTTCCATGGGGTGCTCCTCGATTCCGTACAGTGGAAGCGGCTTATTGGATTGTGAAAAAGGTTACGGCCCGCGTACTCTCCGGTCAAGGGTTCCCTGAGGCTGAACCTGTTCAGGAAAGAAGTTTCCCGCTACCCTTGACAGGTCTCCTGTGATACCCGTTACACTCATTTCGAAATACAAATTCCGCCATACAGAAACATCGAATCAAGTCGATTCCAATCGATGGTCAAGGGTGTTCAGCGCTGGGGCGGTCTCTACCGAAAGCTGACACCCGCATGGACTTTTCCTCCTTTAACCATCTTTCTCCGGCCGACGCGGCGGACGTCCTCCGCCCCTGCGTGGACATTGACCGCTGGGTGCAGGAAGTCGTTACCGCGCGGCCCTTTGCGGACCGCGCGGAGTTGATCAGCTTCGCACGCGGAGCGGCGGATCCTTGGACCACGGAGGAGATCGATGCCGCGCTGGCGCACCATCCCCGGATCGGGGAGCGCGCCGCCGGAAACAGCGCTGAGGCGGGAATGTCGCGCAAGGAGCAGTCCGGCGTCGTACGTTCCGCCGAGATCCAGGCCGCACTGGACGCGGGAAACCGCGCCTACGAGGCGAAATTCGACCGCGTCTTCCTGATTCGCGCGGCCGGCCGCAGCGCGGAAGACATCCTCGAGCAACTCCAGAAGCGCCTGCACAACTCGCCCGACGAGGAAATCGCCGTCGTGGCCCAACAGCTCCGCGAAATTGCCATCCTCCGACTCGAAGGAGCCATCGAAGCATGAGCGTCAGCCATGTCACCACCCACATTCTCGACACCGGGACCGGGAGGCCTGCCTCCGGTGTCAAGGCCACTCTGGAAGCCAAATCGGCAACCGGCTGGCAGGAAATCGCCTCGGCCCGCACGGACAATGACGGCCGTATCAAGAACCTGGGACCCGAGGCGGTCGAAGCGGGGATCTACCGGATCGTCTTCGAAACCGGGCCCTACTTCGGGCAGAAGGGAACGGAAACCTTCTTCCCGTTCGTGGAGCTGGCCTTCGAAGTGAAGGAGCCGGCAGAGCACTACCACGTACCACTTCTCATCAGCCCGTTTGCATTTTCAACCTACCGAGGGAGTTAGCCATGACTGCCACCGCAGAAACCTCAACCGGCACCAAGGTCGTCCTTGGACAGAACCAGTACGGCAAGGCCGAAGTCCGCCTCGTCAAGGTCACGCGCGACACCGCCCGGCACGAGATCCAGGACCTGAACGTCACCTCGCAGCTGCGCGGCGACTTCGAGGCCGCGCACACTGCCGGGGACAACGCACACGTGGTCGCCACCGACACGCAGAAGAACACCGTCTATGCCTTCGCCCGCGACGGGTTCGCCACTACCGAGGAGTTCCTGCTCAGGCTGGGGAGGCACTTCACCGAAGGCTTCGACTGGGTCACCGGCGGGCGCTGGGCGGCGCAGCAGTTCTTCTGGGACCGCATCAACGACCACGACCACGCTTTCTCCCGGAACAAGAGCGAGGTGCGCACCGCCGTACTCGAAATCTCGGGCGGCGAGGAGTCCATCGTGGCCGGGATCGAGGACCTGACGGTCCTGAAGTCCACCGGCTCGGAATTCCACGGCTTCCCGCGGGACAAGTACACCACCCTGCAGGAAACCACCGACCGTATCCTCGCCACGGACGTCAGCGCCCGCTGGCGCTACAACACCGTCGATGTCGATTTCGATGCCGTCTATGCGAGCGTCCGCGGGCTGCTGCTGAAGGCCTTCGCCGACACCCACTCGCTGGCCCTGCAGCAGACCATGTACGAAATGGGCCGGGCGGTCATCGAGACGCACCCGGAAATCGACGAAATCAAGATGTCCCTGCCGAACAAGCACCACTTCCTGGTGGACCTGCAGCCCTTCGGACAGGACAACCCGAACGAGGTGTTCTACGCCGCCGATCGCCCCTACGGCCTGATCGAAGCCACCATCCAGCGCGAGGGCTCGCGCGCGGACCACCCGATCTGGTCGAACATCGCCGGATTCTGCTAGCCACATGCCGGAGGCCGGGACGCGGTGGGCGCGTCCCGGCCTCCCCAGCCGACAAGGAGGTCAGCTGTGAATGCAGCAAAAGCCACAACCAAGACTTTAACCGCACAAAGACCTGAGGACGAACGCCTGCCGGTGGGCCGGTCCTTCACATACGGTCTCCAGCACGTCCTCACCATGTACGGCGGCATCATCGCGGTCCCGCTGATCGTGGGGAACGCAGCCGGCGTGTCCCAGGACGAAATCGCACTTCTGATCGCCAGCTGCCTCTTCGTGGGCGGCGCGGCCACCATCCTGCAGAGCTATGGCGTGAAGTTCTTCGGCTCGCAGCTGCCGCTGGTCCAGGGGGTCTCCTTCGCCGGCGTCGCCACGATGACCGCGATCCTCAGCGGCGGCGGCGGGATCCAGACGGTCTTCGGGTCCGTCCTCGTGGCCTCCGTGATCGGCCTGGTGATCGCCCCGTTCTTCGCCAAGGTCATCCGGTTCTTCCCGCCGGTGGTCACGGGCGTCATCATCACCACGATCGGCCTGACCCTGATGCCGGTCGCGGCCAACTGGGCCATGGGCGGCAACGCCCAGGCGGAGAACTACGGCAGCCTGCCCAACATCGGGCTGGCAGCCCTGACGCTGGCCCTGGTCCTGCTGCTGAGCAAACTCGGCAACGCGGCCATCTCCCGGCTGTCCATCCTGCTGGCCATCGTCGCGGGCACCGTCATCGCGGCGCTGCTGGGAATGGCCGACTTCTCCAATGTGGGCAACGGCGCCATCTTCGCCGTCCCGCAGCCGTTCGCCTTCGGCTGGCCGGTCTTCGACGTGGCCGCCATCATCTCGATGACCATCGTCGTCCTCGTGACCATGACGGAGACGACGGCGGACATCCTGGCCGTGGGCGAGATCGCCAGGACCAAGGTGGACTCCCGACGCATCGCCGACGGGCTCCGCGCCGACATGCTCTCCAGCGCCCTCGCGCCGGTGTTCAACTCCTTCACCCAGACCGCCTTCGCGCAGAACGTGGGCCTGGTGGCGATCACGGGCGTGAAGAGCCGTTTCGTCGTCACCGCCGGCGGCGCCATCATGCTGGTGCTCGGGCTGCTGCCGATCCTGGGCCGCGTCGTCGCCGCTGTGCCGACGCCTGTCTTGGGCGGCGCCGGAATCGTGCTCTTCGGCACCGTGGCCGCAAGCGGCATCCGCACGCTGTCCAAGGTGGACTACAAGGACAACATGAACATGGTCATCGTGGCCGTGTCGCTGGCCTTCGGCATGATCCCCGTGGTCAAGCCCGAGTTCTACGACCAGTTCCCCACCTGGTTCGGCATCATCTTCCACTCCGGCATCAGCTCCGCAGCGATCATGGCCGTGCTGCTGAACCTGCTCTTCAACCAGCTGAAGGCCGGCAACTCGGAGAAGCAGTCCTCGCTGGTGGCCAGCCCGCCGCGCATGGTCCGCGTCGAGGAGCTGCACGCGCTCGAGGAAGGCGACTACTACGAGGGCGGCAAGCTGATCGCCGCGGACGGAACCGAGATCCCGGTGGTGACCGCCCAGCAGTACCAGGTGGTCAAGGAGAAGCTGGATCGGGGCGAGGTGACCTGCCACGAGGACATCCGCCGGATCTGCGAGGAAGAAGTCTCGGACGAACCCGGCTCCGGTGTCCGTCCGGCCGGACAGGACACCTGACAACGCACCCAAGGCCGGGCCGGCTCCAGCGCGGAGCCGGCCCGGCCCCCGGGCTCCCACCGCCCGGGCCGGCCATCCGTGATGGTCTCCTGGATCAGCAGACAGGACGTAACTGAGCTGGCGGCACCGCCGTCGTCCCTTGGATGCTCGGCTTCGACACTGCAACTGGCAAGGAGAAACCCATGGCCGAACGAACCTGGATCCGCAACCCGCTGGCCGTCTTCACCGCAAACACGGAGGACGCTGCCGGCGGTTTCGTCGTGGAAGACGGCACCATTGCGGAACTGGTGCCCGCAGGACGGGAGCCCCTGGCGGGCTGCGGCTCGGTGTTCGACGCCGGCGCCCACGTGGTGCTGCCGGGCCTGGTCAACACGCACCACCACTTCTACCAGACCCTCACCCGCGCCTGGGCCCCGGTGGTCAACGTGCCGCTGTTCCCGTGGCTGGTCAACCTCTATCCGGTCTGGGCCCGGCTGACCCCCCAGGCGCTCCGGCTCGCCACCAAGGCCGCGCTGGCCGAGTTGCTGCTCTCCGGCTGCACCACGGCCGCCGACCACCACTACCTGTTCCCCGCGGGGATGGAGGATTCGGTGGACGTGCAGGTGGAGGTGGTCCGGGAGCTGGGGATGCGGGCCATGCTCACCCGCGGTTCCATGACGCTGGGGGAGGACGACGGCGGTCTTCCGCCGCAGCGCGTGGTCCAGTCGCCGGAGGTGATCCTCGAGGACAGCGAACGGCTGATCGGCCGCTACCACGAGCGCGGCCCGGGCGCGCAGATCCAGATCGCGCTCGCGCCCTGCTCGCCGTTCTCGGTGACCCCGGAGATCATGAAGGACAGCGCCGCCTTGGCCGACCTGCACGACGTCCGGTTGCATACGCACTTGGCGGAGACCATCGACGAGGAGCAGTTCTGCCTGGAACGGTTCGGCCTGCGGACGGTCGACTACCTTGAGGGCGTCGGGTGGCTGGGGCCGCGCACCTGGCTGGGGCACGGCATCCATTTCAACGACGACGAAGTGGCGAGGCTTGGTGCCGCCGGCGTCGGCGTGGCGCACTGCCCCAGCTCCAACATGCGTTTGGCGTCCGGGATCTGCCGGGCGGTGGAGCTGGAGGACGCCGGCGTGCACATCGGGATCGGCGTGGACGGTTCCGCCTCCAACGACGGGTCGAACATGGTCCTCGAGGCCAAGCAGGCCCTGTACCTGCAGCGGCTGCGCTACGGGGCGGAGCCGGCGACGCCGGAGCGGGCTCTCGGCTGGGCCACCAAGGGCTCGGCATTGGCCCTGGGCCGCACCGACATCGGCGAGATCGCAGTGGGGAAGCAGGCCGACCTTGCGTTCTTCAAGCTGGATGGACTGCGGTTCTCCGGCAGCCACGACCCCCTCTCGGCCTTGCTGCTCTGCGGAGCCGACCGGGCCGACCGCGTCATGGTCGGAGGCCGCTGGCGCGTCATTGACGGGCAGATCGAAGGGCTGGACCTTGACGGCCTCATCGCCGGCCACTCGGCAGCGGCCCGCCAGCTTCTAGCGGAAGGGTAACCCGCCCGTATAGCTCCCGGGCCGGGAGCCCGGGTTCCGGCGGCGGACTCTGCCGTTATTCCGGGTCTTTCGGGTCCAGCCGTACCGGGCCGAGGCACTCGTCTTTCCCTGCCGGGTCTTGGGAATCCTTGGCGCTGTTCGCGAGTTCGTCCGAGTAGGGTGCGTGCGGCCGGGGCATAGCCTTGATGAGTTCGTTGGCGGCCATGGCCAGCAGGTCCCGCTGAAGCACGGGGAGGGAGAGCAGGCCCTGCAGGTAGGCCTCCACTTCGTACTCCCCGACGGTGCCGCCGATGCTGAAGTAATGCAGCCAGAGATCGCCTACGCTGATACGCGCCGCCTGCACGGCGGAACGAAGCATGGCCTGCTGTTGCGGTTCGTGCGGATCGGAGCCCACGTGCACCGCCGGCTACTCTTGGCCGGCCGGTGTGGCGGCAATCAGGGAGGCGCTGAACTGCTGCAGCGGTACCTCGGCCTCTCGGGCCTGCAGCATCAGCCCCTGCAGCGCTGTTTCGTAGTCCAGCCCGTAGCGTTCCATCACTATCCCGCAGGCCCGGTTCACCAGGTCCCGGCTGTGCAGCGAGGACTGCAGGTTCTCGCTGAGCCGCTGGGGAAGTTCGCTGGCCTGCACGTGGGAGAGCAGTGTCGCCGCCGGCGAGGCGAACAGTTCCAACAACTCGCCCGTAGACTTCGAATACGCCGACGGATGCTCGGCATAGACCTTCAGCGCGCCGATGCATTCGTCACCGGCAATCAGGGCGGCGCTGACCACGGAGCGGATGGGCAGGGACTTTACGGCATTGCTCCATAGCTGCCACCGCGGATCGGTGCGCACGTCATCGACAATCACGGTCTCTTCGGTCGCCCAAGCCGTCAGGCACGGCCCCTCGCCCAGCTCATACTGCAGCATGTCGGCCTGTTCGACAACACGGTTCGTGGAGCCGCTACTGGTCCTGCGGCCGCGGGAGTCCAACAACGAGACACCAGCACCAACCGTCCCCGGAACGGCATACCTAATAGCCTGAGCCAGAAGCTGCACGGCCTCGTCGACCTTTTCCGCCGTCAGCAGCAGACCCCGAATTCTGGCGACAGCCAGTGAGAGCTCATCAAGGGGAAGATTCCGCTCCATGACACCCTCCTTCGAAAAGGCTTCAGGCGTATCGGCCCGCAGCAACGCGACTGCGGCTCCAGCTAGATCCGCCACTTTCAGTCTACCGGCTTGCCGGTGCCGTAGAACTGGAACTCCCCAAGATCCACGAACCCTTCAGGAGTGGCGACCGGGCTCGGTACCACGCAGTGTCGATGGGGCGGCAAAGCCGTTTCCGCGTGCATATGCATCGACGCACATCTGACAGCCCTGTGGGCGAATCTACTTGCGCAAGCCGCAGGGGAGCCTATTCTTGATTAATCGCCCGGGCACGAGGGCTTGGGCCTGGATTGACAAGGATGAGCACTATGACGACCGCCGTGCGCTCCTGCGCCACCACCTCCTGCTCCTTCAACGGCGACCACGCCTGCAACGCGCTGGCCATCACGATCGCCGGCGCCGAGTCCCAGGCCTCCTGCGGCACCTTCGTGCAGCTGGATGCCCGCCGACCCGTTACTGGTGATGCCGGCCGCGTGGGTGCGTGTCACCGTCTTGAATGCTCCTACAACAGCGACTTGATGTGCACCGCCGAGGGTATCGAGGTCACCGACACCGCTACCTGCGCGACTTACACGGTGGCCTGACCCCACCTCACAGCAGGCGCGGCTGAACCTGCGCAGCCGGTTGCCCGCTGCGGCCCGTGCTCAGGGCCGCGGCGCACTGATGCGCCGCGCGGGCAAAGAGTCTAGGAGATGGCGCCAGGCGATGATGCCGCCCTGCGCCGATGGGGCATGGGCCGGCGACGGCAGCGGCACCTGCACAACCCAGCCCTGGTCTCCGGCGAAGCGCGCCAGGGTTACGCAGTAGCCGTCCACGTCTATGCAGTGCGCCGGACCGGTGACGGCGCCTGTGGCCTCCGGCAGGTCGAGCCGCTCGGCCCAGCCGAGGAGTCCGCCGTCCAGCACGGCATCGGCGACCCCCGCCAGGGTCTCGGAGGCGGTGGACATGACGGCGTCCAGAAGGGCGTCGGTCGACGGGGCCGCGTTGGCGGCTTCGGTCAGGATGGCAGCGCCGTAGGCGGTGACGCCGGAGCAGTCGTGCAGAAGGATCCGTTCGGTGGAGACCACGCCCACCCGCATGCGCGGCCCGAAGTCGTGGACGAGATCCGACAGCTGCCCCTGCAGGCCCAGCGCGGCCACCTCCTCCGTATCCCGGCACCAGCGCAGCGTGCCCAACAGGTGCACGGACGCCAGACGTAGGGCGAGGCTGTGGTCTGCGGAATCCTTGACGATGTCCGCGCGCACCTCGATGTCGTCGGCCGTGTGGAACCCGCCGAGTGAATGGAAGAGGTTGGGGATATCCGCGACCACCAGCTGCCCGGAGCGGGAGACGCCGTGAACGGCGGAGGAGAGCGTTTCGCCGGCGCGGTAAGCCGTGAGTTCGACGGCGCCCTCGCCCGCCAGGATGCGGCGCGTTACCGACCGGGAGTGGGCGGCTCGCAGATCGGCGGCGAACGATGCAGGTGCCGGGGAAGTGTACGGGGTCGAACTCATGGGTAATCCTTCCGGGACGGTCGCCGTCTAGTAAGGCACACCTAACGCGACTTAAGCAAAGGATATGTACGCTTATTACGGGCCTGCAGCGTGGCTGCTGTGTATAGCCCACGGCATACAGGGCCTGCGGGAATACCACGTGCGGCATTTCCCGCAGGCCCTGTCGCGTAGCCGTGTTCGACCCCTAGAGCAGCTATAGGCGGCTAGGCGTCGATCACCATGTCGGTGCGCGCGGTCGAGCAGCAGGGCAGGAACTTGCCGGCATCGATTTCCCGTGCCCGGATCCCGCCCTGGTGGTTCATCTCGACCTCGCCGGAAAGCTTGACGACCTTGCAGGAGCCGCACATGCCTTCCTTGCAGTTGGCGCCGATCCTGACCCCCGCACGCTGGGCTACCTCGAGGATGTGTTCCTCCGGGTCAATCCGAACATTGACGCCTGTACGCATGAAGGACAGGGTCAGGCTTCCCGTTCCCACCGTGTCAAAACTCGAGGCATCAGGGGAACCTGGCTCGTCTCCCACACCCGAAGTGCCGTCTTCGGAGCCGGGCGCGCCCGGCTCGACGGTTTCCAGTGGCAGCCCCGTGGCCTTCAGGGTTCCCTCGGCATCGTAGCCGGGCTCGTAGAGCGCGAACTCCGCGGGCTGGCTTTCAAAATAGTCCTCGGCGGAATCTTCAATTTCCTCCGCGATTTCCTCGGCGATGTCCGCTGCAAACGCGATCTCCGCTTGGTATTCAAGGAGCGTCTGGCGATCTCCCGAGAAGAATTCCATATAGATAGAGGTGTCGTCGACACCGACCTTCTTGAGGAGTTCGGTGGCGGAGTTCAGGTAACCCTCGGGACCGCAGGCATAGACCTGGCGGCCGTTGGCGTCGGGGGCCACCTCGTCGATCATGGTCGCCGTCAGCCTCCCGCTGAGTCCTTCCCACCCCTGGGGTTTGCTGCGGTCGCCCAGGGAGTAGAAGACCTTGACACGCGAGTCCACGGAGGCGATGTAGGCCAGTTCCCGGTGGAAGGCAAAGCCGCCGGCCTCCGCTCCGTGGTAGAGCACCACCACGTCGGCGTGCCCGGGCAGGGAGTGGATGGTCCGCACCATCGACATGATGGGGGTGATGCCGGCGCCGGCGGCCAGCAAGAGGTACCGTGCCCGCCGGTCGGCGTCGGGCAGATGGAAAGCCCCGACCGGTCCCAGCATGTCCAGGACCGTGCCGGGTTTGACGTTCTCGTGAACCCACGGAGAGACGAGCCCGGCGGGGTCGCGTTTGACGGTGACGTTGAAGGTCCACGGCTCCGTGGGCGAACTGGACAGCGAGTAGCTGCGGTCCACCGGATCCTTGTCCTCGCCGTTCACGGGAAAGGCGATGTTCACGTACTGGCCCGCACGGAATGCCAGGGGTGCACCGTCGCAGCGGCGGAATACGAAGGTCATCATGCCGCCCGCTTCGGGAACGGTCTCGACACACTCAGCCATGAACTCCTGCGGATGCCAGGGGCCCAGCGCACGGGCGGCGCCGGCGGGCCCCTCGGTGCTGCTCATCACCCTGTTCCACGGCATTTCAAGACCACGGATGCGCGATGGTTCCGCGATTGCAGTCTCAGTGAGGAGCTCAGTCATGCCAAGTGCTCCTGCACGCGCTGCACGTACCAGTTGATGAACGCCTCGACCTGGTATTCGCTCTTCATGTACGGGCCGGGCTCGTAGGCGGGGCTGCCGGCACCCTGCTGGCACAGCTCCACGAAGGCCTTGTCCTGCAGGTTTGTTTGCTTCCAGGTGTAGGTGAGTTTCTCCAGGTCGTAATCGACGCCTTCCTCGGCATCGTCAGCCACCAGCCAGGTTGTGCGTACCAGGGTCTGGTGCTCGTTGATGGGGAAGACGCCGAACGTGATGACGTGGTCCCCGAGGAAATGGAACCAGCTGTTGGGTTGCAGGTGCATCGAGCAGCGGCCAAGGCGGAAGTCCCGCAAGTCGCCGAGCAGCTTCTTGGAAAGCCTGCGCCCATCGGGTGAGAACGATTCGCCTTCTCCGTCGAGCGCTTCCCGGGAAATGCGGATTCCCGCGATGCGCGTGTCAAGCTCCTCGACGACCTCGTAGGGGAGGCCGTAGCGGCGGCAGCGCTCCTCGAGCGAGGACCGGGCTTCCTTGTTGCGGTCCCACACTTCCTCGAGATGCGGCGGGATCAGGCCCTCCGTCAATCCCCAGGTGGGGAAGAGGGAACAGGCCAGCTCCGGGTGGCCGTCGCAGTGGTAGCACTCACGGTTGTTCTCCATGACGAGCTTCCAGTTGCCCTCCTCGACGATGTTCTGCTGGTAGGCGATTTTCGTCTTCGACAGATCGTGGGGCGCGAGGTAGGGCTCAAAGATCTTTGAGGTTTCGTCGAAGTCTGCCGGCGGCTCGTCCGCAACGCAGACGAAGATGAGCCCGGCGACCACGCGGCTGTGGGCGCGCTTGAGGCCGAAGCAGCTCTTGTCGAACTTCGTTTCCCCGGGAGCCGAGGCGTGGATCAGGTCGCCGCTGGGCGAGTAGGTCCAGGAGTGGTAACCGCAGACCAGGTTCCCCGTTGATCCCGCCGCTTCGGTCAGGACGCGGGCGCCGCGGTGGCGGCACACATTGTGCAGGACGTTCACGTCGCCGTCGTCGTTGCGCAGCACGATCAGGGAGTAGGGCCCGTAATCGACGGTGACGTAGTCACCCGGCTCCGGCAGTTCGGCGACGCTGGCAGCGTAGATCCAGTGCTGGCCAAAAATGGCCTCCATGTCGATCTTGAAAATCGTCGGGTCGGTGTAGAAAGGGGCGTCGAGGGAATAGCCCGTGCGCCGGAATTCAAACAGGTCGGTGATTTCCGCCAGCTGCTGGGCAGGCAATGATGAAGCGAGTTTTCCTCGTGAGTTGAGGGGCACGTTCACTGGAGCGGACATTTTTTCTCCCGGGAGGACTGGCAGTGTGCGATTGGCGGGGGATTACGGAGTTAGAGGGGCAACATGTGTTGTCGAGGAGCAACAGGGGGCCGTCGGGCAGATGGTGCTTTCTCTGGCTTCATTCCAAGCGTCTCCACATTCAGCCCTTCGCGCGTACTACGCAACAACAATCACGATGTGCAACAGCGTGACGCATCCCACGCTAGGTGTCAAGACTTTTAAGGCGCGGTCCTGGGCCATCGAAACGCATTGGAATTGCGGTGCGGTCGGTCGCCCCCCCCGATGGGCAACAGAGTCCAGCTTGTATAAGGAACGCGAGGGGCCGACTGGTGCTACGTCTGATATATCTAGGGTGGGCCGGGTCACCGGCCCGCTGGATCAACGGAAAGGCCGGCCCCGTGGAAGCGATGACTACCGCCGGACGGACCCGGGCGGAACACGCGTACCAGGAACTGCGTGAGCGCATTATCGACATGCGGCTGCCGCCGGGGACGGCCTTGGACGAAGAGGCCATGATGGCGGAGTTGGGCGTGGGACGCACGCCGATGCGCGAGGCTGTCAAGCGGCTGGAGTCCGACCGCATGCTTACTGTCTATCCGCGCCGGGGCACCATCATTGCCGACGTGAACATCCGGGACCTGAAGGCCATCTCCGATGCCCGCCGGGTGCTGGAATCCTTCGCCGCGCGCCGCGCGGCTGAACTGGCCACGGACGAGGACCGGCAGCGCTTGAAGGAGTGCCTGCGGGCGCTGGCGAAATCCCCGGCGGAGTCCAACCGGACCTCGATGGACCTGGACGGGCAGATCCACCGCATGGTGTACGCCGTCATGCGCAACAGTTATGTGGAGGCCACTTTGATCCAATACTTCAGCCTGTCGCAGCGGATGTGGAATTTCGTCCTGTCCGGGTTGGCTCCTATCACCGGAAACGTGCGGGAACATGAGGCGCTGCTGCAGGCCATTATCGACGGCGACGCGGACCGGGCAGCGGCCCTGGCCGAGGAGCATGTCACGCACTTCGAAGGATTGGTGCGCAACGCGCTGTAGGTGCCGTGCAGTTGCCCGCATGCGGCTGAGGCCCGGGACCGACTGTCCCGGGCCTCAGCCGTGTGCTTGCCGGTTAGGCGCGGATCTTCTTCATCTCAGGATCGACCAGGGGCTCGGGGACTACTGTGGCGTCGATCCGGCGGCCGAAGTATTCGATCTGCACGGTATCGCCTTCGGCCGCAGTTCCGGGTAGCCATGCGTAGGCCACCGGTTTGCGGACGGTGTGTCCGTAGGCGGCGCTGGTGACGTAGCCGGCAGGTTGCCCGTCCACATACACAGGTTCCTTGCCCAGCACCATGGAGGTGCCGTCGTCGACGGCCAGGCAGCGCAGCCGGGTGGCCGGGGGCTGGGCGGTGCGCTGTTCCAGGGCCTGCTTGCCGACGAAGTCCTCCTTGTTGGCACGGACGGCGAAACCGAGGCCGGCCTGGACCGGATCGTGCTCGGTGTCCATGTCGGTGCCCCAGGATCGGTAGCCCTTCTCCAGCCGCAGGCTGTTGAATGCGCTGCGCCCGGCAGCGATGACCTGCAGCGGTTCGCCGGCAGCCCACAGGGCGTCCCAGAGCCGCTGGCCGTACTCGGCGCTGGTGTAGATCTCCCAGCCAAGCTCGCCTACGTAGGACAGGCGCATCACCCGAACGGGGATGCCGGCGATCGTGGTGCTGGCGGCGCGGAAGTACTTCAGGCCGTCGTTGGTCAGGTCCT
Source organism: Arthrobacter mangrovi (assembly GCF_026011795.1). Taxonomy (GTDB): domain Bacteria; phylum Actinomycetota; class Actinomycetes; order Actinomycetales; family Micrococcaceae; genus Crystallibacter; species Crystallibacter mangrovi. The sequence continues at coordinate 111,382 of NZ_BRVS01000004.1, read as the reverse complement.
GCGGGGTGAGCGGCTGGACCAGGTCGCGGGCACGCGGGCCCCAGACCCCGATGCAGCAGGTGCCGCCGGTGGTGTCCCGGACCTGGGCCCACTGCTCCGGGTCCGCCTCGGTCTGCGCGGCCGCCTGGCGGGTGAAGTAGTCCAGGTCCAGTCCGCCGTTGGCCCCGATCTGGAACAGCGAGTCCTCGATCCGGGCCACGGTCAGGTCGCTCTTGATGCCGCCGGCCTCGTCCAGCATCAGGGTGTAGGTGACGGAGCCGATGCTCTTGTCCAGCTGGCCGGTGGTCAGGCGCTGCAGCAGCGGCAGTGCTCCCGGACCGGACACCTCCAGCCGCTTGAGCGCCGTCATGTCATACATTGCCACGTTCGTGCGGGTCGCGTGCGCCTCGGCCGCAGCGATCGGGGAGTCGAACTTCGCCGACCAGGCGTCGCGTGCCGGCGCCTGCCACTCCTGCGGCAGCGTGTCCAACAGGCGTGCGTTCGCTTCATACCAGTGCGGGCGCTCCCACCCGCCGCTTTCCAGGAAGAAGGCTCCGAGTTCGGTCTGGCGCCGGTGGAACGGGGAGACGCGCAGGTTCCGCGGCGCCTGGCGGGGTTCGAGCGGGTGACGGATGTCGTAGATTTCGACGAAGTTCTGCTGCGAGGTCTCGAGCACGTAGTCGTCCTGCAGTTGAATCTCCTCGAAGCGGGCGACGTCGAGCTCGTGCAGGTCGGTCTCGGAGCGGCCGTTGACCAGCAGTTCGGCCACGGACTTGGCGACGCCGGCCGAGTGGGTGACCCAGACGGCTTCGGCGATGAAGAAGCCCTTCAGGTCCCGGGATTCGCCGACCAGCGATCCGCCGTCGGGGGTGAAGGAGAAGATGCCGTTGAATGCGTCGTCGATCTCGGTGTTGTTCAGGGCCGGCAGCAGCTGCCGGCAGGCCTTCCACGGCTGCTCGAAGTCTTCGGCGGTGAAGGCCAGCCGGGAGGGCATGGCGTGTTCGGTGATCCGGTCGGCTGACGGCAGTTCGTCGTAGCTGACGGGAATGGGTCGGTGAGCGTAGGAGCCGATGCCGAGCTGCGTGCCGTGCTGGCGGAAGTAGAGGTCTTCGTCCTGGTGGCGCAGGAGGGGCAGCGCCGCGTTGTTGCCGGTGCCGGGGACCGGGGCGGCTTCCCAGGTCAGTCCGCGCACGGGGGTCGTGGTCACATACTGGTGGGCCAGTGGCACCAGCGGGACGGGCATCCCGATCAGGTCGCCGACGGCCGGACCCCAGAATCCGGCGGCCGAGACGACAATGTCAGCGGGGAACACGGTGTCGCCGGACCGCACGCCGGTGACCCGGCCCGCGGCGCGTTCGATCCCGGTGACCGGGGTGCCGCCGATGAACCGGGCGCCGCGGGACTCGGCTCGTTCGCGCAGCAGCTCCACGGCGAGCAGGGACGAGGCGAGCCCGTCGCTGGGAACGTACAGGGCGCCGAGGACGAGGTCTTCGTTGATGAGCGGGTGCATGGCCTTGGCTTCGGCGGCATCCACAACCCGGGCTTCCAGCCCCCAAGAGGTGGCGAAGCCGCGGCGGCGATGGAGCTCAGCCAAGCGTTCGGGACTGGTGGCGACTTCCAGGCCGCCCACGGCATTGAAGGCCCGGGCGCCACCGCGGGTCAGGGATGCGAGCTTTTGGCCGGTGTAGGCAGCCAGCTCAGTCATCGTCTTGGACGGATTTGTTTGGAAGACCAGACCCGGGGCGTGGGAGGTGGATCCGCCGGTCATCGGGATCGGACCCTGATCCAGGACGGTGATATCGGTCCAGCCGCGCTCGGTCAGTTCGTCGGCGAGGTTGGCGCCGACGATGCCGGCTCCAATAATCACAACGCGGGGCGATTGCATGATGAGCCTTTCGTAGGGAGGGATATTCCCGGGCCCTGCGGCGCGGGAGCTGTTGGGGAACGCGGCCGGCTCCGGCCGGATGGTCAGGTGAAGATGATGGTGCGGTGGCCGTTGAGCAGCACACGCTTTTCGGCATGCCAGCGCACGGCTCGGGCCAGGGCCAGCGCCTCGGCGTCCCGGCCGATGGTGGCCAGCTGGTCGGGGCTGAGCCGGTGGTCGACCCGGACGACTTCCTGTTCGATGATCGGGCCCTCGTCCAGGTCTGCGGTGACGTAGTGGGCGGTGGCGCCGATCTGCTTGACCCCGCGCTCGTACGCCTGGTGGTACGGCCGGGCGCCCTTGAAGCCGGGCAGGAAGGAATGGTGGATGTTGATGGCCCGTCCGGAAAGGTTGCGGCACAGGTCGTCGGAAAGCACCTGCATGTAGCGGGCCAGTACCACCAGGTCCGCCTGGTACGCCTCGACGAGTTCGAGCAGCCGCGTTTCGGCCGCGGGCTTCGTCTGGGCGCTGATTGGCACGTGGATGAACGGCAGCCCCGCTGCCTCGGCCATGGGCCGCAGGTCTACGTGGTTGGAGACCACGGCCACCAGGTCCGCGGCCAGGCTTCCGGTCTGCCAGCGGTAGATCAAGTCGTGCAGGCAATGCCCGAATTTCGAGACCATGACCAGGACCTTTGGCCGGGCACCGTCATGGAATGAGTAGTCCATGCCGAACCCGGCCGCGACGGGGGCGAATTCCTTCGCCAGGGCGGCGGTGTCCGCCGGCCCGCCGGCGGTGGCGAAGGCGGTGCGCAGGAACAGCCGGCCGTCCACCGTGTCGTCGAACTGCTGGTGTTCCGTGATGTCGAAGTTGTGTTCCACCAGGAAGCGGGAGACGGCATGGACAATGCCGCTGGCCTGCGGGCAGGACAGCGTCAGCACCGCCGCCGGCTGGGCCTGATGCTCGTGGCCGGCAGCCTGCGCTGCCGGGCGGGGCAGTGTGAGGGAAGCGCTCATGGCGTCTGGTTCCTCCTTGGGGGAAGAGCGAAGTTGTGACGGCGTTGTTGCCCGGAAACGAAACGTGGGCCTTGGCAGAGTCGCCTCGTGTTGAACATACAACTGATATATAACAGACCGTAGTGTTCCGCCCCCCGCCTGTCAACGATTTTTTGTGGCGCCGCTCCCACGTTCCCGGCGATTGACATCGCTCGTGGCGTGGCTCACTGTTGTGCAAGACGAAGCATATTGCGCTTGAAGCAAGCTGCCTCGAGCACGGCCGCTCATATCAGGAGCGCGACTGGAGACTCGCCCGTCGATTGGCCTCCCGGCCAGCACGCTGATGCGCTCCATGGCACAGGTGGCGACGACGTGGCGCGCCTCCGCAGCGACCTCGTCCCCGCGCGGCTGATAACCCCGCTGGGACCCTCAGCAGCCGCCCACCGCCCGCATCCTGACCATTCCCCTTCAATCCCACCTCCTGCCTGTCATCACGGTGCGGGCCGCAATCGAACAGGAGCGAAAAGCCTGAACAGGACGTCCTGCCGGCGGCCCTTCCACGCCTAGGTGCCTGACCCGGCCGCGCAGACGCGAGGGGTTCTTGCAGCATTTTCCGGGCGGCAAGGCCCGGTTCTGACTGGGCTGAAAGCATGTCCGGGGGAGGAGTCCGTGCTGCGTAGAACTATTCGGGTGGACTGGGTGTTTCGGTGGCCAGCCGGGCAGGGCGCCGAAACCCGGTGTCGGTTTCCGTCTTTGGTCCCCGGGGGAAATGTTGTTCGAGCGGACCGATCTTGCCGATGTCCTCGATGCGGAGTTTTTCGGCAGCCGGGCGGCGGCCCTTCATGCATCCCAATTGTTGGGGATGGGCTCCTGGAGCGCATCCCGCGAGTTCCGGCGGCCCAAACACGATGCTGCCGGTGACCTGCCCGCTGGTGGAGCCGGGGCATTCACCCCGCTGCGCGCTTCGCGTGCTCTACCGCCCACTCAAGGGCGTAGTCTGCGACTTCTTCCCATCCGTCCTGCCCCACCGTGTAATGCGAGCGTCCGGGGAACTCCCTGTAGTCCGTGACTGTGTTGGCGTGGCGGTAGTGCTTGGCGTTGGACTGGTTGACCGCAGGAGGCATGAGGTTGTCTTCACCGCCGGCTATGAACAGCAAGGGCGCGCGGTCCTTGTTCCTGAAGTTCACGTAGGTGTCCTGGTGCCCAGGCGTGAAGTTGGCGAGGGGGCCGGCCCACACGAAGCTGCCCGGGGCAGGGACATGGTATCGCTCATAGACTTTGTCCGACTCTTCCCGGCTGAGGGTATTGGCGAAGGCGTAGTGGAACTGCTCCGGGGTGAAGCCCACCGCCCTGTGGCGGTTCGCGGGGCTCTTGAGGACGGGGAAGAGCGATCGTATCTGTGAGACCGGGGTAACCCTGACGCCCTCTGCCGGCGCGGAGTCTATGACCACACCTGCCGCCCCGTAACCGTGATCGAGCAGGATCTGGGTAAAGAGGCCTCCGGCCGAGTGGCCCATGATGATCGGGGCCCTCTCCAGCCCGCCTACGACACGCTCGAGGTGCTCGACGACGGCAGGGACAGTCACAGCCTCGATCGGGGAGGGATCCTCGTTCAGTGCTTCGACCTCGACCTCAAAGCCTGGGTAGGCAGGCGCGAGCACGCGGAAACCGCGGCCCTCGTAGCGCTCGGCCCACTTCTCCCAGCTGCGCGGGGTCACCCAAAGGCCGTGCACCAACACGATGGTGTCCGGGGCGCCCGGGCCGGCGGAATCTTCTTCAGTCATGGGAATCCTCCTAGCATCGGGGCGGAAACCGTGACGGCCGAGCGACCAACATTTCCGGCTGGTACGGGCTCCTCCTCCCACCAGTAGGAATCAACAACCTCTCTATGCGCAATACCGGGATTCGACAACGTTGCCCAGGAACGTCCCCCAGGACCAGGGCCTGATCAGGGGAGGTTCAGGGTGGGTCCCCATATTCTCCGCACTTCAGCCGATGGAAGGCTGGACGGGGCGGCTGCCAGGGCCGGCCATCCGATCGAGACTGAGAGGCCACCATGACCGCCCGACCACCCTTGCGCAGACGTACCAGAGTAGAGCCGAAGGGTGCAGGCCTGACCTTGCGGTCGGCCCGCACCTTCTTCCTCGCCACTTTCGGCCTGTCCTGGGGCGTGGGCGTACTGTACATGGTGTTTCAGGCGGAGGCCGACGCCATTTTCGGGCCCATGGGGTATACCAACCCGGTCTTCATCCTCATGGTTTACACGCCCGGAATTGTCGGTGTTGTTATGGTGTGGCACCACTACGGGCTGTCTGGTCTGCGCAGCTTCTTCCGTCGATTCACGCAGTGGCGGCTTGCGCTGCCGTGGTGGTTCGTGCTGCTGGCCGCCATGCCCGCGGTTTTTTATGCAGGGGCCGCGGTCCAGGGCGACCTTACTGATCCGTTCCCCTTCTCACCGTGGTACGCCGTGCTGCCGGCCCTGCTGCCGATGCTTTTCATCGGCCCCATCGAGGAGCTCGGCTGGCGGGGTGTGGCGCTGCCGCTGCTCCAGCGGCGGTTCCCGCCGATGTGCGCCGGGCTCCTGCTCGGCCTGCTGGTGGCCATCTGGCACACTCCCTCGTTCTTGCTGAGCGGCACGAAGCAGTCCGCATGGGATTTCTGGCCGTTCTTCTTCGGCATCGTGGCGATCAGCGTTATTCTCACGCCGATGTTCAACGCGGCACGGGGGAGCCTGCTGGTGGCGTTCCTGTTTCACGCGCAGATGAACAACCCGGTCTGGCCCGACGCCCAACCGTGGGACATGTGGCTGTTCGTCGCGGCGGCCATCGTCATAGCGGTGGTGAACCGCAAGGCACTACTCGACCGCAGCACGGCGGCGATCGCGGTCCTTACTCCGGGCGACGAGCCGACGACACCGGGCGAGGCCGTGCCTGGCAGGGCGGCCGGTCGGAACCTCGTGTAACGGTTCCCGAATTTCAGCTAAGGAAACCATCGCACATCGACTCCAGGCGGACTGCGCCGGAGCAGACCTGCTCCGGCTGGGTGACCGGGGAGGTTGATTGAGTGGCCTACTTGCCACGACCGTGTACCGTTCTGGCGTTCGCTGGGGGTTCTCCGACCTCGTGGATGGTGTGGCCGCTGCAAGCCGCCTTAGTTACGGTGGCCTGCTCGATGCGCGACATGGTAAACCATCGCATTGCTTCGCGCATTCGGCACCATCCGATCAAGTACCACTGGCCGTTCGTGGAGGCGAACAGCACGGGCTCGACGTCTCGGATGGTCGTGGTCCCGTCTCTCGATGTGTAGCGAATACGGATTACCCGCTGCTCGGCCATCGCCTCCTCCAGTGCCGACCTAATCGTGCGCGAGGACGAGGGAAGCGCGTTGACCCACACACGGCGGGCCAGCTCGTCAGCTCTCGCTCGGGTTCTGGGATCGAGGACGTCCAGGATTTTTTGGATACCGGCTGCTGCCAGATCAGCGTAGGGGGCATCAGACGCAGCGGACACAGCCGCCATGAGCGCCACCGCCTGTGCCGGAGACAGGCTAACGGGTGGCAGAGACGCGCCGATAGTCAATCCGTAGCCGCCGCCCGGACCCGGGCGCGACCATAGCGGCGCACCGCTGTTCTCCAGCGCATCGAGGTCTCTCTTGATCGTGCGCACGGATACTTCGAACTCTCTCGCCAACCGTTCGGCGGAGACCCCGCGCGTGCCGCTGCGGCGCAACATCTCAGATAGAGCGTGGAGCCGCTCTGCTCGCTTCACTGCTGAGACCCAGGCCAATTCATGACATAAATAGTGACATGCCGTTGTCCGTACGCCCTGCGAGAGTTGGCACATGACAACTACTGTGAGCAGCCCGACGATCATCCTCATCGCCGGCCACTGGCTGGGTGCCTGGGCCTGGGACGAAGTTCTTGAACACCTGAAAACCGACCACCCTCGTACCATCGCGATGACACTGCCTGGTCTCGACGCACACGATCCTGAGCGTGCGGCTAGAACCCTCGACGCCCAGGCTGAAGCAATTCTGGGCGTCATTACTGAACAGGGTAATCAGCCTGCGATTCTCGTCGCCCACAGTGGGGCTAACGCTCCCGTCAGCCTCGTCTTGGACCGATGCCCTGAGCTTGTCCACCGGGTAGTGTGGGTCGACTCCGGCCCTGTAGCGACGGGAAGTGTCTTCGCCCCGGATCTCCCGGATGAGTTGGAGGAGCTTCCACTGCCGCCCTTCGACGTCCTTGCACAGCAGGCGAGCCTCGAAGGCCTGAGCGCAGAGGTCCTCGAGCAGTTTCGGGCCCGAGCCGTCCCTGAGCCCGGCCCCGTGCTTCGTCAGCGCATCGAGCTCACCAACGGCGCCCGCCATAAGGTCCGTACCACCTTGATCTGTTGCTCAATCCCTAGTGCGCAGGTGCTGGAGCTGGCCCAAACCGGTCATCCCATGTTCACCGAGGTCGCGAACCTTGAACACTTCGACGTCATTGACCTCCCAACGGGCCATTGGCCCATGTGGAGCAGTCCTCGCGACCTCGCCAAGGCCATTCAGTCAGAGGCTTCTCGAACCAACTGAAAGCACCTATAACCAAGAAGGGGTCAGCCGAAGCTGAACTGCTCCCCGGAAGTTGGGAACGAAGGCCAAATCTGGGCTGGAGTTGAATCCTCAGGGCATCATGCCTCGTGACGATGGAAAAAATTCTTTGGTAGGGATTTTCGGACTCAGCAAACCGGCGCAGATATTCCTCAGCGAGTGAGCTTCAGAAGGGAAGGTCTTTGTTGCTCCGGCAGTGAACGCCATTAACCTCCTTCCGCCGTCGGTCCCGCCTCAGCGGCGGGCGGGGAGGATCGTGGTCGTGACGGCCACGGCCTGCGGCGTGCGGGGGACGGAACTGAAGCCGAAGCGCACGGGCGGATCCACCGGCGCGAGGGGCCCGAGGCCGGCCCCGTTCCAGCTCGCCGCGGCGCGCTCGACGCTACGGATGGAGCGCACGCCATAGTACTCCCGACGTCCGCCTCCGGCGGAGCCGGCGGTGGCAACCCCCGGGAGCAGGATCCGCGCGGCGCGGTTCACGGCTGTCAGCCACGCCGGGTGGACGGCGATCCGGGCGGGGACCAGTTGCAGCATCCGGCCCAGCGCTGTCACGGGGCCCAGGTCGGCGCGCAGCTCCAGCGGGCCGCCGGAAACGCGGAGGACCAGTGCAGTGGTCCCGGGTTCGTTCCCCGGTTCCGCGCTCCGTTCCCCGGCGGGGCTCAGGCCGGCGTCCAGCGGCGCCACCACCACGTCGTCGAAGCGGTAGGTCGCGGACACATAGTCGGCGACCGCCCGGTTGGGGGCCAGCAGCGTCCGCAGCCCGTCGCGGTCCTCGGTCATGACGTCCGTGAAGGCGCCGAGCGGTGAGTCCATCCAGTGACCGACCACCAGTCGGCGACCCGCGCTGGTGCCCAGACCCACGATGAACCCTGTAAAGCGTTCCATCCGGCTACCGTATGGCTCCGGCGGGCCCCGCCGCACGCCGTTGCGTAGAATCGCCGTCGCCGCTGGCGAAAAGACCACCTTGGCCAAGCTGTAATTCCGCTACGGCGCCTTGAACTCCGGGAAATCCACGGTCTTCTGAAGCCGGTGCCAAACCTGCTGTGTGACCAAGCCTGTAGGCGCCACCCGTCCTTATATTCAGTCCGTATCAATAGGGGGTGAATATGTCTTTAACATCGGCGCGGCCTTCTCCTAAGGTGGTTAGCCGTGGCTGCTGCCTGGACGCGTTCGCGTGCCGTCGGCACAGTTGTTTGGCCAGGGCCACGCCGCCGCGGCGGCCGCCCGTGAATACTAGGAGATCTCCCATGGCAAAGACGCCTGATGGCGGGCGCCTGTCGCGCCGCGCCGTTCTTGGTTCTTTATCCGTAGCCGGGCTGGCGCCGGTTTTGACCGGTGCGGCGCAGCTGCCGTCCGAGTCCGGCAACCCGCGTACCGGTCCTCGCCGCAAGCCTCTGACGTCGGACGCGATGAATCGGCTGGTCCTGCTGGGAACTTCGGGCGGACCCCCGTGGTGGCAGGACACGGACCGGGCAGGCGTGGCCTCCGCCGTCGTTGTGGGCGACCGCTACTACCTGGTCGACGCCGGGCACGGAGTCGGGCGCCAGATCAAGGATGCCCGGCTGGGCACCTGGGACAAGGACATGCAGGGGCCGCTGGATGGACTTCAGTCGGTGTTTCTTACGCACCTGCATTCGGACCATATCGCGGACCTGTACGGAATCCTGGGCACGGGTCTTCAGAACGGGCTCTCCCGCAGGGACCGGCTCGTGGAGATTTGGGGGCCGGGCAACCGCGGCGCCCTGCCGGTGAGCTACAAGGGCGAGAAAATGACCGAGGTCGTCGCCCCGGAGAACCCTACGCCGGGCACCCGGGAAACGATCGACATGATGGTCAGGACCTTCGCCACGGACTTCAACGACCGCGTCATCGACAGCGGCTATCCAACGCCGGACAAGATCTTCGCCGGCCGCGACATCCCCTTGCCGGCGCGGTATGCCAAGGACCCGAACGGGAACCCGCATCCGCGGATGTCGCCGTTCAGCTTCTACGAGGACGACCGGGTCAAGGTGTCCGCAACGCTGGTCCAGCACGCGCCCGTCTTCCCTGCGTACGCGTTTAAATTCGAGACGGATACCGGAACAGTGGTGTTCTCCGGCGACACCGGCCCCAGCGAAAACCTCGTGGAGCTGGCCGCCGGCGCGGACATCCTGGTGCACGAAGTCATTGCCGAGCAGTGGATTGCCCAGCGCCATCCGGAGCCCCGCGATGCAGCGGCCGAGGCCGAGTACCAGCACCTTAAGGGCGCCCACACCACGATCGAAGAGGTCGGTGCCATCGCTGAACAGGCCGGAGTCCGCACGCTGGTGCTGAACCACATGGTTCCGGGAAACTGGCCGGTCAAGGAATTCGAACGGGCCGGCGACAACTTCTCCGGCAAGCTGATCGTCGGCGAGGACCTGGACGCCATCGCCATCGGGGCGGCGGTGCGAGGGCGGTAGCGTTCCGCGCCTGTACGACGCCGGTGCCTGCGGTTCCGCTGTGGACGGCCGCAGGCGCCGGCGCCGGCAGGGCAGTTAGCGGGAGCTGGCTATCATCGACCCGGGCGCCGGAACCGGCTCTATCGCGCTGGCTGCCGGTACGCGGCCGGCAGCCTTGAGGGCCAGGTAGATGCGGTCGCGGGTGAGCGGCAGCGCGGTGAAGCGGAGGCCAGTGGCGTCCCGCAGGGCGTTGACCAGTGCGGGGGCGACAGGGTTGTACGGGCTTTCGCTCATCGACTTCGCGCCGAGCGGGCCCAGGCTGTCCGAGGTGCTGGCGAAGTAGACCTCGCTGCGCGGGACGTCCGCGAAGGTGGGGATGTGGTACTGCCGCAGGATGTCCGTGGTGACCGCACCGCCGTCGTCGATTCTCACCTCTTCGTAGAGCGCGGCGCCGAGGGCCTGGGCGATGCCGCCTTCGATCTGGCCGCGGCACTGGCGGGGGTTGACGACGACGCCGGCATCGGCCGCCTGCACGCTCTGCAGGATCGCGAGTTCCCCGGTACCCGCGTGCACGGCGACGCGGAAGCCCTGGACATTGAAGGCGATCGAGCGCGGCGTGCCGCCCCAGCGGCCCTCGGCCTGCAGCGGATTGCCCTGCTGCGCGGCGGCGGCTGCCAGCTCCGCGAAGCCGACCGTCCGGTCCCCGCAGTGCACGCCCGCGGGTCCCGGGACGCATTGCCGGGCCGGCATGCCGGTCAGCCCGGCGGCGAGCCTGCGCAGCCGGGCGGCCAGCTCCTGGGCCGCGGCGAGGGTCGCCTTGCCGGCCACGACGGTGCCGGTGGAGCCGAAGGCGCCGGTGTCGTGCCCGGTCAGGGCGGTGTCCGACTGCCGGATCCGCACCGCGGACGGTGCCACGCCCAGGGCCTCGGCGGCGAGCTGCGCGTGTACGGTGGTGGTGCCGTTGCCGAACTCCGCGGTACCGACGTCCAGCAGGTAGCCGTCCGCCTCCAGCCGGATGATGCTGTGCGCGAAGTGGCCGCGCGGCGGGACCGTGGCGATCATGGACAGCGCGGTGCCCTCGCCGACCAGCCACTCCGGGCCGAGGTCCTGGCCGCCGGCTCCGCGCCCGCGGCCGCGGTCCAGCGCGCCGCGGACCAGCTCGACGCACTGGTCCAGCCCGTAGCTGCCGCAGACGACGTCCTCTTCCGGCTCCGCGTGCAGCGAGAGCAGCTCGTCGCCCTCGGAGACCATGTTGCGGCGCTTGAACTCCAGCGGGTCCAGCCCCAGCGTGCGGGCCAGTTCGTCCAGCGCGGACTCGACGGCGAAGATCATCTGGCTCAGGCCGTAGCCGCGGAAGGCGCCGGCGGGCACGGTGTTGGTGTAGACCGCCCGGGCGTCCACCTTCTTCGCGGCGCACCGGTAGACCGCGATGGACTCGCTGCAGCCGTGGAACATGACGCCGGGCGCGTGGTTGCCGTAGGCCCCGGTGTCGGTGGTGGCGTCGATCGCCAGCGCGGTGAGCGTGCCGTCCTTCCGGGCGCCGGCCCGCACGGCGATGCTGAACGGATGCCGCGTGGTGGTGGCGGTGAACTGCTCGCTCCGGGTCAGTTCCAGCTGCACCGGCCGGCGCAGCTTGAGCGCGGCCAGGGCCACGATGTCCTCGGTCAGGACCTCCTGCTTCCCGCCGAATCCGCCGCCGACCCGGCCGGCAGTGACCCGGACCCGGTCCTCGTCCAGAGCGAAGATCCGCGCGAGCGTGCGGCGGACCAGGAACGGCACCTGGGTCGAGGAGCGCACCGCGAGGGAGCCGTCGGGTTCCGTCCACGCGATGGCCGCGTGCGTCTCCAGCGCCACGTGCTGCACTCGGTGCGTGCGGTAGGTCTCCTCGTGGACCGCGTCCGCGGCGGCGAGGGCGGCGGCGACGTCGCCGATCTCTGTGTGCACTTCGGCCACGATGTTGCGCTCCGGTGCGGCGATGCGCGCCTCCGCCGGCTTGTCCGCATGCAGCAGCGGCGCACCCGGCGCCAATGCCGCGGCCGGATCGAAGACCGCGGGCAGCAGCTCGTAGTCCACTTCGAGCGCGCGCACCCCGGCCTCGGCGGCGGCGACAGAATAGGCGACGACGGCGGCGACCCGCTGCCCCTTGAACCGGACCACGTCGTCGAGCACGCGGGTGTCGTCCGGGTCGTCCGAATACAGCTCGTGCTGTGCGGTGGAGAACAGCTGCGCCGGGGCGTCCTCGTGCGTGAAGACGGCCACGACGCCGGGCACCGCCAGCGCGGCCTCGGTCCGGATAGCGCGGATCCGGGCGTGCGCGTGCGGCGCGCGGGCCAGCTTGAGGTGCAGCAGGCCGGGCAGCTGCTCCGCCGGGACGTCCAGGGTGTAGCGGGCGGTGCCGGTTACGACGGCGGGGCCCGCGGGGGCGGGGGTGTCCGCACCGACGGCGCGGGGTGCTTCGGCCCGCCCGGCGCGCTCCGCAGTCCCGCCCCCCGCGGTCCCGGCTTCCGCAGTACCCGCTCCCGCCGGGGCATCCAGCCCGCAGCGGGCGTCCGCCGGGTGGGAGCAGCCGCCGCCGTCGCGGCCCAGGACGGCGTCCTCGATGGCCCGGTAGCCGGTGCAGCGGCAGAGGTTGCCCTTCAGGTTCCGCGGCAAGTCTTGCTTCTGCTCCTCGCTGAACGTCGCGGCGGTCATGATCATCCCGGCGGAGCAGAAGCCGCACTGGAAGCCCTGGGCCTCGAGGAACCGCTGCTGCATCGGGTGCAGCCCGTCCCCGCCGGCCAGGCCCTCGATGGTCGTGACGGACCGGCCTTCGGCGCGCACGGCGGGGTAGATGCAGCTGTGTACGGGTTCGCCGTCGACATGCACGGTGCACGCACCGCAGTCGCCGCCGTCGCATCCCTTCTTCACGCCGAGCATGCCCTCCTCGCGCAGGAAGGTGCGTAGGCACTGGCCTGGCCGCGGTGCGTTGGCATGCGGTTTGCCATTGATCTCGATCGCCATGTCAGGCGCTCCTTTCCGCCGGCCCGGCCAGCAGCTCGGCGCGGATTTCCTCCGCCAGCCGGTAGGTCATGTCGCGGCGCCACTCGGGCAGGCCGTGGATGTCGTCGTGGTACAGGCCGGGTGCGATCGCCGCGTCCAGGGCCTCCTGCAGTTCCTGCGGCCCGGGCAGGCCGGCGGCGAAGCGCAGCTGCACCGGGCGCTTGGTTGCCGCGGTCACGGTCAGCACGAATACCCCGTCGCGGTCCTGGCGGCCGATGAGCAGCACGCCGGAGCGGCCGAGGTTGCTCAGCGACAGGCGGCGGAACGCGGTGCGTGCCGACAGCGCGTGGGCGGGCAGGTGGACGCTGCGCAGCAGCTCGCCGGGCACCAGCGCGTTGGCGGCGTCCCCGGTGACCAGTTCGGCCACGGGCAGGGTCCGGCTGCCGCCGCCGGGGGAGAGGATGGTGGCCACGCCGTCCAGCGCGGCGCAGAGCGAGGTCATCGGCCCGGCCGGCAGCGACGTGCAGATGTTCCCGCCGACCGTGGACATGTTCCAGATCTTGAAGGACGCGACGAACGCATCGCAGCACGGCCGCACAAGGTCCAGCGCGGGCCAGAGCGCCGCGAGGCCGGGGGACTCCGGCACCTGGTACAGGGTGGCGATGGTGCAGGTGGCGGCCAGCTCGATGCCGTCACCGTAGACGGTGACGGGTTCCCACCTGGCCGGGCCGAGGTCGAGGAGCCGGCGCAGCGTGGTGCTGCCGTAGGAGAAGAGCACGGTGCCGCCGCCGAGCCAGGCATCGCCGGGCTGCCAGTCTTCGGGGTCGGCGGTCGGCAGGACGGTTTCGATGGTGTTCATGTCCATGGGGGCCTCCTAAGCGCGGGTGAGGGCCGGTTCTGCGCCGGCCGGGCGGGGAAGTACGACGGCGGGAGGCCGGCTGCCGCGGGCGGCGGCACCGGCCGCGGGGGTGTCGACGGCAGGGCCGGGGGCCGGGGTGGCCGCCGGGGAGACCGCCGGGGACGTGTGGATGGGGCCGCTCCGGGCGGAGAGCGGCTGGCCGGTGGCGGCGCTGTTCCGGGACGCGATGACCTGCGCGATGATCGAGACCGCGACCTCGGCGGGGGTGGCTGCCTGCAGGTCCAGGCCGATCGGTGCATGCAGCCGCTCGAGGTCCTCGGGGCGGACGCCTTCGGCCAGCAGGTCCCGCACGCGCTGGCGGTGGCTGCGCCGGGAGCCCATGGCGCCGATGTAGGCCAGCTCGAGGTCCAGCGCCGTGCGCAGCAGCGGGAGGTCGAACTTCGGGTCGTGCGTGACGACGCAGACCACGGTGCGGTTGTCGATCCGGCCCGCGGCTGCCTCCGCCGCGAGGTAGCGGTGCGGCCAGTCGACGGCGACCTCGTCGGCAGCGGCGAAGCGCGGCTGGCGGGCGAAGGCGGGCCGGGCGTCGCACAGCGCCACCTGGTAGCCGAGCAGCTTGGCCTGCGGCAGCAGCGCCGCTCCGAAGTCGTTGGCGCCGAAGACGAGCAGCCGCGGCGCGGGCAGCCGGGTTTCGACCAGCAGGGTCGGCGGTTCACCCGTGCAGCCGTCGGCGCCCGAGGGAAGGCGCAGCAGGCCGCTTCCGCCCGCGGCCAGCAGGACCGAAAGCTGTGCCGCCGCCGACCGGGCGGCCTCGCCGGAACCGGCCAGGCGGCGCAGTTCGGGCAGCCAGCCGGCGGCGCGGAACTGCTGCGGCTCGGGAACCAACAGCGCCCCGCAGCCGCCTTCGTCGATGCGGCGGACCAGGGCCACCGGTTCCTGCGGTCCGAAGGCCGCAAGGCGGGACAGCAGCGCCAGCGGCAGGCCGCCGTCGTACCCGTCTCCGCCGGCCGGCGCGATGTGCACCTCCAGCTCGCCGCCGCAGGTAAGGCCCGCCGCGAAGGCGTCCTGGCGGCTGAAGCCGAAGCGCTCGCGGCGCGGCAATCCGGTGGCGAGGGCCTCGAGCGCGGACTCTACCACCGCCCCCTCGACGCAGCCGCCGGACAGCGAGCCGAGCACCGCACCGTCGGCCGCGACCAGCATGGAAGTGCCGACCGGCCGCGGCACCGAGCCGCTGGCGGCAACCACCGTGGCCACCACAACCTGCCGGCCGTCGAGCCACGGGCGCAGCTCGGATCCAAAATGCAACATGATGCTTGTCCTTTCGGTCCGGTGGCGCCCGTTGTGCTGCGGGCGCCACCGGGAAGTGCTAGCCGCCCAGCAGGACGCTGATCGGCCCCCGGGCGAAATACACGAGGAAGCCTGCGGCGACCAGCCACATCAGCGGGTGGATGCTGCGGGCCTTGCCGGTCGCGGAGTGCACGAGCACCCAGACGATGAAGCCGACGCCGATCCCGTTGGCGATGGAGTAGGTCAGCGGCATGGTGATCATGGTCAGGAAGGCCGGCATGCCAATGGAGAACCGGCTGAAGTCGATCTCGCGGATCTGCGCAGCCATCAGGGTGCCGACGACGACGAGCGCCCCTGCCGCCACTTCGATGGGCACTACCGAGGTCAGCGGTGTCAGGAACATCGCCCCGAGGAACAGGGCGCCGGTGACCACCGAGGCCAGGCCCGTGCGGGCGCCCTCGCCGATGCCGGCGGCCGAGTCGACGTAGACCGTGTTGGAGGATCCCGAAGAGGCGCCCCCGGCCACCGCGCCGAAGCCCTCGATGATGAAGGCGGACTTCAGGCGCGGAAAGGTGCCGTCCGCGTGCGCGACTCCGGCGCTCTTGGCCAGCCCGGTCATGGTGCCCATCGCGTCGAAGAAGTTGGTGAAGACGAGGGTGAACACCAGCATGGTCGCCGCCAGCGCGCCGATCCGGCCGAAGGAGCCGAACAGGTCGAACTGGCCGACCAGGCTGAGGTCGGGAACCGAGACGATGTGTCCCTCGAGCACCGGAGTGTTCAGGTGCCAGCCGCCGGGATTGCTGTCGGACGCGGGACCGAGCTTCAGGACCGCCTCCAGCACTGCGGCCAGCACCGTGGTGGCGACGATGCCGATGAGCAGCCCGCCCTGGACCTTCCGGGCCACCAGGGCGCCCATGACCAGCAGCCCAGCGACGAACACGACGGTGGGCAGCGAGGTGATGGAGCCGTCGTCGCCCAGCTGGACCGGCGGGCCGCCCTCGGTGCGCCGGACGAAGCCGGAGTCCACGAAGCCGATGAAGGTAATGAACAGGCCGATGCCCACCGTGATGGCTGCCTTCAGGTCCTGCGGGATGGCCCGGAAGATTGCGGTCCGCGCGCCCGTCATACCGAACACGACGATCAGGATGCCGTTGATCACCACCAGCCCCATCGCCTCGGGCCATGTGACGTCCTGGATCACGGACACCGCGAGGAAGGAGTTGATGCCCAGGCCGGCGGCCAGGCCGAACGGCAGGTTGGCGACCAGCCCGAAGAGGATGGTCATCACGCCGGCGGTCAGCCCGGTGACGGCTCCGACCTGCGCGGCGGGCAGCCAGTTGCCGGCGACGTCGACCGGTGCCGAATCCGGGCCGAAACCGCCGAGGATGAGCGGATTGAGGATGACGATGTAAGCCATCGTGAAGAAAGTGACCAGGCCGCCGCGGAACTCGCGGCCGACGCTCGAGCCGCGCTGGGTGATCTGGAAGTACCTGTCCAGCAGGCCGCTGGACAGGCGCGGGCCGCCCTTGGGAAGGATCGAGATAGCCATGGCTGCCGCCTCAGTAGTCGATCCTGGTGTCCAGCCGGTCCCAGAGCTGGAACGGCTGCAGGTAGTCGGTGTCCTGGTGGCCGTCGCGGACCACCGGCATCAGCTGCCGGTCTCCGGCGGCGTCGAAGTAGTTGTAGAACACCGCGTCGTCGAAGCCGGAGCGCGCGGCGTCATGGCGGTCAGCCGCGTAGACAACGCGGCTGATCCGAGCCCAGAGCGCGGAAGCCAGGCACATGGGGCAGGGCTCGCAGCTGGTGTAGAGCACGGCGCCGGACAGATCGAACGTGCCGAGCGCTGCCGCGGCGGCGCGGATCGCGGTGACTTCGGCATGGGCGGTGGGGTCGTTGGTGGCGGTGACCCGGTTGGCGCCTTCGAAGGTCCGCCCGTCGGCGGAAACGACGACGGCGCCGAACGGTCCGCCGGAGTTGCGGACATTGGCGGAGGCAAGGTCGATTGCCATGGCCAGGTATTGCGTGCACTCAGTGTTGGCGAGGGTGGGTTTCATAATCGGCGACTTCCTGTGATCGGGGAAGCAGGCCACGGACCAGGGACGCTCAAGGCGCGGGCGGCATGACCTCAGCTTCAACGATGGCTGATTAGGTTAGTAGCGCCCGGTAGATAGCTCCGGAAAGCGGAGCCCGCCATTGGCAAGAAGAACGTTAGCAGCAGAATGTGACGCGCACCACCCCTTTTGGAAGGGAATTTCCGGTTTGCGGGAATCTCCGCTACGGGGGCGGCTCAGTCCCCGGCGAGGGTCAGCGCCGCGGCGATGGCGTCCGTGGCCTTCCGCAGTTCCGGTACGGCACGGTCGCGGAAGCCTTCATCCACGCGGGAAACGGGGCCGGAAATGGACAGCGCCATCGGCGTGGGAGCGCCGGGGACCGCCATCGCGAAGCAGCGCACCCCGGTTTCCTGCTCTTCGTCGTCGATGGCGTAGCCGTCCTTGCGGATACGCGCGAGGTCGGCGAAAAGGTCATCCAGGGTGCCGATGGACTTGGGGGTCGGCGTCGGCATGCCCGCCTGCTTGACCAGGCGGGTGACGCGTTCGTCGTCCAGCACGGACAGGATCGCCTTGCCGACGCCGCTGTCGTGGAGGTTGGCCTGGCGGCCGACCTCGGTGAACATGCGCATGGCGTGCGGCGACGGGACCTGCGCGAGGTAGGTGACCATGTCGCCGTCGAGGACTGCCATGTTGGCCGTTTCGCCCAGGTTGGCGACCAGGTCCTTGAGCAGCGGCATGGCCAGGGCCCCGAGCTGGCGGTTCGCCACTTCGCCGAGCCGGATCAGGCGCGGCCCCAGGGCGTAGCGGCGATTGGGCAGCTGCCGGACATAGCCGATGCCGACCAGCGTCCGCAGCAGGCGGTGGATCGTGGGGAGCGGGAGCGGGGTCTCCGCGGCGAGCTCGGTCAGGGCGACTTCGCCGCCGGCCCGGGCGATAAGTTCCAGCAGGTCGAAGGCGCGCTCCACTGACTGGACGCCGCCGGCGGGCTTTGCGGGCATGATGTGCTCCTCGAAGGTTGCGCGGGTTTCCCGCGGCGCCGGAACGGCGCTGCTCTCCCTCCCAGAATATCGCTGGAACGAAGAAAATTTCCGCGGTTCGGAATACGGGGCCGCAAAAGCCTTGTATTTCCATTCAGTAAAGAATAATATCCATAATACGGAAAAAGATGAAGGCCTGGCCGTTTCGTCCTCGCCGGCCGGTGCGGCCGGCGCAGGAGGGCGGCGGGGCCGCGACAGGAGGAGAATCAATGGCGACTCCGAGCCCCGGGTATTCGATCACCTTGCGTGTGGAAACCCCCGCGAACTTCACCGCGACCAGCGAACTGGCTGCCGCCGTCGCAGGTGCCGGCGCCTCGGTCACGGCGCTGGACGTCACGGAATCCCACCACGACCGCCTGGTGGTCGACGTCAGCTGCGACACCACGGACGCCGACCACGGCGAGCGGGTCCGCGCGGCGCTTGACGCGCTGGAAGGCGTGGCCGTGCGCAAGCTCAGCGACCGCACCTTCCTGATGCACCTGGGCGGCAAACTCGAAGTCGTCCCCAAGGTGCCCCTGCGCAACCGCGACGATCTCTCCCGTGCCTATACTCCCGGCGTCGCACGCGTCTGCAAGGCGATCGCGGAGAACCCGGACGACGCCCGCCGGCTCACGGTGAAGCGGAACACCGTCGCCGTGGTGACCGACGGTTCCGCCGTGCTGGGGCTGGGCAACATCGGGCCGGCCGCCGCGCTGCCCGTGATGGAGGGCAAGGCGGCGCTGTTCAAGCAGTTCGCCGGCGTGGACGCCTGGCCGGTCTGCCTCGACACGCAGGACACCGAGGAGATCATCAGCATCGTCAAGGCGCTGGCGCCGGTCTACGGCGGAGTAAACCTGGAGGACATCGCCGCCCCGCGCTGCTTCGAGATCGAGCGGCGGCTGCGCGAGGAACTGGACATCCCGGTGTTCCACGACGACCAGCACGGCACCGCGATCGTGACGCTCGCGGCGCTGCAGAACGCGCTGAAGGTCGTCAACAAGAAGATCGAGGACGTCAATATTGTCGTCGCCGGCGTCGGCGCCGCGGGCAACGCAATCATCCAGCTGCTCATGGCGCAGGGCGCGCTCAACATCGTGGCCTGCGGCCGGAACGGCGCCATCAACCGCGACGAGTCCTACAGCGATCCGCACCGCGCCTGGCTGGCGGAGAACACCAACCCGGAGAACTTCACGGGCAGCCTGCACGACGCCGTGTCCGGGGCCGATGTGTTCATCGGCGTCAGTGGGCCGAACATCCTGGGGGAGGCGCAGGTGCGCACCATGGCACCGGATTCCATCATCTTCGCCATGGCCAACCCGGATCCGGAAGTGGACCCCGCCATCGCTGCCAAATACGCCGCGGTGGTCGCCACCGGGCGCAGCGACTTCCCTAACCAGATCAACAACGTGCTGGCTTTCCCGGGCTTCTTCCGCGGGCTCCTGGATGCCGGGACATCCGAGATCACCGATGAGATGCTGGTAGCAGCGGCGACCGCCATCGCCGAGCGTGTTTCGGACGAAGAACTCAACCCCAGCTTCATCATCCCCAGTGTTTTTGACCCGCACGTGGCAGCGGACGTTGCGTCCGCCGTCGCCAACGCTGCAGCAACCCGCTAAACGGAAGGCGAACACCATGACTCTCACTGTGACCCACAGCTCGCCGGTCCCCGGAGCCGACCGCATCCTGACCCCCGAGGCGCTGGACTTCGTGGAGAAGCTCCACCGCAAGTTTGCCGCTCCCCGGGACGGGCTGCTGGCCGACCGGGTGGCCGCGCGGCGCCGCGCCGCCGAAACCGGGGGCCTCCACTTCCTGGACGAGACCCGGCAGATCCGCGAGGGCGACTGGAAGGTGGCCCCGGCCCCGGAGAAGCTGCGCGACCGCCGGGTGGAGATGACCGGCCCCGCCTCGCCGGTGAAGATGGCCATCAACGCGCTCAACTCGGGCGCCAAGGTCTGGCTGGCTGACCTCGAAGATGCGAGCTCGCCGTCGTGGAACAACGTCATCGACTCGCTCGTCAACCTGACCGCCGCGGCCCGCGGGAAGCTCTCCTACACCTCGCCGGAGGGCAAGGAGTACGCGCTGCGCACGGATGCCCCGCTGGCCACGGTGGTGGTGCGTCCACGCGGCTGGCACCTGCCGGAGAAGCACATCCTGTTCGACGGCGCGCCCGCCGTGGGCGCGCTGGTGGACTTCGGCCTGCACTTCTTCCATAACGGCAAGTACCTGCTCGAGCGCGGCGACGGCCCGTTCTACTACCTGCCGAAGATGGAGAGCTACCTGGAGGCCCGCCTCTGGAACGACGTGTTCGTGTTCGCGCAGGATGAGCTCGGGCTGCCGCAGGGTTCGGTGCGGGCCACGGTGCTGATCGAGACCATTCCCGCGGCCTTCCAGATGGAGGAGATCCTCTACGAACTGCGCGACCACGCGTCCGGCCTGAACGCCGGCCGCTGGGACTACCTGTTCAGCATCATCAAGTACTTCCGCGAAGCCGGGGACTCGTTCATCATGCCGGACCGGGCGTCCGTGGCGATGACCGCGCCGTTCATGCGCGCCTACACCGAGCTGCTGGTCAAGACCTGCCACCGGCGCGGGGCGTTCGCGATGGGCGGGATGGCGGCCGTCATTCCCAACCGGCGCGAGCCGGAAGTCACCGCCGCCGCTTTCGAGAAGGTCCGGGCGGACAAGACGCGCGAGGCAAACGACGGCTTCGACGGGTCCTGGGTGGCGCACCCGGACCTGGTGGACACCTGCCGCGAAGTCTTCGATTCCGTGCTCGGGGACAAGCCGAACCAGGTGGACCGGCTCCGCGAGGAGGTCCAGGTGACGCCCGGGCAGCTGCTTGACGTCTCCTCGGCCCAGGGCGAGGTGACCGAGGCCGGGCTCCGGCTGAACCTGTACGTGGCCGTCGCCTACACCGCAGTCTGGCTCTCCGGCAACGGTGCGGTCGCCATCCACAACCTGATGGAAGACGCCGCCACCGCGGAGATTTCAAGGACCCAGGTCTGGCAGCAGCTGCACAACCAGGTCAAGCTCGCGGACACCGGCCGCACTGTCACCCCCGAACTCGTGCGGAACCTGCTGGACGAGGAAACCCAGCGGCTGCGCGGCGAAGTCGGCGACGACGACCGCTTCAACCGGTTCTACGTTCCGGCCGCGAAGCTCATCGCCGACCTGACCCTGGGCGAGGGAGACTTCGTCGAATTCCTCACCCTGCCCGCCTACGAGCTGGTGCCCTGATGCGCGGACCGACACTCGGGGCGGACACCATCGCCCGGATCGACGCGGAGCTTGCCGCCACCGACAAGCTGCTGGCCACCGCCTATCCCGGCGAGGGCGCGGGCCGGCAGCCGGTCCACACGGTCTACGTGCCCGCCGACTCCTTTACCACCGACCTGGCCGCGCGCTGGGGCGCCGAAGCCCTGGCCGCGCTGAAGGAACACGGCGGCCTGGAGCACCTGGCCGCGGCGTTGGGCCTGGGCCAGCCGGAGCAGCTGGCCGAGCTGGTGCGCCGCAAGCTGGAAAGCGAGCCGATCGAGGACCTGCGGCTGGACTTCGAAGACGGCTATGGCAGCCGCCCGGAGGACGAGGAGGACGCCGCGGCGGAATCGGCTGGCCGGCTGGTCGCCGAGGCCGTGGCCGCCGGAACGGTACCGCCCTTCATCGGAATCCGCTTCAAGTGCTTCGAAGCGCCCACCCGGGCCCGCGGCCTGCGCACGCTGGACCTGTTCCTCTCCTCGCTCCTGGAGCACTCCGCCGCGCGGGGCCTGCCCGAGGGGCTGGTGCTGACGCTGCCGAAGGTCAGCACCGTCGCCCAGGTCAGCGCCATGGTGACGGCCTGCAAGCAGCTCGAACACGTCCATGGGCTGCCTGCGGGCCGGCTGCGCTTCGAGGTGCAGATGGAAACGCCCCAGCTGATCCTGGCCGCGGACGGCACGGTCCCGGTGGCGCAGCTGATCCATGCGGGAGCCGGGCGCGTCTCGTCGCTGCACTACGGCACGTACGACTACAGTGCCTCGCTCGGCATCGCCGCGGCCTACCAGTCGATGGAACACCCGGCCGCGGACTACGCGAAGTCAGTCATGCAGGTCGCCGTCGCTGGCACGGGCGTGCAGCTCTCGGACGGCTCGACCAACATCCTGCCTCTCGGCGACGCCGGCAACGTCGCTGCGGCCTGGGCGCTGCACGCCCGCCTGGTGCGGCGCCACCTGGAACGCGGCATCTACCAGGGCTGGGACCTGCACCCGGCGCAGCTGCCCACCCGCTACCTGGCCACCTATGCCTTCTACCGGGAGGGCTTCGAGGCCGCGGCCGTCCGGCTGAAGAACTACGTCCACAAGATCGGCAGCACCATCCTGGACGAACCCGCCACCGCCCGCGCCCTGGCTCGGTTCATCCACCGCGGCCTGGCCTGCGGGGCCGTCGAGGAAGCCGAGTTCGTCCGGCTCGCCGACATCGGCACCGGGCAGCTGGCGGCCCTTGCCCACCCCAACTCCACTCCCACCCCAGAGGATCAACGATGAATCCACGGCACTACTACACCAATCCCGCCGGCCTGCCCCCGCAGACGGACCTGCTGACGGACCGCGCCATCGTCACCGAGGCCTACACGGTCATCCCGCGCGGCGTGCTGCGCGACATCGTCACCAGCGTGCTGCCGGACTGGTCCGATACCCGCGTCTGGATCCTGAACCGTCCGGTGGCAGGGGGAGCGACGACGTTCGCCCAGTACCTGATGGAGGTGGCCCCGGGCGGCGGCTCGGACAAGCCCGAGGCCCAGGAAAGCGTCGAGGGCTTTGTCTTCGTGGTCCAGGGCGAGCTGAGCGTCACCATCGAAGGCGAGAACCGCGTCCTGGCGCCCGGCGGCTTCGCGTACGCGCCGGCCGGGGCGCAGTGGCAGGTGAAGAACGACGGCGGTGCTCCCGCCCAGTTCCACTGGATCCGGAAGGCCTACCAGCCGCTGGAGGGGTATACCGCCAAGGCCGTTTTCGGCAACGAGCAGGACCTCGAACCCTCCCCGATGCCCGACACCGACGGCAAATGGCGCACCACCCGGATGCTTCCGGCCGACGACCTCGCCTACGACATGCACATCAATGTCGTCACCTTCGAACCCGGCGCCTCCATCCCGTTCGCCGAAACCCATGTGATGGAACACGGGCTGTACGTGCTGGAAGGCAAGGCCGTCTACCGGCTCAACGGTGACTGGGTCGAGGTCCAGGAGGGCGACTACATGTCCCTGCGCGCCTTCTGCCCCCAGGCCTGTTACGCCGGCGGACCGTCCAACTTCCGCTACCTGCTCTACAAGGACGTCAACCGCCAGGTCCTGCTCTAGTCCGCGCCTCTGGTCTGAACCTCGAGTCAACGCCGCGGCCGCGCCGCCCGAAAATCCTCCGCCCCCGGTCCGAGAGTCCCGGGGGCGGAGCTGTGTCCGATCAGCGCGTTCAAGTTGAAAACTTTATTCCACAAAGCGAAAAAGCTATTGACCGCCACGGATTCGGTCCACTAAGCTTTTCGTAAAGCAAAAGCCTACTTCCGCAATGTGGAATGACTGTAAGGAAAGCCGTCATGACGTACACCGTGAACTGCTCGATCCTCCTGACCGAACTGCCGCTGCTGGAGCGGCCCGCAGCGGCCGCCGCTGCCGGCTTCGACGCCGTGGAGTTCTGGTGGCCGTTTGCCGACTCCGTCCCCGCGGACAAGGACGTGGACGCTTTCGAAGCTGCCATCAAGGACGCCGGGGTACAGCTCACCGGGCTCAACTTCAACGCGGGCGACATGCCGGCCGGCGACCGGGGGCTGGTGTCCTGGAAGGGCCGCTGCTCCGAGTTCAAGGACAACATCGACGTCGTCGCCGGCATCGGGGAGCGGCTGGGCTGCAAGGCCTTCAACGCGCTCTACGGCAACCGGATGGAAGGGCATTCCGCGGAAGCGCAGGACGAGCTGGCGCTGAAGAACCTGGTGGCCGCGGCGGAGGGAGTCGCCCGGATCGGCGGCACGGTCCTGCTGGAACCGGTGTCCGGTGCCGAGCGCTACCCGCTGAAGACCGCGCAGGACGCGCTGGACGTGATCGGCAAGGTCCACGCCGAAGGCCCGCAGAACATCAAGCTGCTGGCGGACTTCTACCATCTGGCGGTCAACGGGGACAACGTCCAAACCGTCATCGAGAACCACGCCAAGGACTTCGGCCACATCCAGATCGCGGACAACCCCGGCCGCGGCGCCCCCGGCACCGGCGAACTCCCGCTCGGCGAATGGATCTCCCGCAGCCGCGAGTTCGGCTACGCAGGCCCGATCGGCCTGGAATACAAGGCGCCGCAGGCCGAGGCCTTCGGCTGGCTGATCCGCTAAGACCCACAGAACCAACGCACGAAGGACTTCATCATGACGAACGTTGCAGTAATCGGACTCGGAATCATGGGCCTGCCGATGGCCGTCAACCTGGTCAAGGCGGGCTACACCGTCACCGGCTTCAACCGCAGCCAGGAGAAGATCGACAAGCTTGTCGCCGACGGCGGCCGCGGGGCGGCGAGCGTCGCGGAGACCGTGAAGGAGGCCGACGTCGTCATCACCATGGTGCCGGACTCGCCGGACGTCGAGGCCGTGGTGTCCGGGGACGACGGCGTTTTCGCCAACGCGAAGAAGGGCGCCTTGTGGGTCGATGCCAGCAGCATCCGTCCCGACGTAGCCTCGCGCCTCGCTGAAGACGCCCGGGCCGCCGGCCTCCGCCCGCTGGATGCTCCGGTGTCCGGCGGCGAACAGGGCGCGATCGACGGTGCCCTCTCCATCATGGTCGGCGGCGCCGCCGAAGACTTCGCGGACGCCCGTGAGGTCCTGGAGGCCGTGGGCAAGACCATCGTCCACGTCGGCCCGTCTGGTTCCGGGCAGACCGTGAAGGCAGCCAACCAGCTGATCGTCGCGGTCAACATCGAGGCACTCAGCGAGGCCATCGCCTTCCTCGAGGCCTACGGCGTGGACACCGACGCCGCCCTCAAGGTCCTTGGCGGCGGCCTCGCCGGCTCCAAGGTGCTGGACCAGAAGGGGCAGAAGATGCTGGACCGCAACTTCGACCCGGGCTTCCGGCTGGCCCTGCACCACAAGGACCTGGGCATCGTCACCGCCGCGGCCCGCGAAGCCGGCGTCGCCGTGCCGCTGGGCGCGGCCGTAGCCCAGCTCGTCGCCGCGACCGTCAACCAGGGCGACGGCGGGCTGGACCACTCCGGCCTGTTCAAGCAGGTCCTGCAGCTTTCCGGACGCAAGTAAGGCAACCCGCCCCGCAAAGCACACCCGCGCCTAGGCGGGCCACCACCATAAGCCGCCAGACCGGCGTCGTAATCAACGGCGCCGGTCCGGCCAGCCACACCCAAAAACCGCCCCACCGCGGGCACCCTCAGCTTTCCAAGGAGACTCCCATGCCCAAGATGCGCACCGTTGACGCTGCCATCGCGATCCTGGCCAAGGAGGGCGCCACCGAGGCGTTCGGCCTGCCGGGCGCGGCCATCAATCCGTTCTACTCCGCCATGCGCGCCCACGGCGGCATCCGGCACACGCTGGCCCGCCACGTCGAGGGCGCCTCGCACATGGCGGACGGGTACTCCCGGGCGGCCGACGGCAACATCGGCATCTGCGTCGGCACCTCCGGCCCCGCCGGCACCGACATGATCACCGGCCTCTACGCCGCGTGGGCCGATTCCGTTCCGATCCTCTGCATCACCGGGCAGGCGCCGGTGGCGAAGCTGCACAAGGAGGACTTCCAGGCCGTCGACATCGAGTCCATCGCCAAGCCGGTGACCAAGATGGCAATGACCGTACTGGAGCCGGCCCAGGTGCCCGGCGCCTTCCAGAAGGCGTTCCAGCTGATGCGCTCCGGCCGGCCCGGACCGGTGCTGCTGGACCTGCCGTTCGACGTGCAGCAGGCCCAGATCGAGTTCGATATCGACGCCTACGAGCCGCTGCCGGTCGAAAAGCCCAAGGCCACCCGGAAGCAGGCCGAGAAGGCGCTGGACCTGCTCACCGCGGCAGAGCGCCCGCTGATTGTGGCCGGCGGCGGCATCATCAACGCAGGCGCGTCCGCGCGGCTGGTGGAGCTGGCCGAGCTGCTGAACGTCCCGGTCATCCCGACCCTGATGGGCTGGGGCGCCATTCCGGACAGCCACCGGCTGATGGCCGGCATGGTCGGCCTGCAGACCTCGCACCGCTACGGCAACGAGACGATGCTGGCCTCGGACTTCGTGATCGGCATCGGCAACCGCTGGGCCAACCGCCACACCGGCTCCGTGGAGAAGTACACGGCCGGGCGGAAGTTCGTGCACATCGATATCGAGCCCACCCAGATCGGCCGCGTTTTCGCGCCGGACCTGGGCATCACATCCGACGCCGGCGCCGCGCTGGACGTCCTGCTGGAGGTCGCCCGGGAGCGCAAGGCCGCGGACCGGCTGCCGGACTACCGGGCCTGGGCCGCGGAGTGCGCCCACCGCAAGGGCCGGCTGCAGCGCAAGACCCACTTCACGCAGGCGCCGATCAAGCCGCAGCGCGTCTACGAGGAGATGAACGCCGCCTTCGGCGAGGACACCACCTACGTCTCCACCATCGGCCTGTCCCAGATCGCCGGCGCCCAGCTGCTGCACGTCTTCGGGCCGCGCAAGTGGATCAACGCCGGCCAGGCCGGGCCGCTGGGCTGGACCGCGCCCGCCGCGCTGGGCGTGGTCCGCGGCAAGCCGGAGCAGACCGTTGTGGCGCTCTCCGGCGACTACGATTTCCAGTTCATGATCGAGGAGCTGGCCGTCGGCGCGCAGTTCCAGCTGCCCTACATCCACGTTGTGGTCAACAACTCCTACCTGGGCCTGATCCGCCAGTCCCAGCGCGGCTTCGAGATGGACTATCACGTGTCGCTGGCCTTCGAGAACGTCAACTCGACCGGACTGTCCGCCACCGCGGCCGGCTACGGCGTGGACCACGTCAAGGTGGCCGAGGGCCTGGGCTGCAAGGCCATCCGGGTGGAGGACCCCGAGGACCTGGCCGCGGCCTTCGAGAAGGCGCGCGCGCTGATGTCCGAGTACAAGGTGCCGGTCATCGTGGAGGTCATCCTCGAGCGCGTGACCAACATTTCGATGGGCACCGAGCTGGACAACGTGACCGAGTTCGAGGAGCTCGCAGCCCGCGGCGCCGATGCCCCGACCGCCATCACGGCCCTGCTGGACTAGGCGATGGCGGCTAACAAGGACGCAGGCGTGCGGGTCGTGCTCGCGCCGGACAAGTTCAAGGGCTCGCTGCCGGCACCCCAGGTCGCCGCGGCCCTGGAGCGCGGGCTGCTGGCCGCCGCCCCGGACCTGGAGATCGTGAAGGTTCCGGTCGCCGACGGCGGCGAGGGCACGGTCGAAGCCGCCATCGGCGCAGGCTACCGCCGGCACCGGGCCATCGTCACCGGTCCGACCGGCAGGCCGCTGGAGGCCGCGTTCGCGGTGGACGGCAGGCGGGCCGTGGTCGAGCTGGCGGCGGCGTCCGGGCTGGATGTGCTGCCCGGAGGCCGGCTGGAGCCGCTGGCCGCCACCAGCCGCGGCACCGGCGAGCTGATCCGGGCGGCGCTGGATACCGGCTGCACCGAGATCGTCCTCGGCGTGGGCGGCAGCGCCTGCACCGACGGCGGCGCGGGCCTGCTGCAGGGGCTGGGCGCCAGATTGCTGGACGACGGCGGCGCCGACCTTCCGCACGGCGGCGGGGCGCTGGCGCGGCTCGCCGCGGTGGACCTGTCCGGCCTGGACGGGCGGCTGGACCGGGTATCCCTGGTGCTGGCGTCCGATGTGGACAATCCGCTGCTGGGCCCCGACGGGGCCGCGGCGGTCTTCGGCCCGCAGAAGGGGGCTTCACCGGAACACGTGGAGCTGTTGGACGCCGCGCTGGGCCGTTTCGTCCAGGTGCTGGCCAAGGAGCTGGGACCGGGCACCCGCGCCGCAGCAGTCTTCCCCGGTGCCGGCGCCGCCGGGGGAGTGGGCTTCGCCGCCCTCGCCGTCCTCAACGCACGGCGCGAACGCGGGATCGACGTCGTCATGGAACTGATCGGGCTGCGCCGGAAACTGGACGGCGCCCGGCTGGTGGTCACCGGCGAAGGCAGCCTGGACACGCAGTCGCTGGAGGGCAAGGCGCCGGTGGGCGTGGCCGAGGCCGCCGCTGCCGCCGGCGTGCCGGTGTACGCGGTCTGCGGGCGGAACCTGCTGCCGGAGGACCGCCTCCGCGCGGCCGGTATTTCCGCCACGTTCGAGCTGCTCGAGCTGGATCCCGACGTGCAGCGGTGCATGGCGTCCGCGCCGCAGCTGCTGGAGCAGACAGGAGCGGCGATCGCCGCAATACTGAAGGAAGGCACGGCCGCCGCGGCCCTGCCGGGGAAGGGCCGGCCTGCGGAGGCCGGCCTGCTGAGCACCATGAAGGGAGCCTGACCATGGCCGCCGAGCCTGAGTTTGACCTGGTCATCCGCGGAGAGCGGATCATGACGACGGCGGGAATCGCCGCCCGCGAGGTGGGCGTGCTCGACGGGACCATCCGCGCGATGGAGCCGCTCGGCAACGGACTGCGCGGCCGGCGGAGCATCGAGCTCGCCGCGGACGAGACGCTGATTCCGGGGCTGGTGGACACGCACGTGCACGTCAACGAGCCGGGCCGCACCGAGTGGGAAGGGTTCGCCTCTGCCACCCGCGCCGCGGCCGCCGGCGGCGTGACCACCATCCTCGACATGCCGCTGAACAGCATCCCGCCCACGGTCAACGTTCCCGCGCTGGAGGAGAAGCGTGCCGCCGCGCTGGACCAGGCGTTCGTGGACGTCGGCTTCTGGGGTGGAGCCGTGCCCGGCAACCTCGGTGACCTGAGGCCCCTGCATGACGAGGGCGTGTTCGGGTTCAAGTGCTTCCTGCTGCATTCCGGCGTCGATGAGTTCCCGCCGCTGGATGCGGACGAGATGGAAAAGGACATGGCGGAGCTGAAGGGCTTCGACTCGCTGATGATTGTCCACGCCGAGGACTCCCGGGCCATCGAGCGGGCGCCGCACGCCGAGGGGGACCAGTACGCCCGGTTCCTGGCGTCCCGCCCGCGCGGCGCGGAGAACGTCGCCATCGCCGAGGTGATTGAACGGGCCCGCTGGACCGGCGCCCGCGCGCACATCCTGCACCTGTCGTCCTCGGACGCGCTGCCGATGCTTGCCAGCGCCAAGCGCGACGGTGTGCGGATCACGGTGGAAACCTGCCCGCACTACCTGACGTTGCTGGCCGAAGAGATTCCCAACGGTGCGACGGCATTCAAATGCTGCCCGCCGATCCGCGAGGCTTCCAACCGCGAACTGCTCTGGCAGGGCCTCGAGGATGGCGTGATCGACTGCATCGTCTCCGACCACTCGCCCAGCACCCTGGACCTCAAGGACCTGGAGAACGGCGACTTCGGCGTCGCCTGGGGCGGCGTCGCCTCGCTGCAGCTGGGGCTGTCGCTGATCTGGACCGAGGGCCGCCGCCGCGGGCTGGCACTGGAGCAGGTGGTGGACTGGATGTCCCGCAAGCCTGCACAGCTTGCGGGCATGTCGCACAAGGGCCAGTTGGCGCTCGGCTTCGACGCGGACTTTTCCATCTTCGCCGCGGACGAGTCCTTCGTGGTGGACGCGAAGAGACTCAAGCACAAGAACCCGATCACGCCGTACGACGGAAAGGTGCTTTCCGGCGTCGTGCGCAAAACCTTCCTGCGCGGCGGGGAGATCGACGGCGAAGTGCCCGCTGGGCGGCTGCTGCGCCGCGGCGCAGCGTAGCGGACCACGGATCTCGGGCTACGGATCTCGGACCATGGACCTAGGGTTACGGGGCATCCGGCAGCCGCACGGCCTTGACCCCCTTGAGCGCGCCCTCCATGGTCTCTTTCCAGACGGGGCCCGCCACCTCGGAGCCGGTCAGGTCCTTGAACGTCCTGCCGTAGGCCTCGACCCGCTTGAGCGGATGCTGCGCGCCGCCGCGCGGGTCGCCCAGCCAGACGGCGGCCAGCAGCTGCGGCGTGCCGCCGACGATCCAGTTGGCGGCGAAGCTGTTGGTGGTGCCCGTCTTGGCGCCGGCCTCGCGGCCCTTGAGGCCCTTCAGCTGCCCCAGCGTGCCGGTCGGCTTGAACGGTTCCTTCAGGGCGTGGGCGACGGTGTCGGCCACATCCTTGTCGATCGCCTTGTGGCAGTCGGGGTCCGGCACGGGGAGGTTCTTCTTGGTGTCGGTGCGCTGCGCCTTGATGATGGCCACCGGCTTGCACACCACGCCGCCGCTCATGAAGGCGGCGTAGGCGCTGGCCATCTGCAGCGGCGGGACCTCGTAGGCGCCCAGGGCCAGGGAGGCCTCCCGCCCGGTCAGCTCGTCGGCCGGGATCGTGGTGATCCCCAGCTTCTCCGCCATCTTGGCGGTGTTGATGACGCCGACGCGCTCGATCAACCGGACGAAATAGACGTTCACCGAGCTCCTGATCGCCTGATAGGCGTTGATCACGCCGTAGTCGCGGTTGTTGTAGTTGATGTAGCCGCCGCGCGGGTTGTCCAGGGCCGCCGTGCGGTACGGGCCGTCCGCCCTCAGCCGCAGGGACGGCGGAATGCCCTGGCTGAGCGCGGTGGCCAGCACGATCGGCTTCATGGCGGAGCCCACCTGGAAGGCGTTCTCCGCGTAGACTACCTGCGTCTTGCCGCCGCCCTTGCCCCACTCGCGGTTCTCCGCGATGGCGGCGATGTGGCCCTTGCCGGGCACGACGACGGCGGTCCCCAGGGCGACGCGGTTGCGGTTGCCGAGCGCCTTCTCGACGGCGGCCTGCGCGGCGTCCGCCGCCTTCGGATCCAGCCCGGTGGTCAGCGTCAGGCCGCCCTGGTTGAACCGTTGCTGGCGTGCCTCGGCGGTCTTGCCGAACGCCGGGTTGGTCAGCAGCTCCTCGCGGACGACCTCGCAGTAGAACGGGTACTTCGAGCCGCCGCAGCTGGAGGGCACGGACCCGCGCTTCACGCCCAGCCCCGACTCGCGCGCGGCCTGGGCCTCTTTGGGAGCCAGGACCTTCCGCTGCTCGAGGACGCCGAGCACCGTGTTCCGGCGCTCGGTCGCAGCCTCGGGGTGGGTGAACGGGTCCAGGCTCACGGGAGCCTTGAGCATGCCGACGAGCAGCGCGGACTGGACATGGTTCAGCTTGGCCGCCGTGGTGCTGAAGTAGACGCGGGCGGCGGCCTCTACCCCGTAGGCTCCGTTGCCGAAATAGACGGCGTTCATGTACCTCTTGAGGATCTCGTCCTTGGACAGCTGCTTTTCCAGGGCGACCGCGTACTTGGCCTCGCGGATCTTGGCATTGTAGGTATCACCGGCGGCCACGGACAGCTCGACCTCGTCCCGGGCATTGTTGACCAGGATGTTCTGGACCAGCTGCTGGGTAATGGTGGAGGCGCCCTGGACGTCGCTGCTGGAGAGGTTGTGGATCAGTGCGCGGGTGATGCCGTAGGGATCCACCCCGCCGTGTTCGTAGAACCTCGCGTCCTCGGTGGACAGCAGGGTCTGCTGGAACGCCGGGGACACCTGGTTCAGGTCGACGTCGATCCGGTTCACGTTGTAGAGGCGGGCGAACTCTTTGCCGTTCTTGTCGAGCATCACGGTCTGCTGGGCCAGCGGCACGTTCAGCGGCAGGTTGGTCGGCAGGGTGTCCCAGGCGTCCAGCGCGGCGCTGCCGACGTACGAGAGCCCGATGGAGGCGGGTGCGACGATCAGAGCGGCGCCGAGGGCAGCGGTCGCGACCCACACTATCCAGGAGTTCAGCCGCCGGGAGATGCTGCGGCGCCTGGCGCGGCTCCGGTCGGGACGTGCCGAGGTCATCAGCACAGAGAAGGGGACCGGTTCGGGCTTTGCAAAAAGGCTCATCATGCCGTCGTGCGGAGACGCCGCGGCCGCCTGCGCATCGTGCCCACCCGGCCGTACGGCGGCGTCGGGAGCGTGGCGCACCCCCGTCCGCCGCTGGATTCCCGCACCCCTCCTTACGCCGAGTTGGAGTCGATAAAGAGAAGGTTAGATCTTTGGCATCGGGCCCGCCAGAGTCCGCGGCACCTCGTTTCCCAATCGTTTCAAGCGGCACCGGTCAGCAGCCGGGGGTAACTGAATGAGGCCCCTCCCGGCAGTGGGAAGGGCCTCAAACGCGTGCGAGTGCGCTGACTAGTTTACGCCGTTATGTTCAGCTCTTCGCGCAGCCGGGCCACGTGGCCCTTGGCGTCCACGTTGTACTCCGCGAGGCGGACCTTGCCTTCCGGGTCGACGACGACGGTGCTGCGCAGCGTCCCCGTGAAGGTCCTGCCGTTGAACTCCTTGTCGCCGTAGGAACCGTAGGCCTCGGCAACGGCGAAGTCCGGATCCGAGAGCAGCGGGAACGTCAGGGATTCCGCCGCGCTGAACTCCTGCAGCGCCGCCGGCTCGTCCGGCGAAATGCCGACCACGTCGAAGCCGGCCGCCTGGAGCGAGTTCAAGTTGTCGCGGAAGTCGCAGGCTTCGGTGGTGCAGCCCGGGGTGGCAGCCTTGGGATAGAAGTAGACGACGACGTTCCGGCCGGCATAGTCCGACAGCGATACCTTGCCGCCGGCGGCGTCCTCGAGGGTGAAGGCGGGGGCGGAATCTCCCGGGCGAAGCTGGGCCACGATGTCTCCTTTTTCGTAATGCGAAATCCGGTTATTGCATAACGGTATATGACGCTCCGTGCGAGGTCCAGCGTGCGCCGCGGAAGGAGCGATAAGATAAGTGGTCTTATTTTTTCGGTTTTGCTCGATAGTCGAGACAACTGGCGGATAATGGAAGAAAGTCCAGCAGACGAACAGGCAAAGGAGCGCAGGCAATCATGACCCGAATGTCCGGTTTGGACAGATCGTGTGCAGAAATGCTCCTGACGGCCGCGCGCCTCATGGAGAACCGCTACAACGAACGGCTGCGGGAACTCGGGCTCACCCACGCCAGCATGCGGATCCTGGCCGCCTTGGACCAGCTCGGGCGGAAGACGCAGGCCGGCCTCGCGAAGAACCTCCGCCTGCAGCCGCAGACCTTGGGATCCACCCTGACCAGGATGGAGGGACAGGGGCTCGTCCTCCGCGAGTCGGACGCCGCCGACGGAAGGACGATCCTCGTCAGCATGAGCCCCCGGGGCAAGGAGGCTTTCGCCCGGGCCGCGGGCCTCGAAGCGGAACTGGAAGCCGAAGCCGGGATCGGCGTCGAGGGACTGCGGGAGAGCCTCACCGAACTGGTCGACACCCTCGGGGCCCAGCGCTGGGATACGGAGGGCCTGCCCGAGCATTCCGCCACGGCATAGTGCGGCGCGATAGTGTGACTCGCACCCGAAGTTCCGCCTGCACTGTGCGCCGTTGAGGAGCCGGGGGCCCCGAAAGCTAGCATCGAAGGCGTGACTTCAGCAGACCAGCAGCCCTGGCAGGGGCATCCCAAGGGCAGCCAGGGCTACCGGAACATGCTGCTGGCGCTGCTGTTCGGCGGACTCGCGACGTTCGCCCAGCTGTACTCGGTGCAGGCGGTGCTGCCGGGCATTGCGCGCGAGTTCGGGATCAGCGCCGCGGACGCCGCCCTCAGCGTCTCCGCCGCCACGATCGGCCTGGCGCTCGCGGTCATCCCATGGTCGGCGATCGCGGACCGTTGCGGACGCAAACGCGCGATGACCTGGGCGATCAGCGCCGCCGTCGTACTCGGTTTGCTGCTGCCCTTGGCACCCGGGTTCCCAGCGATGCTCGGGCTGCGGTTCCTGGAAGGCGCCGCGCTCGGCGGGATTCCGGCCGTGGCGCTGGTGTACCTGAACGAGGAGGTCCAGCGGCTGCACGCGGCGGTGGCCGCGGGGACCTACGTCGCCGGCACCACGATCGGCGGACTGACCGGCCGATTGGTGGCCGGACCGCTGGCCGAACTGTGGGACTGGCGCGCCGGCGTGCTCGCGGTCAGCATCCTGGCCGCGCTGGCCGCGCTCGCCTTCGTCCGGCTGGCTCCGGCACCGCGTGGCTTCCGGCCGCTGGTCCGCGGCGAGGGCCCCGGGTTGTTGGCCCGCATCCTGGCCAACCTGCGCTCGCCGCGGCTGCTGGCGCTGTACGCCCAGGGCTTCCTGCTGATGGGCGGGTTCGTGGCCGTCTACAACTACCTCGGCTTCCGGCTGGAGGCGCCGCCGTTCAACCTGCCGCCTTCGCTGGCGAGCCTGCTGTTCCTCGCCTACCTCGCCGGCACCGTCTCCTCGCGCCTCGCCGGCGGCCTGACCGTGCGGTTCGGGCGGCTCCGCGTGCTGCTGGCGAGCATTCCGGTGATCCTCGGCGGGCTGGCCATCACGCTGTCCGACTGGCTGCCGGTGGTCCTGCTGGGCCTGCTGGTGTTCACGGCCGGCTTCTTCGCGGCGCACTCCGTGGCCTCCGGCTGGACCCCGCGGCTGGCGGAAGTCGGGCGGTCCCAGGCCTCCAGCCTGTACAACCTCTTCTACTACGCCGGCTCGAGCCTGTTCGGCTGGGCCGGCGGGCTGTTCTTCGTGCAGTTCGGCTGGGCCGGGCTGGCGGCCTTCGCCGGCGCGCTGGCCGTGCTTGCGGGCACGACGGCGGTGCTCGCCTTCCGGAGCGCGGACCGCGGGTAGCGGGGAAGGCCGACTGCGGGCCGCCCTCCTGCGGCCCGCCCGACTGCGGGCGCCCGACTGCTGACGCCTGGCATGCCGGGGCGCGGCGGTACTCAACCGCCGCGCCCCGGCATGGCCGCTAGCTGAGGGTCGCGGTGTCGATAACGAAGCGGTAGCGCACGTCCGAGGCGAGGACGCGTTCGTAAGCATCGTTGATCTTGTCGGCGGAAATGACCTCGATCTCCGCGCCGATGCCGTGCTCGGCGCAGAAGTCCAGCATCTGCTGGGTCTCGGGGATGCCGCCGATCATGGAACCGGCGAAGGAACGGCGGCCGCCGATAAGTGCCATCGCGTTCACCGGCAGCGGCTCCGCGGGCGCGCCCACGTTGACCATGGCACCGCCGACCGTCACGAGCCCCAGGAAGGCACTGACGTCGATCGGGGCGCTGACGGTGTTGATGATGAGGTCGAACGAACCGGCCAGCTCGGTGAAGGTGGCTTCGTCGCTCGTCGCGTAGTAGTGGTCGGCGCCCAGGCGCAGGCCGTCCTCACGCTTCTTGAGGGACTGGGACAGGACGGTGACCTCGGCGCCCATGGCGTGCGCGATCTTGACCGCCATGTGGCCAAGGCCGCCGAGGCCCACGACCGCGACCTTCTTGCCGGGTCCGGCACCCCAGCGGCTCAGGGGCGAGTACGTGGTGATGCCGGCGCAGAGCAGGGGAGCGGCGACGTCGAGGTCGATGCCCTCGGGGATCCGGAGCACGAAGTCTTCGGTGACGACGACGTGGGTCGAGTACCCGCCCTGGGTGATGGTCCCGTCGCGGTCGGTGGCCCCGTAGGTGCCCACCATCCCGTTGAGGCAGTACTGCTCGTCGCCCGCCTTGCAGTTCCTGCAGTTGCCGCAGGAGTTGACCATGCAGCCCACGCCGACCCGGTCGCCGACGGCGTGCTTGGTCACCTCGGACCCGATTTTCGCTACGACGCCGGCGATTTCGTGGCCGGGGACCAGCGGATAGGCCTGCGGGCCCCATTCGCCGCGCACGGTGTGGATGTCGGAGTGGCAGATGCCGGCGTACTTGATCTCGATCAGGACGTCGTGGGGGCCGACTTCGCGGCGTTCGATGGTCGTGGGGACAAGGTCCTCGTCGGCCGAGGGGGAGGCGTAGGCGTGGACGGTGGTGGTCATGTGGTTTCTCCTTCTGGAGGCAGATTTTGGGCATACCGGACGGGCGGACCATTCGGTCCGCGCTCAGGTGGGCGGGGGTTGTTTACTGTTTCCTGGTTTTCTTGAGCTCGTCGGCCAGTGTGCGTGCCTCGTCAGAGAGCTGCTCGGCCCTGGCACCGTCTCCGGCCTGGACAGCCTGCCAGTAGCCGATTTTCAGCGCGACGTACCGTTCGCGCAGGGCGATGGCCTTTGCCTCCGCCGCCAGGTGAGCCTGCTGGGCTTCCAGCAGTTCGATCTGCTCCGGGGCGGCGGCCGGCCCGAGGGCTCCGTTCGCGAGGTAGCGGCGCATGTCGGCGACCGACATGCCCGTCGCGCTGAGGCACGACACCCAGGTCAGGAGGTCCAGGTCTTCGTTGGTATAGACGCGGTGCTTGCTGCTCGCGCCGCGGCGGATCGGGGTGATGACGCCGATGGATTCGTAGTAGCGCAGCGTGCTGGCCGGCAGCCCGGTCAGCGCCGACGCCTCCTTAATCGAGTAGGTGTGCTGGATGCTTGTTGCACTCACTCGATTAACGATAGGAACTTCAAGTACTTGAAGACAAGCGGCGGTAGCGACGCCGCAGCGGCTGCCGGAAGCCTCCGGTCCGGCCGCGGCGGCCGGACCGGAGGCAGGGTCTAGCGCAGGTCGAAGCGGTCGAGCTCCATGACCTTCACCCACGCCGCGATGAAGTCCTTGGCGAACTTCTCGCCGGCGTCGCTGCTCGCATAGACCTCGGCCAGTGCGCGGAGCTGCGAGTTGGAGCCGAAGATCAGGTCCACTGCCGTGGCCGTCCACTTCAGCTCGTCCGTAGCGACGTCGCTGATCTCGTAGACGTTCTCCTCCTCCGACGCCTTCCACCGGGTGCCCGGAGAGAGCAGGTTGACGAAGAAGTCATTCGTCAGGACCTGGGGCCTGTCCGTCAGGACGCCGTGGGCGGTACCGCCGAGGTTGGCCCCCAAGGCGCGCATGCCGCCGACGAGCGCTGTCATTTCCGGCGCCGAAAGGTCCAGCAGGTATGCCTTGTCGACCAGAAGCGTCTCCGGCTGGAGCTTCTCGCCCGGACGCACGTAGTTGCGGAATCCGTCCGCCCGCGGCTCCAGGTACTGGACGGACTCGACGTCGGTCTGCTCCTGGGACGCATCGGTGCGGCCGGGGCGGAAGGGGACCGTGAGGTCGAAACCGGCGTCCCGGGCCGCCTTCTCCACCGCTGCGCAACCGCCGAGGACGATCAGGTCCGCCAGCGACACCTTCTTGCCCCCGGCCTGCGCGGCATTGAACTGCTGCTGCACGTTTTCCAGCGCCTGCAGGGTGCCGGCCAGCTGCTCGGGCTGGTTGACCTCCCAACCGCGCTGCGGCTCGAGCCGGATGCGGGCGCCGTTGGCGCCACCGCGCTTGTCGGTCTTGCGGAACGTGGAGGCGGATGCCCATGCAGTACTGACAAGTTCAGGAATGGAGAGGGCATCCAGCAACTGGGTTTTGAGCGAGGCAATGTCCTGCTCGCTGATCAGTTCGTGGTCAACCGCAGGAACCGGGTCCTGCCACAGCTGCGGTTCCGGGACCCACGGGCCGAGCATGTGCGGGCCCACGGGGCCCATGTCGCGGTGCAGCAGCTTGTACCAGGCTTTGGCGAATGCCAGCGCAAACTCGTCCGGGTTCTCCAGGAACCGCCGGCCGATCTGTTCATAGATCGGATCGAAGCGGAGCGACAAGTCGGTGGTGAGCATCGTGGGGCGGTGCTTTTTCTCCGGGTCGTGGGCGTCCGGAATGATCTCCGGCGCATCCTTGGCGACCCACTGGTGGGCGCCGGCCGGGCTCTTGACCAATTCCCACTCGTGCTCGAACAGGATCTCCAGGAAGCGGTTGCTCCATTCCGTCGGCCGGTCCGTCCACGTGACCTCGAGGCCGGAGGTGATCGTGTCGCCGCCCTTGCCCGTGCCGTAGGTGCTGAGCCAGCCGAGCCCCTGGGCTTCCAGGTTCGCGGCCTCGGGCTCGGGGCCGACGTGTTCGTCGGCGTCGGCTGCGCCGTGGGTCTTGCCGAAGGTGTGGCCGCCGGCAATGAGTGCGAAGGTCTCTTCGTCGTTCATCGCCATCCGTTTGAAGGTCTCGCGGATGAAGGAGGCCGCGAGTTTGGGATCCGGGTTGCCCATGGGACCCTCGGGGTTCACGTAGATCAGGCCCATTTCGGTTGAG
Source organism: Arthrobacter mangrovi (assembly GCF_026011795.1). Taxonomy (GTDB): domain Bacteria; phylum Actinomycetota; class Actinomycetes; order Actinomycetales; family Micrococcaceae; genus Crystallibacter; species Crystallibacter mangrovi. Next base: position 73,348 of record NZ_BRVS01000004.1, on the reverse strand, counting down.
CCGACCTCGGGGGCCATCGTGCCTTCGCCGATGTAGCGTTCGTCGCCCAGCCACGTGTCCTCCGGGCCCCAGAAGATCTCCTCTGGTTCCCACACGTCCTCGCGGCCGAAGGCAAAGCCGAAGGTTTTGAAGCCCATCGACTCGAGGGCGACGTTGCCGGCGAGGACGAGAAGGTCCGCCCAGGAGAGCTTCTGGCCGTACTTCTGCTTCACCGGCCACAGCAGCCGCCGGGCTTTGTCCAGGTTGGCGTTGTCGGGCCAGCTGTTCAGCGGCGCGAACCGCTGAGTGCCGTCCCCCGCGCCGCCGCGGCCGTCGTGGACACGGTAGGTGCCGGCAGCATGCCAGCTCATCCGGATCATCAGGCCGCCGTAGTGGTTGAAGTCCGCCGGCCACCAGTCCTGGGAAGTGGTCAGGACCTGGATAATGTCCTGCTTGAGTGCCTCGACGTCGAGCTTCTGGAACTCCTCGCGGTAACTGAACGCGGGGCCGAGCGGGTTGCCTGCCGGGTGGTTGGCGTGGAGCACGGAGAGGTCGAGCTGGTTCGGCCACCAGTCCGCGACGGTCCGCGGGCGGTGAGCCTTGGGCTGCGGCGAGTCGATCGCCGGATTCTCGCTCTCGCTGCCGTGCGAGGTCACGCTCTCGGGGGCGACCGGGCACCCGCCCTCAACCTTGCGATCCAGGCCCTGGGCGCTACCCGGGGTGGGGATCGGGGGGTGGTCCTGGCGATCGGTCATGAGTTTCCTTCCATATGGCCGAGGCCGTGGTCGGACTCGGACAGCCGGGTCTAACCCTCCCATTTGACCACGAGCGGGCTGCGCAGGGGAGGGCCCCTGCGCTATTGCCTGCTGGCCGGCCGGGTCGGTTACCGAACCGCGGCAGCCCTGATGCTGCGGCCGCGCCATACGAGGAGGGCGCCGCCCAGCAACATGAGTCCTGCTCCGCCGGAGGCAAGCCACAGGGTTCCGTGGGGAACGCCGGTCTGCGCCAGCTCGTTGACCGGGGCGGCCGCGGGCGCGACATCCGCAGCGGGGGTTTCCGGCGCAAGGCCGGCGGCCGGGGCGGCAACCAGGCTTGCCGGGCGGACATCCGGCGCGGGTTGGCTGGTCGGCTCCCTGAATTCCGGTCCTGCCTCACCGGGCCAGTCCTCAAAATCGACCGGCCATTCACCGAAGTCCTGGAACAGCTCGTACATCCACTGGACCAGTTCTTCGCCGGCGGCCGGGTCGGACACGCTCATTTCGCGGATCAGGTCGGCCAGGCCGTCCAGGTCGCCCGCCATGAGGTAGTCCAGCATGAGGTCGACGAGGTATTGCATGCCGTCGGACTCGAGCACGAGTTCGAGGTTCTCCTCCATCCAGCGGTTGATCGTGTCCTCGTCGCTGGCGGCGATGTCGTCCGGGATATTGAAATCGGCATGGGTCAGGGTGCGTCCGCCCACCACGATGAATTCGGCGGGCGCGGGATCTGCCGCCGGGGGAGCCGCGGACTCGGGCGCGGGCTGCGACGTCGGCTCCTCTGCAGCGGGGGCCGGTGCGTTCTCGGGGGCAGCGGGCGCGGTCTCTGGTGCGGGGTCTGTCCCGTCGCCGGACGACGGGTCGGTCCCGGGCAAGGCCGGGTCAGGCGCGGGAACGGGTTCTTCCCCAGTTCCGTCTTCTGCCGGGGCTTCCTCTTCAGCGGCTCCGCCGATAACCTCGCCTGCGGCCTCGCCATCGGTTCCGTGCGGTGCTTCGCCGTTGCGGGGGGCTGGGGTGCCCTCGACCAGCAAGGGGATCACGGCGCCCGCGACGGCCTCTTCGGTCCCGGCGGGAACGGATTCCGGAGCCGACAGAGAGTCGGTCGCTGCGGCCGCGTCGATGTGCGCTGCTTCCGGGGCAGCCGCCTCGAGGGCGTTCATGACCGGGGCGGCTGCGGGTGCCGGTTCGGTGATGCGGGCCGGCTGTCCGGAGGCATCCTCGTCGATGGCCTGGGCCGGTGCGGCACCGAGGGCGAGAGCGGCGGCAACGGTGCCGGTGAGCAGCGCAGAGCGCAGTCGTGATGTCACGTGGAAGTCCTGTCCCCAACTTGGCTGTGCAAAGGGGGCAGCCACCGCGCCAATCCGGTCGATCCCGTGCCCCGCGTCCGGCTTCGTCCGGACTTAGCCAGAAATATAAGTGATCCGCAGCATATTTGCCAGTCAGAACGTTTTTTCGAAACTTCCCGGCGGGTCTTCGGGTTCGCTGAACGCGGCCGCTGCATCAGGCGGGGGAGGGTCAGGCAGGAGCTTACCCGCCGGCGTGTTTGACCACGGCGACGGTGCCGGCGTCGCCGTCCACGCGGACGAGGTCGCCGACGGCGAGTTGTTGCGTCGCGACGCCGGTGGCGAGCACGGCGGGGATGCCGTACTCGCGGGCGACGATGGAGCTGTGGCTGAGTGGACCGCCGACGTCGGTTACCACGGCGGAAGCCATGGCGAACAGCGAGGTCCAGGCCGGCGTGGTCATCCGGGCGACGAGGACGTCCCCCGCGCGCATCCGGCCGAAGTCCTCCGGGCCGCCCAGCACGTTGGCGGCGGCCGTCACCTGGCCGGGGCTGGCGCCGATGCCGCGGATGGTTTCCCCCTGCTGGTCCTGGGCACCGGCGGGCATCATGGAGCCGAAGAGCCGGTTCATCCAGGGCCGTTGCGGAAGCATCTGAGGCGCGGTGGCCCGGCGCCGGGCGCGCCAGAGCATCCTGCGCTGTTCGACGGCGCCTGCCCGCACCGGTACTGCGGCCCCGGTGATGGCGGCTCCGCCGCGGTCTGCCGCGTCCGCCAGGCCGAAGTCCACCGCCGCGCGCAGCTCGCCGTGGCGGAGCCAGAAAATGTCTTCCGGTTCGGCGATCACACCGGAGGCCGCCAGGCGCCGGCCGAGCTCGCGCAGCATCCGGCGCAGCAGCGGCCAGGCCAGCCCGACATCGGCCAGCGCGTCCTCCCGCACCGGGGCGGCCGCCTGGGCCCAGCGCAGCAGTTTCAGGAAACCGCGGCGTCGCGCCAATCCGAGCCGGGCCAGCGCCGCGGCGGTCAGCTCGTCCCGCCTTGCGGCCGAGAGCTGCTGCCGGCGGTGCGGGTCCTGGCCCCGGCCGCCCAGATAGAACCGCACGGTTTCCAGGTGCGGGGCCGGGTCGTCCGCCGGTACCGGGACGGCGAAGTCGAGGTTGTAGACGGCATGGCCGAAGCGGTCCAGGTGCCCGGCGAAGCGCTCCTGCCAGGAATCCCACAGGTCCGCGGCAATGCCCGCGGGGGCGGTCCCGCCTGCCAGGGCCCGCGCCAGCTCGGACACCGGAACCGCCAGGAGCGCCTCCGCCAGCCCGGGCTGCCGCCGCGACCACTCAGCCAGGTCGTATAGCGACTTCTCGGCCCGGATGGGGGCGCTGTCGAAGCCCAGCAGGAACACGGAAGCGGGCGGGTCCCCGTCCCGGCGCACCAGCTTGTTATAGAAGGCGGTGAAGGCCATCTCGCTGGAGGCGGCGGCCGGAATGACGGACTGCACGGCCGTGTAGTACTCGGTGCCGGCGTCCAGCAGCGTCCCGACGCCGTCGAGCAGCTCCCCGCCGTCGAGCTCCTCCGGCCGCTTCCCGGCCCAGTCCCGGACCGTCGCCACGTAGCGCGGGTGCCCGTACTCGTGCCAGCCCTTGAGGCCCATGTTGGCCCCGCCGCGCGCCAGCTTCAGCATCGCCGGCAGCGTCCTGGCCGTCATCCGCAGCATCGCCGAATTCCGGTAGTAGTAATAGGCATAGCCGTTCACGGTCGGAAAGCGGACATCGCCGTCGTTCAGTAGCTGGCGCCCCATGACCCGGTCCATCAGGGCTCCCAGCGAGCGGGTCACCGAACCGTCTACCATGTCTGCGAACAAGGGCGTGAGCGGATCCGGCATTTGCTCCACGATGCTGGCCCGGAAGTACATGCCGCCGGGGTAGGGGACGCCCCAGTCCGTCGGCGGTGCGGCGCCCGGCTCCGGCAGGGCGGTGATCGGCCGTGCCTGCAGGATCCATGGCTTGCCGTCGGCCAGCGACCATTCAATGTCCTGGGGCGCGCCGAACAGCCCGGCGATGCGCGTCCCCAGATCGGCCAGCCCGGCCGCCGCTGCGTCATCGAGCACGGGCTTGCCGAGGAGCGCCTCCGGCAGCTCCTCGCTCCGCACGCCGCTGCCGGCCGGCACGGTCCTCGCCTGCTGCCCGCCCGCCTGCCGCGACAGCACCCGCCGCGATCCGGCGTCGACAATCAGTTCATCGGTGCCCACGGTGCCCCCGACGACCGCCTCGCCCAGTCCCCAGGCCGCGCTGATGGCAAGCCGGTCACGGCGCCCGTCCGCCGGGTTGGCAGTGAACAGCACGCCGCTCGCATCCGCGTCGACCATGCCCTGCACCACCACCGCCAGGCGGACGTCGGACGGCGCAATGCGCTCGCGGGCACGGTAGGCCATCGCCCGCGGCGTCCACAGCGAGCTCCAGCAGTTAACGACGGCGGCGGCCACCTCCCGCTGCCCGCGCACGTTGAGGTAGGTCTCCTGCTGCCCGGCGAAGCTCGCGCCCGGCAGGTCTTCGGCGGTGGCGGAGGATCGGACCGCCACCGCCGAGTCGGCGCCGAGCCGGCTGAGCGCCTCTGCCAGCTCTGCAGCGATGTCCGCGGGAACCGTGCCGCCGGTAAACAGGGTGCGGATGCTGGCCGAGGCCTCCTCGTAGGCCTGTGGCGGGGCGTCGGACGGGAGGTCGGCCGCGGCGAGGATCCGGGGGCCGAAGCCGTTGGCCGCCACGAAGGCCTCGTAGGCCGCGGTTTCCACGATGAAGCCGGGAGGCACCGGGAAGCCGGCCCGGACGAGTTCCCCTAGGTTGGCGCCCTTCCCTCCCGCGGAGGCGAGGTCCGTCCGGCCGACGTCCGCCAGGTCCCTGATGAATGCCATGATCCGACCCCCGCCTCAAGATGCCCGTTGGCCGCGCCCTGAACGCTGCTCCGGTCTTGCCCCTGCCGGGAAGCGGCCACGCTGCCCTCAGGGTACTCCGCTTCCCCATCCCGGGGCAGGACCGGAAGCCACGAAGTGGGCTATGGCAGTTGCGGTATTACGCAGGCGGGACTGCGGTGCGCCTCGCAGGCGGCCTGGGTGCGGAATGCTCGTTCCAGAGGTTCACTGGCTGCTCCGCGTTCCTGACTAGCGGCATCCTGGGATGTGGCCGGTGCGAAGTCAGGGATCTCGTTCACTATGACTTCAAGGCGGCGCCGGCGGTGAGTTTCCACTATGGAGTGCACGCCCAGGGCGGCCCAGGCGAAATTGGCAGCCGCGCTTGGCCACGCTCCATAAATTGCACTGGCAGTCCCGCCCAGCAGTCCGCCGACGGTGTTGAGGAGCGCATACCGGCGGGATTCAGATGTAAGCCACCCTTTCCATAGCATTGCGTAAGCTACGAAAGTCCCGATTGTTCCCAGCCAGCCCAGAGCCGCCGCCAGCATCCCATCTCCCCCTCTGCCCGAATATCCGTTATGGCGCCAATCTTCAGCGAAGAAGTCATTTAGATCAATTGCATTCCACTGCAGACCAGGTTTAGAGAAACTAAACCTCACCCAAGCGCCGGATTGCTGTTGACAGTGGGGGACGTTTTAACTGGCTTTCCTGCCTGCTGACCCACGAGCAGGGTTAAGATCCGTTGCCTTCTCACGCGCCTATGGTTTAGAACCACTGAATATGGAAATCGACCCGCGCCGACTGCGCGTGCTTCTGGCCATCGCCCGTACTGGCGGGATACTTGCTGCGGCTGATGACTTGAGGATTACGCCTTCGGCCGTGTCACAGCAACTGAACAAGCTGGAGAATGAGACGGGGCACGCGCTGGTCCTGCGGACACCCAAAGGATCGGTATTGACGCCCGCCGGTCTGGCGATAGCCGAAGCGGGCGAAGAAATTGAGCGGGCGCTCAACGTCGCTCGTTCCCGCATGGAAGGCGGGGCGGAGCTCGCCGGCGTTGTGCGGGTGGGGGGATTCACCAGTTTTCTTCGGACCATGGTGATCCCGCGCCTGCCCGCATGGCGCATCGAATATCCGCAGTTGCAGATTCGGATCATCGAGGATGACCTCCCTGCGCTGCTGCGGTTGCTCCGTCAGCGCGAGCTCGATGCCGTCGTGGTGGAGCTCGACTCGGCGACGGCCGAACAACGCTCACTTCCGTCCGGAATGTCGGAGGAGCCGCTGCTCGACGAGCCTTGGAAGCTCGTCGTTCCCTCGGAAGCACTCATCGACACGGAAAATGTCGACCTTGCCCGCCTGCCGCTTCCATGGATTGGTGTCGAACCTTCAGCGGCCAATGCTTCGGTCATCGGCAGGCTCCACAAGTCAACAGGCGCCCGGACGGCGACGATCCATCAGTACCAAGAGACGTTGACAGCCCTCGCGCTGGTGGCCGCGGGGGAGGGAGTTGCCGTTGTGCCGGCCATGGCGCTGAGCGGCGTCGTCCAGGATGGCGTCGACGTCCTGGACGTGCCCGGGCTCGGAACACGACGTATCGTTCTACGGCGGTTCGACCGGCGGAGGTCTGGAAACGGTCCTACGGACACGGTCGCCCGCCTTCTCCGGGAATCCGTTGCAGAGTTCGACGCGCGTGCGGCAACCTGAGCGGCCCCTGGAGGCTAAGACGTATTTGCCCAAGGCGGAGGAGGACCAGGACCTTGTGCGGGCGGAGCCCGGATGATCAGGGCGGTAGCTGTCCGGAATACGCCTTTCGACGGATAGACGAGCCCCGGGCAGGGGCTTAATCTGAATTGCGGTCTCTTCGAGCGGCGCCCGATTCATGCGCCGGAACGCCTCACCGAGGGCGCCGTCACTCCACCTTGTTGTCTTCGCCGAACATCGTCTTCCGAAATGTTTCAGAAAGCGGCTCATGCTGATCAAACTGGTCCGCCATTATGCGCGGCCTTATCTTCCGTATGTCCTGGCGGTGGTGGTGCTGCAGCTGGCGTCCACCATCGCGGCCCTCTACCTGCCCAGCCTGAACGCCCAGATCATCGACGAGGGCGTCTCGCGGGGCGATACCGACTACATCTGGAACACCGGAGCGGTGATGCTGGGGGTCGCCTTCGTGCAGGTGGCCACCGCCATCGCGGGCGTCTACTTCGGCTCGAAGGCGGCTATGGCAGTCGGCCGGGACCTGCGCAAGGGCGTCTTCCACAAGGTGGCCGGGTTCTCCGCGCGCGAGGTCAACGAGTTCGGCGCGCCGAGCCTGATCACCCGCGGCACCAATGACGTGCAGCAGGTGCAGATGCTGGTGCTGATGGGCCTGAACTTCATGGTGTCGGCGCCGATCATGTGCGTGGGCGGCATCATCATGGCGGTGCGCGAGGACCTGCAGCTGTCCTGGCTGGTCTGGGTCTCGGTGCCGGCGCTTTTCGTCGTCGTCGGTTTCCTGGTCTGGAAGCTGATGCCGCTGTTCCGCACCATGCAGGCCAGGATTGACGGGATCAACGGGGTGCTGCGGGAACAGATCACCGGCATCCGCGTGGTCCGGGCCTTCGTGCGGGAACCGTACGAGGCCAGGCGCTTCGACAAGTCGAACCGTGAACTGACCGACGTGTCCCTGGCCGTCGGATCGCTGTTCGTGCTGATGTTCCCGGCGATCGGCATGATCCTGCACCTGGCGACGGCCGCCGTGCTGTGGTTCGGCGGCCTGCGGGTCGATGCCGGACAGATGCAGGTCGGCGCGCTGACCGCGTTCCTGCAGTACCTGCTGCAGATCCTGGTGGCAGTCATGATGGGCACCTTCATGGCGATGATGATCCCGCGCGCCGCCGTGTGCGCGGAGCGGATCGGCGAGGTGCTCAAGGCGGCGCCCTCGATCCACGAACCCGAGCGGGCGACGGTTCCCGCGGAGGCAGCCGGCGCGGTCGAATTCCGCAACGTCTCCTTCGCCTACCCCGGGGCCGAGGCTCCGGTGCTGAGCAATGTAAGCTTCACCGCGCGGCCGGGCCAGACGACGGCAATTGTGGGCAGTACCGGCTCCGGCAAGAGCACACTGGTCTCCATGCTGCCGCGGCTGTTCGACGCCGGCAGCGGCGAGGTATTGCTCGACGGCGTTCCCGTCACCGAGCTTGCGCGCCAGGAGATCACCCGGCGCGTGGCGATTGTGCCGCAGCGGCCCTACCTGTTCTCCGGAACCATCGCGCACAACCTGCGCTTCGGCGACCCGGATGCCCCTGACGAGGAACTCCGGGAGGCGCTGGCCGTGGCCCAGGCGGACTTCGTGCTGGAGGGGGAGCACGGGCTTCAGTCCCGGGTCTCGCAGGGCGGCACCAACGTATCCGGCGGGCAGCGGCAGCGGCTCTGCATCGCCCGCGCGCTGGTCGCCAAGCCCAAGGTCTACCTGTTCGACGACTCGTTCTCCGCACTGGACGTGGCCACCGATGCGCGCCTCCGGGCGGCGCTGAAGACCCGGACCAAGGATGCCACCGTCATCATCGTTGCCCAGCGCGTGGCCACGATCCGCGATGCGGACCAGATCCTGGTGATGGAGCACGGGCAGATCGTGGACCGGGGCACCCACGAGGAGCTGCTCGAGACCTCGCCCACGTACCAGGAAATCGTTGAATCGCAGATCGCAGCCGAGGAGGTGGCCTGAGCATGGACAAGGACAACCGGGCAACAGAACCCCGGGTGGCCCCGCCGGGGGACCCCGACACCGCGCCGGCCATCGAGCCGGTGGCCGCACCCACGCCGGGGGCCGCCGCGGAGGCGCAGGCCGAGGCCCTCGCCGGGACATTCGACGAGGAGGAGTACCAGCCCACCGAGGCGGACGGGCACTGGCCGGGCGCCGTACCGACGAAAAAGGCCCGGCATTTCTGGCCCTCGGCGAAACGGCTCTTCGGCCTGCTGAAACCCGAGAAGGCAGGGATTTTCGCCGTCCTCGCGATGGTACTGGTCGCCGTCGTCCTCAACGTCATTGCACCGAAGGTCCTGGGCAACGCCATGGACGTCATCTTCAACGGTGTGGTCAGCAAGAACCTGCCCGCCGGCGTGAGCCAGGACCAGGTGATCGCCGGCCTGCGCGCGCAGGGGCAGGACCAGTTCGCGGACATGCTCTCCGGAATGACGCTGACTCCGGGCGCCGGGATCGACTTCGACCTGCTCGGACGGCTGATCCTGATTGTGCTCGGCATGTACCTGGTCGCCTCGCTGTTCATGTGGCTGCAGGGCTACGTGCTGAACCGGATCGTGATGCGCGTGGTCTTCAACCTGCGCCGCGATGTGGAGGCCAAGCTGAACCGGCTGCCGCTGAACTACTTCGACACCCGGCAGCGCGGCGACCTGCTCTCCCGGGTGACGAACGACGTCGACAACGTCCAGCAGGCGCTGCAGCAGGCTTTCGCGCAGCTGATCATGTCCGCCCTGAGCCTGGTCGGCATCACCGTCATGATGTTCATCGTGTCCTGGCAGCTGGCGCTGATCGCGCTGATTGCGCTCCCGCTGTCCGCCGTGGGCGCGGGCCTGATCGGCGTGCGCAGCCAGAAGCTCTTCGCCGCCCAGTGGAAGAACACGGGCGCGCTGAACGGGCACATCGAGGAGTCCTTCAGCGGGCACGACCTGGTCCGCGTCTTCGGCCGCGAGCAGGAATCGCTGGCCGAGTTCGAGAAGAAGAACGAGGAGCTCTACAAGGCGTCCTTCGGGGCGCAGTTCGTCTCCGGCATGATCATGCCGATCATGCAGTTCATCTCCTACCTGTCCTACGTCGGCATCGCCGTGGTGGGCGGCCTGCGGGTGGCCTCGGGGTCGATGACGCTGGGCGACGCGACGGCGTTCATCCAGTACTCGCGCGAGTTCAACCAGCCGCTGAGCCAGATGGCGGGCATGGCGAACATGCTGCAGTCCGGCGTCGCCTCCGCCGAGCGGGTGTTCGAGCTGCTCGATGCAGAGGAGCAGGAACCGGATACGGCCATCGGGACGCTGCCGGCGAAGACGGACGGGCACGTCGAGTTCGAGCGCGTCAGCTTCAGCTATACGCCGGAGAAGCCGCTGATCGAGGACCTCTCCTTTGCCGCACGGCCGGGGGAGACCGTGGCCATTGTCGGGCCCACCGGTGCCGGCAAGACGACACTGGTCAACCTCGTGATGCGCTTCTACGAGCTGGACTCCGGCCGGATCACGCTGGACGGCGTAGACATCACGCACCTGACCCGGGCCGAGCTGCGCTCCAAGGTGGCCATGGTGCTGCAGGACGCCTGGCTCTTCGGCGGGTCCATCTTCGACAACATCCGCTACGGCAACCTGGACGCCACCGAGGAGCAGGTGCTGGCCGCAGCCAAGGCGACCTACGTGGACCGGTTCGTGCGGGCGCTGCCGGACGGCTACGACACGGTGATCGATGAGGAGGGCAACAACGTCTCGGCGGGCGAGAAGCAGCTGATCACGATCGCGCGGGCGTTCCTCGCGAATCCGTCGCTGCTGATCCTGGACGAGGCGACCAGCTCGGTGGACACGCGCACCGAGCTGCTGGTGCAGCACGCCATGGCCGCGCTGCGCACCGACCGGACCTCGTTCGTGATTGCGCACCGGCTTTCGACCATCCGGGATGCGGACGTCATCCTGGTGATGGAAGAGGGACAGATCGTTGAGCAGGGCAACCACGCCGACCTGCTCGAGGCCCAGGGCGCGTACTACCGGCTGTACATGTCGCAGTTCGCCGCGGCGGCTGACCCGGCCTGATCCGCCGGGGTAGCCACCCCGTCATCGAGGAAGCAGCTGATGCCCGTTTCCTGCCGGAAAGGGGCATCAGCTGCACAGTCGGCGGGAGGGGAAGGTCGGGTTGCGGACGGTTCGGGCGCGGGACATCTTCACGAAATCTGCGGCCGAAACCTTGACCTCCGGCTTCCGGCGGGAGGAAGCTAACGGTCAGCTTTGCCCGTCCGGATGAGAGGCCCCGCATGCCTGCAGAGATTCCTGCCGCCCCAGCCCGACCCGCCCGCAGCTCTTCCAAGGGGAGCCGGCGCGGCCTCCGCCGGCTGGTACTGCTCTTGGCCTGTTGGGCGTTCGCCGCGGTCATCGGCCTTGCCGGCGCTCCGGGTGCCGCCGCGGCCCCGGCGAAGGGAGCCAGCGCGACGCCGCTGGGCAACGATGTCTCCTGGCCGCAGTGCGGCAAGGTGCTGCCGACCGGGCAGGCCTTCGGCATCGTCGGCGTCAACGGCGGCCTGGCGAACAACACCAACCCCTGCTTCGCGGACCAGCTCGCCTGGGCGGAGAAGTCCTCGGGCGGCACCGGCCAGCCGCTGGTCGCGCTTTACGTCAACACGGCAAACCCCGGCACCGCCGGTTCATGGTGGCCAGACAGCAACCAGTATGGCGGCACGACCGTCAGCAACCCCTACGGGGAGTGCAAAGGCGGCGTGGACCCGGCCTGTGCCTACATGTACGGCTACGCCAAGGCCTACGACGACGTCCATCTCCGCGGGGTCAGTAACCCGACGGTCTATCTGTGGTGGCTGGACGTGGAAACCGAGAACAGCTGGTCGGACGACCAGGAGGCCAACAGGGCTGACCTCGAAGGCATGACCGCCTACTTCCAGAGCATCGGGGCCCGCGTCGGCCTGTACTCGACGTCCACGCAGTGGGGCCAGATCGTCGGGCAGGTGCCGCCGACCAGCAACCTCTACAGCCTGCCGAGCTGGCTGGCCGGCGCCCGCACGCTCAACGGAGCCAAGAACAAGTGCGCCGCCGCCCCGCTGACCCCCGGTGGCCGGGTGACGCTGACGCAGTTCGTCTCCCGCGGCTTCGACTACGACTACTCCTGCATCTAGCCCGTACAGGCCGCTGATTGCCCCGACCCGGCACGGGCCAGGATCACCGTCCCGGCGGCTGGCTCTCCGGCCCGGTTTCCCCCGCTGCACCGGATGCGGCACCCACGGGAGCCGGGGTCCGCCGGACGACCGGAACCGTGCCCGTGGAGACGGGTTCCGTGCCTCCGGCCAGTCCGGGTTCGACGGGATGCTCCGTCGTCGGCTTCAGTTCAATGGTGCGCCGCAGCGGGATTTCCCTGATGAAGAGGACGGCAACGAGCGCGATGACGGCGATGGCGGCGGAAATCAGGAAGATGGTCGCGGTGCCGTCTCCGTAGGCCGCCCGCATGATCTCCCGCACCTGGGGCGGCATCGCGGTCAGGTCAAGCGACGCTCCGCTGGCGTCGCCGGAGACCGGAATGCCGGCCTTCTCCAGTTCGGCCGCCGCGGTGGAACCAACTTCGTTGGACAGGACGGCGCCCAGGACGGAGACGCCGATGGCGCCGCCGACGGACCGGAAGAACGCCACCGAGGCGCTGGCGGAGCCGATGTCCTTCACGTTGACCGTGTTCTGGACGGCAAGGACGAGGTTCTGCATCAGCATGCCCATGCCTAGCCCCAGCAGGAAGATGTAGATGCTGACGACCCAGAACGCGGTCAGGTGGTCCAGGGTGCCCGCCAGGCCGGTACCGCCGATGACCAGGACCGCGCCGAGGATCAGGTAGCGCTTCCATTTGCCGTAGCGGGTGATCAGCTGGCCGGAAACGGTGGAACCGACGAGGTTGCCGGCGATCATCGGCAGCATGAGCAGGCCGGCATGCGTGGGCGTCGCGCCCCTGGCCACCTGGAAATACTGGCCGAGGAAGGTCGTGGAACCGAACATCGCGATACCGACGGAAACCGAGGCGATGATGGACAGGGCCGTGGTGCGTTCCGTGATGATCTTCAGCGGGATGATCGGCTGCGCCACCTTGGATTCGACGAACACCAGCAAAGCCAGGAGAACGACGCCGGTGCCCACCATGAGCGCGGATCGTCCCGAGACCCACTCGTAGTAGCCGGCCTTGCCGGCGAAGGAAACCCAGATGAGCAGGATCGATACGCCGGCGGTCAGCAGGATGGAGCCGAGCCAGTCGATCCTGGCCGGACGGCGCACATGGCTGATCTTCAGAGTCAGCTGGAGCATGATGAGCGAGACCACCGCCAGGGGCACGCAGACAAAGAAGGTCCAGCGCCAGCCCAGCGGGCTGTCCACGATGAAGCCGCCCAACAGCGGGCCGCCTGCGGTGGCCACCGCCATGACCGCACCCATGTAGCCCGCATAGCGGCCGCGTTCGCGCGGCGGGATGATCGAGCCGATGATCGCCTGCGCCAGCGCGGTCAGCCCGCCCATGGCCGCACCCTGGATGACGCGGGCGGTCAGCAGGGTGGGCATGTCCTGGGACAGGCCGGCCAGCACGGAGCCGGCCACGAAAACGATGATGCTTAGCTGGACCAGTAGCTTCTTGCTGAACAGGTCCGCGAGCTTTCCCCAGATCGGCGTCGTCACGGCATTCGCCAGCAGCGCGGCCGTTACGACCCAGGCGAAATCGGTCTGGGTTCCGTGCAGGTCCGCCATGATGGTGGGAAGCGCATTCGCCACGATGGTGCTGCTGACCATCGCGGTGAACAGGGCAGCCAGCAGACCGGTGAGGGCCTGCAGGATCTGCCGGTGGCTCATCCCGCCCGGGTCCGGCTTGGACGCCGGCGATTCGATGGGTTCTACGTCCGTGCGGGTTGCTGTCATTTGGCCGCTCCTGCAATGCTCTGCTGCTGATTGTGCTGGCCCGGCTTCTTTGCGCGGAGTGAATTCTCGAGGGTTGCGGCGAGGCGCTCCATCGTCGCTGCGGCCGACGCTGCGTCCTCGTCGCTCCAGTCGACGAGCATCTCCTGCAGCAGACCGGCCCGCCGCGCCGCAGCGGCCCGCAGGCTCGTCTGGCCTTCGTCGGTGAGGGAGAGCAGGAACGCGCGGCCGTCGGCCGGATCCTGCCGCCGCTTCAAATGTCCGGAGGCTTCCAGATCGGCGATGTGGCGGCTCAGGGCGGCCGCCCCGATGCCGAGCCGGTCGGCGAGATCCGTGGCGCGCACTTCGCCGGCGTCGCCGATCAGCCGCATGACGCCTTGGAGCGCGACGCCGGGCCCGGCGGGATCCGCGGCAATGTGGTGGGCGCAGCGCATTGCGCGCTGGAAGGAGTAGATCTTCCTGATGAGTTGTTCGGCGGTGCCGGTTTCTACAGCCATGGGTACCTCAAGTAGTTCGTTTACTAAGGCAACTATATCTTAAGTACTTACCTTGGGCAACTAAACAGTGCCTCCGCCGTCGTTATCCCGAACCCGTCTTCGGAACCGGCCCTCAGAACCGGCCCGGTCCCGCCGCGCCTTAAGCTGGGAGGCGTGACTGAACGACAGACCGCGATCCGTCCCCGGCAGGGCCTGAACCGCACGATCCTCGCGCTGGCCCTCCCGGCTTTCGGGGCCCTGGTGGCCGAGCCGCTGTTCCTCCTGGCGGACTCGGCGATCGTGGGGCACCTGGGCGTGGCGCAGCTGGCCGGCGTGGGGCTGGCCGCCACCGTGGTGCAGACCGCCGTCGGCCTCATGGTCTTCCTGGCATACTCGACCACCCCCGCGGTGGCCCGCATGCTCGGCGCCGGCAGGATCGCGGACGCGCTGGCGATCGGGCGCGACGGCATCTGGCTGGCCGTGCTGCTGGGACTCGTCCTCTCCGCGGCGGGCTGGTTCAGCGCACCGGCGCTGGCCTCGGCCATGGGTGCCGCGGGCGAGGTCCACGAGTACGCCGTCGACTACCTGCGCTGGTCGATGCCCGGCCTGACGGCGATGCTGATCGTCCTCGCCGCCACCGGCGTGCTGCGCGGCCTGCAGGACACTAAAACGCCCCTGCTCGTGGCGGGCATCGGGTTCATGGTCAACATCGGGTTGAACTTCGCGCTCGTGTACGGACTGGACCTGTCGGTGGCCGGCTCGGCGCTCGGCACCAGCCTGGCGCAGTGGGGCATGGCCGCGGTCTACCTGGCCATCGTCTACCGGGCCGCCGTCAAGTACCGCATTCCGCTGGCGCCGACCTGGGCCGGCATCAAGTCCACCACGCATGTGGGCTCCTGGCTGATGCTGCGCACGCTGAGCCTGCGGATCGCCATCCTGGCCACCGTCTTCGTCGCCACCTCGCAGGGGCCGGTGAGCCTGGCAGGGCACCAGCTCGTGATGACGGTCTTCACCTTCCTGGCCTTCGCGCTGGACGCCATCGCCATCGCCGCGCAGGCGCTGATCGGCAAGGAGCTCGGCGCCGGCAACAAGCCGCTGGCCCATTCGCTGACCCGCCGGATGATCGTCTGGGGCGTCGGCTTCGGGGTGCTCACCGGAGCGGTCCTGGGGCTCGCCGGACCGCACATCGGCTGGATGTTCACCTCGGATCCGGCCGTGCAGGAGGCCTTCGCCGTCGGCGTGCTGCTGCTGGCCCTCAGCCAGCCGATCTGCGGCTTCGTCTTCGTGCTGGACGGGGTGCTGATCGGGGCGGGCGACGCCAAATACCTGGCGGTTTCCGGCGTCGTAAATCTCCTGATGTACCTGCCGCTGCTGGCCATGGTCGACGCCGGACGGCTGTCCGGCGCCGCGGGCCTGGTCTGGCTGTGGGCGGCCTTCGGGCTCGGCTACATGGCCGCCCGCGCGCTGACCCTCGGCTGGCGCGTGCGCAACGATGCGTGGATGGTCACGGGGGCGCACTAAACTCGTGGGGTGAGCACCAACAGAGCAGCCCAGGCCGCAGCCTACTGGCAACCCGTTATGCTGAGGGCCCTCGCGGCCGCGCTCTTCGGGGCCCTGACCATCTTCTGGCAGGAGCCGGGCGAGGCCGTCATGGCCGTGGCCGGCGGGCTCTACCTGCTGCTCAGCGGCGCCGCCGTGTGGATGCTCTCGCGCAGGTCCGAGGCGGCGGAATACCGCACGCTGCTGACGCTCCAGGCCGGGGCCTTCGCCGTGGCCGGTTTGCTGGCCATGGCGCTGCAGGCCCCTCCGGCCTTCACGATCCTGGCCACCGCCGCACTGCTGATCGGCGGCGGCGCGGAACTGGTGCTCTGGTGGCAGAACCGCGGCGAAGAGGGATCCGTGCTCTCCAAGGACTGGCTCATCACCGGCGCCGTGTCGGTCGGGTTCGGCGTCGCCATGCCCTTCTTCACGCACCTCGGTGCGCACGCGCTGCTCGGCGTGCTGGGCGGCTCGGCCATCATCATCGCCGTCGTGCTTGGCATCGCGGCGATCAGCTATCGGTTCGATGCGCGGAAGGCCGCGGCCGCCTAGGTCCGCCCCCGGGCGTTCGCCGCCGCAGGTTCGCCGCGGCCAGTTCGCTACCGTCCGTCTGCCCCGGACGTTCGCCATGGCCCGCCGGCTCCGCCCGCGGCTTCCTGCCCGCGAAGCCCGGCTTCTTCTACAGCCGGTAGACTTGTGTGGAAAGCTTTGCAGTATTCAGGAGGATTCATCGTGGGGACCAAGCCGTCCGGAGCATCCAATGAGGCACGGATGTCCGTCAAGGGGCCGCTGATCTTCTCGGCGGTACTCGCCGTCATCGCGGGCTTCTTCACGATGATCTTCTCCACCGGCGGCGCCGGCCACGAGCTGCGCTGGGACCTGGGCATCACCGCCGCGGGCATCGCGTTCATCGCATCGCTGCTCCTGGTGGCCGTGCTGACGATGGCCAGCAAGGAGAATCCTGACCACCTGAGCGAGGGCTCGGGCATCCACCGCGTCTCCTCGAAGATTCCCGGCGGAGCCGGCAGCGTGGGCAACCCCCGGAAGAATGCGGAGGGCCACAAGCCGGGGACGCCGGCCGCCGAGGATCCGGATCCGGACAATAACGACGACGGCGGGACGCCCCGAAGCGCCTGACCCGCGTACCGTGCGCTAGGGGCTGCGGTGCAGGATTTCAGCGGCGAGGACCAGGCCGATTCGCTGGCGGCGCGTACGGCCGACGCCGCCGAGGAGCTCTCCAACACCAGGACGCTTGACGTGCTGGCAAGGTTCGGCTTCGCTGTGCTCGGCCTGGTGCATATCCTCATCGGCGCCATCGCCGTCCGGATCGCCTTCGGCGGCTACGGCGAGGCGGATCCCGCCGGTGCGGTAGACATACTGGCGGCCAGCGCCCCGTTCGGGCCGATCGTGATGTGGAGCTGCTTCCTGGGCTGCGCCGGCCTCGCCGTGTGGCAGTTCAGCGAGGCGACGCTGCGGGCCCGGCACCTGCCGCGGAAGCGCGAGCGGGTGTCCAAAGCTATCTCCTCCGGATCGCTGAGCATTGCCTACGGGCTGTTTTCGCTGACGTTCGCGCGCTATGCCTTCGGCGGCCACGCAGACTCGGGGGAGTCCACCAAGGATCTGACTGCCGCGCTGCTGGCCACCGGACCGGGTGTGGCCCTCCTGGTGGCGGCGGGTAGCACGGTCTTCGGCATCGGCATCTACTTCGTGGTCAAGGCGCTGCGCCGGAAGTTCAAGGAAGAGCTCAACCTCGGCGTGACCAAGCGCGGCCGGACCGTCAACGGCCTCGGCGTCTTCGGCCACATCGCCAAGGGCGTGGCCCTGATGCTGATGGGGCTGCTGATCGTGATAGCCACGCTCAAGCATGACCCGGCGGAGTCGACCGGCCTGGACGGGAGCCTTAAAGCACTGCCGGAACACCCGTTCGGTGTTCCGGCACTGCTGGCGATCGCCCTGGGGCTGATCTGCTACGGCATATTCGCGATGATCAGGGCCCGGTACGGGCGGATGTAGGGGCCTCGCGGGCTACACGAGCGGGTCCTGGTCAGGACGGGACGGGTCACGCAGGAACTCGCCGGTCGCGTTGGGGCTGGTCGTGCCGGTGACGCCCGGGCTGGTGGTGCCGGCCGCGCCGGTGGCCGCGTGCCCCGCCCCGTGGCCGTCGTCGTTCTTGTGGAACACTTCCTTGGCCTTCTCGCTGACCTTCTCCTGCACCTGCGGAGCCTTCTGCTTGGCCCACTCGGTGCTCTCGGAGACCTTGTTCTGGACCTTGGGATCGTTCCAGAGTTTCTTGGCTTCCGTCTTGACCTTTTCGTAGCTCTCCCGCCCGGAGCGTGAGCCGAGCAGGAATCCGACGCCGACGCCTGCCAAAAAAACCGCTTTCTTCATCATTGCCGTTCCTCCAGTTCGTTGGTGGGCGTTACCGCTCCATTCCTCAGCCTACTGATGATTCGCGGATTCGCAACGGGTCGGCGGCAGCTTTGCGGGCGCGGTAGGCGGCGACATGCGTACGGTTGGCGCAGTTGCCGGTGTCGCAGAAGCGCTTCGAGCGGTTGCGCGACAGGTCGACCAGGACGGCGTTGCAGTCTTCGGCCTCGCACACCCGCAGGCGCTCGAGTTCCTGTTCGCGTATCACGTCGACAAGCGCCATCGCCGCCTCGACCGCCATCCGAACCTCCAGCGGCGCCTCGGGCGTGGTGGCGTGCAGGTGGTACTCCCAGTGGTCATGCTTGACGAGCTGCGGGAGCGCCCGGCCGTTCCGCAGAATATTGTTGACCAGCCGCACGGCCTCATCCTCCTCGGCGGTCCAGACGGCGCGCAGCTGCGGCCGCAGGTGGCGGACGGCGCGGAGCTCGTGCATCGTGTGGGTGCGCGACCCGGTAAACCCATTGACGCGGAGGAATTCGTCCAGGTCGGCCCCGGTCCTGAGCTGGTCGACTTCCTGCTCGGCGGTATTGATGAGCTTTGCCGCGTGGATCAGCGACGTCTCGGTGTCATGGGCAAAAACCATCTTGACTCCTGAACGGGAACAAAAGTACTGTCAGCACTATACCCGCTTTAGCCCCTGACGCTCCGCTGCGCCCGCGCTCGCCGAGGACAGGGCTCAATCCGATAGACGAGGTCCCATGGCCGGCAAAACCGCCTCCGTTCCGGCTGCCCGCGCAGTTCCATCTGCGGCTGCCTCCGGCGTGGGCATTGCGCTGCTCTCGTCCGCCGTGTTCGGGCTCTCCGGGTCTTTCGCCAAGTCGCTGCTGGAGGCGGGCTGGACGCCCGGTGCCGCCGTCGCCGTCCGCATGATCGGCGCCGCGCTTGTGCTGGCTATCCCCGCCATGCTGGCCCTGCACGGATACTGGCACCAGGTGCGGCGCAACTGGAGGACGATCGTGCTCTTCGGCCTGATCGGCGTAGCGGGCTGCCAGCTCTTCTACTTCAACGCGGTGATGACCCTCTCGGTGGGCGTGGCGCTGCTGCTGGAGTTCCTCGCGCCGGTGCTGATCGTGCTGTGGCTGTGGCTAACCAGCCGGCGCATGCCCCGGCCGGCGACACTGGCCGGGACCGTGCTGTCCGTTGCCGGGCTGATGCTGGTGCTGGACGTGTTCGGCTCCGTCCGCATGGATCCCGCCGGCGTGCTTTGGGGGCTGGGCGCGGCCGTCTGCCTGGTCATCTACTTCTTCATAACCGCCAAACAGAACGATTCGCTGCCGCCGCTGGTGCTTGCGGCCGGCGGGCTGCTAGTGGGCGGAGTGGTGATGCTGGTGCTCGGCGCCGTCCGCGCCGTGCCCATGGGGTTCAGCACCGCCGATGTCTCCCTGGCCGGCTGGAGCACCGAATGGTGGGTCCCGATGCTCGGACTCGTGCTGTTCTCCACGGTCTTGTCCTATGTCACGGGGATCATGGCGGCGCGGATTTTGGGCTCCAAGGTGGCCTCCTTCGTGTCGCTGACGGAGGTGCTCTTCGCCGTGCTCTGGGCCTGGCTGCTCCTGGGCGAGCTGCCCGCGGCCATCCAGTTGCTCGGCGGCGCGCTGATTGTCGCCGGCGTCGTGCTGGTGCGCCTCGACGAACTGCGGTCGCAGCCGCGCAGGATCAAGGCGGTGGAGCCGGTTCCCGTCCCGAAGCGCGGCGGCGCCGGAGCCTAGGCGGGCAACGCCGTCGTACTTCAGCTCCACCCGCCATTTGGTTCCGCCCGCCGGAACCGCGCCGCCCCCGGGTGTACCCCGCCACGCCGAACCTAGCGGTGAGCTTGCTCACAATGTGTGGCGGTCGACACGCGGCGGCGTGCCGGGGGCCATATACTTTTTCACTGATACCGAACGTTCGTTCACCTGTCGAACCGATCTTCTTCCCGAGCTGCACGGTTGGTCCAGGCATCAGCAAGAGTTAGGCCCCGAATGGATATCAAGTCGCGGATCGAAGCCGCACCCATGAAGCGGACGCAGATCGGCATTATCGCCGTCTGTGCCGCCCTGTACATGATCGACGGCTTCGACGTGCTCGTCATGGCGTTCAGCGCCAACGCCGTTTCCGAGCACTGGGGCCTGAGCGCCGGACAGCTGGGTATGCTGCTCAGCTCCGCGCTGGTCGGCATGGCCCTCGGCTCGATCTTCGTCTCCACGATTGCGGACATCATCGGCCGCCGGAAGACCCTCCTGCTGGGCGCCACCGTCGTCGCGCTCGGCATGCTGGCCTCGGCCTTCGTGCCCAGCTACGGCCTGCTGGTCGTGCTGCGCTTCGTTACCGGCCTGGCCGTCGGAACCCTGCAGGCCACCGCCAACGTGCTCGCCTCCGAGTTCGCCAACGCCAAGCGCCGTTCCACCTCGCTGGCCCTGGTCAGCATCGGCCAGCCCATCGGCGGCGTGGTCGGCGGCCTGATCACCGGCGTCCTGATCCAGGCCTACGGCTGGCGCGCGGCCTTCATGTTCGGCGCCATCATCACCCTGGTCATGATCCCGATCATCTGGCGCGCCGTGCCGGAATCGATCGACTACCTGCTGGTCCGGCGCCCGGCCAACGCACTGGATCGCGTCAACAAGGTGCTGGCCCGCATCGAGCAGCCGGCCGTCTCCGTGCTGCCCGATGCCGCCCCGGCCCCCGCCAAGAAGAAGTCCCGCTTCGGCGACGTGCTCACCGGAGCCAATGCCCGCCGCACCATCCTGATTTCGCTGAGCTACTTCGTCCTGATGGCCAGCTTCTACTTCGCCAACTCCTGGACTCCGAAGCTGGTCACCGCCAGCGGCTTCAGCCAGCAGGACGGCATCAACGCGGGTGTGCTCTTCAGCGTCGGCGCGATCGTCGGCGCCGTGACCCTCGGCTTCTTCGGTGCGCGTTTCCCGATGCGCAAGGTACTGGCCGTCTTCTTCATCCTCGGCGGCCTGACCTTCGGTGCCTTCTCGCTCTCCACCGGCTCCCTGGACGGCGCCCTGCTGGCGGCGTTCCTTGTCGGCTTCGGCTCCAACGCCCCGATCGCCGGCATGCTGGCCATCAGCCCGACCTATTACTCCTCCGAAGTCCGCGGCACCGCTCTGGGCCTGGTCATCGGGATGGGCCGGGTCGGCTCCATCGCCTCGCCGATCATCGCCGGCGCCCTGATGGACGGCGGGTGGCAGCCGACGGATCTGTACTTCCTGTTCATCGTTCCGATGCTGCTCGGCGCGGCGTTCATCTCGATGCTGGGCAAGCCGGTGCTGGCCGCCGCGGCCCCCTCCGGCGAGTCCAAGCCCGCCGGCCACGAACTCAGCGCAAGCCGCTGATCCCGCCGGGGCGGGCCGCGCCACAAGCGCTGTCCGCCCGGCTTTCCCCTAACGACGGCGGGGCCCGGCTTAATCAGCCGGGCTCCGTTTTCGTGTGCGCGGCACGGGCCCGGCTGGGGGATGGTGCCGGAATTGCTCCCCGGGGACGGTAGCGTGCGGCGACCGGGCGGGGCAGACTGGAAGGAGCCAGCCTGAGCCCGTTCCCGTCGAGGAGGCAATATGTGCCGCAACATCCGCCAGCTCCACAACTTCGAGCCTGCCGCCACGAACGCCGAGATTGAGGCCGCAGCCCTGCAGTATGTGCGCAAGGTCAGCGGCAGCAACAAGCCCTCCAAGGCGAACGAGCAAGCCTTCAACGAGGCCGTCCACGAGATCGCGCACATCACGGCGCATCTGCTCGACTCGCTCGTCACGACGGCGCCGCCCAAGAACCGGGATGACGAGGCGGCAAAGGCCAAAGCACGCGCGGCCGTCCGCTACGGCACCTAGCCGGACTCCCGCCGGATTGCCGAGGCCCGGGAGAGTCGACGCTACCCGTGAAAAGGCGCTGCCGGTGGAAAGGTACGCTGCCCCGTGAGGGGCGGCTAGCGGGCGAACCGGCGCAGCCGCAGCGAGTTGGCCACCACCAGGACCGAGCTGGCGGCCATCGCGGCCCCGGCGATCATCGGG
Organism: Arthrobacter mangrovi; assembly: GCF_026011795.1. GTDB lineage: Bacteria > Actinomycetota > Actinomycetes > Actinomycetales > Micrococcaceae > Crystallibacter > Crystallibacter mangrovi. The sequence continues at coordinate 51,373 of NZ_BRVS01000004.1, read as the reverse complement.
TTGAGCAGGCCAAGCGCCGCCACGGGGATTCCGAGCGTGTTGTAGGCGAAGGCCCAGAACAGGTTGCCCTTGATCGTGGACAGCGTCCGGCGGCTGAGCTCGATGGACTGCACCACCTGGCCGAGCTCGCTGCCCATCACGGTGATGTCGGCGGCCTCGATGGCCACATCCGTGCCTGCGCCCATGGCGATCCCGAGATCCGCCTGTGCCAGCGCCGCCGCGTCGTTCACGCCGTCGCCCACCATCGCCACCGTGCGGCCGCCGGCCTGCAGCTGCTTCACCGCGGCGACTTTGCCTTCGGGCAGGACATCGGCCTGCACATCTTCGGGGGCAATACCGACGGCGGCGGCTACCTGAGCGGCCACTGCGGCGTTGTCGCCGGTCAGCAGGACCGGCCGCAAACCGAGCTCCTTGAGCCGCGCGACGGCGGCGGCCGAGCCCGGCTTGACGGTGTCCTTCAGGCTGAGGATGCCGGCCACCGCACCGTCCACGGCAACCCAGATGGCCGTCGCGCCCGCTTCCTGCTGCGCCCGGAAGGCCGCCAGCTGTTCCTCGTCCGCGGCGATGCCGTTCTCCTCGAGCCACGAGCCCCGCCCCGCCACCACGGTGACGCTGCCGCCGTCCGGACTGCCGCCGTCGTTCGCGGACACGGTGCCGCGCACGCCGCCGCCGGCCGCGCTGTGGAAATCGGAGAGCGCCGGCAGCGCCCCTCCGCGTTCCTGTGCCGCGGCGACCACCGCGCGGGCGATCGGATGCTCCGAGCCCGCCTCGACCGCGGCACCGAACCGCAGCACGTCCGCCTCGGCATATCCGTTCAGCGCCGCCACGGAACTGACCGCCTGCTTGCCGGTGGTGACCGTGCCGGTCTTGTCCAGCAGGATGGTGTCCACGTGCCGGGTGTCCTCGAGGATTTGCGGGCCTTTGATCAGGATGCCCAGCTGCGACGCCCGGCCGGTGCCGGTCAGCAGCGCCGTCGGCGTGGCCAGCCCCAGCGCGCACGGGCAGGCGATGACCAGGACCGTGACGGCTGCCGTAAAGGCGGACTGCAGATCGCCCGTGAAGACCATCCACAGCACGAACGTGAGCGCCGCGATGACCAGCACGATCGGCACGAACACCGAGCTGATCCGGTCCGCCAGCCGGGCGATCGGCGCCTTGCCGGCCTGCGCCTGGCTCACCAGCCGCCCCATCTGTGCCAGCGTGGTGTCCGAGCCGACGCGGGTCGCCCGCACCAGCAGCCGGCCGGAGGTGTTGATGGTCGCGCCCGTGACGGCGTCGTCCGGCTCCACATCGACCGGAACGGATTCGCCGGTGATCAGCGACGTGTCGACGGCGGAGCGCCCCTCCACCACGTAGCCGTCCGTCGCGATCTTCTCGCCCGGCCGGACCACGATCAGGTCGCCCGGCACCAGCTGCTCGGCGGCGACCTGGACCTCCGCGCCGTCGCGCAGCACGGTGGCTTCCTTGGCGCCCAGGCTGAGCAGCGCCTTCAGCGCGTCGCCGGCCTTCTGCTTCGCGTTCGCCTCCAGATAGCGGCCCAGCAGGAGGAACGTGACGATGACGGCGGCGGTCTCGAAGTACAGCGCTCCCTCCGCCATGCCGGAGTGCACCTGCGCCGTCATCATCGGATCCATGGCCAGCTGCCACGTCGAGAAGAGGAACGCAGCCAGCACGCCGATGGAAACCAAGGTGTCCATCGTGGAGGCAAGGTGGCGGGCATTGACCGCGGCGGCGCGGTGGAACGGCCAGGCGGCCCAGAACACCACGGGGACGGAGAGCGCCAGGGCCACCCAGCCCCAGTGCGGGAACTGCGCGCCGGGGACCATGGAGATGATGACGATGGGCACGGTCAGCAGCGCCGCGACCCGGAGCCGCGGGCGGAGCTGCCGTGCAGTGCCGCCGTGGGCCATGTGGTCTTCGTGTCCGGCGTGCTCTGCCCGGTCGGTGGCGACGGCGGCGTCTGCAGCGCCTACGGCACCGTCCCGGTCTTCGGGCGCGGCCGCGCCTTCCTGTCCGCGCGCATCCGGCCCGGGCGCTGCGGGCACCCGGCGACCCGGTACTGCCTTGACGCGTGCCCGGTAGCCCGTGGCGTTCACGGTCTCGACCAGTTGCTGGTCGGTGACGCCCGCGGGCACCGTCACCTGCGCCGATTCCAGCGGCAGGTTGACGCTCGCGTGCACGCCCTCGATCTTGCCGAGCTTGCGTTCCACCCGGTTCACGCAGGAGGCACAGGTCATGCCCTCGATCTCGAGTTCGACCAGGCGCGGCGGTACCGCCCCGCCTGCCACCGATATGTCCATGTCATGGGTCATCGCTGCCCCGTTCCCTCCTGCCAAGTCTGATGACGGCGCGGCACCGCCGGTGCCGCGCCGCGCCTGAAGCTGCGGTGCTTCGCTACGCCTCGTCCGCGACCACGAGGTAGCCGGCCTCGGCCACGGCCTCGCCGACCTGCTCCGGATCCAGCTGGCCCGCGGACTGGACGGTGGCGGTGGAAATCCCGCCCTTGTTCAGCTCGATCGCCACGTCCTGGACGCCCTCGATCGCGGTGAGTTCCTCGGTGACGGCCGCGACGCAGTGGCCGCAGGTCATGCCGTCGATGCTGACTTTGGTAATGGTGCTCATGGTGCTCTCCTTGGGGAAATGGGCGGTTCAGCGGAGCAGGCGGCCGATGGCGTCCGTGGCTTCCTTGACCTTGTCCTGCACGATCGCGGGGTCCGCGGAGGCCTCGGCTTCCTTGGCGGCGCCAACCACGCAGTGCGAGATGTGGTCTTCGAGCAGCCCGATGCTCACGGCGTGCAGCGCCTTGTTGACGGCGGCCACCTGCGTCAGGATGTCGATGCAGTACTTATCCTCATCGACCATCCGCGCGATGCCGCGCACCTGGCCCTCGATCCGCTTCAGCCGGCGCTGGTACGCCGCCTTGTCCGTCGTGTAGGCATGGCCGACGTGGGGGTCGACGGCGGACGCCTCCGCGGGTGCGAGGGCTTCCGTTTCGGCGTCGACGGCGGCCGGTTCCGGGTTCATGGCTGCTCCTTCCGTGTCCTGCCCGCACAGTTTATACCCCCTTGGGGTATGTGGCAACGGGCGCAGGCAGGTTCAGCGGAGGGCGATCCGGCTCAGGCCTGGACGCCCCGGAGGGTCCGGAAAGCCAGCCAGGCCGCGGCCACCATCAGCACGGCGGCGATGCCCGCGGTAATCGAGACGCCGCTGTCGAAGGCGCGGAAGGCCGAGTCCAGCAGTGCATCCGAGCTCCGCGCCGGGAGGCCCGCCGCCGTGTTGATCGCGCCGCCCAGTGTTTCGCCGGCGGCCGCGGCCTGCCCCGGGTCCAGGCCCGGCGGCAGTTCGACGTTGTCGCGGTACGAGGCCACCAGGATGCTGCCCAGCAGCGCCGTTCCGAAGACGGAGCCGACCTCGTATGCCGTCTCGGAGACCGCCGAGGCGGCGCCGGACTTGGCCGCCGGCACGCTGGAGAGGATCAGGTCGTTGGACAGGGTCTCGGAGGCGCCCACACCCGCCCCCAGCACGACGAAGGCCAGCATCAGCCAGCCGGCCAAGCCATCCTCCGAGGAGGCGACCATCCAGTAGGCCGCGGCCGAGAGCAGCAAGGCGCCGGACACCACCAGGTGCGGCTGGATGCGCCGGACCAGCGGGACGGCGAGCAGGCCTGCCGCAATCGTGACCGCGAGGCCGGGCAGCAGCACCAGCCCCGCTTCCAGGGGGCCGAGCCCGAGCACCAGCTGCAGGTGCTGCGAGACAAAGTAGAGGAAGCCCACCAGCGAGAAGATGGCCAGCAGGTTGACCAGCACCGCGCCGGTGAACGGCCGCACCGCGAAGAGGCGCACGTCCAGCATCGGGTTCGTGCGGGAGAGCTGGCGCCGCGTGAACAGCCAGCCGGCGGCCAGCCCGACGGCGGCGCTCGCCGCCGTGGCCGGCAAGCCGCCGTCGTTGGCCAGGTTCTTGATGGCGTAAACGACCGGCAGCATGGTGGCGATCGACAGCACGATGCTGACCACGTCCACGCCGCCCGGCGATGGATCGCGGGACTCGGGCACGAACGCCGGGGTCAGGGCGAGCATGAGCACCAGGACGGGCACGGCGAGCAGGAAGACCGAGCCCCAGTGGAAGTGTTCCAGCAGGAAGCCGCCCAGCAGCGGACCCAGGGCGGCGCCGGCGGAGAAGCCGGCCGCCCAGATCGCGATGGCCAGCCGGCGCTGGCCGCGGTCGTCGAAGATGTTGCGGATCAGCGAGAGTGTGGCCGGCATCAGCATGGAACCGAAGATGCCCAGTCCCGCGCGCGCCGCGACGAGGAGCTCGGCACTGGGGGAGAAGGCGGCGACCGCCGACAAAGCCGCGAACCCCGCCGCGCCGATCATCAGCATCCGCCGACGGCCGAAGCGGTCGCCCAGGCTGCCCATGGCGACGAGCAGTCCGGCCAGGACCAGCGGGTAGATATCGATGATCCAGAGCAGCGTGGTGCCGCTCGTGTTGAAGTCCAGCGAGATTGCCGGCAGGGCAAAGCTCAGGACCGTGTTGTCGACGGCGACCAACAGGACGGGCAGCATGAGCACCGCCAATGCGGTCCACTCCTTGCGGCCGGCGCGTTGGGTGATCGTGAGCATGCTGCACCTCCTGGGTACGAATGGGAACGGCAATACTGTACCGTCCGGACGGTTTAGGTACAATTCGGTGACCCGTAGGATGGGTGCATGGCCAGCGCGAAAGACCGGATCCTCGACAGCTTTGAAGACATCCTCATCAAAGAGGGAGAGCGGGCTGCCACCATGGATGCGGTGGCCGCCGCAGCAGGAGTCTCCAAGGGCGGACTGCTCTACCACTTCCCGTCCAAGGAGGCGATGGTGGAAGGGCTGTGCCAACGGCTCGAGGCGCTGACCGAGGACGACGCGATGAAGATCGGGGCCGCGCCGGAGGGGGCGGCGCGCTACTACGTGCGGACCTCGCACTATGTGGACTCGCCCCTGGACCGGGCCATCGTGGCGGTCGCCCGGCTGGTGCAGCAGGGGCATCCCGCCGCGGCCAAGGCGTTCTCGCGGACGCAGGACCTGTGGCTGGCGGCGCTTGAGGAAGCCCTCGGCAGCCGGCCCCTTGCGCAGGCCGTCAAACTGATGGGCGACGGGCTGTACTACAGCGCCACGTTCTTCTCCGGCAACGCCCAGCCGGCCGACGTCACCGAGGACGAAATGGAAGCACTGCTCGAGCAGGTCGACGCGCTCGTGGCGCGCAACTGACCGGAGCCGGCCTCATCCGGCATTCCCGCACCCGCGCCGGCCTGGTCCCGGTGCACACGGAAGGGGCTGCTGCCCGGCCCGGGCCGGCCGTCAGGCGTGGGTTTCGCTTTCGACGAGGGCGGTGGCAATGCTGTCCGCGTCGTCCAGCGCTGCGAGGTAGCGCTCGGCGTCCAACGCGGCGGAGCACCCCGTGCCGGCGGCGGTGATGGCCTGGCGGTAGCGGTGGTCCACGGCGTCGCCGCAGGCGAAGACACCGTCCAGGTTGGTGCACGTGGTGGGGGCGTCCACCTTGATGTACCCCTCGTCGTCCAGGTCGACCTGGCCCTTGACCAGCTCGGTGCGCGGCAGGTGGCCGATCGCGACGAATAGGCCCGTGGCGGGCAGCTCCCGGGTGGCGCCGCTGACGGTGTCCGTCAGGGTCACGCCGGTGACCTTGGTGTCGCCGTGGATGGCGGTGACGGCGCTGTTGTAGGCGAAGCGGATCTTCTCGTTGTCGCGGGCCCGCATGGCCATGATCTTCGACGCCCGGAGGGTGTCGCGGCGGACCACGACGGTGACGCTCTTGCCGAAGCGGGTCAGGAAGAGCGCCTCCTCCATCGCGGAATCACCGCCGCCGACGACGATGATGTCCTGGTCGCGGAAGAAGAACCCGTCGCAGGTGGCGCACCAGGACACGCCGTGGCCGGAGAGCATCTTCTCCTCCGGCAGCCCCAGTTCCTTGTACGCCGAACCGGTGGCAAGGATGACGGCCGGTGCGGTGTAGGTGTTCCCGCCCATGGTGGAAACCTCCTTGAGGTGCCCCTTGAGCGAGACGGTGGAAACGTCGTCGTACTCGATGACGGCACCGAATTTTTCCGCCTGGGCGCGCATCTGCTCCATCAGTTCCGGTCCTTGGATGCCGTCCGGGAAACCGGGGAAGTTCTCCACCTCGGTGGTGTTCATCAGCGCGCCGCCGGCCGTGACTGCGCCGGCGATCACCCGCGGCGCGAGCCCGGCCCGCGCCGCGTAGACGGCGGCGGTGTAGCCCGCCGGGCCGGATCCAATGATGATGAGCTTGTCAGTGTCCATGGCGGGGTCCTTGCAGGTCTCAGTTGGCGTCTGGGTGGACGGCCGGAAGCAGTTCGGAGAGCAGCTCCTGGATGCGGGCCTTGATGTCGTCGCGCAGCGGCCTGACGTGCGCCAGCGAATCGTTCTCGGGATGCCCAAGCTGCCAGTCCTCGTACTTGCGGCCCGGGATAACGCGCACGGCCTCGCTGCCGGCCAGCGTGATGACCATGTTGGCGTCCTGGAGCGCCTCGTCGGTGAGCTCCTTGGGTGTTTCCGCGGAAATGTCGAGCCCGTCCTCGGCCATGGCCTCCACGACGGCGGGATGAACCTGGGCGGAAGGCCGCGAACCGGCCGACTTGGCAACGATGGCGCCGCGGCCGAGATGGTTCAGGTAGGCCGCGGCGATCTGCGAGCGGCCGGCGTTGTGGTCGCAGACAAAGAGGACGGTGGGTGTGTGGCTGCTGGGCTCGGTCATGGCGGTTTCCTCTTTCTGCGGCGTCGCAGGGTGCAGCCGCGTGCGCTCTAGAACAGTCCAGCAAGAACGGCGGCTACTATCAAGGGGGTCCGCGGCATCCGGCCGCCAGGCCGCGGACACCCCCACCGCGGTGACGGAGGAAGCCCAGCGCGCCGCCGACGTCGTTGTCATCCTCGGCACGAACGCCCGCCTGGATGAGGTTTCCGGGACCCGCTACGAGCGCTGGGAGATCGGCGAGCCGAGCCTCCGCGACATCCACGGCATGGAACGGATGCGCCTGGTCCGCGACGAGATCGACGCCCGGGTCCACCGCCTCTACGAGCAGCTCATCGCGAAGTAGGCGCTGCCGGGTAGGCCGCCAGGCGCGGCGGCGGGCTTAGCCTTCCTGGCCGCCCATGGCTTCGGAGGACATGTAGAGCAGCTCCCAGATGTGGCCGTCCGGATCCGCCACCGAGGCGGCGTACATGCCGGGCGTGCCTTCCTCGGCCGGGTGGTAGACCGTTCCGCCGCTGTCCTGCGCCTTCTGCACCAGGCTGTCCACCTCCTCGCGGGATTCGCAGCTGAGGCAGTTGAGCACCTCCTTGGCGTCCGAGGTCAGGTGCGGAGTGTCGCCGTCGGCCAGGAAGCCCTTGAAGAAGTCCTGCTGCAGCAGCATCACCACGATGCTGTCCGAGATGACGATGGCGGAAGCAACGTCGTTGCTGTACTGCGGGTTCTGCTCGAAGCCCAGGCCCGTGTAGAAGCTGGTGGACTTGGCCAGGTCGGTGACGGGCAGGTTCGGGAAGATCATGCGTGGCATGGGCGGTCCTCACGGAATCAGGTGCGCGGATGACTGCGGACAGTGTTCACCTTGGCACTGCTCCGCGGTCCTGCCAAGGGGCGCAGGGCCGGTGTCGGAACGGGATGCGCTCATCTGAGCGACAGCGCGGGCTCATATGCTAGATTGTGCGGAAAGTAACCCGGCTCACAAGGTGGTAGCATGTCCGCGCTCAACGCCGTAACCCTGCCGCAGCTGGCCTCCCGGCTGGCCGTCCCTTCCTACGACCGCAGCAAGCTGAGGGCCGGAATCGTGCATTTCGGCGTCGGCGGCTTCCACCGGGCGCACCAGGCCATGTACCTGGACCGCCTGATGAACGCCGGCAAGGCCTTCGACTGGGCGATCTGCGGGGTGGGCGTGATGCCCTCGGACGCGGCGATGAAAAAGGTCATGGAGGACCAGGACTGCCTCTACACCCTCGTCGTCAAGAATCCGGACGGCACCCGCGAGGCGCGCGTGATCGGCTCGATCATCGAATACCTGCTGGCGCCGGAGGACCCGGAGGCGGTGATCGAGAAGATGGCCTCGGAGCAAACCAGGATCGTCTCGCTGACCATCACCGAGGGCGGCTACAACTTCCACCACGTCACCGGCGAGTTCGACGCCTCCACCCCCGCCGTGGCCGCAGACCTGGCGCCGGGGGCCGTGCCGTCGACCACCTTCGGGCTGGTCACCGAGGCCGTGGCCCGGCGGCGCCAGCGGGGCCTGCCGCCGCTGACGATCATGTCCTGCGACAACATCCAGGGCAACGGGGACATGGCCCGCAGGATGTTCACCGCCTTCGCCCGCCTGAAGGATCCGGAGCTGGGGGAGTGGATGGACGCCAACATCTCCTTCCCGAACTCCATGGTGGACCGGATCACCCCCGTGACCACGGACGAGGACCGGGCCTCCATCGCCAAGGAATTCGGCGTGGAGGATGCGTGGCCGGTGGTCTGCGAGGACTTCGAGCAGTGGGCGCTGGAGGACCACTTCACCCAGGGCCGGCCGCCCTTCGACGAGGCCGGCGTCCAGCTGGTGGAGGACGTGGAACCGTACGAGCTGATGAAGCTGCGCCTGCTCAACGCCAGCCACCAGGGCCAGTGCTACTTCGGCTACCTGGCCGGCTACCGCTACGCGCACGAGGTCTGCCAGGACCCGACCTTCGCCCGGTTCCTGCTCGACTACATGGACCGGGAAGCCACCCCGACCCTGCGGCCCGTGCCCGGGATCGACCTGGACGCCTACAAACACAAGCTGATCGCGCGCTTCTCCAACGAGTATGTCCGGGATACGCTGGCCCGGCTCTGCGCGGAGAGCTCGGACCGCATTCCCAAGTGGCTGGTGCCGGTGATCCGGGAGAACCTGAAGAACGACGGCGAGATCCACCGTTCCGCGGCGATCATCGCCTCATGGGCGCGGTACGCGGAAGGGGTCGACGAGCAAGGCGAGCAAATCGCCGTCGTCGACCGGTTGAAGGACTCGCTGATGGCCGCCGCAGCCCGGAACCGCGAGGACAAGCTGGCCTTCATCGCCCAGCGGGAGGTGTTCGGCGACCTCGTCGACAACGAGCGGTTCGTCGAGGCCTACACCAGGGCACTGGATGCCCTGCACCAGCGCGGCGCCCGCGCCACCGTCGAAGAACTGGTGGCCGGGAGCTAAACGCCGTAGAGCGAGGTGCGGGCCGCGATGAAGCGCTGGCGCACCTCGGCGCCCCAGTTGGCCCCCGGCTCCGGCTCGTAGGCCGCGTCGAGCGCCGGCTTCCACTCGGGCAGCGAGCCGGTGGCGGCCCACGCCGCCTGCCGCGCCGCGCCCAGGGCGACGTATTCCGCCGCCGCGGGGACCTCGACCGGCACGCCGAAGACGTCCGCGGCGGCCTGGCGCAACGCCCGCGACTTGGATCCGCCGCCGATCAGCAGCACTTTCTCCACCGGAATGCCCCGGACGCGCAGCAGTTCCTGGGCGTCCGCCAGCGAATTGAGCACGGCCAGCACCGCCGCCCGGGCCAGGTTCTCCGGCGTCATATTGCTGCGAGTCAGGCCGACCAGGCTGCCGTTGGCATAGGGCAGGTTGGGCGTGCGCTCGCCGTCAAGGTAGGGCAGCAGCGTCAGGCCGGCGGCGTCCGGAGCGGCGGAGAGCGCGAGCCGGTCCAGTTCCGGCAGGTCCACGCCGAGCATGGCGGCCGTGGCAGCCATGACCCGTGCCGAGTTGATCATCGCCAGCAGCGGCAGGTAGGCGCCGGTGGCATCCGCGAAACCGGCGACCGCGCCGCTGGGATCGTTCACCGGTTCGCGCGCGGAGGTGAACACGGTTCCCGACGTGCCGACGGAGACCACCACGTCCCCGGGGCTGATGCCCAGGCCCAGTGCCGCGCCCGCGTTGTCGCCCGCGCCGGCGCCGACCGGCACGCCGCCGGCGTCCCAGTCCGGAAGGAGCGTGCCGCCTGACTCCTGGGGGGCGAGCACGGGCGGCAGTTCGGGCAGCCTGCCGAAGTACTTGCGGAGCAGGTCGGGCCGGTAGGCCTCCTCCGCGGCGGAGTAGTAGGCGGTGCCGGAGGCGTCGCTGCGGTCGGTGAAGAAGCTGCCGGTGAGGCGGTAGTTCAGGTAGTCGTGCGGCAGGACCACCCGCTCCACCTTGGCCGCGAGTTCGGGCCGGTTCCGGGCCAGCCAGGCCAGCTTGGTGAGGGTGAACGAGGCCACCGGCACCACGTTGACGGCCGCGGCCCACGCTTCGGCGCCGAGCTCGGCCACCATGTCTTGGGCCGCTTCCGCGCTGCGCGTGTCGTTCCACAGCAGGGCGTCATGGACCGGGCGGTTCCCGGCGTCGAGCGCCACCATGCCGTGCTGCTGGGCCGCAACGCTCACCCCCGCGACGTCCGCGGAACCGCGGATGCCGGCGTCGTTCCAGGCCTCGGCCAGCGCCCGGTCCCAGTGGGCCGGGTCCACCGACGTCCCGTCGGGGTGCGGCGCGGACCCCGAGGAGCGGATGGCGCCCGTCTCGATGTCGACGGCGAGGACCTTGCAGGATTGGGTGGAGGAGTCGATGCCGATCGCGATGCTCATGTAGCCGGTGCCTGCCTATGCTCGTAGGATTCCTGCTCTTCCAAAACCTCGGCCAGCTCCTCGTCGACGATCAGCGTCCCGATGATGCCGGCCCGTGCCGCGGCCCGGACCGCTTCAGCCCGGTCCGCGCCTTGGGCCACGACGATGACGTGGGGGGTGTGCCGCAGCTGCTCGATCGTCACGGCGATGACCCGGTCGTCCAGGTCCGTCAGGACGGGGTTGCCGTCCGCGTCGAGCAGGCGGCCGGAGCACTCCGCCACGGCGCCCGCGTTCGTGCAAACCAGCCTCGTGGCGTTGTCCACACGGTCCCACACGGTCGAGGCGCCGGGCTTCCAACTGCCCAGCGCGACGACGGCGAGGTCGAGGGTGTCCGCCTTGGTGAGCGCCTGCGAGATTTCCGGCTGCCGCTTCAGGCTTTCGGCGGTCGCGGTGTTCTCGACGACGAGCGGGGCCCAGATAGGCCAGGTGCGGCCGGAGGTGGCGTGGCCGAGCACGCGGAGGAGCTCCATCGAGTTGCCGCTGCCGGGAACGGGAAGGGCCCCGGCGAGCTGGACCAGGTCGCACGGCGGCAACGTGTCGATGTGCCGGGCCGCCAGGTCGAGGGTGCGCGACCATGCGATGCCGACGGTGAAACCGGGACGGGTGCGCTTCGCGAGTTCCTTCGCGGCCGCCTGGGCCATGCGGTCCCGCGTCCGGGCGTCATCGGCGCCGGTCGGAGTCACGATGACTGCTTCGACCCCCAGCGCTTCCCTGAGCCGGCGCGGGTCCGCGGCTGTGTGGCTGTTGGGGAAGACGACCTCGATCCGGACGATGCCCTTGGTCCGGGCCTCTTCGAGCATGCGGGCCACCTGGAACCGCGAGATCCCGTAGTTCGTGGCAATTTCCACCTTGGACATGTTCCCGAGGTAATAATCCCGGCCGATCAGAGCCAGCGTTTCATCATCGGATGGCTTGGCCAACGGGCTAGGACCTCCAGTCTCACGCTTGAGCAACCCCTCTTGCTCAAATGAGTATATATGACTAGAGTCACATACCAAATGAGCGCGGACGGGTTCTCAGATGAGCAAAGGTGGCCACGTGAAATTCCCATTCAAGCCGGCCCGCCGGGCCAGTCGACGGCAGCGCCGCAGGACCGGCCTCCTTTCGGCGCTTAGCGTCTTCCTCCTCGTCCTGACCGGCTGCGGCGGAGATTCGTCCGCGGAAGGCAAGGAAGAAATCGTCGTCGCGATCGTCTCGAACCCGCAGATGCAGGACGCGATCTCCCTGAAGGACGATTTCACCGGCAAGTACCCGGACGTGGACGTCCGTTTCGTCTCGCTTCCGGAAAACGAGGCCCGGGCCAAGATCACCGCCTCGGTCGCCACCGGCGGCGGAGAGTTCGACGTCGTGATGATCTCCAACTACGAGACGCCGATGTGGGCCGCCAACGGGTGGCTCACCAACCTGCAGGACTATGCAGACAAGACCGAGGGCTACAACCCCGATGACTTCATCCCCACGATCCGCGAGGCCCTCAGCTACGAGGGAGACCTCTACTCCGTGCCGTTCTACGGGGAGTCGTCCTTCCTGGCCTACCGGTCCGATCTCTTCGAGCAGGCCGGGCTGACGATGCCGGAGAAGCCGACGTGGGACGACATCCGCCGGTTCGCGAAGGAACTGAACGACCCCGAAAAGGGAATGTCCGGGGTCTGCCTGCGCGGCCTGGCCGGCTGGGGCGAGGTCATGGCGCCGCTCGACACGATGATCAACACCTACGGCGGCCGGTGGTTCGACGAGGACTGGAACGCCACCCTCGATACGCCCGAGGTGAAGGCGGCGGTCACGGACTATGTCGACCTGGTCCGCAGCCACGGCCAGCCCGGCGCGGCCACCAGCGGCTACGGCGACTGCCTGACGCGTTATGCGCAGGGCAACGCGGCGATGTGGTACGACGCCACCGCCATGGTCTCGAGCGTCGAGGATCCGAAGTCCTCGCTGGTGGTCGGCAAGACCAAGTACGCCCCGGCCCCGGTCAAGGAGACCGAGGACGCCGGCTGGCTGTACAGCTGGTCGCTGGCGATCCCCCAAACGAGCCAGCACAAGGACGCGGCCTGGGACTTCATCTCCTGGATGACCAGCCCCGATTACATGAAGCTGGTCGGCGAGAAGGTCGGCTGGGAACGGGTGCCTCCGGGCAGCAGGCTCTCCACCTACCAGCTCCCCGGGTACGCAGAGGTGTCCGAGGCCTACGCCAAGCCCACCCTGAGCGCCATGGCCGGCGCGTCGCAGGAGACCTCGATGGTCCTTCCGGTTCCCTACACCGGACTGCAGTTCGTCGGCATTCCTGAGTTCCAGGATCTGGGCACGCGGGTCGCCCAGCAGATCTCGGCGGCCATCGCCGGACAGAAGTCCGTGGACGAGGCCCTCGACCAGGCACAACGGTACGCCCGCACCGTGGCGGACAGCTACCAGGCAGGAGGACGCTGATGGCAACCCTGGTTGATTCCCACAACCGCCGGGAGCGGGCACGGCGGGCGGACCGCGGAAAGGAGAGGGCCGAGGGCTGGCGCCGGCGCGGACCGCTGCTGCCCGCACTGATCTTCACGATCATCGTGACGCAGCTTCCGTTCGTGTTCACGCTCTGGTACTCGCTGCTCAACTGGAACCTGCTCCGTCCGGACGGCACGGAGTTTGTCGGCCTGCAGAACTACGTGGACATCTTCGCGGACTCCACCTTCCGCCAGGCGGCGCTGAACAGCGTCATCTACACGGTGGGCTGCGTCTTCGCCGCGATGGTCCTCGGCATCATCTTCGCGCTCCTGCTGGACCGCGAATTCCGCGGACGCGGCCTCGTCCGGACGCTGCTGATCACGCCCTTCCTGATCATGCCGGTGGCGAGTGCCGTCCTCTGGTCGGTCTCCATGCTCAACCCGAGCTACGGCCTGGTGAACTGGATCCTCAGCCTGTTCGGCATCCCCGCCGTCGACTGGACCTCGTCCTACCCGGTGCTTTCGGTCCTGATGGCGCTGGTCTGGCAGTGGACCCCGTTCATGATGCTGCTGGTCCTGGCCGGGCTGCAGGCCCAGCCGCGCGATGTCCTGGAGGCAGCGCAGATGGACGGCGCCGGCTGGTGGCGCACGTTCACCTCGATCACCCTGCCGCAGCTGCGCCGGTACATCGAGCTGGGCATCCTGCTTGGCGCGATCTACGTGGTCAACACCTTCGACCAGATCTACATCATGACCGCAGGCGGCCCCGGTACGGCAAGCGCCAACCTGCCCTTCTACATCTACCAGCGCGCGTTCCTCGGCTTCGACATCGGGCAGGCAGCTGCCATGGGCGTCGTCGTCGTGATCGCCACCATCATCATCGCGACCTTCGCGCTGCGCCTGATTTTCCGCAGCTTCGACGTAAAGGACTGAAGACGTGGCTATCGATACCGCACCGGCGCCCGCCAGGCCGGCCGAAGCGCCCCAAGGGCGCCGGAAAGGGGGCGGCAAGCCCTCGTCCCTGCTCACCGTCCTGACCTGGATCCTCGCCCTTGGCTTCTTCTCGCCCGTGATCTGGATGGTCCTGACTTCCTTCAAGCAGGAGTCGGCGGCCGCATCGAGCCCGCCCACGTTCTTCTTCGAGCCGACGCTGGACCAGTACCGTGCGGTCCTCGGCGCGGGCGCCGGACCGTACTTCCTGAACTCGGTGATCGCCACCGGCGTCTCCACGGTCCTGGTGATCATCCTCGCCGTGCCGGCGTCCTACGCACTGAGCATCCGGCCGGTGAAGAAGACCCAGGACGTGCTGTTCTTCTTCATCTCCACCAAGATGCTGCCCGTCGTCGCGGTCATCATGCCGATCTACGTCATCGCCGGGCAGCTCAACATGCTGGACAATATCTGGACCCTCGTCATCCTCTACACGGCGATGAACCTGCCGATCGCCGTCTGGATGATGCGTTCCTTCTTCCAGGAGGTTCCGGCCGAGGTGCTCGAGGCCGCCCAGATGGACGGCGCCGGGCTGCTCAAGACCCTGCGCTCGGTGCTGATGCCGATGGTTGCCCCCGGCCTCGCCGCCACCGCGCTGATCTGCGTCATCTTCGCGTGGAACGAGTTCTTCTTCGCCCTGAACCTGACCGCGGCCAAGGCCGCCACGGTTCCGGTGTTCCTTGTCTCGCAGATGACCAGCGAGGGGCTGTTCCTGGCCAAGCTCTCCGCGGCATCGGTGCTGGCATCCCTGCCTGTGGTGCTGGCCGGCTGGGTCGCGCAGAAGCAGCTGGTGCGCGGCCTGTCCATGGGCGCCGTCAAGTAGGCGGGCGGCACGGACGGCAGAGGCAGACGGCACGGAGGAAGCCTAACCGTGCCCGGATCCCGCCGCACCCTTGAAGGGATGGTGGGCCGCGCCTACGGTTGAACCAAGACGACCACGGAAGGTGCCCATCATGGCCGAGAAGAGCATTGAACAGTGGTGGCCGGAGCTGCACACGGCGACCAAACAGTGGTTCCGCGCGAACCACGGGGCCGAGGAAATCGATCCCGACGCTGCCCTGGATGTCTACGACGCCGGCGGCCCGGACCTGAAGGAGCAGTCGCTGTCCCGGCAGGACTGGGACTTCATCGAAACGCAATCCGAGTTTGTCGACTGACCGGTCCGCAGGGGCCGGTTCCTTGGCGGTTGTCGCGGATTTCAACTGCTGTTTGGCGGAAGGGCAGGCGGCTGTTCAACCGCCGACAGGTAGTGTGAAGCATGACTTTGGGCTACGACGCTGATTTCCTGCAGACCGCCGTTGAGCTGCCCCGCGCGGCCACCGCGGCCAAGGTGCTGGACTACACGCACTTCACCATTCTCCTCAATACCTCCCGCCGGTTCGCCGAGCTGACGGCGGCCAATATCGACGGCGGCCAGCTGCGTGACGTGGGCCGCGAGGACACGTGGCGGCTGGATCCGCGGGTCGCCTCCGCGCTGCAGGCCGGGGAGGAGCTCTACCGCAACAACAACCTGGACCGCGGGCACCTGGTGCGCCGGCGGGATCCGGTGTGGGGACCGCCGGCCGACGCGGCGAAGGCCAACATCGAGACCTTCTTCTACACCAACGCCGCCCCGCAGGTGGACACCTTCAACCAGTCCAAGCTGCTCTGGCACGGGCTGGAGGACTACGTGCTCAACCACGCGGACCAGTACGACGCCCGGCTGAGCGTGTTCACCGGACCCGTCCTCGACCCGAAGGACCCGCCGTACCGGGGCTTCGCCATCCCGCTGCTGTTCTGGAAGGTCGTCGCGTGGCAGGGGGCCGACGGCCTGGCCAGCACGGCCTACATCCTCGACCAGTCGCCGCTGCTGGGCGAACTGGAGGAGGAGCGGCTCACCGCCCTGCGCGCCGCGGCGGGCGCCACCCCTCCGCTGGGCCCCTACCGGACCTTCCAGGTGCCGGTCGCGGACGTCCAGGACCTGACGGGTCTGGGTCTGGAGCAGCTGGTTGCGGTGGACCGCTTCGTGCCGGCCCCCACCGCCCGTGCCGGCGAACCGCGCTGGCAGCTGCTGGTCAGCTTCGAGCAGATCGTGCTGCTGCCCCCCGAAAGCTGAGCGGGGGCTCAGCCGCCCCGGAGCACTCCGCTGGCCATGCCGCTGGCCGACGGCTGCCCGGGCCTGCTGCGGATGTGCGAAGCTGGTGGCTCCAGCCCAGCCCTACGTCCGCAAGGAGCCGCCACGTGAGCCTCAAGGTCGCCGACCGCGCCCGGGTGCCGCACTTCGAAGTCATGAACATCCTGCAGCGCGTGGCCGACATGCGCGCCGCGGGACGGGACGTCATCTCGCTGTGCGCGGGAGAGCCGTCCGCGGGCGCCCCGAGCGCGGTGTCGGCCAGGGCCGCGGAGATCCACCGCCTGGCGCTGCCGCTGACCTACACGAGCGCGCTTGGCGTCCGGGAACTCCGGGAGGCGATCGCGGGGCACTACCGCCGCTGGTACGGGCTGGAGATTACTGACGACGACGTCGCCGTCACCACGGGTTCATCGGGCGCCTTCATGCTCGCGTTCCTCGCGGCGTTCAACCCCGGCGACAGGGTGGCCCTCGCCCGCCCGGGTTATCCCGCCTACCGCAACATCCTGACCGCGGTCGGCTGCGAGGTGGTCGAGCTCGACTGCGGCCCGGCCGAGCGGTACCAGCCGACTCCGGAGCTGCTGGACGCGGCGGCGAAGGCGCACGGCGAGCTGTCCGGACTGGTCCTGGCCTCGCCCGCGAACCCGACGGGCACCATGGTCTCCCGCGCCGAGCTCGCCGCACTGACCGACTGGTGCCGCGCCAACGGCGTGCGGCTGGTCAGTGACGAGATCTACCACGGCATCACCTACACCGACCCGCAGGCACCCGACGTTAAAGGCGTGTGCGCGTGGGAACTGGACCGGACCGGCGTCGTTGTTTCCTCCTTCTCGAAGTACTGGGGGATGACGGGCTGGCGGCTGGGCTGGGCGCTGATGCCGCGCGACCTGGCGCCAGCCATGGACGCGCTCGCCGGCAACGTGGCGCTCTGTCCGCCCACCCCCGCGCAGCTGGCCGCCGTGGAGGCCTTCAGCCCCGCCTCCTACGCCGAGGCGGACGCCGCGGTGGCGGAGTTCGCCGGGATCCGGCAGGTGCTGCTGGACAACCTGGGCCGGCTGGAGTGGGGGACGGCCGCCCCGGCGGACGGTGCGTTCTACCTCTACGCGGACCTGGGCCGCCAGCTGGCGGGCTTCGCCGATTCCGCGGAATACTGCCGCGCGCTGCTCCAGGACGAGGGTGTGGCGCTGGTGCCGGGTTCCGACTTCGACGCCGCCAACGGCCGCCGTTCGGTGCGGCTGTCCTTTGCCGCGGGCAAGGACGCCGTGGCCGAGGCCGTGGAGCGGATTGTCCGCTTCCAGGAACGCCGCCGCTGAGCGTGGCGGTTCGGGCAGCCGCCGCCGGGCCTCAAACCGCCGGGCCTCAGACCGCCCGTTCCCAGTCCTCGACCGGCCCGCCGATGACCCGGAACAGCGGGTGCGCATCCGGGACGCTTCCGGCCATCGCGGGCGAGAGCTGGTGCCGTCGGTCGGGGTCGCGGGTGGCGAGTTTCGCCAGCAGATGCTGCCGTTCGAAGTTCAGCTGCCCCTCGGTGACCAGGATGGGGGCGGCCGACGCGGGCTCGGCTGAGAGCACCAGCGCGGTGTTGAAGCGGTAGCCGCGGCCTTCGGCCTCTACGGCCAGGCCGACCAGGTAGGCGCCGATGGCCGCTTCCGGGTCTGCGGCGGCGCGGAAGCGGACCAGCTGCGGATGGTTGCGGTAGCCCTTGGTGGCCCCGGCCAGCACTTTCTGCGCCAACAGGCTCTCGCGCCAGCACGCAACCAGCCCTTTCTGGTCCAGGTACCGGGGGTGCAGGCTCCACAAGCGCATGCTGGATACTCTAGGCGAAAGGGAGAACTGTAGTCCGTGTGAGACAATAGTGCCAATGTCTTCGCAGAAAACTTCCCCCCAAGTCATTCCAGACCGGCCACAGGTGCGCCCCGCGACCGAGGGTTGGAACCAGGCCGTCACCGCCGAGGGACGGCCGCTGCTGCAGTTCAAGTCCCCGCGGGTCAAGCAGCCGCCGGTCCACCTGGCCGACCTGACGCTGGCCGAGCGGCAGGAGAAGATGAAGGAGCTGGGGCTGCCCGCCTTCCGCGCGAAGCAGCTTTCCACGCACTACTTCCAGCACTACACCACCGACCCGGAGCGGATGAGCGACCTGCCCAAGGAGCGCCGCGCCGAGCTGGCCGAGGCGTTCTTCCCGAAGCTGCTGACCGAGGTCAAGCGGCTGACCACGGACAAGGGCGACACCATCAAGTTCCTGTGGCGGCTCTTCGACGGTTCGCTCGTGGAGTCCGTGCTGATGCGCTACCCGGGTCGGATCACGCTGTGCGTCTCCAGCCAGTGCGGCTGCGGCATGAACTGCCCGTTCTGCGCCACCGGCCAGGCCGGGCTGACCCGCAACATGTCGACGGCGGAGATCCTGGACCAGATCGTGCAGGCCAACCGCGTGATCGCCGAAGGCGGGCTCGGCGGCAAGCGCCGGAACAAGGACGCGGGCGCAGGCACCGATGCGGAGCGCGTCACCAACATCGTCTTCATGGGCATGGGCGAGCCGCTGGCCAATTACAAGCGCGTCATGAACGCCGTGCACCGCATGGTGGACGAGGCACCGGAGGGGCTGGGCATGAGCGCCCGCGGCATCACGGTGTCCACGGTCGGCCTGGTTCCGGCGATCAACAAGCTGGCGGACGAGAACCTGCCGTTCACGTTCGCGCTGAGCCTGCACGCGCCGGACGATGAGCTGCGCGACGAGCTGATCCCGGTCAACTCCCGCTGGAAGGTCGATGAGGCGCTCGATGCGGCCTACGGCTACTACCAGCGCACCGGCCGCCGCGTTTCCATCGAGTACGCGCTGATCAAGGACATGAACGACCACGCCTGGCGCGCCGACCTGCTGGCCAAGAAGCTGAACAAGCGCGGTCGGGGCTGGGTGCACGTGAACCCGATCCCGCTGAACCCGACCCCGGGCTCCATCTGGACCAGCTCGGAAGCGGACGTCACCCGGGAGTTCGTCGACCGGCTCAACGATGCCGGCATTCCGACGACGCTGCGCGACACCCGCGGCAAGGAGATCGACGGCGCCTGCGGCCAGCTCGCCGCGGCGGAATAGCCTTTCCAGCCAACACAACGACGACGGCGGCTTAGGTTTTAGGACCTAAGCCGCCGTTTGCTATTCGGCGTTGCGCCTGCGGACGGAGCCTCGCTGGCTCACTTCTCCTCCAGAGCGAAGCCGCGGCCGCCCTTGTCCACAGCTGGGAGTCAAACACTGCCGCTGCGGGGGCGGCCGATGGAAGCCTCTTCCTCAACGAAAGGGTGACTTCCATGGACCAACAACCCGTCCCGGACATTGGGGACCAGCTGCGGCAGCTGTCCGACGAACTGACGCTGCCCAAGCCGGGCGAATGCCTGCTCTGCTACACGTACCGGATGCTGGAGTTCGGCTGCAACGGCCTGGTCTGGGCCAGGCGCTACCGGGACGTGGCGGCACCTCGGGCCACGGCGCTGGAAGACAGGCTGGCGGCCAAAGGCGGCTACTGCGATTGTGAAATCTTCGCCAACGGCTACGAGCCCAACGCGGATCTGTGGGACCCCCGCGGGTACTGCGAGGAGCACCAACCGGATCCGCTACCACCGTGCCAGCAGGTGCGCCCTGGCTCCACGCAGCCGTGCCGGCTCTGGCGGCCGCGCTGGCGCCCGCCCGGCGGACGGATTTATCGCTGGTGGTGAGCGGCCAAAGTATGGGTGGCAGCTAGCGGGCTGCAGCCTCGGCAGGTTGGGCAGGGGACCGTCGCAGCGGGCAGGCGGGGATGGCGTAGCGGCAGGCGAGGGCGGCTGTTGCCAGGATGGCGGCGGCGACGGCGAGGATGGTGTTGGCCGGTGCGGGGAGTTCCTGGACGAGGACGAAGACGCCCATCACGAGGACGAAGATGCCGAAGCCTTTGCGGAGCGCGGTTTCGGGGATCCGGCCGGCGAGGCGGGAGCCGAGCACGGAGCCGACGATGGCTGCCGCGGTGACGGCGGCGACGAGGCTCCAGTCGAGGCTGACGCTGGTGAGGTAGCCGCCGAGTCCGGCGAAGGATTTCAGTGCGATGACCACGAGGGAGGTTCCGACGGCGACGGGCATCGCGAGTCCGCCGAGGAGGGCGAGGGCCGGGACCACGAGGAATCCGCCGCCGGCGCCGACGAGACCGGTGACGAGGCCGACGACGAGGCCTTCGAGGATGACCTTGAGGACGGGTAGTTCGTTGTTGTGGGTGGCGGTGCCCTGGGCCTTGTTTTTGCGGCCGCGGATCATGGCGATGGAGGTTGCCACCATCATGAGGGCGAAGGCGATCATCAGGATGGTGCCGGGGATGTGTCCGCCGAGCAGGCCGCCGAGGAAGGCTCCGGCCATGCCGGCGGCGCCGAAGATGAGGCCGGTGCGCCATTTGACGCGGCCGTTGCGGGCGTGGGCGATGGCGCTGACGGCGGAGGTCGCGCCGACGACGAACAGCGACGCGGCGATCGCTTCCTTGGGATCGAGTCCGGCGACGTAGGTGAGGATGGGGACGGTGAGGATGGAGCCTCCGCCGCCGAGCAGGCCGAGGGAGAGTCCGATGACGACGGAGAGCAGCAGGGTGGCCGTGAGGGCGAGGCTCATGGGGTCGGTCCTTTGCGTGGAGGGGGCGGTCGGCCCGGCGGGTCAGCGGGTGGGGAGGCCGGCGCGCTGCCAGGCGGTCATGCCGCCGGTCATGGTGTCGGCGGTGTAGCCGGCGGTGTTGAGCGCGTCGGCGACCCGGGCGCTGCGGTTGCCGCTGCGGCAGACCACGATGATCGGGCGGCTGCGGTCCAGTTCGTTCAGCCGGCGGTTGAGGTCGCCCATCGGGATGTGCACGGCTTCGGGGATCATGCCCTCGGCGACTTCGAAGTCTTCGCGGACGTCGAGGATCTGGTCGCGGGTGCGGCGGTCGTTGGTGTCCTGGATGGTGGTCTCGGCCATGGTGTGCTCCTTGGATGAGGGCTGGCGGGGGTGGTTCCCGCCCGGGCGGGGGAGACCCTGGGGGGTGGTCTGTACCCGGGCGGGAACCGGCTTGGGGAGGTGCGCTAGGCGGCGGGCAGCTGCCGGATCGCGCTCTCGGCGGTGGGTTCGGCGGCGGTCTTGTTCCAGGGCATCTTGGAGAGCATGTTGCCCATGGCGCAGGTGTTGGTTGCGGCGGAGAAGGTCAGGCCGGTGCCGATGGCGCCGGCGAGCAGGCGCAGCTTGGGGGAGACGAACTTGCCGGCCAGCAGGCCGCCGACGACGAGGGTGCCGGCTGCCATTCGGACCTGGCGCTCGAGGTCCCAGCGCTGGGCGCCGCGGACGACCTCGCCTCCGGCCGAGGCGAAGCCCGGTACGCCGCCGGTCAGGACCAGGGCGGTGTCGATGCCCGCGGTGCCCAGGCGCTGGCGGGCCTGCTCGGCGCGGACGCCGGACTGGCAGACCAGGACCACGCGCTTGCCGAGGCGTGCGGCGAGTTCGTCGGTGTGCTCGGAGAGCAGCGGCAGCGGCACATTGTAGGAGCCGCGGATGTGCTGCGCTTCGAATTCTGCGGCGGAGCGGACGTCGATCACGATCAGGTCTTCGTGCCTGTCCATCCACTCGCGGAGGATCTGCGCATCGAGTGCGGTCACGGTAGAAGTCTCGGAAGCCAAAGGGGTTCCTTTCCGGTTAGGCGGGTGTGTCCCCATAAGTCTGCCACATACCCCAGGGGGTATGCAAGACACCCTGGGGGGTATACAATTGGGGAAGGCTTTCATTGTGAGGAGAAGATCATGCAACTCGATGCCACCGAGCTCACGCCGGTCATCAACCGGCTCAAGCGTGCGCAGGGACAGCTTGCCGCGGTGACGCGGATGCTGGAGGAAGGCCGGGACTGCAAGGATGTGGTCACCCAGCTGGCCGCCGTGTCCAAGGCCCTGGACCGCGCCGGGTTTGTGATCATTTCGACCGGCCTGGAACAGTGCCTGGCCAAGCAGGACAACTCCATCGACAAGAAAGACCTCGAGAAACTCTTCCTCTCGCTGGCCTGACACGGCGACCGGCAATGCGGCAGGCGGCCCTGGATCCATGCGGACCAGGGCCGCCTGCTGCATTAGTTGGCCTCGGTCGATCCGGCGCCGTGGCTCAAGTGGAGCGGGGAGCCAGCGTTTCGTACATCCGCGCAGCGACGATTCCCGCCGTCGCCGCACTGAGGACCGCGGCCGCCCAGACGGCGGCGTGCAGGCCCAGCCAGTCGGCGATGATGCCTCCGAGAACGGCGCCGACGGCGTAACCGAGGTCGCGCCAGACGCGGTAGACGCCGACCGCGCGGCCGCGCCAAGCCGGGTGTGCCACGTCTCCGACCACCGCCAGGAGCGTCGGATAGACCATCGCTGTTCCCGCTCCCAACAGCACGGTTCCCAAGGCCCAGCCGGCGAATGAGCCGGATGCTGCGATGACAGCCAGGGCCGCGGCCTGCAGCCCCATGCCAGCGGCGATGAGGTGCTTGCGGCCGATCCTGTCGGAGAGGGCGCCGGTGACCAATTGTCCCGCGCCCCACACGCCCGGATAGAGGGCGAAGAGCAGGCCCACCTGCTCCACCGGCAGGCCAGCGGTGGCGAAAAGCAGCGGGAACAGGCCCCATGAGAGGCCGAAATTGAGGTTGTTCACGAGTCCGGCCAGGCTCGCCGAGGACAGGGCGGGCTCCCGCAGGCTGGTCTGGATCAGGATCTGCCGGTTATCCAGGTCCTGGTGCAGGTGATCGTGCATCCCGTCGGCGCGGGGGCTGTGCTTTTGGGATTCCAGACGCGCGTGGCCTGCGGTTTCACGGATGAAGACGCCGGAGAGCAGTAGGGCCAGTGCGGTGTAGGAAAGGCCCAGCAGGAACGGGGCCGGCCGCAGCCCGTAGTGCCCGGCCAGATAGCCGGCCACTAGGGAGGATGCCGCGACGGCGCCGTAGCCGGCCGCCTCGTTCAACCCCATGGCCAGACCGCGCTGCCGCGGGCCGACCAGGTCGATTTTCATCACGACGGTGGTGGACCAGGTCAGGCCCTGATTAATGCCCAGCAGTACGTTGGCCGCGATGACCCAGCCCCAGTTCGGGGCCAGGATCAGCATCAGCGGCACGGGCACGGCGAACAGCCAGCCGGCGAGCAGGACGGGTTTGCGGCCGTGCCGGTCGGAGAGTGTGCCGGCGAAGTAGTTGGCGACCGCCTTCGTCACCCCGAAGGCCGCGACGTAGGTGAAGATGAAGGTGAACCCTGTCAGTCCAAATTCCTCCGTAGCCAGCAGCGGCAGCACGGTCTGCTGCTGGCCGACCATGCCGCCGACGAGGGCGTTCACTGCCACCAGCAGGGTGAACTGTGCCGCGTTTGCCCGCAGCCCGAGGACGGGGGAAGGGGTTCTTGCTGCTCTGGTCACGGTTGTCCTCCGCGGGGGGTAGGGCGATCATAACGCCGCACGGGCCCGCAGTGTGTGCGGGCCCGTGCGGTGGTGTTTGCCGCTTAGCGGATGGCGGCCGTTTCGCGGGAGGCGTGGAAGTTTTCCCAGGCGGCGTAGCTGCCGTCGAGTTCGACGACGTTGTAGCCGGCGCGGCGCAGGGTGCTGGCGGCGACGGAGTTGCGCACGCCGCTCTGGCAGTAGGTCACGATGGTGCCGTCGGTGGGGAGCTTGTCCAGGTTCCAGAGCACGCGGCCGGCGTTGAGCTGGTCGGAGCCGGGGATGTGGCCGGCGGTGTGTTCGGTCTTGTTCCGCACGTCCAGGACCAGGGCGGCGTCGAAGCCGTCGAGTTCCTCGGGCTGGATCAGGGCCGGGATCGTGGTGGGCAGCCCGTCCAGGGTTGTCGTGTAGCCGGCGACGTTGTCGATGCCCACCCGGACCAGGTGGTCCCGCATGTCCTGTGCGGTGTCCCGGTCCGGGGCGAGCAGGACCAGGGGCCGGTCGTCGGTCTCCGGGTCGTAGGCCCAGGCGCCGAAGCTGGCGGCTTTGTTGCCGGCCGGGATGTTCAGGGCGCCGGGCACGGTTCCTTCGTGGACCTGGGCGTTGGGCCGGGTGTCGACGAAGGTGATTTTGTCGGCGTCCAGGTCCGCGGCGATGGTCTTGTTGTCCAGTTCGGGCAGCGGTGCGCGGTCGCCGATAACGGCCGGGCCGAGGCGGTTCTGGCGCTTCATGCGGCCGAAGTAGGCGTGGGCGTCGGGCTGGCCGTCGAGGAGCTCGTCGATGAAGCCCTGTTCGTCGTTGGCTTCGAGGTACTTGCCCCACCAGGAGTAGAGGCGTTCGTAGCCGACCGTGGTGGAGGGGATCGCGCCCAGGGCCTTGCCGCAGGCGCTGCCGGAGCCGTGGCCGGGGTAGACCTGGACGTGGTCGGGCAGGGTCAGGAACTTGGTGCGGAGGCTGGCGAAGAGCTGCTTCGCGCCCTCGAAGCGGGTGTCGATGCCGCCGGCGGCCTCGTCCAGGAGGTCCGGCCGGCCCAGGTCGCCGGCGAAGACGAAGTCGCCGGAGAGCAGGTAGCCGGGCTGGTCGCTGAAGGCGCCGTCGGTGACGAGGAAGGACAGGTGTTCCGGGGTGTGTCCGGGGGTGTGCACGGCCTGCACGGTGATGTTGCCGATCGAGACGGCGTCGCCGTCGTTGAGGCGTGCGGCGTCGAAGCCGTACTGCCAGTCCGTGCCACCCTCGCCCGAGACGTAGATGTCCGCGCCGGTGGCCGCGGCGAGTTCGCGCGTGCCGGAGAGGTAGTCGGCGTGGATGTGGGTTTCGGTCACCGCGACGATCTTCATCCCGTTGGCCTTGGCCAAGTCGAGGTACACATCGATGTCGCGGCGGGCGTCGACCACCACGGCCTCGCCCTTGCGCTGGCAGCCGATGAAGTAGCCGGCCTGGGCCAGGTCTTCGTCATAGATTCGCTCGAGCAGCATCTCGTCTCCTTGTCATTGCTTCCGGGTACCCCCGGGGGTATCTTTCCGAGCTCAACGATAATACCTCGGGGGGTATAGTGCAAGTGCCGGCGGTGAAGTGGAAAATACCCATGGGGGTATATAGGATGGGGGCCGGCGGCCGAGCGCGGCCGCCTTCTCATGAAGCTGATGGAGGACTGATATGTGCAGGGTGGCGACGTGCGGGCACTGTGGAAAAGCGACGTGGGCCGGCTGCGGCAACCATGTGGAGCAGGTGATGCGCAATGTTCCGCAGTCCCGGCGCTGCACCTGCTCCCGGGCGGCCGGGCGGCAGGGCGCTCCCGTGTCCGCGGGCAGCGGCGGTGGCTGGTTCAGGAAGCTTTTCGGGCGCTGACCTGCGGGCCTGTTTAGCGTGCCTGTTAAAGTGGCCGGCATGGAGAATACCGAACTTGTCCTGCACCTCGCCGGCCCCGGGACCCGGCCGTTCCCCGACCTTGAAGCAGCCCTGCGCACCGCGCGTAATGCGCGCGCCGAGTTGCCCGAGGCCGGGATCGAACTCGTCGTGCAGGGACCGGTCGTCGCCCGGCTCGCCGGTGATGCTGCCGAGGCAGCAGCCTTCGCTGCCGAAGAAGGAATGACTGTCACTGCATGCCGGAACAGCCTCCGCTCGGCCGGAATCGACGAAGCGACCCTGCCCGCGGGCATCACCGTGGTCCCCGCCGCGGTCGCCCATCTCGCCCGGCGGCAATTCGGCGGCGCCGCCTACATCCGCGTCTAGGATTTGCCCGGGCTAAGCCGCGGTGTCTCCCGGGCCGGCGATCGGTGGTTCAGCGCGGCGGCATACGGTCCAGGTGCTGGCGCGGCACGCGGTCCCGGGAGTAGGTGATCTCGGTGTAGCCGTGGGGGGCAGGCTTGCCGTCCTCGCCGAGATTGACGAAGACGATTTTCTCAATCGTTAGGATCGACTGGCGGGTGAACATGTTCCGTACTTCCGCACGCATCGTCAGCGACGTCCGGCCGAAGTGCGTTGCCGTCAGGCCCATCTCGATCAGGTCGCCCTGCTGTGCCGAGCTCACGAAGTTGATTTCGGACATGTACTTGGTGACGGCCATCCCGTTGCCCAGCTGGATGATGGCGTAGATGGCGGCCTCTTCGTCGATCCAGCGCAGCAGGCTGCCGCCGAACAGCGTGCCGTTCGCGTTGAGGTCTTCGGGCCGCACCCATTTGCGGGTGTGGAAGGTGATGTCGCCGTTCTCCATAGGGACGACAGTAGCGGAAACCCTGAAGATTCCTGCCTATGAAGCGGCGCGGGCGGCGAGGATCCGGGTCCCGATGGCCTTGGCAAAGCAGCGGGAGGTTACCGCGTCCGTGTAGGGGCCGAAGTTGGGAACACGCGCGTAGCCCGCGCTTTCGTACAGCCTGATGCCGTCGGCCTGGACGGAGCCCGCCTCGGCCCGCAGTTCCGCGTAGCCCAGCTGCGTGGCGCACTCCTCCAACACGGCAAGGATCGAGCTTGCCACCTCGGAGCCCCTGGCGTAGGGAAGCACATATACGCGCTTGACCTCCCCGGTGGCTGCATCCAGGCGGCGGATACCGCCGCAGCCCAGAGGCTGGCCGCTGCAGCGTTCGTACGCGATCAGGAAGACGGCCACATCCGCGTCCGACGGCGGCGGGCCGGCTTCGTGGTCGGGCGTCCCGAAGCGCGCGGCCAGTTCCGCTTGCTGCGCCCTGCGCAGCTCCGCGCCCACCGGATTCTCCCAGGGGACCTGCCTAAATATGAGCCGCCTGCTACCGTGCATCCTGTCCTCCGACCCGTAGAAGAGGTGATGGAATCAACGCTAGGCGGCCGCGGTTTCACGGGTGTTTCGGGCAGATGGAGAACGCTTAAACGTCGGGCCGCTCGGCGTCGTCGGACTTTGCCTCCACGTGCGGAATCGACCCGGTCGCCGGAGTGACCGCCGGCGTGAGGACCGAGGCGTAGGCATGTTCGCTGGAGTACTTCAGGAACGCGAGATGCGCCTCGTAGCGGTCGAGGACGTCGTCGATAATCTGCTGCCTGCTCAGGCCCATGAGGTCGTACCCCTCGGTGCCCGTCTGGGTGAACACCTCAAGCCGGTAGTAGGTGTCGATTTCGCGCGACATGCTGCGGGCACCGAACATCGGCACGGGTGCCTCGACGGCTGCCACCTGGTAGTGGAAGTTCCGGTGGTTTGCCATGTTCACCACCAGGGTATGCTCGTCGACGCCGGTCTCAGTGTTGGGTGCCGTTGTCAGCTCGGCCTCATAGCCCAGCTCCGTGAACTCCCTGGCCACGTCCTGCAGCGCGGGCTGCACGACACGGGCGGCGAACTGTGCCACGGACTTGTTCGACGGATAGGACCGCAGGCCGGCAAGCCGCTGACGCCACGTTTTTTCCGGTGCATGGCCGCCGTGGGCGGCCGCCGATCGCCGGCGCAGCACCAGGCCTTCTCGCTCGGCCCTCTCCATTCTGAGCACCTTGGAGAACGAGGCCATCACCAGGTAGGCGATGATGGTAACCGGCAGGGCGAAGATCAGCGTGGCGTACTCCATGGTCGTGACGCCTCCGGCCACGAGCATGGCGACGGTGAGGAAGGCCGTGACCAGCGCCCAGAAGATGCGCAGCCACTTGGCGCCGTCCACCGAGGGGTCGGGGATCGAGGAGGAGAAGTTCGACATCACCATGGCGCCGGAGTTGGCGCTGGTGAGGTAGAACAGCAGGCCGGACAGCGTGGCCAGCCCGATCAGGAACGGGGCTCCCGGGAACATCTCCAACAGCGCATACCAGCCGTGTTCCGGGCTGTCGATGGCGAGTTGCGCGAATTCCTTGTTCCCGCCGAGCACCTCGCTCATGGCGCTGTTGCCGAAGATCGAGACGATGAAGAAGTCGCAGAGGACCGGAGCGGTAATGGCGGCGATGACGAACTCGCGCAGCGTCCGGCCGCGCGAAATGCGCGCCAGGAAGAGCCCGACGAAGGGTCCCCAAGCCAGCCAGAATGCCCAGAAGAACAAGGTCCAGCCGGCCATCCACTCCGAGCCGCCTTCCTCATAGGCCAAGGTCTGCAGCGTCCGCTCGGGGAGGGTGAAGACGAATCGGCCGATGTTTTCGACCATCGCGTTGAGCAGGAAGGATGTCTTTCCGGTGACCAGGATGTAGAGCATCATTGCCCCGGCGGACCAGAGGTTCAGCTCGGAGATCAGCCGGATTCCCTTATCCACGCCGGAGGTGCAGGCGGCGATCGTCATGACCACGGCCACGAGCACGAGGGCGATCTGCAGCGCCAGGCCCTCGGGAAGTCCGAACAGCCAGCTGAACCCGACGTTGAGCAGGACTACGCCGATGCCCATCGAGGTGGCGACGCCGAAGACGGTGCCGACGAGGGCGAAAATATCTATCACGTCGCCCGTCGCACCGCGGACGCGCCGCCCCAGGAGCGGGTAGAGGGCTGCCCGGATGGACAAGGGCATGCCCCACCGGTAGGCGAAGTAACCCATCGCCATGCCGAGCAGTGCATACATCGACCAGCCGGCCACGCCGTAGTGGAACATCGTCCAGACGACGGCGTCCTGGGCGGCCGCCGCGGATTCCGGGCTGGCCGTCGGCGGAGTGATGTATTGGGTGATGGGACCGGTCACGGAGTAGAAGAGCATGTCGATGCCCACGCCGGCCGCGAACAGCATCGCGACCCACGTGAACAGGCGGTACTGCGGGCGCGAGTGGTCCGGGCCGAGCCGGACGCTGCCCTCCTTGGAGAGGGCCACCCACAGGACGAAGATGATGACGAGGGTGACGGTGACGACGTAGTACCAGCCGAGGTTGGTGGCGATCCAGCCGACCACGGACTGCATGGTGCCCGCCGCCGTCGTCGGCGCAAGCATCGCCCAGAGCGAGAACAGGACGACGATGATCGAGGAAATGATGAAGACGCGCCAGTTGACCCGCGGGCCGGGGCTCTCGGCGAGTTCGGTGGGACCCTTGCTCAGTTCGGTGCTGGAAATCGGAGGACGCCTGGCCTCGACCTCCGGGTCGTGGTTGCGGCGCCGGTCGGTTCCGCCGAAACGCTCGCGTTCAACGAGCGCCTTCGATGGCTCATCGCCCGGAGTCGGTGTTTGCTCCACCTTGGCCATACATGCTCCATCTCTCGCGGGCGTGCCCGCGGTCCTCGAATTCAAGGCCGCATCGCTGAAGGAAGGGCCGCGCTCCTTGGCGCAGCACAGAGGCGGTGCGGCAAACCAGGCCTTTGCCCCGGCCGGTTCGCAGGGCCGCTTCGGCGGGCCCCGGCGCCGGACCCAGCCGGCGGTGCTGATTATCTGTGGCGGGCAGTCCGCCATCGGGCAAGCATTGGAAACAACTGAACCCCGGACCGGTATCCCGGGCCGGGGTTCTGTCGTGGAAGTTGCGGGGACAGGATTTGAACCTGTGACCTCCGGGTTATGAGCCCGGCGAGCTACCGAACTGCTCCACCCCGCGGCGTGATATCCACATTAGCGCGCGGGGTGTCCATCTGGCGAATCGAGTGAGCAGACTCACGCCTAGGGCAGCGGGAGCGGCTCGTCCAGCGGCTGCTTCTTGGGATCCATATCGATGCCGAGGTCCTTGGCGAAGACCGTCCGGGTGGCCGTGTAGACCTTCTCGGCCTTCTCGTCCAGCTCGAATACCCGCGCGCCGCGCAGGTGGTGTTCCTTGTCCCCGCCCAGGCCGTACGTGCCGAAGCCGGTGCCGGGTCCGTAGCCCAGCTCGATACCGAAGTAGTCGCCCGAATACGTGTTGATGTGGTCGTGGCCGACGAACACGCCGCGGACGTCCCCGCGTTCCTGCAGGGCGGCGTAGAGCCCGGAGTTGAAGGCGCCCGTGTAGACGCCTTCGTTCTTGACCCCGACGATGCCGTGCTTCTTAACCGCGGCGGCGTGGCCGGCGTCGTCCGAGCTGAACTGCGAGCCGAACCACATGTGGTGGTGCTCGAAGAGCGGGATATGGAAGAACATCAGGGACTGGACCTTGCCGTACTTCTGTTCGGTGGCGACGGACGCGTCCCGGTACCACTGGATCTGGCTCGGGCGGATCCAGTCGTAGCCCATCAGCCCGTCGAAGTCCTGCCCGCCGACCGTGTCCGGGGCGTACCGGCCGGAGTCCAGCAGCCAGATGCCGAACGCCGGCTTGTTGCTGCTGCCCGAGCGGATCAGGAGCTGCGCGTTCGAGGAGCCTTCGACGCCCTTTTCCGGCCCGGCGTTGACGTTGTGCTCGTAGCCGCGGACGAACTCGATCATCCTGGCCTCGGTCATCCCGGTGCCGTTCTCCATCGAATCCTCGTCGTGGTTGCCGAAGGTGAGCGCCCACTTGACGCCGCGGGATTCCATCGGCTGGACCACGTTGTTGATGGCCTGGCGGACTTCCAGGGCGCTCTTGGGCGAGCCGTTGATCACGTCGCCGTTGATGAGGGCGAAGCCCGGCTTCTCGGCATCCAGCACCCTGCCCATGAACTCGATGGTCCGGCGGTCCGTGCGCGGGCCGTCCTGGGTGTCGTTGAACTGGACGATGCGGAACTTTCCGTCGCTGCCGAACGCCAGCGGCATGCCGGCGCGGCCCTGCCGCGCGGGCACGGCGGCGTTGGCTCCGGGGGCCGAGGCCAGCATGCCGGCGAGGATAGCAGCGGAGCCGCCGGCGATCAGGCCGCGGCGTCCGAGGTTGGGGGAGTTGGTCATCTTCGGTGCCTTTCGTGCATCCGGCCATGAGCCGCGCTGCGGCGGGGCCGGGGGAGGACCCGCAGGCCGGAGTTTCGACCGTAGGCGCCGAAGATGGCGGCAGGTTGCCGCTTGGTTGAACGATTCCCAAACAGAAGTACGACGCCGGAAGTCGGGCCCCGGCGTCGTACGTTCCCTTTGGCTGGGGCTACTTGAGGTGGTCCACCAGCTGGCCGGCGATGCCGTTGTAGGTGGCCGGGGTCAGCGCCAGCAGGCGGGCCTCGGCGTCGGAGCTGAGGCCCAGCCCGGAGACGAATTCCTTCATGCGCTCGGCGTCCACCCGGTGCCCGCGGGTCAGCTCCTTCAGCCGCTCGTACGGGTTCTCCATGCCCTCCACGCCGGCGATGGCCTCGGCGCGCATGACCATCTGGATGGCTTCGCCGAGGACCTCCCAGTTCTGGTCGAGGTCCGCCGCCAGCACGTCGGCCGGGACGTTGAGCCGCTCCAGCCCCTTGGCCACATTGGAGATGGCCAGCAGCGAGTGGCCGAAGGCAACGCCGATGTTGCGCTGCGAGGAGGAGTCGGTCAGGTCGCGCTGCCAGCGGGACGTGACGAGCGTGGCGGCGAGGGTGTCCAGCAGACCGCAGGAGATCTCGAGGTTGGCCTCGGCGTTCTCGAACCGGATCGGGTTGACCTTGTGCGGCATCGTGGAGGAACCGGTGGCGCCCTCCACCGGCACCTGCGCGAAGTAGCCGATCGAGATGTAGCTCCAGATGTCCGTGCAGGCGTTGTGCAGGATGCGGTTGAAGCGCGCCACGTCGGCGTACAGCTCGGCCTGCCAGTCGTGCGACTCGATCTGGGTGGTCAGCGGGTTCCAGGTCAGGCCCAGGCCCTCGACGAAGCTGCGGGAAACGGCCTGCCAGTCCGCGCCGGGAACCGAGGCGTAGTGCGCCGCGTAGGTGCCGGTGGCGCCATTGATCTTGCCCAGGTATTCGGTGCGCGCGATCCGGTCCAGCTGGCGGCCGAGGCGGTGCGCGATGACCGCCAGTTCCTTGCCGAGGCTGGTCGGCGTGGCGGGCTGGCCGTGCGTGCGGGAGAGCATCGGCACGTCCCGGTGCTCCTCGGCCATGGCGGCGAACTGGCCGACCAGGGCCCGGGCGGCGGGCAGCCAGACCTGCTCGACGGCGCCCTTGATCCCCACGGCGTAGGAGAGGTTGTTGATGTCTTCCGAGGTGCAGCCGAAGTGCACCAGCGACTTCAGGTTGCCGATCCCGATGTCCGGCAGGCGGTTGCCGATGAAGTACTCGACGGCCTTCACATCGTGGACGGTGATGGCCTCGGTCTCCGCGAGTTCCTTGATCGAGTCGGCGTCGAACCCGGTGACGATCCGGCGCAGCGCCGACTTCTGGTCCGCCGTCAGTGGGCTCGTGCCGGGCAGCACGGACTGGTCGGTGAGGTGGATCAGCCACTCGACCTCCACATGCACGCGGTCCCGGTTCAGGGCGGCCTCGGACAGGTAGTCGACCAGCGGAGCGACGGCCGAGCGGTAGCGGCCGTCCAGGGGGCCGAGCATGATGCCGGGGGTGAGTTCGGCCAGGGGAACGCGGGGAGTTTCAGACATGCTCTTCATTCTTCCACGACCCTGGCTTCCGGGCCGATCGATGACCCGGCCTCCACAGGAGGCGCCGGCAGCGGGTTATCGGCCCGGTTATCGACATAGCCGAACAGGCCTCCTGTGCGCCTAAGAACCCGCTGCCTAGCGTGGTGGCATCGGAAAGGAGCCATCATGTGCAGTCTCTGGGCAGGTACGACGCCGGGGCTACCGGGCGGTGCGGACGGCGTGAGGGCGGCGGCGCGGACGCTGTTCGGCTGCGAGGAGGCGCTGCTGAGGCTGAACGGCGAGCTGGGCGGGCTGGAACTGGGCGCGTGGGTTTCGCCGGCCGGCCGCGCCTTCCGGGAAAGCCTGCAGCTGCGCAGGCTGCGGCTCGACCGGGCGGCAGCCGAGGTGGCGGAGGCCGCGGCGGCCGTCAGCGCGTTCGGCCAAGCCGCAGAAGCCTCCCCGGTGGTTCCCCGGACATGACGGGGATCCTGTTCCCGCCCGGCGGCCTGGCGTGGCCGAAGCCGCCGGATCCCGGCGGGGCCTTCAGCGTCCGTGGCGGCGTGGGCGGGATGCAGTTCCAGTGGCAGGAGCTCACCGATGCCGCGGCCAGGCTGGGCGCGGTGGCGGATGACGCCGACGCCGTCTATGGAGACCTCATGCTGGCCCAGCTGGCACTCCAGGACCCGCGCCTGGCCTGGGTGCCCTCGCGCGTGGCGGCACAGTCCGCGGTGGCGGAGGCGGCGGAGGTGCTGGACAGGTCCATCGCGGAGATCAGGGACCTGGCCGGGGAGGTCGCGGCTGCCCATGTGGCCTACCGCCTTGCCGAAGAAGCAGCCGCGTGGGGCATGGACCAGGTGCACGGAGCCACCTGGTGGGCCAGCGTCCCGCTCGGCATGGCGGGTAATGAAGGCCGGCCGACGCGGGACGGCACGGAGCTTGCGATCGTCCACGGTCCGGCCGCCCTGGCCGCGCTGATGGGGCTTCCGCCGTCGCTGGCCCGCAGTTCCTGGACTGCTGCCTCGCCGCGGGAGGCTGCGGCCGTGCTGGTCGGCACGGCTAATACCTTCGGGCTGCTGCGGACGGCTCCGGTCTCCGTGGCGAAGACGGACCGGCCCGCCGGCGAAATGAGGCTCGAGCCGACGGCCGCAGCCCTGCTGGAACGGGCACAAGCGGCAGCCGACGCTGGCCCGGGGACCATCGAGATCCTCGAGGTCCGGACGCCGCAGGGAACCCGCTGGGTGGTTACCCTGCCCGGCACCCAGGCGGCAAGCTCGGCCGAGGCCACGGCCAATCCGTTCGACGAGACCGGCGTGGCCGAAGCGCTCGCCGGAAACAGCCGGCACACTGCGGCCGCGGTCTCCGCGGCACTGGCCGAAGCCGGCGCCGCTGCGGCCGACCCGGTGGTGCTGGTCGGCTACAGCCAGGGCGGCATGCATGCGGCGAACCTTGCCGCCAGCGAGGAGTTCCGGGCCGCGCACAACGTGGCCTACGTGCTGACCGCCGGCTCGCCCGTCGGCGGGACGGCGATCCCGGAAGGAACCGCCGGGCTCCACCTCGAACATGTCCAGGACTGGGTTCCCGGAGCGGACGGCCGGCCGAACCCGGATACCCGGGACCGCGTCACCGTGACCCTGGCCGGCAGGGCGGCCACCCCGGAGGGCGAAGGCGCCGGCCTGGGGCCGGGACATGACTTCGCCAACTACGTCGAAGGCGCGCGGCGGCTGGAAGGCAGCCGGGATCCGTCCGTCGCCGCCGGCTCCGCCGTGCTTGGCGCCGCGCTCGCCGGCGGGGGAGCTGCCCGCAGGCATCTGGTCACCCTCCGGCGCGAGCTTCCGCCGAAGAACGTTCCGAAGGCCGCGCCGCTCCGGCTGCCCTCTCCTCCTACCCCGCCGGCTCCTACCCCGCCGGCGCGGCCGCCAGCCCGCGGTGCGCCTCGATGAGTTCCTTGATCCGGGACTTGCAGCCGCCGCAGCCGGTGCCGGCCCGCGTGCAGGCCGACACCTCCTCCGCCGTAGCGCAGCCGTCCGAAATGGCGTCCTCGACGCTGCCGAGCGTGGCCCCGGTGCAGCGGCACAGCGTCGAGCCGGGATCGGCAGGCCCGGCGCCGTCCGGCAGTTCTTCGACCGCATCGAGCCGGAACATCGCCGTCCGGTCGGCAGGCAGTTCCGCTTGGCGCTCGAAGAGCAGCACGAGTTCGGCGGCGGTCCTCGGCATGCCCACGCAGACCAAGCCCTCGAGCACGCCGCCACGGGTGACCATCTTGGCGTACCGGCCGTGTTCCGGGTCCGCCCACTGGGAGACGTGGCACGGAACGGTGCCCGGTCCGTGCGGCACGTCCTCCCACAGTTCGGCACCCACATTGCCCGCGGCCGCCATGTCCACCCCGCGCGCCTTGAGCAGGATCACGGGCGGGTGCTCGGCCGGCAGCCGGTCCGGGCCACCCGGTTCCGTTTCGGGCGGCAGCATGCCGGCGCCCTGCGGTCTCCCTCCGGCTGTTGTCCCGCCTGCGGCGGCAGCGGCGAGCAGCTGTCCGGCGAGGAACTCGGCCTGGCGCCAGCCGGGGCCCAGCAGTCCCAGTGGAGCGCCGGAGCCGGGACCGCACTCGGGGCAGTCGTCCTGCCCGCAGTTGACCTGGGCGCAGTCGCCGATCGCGAAGACACGGCTTTCGACATCGGCTTCGAGCCGGTGGTTGACCACGATGCCGGTGTCTACGGCGAGCCCGCAGCCTTCGGCGAGGCCGGTTCGCGGCCGGACGCCGCAGGAGAGCAACAGCAGGTCGGCCGGCAATTCGCTGCCGTCGTCGAGGACAAGCGCGTCGAAGCGGTGCCGGCCGCCGGGCTGGTTGCGGAAGCGGATGCCGGACGAGCGGGCGTTGGAGACCAGCCTGATGCCGCGTTCCCGCAGCGCCCTGGCGAGGACGGCTCCGCCCCCGGCATCGATGTTCCGTCCCAGCGGCCGCGGACCATGATGGACCACCGTGACCGCGGCGCCCTCGTCGGCAGCAGCGAGGGCGGCCTCGATGCCCAGGATCCCTCCGCCGAGCACAACGACCTCTCCGCGCGCCGCGACCACGCTGCGCAGCCGGGCGGCGTCGCCCAGGTCGCGCAGCGCGGTGACGCCCGGCGGGAGCAGGTGCAGGGCGGAGGGGTCCGGGTTGAGGCCGGTCAGCGTCGGAACCACCGGGCGGGCACCGGTGGCCAGCACGAGCCGGTCGTACGCTTCGATGCTGCCGTCGTCGAGCAGCAGTTGCCGGCGCGGGCGATCAATGCGCCGCACCGTCCGGCCCAGGCGAACGACGGCCCCCTGGCGGCGCAATCCGGACTCGTCCGCCAGCGAGATTGCCTCGGCCGTGGTCCGCCCGACTCCAACATCGGCGACCAGCACCCGGTTGTAGGCAGCCCCGGTCTCCGCCCCGATCACGGTGAGCCTTATCCGTCCCTCAGCCGCCGCGGGCAGCAGTTCGTCCACCAGGCGGGCGGCCACGGGACCGAAGCCGACGACGGCGATCCGTTCGGGTTGGCGCGTCACAGGGCACCCGCTTTCTCCAGCACGCTCACGGTCACGGAGCTGGTCTTGAACTCGGGCATGCCGGACACCGGATCGGTGGCGGCCGGCGTGAGCCGGTTGGCGCTCTGGCCGCCGGGAAAGTGGAAGGGCAGGAAGACGGTGTCCGGCCGGATGTCCTGGGTAACCTCGGCGACGCCGGTGACGGTACCGCGCCCGTTGCCGATCGTGACCCGGTCTCCGGCCTCGATGCCCAGCCGGTGGGCGGTCACCGGGTGGATCTGCAGCGCCAGCCCGGGCTGCGCGGCGGACAGCTCCGCGACCCGGCGGGTTTGGGTGCCCGACTGGTAATGCTCCAGCAGGCGGCCTGTGACAAGGGTGAGCTCGCCCGGCCGGTGCAGCTCGTCCGTCGGCACGGCCGGAGCCACTGCGATCAGCCGGGCACGCCCGTCGGCGTGGGCAAAGGAGTCCATGAACAGCCTCCGCGTGCCGGTTGACCCCGCCGGGTAAGGCCAGTAGGCCTCGGCACCCGAGTCCAGCAGGGGATAGCCGAGGCCGGAGTAGTCGGCCGGCCCGCCCGCCGACGCCCGGGCGAGCTCGTCGAAGACGGTCTCGGGATCGGTGCTGAAGTTCGTGGGCGCCTCCAGCCGCCGCGCCAGCTCGGACATGATCCACAACTCCGAGCGGGCGCCCGCCGGCGGGTCGATGGCGGCGCGGCGCCGCAGCACGCGGCCCTCGAGGTTGGTCATCGTGCCCTCTTCCTCGGCCCACTGCAGGACCGGCAGGACCAGGTCCGCTTCGGCGGCCGTCTCCGACATGAAGAAATCGGCAACCACGAGGAAGTCCAAGCGCCGCAGGCCGGCGATCACCTCGTTGGCATCGGGGGCGGAAACGGCCACGTTGGAACCATGGACAAAGAGGCAGCGGACACCGCCGGGCCGTCCGAGCGACATCAGCATCTCGACGGCGGGGACGCCCGGACCGGGAAGGTCCTCGGGCCGCACGCCCCAGACCGCGGCGACATGTTCGCGGGCCGCGGGATCCGTGATCTTCCGGTAGCCGGGCAACTGGTCGGCCTTCTGCCCGTGCTCCCGGCCGCCTTGCCCGTTGCCTTGGCCGGTGAGCGTCCCATAGCCGCCGTGGGCGCTGCCGGGCAGGCCGAGCAGCAGGGCCAGGTTGATGGCCGCCGTGGCGGTGTCGGCGCCGTCAACGTGCTGCTCCACGCCGCGCCCGGTGAGGATGTAGGTTCCCCCGGTCCCGTTCACCGGTTGGCCAGAGGCCCGGCGGGCACCGCCGGCCAACCGGTGGGCCGTCTCGCGGATCAGGGCGGCCGGCACTCCGGTAACTTCCTGGACCCGGGCGGGCCACCAGCGGTTGAGGCTGCGGCGCAGTTCCTCGAAGCCGGCGGTGCGCCGGGCAATGTAGTCCGTGTCGGCGAGCCCCTCCTGCAGCACCACGTGCGCGATTCCCATCAGCAGGACCATGTCGGTTCCCGGCGTCGGGGCCAGGTGCAGCCCGGCCCCGGCCCCGGCCAGGGCGGCAGTGGCGGAGCGCCGCGGATCGACCACGATCAGGCCGCCGGCATCGCGGGCGCCCTTCAGATGCTGCACGAATGGCGGCATGGTGTCGGCGACGTTGGAGCCCAGCAGCAGGATGGTGCCCGCGTCGTCCAGGTCCTGCAGCGGAAAGGGCAGGCCGCGGTCCAGGCCGAAGGCCCGGTTCCCCGCGGCCGCCGCCGACGACATGCAGAACCGGCCGTTGTAGTCGATCCGCGAGGTTCGCAGCGCCAGCCGCGCGAACTTTCCGAGCTGGTACGCCTTTTCATTTGTGAGGCCGCCGCTGCCGAACACGCCCACGGCATCCTGCCCGTGCATCGCCTGGGCGCTGCGGACGGCGCCGGCGGCGAGGTCGAGCGCCTCGTCCCAGCCGATCGGCCGGAAGCTCCCGTCGTCACCGCGCAGCAGGGGAGCGGTCAGGCGTTCCGGCGAATTCAGCAGTGCACTGGACGACCAGCCCTTGCGGCACAAGCCGCCGCGGTTGGTCGGGAAATCGCGCCCGGCCACCGCCAGTCCGGTTCCTGGCGCAGCGAGGCCGGTTGCCGCCTCCGCCGGCCCCGCGCCCGCTGCCACGGTCAGGGCCGGTCCCTGCGCGGCGACCGG
The DNA here is from genome assembly GCF_026011795.1 of Arthrobacter mangrovi. Classification (GTDB taxonomy): domain Bacteria; phylum Actinomycetota; class Actinomycetes; order Actinomycetales; family Micrococcaceae; genus Crystallibacter; species Crystallibacter mangrovi. The sequence continues at coordinate 13,345 of NZ_BRVS01000004.1, read as the reverse complement.
ACCGGACATGCCCTTCGAAGCCGCCGCACCGCCGTCGTTCATGGAAACGCCCTCCGCGGCCGGGGCCAGGCGCATGGCGCACTGGAGCGCGCAGTACGGGCAATGCGTCGCGGTAGCCATCAGACGCCGCCCTTGGCCATGGCGGAACCGGGCCGCAGGTAGCACGCCCACGTCACCGCGAGCATGAGCATGTAGGCCGCCACGAAGCCGTAGAACGCGGCGTTGTAGTTGCCGCCGGCGGCATGCGAGGCGCTCAGCACCTGAGGAATCACGAAGCCGCCGTAGGCGCCGATCGCGGAGATCAGGCCCAGCGCCGCGGAGGACTTGCGCTGGCTGTCCACCTCGCTGCGGCCAAAAGCCACGGACTCGCGCTGCCCGCGGATCGAGAAGATGCGCGGGATCATCCGGTAGGTGGCGCCGTTGCCGAAGCCGCTGGCCGTGAACAGCGCGAGGAACAGGGCCAGGAAGAGCCAGAAGTTGCCCAGCGGCAGCGTCCAGACCACGGCCAGGGCGATCACCGCCATCGTCGCGAACGCCGCCACCGTCATCCGCGCCCCGCCGAACCGGTCGGCCAGCTTGCCGCCGAGCGGACGGGTCAGCGAACCGACCAGCGGGCCCAGGAAGGCCAGCGAGAGCGCCGCCGTGCCCACGGCGAAGGAGGAGAACTCGGGGAACATGTCCTTGATCAGCTTCGGGAAGACTCCGGAGAAGCCGATGAACGAGCCGAAGGTGCCGATGTACAGCAGCGCCATGATCCACAGGTGCGGTTCCCGCAGCGCCGCCACGGAACCGGCCACGTCGCCCGTGGCGTGCGACAGGTTGTGCATGTATTTCCGTGCGCCCCACGCGGCGACCAGGATCAGCGGCACCCAGATGAGCCCGCCCAGCGGCAGGTTCAGCGACGCGGCCGCGCCCACGGTGATCGCCAGCGGCACGACCAGCTGGGCCACCGCTGCCCCGAGGTTGCCGCCAGCCGCGTTGAGCCCCAAAGCGTAGCCCTTTTCCGCGGCGGGATAGAAGTAGGTGATGTTGGCCATCGAGCTGGCGAAGTTGCCGCCGCCGAATCCGGCGAGGCCGGCCACCAGCAGCATGACGCCGAACGGTGTCTGCGGATTGGCCACGCACAGGGCCAGCCCGATCGACGGAACCAGCAGCAGCAGCGCCGAGACGACGGTCCAGTTCCGCCCGCCGAAGCGCGGGACCATGAAGGTGTAGGGGATCCGCAACGTCGCCCCAACCAGGCTCGGCATCGAGATCAGCCAGAAGATCTGCGAGGTGCTGAAGTCGAAACCGGCCGCGGGCAGTTGCACCGCCATGATGGACCAGAGCTGCCAGACCACGAAGCCGAGGAACTCGCAGAAGATGGACCAGCGCAGGTTGACCGTGGCGAGGGGGCGGCCCTCGGTCTCCCAGAGCTGCTTGTCTTCCGGATCCCAGCCGTCCACCCAGCGTCCGGGCCGGATCCGCAGCCGGGAAGCCGCGGCAGCCGGTGCGCCGGCCGGGCCTGTCCTCAGTTCAGTCTGATCAATACTCACGCGGTCCTCCAGGGGGAGCAGTTTTCACCGATGGAGAAGACTGTAGGAACCGCGTGTTTCGTCCCCTGCGGCGGGACGTTACGGCCGCATCAAAAGTGCCTCACGGCGGCCTCGAGGCAAGGTGAGGACGACGCCGGGAACGCCGCCCTGGCGCGCGGGTGCGGCTTGCGCGCCGGTCACCGCGTATTCGTGATGGCCCCGGCAATCAGCGAGACGACGCTGATGATCAGGGAGCCGAGCACGGCGGTCCAGAAGAACGAGTCCACGAGAAAGTGCACTGGTGTGAACTCGGAGAGCCAGGCCGTGAGCATCAGCATGAGGGCATTAATGACGATCGTGAACAATCCCAGGGTCAGGATCGTCAGCGGGAGCGACAGCAGGCTGACGATCGGGCGCACGAAGGCATTGACCAGCCCGAAGATCAGGCCGATGAACAGGTAGCCAAGGACGATGCCGACCGTCTCGTTTCCGCCGGAAGCCTCCGCGGCCGCGCCGGCCTCCAGGGTAATGCCCGGGAGCAGCCAGCTGGCCACCCACAGCGCGAGGCCGTTGATCAGGACGCGCACGATGAACTTTCCCATGGCCTCATGCTGTCATATGCACCGCCGGAGCACACGGGGCAGGGCTGTGCCCTGGCCCACGTATTCTTTAACCCATGACTTCTGCAAGGAACTTCACCGATGACGCTGCGGTCCAGGAAGATCCCCGCGCCGCTGCCGTCGCTCCCCGTCCCGTGGTGGCCCAGCTGCCCAAGTACGCCGCCGGGAAGCCGCCCGCCGTGATCGAGGGGCTGCAGCCCTACAAGCTCTCGTCGAACGAGAACCCGCTGCCGCCGCTGCCGGAGGTGCTGGCCGCGATCAATTCCCAGCACAGCATCCAGCGCTACCCGGACCCGTTGAGCACCGCCCTGCGCACCGAACTGGGCCGCTTCCTGGACGTGCCGTCGGAGGACATCGTCACCGGTGCCGGCAGCCTGGGCGCACTGGTGCAGATCCTGCAGACCTTCGCCGGGCGGAACCCGGACGGTACCGCGGACGAAGTGGTCTACGCATGGCGTTCCTTCGAGGCCTACCCCATCATGGTGGGACTGGCGGGCGCGGAGAGCGTCCAGGTGCCTAACCGGGCGGACGGTGCGCACGACCTTGACGCCATGGCCGCCGCCCTTACCGATCGGACCCGCGTCGTCCTGCTGTGCACCCCGAACAATCCGACCGGTCCGGCGCTGACCACGGCGCAGGTGGAGGACTTCCTCGCGAAGGTGCCGTCCGACGTCGTTGTGGTGATCGACGAGGCTTACACCGAGTTCGTGCGCGACCCCGAGGCAGTTGACGGCATCCGGCTCTACCGCAACTACCCGAATGTCATCGTGCTGCGGACCTTCTCCAAGGCCCACGGACTGGCGAACCTGCGCGTCGGCTACTCCGTGGCCAACCAGGGGCTGACCCGGCACCTCCGGGTCGCCGCCACCCCGTTCGCGGTGTCCAGCCTGGCCGAGGACGCGGCGATCGCCTCGCTCAAGCACTACGACCAGGTTGTGGAAAGGGTACAAAGCCTGGTGGACGAGCGGGAGCGCGTGGTCGCCGGCCTGAAGGACTTGGGCTGGAAGATCCCCGAGACCCACGCCAACTTCGTCTGGCTCCCGCTGGGCGCGGATTCGCAGGACTTTGCGGAGTTCGCGGGAACGCAGGCGCTCTCCGTGCGCGCCTTCCCCGGCGAGGGGGTGCGGGTGAGCATCGGTGAGGTCGAGGCCAACACCCGGTTCCTGGCCCTGTGTGCGAACTATACAAAGGGTCCGGGCGTTTCCTGACCGTAATAGGAACAGGCCTGCTGCCCGGTGGCAGTAGGCTAGGGAGCGGAAAACGACCGATATATGCCCCGCGGGTCATCTATTCCTTCGGGGGAATATAACAGCACAGGCGGCGCTGCGAAGCGGCCGCCGGCGAGGAGTTCGTATGGGCGCTGAGCACCTGCCCACCTCGGAATTCGAGATTGTGGAGCTGGAGCAGGCCCTGGCCGCCAGCGATCCCGCTGACGCGCCGGACATGGTGCAGCTGCTCGACGCCGACGGCGTCCTGCAATTCGACGCGCGCTTCAGCCCCTTCGCAGAGCATCTTGATGCGGAGGCGCTCCGCGGGCTGTACCGGGACATGTTCCTGGTCCGCCGCTTCGACCAGGAGGCGACGGCGCTCCAGCGCCAGGGCCAGCTGGCCCTGTGGCCGCCGCTGCTCGGGCAGGAAGCCGCCCAGATCGGCTCCGGCCGCGCCCTGCAGCCGCAGGACTACGTGTTCCCCACCTACCGGGAACACGGCGTCGCCCTTACCCGCGGCCTGCAGCTGTCCTCGCTGCTGAAGCTGTTCCGCGGCATCACCAACGGCGGCTGGGACCCTCGGGAGAAGAACTTCCACATCTACACGCTGGTGCTGGCCGCACAGACGCTGCACGCCGTCGGCTATGCGATGGGAATCCAGCGGGACCAGGAGGACGCCGTCAGCGTCGCCTACTTCGGCGACGGGGCCAGCTCCGAGGGCGACGTCCACGAATCGATGGTCTTTGCCGCCTCCAACCAGTCACCGGTGGTGTTCTTCTGCCAGAACAACCACTGGGCGATCTCGGTGCCAACCGAAGTGCAGTCGAGGATCCCGCTGTCCAACCGGGCCAGCGGCTACGGGTTCCCCGGCATCCGCGTGGACGGCAACGACGTGGTGGCTGTCCATGCCGTGACCCGCTGGGCCCTCGAGCATGCCCGCTCGGGGAAGGGGCCGGTGCTGATCGAAGCCTTCACCTACCGGATGAGCGCGCACACGACGGCGGATGATCCCACCAAGTACCGGCTGTCCTCGGAAGAGGCGGAGTGGCGGCAGCGGGATCCGCTATCCCGGCTGGCCAAGCACCTGCGCGGGGCCGGCACCGGGGACACGTTCTTTGACGAGGTGGCTGCCGAGGGCGAGGCCATGGCTTCCGCGGTCCGTGCCGAGGTGCTCGCCATGGAGGGACCGGAGTTCGAGCAGAGCTTCGAGACGGTCTACGCGGACCCGCACCCGCTGGTCGCCGAGGAACTGGCGTGGCACCGGAAATACGAGGCGGGCTTCGCCGACACCGACCGCTCGGGGGAGGGCAACTAATGGCCACGATGACCATCGCCAAGGCGATCACCGCGGGGCTGCGCCGCGCCCTGGCCGAGGACCCGAAGACGCTGCTGATGGGCGAGGATATCGGCGCCCTCGGCGGGGTCTACCGCGTGACGGAAGGGCTGCAGGAGGAGTTCGGGAAGGACCGCGTCGTCGACAGCCCGCTGGCGGAGTCCGGCATCATCGGCACCGCCATAGGCCTCGCCATGCGTGGCTACCGTCCCGTCTGCGAGATCCAGTTCGACGGATTCGTGTTCCCGGCCTTCAACCAGATCACCACCCAGCTGGCGAAGATCCATGCGCGCACCAGCGGGCAGGTCTCGGCCCCCGTCGTCGTCCGCATTCCCTACGGCGGCGGCATCGGCTCCATCGAGCACCACTCGGAATCCCCGGAAGCCCTCTTCGCCCACACCGCCGGCCTGCGCATCATCACGCCCTCCAACGCGCACGACGCGTACTGGATGACCCAGCAGGCGGTGGCCTCGAATGACCCGGTGATCGTCTTCGAGCCCAAGCGCCGGTACTGGCTCAAGGGCGAGGTGGACACCGAGCAGGCCGGGCTGGATGCCTTCAGCGCCGCCGTCCTGCGCGAAGGCACGGACGCGACGGTCGTGGCCTACGGCCCCCTGGTGCCCGTGGCCCTCGCCGCTGCCGAGGCCGCCGAGGAGGACGGCAACAGCGTCGAGGTGATCGACCTGCGTTCCATCTCGCCGATCGACTTCGACACGGTCACCGCCTCGGTGCAGAAGACCGGCCGGCTCATCGTCGCCCACGAGGCCCCGACCTTCGGCGGCATCGGCGGCGAAATCGCGGCGCGGGTCAGCGAACGCGCCTTCCTGAGCCTGGAGGCCCCGGTGCTGCGGGTCGGCGGTTTCCACATGCCGTACCCGGTGGCCAAGGTCGAGGAGCACTATCTGCCGGACATCGACCGCATCCTCGAGGCCCTCGACCGCTCGCTCGCCTACTGATCCGGAGTTTCCATGTCGAACACACTCATCTTCAACCTGCCCGACGTCGGCGAAGGCCTCGTCGAGGCGGACATCGTGTCCTGGAAGGTCAAGCCCGGGGACACGGTGGCGATCAACGAGGTGATCGTGGAGATCGAAACGGCCAAGTCCCTGGTGGAGCTGCCCAGCCCGTACGCCGGCGTGGTGGCGGAACTGCTGGCCGAGGAAGGCCAGACCGTGGAAGTGGGCGCCCCGATCATCTCCGTGCAGCCGGCCGGTGCCGAGGCGCAGGCCGAACCTGAGAAGCCCGGCGGGGACGCCCTCGCCGAGGCGCTGCCCGCCGCGCCGAGGGAAACTCCGGCGACTGCAACTGCGACTGCGACTGCGGCTGCGGCTGCGGCTGCGGCGGCGCCGGAACCGGAACTGAAGCCCCTCGTCGGGTCGGGGCCAAAGGCGGACGCGGTCAAGCGGCGGCCGCGCCGCAGCACCGGGGTTACCTCTCCAATAACGACGACGGCGGACGCCGCAGTGGGGAACGCCGCCCCGGAGGACACATCGCTCGCCAACGCCCCCGCCGGCCACCACCACGGCGTTTCCGACTCCAGCCCGGCCCACCACGCTCCGCACGTCCCGCCCGTTCCCGCGGCGCCCTCCGCCGAGCCCGCTGGCCTTCGGCACCGCCGGGCGGACGCGCAGGCTGCCGTTTCCCGGCTGCTGAACCGCGTGCTGGCCAAGCCGCCGGTGCGCAAGGCAGCCAAGGATCTCGGGATCGACCTGGCGGACATCGTGCCGACGGGCCGCGGCGGTGAAGTCACCAAGCAGGACCTGCTCAGCTACCAGGCCCAGCGGGACGCCGAGCTGGACCAGGCCGAGACCTTCTGGGCGCCCAGCAGGAAGCCGCAGGAGCAGCGGATTGAGCGCCTGCCCGTCAAGGGCGTCCGGAAGGCCACCGCCAAGGCCATGGTCGAATCCGCCTTCACCGCGCCGCATGTCAGCATCTTCGTGGACGTCGATGCTTCGCGGACCATGGAGTTCGTCAAGCGGCTCAAGGCAAGCCGGGACTTCGAGGGGATCAAGGTCTCCCCGCTGCTGATCCTGGCCAAGGCCGTTATCTGGGCCGCCGCGCGCAACCCCTCGGTCAACGCGACCTGGACGGACGACGCGATCCTGGTCAAGCACTTCATGAACCTGGGCATCGCAGCGGCCACCCCCCGCGGCCTGATGGTGCCCAACATCAAGGACGCCCAGGACCTCTCGCTGAAGGAACTGGCCATTGCGCTGAACCAGCTGGCCGCAAGGGCCCGCGAGGGCAAGACCCAGCCGGCCGAGATGCAGGGCGGCACGCTGACGATCACCAACATCGGCGCGCTTGGCATCGACACCGGGACGCCGATCATCAACCCGGGCGAAGTGGCCATCGTCGCCTTCGGCACCATCAAGCAGAAGCCGTGGGTGCTCGACGGCGAGGTCATTCCCCGCTGGGTAACCACCCTCGGGGGCTCCTTCGACCACCGCGTGGTGGACGGCGACCTGTCCGCGCGCTTCATGGCGGACGTGGCGGCGATCATGGAGGAGCCGGCGCTGCTGCTCGATTGAACCGCGCAACCCTGGCGCCGGTGCTCCTGCGCGACTGAGCGATGGCGCCGGCGCCCCGCCGTCGTTCGCTATGATCGACAGCAGTGGCGAGGAGGAGCGAACCATGACCGAGACGACCGGCACCGCTGTGCAGACTGCCGACCTTTACGACGAGCGGGGCGAGGAACTGCAATCCGTCGCCCTGCAGTTCCTGAACCTTGGCGCGCACGCGGCCTTCAGCGGGCCGATCCGCACGATCCGCTGCCACGAGGACAACGGCCTGGTGAAGTCCGTGCTGAATTCGCCGGGCGGCGGCTGTGTCCTGGTGGTCGACGGCGGCGGTTCGCTTAAAACGGCGCTGATGGGGGACCTGATCGCAGCGGCGGCCGTGGAGAACGGCTGGGCCGGCGTCGTGATCAACGGCGCCGTCCGGGACCGTGCCGTGCTGGCCGGCCTGCCGCTGGGCATCAAGGCGCTGGGCAGCAATCCCCGCAAGAGCGCCAAGGAGTCGGCCGGTGAAGTGGACGCGCCGGTGGAGTTCTCCGGCGTGCGGTTCCGTCCCGGCGCGATGCTCTACGCGGACCTCGACGGCATCCTCGTGGAGCGCTGAGCCGGGAGGGCAGCACGTCTGTGAAAGACTGGGAGGCATGAGCAGCAACCGCCCCACGCGCCGCAACGATCCCGGCATCCCCCGCATCGACTGGCGCGGCACGCTCTGGGCGATGCTGTTCGTCTTCCTGCTCAGCTACGTCTTCATCGCGCTGTTCCCGGGCATGCACACCATCCTGCGCATCGTGCTGGTGCTGGCCCTCTACTTCGCCGGCCGGTACGTGTACCACCGGTACCTGAAGAAACGGCGCTAGGCGCACTTAGGCAGCCTAGCCAGTCCGCTCGGCTGTCCCCGCCTCGATGGCCTCGGCAATGACCGGGGCCAGCCGGCGGACGCCCTCGCGGATCCGGTCGCCCGCCACGGCGCTGAAGGCCAGCCGGAGCCGGTTGGACGGCTCGTCGGATGGCGTGAAGGCGGCCCCCGGGATGAAGACGACTCCGGCGTCGATGGCGCGGTGGAGCAGCGGGTACGTGTCGATCCCCGGCGGCAGCGTCACCCAGACGAAGAAACCGCCCTCGGGGCGCGTCCACGTGACCCCCGGCGGCATGTATTCCTCCAGCGCGGAAAGCATGGCGAGGCAGCGTTCCGCATAGAGGTCGCGGTAGTTGGTGATCTGGCCCCGCCAGTCGTGGCCGTCCAGGTACTCCGACACCAGCATCTGGTTCAGAGTGGGCGGGCACAGCGTGACGGCTTCGCTGGCCAGGTAGAACCGGCGCTGCAGGTGGGCCGGCACCAGCGCCCAGCCGATCCGCAGGCCCGGCGCCAGGATCTTGGAGAACGAGCCCATGTAGATTACGTCCGCTGGATGCCCCGCCCTGAGGGGCGGAATCGGCTGGCCGTCGAAGCGCAGCAGCCCGTAGGGGTTGTCCTCGATGATCAGGATGTTCGCTTGCTGGCAGATCCGCACGATCTCCTCGCGCCGTTCGGCCGCCAGCGTGATGCCCGAGGGATTGTTGAAGTTGGGGATCGTGTAGAGGAACTTGATGTTGCCGCCCGCGGAGCGGACCTCGGCGATGCGCCGCCGGAGTTCGTCCGGAACAAGCCCGCGGTCGTCCATGGCGACGGCTTCGACGTTGACCTCATAGGCTTCGAAGGTATTCAGTGCCCCGACGTAGGTTGGATCTTCGCACAGGACCGTGTCCCCGGGATTGCAGAACACCTTGCAGGCCACGTCCTGCGCGCTCTGGGAACCTACGGTAACGACGACGTTCCCCGGGTCGGCATCGGTGATGCCTTCCTCGGCCATGACCTCGCAGATCTGTTCCCGCAGCTTTTCCATGCCTTGGCCGCCGCCGTACTGCAGCGCGGTGAGCCCGTGTTCGGTCACGAGCTTGTAGGCCATCCCGCCGATCTTTTCCAGCGGCAGCGACTGCAGGAACGGGTTGCCCCCGGCCAGCGAGACCAGCCCGGGCCGCAGCGAGATGTCGAAGACGTCGCGGACTGCGGACTGCTTGATCTTGGACGCCCGCGCGGAAAACAGTTCATGGTGGCGGTGGGAGGTCGCGGCGCGCTCCAGGGCGACCTCGGTCTCGGTGGAAAGGTCGGCGGGCGCGGTCGGCTGGTGTGCTGTCACTCACACAGGATAACCCGCGGTGTTGCTTTCCATGCAACTCCTGTTTACTTCGCGGCTTGGTTATCGGCTGGTGATCGGGCCGCCGGCCGGCCTATCCGTCCCGGTCAGAGCCAGCCAGCGTCCTTGGCCTTGAGTGCCGCCTGGAAGCGGCTTTCGGCGCCGAGCTGCTCCAGCATCCAGGCGATGTGCCGGCGGCAGGTCCGGACGCTGATGTCGAGCCGTCGGGCGATCACTTCATCGGAGTGGCCGGCCGCCATGCCCCGCAGGATGGACTGCTGGACGCTGTTCAGCTGGGCGGTGTTGCCTGCCTCGTCCGCGTTGTAGGGCGTAGCCAGCTCCCATGCCACATTGAACAGGTGGGTGAAGACGTGGATGAGCTTCGGGTCGCGCACCACGAGCGCCCCGCGGTCGTCGGGGTAAAGCTGGCGAGCCACGAGGGCCAGGTTCCGGTCGAAGATCAGCACCTTCAGCGGAACGTACGGCAGGGTCCGGTACTCGAGCCCGGCCGGAGCTGTTGCGGCCACGGCTTTGCGCGTCGGCACATGGTCCAGGGTGCTGTTGCTGTAGAGGTTCTTGCGGACGACGCCGCGATCGAGCAGTTCCAGGTCCTTCTGGATGCTCTCCTCGTGCACTTCCGCGGTAGAGCCTGTGCCCGGCTGGCTGATCAGAACCTGCTCGCTGACGTCGCGGCCGTAGTCGATCAGCAGCTTGCGGATGACTCCGGGGTCCTCCAGCACTTCGACCGTCGAATCAAGGCCGACGTTCTTCCGGGCCGCGAGGTAGGAGGGGACCAAGGTGGCCATATCGCTGCGGTGCGCGCTGATCTTGGCCCGCAGGTCGATCAGCAGCCTCTCGTCCGCGTCCACCAGCTGGGAGAGCGCGACGTCCGGCGGGATGGCGATGTAGGCCTCGACATGCGGTGCCGGCTGCTGCAGAAGCTTGCGGGTCACGAGTTCCGCGATCGCGGCGTTGAGGTCGCGTATCGTGTAGCCCAACGCCGTGGAAGCGGACTCTTTCGTCCACTCCGGATTGGCTACGGCATGTTCGTACAGTTCGAAGGCTGTGCCGCTCAGCATCCGCTGCCCCCTCGGCTGGTTTTGAGACTAGTAAGTAAATGCCATGTCCGGTTGTTGCCAATCGGTTTAAGTAGGCACGTTCAAATCATACCTTTGGCGCTAAAACCTTGGAATCTCAGGCGACTTCCGGGCCGGCCCCGGATGGCATCAAGCGGACACCCGTTGGCGCCTGTCCCAATGTGTGCATGTCCGGTTCCTGCCCCTCCTCCGGCTGGACACCGCCCGGGCTGACACGGAACTCTTGAAGTTGTCGGGGGGCATTCCCCGATGGTTTGCCACTCACACCCAAAAGGGGAATGACATGTTCAAGAGGATCGCCAGCATCACGGCAGGTCTGCTGGTTGCCTTCGGTGCGATCTCGGCAGCCACTCCTGCAGTGGTAGCCGAGCAAGGGCCCAAGCCCAACAGCACACCGGTCGCAGCCTGGGACTGGTAAAAAGCCGCCCCATCCCCAAGCATGAAGCTGATCCTGTAACCAGGACGGCCAGGCTATTCCTCCCCAACCACCAGCGAGCTAACCAAGGAGAAGCGCATGAGCCAGCTGACAGCCATCCGCACCTCGGAAACGCTCAGTCTCAAATCATACTGGTGGGTCCTGTCTATATACACGGGTAGACAGGACGTAGCCGAAGCCGTCATAGGAGAACTGGTTACGCCGCTGGTGGCCCACGCTCGCCGCGAAGGCGTGGGCCGCTGGTACTTCGGTCATCATGTTGACGAGGTGGGGCCTCACATAAAGGTCCGGTTCCTGGGCCACCGCTCAGTCCTCGATAGCCTCCAGAGGTTTGAGTTGGCGGCCCGGGGCCGGCTCCTTGAAGCCGTGCCTACGGCCAGGATCCAGCAGAACTACGTACTGCCTCCAAACTGTGAGGACCTGGCCGGCCTTCTCGGGCCCGAGCCGGTGTCGATGGTTCACGAATCGGAGCTGGACAGGTTCGGCGGAGCCGACGGCCTGGTCCTGGCAGAGGAGGTCTTCGAGCTTTCATCTGAATTGGCGAGCTGGGCGGTTGGACGCTTCAGCAAGTCGCAGGGGCGGACGGCCCTGGGAGCGCTGCTGCTCTCGGACGCTGCCTGGGCGATGATGAATGGTCCGAAGTCCGCCCAGTGGCCGGACCGGCGCAGGCTGTCCTGGAACTACTGCTGGGACAACCACTTGAGGGTCTCGACGTTGGAGCTTGGGCGCGGTGCTGCAAAGGCGCGCGCCGGCCTGGCGGCCAGTCTTGCCCCGAGGACGGCCCCGATGCACCGGCTGATGGCAGCGACAGCAGCCGAAGGTTCAGTGCAGAACTGGCGCCGTCGCTGGAAGCGGGCAATCGATGCTTACCTTTACCGGGCTGACAAGTCACGGGTAAGCCGCAGCGCCCAGAACCTGATGTTCAGCCAGTCGCACTACATGATGAACCGGCTTGGCTTCACGATGTGGGAAGAAGCAGCCTTGGGAATCTACGCCCGCGCGTGGACGCCTGATACTGAATCCGCTCTGTTGGAGAAGAGAAGAAGATGACCCCGTTCACGTCGGCCAACGCCGTCTACCTGCGCTCGTCCGAAACTACTGACCAGACCAGCACCGAAGCCCTGGAAGAGATGGGCGGGCTCGCCTCGCACGGACCGGACGGCGACCTGTGGAACCTGACCGGAAGCGACTACTCGCGGGATGCGGCCTGGGCGGACCACGCCTGGCAGTAATCCTCGATCCTCATAACCTCATAAGCCACTGGCTGGAACTCCCCCCAACGGTTCCGGGCAGTTAAGGGCAACTGGCCGGAACTCCCCCCAACGGTTCCGGCCAGTTGCCTGTCCGGAAACAATCGCTTCCAAAGGGAAGCGGCCCATTTGGGGCTGCAGGCGCCGGAGGATCCTCCACTATGCCGCGTTTGTGACGTTCCACGGCGCAACGAATTTCATGGAAACGCAAACAATTGAGAATTTCAACTTGATTTGTTGGCCCGCGTCACAGAATATCTTGTGTGTAACGATCATCACGCCGTGTTTGACCGCGACAAGTGGCTTATCTCACACTGGCTGGTGAACAGGTGTTCAATAAGCGAACACCAAACGCGGCATCCCGCTCGCTGAGGGGGCACGAAGGAGTGGAAATGGAACGACCGAGGACCGCATCGGCATGACGGCGCAGGCGGTTGACAAGAGCGGTGCCGCGCACGCCGCACCTAAGCGGCCGGCCAGGAAGCTGCCGGGCAAGCAATTGCTGGGTGTTGCCGGCATTCTGGGCTTTCTGCTGGTCTGGGAGCTGGTGCCGCGGGTTGGTTTGGTCGAGCCGCGGTTTTTGCCGCCGGCGTCCGAGGTGATTGGGGCGTTGGCCCGGGATTTCGGGTTGACGGCTTTCTGGGTCGCGGTGGGTGAGACGATGCTGGCCTGGCTGTTGGGTCTGGTGATCGCGATTGTGCTGGCGACGGTGCTGGGCTTCATTATCGGGTCGTCGTCGTTCCTGCGGAAGCTGACCAATTCCACTGTGGAGTTCCTGCGGCCGATCCCGTCGGTGGCGCTGATCCCTTTGGCGGTGCTGTTGTTCGGGGTGAAGATCGAGTCCACGCTGATGCTGGTGGTGTATGCCTCGTTCTGGCAGGTCTTCATCCAGGTGCTGTACGGGGTGGCGGACGTGGACAACGTGGCGATGAATACGGCCAGGTCGTACGGGTTGGGGCCGGTGGCGCGGGTGCGGTACGTGGTTTTCCCGACCGCGCTGCCGTACCTGATGACGGGTGTGCGGCTGGCCGCGTCGGTGGCGCTGATCCTGGCGATCACGGCCGAACTGGTGATCGGCTCGCCGGGCCTGGGCCGGGAGATCGCCCTGGCTCAGTCCGGCGGCGCGATCTCGGGCATGTATGCGCTGGTCCTGGCGACCGGCCTGATCGGGGTCGCGATCAATCTGGTGATGCGCTG